>DASVZA010000033.1:0-61354 GCA_036391875.1 Parasulfuritortus sp.
GGCGACGGCGTCGCAGTAGGCCAGGCTGCCGTTGCCCATGGCGTCGGTGAAGCGGAGCAGGCAGCCGGGAGTGACCGGCGAGCGGGGATCGACCCGGATTTCGGCGCCGTCCTGGCTGAAGGCCAGCGGGGTGGTGGAGAAGCCGACCTGGACCGTGAGCCGGGTGCCCCAGTCGCCCGGGTTGCGGGCCAGGAAGGCCCGTTCGCCGACGAACGGCTGCTGGTCGGCCAGGCTGCCCCGGGCGCGGCCGTCGGCCAGCGCGGCCGTCGGCTCGGCGTGGACGATGCGCGCCACCCAGGCCAGCCGGCCGCCCTGTTCGAAGAACGAGGCCACGGCGTGGGGCAGGGCGCCCGGTCCCTCGAAGCCGCCGAAATGGAGGCGGTATTCGTCGAAGCTGGACACGGCGATGGCCCGGGTCCGGCGCAGGGGGATGGACGGGTCGGTCACCAGGCGGTGGCCGCTGATCCAGCCGTGGTCGTTCTCCGGCTCGCAGGCCGGGCCGCGCGGCGCCACGCCGACGAAGGCGCACACGTCCATGCGCTGCGGGTGCAGGCTGGGCGGGCGCGCATCGGGCAGGGCGAATGCGCCGGGTGCGCCGAGCGGAGTGCGGACGGAGGGCAGCATGGCCGTCTAGCGCCTGGTCCGGCTCAGACGTAGTCGATGTTCTCGCACACCAGGTGCAACTCCTCCATCGCCACCTCGCCGCCGCCCTTGGCCGCCAGGGTGGGACCGACCCACTTCTTGGGCTGGGCGTTGGTCAGCTTGAACGCGGCGACCGGGTTGCGCGCCTCGTCCAGCACGGTGATGGTCACGGTGCGCCGACCGTCGCCGCCCTCGCGCACGTCCTTCACCCACTGGAACAGGTCGGTGGCGCCGATCAGGCCGCGCTTCAGGGTCACGTCCTCGTGCTTGAAGGTGTTGGCCACCTTGCGCACAGTGTTCACCTTGTCGTTGCCGTTGCGGTACTCGGAATAGTTGATTTCCTGGGACAGCCCGCTGGCGTCCGAGAAGCCGGCGATGACGCTGGACTCGTCGCCGGTGCCGAGCGAGACCAGGAAGTTGAATGCGCCGTAGGGGTTGTTGCGTTGGGTTGCCATTTGGCGTTCTCCTCGTTCAGCTAGTGGCGTCGGCGGTCCACTGGCCGATCCGGAAGATCACGTACTCGGCCGGACGGCTGGGGGCGATGCCGACCAGGCAGATCATGCGGCCGTTGTCGAGATCGTTCTGGGTCATGGTGGTGCGGTCGCAGCGCACGAAGTAGGCCTCCTCAGGCTTGGCGCCGATCAGCGCGCCGTCGCGCCAGAGCACGTAGAGGAAGTCCTCCACCATGCTGCGGATGTTGGCCCACAGGCGTTCGTTGTTGGGTTCGAACACCGCCCACTGGGTGGCCTTGTCGATGGAGTGCTCGACGTAGATGAACAGCCGGCGCACGTTGACGTACTTCCATTCCGGGTCCGAGCTCATGGTGCGGGCGCCCCAGACGCGGTTGCCGCGGCCCTCGAAGAAGCGCAGGCAGTTGACGCCTTCGGGGTTGAGCACGTCCTGGCGGGCCTTGTTGATGTTGATCTCGAATCGGGTCAGGCCGCGCACGATCTCGTTGGCCGGGGCCTTGTGCACGCCGCGCTCGATGTCGCTCCGGGCGTAGATGCCGCAGACGAAGCCGGACGGCGGCAGGGTGAGCTTCTGCGGCGGCACGCCGGGCACCGCGGGCACCAGCGGGTCGAGGATCTCGATCCAGGGGTGGTAGAGGGCGGCGTACTTGCTGTCGAACTTGCCGCGATAGTCGCGGATCTCGGAGATGGAGCTGTTCTCCTTGCCGTCAACCACCGCGATCCGGTAGCGGTATTTCTCGGCGTGGGCGATCAGGCGGCCGGTGGCGTCGACGATGGCGTCGTCGCCGTCCAGAGTGCCTGCGTCGGGCAGGGCGACGATGGCGATGTCGTCGATCTCGCCCAAGGCCTCCAGGCCGGTGGCCTTGATGCTGACGTCGTCCGCGTCGGCCTCCATGCCTTCCAGGTCCGTGCCGCTGGGCACCGCGCCGTCGTCGCCGCCGGACAGGCCTTTGTCCGCCGACTGCAGACCCTTCATCAGCCGGGCCGGGGCGAACGCGTCGTCGGCTGGATTGGGCGCCCAGTCCAGCCAGACCCGGGCGTTCTCGTCTTCGGGGTCGTCCGCCTCCAGCACCTTGGTGATGTTGCGGTGCTGCGGGTCGCCGGCGGCCAGCTGGGTGTAGCTGTCGATCCGGCCGTCGGGGCCGTACACGGTGACCGTGAGCTCGACCAGGCAGAGCTGGATGGCAGCCGGGTCGAGTCCGGACAGGTCGGCGACGCCGCCGGTGCCGACGAAGGTCTGCTTGCCGTTGTTGTCCACCTGGACGACGTACAGGTTGCTCTCGTCGAGCGGATAGTTGCCGGCTGGCGGCTTGCCGGGCGGCGCCGGCAGCGGGTTGGTGAGCTCGACCACCGCGCCGGCCTTGACACTCTTGGCTTGCACGCCCCAGAGGTCCTTCTTGAGAATGTCGCCGGCGGTGGGCGGGTACTTGAAGGCCAGGTTCTTGCTCCGGGTCACGCTGACGTCGACCAGGCAGTTGCCATCCTTGCCCGGCCAGCGCGCCCGCCATTTCGCCGAGCCGCTGGATACCGGAACGTCCAGCGACGCCACGCCGTCCGTGGCGCCCTTGGCGTAGACCCGCGACACGTACAGCCGCTGGCCGCCGTTGGCGAAGAAGGCGCGGGCAGCGTGGGCCAGGTAGCTGGTCCGCTCGCCGGTGGCCAGTTCGAGCGGCTGCAGGCCGCCGTAGACCCGCTCGAACTCGGTGTAGGAGGTGATCAGGCGCGGCTTGGTCGTGCCCGGGCCGGCGCTGTATTGCACCGGGCCGTAACGGGTGATGCCGGCGAATCCGGTGGTGCTGGTGGGGACGCCTTCGATCGATTTGGAGCGGAAGCTGACCTCCTCGACATAGACCCCAGGTGCTAGATACTCGGGCATGGTGTTCCTTTCAACGTCAGTCAGATTGCAGACCACGCGCCCGGCGAACGCCGTGGCGCCCTGTTCGGTATGTCACCCGTACAACAAGGTGGCCTCCGCGATGCTTTGGCTGCCGCCCGGCTTGACCGTCAGGTCGATGGCGGCCTGCTGCACGTAGCCCGGCGGGATGGCTGTGCCGCGCAGCGCGTCGTTCGACGGGGCGGTACCGCCGTCTTCCAGCGGCAGGCTGGCGAGCGGGTCGGCGGGATCGAAGCTCACTGCCGGCGGCGGCAGGAATACCCACAGGCGCAGGCTCAGGCTGGCCGGCAGGCTGACCCCGCCGGGCACGGCTTCGGCGCCGAGCAGCACCAGGAACTCGCCCCGGTCGTCGCCGTGGCCCCAGGCCAGCTTGGCCTCGGTCGTGAAGTCGGCCGCGCCGCTGCCCGGCCGGGTCACCACCACCCGCGCCCAGGGCACGTCCACCGCCTGGTCGAGCGACAGTCCCTTGCGGATGCGGCCGCGCAGGGCGGTGGCCCGGGCCGGCAGAGGATAGGCGGCGCCCGGCCAGAGCCAGGCGTTGCGGATGTTGTCGCGGCTGGCGGGTGGGATGCCGTCGGCGCCCAGCACCGGCGTCAGCGCCAGCCGGCGTGGCACGTACAGGCGCGGATCGTTGTCGGTCAGGTAGCCGTCTACGGCGGGGTTGCGGCGGCCGTAGACCCGCAGGCTGAAGGCCGTGGACTGGCCCAGCGCCACCGCCCGCGCCAGCAGCTTGGCCAGGCGGCCGGCGTGACGCAGGGCCTGGCGGCCCAGGTTGTGGATCTCGCAACGCCGGCTGCAGGGGCGGCTGCCGATGGCCTCCAGGTCACAGGTCAGCGGCGCGAACACCGGCAGCCGGCTCAAGGCGTCGGCGAACTGCACGCCCATGGCCAGGCGGTGGCCGATCCGGTCGGCCGGGATCGTGTCCTCCAGGGCCAGGGGCCGGACGCTGATCAGTTCGGTCACGGCGTCACCCGCAGTTCGATGTCGGCGTCGGTGACCGGAGCCGCCGGCAGGGCCTCGTAGGTGTCGACCCGCACCACCCGGGCCACGTAGGGCACCGACAGGTGGTAGTCGCTGGGCAGCGAGTCGAAGGTCCGCATCAGGGCCTCGGTGGAGATCTCCTCCAGGATCAGCTGCACCGAATCGGTCGGCGCCGCTTCGGGCTCGCCGGCGTACTGCGGCGTGGCCGGCAGCACCGGCGCGTAGAGCAGGGCGCCGGACAGGACCGGGGTCTGCTCGATGGCCTGCATGGCCCGGCCGACGATGTTGTGCTGGTGTTCGGCGTTGTCGGCCCAGGGGGTCAGCAGGTAGTGCAGGTCGAGCGCCAGATAGCCGCGGCCGTCGGCGTGGCCGGCCGCCGACCAGGCGGCGCGCATGGTCTTGTTGAAATCCACCCGGTAGAGCAGGACCGACAGGGCATAGTCGCCGATCTTGTCCTTGACCTGGTCCGGAGCGAGATCCTCGGTGCGGATCAGCACCGCCTTGGTGTCCTTGCCCGGCACCGGCTGGCGTTGCGCGAAGGCATCGGCGAGCAGGCGCTCGATGCTTTTTCCGACGGCGGCGATACTCGTGAAACCAGCCATGCCTGTACCCGCTCCTTGATCGGGCCGCAACGGGGCGGCTCCTTGTCGTTGTCGTCCTGCCCTAAGGGCGCCGCGCCGGCGACTGCCGGTCAGCTGGCGGTCACCGTGTCGAGCGGGGCAGGGCCCATGTCGATAGGCTCGGGGTGTTGGCAGGCAAGAGCCGTGCCGGCTTGTCTTTTTGTGTGTAACTTTATGTTTTTGCTTGTTTTGTATTCGGATTGCCAGAAAAAGGCGGGCAAGAGTTGGGCCTGTTCGGGTTGCGGGCGACCCGGATGGATGGCCGCGGCCGGACGGGAAGTCCTAGGTCGGGGCCGGGTGGAACGGAGTGCGGGCCGGATGCGCCTGATGTGACCCAAGTGGGTCGGAAACGACCCGGCTCAGGCCGTGGCGCTTGAGCAACTTGCCGAGAGCGCGTCTTTCCTTGCCGGCCATGGCGGCGGCCCGGGTGACGTTGCCGCCGGTCGCCAGCATCAGTTCCTGCAGATATTGGCGTTCCCAGGCATGCAGTATCTGTTCCCTCGATTCGCGGTAGCCGGCCGTGGCTGTTGCGGAGGCGGTCTTGATCCCGTGGCTGGCAGGCGGCCTGAGGGAGGGAGTCGGGCCGAGCCATATCTTGGCTGCGTCGGTCAGGAGCGATGCGCGATGCACCAGATTGTCCAGTTCCCGTACGTTGCCCGGCCAGCAATGGCTCTCCAGCCAGTCCAGGCAGGTCGGGTCCACGGGGCGGGCGGCGTGGCCATATAGGGAGGCATAGCTGCGGATGAAATACTCGGCCAGCAGGAGAGGATCGCCGGGCCGCTCGCGCAGCGGCGGAATGTGCAGGCTCAGCACGTCGATACGGAACGCCAGGTCGGCCCTGAAGTCCCCGTTTTCGATCAGACCGGGCATGCGCGGACTCGCCGCGGCCACGATGCGGGCGTTGGCCAAGCGTTCGCGGGTGCCGCCCAGCGGGCGATAGGTCTGGTCCTGCAGGAAGCGCAGGATCGCCACCTGCGCCCGGGGGGACAAGCTGTCCAGTTCGTCCAGAAACAAGGTTCCACCTTCCGCCGCGGCGACCAGGCCTTTGCGCCCGTTTCGGGCATCGGTGTAGGCGCCGGGCTCGCAGCCGAACAGTTCGGATTCGAACAGTGTTTCCGGCACCGCGCCGCAATTGAGCGGCACGAACGGTGCGTCCCGCCGCTTGCTCAGGCCATGGATGGCGCGTGCGGCCAGTTCCTTGCCCGTGCCGGTCTCGCCCTGGATCAGTACCGGCGCGTCGTAGCGGGCGATGCGCTCGATCATCGAGAGCGCATGCTTGAAGGCGGCCGATTGGCCGATGAGATTGCTGATGGCATTGGACATCGTTCCCTCCTCGCGATGCTTTGCTGGATCATCTTGGACAGGTGTGCCTGCCCTCCCTATCGATTGGCGTGCTCGCACTCAATGCACGCCTTAATGGCGGCCGGTCCCGGAAGCGCCCGGGCCGATCGCTCAAGATTCATGATAGGAAATGCGACGGTTCATGCCGGCCCGTTTCCGGATTGACGCCGGGGCCGGTATCGAGAATATTCGGCTTGGAGCCTATTTCAGTCGGAGACATATGGCCAAGGTCCAGCTTATCGATACCCACAGTCACCTCGATGCCGGCGAGTTCGAGTCCGACCGCGCGGCGGTCCACGAACGGGCGCTGGCGGCCGGCGTCGTGGCTCAGGTCGTGCCGGCGGTGACCGAGGCGAACTGTACCGAGGTGGCCGACTGCTGCCGGCGTTATGCCGGCTGCGTGCCGGCCTGGGGCATGCATCCGATGTACATCCAGGTCCACCACGAGCGACACCTGGCCGCCCTGCGGGAACGGGTCGAGGCTTGGCGGCCGGTGGCGATCGGGGAAATCGGTCTGGACCTGTTCGAGCCGGGGCTGGATTTCGCCCGCCAGGAGTTCTTCTACGTCGAGCAGTTGAAGATCGCCCGCGACTACGACCTGCCCGTGCTGCTCCATTGCCGCCGCGCCAACGACCAGATATTGAAGCAGTTGCGCCGGTTCAAGGTACGCGGCGGCATCGCCCATGCCTTCAGCGGCAGTCGCCAGCAGGCCGACGAGTTCATCAGGCTGGGCTTCAAGCTGGGTTTCGGCGGCGCATTCACCTGGCAGCGGGCGACCCGGTTGCGGGCGCTCGCGGTCGAACTACCGCTCGATGCCATCGTCCTGGAAACCGACAGTCCGGACATTCCGCCGGCCTGGGTCGGGAGCGGCCGCAACGAGCCGGCCGAACTGCCCCGGATCGCCTCCACCCTGGCCGAGCTGCGCAATATCCGGTTGGCAGAGGTGGCGCGGGCGACCACCGAAAACGCGCGCGCCATATTGCCTGGGCTATCCTCCTTGCCATGGATCACGGCAACCTGACCCTGCCCAATCTGTTGACGGTCATCCGGCTGCTGCTGGTGCCCTGCGTCGTCTGGGGCCTGGCCGAAGGCAGGCTGGAATTCGCCTTCTGGCTGTTCGCGGCGGCGGCCCTGACCGACCTGCTCGACGGCAGCCTGGCCCGCCTGTTGAACCAGCGCAGCGTGCTCGGCACCTGGCTCGACCCCATCGCCGACAAGGCCATGCTGCTCTCCACCCTGTTCATGCTGATCTGGCTCGACGTGCTGCCGCTCTGGCTGGGCATCCTGGTCGGCCTGCGCGACATCGTCGTGCTGCTCGGCGCCGCCGCCTACCGGACCCTGACCGGGGGCCTTGAGGTGGCGCCGACCTGGTGGGGCAAGACCGCTACGGCGGCTGAGTTCCTGCTGGTCAGCGCAAGCCTGGCCGACACCGCCCTGGGCTGGAATTTCGGCTTGCTGAAACCGTTCGTCTGGATGACCGGGCTGCTGGTCCTGATTTCCGGCCTGAACTACGTCTGGCTCTGGTCCGGCAAGGCCCGCGCCTGGCGGCGCTCGCGGGAGGGGTAGGCAGAACTCACTGCTTGAAGCGGGCGACCTGGCCGCTCAGTTCCTCCGCGATGCCGGCCAGTTGTTCCGCCGCATCGTGCACCTGATGGGAACTGGCGGCGGATTCCCGCGCCACCTGGCCGATGTCCGCCACTCTATGGGTGATGTCCTCGGCATCGTGACCTTGGCTCTGGGCGCTTTCCGCCACCCGGGCGGTCATTTGCGTGATGTGGTCCACCGCCTCCGAAATGCTGCCCAGCGCGGCGGCCGTGTCCTGCACGAAATCGACGCTTTGCCTGGATTGCGCTTCGGCTTCCCGGATGGTGCCCACCGCCCGTTCGGCGTTGGCCTGCAGCCGGGCGATGATGGCTTCGATCTCGCCGGTGGCGTCCTGGGTGCGCTGCGCCAGGTTGCGTACCTCGTCGGCCACCACGGCGAAGCCGCGTCCGGCCTCGCCGGCCCGGGCCGCCTCGATGGCGGCGTTCAGGGCCAGCAGGTTGGTCTGGTCGGCGACCTCGCGGATCAGGCCGAGCACGCCGCCGATGTCGCGGCTGTCGGTGTCCAGTTGGCGGATGTCGCCGGCCGCCCCCTGCAGCCGGACCGACATGGTCCGGATCGCGTCGACGGCCGTCCCGGCCACCCGGGTGCCGTCCTTGGCCTGGGCGTTGGCGCCCCGGGCTGCGGCGGCGGCATCGCGGATGTCCTCGGCCACTTGCTGCACGGTCTGCGACAGGCGCTGCAGCACCTGGCCCAGCGCTTCGGTGTCGTCGAGCTGTCGGCCCACTCCCTGTTCGCTGTCCGCGGCCGTGGCCACCAGCTGGTGGGCCAGCGTGCTCAGCCGTTCGGTGTTCTGGCGCACCTGCAGCAGCATGGCGGCGAAGCGGTCGAGCATGGTGTTGAAGCTGTGGGCCACGCCGCAGATCTCATCTTCGCTGCAGGGCGGGATGCGCAGTTGCAGGTTCGATTCCCGCTCGACCTGGGACATGACCTCGGACAGGTGATTGATGGGCGAGGTCACGAAGCGCTTCATCAGCCAGATCAGGAGCAGGAAGCCGCCGCTGAACAAGGCGATGTTGATCAGGGCGGTGACCAGGTCATTGGCGCGGATCCTGGCGTCGGTCGGTGCCAGGTCGTGGGTGATGCGGACCACGCCGAGCACGGTGCCCTCGGGCACGCTGTGGCATTGCAGGCAGTTGACGCCGCGGGTGTCGGCGGTCGCCTTGTAGGGCCGGACGATGGTCATCTGCCTGCCCTTGTCGGTGTCGCGGATGACGACCGATTCCTTGCCGGCCAGGGCGGCCTGGTCGAGGGCATCCACCGGCGCTTCGTCGGCCTCGCCCGGGCCGTACTGGCCCTTGACCGCGTCGCCCCGGATCACTCGGGCTTCCAGTATGTCGCTTTGCGCCAGGAAGGCCTTGCGCAGTTCGGCACGGTTGGCCATGCCGCCGGTCAGCATCAGCTTGTTGAGGCTGTCGAAGTAGTTGTCGGCGATGTTCCTGACCTGGTCGGCCAGCAGGTCGTCGGCCAGCGAACGCTCGCTGTAATGGGAGAAGGTATAACTGGACGCCAATTCGACCACGAAACCGATGGCCGCGACGACCAATACCTTGGCCGCGACCCGCTTTTTCAAGGCATGCAGCAAACCCATGTGTTCTCCTCGTTGGCTGGCTATCGTTTTGCGCATTAACGGCCGGCGGCCGTGGAACTTGAACGGATCAGTCGGCTATTTGAATTCGCTCCAGAGTTTTTCCAGGCGCTTGAGCGACACCGGCTCGGGGGTCCTCAGTTCCTGGGCGAAGAGGGAGACGCGCAGTTCCTCCAGCCGCCAGCGGAAGTCGGTCATCTCGGCCGACAGGCCGCTGGCCTGTTCCTCGCGCCGGCAGCGGGCCTGCCATTGGCCGAGCAGCGGGGCCATGGCGCGCAGGGATTGGAGGTCGCGGTCGGGCCGGCCGGCCATCTTCTCCAGGCGCCGTTCCATGGCCTTCAGGTAGCGCGGCAGGTGCACCAGCCGGGCCGGTTCGATGCGGGCGACGAAGCCCGGGAAGACCAGCGCCTGCAACTGGGCCTGCATGTCGGGCCCGGCCTCCTTCACCGGCAGCGGCTTGGCCAGCTCGCGTTTCAGACGGTGGGCGTGGTCCAGGCATTCCGCCGCCAGGCGCGCCGTCTCCCTGGCCAGCTCGGCTAGCCGCGGCCGGGCGGTCTGGGCGGCGCTGTCGAATTCGTTCTGCCGGCGCAGGTCGGCCGGGTCCATGGCCAGGGCGGCGCGGGCCGCGGCATAGAGCACGTCGGCCAGCAGGTCGGCGAGGCCGAGCGACTTGTCCATCAGGGCGTACTGCATGGCCGGCTGCTTCAGGCGGGTGCCGAGGTCCTTCTCGGTCTGCTTGAGCAGGTCGGGGAAGGCGCGCCAGACCAGGCGGCAGACGCCGCGCCGGTGGCTGTCGCGGGCCAGGCTCGGGCTGTCCAGCAGGCGCAGGCCGATCCGGCCGGCGTCCTCGGCCAGGGCCGGGAAGGCGGCCACCTTGCGGCCGCCGCTGGTGACCTCGACCCGCTCCGGCAGGTCGCCGAAATCCCAGCGGCCGATCTCGTCCCGCTCGCCCGGCGCGACCGCCTGCTGCAGCGACTTGCTGGCCTCGCCGCCGAGCTGGCGGCGCAGGGCGGCGAGGTCGCGGCCCTCGGCCAGGATGCGGTTGTTCTCGTCCAGCACCCGGTAGTTCATGGTCAGGTGCGGCGCCAGCACTTCCGGCCGCCAGGCGTCGCGCACGATGTTCTGGCCGGTGGTCCGGGCCAGGAAGTCGGCCAGGGCGTCGGTCAGGCCGCCGGCGCCCGGGGTCAGCGCGGCGGCCGCGGCGCGGGCGAATTCGGGCACCGGCACGAAGGCGCGGCGCACCGACTGGGGCAGGCCCTTGATCAGGGCGGCCATCTTCTCCTCCAGCAGGCCGGGCACCAGCCAGTCGCAACGTTCGGCCGGCACCTGGTTGAGCGCGGCGAGCGGGATCAGCAGGGTGACGCCGTCGTCCTCGGCGCCGGGGTCGAAGCGATAGGCGAGGGCGAACTTCACGCCGCCCAGGTCGAGTTCCTTGGGGAAGGCGCGGGCATCGGCGCCGCGTTCCTTGAGCAGGTCCTCGCGGCGCAGGTGCAGCAGCCTGGGCGACTTGGCCTCGGCCTCGCGCAGCCATCGCTCGAACGCGGCGCCGTTGTGCACGTCCTCCGGGATGCGTTCGTCGAACCAGGCGTACAGGTCCTGTTCGTCGACCGCCAGGCGGGCGTCGCGCGAGCGGTGGCTGAGCTCGTCGATGTCCTTGAGCAGCTTGCGGTTGTGGCCGAAGAAGGCCGAGCGGGTGTCGTATTCGCCTTCCACCAGGGCCGAACGGATAAATATCTCGCGCGCCTTGACCGGGTCGATCGGGCCGTAGTGCACCTTGCGGCCGTTGACCACCGGCAGGCCGTAGAGCGTCGCGCGCATGGCGGCCACCACCTGGGCCGGCTTGCGCGCCCAGTGGGCGTCGGAATAGCCGACCTTGAGCAGGTGGCGGGCGGCGTGCTCGATCCATTCCGGCTCGACCCGGGCCACGGTGCGGGCATAGATGCGGCGGGTTTCGACGATCTCAGCGGCCATGATCCACTTCGGCTTCTTCTTCACGCCCGAGCCGGGGAAGGGCAGGAACTTCATCTCCCGGGCGCCGAGGTACTGGCCGTCCTCGGTCAGCATGCCGAGACTGCCGAGCAGGCCGGGCAGCAGGGCCTGGTGCAGGTTGGCGTAGGACAGGGTCGGCACGGCGCCGTCCTGTTCCTCGTCGATCACTGTCCGGGTCTCGCCGACCTGCCAGCCCAGTTCCTTCACCTGGGCCGCGAGCTGGCCGTGCACCTCGCGCCACTCGCGCGCCCGGCGGGGCGAGATGAAGTCCGCTTCCAGGGCTTCGCGGAACTTGCGCTGCGATTTGCGGTGGACGTTCAGTTCCTCGATGTGTTGCCAGAGCTTGAGGATGGCGACGAAGTCCGAGTTCTCGTCGGCGAAGCGGCGGTGCTTCTGGTCGGCCGCCTCCTGGCGCTCCATGGGCCGGTCGCGCGGGTCCTGGCTGGACAGGAAGGCGGCGATCACCAGCACCTCGTGCAGCACCGCCCGCTCCTTGGCGGCG
The DNA here is from genome assembly GCA_036391875.1 of Parasulfuritortus sp. Lineage (GTDB taxonomy): Bacteria > Pseudomonadota > Gammaproteobacteria > Burkholderiales > Thiobacillaceae > Parasulfuritortus. The sequence goes on from DASVZA010000033.1 coordinate 11,630, forward strand.
ATCAGCATGCGGCCCAGGCGTGGGTCGAGCGGCAGCCGGGCCAGCTGCTGGCCGATCCGGGTCAGGCGGCCCTGTTCGTCGAGCGCGTTCAGCTCCCGCAGCTGGGCCTGGCCGTCGCGAATGCGCTTCGGCTCGGGCGCGTCGAGGAAGGGGAAGACGTCGATCTCGGGCAGCTTGAGCGACTTCATCCGGAGGATGACGCCGGCCAGCGAGGAGCGCAGCAGTTCCGGCGTGGTGTACTGCGGCCGGGACTGGAAGTCCTGCTCGTCGTAGAGCCGGATGCAGATGCCCTCGGCGACCCGGCCGCAGCGGCCGGCGCGCTGGTTGGCCGAGGCCTGGGAAATCTTCTCCACCTTGAGCTGCTCGATCTTGTTGCGGATCGAATAGCGCTTGACCCGCGCCTGGCCGGTATCGACCACGTAGCGGATGCCGGGCACGGTGAGCGAGGTCTCGGCGACGTTGGTGGCCAGCACGATGCGGCGGCCCGAATGCGGCCTGAATATCTGTTCCTGCTCGGTCACCGACAGGCGGGCGAACAGGGGCAGGATCTCGGTGTGGGGCGGATGGTGCTTGCGCAGCGCCTCCTGGGCGTCGCGGATCTCGCGCTCGCCGGGCAGGAAGACCAGGATGTCGCCGTCGCCCTCGCGGGCCAGTTCGTCGACCGCGTGGAGCAGGGCGAGGTCCAGGTCGGGTTCTTCCTCCTCCTGCTTTTCCTTGGCCTTGTCGGCGGCCTCACGCTTCTTCTCCGCCGGCGGCTGCCAGCGGATCTCGACCGGGTAGGTGCGGCCGGAGACCTCGACCACCGGCGCGCCGCCGAAGTAGGCCGAGAAACGGTCGGCCTCCAGGGTGGCGGAAGAGATGATCAGCTTCAGCTCGGGCCGGCGCGGCAGCAGGGTCTTGAGGTAGCCGAGCAGGAAGTCGATGTTGAGGCTGCGCTCGTGGGCCTCGTCCAGGATCAGGGTGTCATAGGCGCGGAACTGGGCATCGGACTGGGTCTCGGCCAAAAGGATGCCGTCGGTCATGACCTTGATCCGGCTATCCCGGCCGACCTGGTCGGTGAACCGCACCTGCCAGCCGATGAAGCCGCCCAGCCGGGTGCGGGTCTCCTCGGCCAGCCGGCTTGCCACGCTCTTGGCCGCGATCCGGCGCGGCTGGGTCATGCCGATCAGGCCCTTGCGGCCGCGTCCGACGGCCCAGGCGATCTTGGGCAGCTGGGTGGTCTTGCCCGAGCCGGTCTCGCCGCAGACGATGACGACCTGATGCGCATCGAGCGCGGCGGCGATATCCTCGCGCCGTGAGGACACCGGCAGGTGTTCGGGGAATTCGATGTGGGCGGCGCCGGGCGCGCTCGGCTGAACGGAGACGATACTGGAATCTGACATGGTGGCTGATTATCGGGGAATCGCGGCGCTTTGGCTCGCCTTATCCATGTTCTGCACGGCGCTACCGGCCTGGTCGGACACGGTGAGGGCGGGCCAACTGGAGCTGGATGTCGTGGCGCCTTGGCAACGGTTGACGGCCGACGCCGATGGCCTGGACAGCAACATCGTCCTGCACCAGGCGGTGCAGGGCGCGACCCTCGACGCCTATCTGGCGAAACGTCCCGTGCACCTGCAGACCACGCCGGATAGCTTTTACGAACAGCTCGACCACGGCTGGCGGGCGCATTACGGAGAACGGGTCGACCTCGGCTGGCAGGAGATCGCCGGCATCCGCTGGCGGTTCTGCCGACATCCCGGCCGGGATGACGATTCGACACTCTTCCAACTGGTGACCGTGCATGATGGCGAGGCCTATCAGGTCCTGGTCGTTGCGCCCTCAGGGAGCGACGATCTACCCGACGAGGTTCGGCTTTTGCTGCAGCAAATCCATTGGAACGACACACCACCCGTCGATGGCAAGAACTGACATCCGCTGCGTCGGTTAACGCTCCTGTTGCCCGGTCAGCTACCGTTGCGTCAATGTTTGACTCGGCACCAGCAAATCGGGTATCCCTAGCCCCACGATGACGACCAACGATCCCACGCCTCCCGTCCTCAGCGACAACCAGCTGCGCGAGGCCTTCCAACTGTTCAGCGAGACCTCCGAACGGCTGACCGAGGCCTACGAGGAACTGCAGGGCCAGGTTGCCCGACTGTCGGCCGAACTGGCCGCGGCCAACGGCGAACTCGCACGCCGCGAGCGGCTGTCGATCCTGGGCGAAGTGGCGGCCAAGCTGGCCCACCAGTTGCGCACGCCGCTGGCCACCGCACTGCTCTACGTCGGCCACCTGACCCGGCCGACGCTGAACGAGACCGATCGGGTCCGCTTCGCCGAGAAGACCCTGGCCCGGCTGCATTATCTTGAGCGCCTGATCCAGGACATGCTGGCCTTCGTCAAAGGCCAGCAGGGCCAGCGCACCCGGTTTTCGGTGCACGAGCTGACCGACGAGGTCCACCAGGCCATCGAACCGCAGGCCGCGTTGCTTGAGGTGCGGCTGGAGTTGGACAAGAACGGCCCGGACGCCATGCTCGAGGCCGATCGCCCGGGCCTGCAGGGCGCCCTCATCAACCTGTTGGAAAACGCGGTCCAGGCCAGTCGGCCGGGCGACAAGGTGTCGTTCGCGGTGACCACGGGCGGCGCCTTCGTCGCCTTCAAGGTCGCAGACCAGGGCAAGGGTATCGCCGAGGCGGACCGGGAGCGCTTGTTCGAGCCGTTCTACACCACCCGCAGCGAGGGCAGCGGCCTCGGCCTGGCCATCGTCAAGCAGACCGCCGATGCCCACCGGGGTTGGGTCGAGGTCCAGTCGACAGAGGGGCAGGGCAGCGAGTTCACGCTGTACCTGCCCGAGTCCGCAACAGAACAAGGAAATGGGTGAACGGATGACCGATCGACGACCGAAGATGCTCGTGGTGGAGGATGATGCGGCCCTGCGCGAGGCCTTGACCGACACCCTGGAACTGGCCGGTCACCGGGTCGTCGCCGCTCCGGACGGCGAGAGCGCGTTGGCCATCCTCGGCCGCGAGGCGGTCGACCTGGTACTGTCGGACGTGCAGATGCCGGGCATCGACGGCCACGAGCTGCTGCGCCGGAGCAAGGCGATCAAGCCCGGCATCCCCTTCATCCTGATGACCGCCTATGGCCAGATCGAACGGGCGGTGGAGGCGATGCGCGACGGTGCGTCGGATTATCTGCCCAAGCCGTTCGAGCCCGACCGGCTGTTGGCCGTGGTGGCCCGCTACCTGCCGGCGCCGGGCGAGGCCGGCGATCAGGAGATGGTGGCCGAGGACAAGGCGATGCGTGCCGTGCTGGATATGGCCGATCGGGTCGCAGCCACCGACGCCACCGTTCTGCTGACCGGCGAGTCGGGGGTCGGCAAGGAAGTGGCGGCGCGCTATCTGCACAATCATTCGGCTCGCCGCAATGGGCCGTTCGTGGCGGTCAACTGTGCCGCAATACCGGAAAATCTGGTCGAGTCGACCCTGTTCGGCCACGAGAAGGGCGCCTTCACCGGCGCGGCCGGCCCCCATGCCGGCAAGTTCGAGCAGGCCCAGGGCGGTACCCTGCTGCTCGACGAGGTCTCCGAGATTCCGCTCAATGTCCAGGCCAAGCTGCTGCGGGTGCTGCAGGAGAAGGTGGTGGAGCGACTGGGCGGCCGGGCGCCGATCCCGCTCGACGTGCGTGTGGTCGCCGCCAGCAACCGTGATCTGAACGGCTGGGTGCGGGAAGGGCGGTTCCGGGAGGATCTTTACTATCGCTTGAATGTATTCCCCTTGGAAGTGCCGCCGCTCAGGCAACGGCGGGCCGACATCCTGCCCCTGGCGCGCCATTTTCTGAAGGCCTATACCGGCCTGGTGGGACGCGATGGTTTCGCTCTCTCGCCCGCGGCGGAGGCCGAATTGACGGCCTATGGGTGGCCCGGTAACATCCGCGAATTGAGCAATGTCATGCAGCGCGCCATGATCCTCGCCGCAGGCAGCAGGATCGAGCCGGACAACCTGATGTTGCCCCGCGCCCAGACAGCCCGGCAAGCGATGGTCGATGAGCCTGAAGAGGATGCCCGGCCGGCCCAGATTCGGGACATGGAAAAGGTCATGATCCTGGAGACGCTGGAGCGGCTGAACGGCTCCAGGAAACGGACCGCCGAGGAACTGGGTATCAGCGAACGCACCTTGCGTTACAAGCTGCAGAAATATCGCGCAGAAGGTGGGTCGGACGACGAATGCGGCCTATAATGCAGTCAGCTGGAACGAAGGCGGAGAGTGAGCCATGGTCAACCCGGGCATAGAACAGATGGTGAATCAGCTGCGCGCAGTTGCGGCGCAAGCTTCCGGTTCGCCTTCTTCCGCTGCCGAAGCCCCTGCGGGGCATGATTTCGCCTCGCTCCTGCAGTCGGCCGTCAACGGCGTCAATACAGCCCAGCAGGATGCACAGAATTTGACCCAGCAATTCGAGCAAGGCGATTCCACCGCCAATCTCCAGGATGTGGTGGTTTCCTTGCAGAAGGCCAGCCTTTCTTTCCAGACCATGGTTCAGGTCCGCAATAAGCTGGTTTCCGCCTATCAGGAAATCATGAACATGCAGGTCTGATGCACGGCTAACCAGACGGCACACGGATGGCCACACCTGCCCAGCAGTCCCTCAGCAGTCCAATACAACGATTCAACGCCCTCCCCAACTCGCGCAAGCTGGGCGTGATGGTCGCTTTGGCTGCCATCGTCGCGTTGATTGTCGGCGCGGTGATGTGGAGCCGGACGCCCGATTACCGGGTGCTGTTCTCCAACCTGTCCGAACGGGATGCCGGCAGCGTGATCACCACCCTGCAGCAGATGAACGTGTCCTACAAGACCGGGGCGGGCGGGACCATCATGGTGCCCTCGGATCAGGTCTACGACCTGCGCTTCAAGTTGGCTTCGCAGGGCCTGCCCAAGGGCGATACGGTCGGCTTCGAATTGCTGGATTCGCCCAAGCTGGGCATGACCCAGTTCCAGGAGCAGGTCACCTATCAGCGCGCACTCGAAGGCGAACTGTCGCGCACCATCGAGGCCATCGATACGGTGTCCTCTGCTCGGGTCCATCTGGCGATCCCCAAGCCGTCGGTTTTCATACGTGATCAGCAGAAGCCATCGGCCTCTGTTCTGGTCGATCTGTATGCGGGCCGTTCGCTGGATGCCGCCCAGGTAAGCGCCATCGTCCATCTGGTCGCCAGCAGCGTGCCGGAACTGGATCCGAAGAACGTCACCGTGGTCGATCAGGCCGGCAACCTGCTCACCTCCAAGGGCGATCTCGGTTCCGTGCAGGGCCTCAGCTCGGGCCAGTTGGATTATCTGCGCGACGTGGAAAACTATTATGCCCGTCGGGTCGAGTCGATCATCATACCCATCGTTGGGCAGGGCAATGTCAAGGCGGAGGTCCAGGCCGACCTGGATTTCTCAGAGGACGAATCCACCAGCGAATCCTACAAGCCGAATCCGACGCCCGAGACCCAGGCGGTCCGCAGTCAGCAGACCATGATCGACACTACGGGCGGCGGCAACCAGGCGGGCGGCGTCGTCGGGGCGCTCAGCAACCAGCCGCCCGGACCCGCCACCGCCCCGTTGAATGCGCCGGCCGGCGCCAATGCCGGGGCGACGCCGGGTACCGCCGGCGCGACGGGCCAGGGCGGCTCCGGTCGGCGCAACAGCGTCACCAATTACGAGTTGGACAAGACCATCCGCCATGTCCGCGAATCGCTGGGCCGGATCAAGCGTCTGTCCGTGGCGGTGGTGGTCAATTACAAGCCGAGTTCCGATCCGAATTCCCAGCCGACCCCCCTCTCGCCCCAGTTGCTGGAGCAGGTGAACAACCTGGTGAAGGAGGCGGTCGGCTACAACCAGGCCCGGGGCGACACCTTGAACGTGGTCAATGCAGCGTTCACCGAACCCAAGGTGGAAGAGGCCGAGATCCCCGTCTGGAAAGACCAGAACAACATCTCGCTGGTCAAGGAACTGCTGAAGAACCTGCTCATCTTCGGCCTGGCCTTCTACCTGGTGTTCGGCGTGCTCAGGCCGCTGCTGCGCGACATGCTGCGCCCGCCCGAGGCGGCCACGCCGGAGGGCTCGGTCATGGGCGGCGACATGGAAGGCGGACTGGGCGATCTGGGCGCCGTGATGTCGCCTGAAGAGCGCCAACACGCCGACAGCTATCAACACAACATCGGCTCTGTACGCGACTTCGCCAAGCAGAATCCCAAGATCGTGGCTGATGTCGTCAAGGAATGGATGACCAAGGAATGAGCGAGGAGGGCATCCACAAAAGCGCGATCCTGATGCTGGCACTCGGTCACGAAGAGGCGGCGGAGGTGTTCAAGCATCTGGGTCCCAAAGAGGTCCAGCGCCTGGGCGTGGCAATGACCAACATCAACAACGTCAATCGCACCCAGATCGAAGGCGTCCTGAAGGACTTCCACAAGGATACCGAGGGCAGGGTGTCCCTGGCCGACAGCGACGAGTACATCCGGACCGTGCTCACCAAGGCGCTCGGCGACGACAAGGCCGCCCACCTGCTGGATCGCATCCTGCAGGGCAACGACAATGCCGGTATCGAGAGCCTGAAATGGATGGATGCCGGCTCGGTCGCGGAAATGATCCGCAACGAGCATCCCCAGATCATCGCCACCATCATGGTCCATCTGGATCCGGACCATGCCAGCGAGGTGCTCAACCTGCTGCCGGAACGGCTGCGCAACGACGTCATGCTGCGCATCGCCACCCTGGAGGGGGTGCAACCCATGGCCCTGCGGGAATTGAACGAGGTGCTGACCCAGCTGTTGTCCGGCGGCGAGCGGGGCAAGAAGAGCGCGCTGGGCGGTGTGAAGTCGACCGCCAACATCCTGAACTACATGGGCGGCGCGGTCGAGGCCTCGGTGCTGGCCGGCATCCGCGAGAACGACCCCGATCTGGCCCAGAAGATTCAGGACCAGATGTTCACCTTCGACAACCTGCTCGACCTGGACGACCGTTCGGTCCAGTTGCTGCTGCGCGAAATCCAGTCCGAATCGCTCATCATCGCCCTCAAGGGTACCTCCGAGGAGCTCAAGGAGAAGATCTTCAAGAACATGTCCAGCCGAGCCGCGGAAGCTCTCAAGGAAGACCTGGAATCAAAGGGGCCGGTCCGGCTGTCCGAGGTCGAGGCGGAGCAGAAGGAAATTCTCAAGGTCATCCGCCGCCTCGCCGACGAAGGCCAGATCATCCTCGGCGGCAAGGGTGGCGACGAGGGCATGGTCGAGTAATCGGCGGCCAAGCGAACGATCATGTCATCGCGTGTCATTCCCAAGGAACAACTGACCGCCTACCAGCGCTGGGAACTGCTCGGCCTGGACGAAGGCGGTTCAGCCGCTCAGGGGCGCCCTCCGCCCGAGGAAACGGTGACCGTCAGCCTGCCCACCGCTGAGGAACTGGAACGGATCCAGCAGCAGGCTGCCCGGGAAGGCTTCAAGGCCGGTCATGAGGAAGGCTACAAGGCCGGTTACGAGACGGGCAGAAAGGCCGGAGAGGCCGATGCCAAGCGATTAGCGGAACTGGTGACGGCACTGGATGGCGAAATCCTGCGTCAGGACGACAAATTGTCCGGCGAACTGCTGAACCTGGCCCTCGCCGTCGCCAAGCAGATGCTGCGCACCGCGCTCAAGGTCAAGGAAGGCCTAGTGCTCGATGTGTTGAAGGAAGCGATGAATGCCATGCCGGAATTGAGCGGGCGCCTGCGCGTCATCGTCCATCCCGAAGACCTGCAGGCGGTGAACGCTTACCTGGACGAAGAGCACGCCCATTTTACGGCCCGGGTGACTGCCGACAGCAGGGTGGAGCGGGGCGGTTTCCGGATCGAATCCAGTCACAGCGAGGTGGACGGCGAATTGCCGGCCCGCTGGCAGGAGATCATCGATTGCCTGGGCACCGACATCACATGGCTGGACTGAAGCGGACCGAGCGGCTTGCCGGTTATCTGCGCGACTGTCAGGAAGCCATGGCCCAGGCGAATGCCTGGCATGTGACCGGCAAGCTGACCAAGGTGGCCGGTCTGGTGATGGAGGCATCCGGCCTCCGCCTGCCGACCGGGGTCAATTGCAGGGTATACATGCCCGGCGGCCAGCAAGTCGAGGCCGAAGTGGTCGGTTTCCATGGCGACCGCCTGTATCTGATGCCGGCGACCGATGTCTACGGCCTGGCACCGGGCGCCATCGTCGAACCGTACCGTGCCTGCAGCTTCGAGCAACCCAAGGTCGGCCAGAGTTTTCAGCGCAAGCGACGGGTGGAGGACCGCATCCGGCAGGTGCCGGTCGGGCCGGAATTGCTCGGCCGCATCATCGACGGCGGCGGCCGTGTGCTGGATCGGCTGGGCAGCCTCGAGCCGTCGCGCCGCATTCCACTCTATAGTCGCCCCTACAACCCGATGGAACGCGAGCCCATCAAGGATGTGCTGGACGTCGGCGTGCGGGCCATCAATGCCCTGCTGACGGTCGGCCGTGGGCAGCGCATGGGCCTGTTCGCCGGCAGCGGCGTCGGCAAGTCCATGCTGCTGGGCATGATGGCCCGTTATACCTCGGCCGACGTCGTGGTGGTCGGTCTGATCGGCGAGCGGGGCCGTGAGGTCAAGGAGTTCATCGAGAACATCCTGGGCGAGGAAGGTCTCAGGAGGGCCGCAGTGGTGGCCGCCCCGGCCGATTCGCCGCCCCTGCTCCGGCTGCACGGGGCGGCTTATGCCACGGCCATTGCCGAGTATTTCCGGGACCAGGGCCAGCACGTCCTCCTGATCATGGATTCACTGACCCGCTATGCCCAGGCCCAGCGTGAAATCGCCTTGGCGGTGGGGGAGCCGCCGGCCACCAAAGGCTACCCGCCCTCCGTATTCGCCAAGTTGCCGCAGCTGGTCGAACGGGCCGGCAACGGTAAACTGGGTGGGGGCTCGATCACGGCTTTCTATACGGTGCTGACCGAAGGCGATGATCAGCAGGATCCGATCGCCGACGCGGCCCGCGCCATCCTGGACGGCCATATCGTGTTGTCGCGACAACTGGCCGACCAGGGACACTATCCCGCCATCGACATCGAGCAATCCATTTCCCGGGTGATCACCGAATTGCTGAGCCGGGAGGACTTGAACCGGGTGCGTCACTTCAAGAGTCTGTATTCCCGTTACCAACGCAGCCGCGATCTGATCACGATCGGTGCATACAACAAGGGCAACGACGCACGCTTGGATGAGGCCATTGCCTTGTACCCGGCAATGGAGTCGTTTCTGATGCAGGATTTCCTCGATCAGGAAGATTACCCAGCCAGCCGGCAACAACTGTCTGGTTTGCTTTCCTGAACGGATTCCTTTAGGAGATGGATTTTCCGTTCTGCCGGTCGTTATCGGCAGAACGGAAAGGCCTGCTACTGCTCGTGCGAGTTCTTGGCGAGCTTGAACCAGAGGAACAGGCCCATGGCAATGATGAAACCGATGGTAAACAGGCTAAGCAGGCCGATATCGGAGCCGAAAAGTTCCTTCATGACGATGTCCATCACCTTCTCCTACAAAAGAGCCCATCAGGGCAACATTGACGAATCGGAAATCGCTTTAGCCGAAAGATGCAGCGTTCCGGAGAACGGCGCCTCCCATGAGCCGGTAAGGCGCCACTTGCGATCCACGGGTTCGATAACGAGCTTGCGCTCACCGGCCGGGACGGAGGGGAGCACGGTGGAATACTCTTGCGCATGGTCAAGAGTCAGGGCCATGACGATATCCGAGCCGGCGCCCGTCGGGTGGACCAGTTTCAGCAGCAGTTGCCGAGGTTTGCTCAACTTGCCGGCCAGGCTGATCGTAAGGGTGTCGCCGTTGGCCTTCAGATCGGCCGACAGGCCGAGGAAGTGCGCCCTCTTGTCCATTTCGTTGGTCTGGGATACGCCCAGGTCCTTGTTGTAGCTGTCGTTGACCAGGACGGGCGCTCTGGCATAAGCAATCCAGACCGTAGTCAGGCCGGCGATGACCGCGATCATAGGCAGGCCGAAAATCATCAGAACCATCGGCTCCTGCCACCAACGCGTCTTCTTCTCGAGGTTCGTGTTCATGTCGTATTCCTTACTTATCTCAGGAAACTGGATTTGACTTCGCGCTCCAAGTGCTCGTCGTCGCTGGCCTTGATTTCGAATTCCACGGGCTGCGTGGGATGGGTAACCGAACCGCGCGGTGCTTTCAGCGTCACGCTGATGTTCTCGGTACCGAGCGCTGCGATATCGATCTGATTGCCGCTGGTGACCTGCAGACCGTCCATGCCCTTGGCCTCGATGGTGTAGTGGTGGGGCTTGTTGTCCATGTTGATGATCTGCAGCCGGTACAAGTTCTCGATGCCGCCATCGGGGGTTTCCCTGGATAGGGTCAGGCGGTCCCTGATCACGTCGACACGCAATGGTATCCGGTGCGCCAAGGTGTAGAAGAAGGCGATGATGATGCCGGACAGGATCACGGTATAGAACAGGGTGCGGGGCCGGAACACATGCCTGAGAATTTCCTTGTCCTGGTATTTGCCATCGATCGCGTTCTGGGTGGAATAGCGGATCAGGCCTTTCGGGTAGCCCATCTTGTCCATGACCTGGTCGCAGGCGTCGATACACGCGGCACAGCCGATACACATGTATTGCAGGCCATCGCGGATGTCGATGCCGGTGGGGCAGACGCTGACGCAGATGTCGCAATTGACGCAGTCGCCGAGGCCCAGGGCCTTGTAGTCGGCCTCCTTCTTGCGGCTGCCGCGAGGTTCGCCGCGCAGGTAGTCATAGGTGATGACAAGCGTGTCCTGGTCAAACATCACGCTCTGGAAGCGGGCATAGGGGCACATGTATTTGCACACTTGTTCCCGCATGAAACCGGCGAATCCCCAGGTGGCAAAGGCATAGAAGAAGATCCAGAAGGTTTCCCAGGGGCCCAGGGTCCAACTCTTCAGTTCTACGAGCAGGGTCCGAGCCGGTGTGTAATAGGCGACCAGGGTGAAGCCGGTCCACAGGGCGAGGAGTACCCAGGCGGCGTGCTTGCCGCCGCGGCGGGCAATCTTCTCGCCGTTCCAGGGTGAGGCGTCGAGCTTTTGCTGTTTTTTGTAATCGCCTTCGAACCAGCGTTCCACCCACATGAAGAGTTCGGTATAGACCGTCTGCGGGCAGGCGTAACCGCACCAAAGTCGGCCGGCCATGGCGGTGAACAGGAACAGGCTGAGGGCCGAGATGATGAGGATGGCGGCCAGCCAGATAAAGTCCTGCGGCCAGAATACCAGGTCGAACAGGAAGAACTTACGGTTGACCAAGTCAAACAGGACGGCTTGATGGCCGTTCCAGTTCAGCCAAGGCAGGCCGTAATAGAGGATTTGGGTAAAAAGTACGAGGGTGATGCGCCAGTTGTTGAACATGCCGTGTACTGCGCGCGGGTAAATTTTCTGCCGCACTTCATACAGACTCAATTGTTCGGGTTCGGTATTCACAGACCGGGCGTTGTTCGATTCAGCCACCTTAAACTACTCCTTCTCTCGCTGCTGCGTTATTTCCAATTGTCTGGTTCTCCTCCAAACAAACGGTAAACACGTGCTTGATATAGTTATATGCGGTGACCCGCAATCAAGACGACCACGCTGATCGCCTTGATTGCGGGGCCGGCCCTGAGGCCAGCCCGACAGGTGGTTACTGCGCGGGAGCAGCGGCAGGCGCTTCGGGAGCGGCAACGGGTGCCGGAGCCGGAGCAGCTGGTTTCTCGCCACCACCCAGGCCCCAGACGTAGGCCGTGAGCAACTGAATCTTGGCGTCACCCAGCATTGTCTGGAAGGCGGGCATGCCACCCTTGCGACCCTTCATGATGGTCTCGACGATGTCGGCCTCGCTGCCGCCGTACTGCCAAGCATTGTCGGTCAGGTTGGGGAAGCCGGCAGCGGTATTGCCCTTGCCGTCTTCACCGTGACAGCCGGCACAGACCGCGAATTTGGCCTTGCCGGCTTCGGCCAGAGTGGCGTCGTGCGGCTTGCCGCCCAGCGACAGGACGTAGTTGGCCACTTCCTTGGCGCTTTGCTCGTCACCCAGCAGATTGGCCGGCATCTCGGCTTGGTGGCCATTGGCGATGGAGGCCTTGACTTCGTCCGGGGTGCCGCCGAACAGCCAGAGGTTGTCGGTCAGGTTGGGGAAGTTCTTGCCGTCGCCTTGGGCGTTGGAGCCGTGACATTGCGAGCAGTAGGTCAGGAAGAGGTGCTGGCCCATTTCCTTGGCGGTCGGGTCGGCCGCAACCGTCATGATGTCCTCATGCAGGAAGGGTTCCATGACCTGGTCGAACTTGGCGTCGATACGCGTCTTTTCATCGGAGTATTGCTGGGCGGAAGTCCAGTTCAGGACGCCCGGGAACTTGCCAAGGCCGGGGAACAGCACCAGATAGATGATGGAAAAGACGATCAGGAACCAGAACAGATACAGCCACCAGCGTGGCAGCGGGTTGTTCAGTTCCTGCAGGTCGCCGTCCCAGGCGTGTTCCATCAGCTCGGCCTTTTCGCCGGGGGCCAGTTTCTTGGCGGTACTTTGATTCTTGAGGAACCACATCACTCCGACGATGGAAACCACCGTGATGACGATGATGTAGTAGTTCCAGAAAGCGCTGACAAAGTCAGGTACTGCATAGCCTGCAATCATTTTGTTCTCCTCACGATTGGGTCAGGAATCCCGGCGGCCGGTGCCCTCGTCACCTTCCTCGAAGGGAAGGTTGGCTGCATCCTCGTATTTCTTGCGATTGTCCTTGTGGTAGGCCCACCAGACGATGGCAATGAATAGCAGGAAGAACAGTACGGTGACGCTGGCGCCGATCAGGCCGGAATCCATAATCGCTGTAGCCTCAGAATTTCAGCGGTTCGTCATTGGGGCCGTGGGTCGTGCCGAGGCTCTGCAGATAGGCGATCAGAGCATCCATCTCGGTCTTGCCTTCGAGCTCCTTCGGCGCATTGGCGATTTCCTCGTCCGTATAGGGCGTGCCCAACATCTTCAGGACCCGCATCTTGGCCTGAATGTCGGAGGCGTCGGCCGGTGCGTTGGCCAGCCAGGGGAATGCCGGCATGTCGGACTCGGGAACCACGTCGCGAGGATTCATCAAGTGCACATATTGCCATTGGTCGGAATACCGGCCACCGACTCGCATCAGGTCGGGACCGGTGCGCTTGGAGCCCCACTGGAACGGCCGGTCATACACGTATTCGCCCGCAACGGAGAAGTGGCCGTAACGCTCGGTCTCGGCGCGGAAGGGGCGAATCTGCTGGGAGTGGCAGAGATAGCAGCCCTCCCGGATGTAGATGTCCCGACCAGTCAACTGCAGGGCGGTGTAGGGTTTGAGGCCCGGCACCGGCTGGGTGGTGGACTTCTGGAAGAACAGGGGAACGATTTGCACCAGGCCGCCGACGCTGACCGCCATGAAGGTCAGGACGATGAGCAGGCCGATGTTTTTCTCGATTGCCTTATGGGAAAACATGGTTCGTCTCCTCGGTCAGATCAGGCGTGAACGGCCTGGGGAATGGCGGCGTCGTTGACGGCCTTGCCCATGGCGACGGTCTTCCACACGTTGTAGGCCATCAGCAACATGCCCAGGAAGAACATGCCGCCACCGACCAGACGGATGGTGTAGAAGGGATACATAGCGTTCACGACTTGGGCGAAGCTGTAGGTCAGCGTGCCGTCGGCGTTGGTGGCGCGCCACATCAGGCCTTGGGCCAGACCGGCAATCCACATCGAGGCGATGTACAGCACGACGCCGATGGTCGACCACCAGAAGTGGACGTTGATCAGGCGGGTGCTCCACATTTCCTCACGGCCGAACAGGCGCGGGATCAGGTAGTACATGGAACCGATGGTGACCATGGCCACCCAGCCCAGGGCGCCGGAGTGGACGTGACCGATGGTCCACTCGGTGAAATGGGACAGGGCGTTCACGGTCTTCACCGACATCATCGGGCCTTCGAAGGTCGACATGCCGTAGAAGGACAGGGAGGTGATCAGGAACTTCAGGATCGGATCCGTGCGCAGCTTATGCCAAGCGCCGGACAAGGTCATGATGCCGTTCATCATGCCGCCCCAGGACGGAGCGATCAGCATCAGGGAGAAGACCATGCCGAGGGACTGGGCCCAGTCGGGCAGGGCCGAGTAGAGCAGATGGTGCGGGCCGGCCCACATGTAGATGAAGTTCAGCGACCAGAAGTGGACGATGGACAGGCGGTAGGAGAAGATCGGACGGCCGGCTTGCTTGGGCACGAAGTAGTACATCATGCCGAGGAAGGCGGTGGTCAGGAAGAAGCCCACGGCGTTGTGGCCGTACCACCATTGCACCATGGCATCCTGCACGCCGGAGTACACCGGGTAGGACTTGAACATGCCGAACAGGGAAGTGCCGCCGCCCACGAGCCAGGGAATCTCGGCGTTGTTGACCACGTGCAGCAGGGTGATGGTGATGATGTAGGCGCCGAAGAACCAGTTGGCCACATAGATGTGCTGGGTCTTGCGCTTCATGATGGTGCCGAAGAAGAGGACGGCGTAGGCGATCCAGACGACTGCGATGAGCAGGTCGATCGGCCATTCCAGTTCAGCGTATTCCTTGCCGGACGTGATGCCGAGCGGGAAGCTGACGGCGGCACAAAGGATGATCAACTGCCAGCCCCAGAATACGAAGGCGGCGAGACCGTCGGAGATCAGGCGGACCTGGCAGGTACGTTGCACGACATACAGCGAGGCCGCGAACAGGCCGCAACCGCCGAAGGCAAAAATGACTGCGTTGGTATGCAGAGGACGCAGACGGCCATAAGACAGCCAGGGGAGTTGCAGGGTGATATCGGGCCAGATCAGCTGTGCGGCGATGATCACGCCGACCAGCATACCGACAATGCCCCAGACGACAGTCATGATGGCAAATTGTCGGACGACCTTGTAGTTGTATGTCGCTTCCATACGGGTCTCCTTCGCAGGTGAGAGAATTGCTATTTTCCGATGCCGAAAAATCGACCTCGGAATCCTAATAAACCGAATTGGTCTGTGTCAATCAAAAATGCGGCAATTTGCCGCTTTGACATCTCATTTTTTTTGGGTGCTCTTTAGCTCTTTCCTTGTCTCCGTCTCCGTGGTATCGGAAAGAGGCTGATCGTCGTCCATCAGGATGCGATGGGCCGGACCCTCCATGTCTTCGAATTGTCCGTTCCGGACGGCCCATAACAAAACCAGGGCGATGAAGGCGACTAGAACGAGACTGATCGGGATCAGCAGATACAGGATGTCCATGATGGGTTTAGATTACCTTAGTCAATTTACAACAAGGTTATGTCTTCGACCGCTGAATCTTAGGCCGAATTTTTGCGCCCCGGGCGCGAGATGCGCAAGGCATTGAGCACGACCAGCAGCGAAGACAGCGACATCCCGATGCCGGCCATCCAGGGGGTGACATAGCCCAGCGCAGCGGCCGGTATCGCGATGACGTTGTACAGGAGGGCCCAGGCCAGGTTCTGGTGGATGATGCGCTGGGTCTTGCGGGCGATGTCGACACCGTCGGCCAGCCGGGACAGTTCGCTGGACAACAGCACCATGTCGGCCGCGGCCTGGGCCGCTTCGGCGCCCTGGTCGATCGCGACCGAGACCTGGGCCTGGGCCAGCACCGGCGCATCGTTGACGCCATCGCCGGTCATCGCGACCACGGCGCCGCCGTCCTGCAATGCCTTGACCGCATCGAGCTTGTTTTCGGGCAGCATGCCACCACGCGCATCCTCGATGCCGAGGCGGCGGGCGAGCGCCAGGACGTTGTCGGTGTGGTCGCCGGAGAACAGGTGCAGGCGTACGCCCATGGTTTTCAGCTTGTCGACCAGATCGGCCGCTTGCGGCCGTAGTTTGTCGCCCAGGCCGAGCCACGCGAGTATGCCGTTGTCGTCGGCCAGGCCGACGATGGTCAGGTTGGTTTGGAATTGCGGCGGCTCGGCGGCAACGAAGGCCGGGGTGCCGAGCTGGTAGTGCATGCCGTCGATCACACCTGCCACGCCCTGGCCGGCCGTATAGCGGATATGACTGGCGTTGCGCGCGGCCTGAGGCGCGGCGGCACGGATGGCGCTGGCCACCGGGTGGGTGGCGCCCTGTTCCAGGCCGGCGGCCAGCGCCAAGGCGCTTTCCCGGTCGCCGCGCACGATTTGCATTTCGATCAGGCTGAATTCGCCGGTGGTCAAGGTGCCGGTCTTGTCGAACACGAAATCGGTGGCATGGGCCAGCGTCTCCAGGGCATGGCCGCGCGTGGAGAGCAGGCCCATGCGGGTCAGGCGGCCCATGGCCGCGGTCAGGGCGACCGGCGTGGCCAGCGCCAGGGCGCACGGGCAGGAGACGACCAGGACCGAGACGGTGATCCAGAATGCCCGTTCGGGTGCGACGAAGAACCAGTAGGTGGCGACCACGGCGGCCACGGCCAGCAGCGCCAGGACGAACCAGGAGGCGACCCGGTCGGCGACCTGCGCCAGCCGGGGCTTTTCCGCCAGGGCCCGGTCCAGCAGCCGGACGATGCCGGACAGCACGGTGTCGGCGCCGATCTTCTCCACTTTCACCACCAGTGGGCTCGACAGGTTGATGGTGCCGCCGATGACGGGGCTGCCGTCCTGTTTGTGGACGGGGTGGGATTCGCCGGTGAGCAGCGATTCGTCGACGCTGGATTCGCCTTCCACCACGCTGCCGTCGGCCGGGAAGCTTTCGCCCGGGCCGATCAGGACGTGGTCACCCGGGGTGAGTTTTGCGGCCACGGCGATTTCCTCTTCGCGTCCAGTCGGCCAGTTCGGCAGGCGGGTGGTGGCGGCCGGAATCAGCTTGACCAGCGACTCGGCCGCCTCGGCCGATTTCTTCCGGGCGTTCATTTCCAGGAAGCGGCCGGTGAGCAGGAAGAAGACGAACATGGCGACCGAATCGAAATAGACGCCGTGGCCACTGGTGAACGTGGCATAGACGCTGGCGGCGTAGGCCGAGCCGACGCCCAGGGCCACCGGCACGTCCATGCCGGCTCGGCGCAGCTTGAGGTCGCGCCAGGCACCCTGGAAGAAGGGCCAGGCGGAATAGAACACCACGGGCGTGGTGAGCAGCATGCTGGCCGAACGCATCAGCGCCTCGATGTCCAGGCTCATGGTGCCGGCGCGCGCCATGTAGAGCGGGATGGCGTACATCATCACCTGCATCATGCCCAGGCCGGCGATGGCCAGGCGGCGGATCGCTGCTTCGCGCTCCTTGCGGAACAGTTCCTCCTGGCGTCCGGTGTCGAACGGATAGGCCAGATAGCCGATCTCCTGCACGGCCTGGAGAATCTGGGACAACTGGATGCGGTCGTTGTCCCAGCGGACCCGGGCGCGATGGGTGGAGAAGTTGATGTCGGCCGAGATGACGCCCGGCAATTGCCGCAGGTGGCGCTCGTTGAGCCAGACGCAGGCGGCGCAGACGATGCCTTCCAGTATCAGGTTGGCTTCGCGCTGTTCGCCTTCGCTCTTGACGAAGCTTTGCTGGACTTCGGGCAGGTCGTACAGTTTGAGCTGCTTGAGCTCCTCCAGCGCGGCCTCGGGCGTTTTGGGCAGGTCGGTGCGCAGCCGGTAGTAGTCGGCGTTGCCGGAGTCTATGATGGTCTGGGCGACGGCCTGGCAGCCCCGGCAGCAGGCCGGTTCATCCTTGTTCAGGTAGTGGATGGGGTAGGATGCCCCGGCCGGTACGGTCTCGCCGCAATGGAAACAGCGGCCGGTCACGAGGCTGGGGTGGTCGAGGGTGTCGGACATGGCTGCCATTCTATCGGATTAAGTCCCGTACAATGACCGCATGGTTCCCAGGCAGACGACACAAGTTCCGCAGTTCCCTTCCCCGGCGTCGGCCCTGGCCGAGCCCAATGGGCTGTTGGCCGTGGGCGGCGAACTGTCGCCGGAGTGGTTGCTAGCCGCCTACCGCCAGGGCATCTTTCCCTGGTTCGGGCCCGGCGAGCCGATCCTGTGGTGGTCGCCCGAGCCGCGCATGGTGTTGTTCCCGGACGAGTTCAAGTTGTCCCGTTCGCTCGCCAAGCGTTTGCGGCGTCGGGATTACTCGGTGCGGGTGGACACGGCGTTCGAGGCGGTCATGCGGGCCTGCGCCGAGCCGCGTGCTGGCCAGCGCGGAACCTGGATCGTCGAAGACATGGTCCAGGCCTACGTCCGCCTGCACGAATTGGGTCATGCCCATTCGGTGGAAACCTGGCTGGACGGCAAGCTGGTCGGCGGCCTGTACGGCGTGGCCATCGGCCGGATGTTCTACGGCGAGTCCATGTTCACCCGCGTCAGCGACGCTTCCAAGATCGCCTTCGCCCACTTGGTGGCGCAATTGCGCCGCTGGGATTTCGGCCTGATCGACTGTCAGATGGAAACGGCGCATCTGGCCTCCCTCGGCGCGCGGCCGGTTCCCCGCCAGGAATTCATGAAACTGCTGGAGAACTTGATAAACTTGGTAGGCATCATCGGACAATGGCATTTCGACCATGACCTTATTGCCTGAGCTGCCCATCCAGCGGCTCCAGTTCTATCTGACCGCACCCTATCCCTGCAGCTACCTGCCGGATCGGATGGCGCGTTCCCAGGTGGCCACGCCGGCCGCGCTGGTGGATACCCCGGTGTTCAGCGAGATGGCCCGCCTGGGCTTCCGGCGCAGCGGCCATTATGTCTACCGGCCCCGCTGCGACGGTTGCGACGCCTGCTTGCCGGCCCGGGTGGTGGTGGACGATTTCGGTCCGCGGCGCAGCCAGCGCCGCAACCGGATGCGCAACCGGGACATCGGTTACACGCTGCGGCCACTGGAATTCGTCGAGGAGCACTATGGCCTCTACCGGCGCTATCAGGCGGCCCGCCATGCCGGCGGCGGCATGGACATGGACGACCGCGAGCAATACCGGGCCTTTCTGCTGACCAGCCAGGTGGACAGCGTCCTGGCCGAATTCCGGCTCGACGGCCGGGTGGTCATGGTGAGCCTGATCGACCGGCTGCTGGACGGCCTGTCCGCCGTCTACACCTTCTACGAGCCCGATTTGGCCAAGCGCGGCCTGGGCGTTTTCAACGTGCTGACCCAGATCGAGCTGGCGGCCGGCCTGCATCTGCCCTACCTGTATCTGGGCTACTGGATCCGGCAAAGCCCGAAGATGGCCTACAAGTCCGATTACCGGCCGCTGGAGATCTACCGCGACGGAATCTGGCAGACACTCACCGATAGCGAACTGGAGACCGACTGATGGCCCAACTGCCCGACGCCGCCGAACAGATACTCAAGATGCACGCCGGCTTCATCCATGCCGTGGTGGATGCGATTCGGAACCGCGCCCTGATCCCGCAATTGCTGGAGATGCTGCGCGAGGCGGAGAGCCGGGGCTGGGCGGTGATGGTGTCGTCCATCCGCGAGATACTGGACGGCAAGCGCGACCGCAGTGTGCTGCTGGGCCTGGACGAGGAGGACAAGGTGATCGTCGAGGCGATCCTGGCCGGCATCGAAAATCCGGCCACCCTGCCGGCGATCGAGGCCCAGGCCGACCCAGGCACGGCGGCGCCCGGCCTCGGCACCCTGATCAGCCTGGCCGGCCGCGGCAACATGGAGGCCTTCACCACCCTGGCCGACATGGCAGAGCAGATGATGAAGGCCGGCGGCGACATGGCCCGGCTGGGCGGCATCATGCGCCGCCTGGTCAACGGCGAGCGGGACGAGGCTGCCCTGACCCGAGGCATGGGAGAGCTGGGCCGAAAGCTGGTGCGGGACATTCTGGCCGAGCTGGACAAGACCGTTTTGCATTGATGGCGGCCGGCATGGCATCCTCCCGGGCGCGGATGGGGAACGACTAGGAAAATTCGAGCATGTCAAAAAGCCACAAGCATTTGGCCGAACAGCAGCACCACTTCGAGAAGACCGCGACACTGGACGAGGTCAAGCTCATGCCGGGCGACGCCTTGCAGCTGCAGCAGATGATGGAGGGGCAGCACGAACGGCTGACGGTGCGGGTGATCGGCGTCATGAAGCCGAAGAGCGTGCTGGTCACCGCCCCGGTCCTCGACGGCAAGCTGATCTTCGTGCGCGAGGCGCAGCCCTTCCTGGTGCGGGCCTTCTCCGGCCTCAACGTGTGTGCCTTCAAGACCAAGGTGCTCAAGGCCCAGCATACGCCGTTTCCCTACCTGCACCTGGCCTATCCGGACCATGTGCAGGTCATGCGCATCCGCAAGGCGGTGCGGGCCGAGGTGCAGCTGATCACCGCCATCTACGACAGGGAGGGGGGCAGGCAGATCGGCGCCGGCCGGATCATGGACCTGAGCGTGGGCGGTGCCCGGATCGTGTCCTCGACGCCGTTCAGCGAGAAGGACAAGGCCATCTTCCTCGCCTTCAAGGTCAAGCTGGACGAGATCGAGGAATACGTCCAGACCCCCGCCACCATTCGTACCATCACCCAGGAGGAGGACGAAGAGGGGCGCGCAATGACGGTGGTGGGCGTGCAGTTCGAGAACCTGCAGCAGAACCATCGCCTGCTCATCATGAATCTCGTCTACCAGTTTCTGCTCAAGGAAAACGATTAATGCATATTTACCACGACCTGCTGCGCCATGTACTGGAGCACGGCACGCGCAAGGCCGACCGGACCGGCACCGGCACCATATCGGTATTCGGCCATCAGATGCGATTCGACCTGGCTGCCGGCTTCCCCCTGTTGACCACCAAGAAGGTGCATCTCAAGTCGGTGATCCACGAACTGCTCTGGTTCCTCCAGGGCGACACCAACATCAAATACCTGAAGGACAACGGCGTCACGATCTGGGACGAATGGGCGGACGAGAACGGCGACCTCGGCCCCATCTACGGCTATCAGTGGCGCTCCTGGCCCACGGCCGACGGCCGCCACATCGACCAGATCCGTGAAGTGGTGGACACCTTGCAGCGCAATCCGGATTCCCGCCGCATCATCGTCTCGGCCTGGAACGTGGGCGAGTTGCAGAACATGAAGCTGCCCCCTTGTCATGCCTTCTTCCAGTTCTACGTGGCGGACGGCAAGCTGTCCTGCCAACTCTATCAGCGCAGTGCCGACATCTTCCTCGGCGTGCCGTTCAACATTGCCAGCTATGCGCTGCTGACCTTGATGATGGCCCAGGTGACCGGCCTGAAGCCGGGCGATTTCGTCCACACCCTGGGCGATGCCCACATCTACCTGAACCACCTCGACCAGGTGAACCTGCAGCTCGGCCGGGAGCCGCGCGCGTTGCCGACCATGCGGCTCAATCCCGAGGTGCACGACATACTCGCCTTCAAATACGAGGACTTCATGCTCGAAGGCTACGATCCGCATCCGGGCATCAAGGCGCCGGTGGCGGTATGAGCGGACAGGTGCTCAGCATCATCGTCGCCATGGCCCGCAACCGGGTCATCGGCGTCGACAACAAGCTGCCCTGGCATATCCCGGGCGACCTGAAGTACTTCAAGGGCCTGACCATGGGCCATCACATCATCATGGGCCGCAAGACCTACGAGTCGATCGGCCGGCCCCTGCCGGGGCGGACCACGGTCATCGTCAGCCGAGATCCGGGCTACGCCCAGGACGGCTGCCTGATCGCCCATTCGCTGGATGAGGCCATCCAGTTGGCGGAAGGCGACGACCAGGTGTTCTTCGTCGGCGGCAGCAGCCTGTACGAGCAGGCCCTGCCGCGGGTCGGTCGCCTGTACATCACCGAGATCCAGGCCGACTACGACGGCGATGCCCATTTCCCCGAATTCGACCGGGCGATCTGGCGGGAGGTGTCGCGCGATCGTCGGCACAGCGAGGACGGACTGGAGTTCGATTACGTCGTGTACGAGCGCTGAGCCACCCGGCAGGCGGGCAATAAAAAAGCGCGGCCAGGCCGCGCTTTTTCGTAGGCTAACGCCGGATTACTTCTGAGCGGCGATTTCCTTGGCCAGGGCGGCAGCGTCAGCCTTGTGGGCGGGCTGGGGCGGCATGGCCATCTTGATGCCGGCGTACTGGCCGGTCTTGGCGCCCTTGGCCAGGGTGTCGGCGACGATGGTTTCGCTGCCCTTGATCTTGGCGTTGACGTCCTTGAAGGTGGGGCCGATCTTGCCGTTGTGGCAAGCCATGCAGCCATCGTCCTGCAACTTGCCGGCCATGGCGGAACCGGCGGCGATCAAAGCAACAGCAGCAACAGCAACGGAAATGGTTTTCATGTGTAGTCCTTTCAGATGAAACGAGTTCGCGGTTTGGGGCAACAACATTCTCAAATCATTATATTTAAATTTGCCTTAAGGCACTTGATTTTCATCAGGCGCAGGCAAGGTTGGTTTGTGCTTGCGGCACAGGTCAGGGCATCACAGTTGGAAGGTTTTCACCGAATCGTCGAGCCGGTTGGCGTCGTTCACCAGATTGGCGGCCAGTTTCATGCCTTGTTCGGAATCGTTCAGGGTCAGGCCGTTGAATTCCTCGATCGCCACGACGTTGCCGTGCAGGTCCTGGGCCACGGATCTCTGCAGCGAGGTGGACTGGGCGATCTCCTTGACCAGGCCGTCGACCTGGTTCACGGCATCGATGATGCTGGTCAGCGAGTCACCGGCGCGGCGGGCGTGGCCGACCCCCTGCTGGGCTTCGCTCATGCTTTCGCCGATGGCCTCGATGGCGAGTTGGGTTTCCTGCTGGATGGTGGCGATCATCTGGCTGATCTGATTGGTCGCGTCGGAGGTCTTCTCGGCCAGCTTGCGCACCTCGTCGGCCACCACCGCGAAGCCGCGGCCCTGCTCGCCGGCCCGTGCGGCCTCGATCGCGGCATTGAGCGCCAGCAGGTTGGTCTGGTCGGCGATCTCCTTGATGACGGCGACGATCGTGCCGACTTCCTGAGAGCTCTGCGACAGCTTTTCCACCCGTTCGGTGGCGCTGCTAATCCGGTCGTGGATGTGTTCCATGCCGACAATGCTTTCCTTGGCCATGGCCACGCCATCCCGCGCGGTGTGGCCGGCTTCGGCGGCCTTGTCGGCGGCATGCTCGCCGCGCGATGAGATGTCGGCGATCGCCTGTTCGAGTTGCTCGATGGCCGATGAGATGTCACGGGTCCGGTCGGCGGCGCGGCCGACTCGGCCGAATATCTCCTCGGCCTGCTTGCGGATCGCGTCGCTGCCGCCCCGGACCTGGCTGCTCAGGCCAGAGGTCTGCGAGATCAGCTCGCGCAATGTGGCGGCCATGTCGTTGAAGCTGTTGACGATCTCGCCGATGGTATCGTCGCTCTTGATGGCGCAGGTGAAGGTCAGATTCCTGCCGGCGATGGCCCCTGCGACATGGGAGATGCGTTTCAGCTTGGAGATCAGGATCTGGTTCAGCATCCAGTAGTTGGCGACTCCGATCGCCAGTCCGGCGATGAAGCAGCCGAATACGAACCAGGTCAGCATGCCCGGTTTCCAGGTGACGAAGAAACTGGCGTAGACCGGGAATACGCCGGCCACGACGGCACCGAAACCTAGGTAGGCGAACAGCACGCGCCGAAGAATGCTGGGTTGCATCTTTAAAATCCCCCTTGTCACAGGCTGGGTTTGGATTATTCAAAAGCCTGCTAACTAACGGTAATCAGTCGGTAAAACTTGAGCTTTTTAATACGATAAATTGAAAAAATGAGTCTCACCACTTCACGACATGAACGTTATTGAGCGAGCGGCCCAGAAAACGTTCGCCGATGGTCTGGAAGCGCAAGGGAACATCGGTGACCCAGAAGTGGTAGTCGGCTGCGTCGCGCGAGGGCGTATGCAGATTCAGGTCGGTGAGCAGGGCGGCGGCGCGTTCGGCCATGGCTTCGGCCGAGTCCACCAGCGCCACGTCGGGACCGGCCACCTCGCCCAGGAGCGGCTTCAGCAGCGGATAGTGGGTACAGCCCAGGACCAGGGTGTCGACCTTCTCGGCCAGGACCGGCCTGAGGTATTCCTGGGCAGTCAGCCGGGTCACCTCGTGGTCCAGCCAGCCTTCCTCGACCAGGGGCACGAGCAGGGCGCAGGCCTGGGAGACGATGCGGGCGTCCGGCTCTACCTGATGGATGGCGCGGCCGTAGGCGTTGCTGTTGATGGTCGTCGGCGTACCGATGACCCCGATCCGGCGGTTTTCGGTCGCGGCCAGGGCGTTCAGGGCGCCGGCCTCGATCACGTCGAGCACCGGCACCGGCGACAGGTCGCGCACCACCTGGGAGGAAACCGCCGCCATGGTGTTGCAGGCGATGATCAGCAGCTTGACCTGCTTCTCGAGCAGGAATTCGGCGATCTGGGTGGTGTAGTGGCCGATGGTCTCCACCGACTTGACCCCGTAGGGCACTCGGGCGGTATCGCCGAAATAGTGGATGTTCTCGAACGGCAGGCGCTCCATGAGCGCGCGCACCACGGTGAGGCCGCCTACGCCGGAGTCGAATACGCCGATGGGATTGTGGGGGTCCAGATGCATCTGCCGATTATGAAGAAAACCGCGACGGGCCGCCATGCCCGTCTTCAATCGGCCGGTCCGGGGCTGGGAAGAGGGAAATCTGGCTGTAAAGATTGCTGGCTAGACTCTTCCTTTTGGTTCTTGGCTGTTCCCAGTCGCGCGCGATGGAATCCCTGCTCGTCCATGTCGATCCCTTGACCCCGGCCCATACCGTCAACGAAGCCAGCGATCTTTTCCTCAAGGAGGATTATCAGCGCTTTCTCTGCTTGCCGGTGGTGGACGACGGGCGGCCGGTCGGCACGGTCAGCCGCAGCGATCTGCAAAAGATCTTCATGTCCCGCTATGGCCGGGAACTGCTCGGCGACAAGGAAGTGATCCGGGTCATGAACCCGAAGCCGCTGGTGATCGACGTCGATATGCCCATGGACCGGGCGAGCCAGTTCGTGGCGGACAACATCCGTTTTCCCATCACGGAGGACTTCGTCCTGGTTCGGGAGGGCATCTATCAGGGCGTAGGCTATGTCATCGACCTGCTGCGGGCCATGGAACGGCAGCTCGACCAGCGCAACGGCGAACTGGCGAGCGCCTACCACCGGCTGCAATCCTCCCAGAGCCAACTGGTGCAGTCGGAGAAGATGGCCTCGCTGGGCCAGATGGTGGCCGGCGTGGCGCACGAGATCAACACCCCGCTCGGCTATGTCCGCAACAACCTCGGCCTGGCCCGCGAGATGTTCGACCAGACACTCGGCATGGTGCGGACCTACGAGGATTTCCTCGCCCTGCTCACGTCCGGTCTGGCCGACGAGGAGACGGTCCAGAGTCGATTGGCGTCGATCATGGCAGCCAAGGAGGCGTTCGAGGCGAGCTATTCGGCTGAGGATGTCGGCGTCCTGTTCGAGGATACCGACTACGGCATCGGCCAGATCTCCGAGATCGTGCTCAACCTGAAGAACTTCAGCCGCCTCGACCAGGCCCCGGTCGACAACGTCGACCTCAACGAATGCCTGGACAGTGCGCTGCTCATCGCCCGCAACGTGCTGAAGCACAAGGCCGAGGTGATCAAGGCCTACGGCCGGCTGCCGCGGGTATCGTGCGCGCCGTCCCAGATCAACCAGGTCTTTCTCAACCTGCTGACCAACGCCGCCCAGGCCATCGAGACTCAGGGCCGCATCCTGGTCAAGACCTATGCCGACGAGCATTACGTCCACGCCATCGTCCAGGATACCGGCAAGGGCATCGCCGCCGAGGACCTGAAGCGGATATTCGATCCCTTCTTCACCACCAAGGGCATCGGCGAAGGGACCGGGCTCGGCCTGTCGATCGCCTACCAGATCCTGCAGGCCCACAAGGGCCACATCCGGGTGGCCTCGGAAGTCGGCGCCGGGACCAAGTTCTGCGTCAGCCTGCCGCACGGGAGGACATTGCAATGAATGCCATCGCCATGGAACGCACACCGGCCACCCAGGCCCCGGTAACGGACAAGCCCACCATCCTGTTCGTGGACGACGAGGAGCGCATCCTGCGTTCGCTGCGCATGATGTTCGCCCAGCAATACAACGTGCGCATCACCACCAGCGGCCGGGAGGCCCTGGACATGCTGCGCCGTGAAAGGATCCACGCCCTGATCAGCGACCAGCGCATGCCGATCATGCTCGGCGTCGACCTGC
The DNA here is from genome assembly GCA_036391875.1 of Parasulfuritortus sp. Lineage (GTDB taxonomy): Bacteria > Pseudomonadota > Gammaproteobacteria > Burkholderiales > Thiobacillaceae > Parasulfuritortus. The sequence goes on from DASVZA010000033.1 coordinate 37,714, forward strand.
TGCGCCAGGCCCGGGAGGTGTCGCCCAACACCATGCGCCTGCTGCTGACCGGCTATTCGGACATGGAAGCGGTGATGGGCTCGATCAACGAAGGCGAGATCTTCCGCTACATCAGCAAACCCTGGAATCCGGCCGACATCCGCACCACCATCGGCAGCGCGGTGGAGATCGCGATCGGCCTGGAGAGCGCGGTGACCGGCGCCGCCGGCGCGGACGATGGGGCGGCGGCCGAACGCATCCTGGTGATCGACGCCGATCCGGAGGTGGCCGGCCAGATCAAGTCCTTGCTCGACGAGCACTCACCCGGGCGGCACAAGATCGAATGGGCGCCGGACGTGGAGTCGGTGTTCCGGATACTGGAGCGGACCGAGGTCGCCCTGGTGATTTCCGACGTGCGGCTGGGCGATGCCGACGTCTCCGAATTGCTCAAATTGCTCAAGCGGCACAATCCTCACGTCGTCGCCCTGGTGCTGACCCATTACCAGGATTCGGCCACCCTGGTCGGCCTGATCAACCAGGCCCAGATACACCGTTTCCTGCTCAAGCCGATCCGCCGCAATCTCACCCTGCGCGGCATCGAGTCCGGCCTGGAGCGCTATCGCGCCTGCAAGGCGGCGCCGCAACTGGCGCAACGGCACAAGGTGGACGCTTCGCCCGCTCCGGCCGATACGCCTGCGGCGCGGCGGATCGTGGACTTCTTCAAGGCTTTCGGCCGGAAAGCCAATTGAGCGCCCAGGCCACGTGCTCCCGCACCAGCGGCGAAGGGTGGTCCTGCCGGCTGCGCAGCGCGGCGATTATTTCCGGCGAGGCGGGCGCATTGCCCAGCGCCACGGCGATGTTCCTGAGCCAGCGTTCGTGGCCGATGCGGCGGATGGGCGAGCCGGCCAGGCGTTCCTCGAATTCGGCCTCGGTCCAGGCGAACAGTTCGACCAGCCGGGCCCGGTCGAGCCCGTTGCGGGGCAGGAAATCGGGCAGTTCGGCCGGCCGGGCGAAACGGTTCCAGGGACAGGCCGACTGGCAGTCGTCGCAGCCGTAGATCCGGCTGCCCATCAACGGCCTCAAGGGCTCGGGGATGGCGCCCGCGTGTTCGATGGTGAGATAGGAAATACAACGTCGGGCATCGAGCCGATAAGGGCCGAGGAAGGCGTCGGTCGGGCAGCTTTTCAGGCAGGCTTCGCAATGTCCGCAATGGGCTTCGCCCGCCAAGTCCGGCGGCAGCGGCAGATCGGTATACAACTCGCCCAGGAAAAACCACGAGCCGGTGCGCGACAGGAGCAGGGTATGCTTGCCGCGCCAGCCCAGACCGGCCAGGCGGGCCAGTTCCACTTCCATGACCGGCGCGCTGTCGGCGAAGGCCCGATGGCCGAAGGGGCCGATCGCCGATTCGATCCGCTCGGCCAGCTTCTGCAGCCGGTTGCGCATGACCTTGTGATAGTCCCGGCCCAGGGCGTAGCGCGAGATCGTCGCGCCGTCCGGCTCGGGTGCCGGCAAATCGGGCGGCAGGTAGTCGAGCCGGGCGGCGATGATCGAAACGGTGCCGGGCACCAGCAGGCCGGGCTGGCTGCGCTTGTCGGTGTTGCGGGCCATATAATCCATGCCGCCGTGCAAACCCTGCGCCAGCCACTCGGCCAGGCGCGGACCGGCTTCGTCCAGCTCCGGCGCGGCGAAGGCTATAGCGGAAAAGCCCAGTTCCCGGCCCCATTGCCGGATGGTTTGTTTGAATCCCTGAGCGTCTTGGAGAGAGCCGTCATGCATCATGAGCGAGATGATAGCCAGATTCTGGAGCGGCCATTGCCGGATGAGGCCGCCACCCTGGATTTCGGCCGCCGGCTGGCGCACGCGGTCCGGCCCGGCATGGCCATCTGGCTGTCGGGTGACCTCGGCGCCGGTAAGACGACCCTGGTCCGCGGACTGTTGCGCGGACTGGATTTTTCGGGTCGCGTGAAAAGTCCGACCTACACACTGCTTGAAATTTATCCATTTTCTAGCTTTAATCTATATCACTTTGATTTGTATCGGTTCGCTGATCCGATTGAGTGGGAAGAATCGGGTTTCCGAGAGCACTTCAACGCTCAATCGATCTGTCTGGTGGAATGGCCGGAGAAGGCGGAGGGCATGTTGCCCGAGCCGGATCTGCTGATTCGACTGGATTTGGCCGGAGATGGCCGTTTGGCACGGCTTTCCGGCAAGACGGAGGAGGGCAGGAGATGCGCGCAAAAAGTTATGGAGTCTTACTTGCCGGGCTGATGGTCGGCCTGGCCTGGGCATGGCCCGCCCTGGCCGGCGTGACCGTCAAGGCAGTTCGCCTCTGGCCTTCGCCGGATTACAGCCGGATCACCCTGGAACTGTCGGCGGCGGCCCAATACAAGTTCTTCACCCTCAAGAATCCGGATCGGCTGGTGCTCGACCTGGACGGTGTCGACAACGGCCCGGCGCTGCAGGCGGCCGGTAGCCAGGTATCGCCCCAGGATCCGTTGATCGCCAACCTGCGTTCGGGCATCAACCAGCCGGGCGTGACCCGGGTCGTGATCGAAACGAAGGGCGAGGTCAATCCCAAGGTTTTCAGCTTGGCGCCGCTGGGCGAATACGGCAACCGCCTGGTGGTCGACATGTATCCCTCCGCCGACAAGCAGGTCGACAACACCGAGGCCCAGGTCGAGAAGGCCATCGCCGAGGCCCATCAGTTGCCCGCCATCGACGGCAAGGGCGATCCGACGCCGGGAGCTGCCGACAGCCAGCCTGCCGCCAAGCCGGCAACCCCGGCACAGTCCGCCGCCGCCGACCAGCCGGGCAAGGCGGCCGTGGCCGACAACAAGGCCGGCGCCAAGCCGAAGAAGGCCGGTTACGTCCGCCTGATCACGGTGGCCGTGGATGCCGGCCACGGCGGCGATGATCCGGGCGCGACCGGCGCCAACGGTACGCACGAGAAGGATGTCACCCTGGAAATCGCCCGCCGCCTGAAGGCGGACATCGACCAGATACCCAACATGCGGGCGGTGCTTACCCGGGACGGCGACTACTTCGTGCCCCTGGGCGAACGGGTGATCAAGGCACGCAAGATGCAGGCCGACCTGTTCGTCTCCATCCATGCCGACGCCTTCCCCAACGAATCGGCGCGCGGCTCCTCGGTCTTCGCCCTGTCCGAGAAGGGCGCGACCTCGGCGGCGGCGCGTTGGCTGGCCAAGCGCGAGAACGACGCCGACCTGGTCGGCGGGGTCAACATCGACGTCAAGGACAAATACCTGAAGCAGACCCTGATCGATCTGAGCCAGACCGCCACGATTTCCGACAGCCTCAAGCTCGGGCGCGATGTGCTGGGTCAGTTGGGCGACATCAACAACCTTCACCGGGGCCATGTCGAGCAGGCCGGCTTCGCCGTGCTCAAGGCGCCCGACATCCCATCCATCCTGGTGGAAACCGCCTTCATCTCCAATCCGGAGGAGGAGAAGCGGCTGGTCAGCCCGGCATACCAGGACAAGTTGGCTGAAGCGATCGCGACCGGCATCAAGCACTATTTCGACAAGAACCCCCCGTTGGCCGGCGGCCGGATCGCGCAGAACATGTAAGGGCTGGCTAGAACAGCTTGCCCAGGATGTAGCCGACCACGATACCGATGATCACGGCGACGGTCAGGCCGCGGTAGGTCAGCACATCCTTGGAATAGCCGCGCCGGATGGCGATGAACGAGACCATGTAGCCGACTGCGTTGAGCAGCCAGATGAAGCCGATCGACAGCACCTTGACGATCAACGGCCCGACCAGCGGCACCACGGCGATGAGGCCGAGCAGCCAGGCGAAGGCATTCGACACCAGGCCGACCAGGACCACGCCGGCGGCGATCAATCTCCGGTCGACGTGAAAATGCAGGCCGGCCCAGATCAGGCCGCAGATCGCCAGCCAGAACAGCAGCATGATCCGCCAGTTGCGCCACCAAGGCGTGCCCGGCGTGACGGCGGTCAGGGGTTCGGCCAGGTCGTTCTCGGATGTGGGCTCGTTCCGCTGCGTGGGCTGTGTCATCGTTCCTCCGTCGTTTGGGGATTTTGTCCGACAAGCCGGGTTACCCGGTCATTGCATTCCTCGGTCAGGCTCCTTACCATGGGATTCTGACTTTATTTAGTGTATTCCCGTGCTTCAGCAAGAAATTCCCGTCTCCCAAATCGGCCGGCCCCATTCTGATTCCCAGACTCCGGTCGAGGATATACCGACCCAGAACCGCTTCCCGGTGGTCGAGGTGCTGGCCGAGATCGCCAGCAGCATGAGCTCCGACGCCAATGTGGAGCAGATGCTCATCCGCTTCCTGGAAATCATGATGCGCCTGTCCAAGGGCAAGGCCGGGGTGGTGCGGGTGCTGACTTCGGACGGCGGCCACCTGCGCATGGTCGGCTCGGTCGGCCTGTCACCGGCGTTGCTGGAGAAGGAACGCTACGTGCCGCTGGAATGCGGCATCTGCGGCAAGGCGATCCTGTCCCATGCCTCCCAGGTGGACAGCGTGCTCACGGTCTGCAACAAGCAGGTCCGTCACCTTTATTTCGCCCAGCAGTGCAAGACGGTCTACGCTATTCCGCTGCGCCACAAGGGCAAGGTGCTGGGCGTCTACAACCTGTTCATGGACGGCGAGAACAGGCTGCCGTCGGACGTCAGCTACCTGTTCAACTCGATCAGCGAACATCTCGGCATGGCGCTGGAAAACGCCCGCCTGACGCGCGAGAACATGCGCATCTCGCTGATGAACGAACGTACCATGCTGGCCAACCAGATCCACGACTCGCTGGCCCAGACCCTGGCCTACGCCAAGATGCGCCTTTCGGTGCTGAACGAGGCCATGGCCGAGGGCGACCAGGAGCAGGCCAACCGCTACCTGGGCGACGTGGAGGAGGCGGTCGACATGGCCTACTCCGAACTGCGCAACCTGATCACCCAGTTCCGCGACCGGATCGATCCGCGCGGCCTGGTCCAGGCCCTGCAGGAAATGGTCGAGAGCTTCCGCAAGAAGGCCAACGCCGACGTCGACTTCCTCAACATCGCCCAGGACGTGGTGCTGACGCCGGACGAGGAGATCCAGGTCTTCCACATCATCCAGGAAGCGCTCTACAACATCAGCAAGCATGCCCGGGCGCGACATGTGATCGTCACCCTCGACCTTGAAGGCGGCCAGTACGTGGTCAACGTGGCCGACGACGGCGTCGGCCTGCACGGCGGGGCTGCGGTCAACGTCGGCAAGAGCTTCGGCCTGACCATCATGCGCGAGCGGGCGGCCAAGCTGAACGGCAGGTTGTCGATCGAAAGCCGCCCGGCCGGCGGCACCATCGTCCGGCTGACCTTCCCCGCCCACCTGACCGACAAACAGGGGGACGAGGCGATATGAGTCAGCCGCGCATCATCCTGGTGGACGACCACACCTTGTTCCGCAAGGGACTGGCCGAACTGCTCGAGCGGGATGGCCTGATCAGCGTGGTCGCCATGACCGGCAACCCCGACGAGATCCGGTCGCTATTGAGGGAACGCAGCCCCGATGTGCTGATCCTCGACCTCAACATGCCCGGTACCGACGGCATCAGCCTGATGCAGCAGTTGAAGGGCGAGGGTTTCGCCATGCCCATCCTCATCCTCACAGTCAGCGAGGCCGAGGAGGATCTGGCCCGGGCCTTGCGCTCGGGCGCCAACGGCTATCTGTTGAAGAGCATGGAGCCGGACGAGGTGGTCGACGCCGTGCAGCGGGCGGTGAAGGGGGAGACCGTGGTGGCTCCGGCCATGACCGCCAAGCTGATCAGCCTGCTCGACAACAAGGCCAGCAGCCCGAATTCGCTGCTCGACAGTCTGACCCAGCGCGAGCGGGAAATCCTCGCCCATCTGGCCAAGGGCGGCAGCAACAAGGCCATCGCCCGGGAGCTCGACATCAGCTACGACACGGTCAAGCTGCATGTCCGCCATATCCTGGCCAAACTGAATCTGTCATCGCGGGTCGAGGCGGCGGTATTCGCCGTCGAGCACAAGCTGGCGCCGGGTCTGGATCCGGCCAAAAAGCCCTGACCCGAACGGGTCAGGGGGTCCTGCGTAGGAAACCGGAGCGTGAGGTCTCTGAGCGATTGAAGTCCGGACCGAAGCGGTTGACGAAATCCGCTTTGGTGTTTGTTTTCCTTTGTGGTGCTTATGAGTTTCTATCGAGCTTGGCGGCCTTGAATTCGGCCAGGCTCAGCTTGCCGTCGTGATTGGTGTCGGCCTTGCTGAATACTTCGGGCGGAATCTTGCCCACTGCTTCCTCCACGGTTATATAGCCATCGCCGTTCTCGTCCAGCTTGCTGAACAGCGATGCGACGTGCTGCATGTCGTCCGGATGGGCCTTCACTTCCTCCGCATAGACGTTGGCGATGCCCCAGGCCAGGGTGGCGATGATGGCAGCGAGCGGGACGAGGATGTCGAGTTTGAAATACTGTTGCATGACGTACTCCTGTTTATTAAGAAGAAGGTTGGACGCGGAGCCCTGTTCTTCTAAAGCGAGTATCGTGCCAGCTATTTTTATTCAATTATTTCAATATGTTACTTTGAATTATTGTTTTTTTGGCACTGGCCGTACTGTCGCCGTCAGACGACAGTACGGCCAGTGTTGTTTGCCAAGTCCCTGAAATGAAACCGGAATGATGCTGTCGCCGCTGGGCGACAAGAGGCTAGGGTTTGAACTGGGTGGGCGACAGGTGGTGGCGCTGCATCAGCCGGTAGAACTCGGTGCGATTGCGGCCGGCCAGCCGGGCTGCCAGACTGACGTTGCCTTCGGCGGCACGCATGAGGTCGATCAGGTAATCGTGTTCGAAGCGGCGTCTGGCCTCTTCGAGCGGCAACGGCTGGGACGGCGTATGCTGCATCGCCTCTGCGACCAGCGAGGCCGGGATCAGCGGGGTATTGCACAGGGCGACGCTTTGTTCCACCACATTGAGCAGTTGCCGCACGTTGCCCGGCCAGGTTGCCTGCAGCAGCAGCTCCATGGCCTTGGGCGCGAAGCCGCGGATCGGCTTGTCGTATTTGCCCGTGAGCCGAGCCAGGCCGTGGTTGGCGATGAGCGGAATATCTTCGCGCCGCTCGGCCAGCGTGGGCAGCCGCAGGCGGACGACGTTGAGGCGGTAGTACAGGTCCTCGCGGAAGCGTCCCTGGGTGATCTCTTCCTGCAGGTCGCGGTGGGTGGCCGACACCACGCGCAGGTTGACGCTGGTATGGTGTTCGGCACCGATGGGCCGCACGCGCCGTTCCTGCAGCACGCGCAGCAGCTTGACCTGGAGCGCCAGGGGCATGTCGCCGATCTCGTCGAGGAACAGCGTGCCGCCGGCGGCGGACAGGATCAGGCCGGCCCGTTCCCGTGAGGCGCCGGTATAGGCACCCTTGACGTGGCCGAACAGTTCGGATTCGAGCAGGGGTTCGGGGATGGCGGCGCAATTGACCGCGATGAACGGACCGTCCTTGCGCGCACTGGCCAAGTGGACCGCACGGGCCAGCAACTCCTTGCCGGTTCCGCTGTCGCCCTGGAGCAGGACGCTGGCATCGCTGGCCGCCACCATGGCCGCCTTGCGCAGCACTTCTTCCATGGCGGCGCTGCGCGAGATGATGGCGCTGCGCCAGGCCGTGCCGGTGTCGGCCAGATCGTCGTCGCCCGGCGGATGGGCGCCCAGGCTCATGGCACGGTCGATCTCGGCCAGCAGGATCTGGCCGTCGAATGGCTTGGTGAGATAGCCGAACACGCCGCCCCGGGTCGCCTCCACGGCGTCGGGAATGGTGCCGTGGGCAGTCAGCATGATGACCGGTAGGCCTGGCCAAGAGGTGTGGATCCGCTCGAACAGGGCCATGCCGTCCATGCCCTCCATGCGCAGGTCGGTCACCACGACCTGAGGCGGCTCGTCGACGATCAAGCGCAGGGCTTCCTCGGCGCTGAGTGCGGTCGCGACGATGTAGCCGGCCGCACCGAGCCGAATCGACATCAGGCGCAGCAGATCGGGGTCGTCGTCCACGACCAGCACGCGGCGCAGGGCTGCGCCCGAAAGTTCAGTGCTGATTGCGCTCAATCAGGCTGTCCTCCATTTTCCGGATGGCTTGAAGCTTATCATTGCAGGCGTCGGCCCGTTTTTTTTCGTCGCGCAACTGGTTGGTCGTGTCATCGACGCTGGCGGCGAGGCGAACGCGCTCCTGGAGCGAAGCGCGCAGCCAGTGGACGAACGGCGCCAGTGCGGAGGCGTCGTTCGGCAGGCGCGCTTCCCGGTTCTGCAGCAGTTGCAGTGCAGCCGTGTCGTTGCGCAAGGGGAAGCCGGGCTGGGACAGCAGCAGCGCGAGTTCGAGCACCTGGCCGTCGTTGCGCGATTGAGCGGGGAGGGCGTTCAGGGCGTTGTATTGCTTGATAAGATCGGCCGGTGCGGAGCGGTTAATCTTGTCCTGAAAGACCAACAACTCGGCCGGCGTCGCAGGCGGCGAGGATACGACCATGGGCAGCGGCGCGCAGCCGCCGGCCAGGGCCAGCAGCCCGATCAGTACTCCGTGTTTGCTCAATATCCGTTTCATGTCGTTTTCATGTGCCTTTCGGCAGGATGACCTGGAAGCAGGCGCCCTGGCCGGGATGATCGATAACTCCAATCCGGCCGCCATGGGCCAGGGCCAGTTCTTTGGCGATCGATAGCCCCAGACCGGTGCCGTGCAGGGAGGCAGCAACCGGCTGCCGGCCTTGGTAAAAGGCGGAGAATACATGAGGGCGGTCTTCCGCGGTCAAGCCGGGCCCTTCATCGCAGACTTCAAGCGTGACGTCGTGTTCCCCGGCCTCGGCGCGTATGTGTATGCCGCCACCGGCCGGCGAGAACTTGATCGCGTTCGAGAGCAGATTATCCATAATTACGCGCACCTTTTCCGGATCGGCCTGCCATTCGACCTCGCCGCCCTGGTTCTCGATCCGGATGTTTTTGGCCAGCAGCGCGGTGCGCTGGTCGAGCAGGACCCGATCCACGACCTCGCCGGCCCGGGTCGGCTGCAGCCGGACCTGATGCGGGTCGGACAGCAGGGCGCGGTAGGCGAGCAGATCCTCGATCAGTTTCTGCAGCCGCTGGCCGTTCTGGCGCAGGATGGCTACGACCTCGCTCTGCGCCCCGGTCAGGCTGCCCAGGCTGCCGTCCCAGAGCAGGTCGGCGCTTTCCTTCACGGCGGTCAGCGGTGTTTTCAGTTCGTGCGACAGGTGGCGAAGGAAGCGGGCCTTCTCCACCTCGACGTCGAGCAGGCCCTGGCGCATCCAGTCCAGCCGCTGGGCGAGGTATTTCAGGTCGCCGGGGCCGTCGACCCGGATCGGCTCGTTCAGATTGCCCTCGCGCAGGCGGCGGATCGCAGTGTCGATCTGCCGGACCGGCTTGACGATCAGCAGCGGTACGCCGACCACCATCAGCACCACCAGCGGGGCAAGGACCCAGAGAACCCAGTCGACCCGCGCCCGCTCGTGCTCGGCACGATCCAGCAGGTCGGCGATTTCCTGATCGACCAGCAGGTGGCTCTGTGCGGAGATCGTTTTGGCGTCCTCGACCACGCCGGAGAATTCATGCGCCCGGGCGGTGATTGCTGCGGCCCGGGCGTCGGAACCGGTGACGGTGTCGTGCAGGTCGGCTTCCCGTGAAAGCAGTGCGTCGAGCCCCTGCCAGCGCTGGCCGTCCCAGGCCAGCGCCTCGAGCTGGGTGCCGGTCTTGGCGAAACGGGCGTGGGCCTGTTCATAGGCGGACCACAGCGTGGTGTCGCCGAGGATGGCGTATTGCCGGGCAGCGCGTTCCATGGTCGCCGCGGCATCCTGCAGGTCGCGGCTGCCGTTGACCGCCTGGGAGCTCAGGTGGACCACGCGCTGGCTGTCCTTGGCCAGCCGGTCGAGCGAATCCACGCTGTAGAACAGGCCGGCCATGATCGGGATGGCGGCGACCACGAAGCCGAGCAGTGTGAACTTCAGGAATGAGCTGGGGTATAGGATGCGCATCGGGTTTTTCTGGAATCGACTTCCCTGGGTTTCCGGTTCATGGGCATTCTGGACCAGAATGCCTTCGACCGGGTTTTCATCTCGCCAGGATAGACCCCGCCGGCGCGGAGACGTTCAATATCCGGACCAGGCTGGCCTGGCTCGGAGAGTAGGCAAATCGGCTATAAGCCTGCGAGTGCCTTGATGTGTGCCGCCGCGCTGCGGCCGAGCGAATTCAGGTCGTAGCCGCCCTCCAGCACGGAAACGATGCGGCTGCCGGCGTGCCGGGCGGCGATCTCCATGACCGTTTCGGTGATCCAGACGAAATCGGCCTCGACCAGGCCGAACTGGCCCATGTCGTCCTCGCGATGGCTGTCGAAGCCGGCCGAAAAAAAAACCATCTGCGGCGCAAATGCATCCAGTGCCGGCAGGATGCGGGCCTCGAACGCCGCCCGATAGGCCGTGCCGGTGGTGCCGGCGGGCAGCGGCACGTTGACGATGTGGTCGCTGACCGTGTCGGCGCCACAGTTCGGATAGAACGGGTGCTGGAAGGTCGAACAGAGCATGACGCGCGGGTCGTCCCGGAAGATGTCCTCCGTGCCGTTGCCGTGGTGGACGTCGAAGTCGACGATGGCGACCCGCGCCAGGCCGTGCTCGGCCAGGGCGTGGGCGGCGGCGATGGCGACGTTGTTGAAGATGCAGAAACCCATGGCCTGGCTGCGGGTGGCGTGGTGGCCGGGCGGACGCACGGCGCAGAACGCGTTCTGCACCTTGTCGGCCATGATCTTGTCGACCGCCCGCACGCCGGCGCCGGCCGCGTGCAGGGCGGCGGCCAGGCTGTGTTCGTTCATGGCCGTGTCCGGGTCCAACTCGAAGCGTCCGCCTGCCTCCTTGGGCGCCGAGGCGAAGACGTGGTCGACGAATTCGGGCGTGTGGGCCCGGGTCAGCTGTTCGCGCGTGGCCAGGGGCGGGTGGTGGAAGTGGTAGAGGTAGTCGTACAGATGCGCCGCATGCAGGCGGTCGTCGATTGCGGCAAGGCGGGTGGGGGATTCGGGGTGCCAGTCGGCGATGAAATGTTTTGCACAGATCGGGTGGGTGATATAGGCGGTGTGCATGAGAAACACGGAGTGCGAGGCAGTTCCCGAAATATAGCGCCTTTCATGGCAGTGTCATGCCATTCGTCATAAGATGGGTAAGACGCGATGGGAGCGCGTTCCTTAATTCACAGCCAGAGAAGAAGACACTGCCATGAGCCAGCATTATCTCTATCCACTATTCAATCCGCGTTCGGTTGCCGTGTTCGGTGCCAGCACCCGGGAGGACTCGGTTGCCGGGGTGATTTTCCGCAATATGCTGGAGGCCAATTTCCAGGGCCAGGTCTACCCCATCAATCCGAAGTACGAGACCCTGCTCGACCACAAGTGCTATGCCGGCGCGGCCGACCTGCCCGAGGCGCCCGACCTGGCCATCATCGCCACGCCGGCGCCGACCGTGGCGCCCATCCTGGAAGAGTGCGGCAAGCGGGGAGTGCGCTATGCCGTGGTGCTGTCCGCCGGCTTCCGTGAGATGGGGCCCAAAGGCGTCGCCATGGAAGAGAATCTGCAGACGGTGGCGAAAAAATTCGGTATCCGCTTCATCGGCCCCAACTGCCTGGGCATCCAGCGCCCGGCCATCGGCCTGAATGCGACCTTCGCGCTGGGCAAGCCGCAGGCCGGCGAGTTGGCCCTGGTTTCCCAGTCCGGTGCGATCTGCACGGCGATGCTGGACTGGGCCGCATCCAACGGCATCGGCTTCTCGGCCGTGGTGTCGAGCGGTGCGTCGGCCGACCTGGATTTCGGCGAGATCCTCGACTATCTGGCCAACGATCCGGCCACCCGCAGCATCATCATGTACATCGAAGGCATCCGCGATGCCCGCCGCTTCATGAGCGCATTACGTGCCGTGGCCCGTTTGAAGCCGGTGGTGCTGGTCAAGGTGGGGCGGCACGAGGCCGGCTCCAAGGCCGTGGCCTCGCATACCGGCGCCCTGGTCGGCGGCGACGACGTCTTCGACGCCCTGCTGCGCCGCGCCGGCGTGGTTCGGGTGAACACCATCACGCAATTGTTCTCCTCGGCGCTGGCCTTGTCCTCCCGGGTCCGCCCGGCCGGCAACCGGCTGGCCATCGTCACCAACGGCGGGGGGCCGGGCGTGATGGCGACCGATCGCGCGGTCGACCTCGGCGTGCAGATCGCCGACCTGTCGCCACAGACCATCGAGCGCTTGAATCAGGCGCTGCCGTTCAACTGGTCGCACGGCAATCCGATCGACGTGATCGGCGATGCCGGCGCCGAACGCTACAAGGCCGCCGTCGAGGTCTGCCTGTCCGACCGCGGCGTGGACGGCGTGCTGGTGATGCTGACGCCCCAGGCCATGACCCGGCCGACCGAGGTGGCGGAGGCGGTGGCGGTGGTGGCCAAGACCTCGGACAAGCCGGTGCTGACCTGCTGGATGGGCGAGAACCAGGTGGCCGACGGCCGCATGGTGTTCCGCAATGCCGGAGTGCCCTATTTCAAGACCCCGGAACCTTCGGTCGAAGTGTTCTCCTACATTTCCGCCTTCTACGAGAATCAGCGCCTGCTGATGCAGACGCCGGGTTCGCTGTCGCAACAGGCGGAACCGGACGTGGAGGGCGCCCGGCTGATCATCGAAGGCGCCCTGGCCCAAGGCCGCCATCTGCTCAATGAGGTGGAGTCGAAGGCCTTGCTGTCGGCTTTCCACATCCCGATTGCCCAGACCCTGATCGCCCGCAATCCGACCGAGGCGATGCTGATGGCCCAGCAGATCGGCTTTCCGGTGGTGATGAAGATCAATTCACCGAACATCAGCCACAAGTCCGACGTCGGCGGCGTAAGGCTCGGCCTGTCGAGCGGCCAAGCTGTCCGAGCGGCCTACTCGGGCATGTTGGCCGAGGTCAGGAAATTGCAGCCCGAGGCGACCCTGGACGGCGTGGTGATCGAACCCATGGTGTCGCGCTCCAATGCCCGGGAAGTGCTGGTCGGCACGATCAACGATCCGGTGCTTGGGCCGGTGATCGCCTTCGGTTCCGGCGGCGTCGACGTCGAGGCCTACCAGGACCGGGCCGTGGCCCTGCCGCCGCTGAACAGCTTCCTGGCCCGCGACCTGATCGGCCGGACCCGGGTCGCCAAGCTGCTGGGCAGGTATCGCGGCCGCGCTCCGGCCGACATGACGGCCCTGGAAAACGTCCTGCTGCGCGTCTCGGAAATGGTCTGCCAGCTGCCCTGGCTGGCCGAACTGGACATCAACCCGCTGCTGGTCGACGAGAACGGCGCCATGGCGGCCGACGCCCGCATCACCATCGCCTCGCGTCCGCCCACCGCCGACAAGTACGGCCACATGGCCATCCACCCCTATCCGGTGCATCTGGTCAGCCGCTGGCAGGTGCCCAACGGCACCGACGTCGTCATCCGGCCGATCCGTCCGGAGGATGCCGAGATGACCCAGACCTTCGTCCGCGGCCTGTCGGAGGAGACCAAGTACTTCCGCTACATGGATGCCGTGCAGGAACTGTCCTATGCCATGCTGGTGCGCCTGACCCAGATCGACTACGACCGGGAGATGGCGTTGCTGGCGGTGGCGGAGATGGACGGCAAGGAAGTCGAGATCGGCGTCGCACGCTACGCCAGCAACCCGGATCAGATCTCCTGCGAGTTCGCCGTGGTGGTCGGCGACGACTGGCAACACCAGGGCATCGCCCACAAGCTGATGGACGTGCTGATGGACGTGGCCCGGTCCAAGGGGCTGCGGATCATGGAGGGCGAGGTGCTGAAGCGCAATCAGAGCATGCTGAAGCTGGCTGCCAGCCTGGGCTTCCGGATCGAGCCGCATCCCGAGGACGACAGCATCAAGCGGGTGATCCGCAACCTGTGATGCGCGGCCGGGCAGCGCGCCCGGCCGGTTGCCTACATGCTGGCCGGCTGGTCGAGCGGCGTATGCCAGTGGTCGTCGGCCTGCGGTTCCGGGTGGAACCAGTTCAGCTTGGCGTGCAGGCTGACCACGCTGCCGACGATGATCAGGGTCGGCGGCTTGAGTTCGGCCTGGGCGGCCAGTGCCGGCAGGGTGTCCAGGGTGCCGGTCACGGTCTTCTGGTTGAGGGTGGTGCCCTGCTGGACGATGGCGGCCGGCGTCGAGCCCGGCAGGCCGTGTTTCTTCATCTGGTCGCAGAGCGTGACCAGCCCCTTCAGCCCCATGTAGATGACGATGGTCTGGTGCGGCCGGCAGAGCATGTCCCAATCCAGGTCCATGGTGCCGTCCTTGAGGTGGCCGGTGACCAGGACCAGCGCCTGGGCGTGTTCACGGTGGGTGAGCGGGATGCCGGCGTAGGAGGCCACCCCGGCGGCCGCAGTGACCGCGGGCACGACCTGGAACGGCACGTCGTGCTCGCGCAGGGTTTCGATCTCCTCGCCGCCGCGGCCGAAGATGAACGGGTCGCCGCCCTTCAGGCGCAGCACCCGCTTGCCTTCCTTGGCCAGGCGGACCAGGACCATGTTGATCTCTTCCTGCGGAACGGCGTGGTTGTCGCGTTCCTTGCCGACATAGAACCGGTCTGCGTCGCGCCGGCACATGTCGAGGATGGGCGGCGAGACGAGGCGGTCGTAGACCACCACGTCGGCCTGCTGCATCAGGCGCAGCGCGCGGAAGGTGAGCAGGTCCGGGTTGCCCGGACCGGCGCCGACCAGATAGACCTCGCCGGTGCCCGGCGCGGTGCTGCTGTCTTCCAGCATCTTGGCCAGGGTGTGCTCGGCTTCCTGTTCGCGGCCGGCGAAGACCATCTCGGCGACCGGCGAGAGCAGGGCCTTTTCCCAGAACTTGCGCCGGCCCTCGGTGGTCGGGAAGTGCTTGCGCACGGCACCCTTGAACTTGCCGGCCAGGGCGGCCAGGCGGCCGTAGGCGGCCGGGATCAGGGTTTCCAGGCGGGCACGCAGCAGGCGGGACAGCACCGGCGCTTCGCCGCCGCTCGACACCGCCACCACGACCGGCGAGCGGTCGATGATGCTGGGCATGATGAAGGAGCAGACCTCGGGCTTGTCGACCACGTTGACCGGCAGGTGGCGGGCGCGGGCGGCATCGTGGACCTGGCGGTCGAGGGCATCGTCCTCGCTGGCGGCGAAGACCACCTCGATACCGTCCAGGTGTTCGGGCCGGAAGGACTCCTGGAGATGGATCAGGCGGTCGGTCGCCTTCAGGCTTTCGTAGCTGTCGGCCAGGGCAGCGGGGGCCACGACCCGGACCCAGGCGCCGGCATTGATCAGCAGCGTGGCTTTGCGGGCGGCGACGTCGCCGCCGCCGACGACCAGGCCGGTCTTGCCGCGCAGGTCGAGGAATATCGGTAGGTAATCCATATCTCGGTTATCAGGCTTGGTTGGAACTGCCGCAGCCGCCGGAACCGCAGCCGCCGCCCTTGTTTTCGCCGTTGCTGCCGCAACCGCCGGAGCCGCAACCGCCTTCGTCGCCACCCTGGTCGGGGATCATGAAGACGAAATTGGACTGGCCGGGGGCCGACTCGGCGAAGTCGATGGTAACACCTTGCAGATATTGTGCGCTGGATTGGTGGACCAACAGGGTGACGCCGTAGGACTCGACGATGGTGTCGTTGGCGCGTTCGTCGTCGAAGCCCATGCCGAATTCCAGCATGCCGGCATCGTTCACCTTGGCGGCGATGCGCAGGCCCATGTTCTCGGCACCGGCCTGGCGGGCGGCTTGTGTGATCTGCTCGGCGGCATTCTTGGTCAGGTTGATCATGGCGATATTCTCCGGTTAGGCGGCGATGCGGGCCGCGTTGCGTTGTTGGGCGTAGGCCTGCGCCTTGGCCAGGAACGGGGTGATCCAGCCCTGCCTGCCGGTGCCCCGGCGGTGGCAGTAGGCGGCGAGCAGGTTCTTGTAGACGAAACCGTCGTGGTGACCGTCGATGCCGTGGCCGCGGGCGACCTCATAGGCGTAGGTCAGGCCGTCGGCCAGGTTTTCCAGGCGCGAGTGATGGAATTCATGGGCCGGGATTTCGCGGCCGGGCGTGGTCGGCATGGGCGATGCTTCGGTTTCCAGAATGCTGGCATAGCCTCGGCCGACCGGGCGTTCGCCCATCACGGCATCGCCCGGCACCAGGCCGATCATCTCGGCGCGGTTCTCCCGCCAGGCAATGGAGCGGGACAGGTACATCAGGCCGCCGCATTCGGCATAGACCGGCAGCCCGGCCTCGACCGCCTGGCGGATGCTGTGGCGCAGGGTGGCATTGGCCGATAGTTCCGGGATGAACGATTCCGGGAAGCCGCCGCCCAGGATGAGGCCATCGACCGCGGGCAGGGTGGCGGCATGCAGGGTGTTGATCGGGATCAGTTCGATGCCGGTTGCGCGCAGTGTGTCGAGGTCTTCGCTGTAATAGAAGCCGAAGGCGCGGTCCTGGGCGATGGCGATGCGCAGGGAGGATTTCCGGTCGACCCGTTGTGGCACGGCCGCGGGCGCTGTCGGCGCCGTGCGGGCGATGGCGAGCAGCGCGTCGAGGTCGACCCGCTCGGCCACGACCTCGGCGATGGCATCGATGCGCTGCTCGGCGGCGGCATCCTCGTTGCCAGGTACCAGGCCGAGATGGCGTTCCTCGATCGCCAGTCGGGCATCCTTGTGGATGGCGCCGAGCACGGGAATGTCCGTATAGCGGGCGATGACCTGGCGCAGCTTGTCTTCGTGCCGGGCGCCGCCGACCTTGTTCAGGATCACGCCGGCGATCCGGACGGCGGGGTCGAAGGCCTGGTAGCCGAGCAGCAGGGGAGCGACACCGCGGGTGACGCCGATGGTGTCGATGACCAGGACCACGGGCAGGCCCAGTTCCTTGGCCATGGCGGCGTTGCTGTCGGAACCCTCGATATCCATGCCGTCGTAGAGCCCCTTGTTGCCCTCGACCAGTGAGATATCCGCGGCGGCGGCATGCCGGGCGTAGAGGTCGCCGATCTCGGCGCGTTCCATCAGGCGGAAGTCCAGGTTGTAGGAGGGCCGGCCGCTGGCCTGGGCATGCCAGATGGGGTCGATGTAGTCCGGGCCCTTCTTGAATGCCTGTACCTTCAAGCCCCGTTTTCTCAGGGCGCGACAAAGGCCCAGCGTGATGGTGGTCTTGCCGGACGATTTATGGGCTGCGGAAATATACAGACTGGCCATGACGCTTATTCTATCAGCCGGAAATCAAAAAGCCGACAAAAACTGTCGGCTTTTTGGCAGGGTTGCGCCGGAATGCGTTCAGTGCTTGGCGAGCTCGATGTCCTTGAAGTCGTCCTCGGGGATGAACTTGAGGACGTGGACGGCGACGGTGGTGATGAGGAAGGCGATGGCGATGCCACCGAGCCCCAGCATCAGTTCCCAACCCGAGGGGCTGTAGGAGTGGATCACGCCGTCGTAGAAGCTGCTGCTCTGGGCGAAGCCGGGGAACAGGTTCAACGGGAAGGCCTGGCCGCCGATGATGGTCACGTACATCTGGGCATGGCCGCCGATGACCACCAGCAGGGCGGCGAAGAAGACCAGGGCGGGATTCTTCTTGGCGCTCGGGCTGAACAGCAGCAGCAGGGGCAGGATGCCGCCGATGAAGACCTGGCCGAGCCAGAACAGCGTGGTGTAGATGCCGCCGTCGAGCAGGATGAAGCGCTCGTAGTCCCACTGCTTGGCGAAGTACAGGTTGGTCAGGTGCAGGATGGTCGTGAAGTAGAGGCCGGCGGCGATGAAGACGGCGAGCAGGTTCTTCAGGCGGGCCAGGATGGCCACGTCCACCTCGATGTTGTTCCACTTGTACATCACGGACTGGACCACGATGAAGGCGGCCAGGCCGTAGCCGAACGAGTAGATGATGAACATCGGGGCATACAGGGCCGAGTTGTAGCCGGCACGGGCGACCAGGAAGCCGAAGATGGAACCGGTGGCGGTGGTCAGGGCCAGGCGCCAGAGGAAGGCGAGCAGGCCGACCGGCTTGGACCATTGCTTCAGGCCGCGCGACATCAGGGTGAGCAGGTACAGCCCGACAATGGCGAAGAAGCCGTTGTAGAAGAGCATGTTCCAGGCGAAGATCGACTTGAAGTTGTAGTGGGTCATCGCCACGATCAGGCGGTCGGGCCGGCCGAGGTCGAGCACCAGCACGGCGAGGCCGCCGGCCAGCATGGCGATGGCCAGCAGGCCGGACAGCGGGGCGCGGGCCTTGTACATCTTCTTGCCGAACACGGAACCGATCGAGGCCACGTTGAGCACGCCGGAGGCGGCGACGATCAGGAACACGGCGAAGACGTGGGGCAGGCCCCAGACGATCTGGTTGTTCATGCCGGTCAGGATGTGGCCGTGATGCTCCAGGGTGAAGAAGGCATACAGGGTACCCAGGACCACCACGCCGCCCAGGGCCAGCAGGGACCAGAACAGCTTGCTCTTGGCGCCGCCGTAGGCGCTGGTTGCTTCGAAATAACTTTTGATCGCCATGCTTCAAATCCCCTGATAACGAACGCCGGTGTTCAGGCCAAGGTCCGCACGCACCTCGGTGGAGGTGTAGGTCTTCACCGCCTTGGCGATCGCGCTGCTCGGATCGTTCAAATCGCCGAACAGCATGGCGCCGTGTTGGGCCTTGTCGCAGGCCTCGACGCAGGCGGGCTGCTCGTCCTTGTCCACCCGCTGGACGCAGAAGGTGCAGGCCTCGACGCAGCCCTTGCCGCGCGGCACGTCCGGCACCTGGTCGTGCAGCGGCTCGTGGACGAAGGACCGTGCCTTGTAGGGGCAGGCCATCATGCAGTAACGGCAGCCGATGCAGATGTGACGGTCGACCAGGACGATGCCGTCGGCCCGCTTGAAGGAGGCGCCGGTCGGGCAGACGTCGACGCAGGGCGGGTTTTCGCAATGCTGGCACATCATCGGCAGGTCGTGCTCGACGCCGTTCTGCAGGTTCTTGATATGGACCTTGCGGATCCATTGGGAATCCTGCGGACCGGTCTTGCCGGAGAGGCCGTTCTCGGTGTTGCAGGCCGTGACGCAGTCATTGCAGCCGGACGAACACTTGGTGGTGTCGATCAGCATGCCCCAGCGGACCTTGCTGGAGGCGGGCTCGTCGGCCGGGCGGCCATAGGCGGTGGCGCCGTAGAGCAGCACGCCGGGGGCCAGGGCGAGGCCGGCCAGGCCGGCGCTGGTCTTGAGGAAGTCGCGCCGATCCTGATCGGCGCTCGGGTTGATCTGATGCTCGCTCATTGGCTGTGTCCCTCGGATTGGACTGAGGTCATCATGGGCGATGTCCTGGCGGCTTCACTGGGCACGACGTCGGACTTGCCGGGCTTGGAGGCATGGCAATCCCAGCAGGTCAGTTGAACGCCGACATAGTTGTGGCAGGCAACGCAGAAATCGTCCTTGGCGGACGCCACGCTGCCGGTCTTTTTGCTGGCATGGCACTCGACGCACCCCTCGAGGCTGTACTTCTGGGTACGGATACCCTGATGAACCACCTCGGTACGGTGGTGCCTGAGCAGGTCCGGGTGGTGGCGACGGATGTAATCCTCGTCGTCCACGCACTTGGTCCCCTTGTGGTTCTCCAGCCCCGGTAAATTCACCTCGGCGGACGCCTGCTGCAGCGGCGCTGCGGAAACCGCAGCCACGCCGAGCAGGACGGCCAGCTTCAGCCAACGGGCAAATCTCGCCATGCCTGTTCCCTTCCTTATCAGTCGCCCATGCCCATCTGGATGTAGCCGGTCGGGCAGACGTCGGCACAGATGTGGCAGCCGATGCACTTGGCATAGTCGGTGTCCACATAACGGCCGGTGGTCGGACCGTCCTTCTTCTTGACCTTGAACACGGCGGTCTGCGGGCAGTAGATCACGCAGTTGTCGCATTCGAAGCACAGGCCGCACGACATGCAGCGCTTGGCTTCGGCCACGACCTGCTTGTCGTCCAGGGCGTGCAGGCGGTCTTCGAAGTTGCCCAGGGCGGAGTCCTTGTCCAGCACCGTCACGCCACGCTGGTTGCGCGGGGTGTTGGCGAAGTGGCCCAGGAACAACTGGGTGGACGGAATGATGTAGCGCTGGGAACGGTCCTCGAAGTTGTGGAGGGTGTCCTTCCATTCGGACGTGCCCCACTCCTGGCCATGGTGCTCCTTGTAGTCGTGGCCCGTTTCCAGCCACTTGCGCACCAGATCCCAGTGGTCGACGTCGACCTTGGGCCGCTTGTCCAGTTCCTCGCCGCGCAGGAAGGCGTCGATGCCGTCGGCACAGATGCGGGCGTGGCCGATGGCGGTGGTCAAGAGGTGCGGACGGATCACGTCGCCGGCGACGAACACGTTCGGCTTGTTCGGGAAGCGGTAGTTCTTGTCGGTCTTGATCAGGCCGTTGTTGTTGTTGAACACCTCGAGGCCGGTGAAGTCCACGGCCTGGCCGATGGCGGAGACGATCAGGTCGCCGGGGATGTCCTGCTCGGTGCCTTCGATGATCTTGGTGTCCTTGCCGACCATCTCGAACTGGGCGACGCGCAGCGCGGTGGCGCGGCCGTCCGGGCCCTTGACCACGCCGACCGGCGTGACGCCGCCGACGATGGCGATGCCTTCGGCCTGGGCCTGCTCGATCTCGTGCTTGTTGGCGGCCATCTTGTCGACGGTGGCGCGGGAGATCAGGACCACCTCGACGCCTTGGCGGGCGGCGATGGACGCGACGTCATGGGCGGTGTGGCCGGCCAGCACCATTTCCGGCAGGTCGGTGTTGGAGGCATTGGTGATCTTGCCCAGACGGCGGGCGACGGTCGCGACGTCGATGGAGGTGTCGCCACCGCCGATGACCACCACCTTGTTGCCGACGTGCTGCAGACGGCCTTCGTTGAAGGCGCGCAGGAAGGCCATGGCGGTGACGCAGTTGGGCGCGTCAGCGCCGTCGACCGGCAGGGCGCGGCCGGCCTGGGCACCCAGGCCCATCAGCACGGCGTCGTAGTCCTTCTCGATCGACTCCATGCTGACGTCGGTGCCGATGCGGCAGTTCAGCTTGGTGTCCACGCCCAGGTCCAGGATGCGCTGGATTTCGGCGTCGAGCACTTCACGCGGGGTCCGGAAGCCGGGGATGCCGTAGCGCATCATGCCGCCGAGTTCGGCGTGGTCGTCGAAGATGGTGCAGCTGTGGCCCTTCAGGGTCAGCTGGTAGGCCGCGGCCAGGCCGGCCGGGCCGCCGCCGATGATGGCGACCTTCTTGCCGCTCTTGGCGACGGTCGGCTTGGCGAAGGCCAGCTTGTTCTCGATCGCCCAGTTGCCCAGGAAGTGCTCGACCGAGTTGATGCCGACGTTCTCTTCAACCTGGTTGCGGTTGCAGCCGGATTCGCAGGGCGCCGGGCAGACGCGGCCCATGACGGCCGGGAACGGGTTGGCTTCGGTCAGGCGGCGCCAGGCGTATTCCTGCATGGACATGGAGGGCTTGCCATCGGCGCCGACCGGGGGCTTCTCGATGCCGCGGACGATGTTCAGGTAGGAGCGGATATCCTCGCCGGCCGGGCAGGAGCCCTGGCAGGGCGGCGTGGAGAGCACGTACTCGGGGCACTTGTGGGTCCAGCTGGCCTGGAAGATCTTGTCCTGCTCCGAACGGTAATTCGCCTCGGATTCGCCGTCCTTGTAACGGCGCCAGGTCAGGCCTTCAGTCTTCTTTACATCTTTGGATGTGACCGACATCTTCGCTCTCCTATCGTAAATCGTGCGGTAAAACCGCGTGTGTCTCGTTATGCGGTTGCCCGCATCGATTCAAAACGCAATTAATCTTCAAGCTTGATCGCCGTGCCCACCAACTGGTGGACGCCGCCAACCATGCTCATGTCAAAACCGTAGAACGGTACAACCTTGTTGAACTGCGCCTTGCAGATGGCGCAGATCAGGGCCAGGAAGTTCACGCCGTTTTCCTTGGCAACGGCGTTGTAGGCATTCATCCGGGGCAGGGCGCCCTTGACCCGGACCTCGATCAGGTCGTCGGTCAGCACGCCGCCGCCGCCGCCGCAGCAGAAGGTCGATTCGCCGATGGTCTCCGGGGCCATGTCGTAGAAGTTGTTCGCCACCGCCTTGATGATGTTGCGCGGGATGGTGAACTGGCCGCCGGGCTCGTCGCCCATCCGGGAACCACGCGCCACGTTGCAGGAATCGTGATAAGTGATCGTGCGGTGGTCGTTCAGCGATTTGTCGAACTTGAGCACGCCGCGTTCGATCAGGTCCCAGGTGTATTCGCAGATGTGCGTCGGCTGCTTGTAGCGCGGGTCCAACTGGTCCTGCAGCTGCTTGGCGAAGGGGTCGTCGCCGCCCCAGCCGAGGCCCGTCAGGGTGTTCCAGTAGGCGTAGGCGACGCGCCAGGCGTGGCCGCACTCGCCGACGATGATCCGCTTGACGCCCAGTTCCAGGGCGGCGTCGCGGATCCGCATGGCGACGTTGCGCATCGTCTCGTAGTTGCCGTTGAACAGGCCGAAGTTGCCCGCCTCCGAGGCGTAGCTCGACAGCGTCCAGGACGCGCCGGCGGCATGGAACACCTTGGCGTAGCCGATCAGCGATTCGACGTGCGGCTCCGAGAAGAAGTCGGCCGACGGCGTGATCAAGAGAATCTCGGCGCCCTTGACGTCGAGCGGCATTTTGACCGCCACCCCGGTGTCGTCCAGGATGTCTTCTTCCAGGCCTTGCAGGGTGTCTTCCAGCGCCGGACCGGGCAGGCCCAGGTTGTTGCCGATCTTCTGCACCTTGCCCAGGATCTCGTTGGAATATTTCTGGCCGATGCCGGCGTAGTTGAGGATCTCGCGGCCGGCCATGGTGATCTCGGCCGTGTCGATGCCGTACGGGCAGTACACCGAGCAGCGCCGGCATTCCGAACACTGGTGGTAGTAGTTGAACCACTTTTCCAACGTGTCTTCGGTCAGGTCTTCGGCGCCGACCAGCCAGGGGAAGATCTTGCCGGGCAGGGTGAAGTAGCGGCGGTAGACCTTGCGCATCAGTTCCTGGCGGGCGACCGGCATGTTGTTCGGGTCGGCCGTACCGAGGAAGTAGTGGCACTTGTCGGTGCAGGCGCCGCAATGCACGCAGGCGTCCATGAACACGCGCAGGCTGCGGTATTTTTTCAGGGCTTCGCCCATCCGGCCGATGACGCGTTCCTTCCAGTCGTCACCCTTGGTCCAGGGGTAGCCCAGGAACTCCTGGGGACCTTGGCCGGCGACGAAGGCCTTGACGTGGGCCATGCTGCCCGGATTGATCTTGGGGATCTCGGTATAGGCGCTGTCGGCCAGCTTGGGTACTTCGAACTCGGGACCTGCCACGTTCGCTCCTTGAATGCTTTCAAACAGTCCGATGAATCAGCCGTTGTCCCGTTCCAGGGCGGCCGCCCAGGGGGCGAGGTGCCGCTTCTCGCGGGGGTTGTCCACCATGTTGCGGGTGGGGCTGAAGAACACACCGGGCACGTGCAAAAGTTTGCTGATGGGGAAGATGATCATCAGCGTGGCCACCAGGAAGAGGTGGATCAGCAGATTGGCGTCATTCGGCAAGGGCTGGAAATTGAAGGTCATCAGGCCGCGCACGAACCCCTTGAGGTCGACGATGTCGGTGTGCGACACGAAGGTCATCGACAGGCCGGACAGGCCGATGGCGATCAGCAGGGCCAGGATCAGGTGGTCGGACGGCGTCGAGATGTAGCG
>DASVZA010000034.1:0-79316 GCA_036391875.1 Parasulfuritortus sp.
GCCCCCGCGTTTCGCGGATGGCGCGACCATCGGCGGCGTGGTGGCGGCCGGATTGTCCGGACCGCGGCGCGCCACCTCCGGCTCGGTGCGCGACTTCGTGCTCGGCGTTCGGCTGCTCGATGGCGCCGGCAACGAACTGCACTTCGGCGGCCAGGTGATGAAGAACGTCGCCGGCTACGACGTGTCGCGCCTGATGGCCGGCTCGCTCGGCACCCTGGGCGTGATCCTGGAAGCCTCGATCAAGGTCCTGCCCCGGCCGGCCGCCGAGCTGACCCTGGTGCAGGAACTCGACCCGCCGACCGCCGCGCGCCGGGTGCTGGACCAGATGCGCAAGCCGATCCCGCTCAGCGGCAGCCTGTACCACGACGGCCAGCTCTGGCTGCGCCTGTGCGGCAGCCCGCAGGGCGTCGAGGCCGCACGGGCCAAGCTGGGCGGCGAAGTCGCCGACTCAGCCATCTGGCGCGACCTGCGCGAACAGACCCTGCCCTACTTCCAGCAGGCCAACCGGCTCTGGCGCCTGTCCCTGCCCGCCGCCGCGCCGGCCGTCGATCTGCCCGGCCAGCAACTGACCGAGTGGGGCGGCGCCCTGCGCTGGCTGGCGAGCGATGCGCCGGCCGCATCCATCTTCGCCCGAGCGAAAACACTCGGCGGCCATGCCACCCTGTTCCGCGGCCACGACGGCAAGGAGCCGGTCTTCCAGCCCCTGCCCGAAGCCATGCTGAAACTGCACCGCACGGTGAAGCAGGCCCTCGACCCGCACAGCCTGTTCAATCCCGGCCGGATGTACCCGGAGCTCTGACGATGCAGACCCAGCTGCCCGCCGAACTGCTCGCCACGCCCGAAGGCCGCGAGGCGGACGCCATCCTGCGCAACTGCGTGCACTGCGGCTTCTGCACCGCCACCTGCCCCACCTACCAGCTCACCGGCGACGAACTGGACGGCCCGCGCGGCCGCATCTATCTCATCAAGCGGATGCTGGAGACCGGCCAGGCCGGCACGGCCACACTGCACCACCTCGATCGCTGCCTGCTCTGCCGTTCCTGCGAGACCACCTGCCCCTCCGGCGTGCGCTACGCCCGCCTGGCCGAGATCGGCCGCGCAGTCGCCGAAGACCTGAACCCGCGCCCGCTAACCGAACGGATCAAGCGCCAGACCCTGCGCTGGGCCGTGCCGGAGCCGGCGCGTTTCAAGCCGCTCCTGCAGTTGGCCCGCAGCCTGAGCGGAATCCTGCCCAGGCATTTGGCGAGCCACATCCCTTCTCCCGCAAAGAACATCGGCAACGCGACAACACCGGCAGACATCGATGCGGCCTCGCCTACCAGGCAGCACGCCCGCAAGATGCTGATCCTCGAAGGCTGCGTGCAATCCGTCGTCACCCCCAACGTCAACGCCGCCGCCCGCCGCCTGTTCGACCGCCTCGGCGTCACGCTGATCGCCGCCCCCGAGGCCGGCTGCTGCGGCGCCCTGGACAGCCACCTCTCGGCCCGCGAAGCCGGCCGGGAGCACATGCGCCGCAACATCGACGCCTGGTGGCCGCACATCCAGGCCGGCGCCGAGGCCATCCTGGTCACCGCCTCCGGCTGCGGCGTCATGGTCAAGGAATACGGCGAAGCCCTGCGCGACGACCCGCGCTACGCCGACAAAGCGAGCCGGGTTTCCGAACTGGCCCGAGATCCCTGCGAAGTGCTGACCGCCGACGACCTGATCCGACTCGGCATCACAGGCCGCGGCCGGCGCATCGCCTTCCAGAGCCCGTGCTCCCTGCAACACGGCCAGAAGCTTGGTGGACGGATCGAAGCGCTGCTACGCGCGGTAGATTTCGAACTGACGCCGGTGGCGGACGGGCACTTATGCTGCGGGTCGGCGGGAAGCTATTCGCTGCTGCAGCCGGAGATGTCGGAGGTGCTACGCGACAACAAGCTGGCGGCGCTGCGGGCCGGCAAGCCGGAGGTCATCGTTACCGCAAACATTGGTTGCCATATGCACCTGGGCAGCGCATCCGAACTGCCGGTGATGCACTGGCTGGAATCGATTGACCTGCCGCAAGCTGGCTGAACCCGGGGACAGGCACCTCGCGAAGGGGCATCTTGTCATTTCACCCCTTTGCTGGAATTCTTTAGCCAAGTACAACTCAGGTAGGGAACAGTGCATCTTGCACGTTATTACGCATGGCCGATCTAATCGACGCGACTGTGGATCGCATAGTTAAAAGCGGCTTTGATCCAATTCAGTCACCCTTTGCTCACAAGGTGGCTGTCATGCTTGTCACCGCCCAAGGCATCATAGACAACGGCGGCTTCGAGTACTTCTTTGGCGTCCCTTTCCAAATCGAGCCGAATATGACCGACTTCGTAACAATCTACGAAACTGTCGGCGCTAGCAGCTCTGCCAAGGCATTTGAGGCGGCGATATCGCGCTCTAAAACCGCTGATCCAAAATACGAAGACCTGAACCAGGTGCTATGGGCAGAGAGCGAGAACAACTACAAAAAATTGGAGGCGTACATAGAAGGCAATCACAATTTGTACGAATAACTTAGGGACCCCAATGAAAATCGAACAAGCAAACCACTACGATGAAGCGCTATTGGCAAGCATCAACGCACTTATTCCACAGTTGTCCCGTTCCGCACCCCCGCTAAGCCAATCCGAACTGAAAGCCATCGTCGAATCCGACACGACCCACCTGCTGGTCGCCTACGACGAGGATGTTATCTGCGGCATGCTCACCCTGGTCGTATTCCGGATTCCGACCGGCGTGCGGTCCTGGATAGAGGACGTGGTCGTGAGCGAGCAGAGTCGCGGCAAGGGCGTGGGGCACGCCCTGGTCGAGGCAGCAGTCCAAGTGGCCCGTGAGCAAGGCGCAAAGACAGTCGACCTGACGTCCCGACCCGAGCGGGAAGCGGCCAATCGGCTGTATCGGAAGGCCGGCTTCGAGCAACGGAACACCAACGTCTACAGATTCGCCCTTTGAAGCGGGGCAGCCGAAACGTTAAGCCCGATACCCGTTTGTGCTGTATCTCTAGAACGCTGGTTACGGTTAGTTTGGTACGACCACTCAACCAACCAAGGCCTTGACCGCCTTCAAGCAGTACTCCACATTCTCCTGCCGCGCGCTGTAGCCCATCAGGCCGATGCGCCAGATCTTGCCGGCCAGGGCGCCGAGGCCGGCGCCGATTTCCAGATCGAACTCGTTGATCAGCCGGCTGCGGGCGGCGGCATCGTCGACGCCTTCGGGGATGTAGACCGCATTGAGCTGGGGCAGCCGCGCGGCCTCGTCGACCACGAATCGGATACCCATCTCGCCCAAGCCATCGCGCAGCTTTTCGTGCATGGCGCGGTGGCGGGCCCAAGCGTTTTCCAGGCCTTCCTCGGCGACAATGACCAGCGCCTCGTGCAGGCCGTAGAGCGGGTTGATCGGGGCGGTGTGGTGGTAGGTGCGCTTGCCTTCGCCGCTCCAGTAGCCGAGCACCAGGTTGAGGTCCATGAACCAGCTCTGCACCGGGGTCTTGCGCGACTGGACCTTGGCGATGGCGCGTTCGCCGAAGGTGACGGGCGCGATGCCGGGCGTGCAGGACAGGCATTTCTGGCTGCCGGAGTAGGCGGCGTCGATGCCCCACTCGTCGACCAGCACCGGCGTGCCGCCGAGCGAGGTGACGCAGTCCATGATGGTCAGCGCGCCGTGCTTGCGGGCGATGGCGGCGAGTGCGGCCGCATCGGACTGGGCGCCGGTGGAGGTCTCGGCGTGGACGAAGGCGAGGAGCTTGGCATCCGGGTTGGCCGCGAAGGCGGCCTCGACCTTGGCCGGGTCGACCGGTGCGCCCCAGGCGTCCTCGACGAGGACCGGCACGCCACCGGTGCGCTTGACGTTCTCGACCATGCGGCCGCCGAACACGCCGTTGACGCAGACCACGACCTTGTCGCCCGGCTCGACCAGGTTGACGAAGCACATCTCCATGCCGACCGAACCGGGGCCGGAGACCGGGAAGGTGAGCTTGTTCGCGCTCTGGAAGACGTAGCGCAGCAGCGTCTTGGTCTGTTCCATCATGTCGGTGAAGGCCGGGTCGAGGTGGCCGATGGTCGGCCGCGCCATGGCGTCGAGGATGCGCTGCGGCACGTCGGACGGACCGGGGCCCATCAGGGTGCGGCGGGGCGGAATGAAGGACTTGATGGTGGGGGCGGTGATCCGCATGTCGGCTCCTCGGTGTCGGATACGTTCGTATTTAAGGTTGACGATTTTAGTCTGAAATTCGTTTGCGATTGCCAGTCCGGCAGCGGCCGGTTTGCCGGCGTCGGAATGCCGTTCGATTCAGCTTTATTTATCGCCCGATAAAAATCCCTAGCAGCATTCCGGTCGACTGACCGGTAAACTCGCGCCTTTAATTTCATTTGGATTCAGGAGATCAACCATGGCCACTCGGGAAACCCTGGAGTCCCGCGTCGCCGGTGCCGCCGGCGCCGACGCCTTGTATGCCCTTGCTCGCGAAGCATTCGATGCCCCGGCCGATATCGGCTACGCCAACGAAATCCTGTCCAGCGCGGCCTTCACCGGTGACGCCGGCGCCAAGGGCGTGCTCGACGACACCGTCGGCGGCGCCATGTTCACCAGCGACTTCATCTGCTGCGCCCTGGGCTACAAGGCCCTCGGCCTCGGCGGCGATGCCGAGAATGCGATGGGCCAGGGTGCCGATTTCGCCATGAGCGGCGAGGAGAAGGTCGCCGTCGGCTTCGGCCAGATGCTGGTTTCCGGCGATGCCGCGGCCGCCGCCAAGACGCTGTCCGGCGCGCTCAAGGAAATCTCCACCACCGAAGAGCTGTACGGCCTGGGCAAGGTCGTCGCCTGCGACATCAAGGATGCCGCCCTGGCCGGCCAGATCTACGACAAGATCAAGGCCAAGTGCGGCCGTGCCGCCGACTTCGCCCGCCTGGCCAAGACCATCGCCGCCGACCTGGGCGACAAGGCCCAGGCCGTGGCCGTGATCAACGAGGGCGCCGCCAAGTTCACCGCCCCGGCCGACCTGATCGCCCTGTCCGGCGCCATGGGCGAGATCGACCCCGCCGCGGCAGGCGCGCTGTACGACAAGGCCCTGGCCTCGGCCAAGGACTTCACCGCCCTGATGCAGGTGCTGGCCGCCGCCAAGGGCAACGCCGAATTCACCAAGGCCGTGCTGGCCAAGGCCGGCGAAGTGGCCTCGGCCTCCGCCGACCTGATCCAGCTGGCCGACGTCTACGCCGAACTGGGCGACACCGCCGGCGTGACCGACATGGTGACCAAGGCCGAGGAGGCCGTGGCCAACCTGGACGAGATGCGCAAGGTGGTCGACGCCGTCAACAAGCACCTCGCCTCCGACGCCGCCCGCGTGGCCCGGGTCGCCGACAAGCTGGCCAAGCGCGAGGCCAACCAGGCCAAGTACGTCGAGATCCAGAACGAAGAAGCCAAGTGCAAGACCGCCAAGCAGTTCATCGCCCTGGCCGACCGCATCGTGGCCGAGCTGGACGACAAGGCCTATGCCGGCAAGCTGCTGTCCGGCGCCGAGGAAGTGATGCGCGCCGACGGCTTCCATTTCTCCCGCTTCAAGCCGCTGATCCTGGCCGTCGACCGCCTGGGCGACAAGGAATGGCTGGGCAAGCTGCTGGACGAGTCCGTGGCGTCCGCCAGCGATTTCGTCTGGTTCCGCGAGATCGTGCTGACCGCCGCCCGCGAATTCAAGGACGCCGAGTTCGGCAAGGCCAAGGCCAAGGCCTACATCGACGCCCGCGTCGCCCAGTCCGGCGACAACCCCTACGACTGGACCAAGCTGGCCGAGGCCGCGCAGAGCGCGCTGGGCGATGCCGCCATGGCTTCCAACCTGCTGGCCGAGGCCGCCAAGCGCGCCAAGGACCACTTCGCCCTGGCCCAGATCGGCAAGCTGTTCGCCGATCTCGGCGACGCCTCGACCGCCAAAACCATGTACGCCAAGGCCGTCGACGCCTGCAGCACCGGCGAAGGCTGCGTGCAGTTGGCCAGCCGCCTGAACGCCTACCAGATCGCCAAGACGGAGATCGGCGACCTGATGACCAAGTGCGGCACCAAGCTGTCCTCCGCCAACGACAAGCTGCGCTGGGCGGAAGGCGTGTCCGACCTGCTGCTGGACGGCGACTGGGCCGGCCAGGCCTATGCCGCCATCGCCGGCAGCTTCACCGACGAGACCGGCAAGAAGCGCCTGGCCCGCAGCCAGCAGATGCGGGTCGGCTACCGCTTCTTCGGCCCCGGCGTGCAAGCCCACTGAAGCGTCAGATCGCCCCGAAAAACGGCCGGTTTTCCGGCCGTTTTTATTTCAGCCGCGTGATAAAATTCGGCGGAATCACTTCACGCGGATAGCCGGACTCTCAGATGGCGGATGACAGCGATCTTGAACGCACCGAGCCAGCGTCGGGACGAAAACTGCAAAAGGCCCGCGAGGAGGGCAATGTTCCCCATTCCCGTGAGCTGTCCACCTTCGCCGTCCTGCTCACGGCCGGCGTTTCCATCACCGTCCTGGGCGGTTTCCTGCTCGACATCCTGCGCCGGATGATGCACGACAGCCTGGATTTCGGCCGGCCCGACATCGCCAGCACCGGCATGATGGCGCGCAGCCTGAGCGAAGCCACCTATGACGGGGTCATGGTCCTGCTGCCCATCCTGGCCGTGGTGGCGATCACCGCCGTTGTCGCCAATGTGGCGATCTCCGGCCTGAACTTCACCCTCCAGCCGCTCCAGCTCAACCTGGGCAAGCTCGACCCGATCAGCGGCCTGGGCCGATTGTTCAATCTGCAATCGCTGGTCGAGCTGCTCAAGGCCGCGCTCAAGGGCGGCCTGATCGCCGGCATCTCGGGCTGGATGATCTGGGCGCAATGGGATTCCATCCTCACCCTGTCGGCCGAGCCGCTTTCCGAGGCCATCCCCCACTTCGCCCACATCACGCTCTACACCTTCTTCGCCGGGGTCGCCGCGCTCGCCTTGCTCGCCCTGTTCGACGTGCCCTATCAGCTCTGGTACTACCAGCGCAAGCTGCGCATGACCAAGGAAGAGGTCCGCCAGGAACAGAAAGAGACGGAGGGCGACCCGCACATCAAGGGCCGCATCCGCGCCCTGCAGCGCGAGCAAGCCCGCCGCCGCATGATGCAGGCCGTGCCCAAGGCCGACGTGGTGGTCACCAACCCGACCCATTTCGCGGTCGCCCTGCAGTACGACGAGAAGACCATGAGCGCCCCGGTGATGGTGGCCAAGGGCAGCCAGCTGATCGCCGATCGGATCAAGGAACTCGCCCGCGAGAACAACGTCCCGATCGTCGAGGCACCGCCCCTGGCCCGCGCCCTGCACCGCCACGTCGAGCCCGGCGATGCCATTCCGGGCCCGCTGTTCACCGCCGTGGCCCAGGTCCTGGCCTACGTCTACCAGCTGAACCACCAGATGAATCCGCCCCTGCCCAAGGAATGGCAGGTGCCGCCCGATCTCGATCCGGCTAACAGGATCATGGCCTGATGGCGGCAGCGACCCTACCCGGCATGCAGTGGCAGAAGCTGGCCGCGCCGATCCTGGTCATCGCCATCCTGGCGATGATGATCCTGCCGCTGCCGGCCTTCCTGCTGGACATCCTGTTCACCTTCAACATCGCCCTGTCGATGATCGTGCTGCTGATCAGCCTGTACACGATGAAGCCGCTGGAGTTCTCGGTCTTCCCCACGGTGCTGCTGATCACCACCCTGATGCGCCTGTCGCTCAACGTCGCCTCGGCCCGCATCGTGCTGCTGGAGGGCCACACCGGGCCGGACGCGGCCGGCAAGGTGATCGAATCGTTCGGCCACTTCCTGGTGGGCGGCAACTATGCGGTCGGCATCGTCGTCTTCATCATCCTGGTGGTGATCAACTTCGTGGTCATCACCAAGGGCGCCGGGCGGATCGCCGAAGTGTCGGCCCGCTTCACCTTGGACGCCATGCCGGGCAAGCAGATGGCCATCGACGCCGACCTCAACGCCGGCCTGATCGGCGAGGACGAAGCCCGGCGCCGGCGCAGCGAGATCGCCGAAGAGGCAGACTTCTACGGCTCCATGGACGGTGCCTCGAAATTCGTCCGCGGCGACGCCGTGGCCGGCATCATCATCATGCTGATCAACCTGATCGGCGGCCTGATCGTCGGCATGCTGCAGCACGGCATGGGCCTGGCCGACGCCGCCTCGCGCTACACCCTGCTGACCATCGGCGACGGCCTGGTCGCCCAGGTCCCGGCCCTGGTCATCTCCACCGCCGCCGGCATGGTGGTCTCCCGCGTGTCGAGCTCGGCCGACCTCAGCGAACAGTTGACCACCCAGTTGTTCGGCAAGCCGCAGGCCATCTACCTGTCCGCCGGCATCCTGAGCCTGATGGGCATCC
This sequence comes from Parasulfuritortus sp., assembly GCA_036391875.1. GTDB lineage: Bacteria > Pseudomonadota > Gammaproteobacteria > Burkholderiales > Thiobacillaceae > Parasulfuritortus. The sequence goes on from DASVZA010000034.1 coordinate 8,392, forward strand.
TGCCCGGCATGCCCCACGTCGCCTTCCTGCTCATGGGCGGCATCCTGGGCGGCGCGGCCTACTGGCTGAACCAGCAGCAGACCGCTGCCGCCCAGGCCGCCGCCGAAGAAGTCCCTCCGCCGCCAGAGGAACCGGAAGAGGTCGGCTGGAACGACGTCGCCCAGGTCGACCGGCTCGGCCTGGAAGTCGGCTACCGGCTGGTGCCGCTCCTGGACAAGGGCCAGGACGGCGAACTGCTGCGCCGGATCCGCGGCATCCGCAAGAAGATCGCCCAGGAGATCGGCTTCCTGGTGCCGCCGGTGCACATCCGCGACAACCTGCAATTGCGGCCGAACGGCTACCGGGTGACCATGAAGGGCGTCGCCATCGCCGAAAACGAAATCCAGGTCGGCAAGTTCCTGGCCATCAACCCGGGCCGGGTATTCGGCAGTATGGCCGGCCAGTCCACCACCGATCCGGCCTACGGCCTGCCGGCGGTCTGGATCGAGGCCAACATGCGGGAGCAGGCCCAGACCCTCGGCTACACCGTGGTCGACGCCGGCACCGTGGTCGCCACCCACATGTCCAAGCTGATCAACGACCATGCCCCGGAACTGCTCGGCCGCGAGGAGACCCAGCAGCTCCTGAACCACGTCGCCAAGGAAAACCCCAAGCTGGTCGAAGACCTGACGCCCAAGCTGCTCTCGCTGGCCACGATCCAGAAGGTCCTGCAGAACCTGCTCGACGAGAAGGTCCACATCCGCGACATGCGCAGCATCCTGGAGGCGTTGTCCGAACACGCCAGCCGCAGCCAGGACCCGGACGAACTGACCGCCGCGGTAAGAGGCGCATTGTCTCGTGCTATCATTCACGAAATCTTCGGAGGAGCACAAGAATTGCAGGTGATGGCTTTGGAGCCCGGCCTGGAGAACATCCTCGTTCAGGCCCTGTCAGCCCGCGGAGAAGGTGGCGTCGGGCTCGAACCCGGCCTCGCTGAACGGATGATCCGCAACACCATCGATGCGGTGGAGAAACAGAGCCAGACCGGCCTGCCCGCCGTCCTGCTCGTACCGCCCTCCATCCGGGCTCTGCTCTCGCGTTTCCTGCGTCGTTCCGCGCCCGGCCTGCGGGTGATCTCCCATAGCGAAGTGCCTGACGGCAAGACCATCAAGGTCGGCATGCTGATCGGACAGACCGCATGATCAAGAAATTCCGCGCCGCCACCACCCGCGACGCTCTGCGCCAAGTCCGCGACGCACTGGGCGCCGATGCCATCATCCTGTCCAACCGCCAGGTGGACGGCGGCGTCGAGATCATCGCCGTGGCCGATCTGGACATCTCCGCCCTGGCCGGCCAGGCCGAGCCCGCAGTGGCCGCCCCGCCCCGGCGTGCCCCGCCGCCCCGGCCGCCGGCCGCCGCACATTACGAGTCGCCCCAGTACGAGGCGCCGCACTACGACCCGCCGCCGCGTCGCGAACCGCCCCGGCAACCGGCCTGGCAGGAGCCGCCTCCCGCCCTCCAGCCGGAGCCGGCCATAACCACCTTCACCGACTATCTGGCCCAGCGCGAGGCCTCGGTCATCCGTCCGACCCCGACCCGCAAGGTCGCGCCCGAGCCGACCCGGACCGCGCCGCCGCCCCGCCAGAGTTGGCCGGACGAGCCCGTGCAGGACTTCGGCCGACCGGCCAACCGACCGGCGCCGCCCGTCCAGCCGGCCCACGGCCAGGCCCGGCCGGCCGCGCCGGACAACGCCCCCGTCATCGAGGAACTGGCCCGCGAGATGCGTCAGCTGCGCGCCCTGATGGAAGGCCAGCTGGCCGGCCTGGCCTGGAACGACGCCTACCGGCGCGAGCCCCATCGGGCCGAGCTGATGAAGCAACTCATGTCGGCCGGCTTCAGCCCGGCCCTGAGCAAACAGATCCTGGACCGGATGCCGGCCGAATCGGATCCGGTCAGGGCACAGAAGTGGGTGCGCGCCGCCATCATCCACAACCTCAAGTCGACCTCGCCCATGGAGGACATCATCGACCGGGGCGGCGTCTACGCCCTGGTCGGCCCGACCGGCGTCGGCAAGACAACCACGGTCGCCAAGCTGGCGGCGCGGGCCGTGCTCAAGCACGGCGCGGGCAAGGTGGCCATGATCACCACTGACAGCTACCGGATCGGCGCCCAGGACCAGTTGCGCATCTACGGCCGCATCCTCGGCGCGCCGGTCTACGCGGTGCGCGACGAGAACGACCTGGAACTCACCCTGCTCGACCTGCAGGGCAAGCACCTGGTCTTCGTCGACACCATCGGCATGAGCCAGAAGGATCGCCGCGTCGGCGAGCAGACCCACATGCTGTCCGGCCAGAACCAGGGCGTGAAGCGGCTGCTGCTGCTGGGCGCGCCGTCGCAGGGCATCACCCTGGAAGAGGTGGTCCGCTCCTACGGCGGCCCGGGCCTGGCCGGCTGCATCCTGACCAAGATCGATGAGGCCCAGGTCTACGGCCCGGTGCTCGACGTGGTGATCCGGCATCAGATCCGGGTGCACTACGTCACCAACGGCCAACGGGTGCCGGAGGACATGCACCTCGCCAACGCCCGCTATCTGGTCGACCGCGCCTTCCGCCTGGGCACGCCGGACTCCGCCTTCCAGGCCGACGACGAGGACTATCCGGTCCTCATGGCCGCGGCCGAGGCGCGCGCGCCTCGCAACGACGAAACCGCAACCGACCTCGGGGTGTATGGTGCGACGGCATGAACCGGATGACCAGGCGGCCGGTCTGCGCCGCCTGCTGGGTGGCCAGAGCATACTGCGCACGCTCGGCATCTTCGGCCCCGACGCCGAACTGAACGCCATCGCCGGGGCCAACCTGGCCTTTGCCCTGAGCCGCCGCGGCGGCAACGTCTGCCTGATCGACGAGGCCCCCGGTCCCCGCAACATCGCCGGCCAATTCGGCCTCAGTCCCCGCCACAACCTGGCCCAGGTATTGCGCGGCGGCCTGTCGCTCGACGACGCCATGATCCAGGCGCCCGGCGATCTGCAGCTGCTCGACGCCGAGCAGGGCTTCGCCCAGGTAGCCGAAACCGACGAACAGGCCTGGAACCGGCTGAGCGACGACTTCATCCGCCACGACTGGGAATGGCTGGTGCTGGCCGCACCGCCCGACGAGCGGCCCAGCCTGGCCTTGGCCGCACCGCTCAGGGTGCTGGTCCTGCCGACCGTGAAAAGCCGCCTCACCGAAGCCTATGCCATCCTCAAGGCTGCCCACTACCGGCAACCCGATGCCCGCTGGCTGACCCTGTTCATGAATGCCGGCGACGACAACAAGGTCGACCAGCTGACCGCGGCCCTGAACGAGACGGCCAAGCATTTCCTGGATATCGAACTCGGCCTGCTCGGCGCGCTGCCCAAGGACGACCAACTGGACATGGCCACTCGCGCCCTGAGGCCCGTGCTCGAACTGGCGCCGACCGCCCCCGTGGCCCAGGTCGTCCGCACCCTGGCCGACCGCCTGCACGACGAATCGGGCCAGAGTGCGCAACCGGACGCCAGGATGTTTTGGCAGCGCATGGGCCTGTTCGGCCGATTGAACCCGCCACCGCGCTATCAGAATCGCCATGCCCAGCACCGTCGCGCTTACGGATAAAGACGCCGTCATCCAGGCGCACCTGCCGCTGGTGAAGCGCATCGCCTATCACCTGATGAGCCGCCTGCCGGCCAGCGTCGAGGCCGACGATCTGATCCAGGCCGGCCTGATCGGCCTGCTCGACGCGGTGGAGCGCTTCGACGACAACCAGGGCGCACACTTCGAGACCTACGCCACCCAGCGGATACGCGGCGCGATGCTGGACGAACTGCGCGACGCGGACTGGGCCTCGCGCACGCTGCGCAAGGCCAGCCGCCAGATCGAAAGCGCCATCCACGTCCTGCAGCAACGCCTGCAGCGGCCGCCGACCGAGCAGGAGATCGCCGGCCAGCTGGACATGAACATCCACGACTACTTCGAACTGCTCAACGAGACCCGCGGTGCCCAACTGGTCTACTACGAGGATCTCTACGGCTCCGACAACGAGGATTTCCTGGAGCGCTTCGTCGACGAGTTGGCGGCTGGCCCGTTCGAGATGTTGTCCGACCAGCACTTCAAGAAGGCGCTGACCCAGGCCGTCGTGGAACTGCCCGAACGGGAAAAAATGCTCATGGGGATGTACTATGAGCAGGAAATGAATTTCAAGGAAATCGGTTCCATCCTCGGCGTCTCCGAATCCCGGGTCTGCCAGTTGCACGGCCAGGCCATCGCCCGTCTGCGCGGCCACCTCCGGGACTGGATCGCATGATGCTGGCGCCTGTTTCAGCAGGACACGAGACCTGCGCCTGCTCCGGACCCGGCCCAGCCGGGTACCTTGCCGGACAGTGTGCTGCGCGTGGAAATAGCGCCATTCCTCCGTGCACCGGTACTGCATCCGGCAGTACCGCCTGGACGCGAATGATTTACTGAAACAGGCCCTTAACCGGAACCTTCGACACGACAATGGACATCATCAGTATCGCGGGCTTATTGCTTGGCTTCATCGCCATCATCGGCGGCCAGGCCATGGAAGGCGGCAAGCTCGATTCGCTGCTGCAATTCACCGCCTTCTTGATCGTGATCGGCGGCACCGTCGGCGCCGTGATGCTGCAAAGCTCCCTGCGCGTATTCCTGGACGGCCTGAGCATGGCCAAATGGATCTTCCGTCCGCCTCCCCACCGGCCCAAGGAAATACTCGACCTGATCCTGTCATGGAGCCATCTCGCCCGACGCGGCGGCCTGCTCTCGCTGGAACCGAAGATCGACGAACAGGCCGACCTGTTCGAGCGGCGCGGCCTGCAGATGCTGGTCGACGGTGCCGAGCCGGAGGTGTTGCGCGACACCCTGGAGATGGAACTGGAGAGCCACGAGGCCCATCGCACGGAAGCGGCCAAGGTCTGGATGGCGGCGGGCGGCTATTCGCCCACCATCGGCATCCTGGGCGCCGTGCTGGGCCTGATCCACGTCATGGAAAACCTCACCGATCCTTCCAAGCTGGGCGCCGGCATCGCGGTCGCCTTCGTCGCCACCATCTACGGCGTCGGCAGCGCCAACCTGATCTACCTGCCCGTCTACAACAAGCTGCGCTACCACGTCGGCCGCACCATGCGCCTGAAGGAGATGTACATCGAGGGCATCGTCGCGATCGCCAATGGAGAAAACCCGAGGATGATCGAGGCCAAGCTACAAGGGTATCTGGTATGACAGTCGCATACCTCACCGCCTGAGATCCCGCCATGGCCCGCAAGAAGCGCCACGAGGAGCACGAGAACCTGGAACGCTGGCTGGTTTCCTACGCCGACTTCATCACCCTGCTGTTCGCGTTCTTCGTGGTGATGTACGCCATCTCCTCGGTCAACGAGGGCAAGTACCGCGTCTTGTCTGACTCCATCGTCAAGGCCTTCCAGGAGATCCAGACCACCGACCGGATGATCAACATGACCGAGAAGAACGCCTCGATCCTGCCAGGTACGGGCAAACCGATCGGCAAGGCCACCCCGGTCAAGATCGAAACCGGCAAGAAGACCAGCAACGAAACCGAGCAGATGAAGACCATTGCCAAGGACGTGATGGATGCCATGTCCTCGCTGGTTAAGAAAGGCCAGGTGAAGGTGACCCAGTCGGCCCGCGGCATCACCGTGGAAATCAACGCCAGCACGCTTTTCCCCAGCGGCGAGGCGACCCTGCAGCCGGCCTCGATCAATGCGCTGTCGGCGGTGGCCAAGGTATTGGCCGAGACCGACAACCCCATCCAGGTGGAAGGTCATACCGACGATCTTCCGATCAAGAGCCCGATCTATCCATCCAACTGGGAATTGTCTTCGGCCCGGGCCGCTTCCGTGGTCCGCCTGCTGGCCGAGGAAGGCGTGGCGCCCAGCCGCATGGTCGCCATCGGCTATGCCGACAACAAGCCCATCGACACCAACGCCACGCCCGAAGGCCGGGCCCGCAACCGCCGGGTGAACGTGCTCATCCTGAACAAGGTCACGGGCGACCAGCATGTGATCCTGTCGAACTAGGGCGTGTTCACACTAGCCCGGAGTGGCGCCTGTCTGGCCGTTCCGGTCGGATTGGCAGCGGAACAGGTCGATATCGTTCAACCCCTCCAGCTTTTCGGTCAGCAACCAGATCGATTGGAGGCCCTCATGGCGTATTTCCACCCGGCTGTTCGCCGCCAACCGTACCGGCGGCAGGACCAGCTTGCCCGATCCGGCCATCGGGCCGTTCCCCGACGTCCCGTTTTCCTTGGCGACCAGCACCCCCGGATAGACATGCCGGCCGTCGCCGGAAAACACGGTAACGCAATCCGCCCGGCCGCGCAGAAACTTGACGCCGAAGGTCAGCACGCCGTCCGGCCGGGTCCTGAACCAGCGGATCATGCCCAGGTCGCGGAATGTGCCGTCCGCGCCGCGGCTGATGAAGACCAGGGTCCCGACCTTGAGATGGAAATTCGGCTTCTGCACCACCAACGCCATGCCGCCCAGGCTTTCGTTGATGACCCGGCCGGAAATGATGCTGCCCTCATCCAGCGCCTCGAAGCTGCCGGCCAGGTATTTATGGATGGCGTGGAAACCCAGCATGAGCCTGGGCCGGACTGGCTGCACCGGCACCCGGCGCGGCGTGGTGCGCCGCATGGAACCGCCCCATAGCAGCTTCAAGCGTTGCAGTAGCGCCTTGTAGGCCGGATGGCGAAGCATCGGCATGGCCTGTTCGTCGTAGCGGCCCTGCTCGATCCGGCTGATGGCCAGGGCCAGCTTGCGGGCCGGTCCCGTGGTGTTGAGCACCAGCTCGCAATCCGGTTCGGTGCCTTTCTGCCAAGCCAGCGGATACGGCACCTTGTCTTCAGCGATGCGGATGCCGTACACCCCTTTGTGGCTGGGCGAGCGAGCATCCTCCACCTTCGCCAGAGGCCCCAGCCGCTTGATCACGTCGTGCAGCCAGAGCCGCTCCTGCTCCGCGAAATGATAGGGATCGGCGATCGCCTCCAGCACCATGGCCGTGTAGGTCGCGATCAGCGAAGGCGCCTTGCCGGTCGGATCGGCGGCTTCGACCAGATCGGCGGCGAAGATCAGTTGCGCGGTCTGGTGCAGGTCGCGCCAGAAGCCGTCGGGAATCTGGCTGTGGCTGATGTAGCAGATGTCCAGCAACTGCCGGGCCGAATTCAGGAAGCCGGCGATGTGGATCGGCAACGGGTTGCTGCCGAACAGCCGGGGCGTGTATTCGGCGAATTCCACTATCAATCGCTTGTTCATGCCGCCCACGGCCAGCATGAGCAGGATGACCGCATCCACCTGTTTGCGCTGGCCGTCGCCCATCGGCAACGGCAGGTCGCGCAGGACCGGCTCCAGATTGCGCAGCAGCGCGCCGACCTGAGGTCCGGCCAGGTCCAGTATCTGGCGGCGGAATGCCGCCGGCAGGTCGGGCCGGTCGTGCTCGCTGAGATAGGCGGTCAGCAGGGTGACCCGCTCCGGTACGTCGTAGCCCTGTATTTGGGCCAGCCATGCCTCGACTTGCTTGGCCTTCGTGGCGAGGTTTATATTGCCCGTCCCGAGGGAGGCTGACAGTGTGTATGATGGCTTCATGGGACGTAGGGGCTTGTTTCCGGCGGATTGTATGAACCCGCTTCGCGGTTGTAAATTTTTTGCAGATTTATGGGACTACTGGAAAAACTGTTCGAAGCCTTGCTCTGGCGCAGCCGCTACGTCGTCCTGTTCGCCGTCGTCGCCAGCATGGCCTCGGCCTTCGCCATCTTCTACATGGCCACCACGGACGTGGTCTACCTGGTCCAGCACATCGTCCATTACGCCGACGCCGGCATGACCGACGAGGCCCGCAAGGCGATGCACGACACCACCATCACCCACGTGGTCGAGGTGGTGGACGGCTATCTGCTGGGCACGGTCATGCTGATCTTCGCCCTGGGCATGTACGAACTGTTCGTCAGCGACATCGACGAGGCCAAGGGCAGCAAGGCCTCCAGCAAGATCCTGGTGATCGAAAGCCTGGACGACCTCAAGCAGCGCCTGGCCAAGGTGATCATCATGATCCTGATCGTCACCATCTTCGAACTGACCATGAAGGTCACCATCAGCAGCCCGGTCGACCTGCTCTACCTGGCCGGCGCCCTGGCCCTGATCGGCCTGGCCCTCTATCTCACCCACGCCTCGGATGGCGGCCACGGCAAGACACCGGAAGAGCCGCCCCTTCATTAAGAACTCGGACCGGTCGGCAAGGTCAACCGGTAATTGACATCACTTCGGAAGACACATGTTCAAGCTCAAGACCGTTTTTCTGGGTATCTGCCTGTTCGCACTGGCCGGCAGCGCCCTCGCCTTCGACCTGACCGACACCCAAGGCCATAAGCACAGCCTGGCCCAGTACAAGGGCAAATGGGTGCTGGTCAACTTCTGGGCGACCTGGTGCCCGCCCTGCCGGGCCGAGATACCCGACCTGATCGCGCTGACCAAGAACAACTCCCGGAAGCTCGTGGTCCTCGGCATCGCCATGGACTACCAGGATCCGAAGCAGGTTTCCCGCTTCGCCCAGTCGGTCGGCATCAACTATCCGATCATCCTGGGCACCGATGACGTGGCCGGCCAGATCGGCCAGGTGAGCGGCCTGCCCACCACCTATCTTTACAATCCGCAGGGTAAAATGGTGGCCTACAACGTCGGGGCATTGACCCGCGATGCGGTGGAACGCTACATGGCCACGAAGGACAAGGCGGCCAGATGAACCGTGCGGGGGATGAGTGAAGAGGAGAACGATCATGCGTTGGCTGCTACTGCTTATGGCTTTCCTGGCCGTCCCGGCCCTGGCGGAGACCCGCAACGCAGATGAATACTTCTTCCAACCCAAGCTGGGCGACCTGAAAGGCGACCTGAGCGACCTGCGCAAGGACGGCAAGACCGGCATCCTGCTGATGTTCGAGATGGACGACTGCCCGTTCTGCGAGCGCATGAAGAACACCGTGCTCAACCAGAGCCAGGTGCAGGACTATTTCCGCCAGCACTTCATCATCTACCCGATGGACACCCGGGGCGATGTCGCCCTGACCGACTTCCAGGGCAAGAACACCACCGAGAAGGCCTTCTCGCTCGAGCAGCGGGCCCGGGCCACGCCCACCTTCATCTTCTATGACGCCAACGGCAAGGAAATGGCGCGCTTCACCGGCATCACCCAGACGGTGGGCGAGTTCATGCAGCTGGGCCATTACGTGGTGGAAGGCGCCTACAAGAAAGAGCCCTTCAACGTCTACAAGAAACAGGCCCCGGCCGCCCAATAGCCCATGCGTGGACTGTGGTTTATCTGGGGCCTGGTCTTCGCCCTGCCGACCTGCGCAGCCGACGCGCCGCTCACCCTGGCCCAGGTCCTGGCCTATGCCGACCGGCCCCATCCCGATCTCGACGCGGCCCAGGCCCAGACCGACCTGGCCCGGGCCGGCCAGCTCCTGGCCGACAGCCAGAAGGACTTCCGCGTCACCCTGACGGCCGGACTTGGAACGGGCCATAACGCGTTGGCCGACGGTTATGCCGCCGACAACTACGCCAGCCTGGATGCCCGCAAGCTGCTCTGGGACGGCGGCCGTACCGGCCTCGCCAGCGAGGCGGCCGGCCTGGAAACGGAGGGCCGCAGTGAACAATACCTGGACGTCCTCGCCCAGCGCCGCCTGGCCCTGATGACCCGCTTCTTCGACGTGCTGCTGACCGACATGCGCTACGCGGTCGACAGCGAACTCTCGGCCGTGGCCTACGTCAACTACGACAATGGCAAGGACCGGCGGGAAGTCGGCGGGCTGTCCAGCGCGGCCCTGGCCGAACTGGAAGCCCGCTACCAGGACGTCCGCCTGAAGCGCCAGGACGACCTGCGCCAGGCCCGGATCAAACGTGCCCTGCTGGCCAACGCGATGAACCGCCCCGGCCAACTGGCCTCCGAACTGGCCGAGCCGGACCTCAAGGACAACGACCGGCCTCTGCCCGAGCTGAACGACCTGATGGCCACCATGGAAGCGAGCAACCCCCGGCTGCTGGCCCAGAAGAAACTGCTGGCCGCCGCCCAGAAACGGCTCGAGGCACAGCGGGAGAGCGACCGTCCCAGCCTGGAACTCCAAGCCGGCACGGCAACCTATAGCCGTGACACCCTGACCCGGGACAACCTCCATATCGGCGTCAACCTGACTTGGCCGATCTACCAGGGTCGCCAGGACGATGCCCGGATCGCCCAGGAACAGGCCCGCTTCCAACTGCTCCAGGCCCAGTACGAGAACATGCGCCTCGATCTGCAACAGGCCGTGCGCGACACCTACGAGGACATCGACTACCTGCGCAATTCCGCCCGCCAGGCGGCCGCGGTCAACGCCAACTACCGCGACCAGAGCCTGGAGCGGGCCCGGGCCGAATACGAACTGGAACTGAAGACCAACCTGGGCACCAGCATGGCCGACATCCAGGCGGCCCGGTTGCGGCGCAAGACGGTGGACTACCAACTGGCCCTGGCCTGGGAAAAACTCGATGGCCTGTTGGGCCGGCCGGTGGCCACGGTCAAGCCCGCGCACAAGACGGAGGAAACGAAATGAGGCTGCTCGCCGTTGCATTGCTGCTCGCCGCCCTGCCGGTCCGGGCGGCCGACCTGCCCGCCCAACTCAACTGGTACGAACGGGTCGAACTGTCCACCCCGGTCTCCGGCGTGGTGGCCAGCGTCAACGTCCAGCCGGGCCAGACCGTGCCCAAGGGCGCGCTCCTGCTCAGCCTGGACCCGACCCTGTTCAAGGCCAACCTGGCCGAGGCCCAGGCCGACGCCACCCGCCAGGACGAGGAACTGGCCGACTCCCAGAAGGAGCTGAACCGGGCCAACGAGTTGTATGCCCGCACCGTGTCCTCGACCACCGAGCTGGACGCCTCCAAGCTGCGCCACGCCAAGGCCGCCGCCCTGCTGAACGCCGCCCGGGCCCGCACCGACAAGGCCAGGCGCCTGCTGGCCGAAAGCGAGATCCACGCGCCGTACACGGCCCTGATCCTGGACCGCCAGGCCCAGCCGGGCATGGTCGTCTCGGCCCAGTACCAGCCGCCGGCCCTGATCACCGTCGCCCGGGCCGACCAGATCCTGGCCCGGGCCGGACTGACGGCTGCCCAGGCCGCCGGCATCAAACCCGGCGCGCGCCTGGAGGTCTCGGCCGGCGGCAAGACCCTGGCCGGCAAGGTGGTCGCCCTCCGCGCCGGCGCCGACGGCCGCTACCAGATCGACGTCGCCATTCCCCGCGGCGGCCTGCTGGCCGGCATGACCGCCAACATTCGCCTGCCCTGACGCGGCCGGCCTGCATGGGATGCCCGAAATGCCCCTGCGCGCCCTGCTGCTCGACTTCAACTCCTACTTCGCCTCGGTAGAACAGCAACTCCGGCCGGAGTTGCGCGGCCGACCGATCGGCATCCTGCCGGTGGTCGCCGAGACCACCTGCTGCATCGCCGCCAGCTACCAGGCCAAGCGTTTCGGCGTCCGCACCGGCACCCTGGTCGCCGATGCCCGCCAGCTCTGCCCGGACATCGTCTTCGTCCAGGCCCGGCCCCGGCTCTACGTCGAGATGCACCACCGCCTGATGGCCATCGTCGACAGCGTGATCGCCGTGAGCGAGGTCCTGTCGATCGACGAGGTCGCCTGCGACCTGACCGGCAGCTGGCAGCAGGAGGAGGTGATCCGCAAGCGTGCCCTGGAGGTCAAGGCGCGGATCAGGGACGAGGTCGGCGAATGCCTGACCTGCTCGATCGGCATCGGCCCCAACCGCTTCCTGGCCAAGACCGCTTCCAACATGGAGAAGCCGGACGGCCTCACCGTCATCCACGAGCACGATCTGCCCGACATACTCCACCGCCTGAAGCTGGACGACCTGACCGGCATCGGCCGGGCCACCCTGGAGCGGCTCAACCGGTTCGGCATCTACAGCGTGGAGGCGCTCTGCCAGGCCAGCCGGGAACAGTTGCGCCGGGTCTGGGGCGGGGTCGAGGGCGAGCGATTCTACGACCGCCTGCGCGGCCTGGAAGTCGCCCTGCCGCCCAGCCGGCGCGGCAGCATCAGCCATTCCCACGTCCTGCCGCCCCATCTGCGCCACGTCACCGGCGCCTGGTCGGTGCTGTCCAAGCTGACCCAGAAGGCGGCCCTGCGCCTGCGTGCTGAAGGCTATCTGGCCGGCCGCCTCTCCATCCGCATCTCCTGGCGCCGGCGCGAACCCTGGGAGCAGACCGCCAGCTTCGCCCCCATGTCGGACACCCTGGGCTTTCTGCGCATCCTGGAAGAACTGTGGGCGGAACGGCCCAGCCACGGCGAGCCGGTCAAGGTCGGCATGGTCCTGTCCGAACTCAGTCCGGCCGAGCAGGAGACCCTGCCGCTGTTCGGCGACGCCATCCACCACCCCGGCCTGGACACCGCCTTCGACAAGGTCAGGCTGAAATACGGCAACGACGCGCTCTACTTCGGCGGCGCCTTCCTGGCCGCCCACGAGGACTCCATGCGGATCGCCTTCAACCACATCCCCGACCTGGTACTGGAGTCGGACGAAAAAGACGGCAAGAAGCCGGTCCGGTAATTTTCGGTCGTCAGTGCGCGCCCGGCCGAAACAGCCGCCTCGCCCCCGCCGACAGTACCGGCACGGCCAGCCGCTGCAGTTGCGGGTTCAGCGCCAGCGGCTTGAGCAGCATGGTCGCGGCCATGCCGTAGGGATAGTAGGCCCGCATCCGTTCGTTGACGCGCTGCCGATAGGCGCGATAAGCCGTCTCGGTGTCGTTGTCGTGCCCGGCCACGTGGTGGACGCTGCGGAAGGCATGCCAGGCGTCCTCGTCGTCGATTTCCGAGACGCGCCCCCACAAGGCGCGGACGACCTGTACCCGGCCCAGGCCTTCGTCGGCGCGGTAGCGTTTGAAATGGCGGAAGAAATAACTGTAGTGACTGACTTCGTCGGTCCGGATCAGGTCCGTCAGCCGGCGCAGCACCGGCTCGTCGGTCAGGTCGCGAATCATGGTGTAGATGGTGGCGGTGCCGGTTTCCACCACGCAGCGCGCGGCCAGTTCCAGGCCGCGGGTCGGCCCGAGCAGATCCGATCTGCACAACGGCGCATAGGCGCGGTAGAAGTCCGCATAGGCGCGGGCCCAGTCGAACTCCGGCCAGACCGCCTCGACATAACGGCGCAAGGCGACGCCATGCTGCAGTTCCTGCAGTTGCCATTCGTCCTGCAGCCAATCGGTCACCGCCTGGTCGCCTTGGTAGTATTCGATCAGACTGCGGGTGTACAAGTCGCTGGTGATCTCGATGAACGATGCGCCGGTCAGGAAATAAAACAGGTCGATGTCGTCGATCACCCGGCTCCGGTCGACCTGCCCGAACGGCAAATCGTCGACCAGCCAGCGCAGCGCACCTCCCGAAGAATTGCTATGGATTGCCATGGCCACCTCCCTGTAGGGATCTGCTCGAATACGGCGAAAACCTGCCCGATAACGGGCTTGAGCCTCGAATCTTGAGACAAATCAGTTACAGAATAGACGCCGGCACATGGAAAAGATTCAGCCGGGGGGATAATGCATAAATTAAAACAGTGGCCTGTTAAAACAAGGCAAGTCAGCTCAAGCTTTTCAAGCACATTGAACTCATTGAAAACTTGCCGTTCAAACCCATATATAAGCCGACGGCATGGTCCGGCAAAACAACCATCGGAGAGACCTTGAGCAACCAGACGGCCCCGAAAGGAGCGAATAATGGCATTGCATCATCGTGTGACCGGCGCGCAAGCTAGCCGCCGGCAAAGCGCAACGTGGAACCAACCGTTTTGACCGAACCGACTCTCGATGCGTCGAAGACGGCCTTGGTCGTCATCGACCTGCAACGCAACATCGTCGAATATCCCACGGCCCCCCATCCGGCCGCCGCCGTGGTGCAACGCAGTGCGGGACTGCTGGCCGCCGCCCGCCGTGCCGGCATCCTGCCCATACTGGTCCACGTCGGCGGCGCGCCCGATCACGCCGATCGGCTGCTGCAAAGCGCCGACCGGCCGACGCCGCCCCGGCCCGGCAGTTCCGATTTCACGCCTGAAATCGCCCCGCAGGACGGCGATGTCGTCATCTTCAAGCGCCAATGGGGCGCCTTCTACGGCACCGATCTGGATCTGCAGTTGCGCCGGCGCCGGATCGACACGCTCATCCTGTGCGGCATCGCCACCGAACGCGGCGTCGAAAGCACGGCCCGCGACGCCTACGAGCGCAATTACCGCCAATTCCTGGTCGAAGACGCCATGAGCGGCCTCGACGAACTCAGCCACCGAAACGCCATCGAGCGGACTTTTCCGCGCATCGGCCACGTCCGCCGGACCGACCAGATGCTGGCCATGATGGCCCCACCAACTCAACCATGAACCTCGCCATGCTCGACTCCATCCTCAATCTCAAGACTGGAAACACGCTCATCGTCGGCGCCGTCGGCACGAGCAAGACGGTACTGCTCAATTCGCTCTACCATACCTCCCGGATCGTCCTGGACGGCCTGCCCTCGCTCCATCTCTCGTCGGCCTCCATCCACGGCATCCTGGCTTCAGGCCTGGCCGTGATCACGGTCAACGCCATGGCCCAGTTGGGCAACGAGGACACCTCGCTGCTGAACCGCATCTCGAACTTCGTCTTCTTCCGCATCACGAACCCGGACGAGGCCGAGATCGCCGCATCGCTATCGAATCTGAAACCGGACCTGTTCATGTCCCTGCCCGAGTCGTCGGCCATCGTCTGCGACCGCTCCGGCCACATCGAGGCGATCACGGTCAAACCGTGATCGCCCGCTGGTCCGGCGGAAGACGGCTCTAAGCGGTGCGTCCTCGGCCGGCGATCCCGCCGGTCCGGCGGCAAACGGCATGTGCCGAATCCGGCACTGTGGCATAGTGGCCGCCTGCATCGACAAGCGCACGGACATGCCCCTGAAACGCGAAACCTATCTGCTGCCCGGCCTGCTGATCCTGGCCGGTCTGCTGGCCATTTCCGGCTGGCAGCCCTACGACCGGCCGACCTGGCTGCTGGAAGTGTCCCCGATCCTGATCGCCCTGCCGATCATGATCGGCAGCTACCACCGCTTTCCGCTGACCGACCTGCTCTATCTATGCATCTTTCTCCACGCAGTGGTGCTGATGGTCGGCGGCGCCTACACCTACGCCCGAGTGCCACTTGGTTTCTGGATCGCCGACCTGCTCGACGTGCAGCGCAACCCATACGACAAGATCGGCCACTTCTTCCAGGGCTTCGTCCCGGCCCTGGCTGCGCGCGAAATCCTGATCCGCGGTCGCCATGTCACCGGCCGGCGCATGCTGGCATTCGTCGTGCTCTGCATCGCCCTGGCCATCAGCGCCGCCTATGAACTGATCGAGTGGGGCGCGGCGCTCGCCCTGGGCCAGGGTGCGGACGAATTCCTGGCCACCCAGGGCGATCCCTGGGACACCCAGTCGGACATGCTGTTCGCCCTGATCGGCGCCGGCGTCGCGCTGCTCGCCCTGTCGCGCCTGCACGATGCCCAGATCCGGCGCCTGGAAGGGAAACCCGATGCATGACTTCGCCGCCCGCCTGATCGCCTGGCAGAAAGCGCACGGCCGTCACGGCCTGCCCTGGCAGGTCGAAGATCCCTATGCCGTCTGGGTATCCGAGATCATGCTGCAGCAGACCCAGGTCGAGACGGTGATCCCTTATTACAACCGATTCATGGCGCGTTTTCCCGACATCGTCAGCCTGGCTGCGGCCGCCGAGGACGAGGTACTGGCCCTGTGGAGCGGCCTCGGCTATTACGCCCGGGGCCGCAACCTGCATGCTGCGGCCAGACGGCTGGCGGCCGAGCACGACAGCTGCTTCCCGCGCGACTTCGAGGCCATCCAGGCCCTGCCCGGCATCGGCCGTTCGACCGCGGCGGCCATCTCCGCCTTCGCCTTCGGCGAGCGGCGCGCGATCCTGGACGGCAACGTCAAACGGGTGTTCTGCCGGCTGTTCGGCATCGAGGGCTGGGCCGGCGAGAAGACGGTCGAGAACCGCTTGTGGCAACTGGCCGAGGAGTTACTGCCTACGCAGGACATCCAGGCATATACCCAGGGCGTGATGGATCTGGGCGCGACGCTCTGCCGCCGCTCTAACCCGGACTGCGCCGCCTGCCCCTTCGTCGACGATTGCATTGCCCAAAGCGAAGGACGGGTGACCGAGCTGCCCTCGCCGCGCCCGCGCAAGGATTTGCCGGACAAGGCGACCGCCATGCTGGTGCTGCTGCATGCCGGCGAAATCCTGCTCGAGAAACGGCCGCCGAACGGCATCTGGGGCGGTCTGTGGAGTCTGCCGGAATGTCCGCTGGAGGCGGACCCGGTCCGCGCTGCGCATGAACTGGGCTATGCCGCGTCCGACTTGGGCGATCTGCCGGAACTGGGCCACACCTTCAGCCACTTCCGCCTGCGCATCCTGCCCAGGCGCCTGGCCGTTGCCCAGCGTCCGACCGCTACTGCGGAAGCCGGCCGCGTCTGGCTGCCCTTGGCCGACGCCGAACAGGCCGCCCTGCCGACCCCGATCAGGAAGATCATCGCCGCTCTGAACTAACGCGACCGCGGAGCCTCTGCAGAGCTCACCGGACGGCTAAGCGACCTGCCCGGCCCGCAACGCCTCGGCCGCCTCGATCAAGGCTGCCTTTTCATCCACGTCCAGGCGCGGCAATGCGCCGACCAGCGATTGGATGGATGCCCCGGTCAGCTTGGCCGCGTCGGCCAGATCGCGCTGCAGGCCGGAGTCGGCCGGGCCCCGGTCCAGGTGGCGGGCAGTGTTCAGGGCCAGCCTGGCCAGCTTGGAACGCATGTTTTCGTCGCCCCGGATGAGGTGCAGGATGAGAGGCGGCAATTGCCAGTGCTCGCACATCAGCAACGTCAGGTCCTTGAAGGCGAAGCCGCAAACCTTGCGCTGCGCCTCCTCGCTGCGTTGGGCCAGGCCGTTGCCCAATGCGTTCAGGGCGGCTTCCGGCAATTCCGGCGCGAAGGCCCACAATTCGATCTCACCGGCATCGGACAGCATGGCGCCCAGGGCCAGTTCGCCCGGATCGAGGTCATGGTGATAAGAACCGTAGATCAGGGCGATGCGGGCCGCGAGGGTGGCGCGGCCCTCGCATTCGATGAAGCCGTGGTTGTCGTCCCTGACTTCAGGGGCTTGCGCCAGCTGTTCCGAAAAACAGGCTGTACCCAGAGACAGGATGATGCCCAGCGGGGTGGTGATGTCCTTGGCCATTCGCCGCGGCAGGCGCTTGTTGGCCTCCTTCAGCAGGCGCAGGGCGAACAAGGGATCGTCCAGCAGCAGATCGGCCAGTTCCCTGGCCGACAGCATGTCGCCCCGGCTGGCTTCCAGATCCGCCAGCGCCTGTTTGCTGGATGCCTTGACCGGCAGGTCCATGTGTTCCAGATAGGCCGCCCACTGGCTGGCTCCCCACCATTTATGCCAGGTCATTCCTGCCTCCTAGGATGCGGCGACAAACCAATAATGCGCAGGTTACGGTTATTTTTCCAGTGTTTCCGACCAGACCAGGGCGTTCACATGAGCCAGGTTCACCTCGGTCGCGGACAACTGATTGCTTTGCGCCTGCCGCTCGACGGCTTCCTGGTCGAAGTTTTCGCAGGCGCGGGCCAGGATCAGATAGGGGGCGTACGGTCCCTTGCCCTCGAGCAGCGCCTCCGCCATGGGAGCCGGCAGATGGAGCGGCACGACGGCCTCGGCCAGGGGCATATCCAGCAGGGCATCCAGCTGGGACAGGATGCCGACGATGAACAGGCCGCCGCGCAGGCTCCGGTCGAGCCGCTCGGCGCCCAGGTTCTCCATGAACCTGGCGCGCACCAGGGCGTTGCGCAGCAAGGCGCTGCCGCGGCCGTCGGTCCGCTCGCTGCTGAACAGGAGCAGGGTCAGCCAGCGGTATAGCGGCTCGTGGCCGAGCCACATCAATGCCTGACCGATGGACTGCATCGACCGGTCGAGGCCGTTGGCGGGCGAATTGATGTAGCGCAACAGACGATAGGTCAGGGCCGCGTTCCGCTTGAAGGCGTCCTCCAGTTGTTCGATCGGTGCCCGGGCCCGGGCCAAGTTGAGCAGGTCCATGACCTGCACCACGTTGCTCTCCAGCTTGCGCGCCGCACTGCGTCTCGGCTGACTGAGGAAGCGGCCTTGGAAGCGCTCGAAGCCCAGCTTGCGGCAAACCGCTAAGGTCTCCTCCGAGTCGACGTTGGCGGCGATCAGATGCTGAACGCCCAGGCGGCGCAAATGTTCGGCCCGTTTGCCCAGCGTCACCGCGTCGTGCCGGGCGCAATCCAGGCGCGACCAGACGCAGCCGGCCGGCAGGGCCGCCAGCAATGCGGCGCCATCGTCGACCAGGATGGGCTGGATGCCCAAGTCGATCAGCACCGGGCAACGGCCCGTCAGGTCGCCGAAGGAAAGCGGTACGGTCACCGCCAACTTGCCGGCCGGCAGTTCGGCCAGCATGGGGTTGTAGAGTGTGGTGGGGGCAAGATCGAGCAGGGTGAGCAGGCTGCCGAGCGCGCGCTGGTACTCCAGATCGATCACGCTGGTGATCAGGTATTCGTCCCGCGCCTGCTCATGGCTTTCGGCACCCGGCAGCACCGGCACCGGAACCCGGTCGCGCAGCCCCAGCTCGTAGCCCACTACCCGATAGTCGCCGTCCAGCAAAGACTGGCGGACCAGGAAACGCTGGCTGCCGACCGGATGTTCAGGCGGCATTCCGTTGCAGTCGTTCCATCAGGCTGTCCACGGCGCGGTCCATCAACGGTACATCGTTGAGCACCCGGGCCTCGCCGCTGTTCAGCTTGCTCAGCAGGCCCTCGGCGCTGATGGAAATGGCGCGCTGGCCCAGCCGGTTGGTGAACAGGTAGATGCCCTTCAACGGGCTGACCCAGGACAGTTTGGCGCGCACGTTGCTGCCGTCCTCCTGGGCGTACTCGATCCAACTGCCGCGCTTCAGCCGATTCAGTTCGGTTTCGGCGTCGAGCGGAATGTCCAGATCGCCGGTATCCCACCCGAATTCGGCAATGGTGATGTCCTCACCAGCGACCAGTTCCTCGACCAGTTCCGGTGCTTCCGTTACCGCCTCTGCAACCGGTTTCACGGGCTCGAACTCGGTCGACTCGGTCAACACGGGGATGTCGGTATCCTCCGGCATGGCCACCGCCATGGGTGGAATGACCTCGCCTTCGTCGAGGAGCCCCGCCTTGACTGCTTCCGCGTGGCATTTGACCAGGCTGGCGAAAAATCCGTCGCGTTCCTCCTTGGTCATGCCGAGATAGGTGATGCCCTCGTCCAGCCGCTTGAGCAGGCCGGGCAGCATGCCGACCAGGCGTTTGCGCTCGTCAGCATTGGTCTTGGGCGCCACGCTCCAGATCAGGTCGGACATCGTCTCCACGGCGCCCTTCCAAGTCGGGCTTTCCGAGCCGACCTTCTGATGGATGTCGGCCAGCATGTACTGCCAGTGTTCGGTCAGGAAACCGTTGATCACAGCCGGCACCAAGTTGCCGACCAGGGCCGATTGCACCTCGTCGTGTGCGACCAGACGGCCGATATCCGCTTGTTCACGGGCCTTGATCGCCTGCACGCTGGTCACGACCGCCCGAGCTGCGGTACGTCTTTCCACCGCCAGGAAGGCCTTCAGTTCATCCAGCGCCTCGGAGAACAGCTCGATCCGATCCTCAAAGCGCTCCAATATGTTTTCGACCAACTCCTCTATCTTGCGATACAGGCCGCTGTCATGACCTTCGTCCGCATCCCAGCCTATCGCCGCCTCGGCCAGGACGTCGAGCAGTTTGCGCGCCGGATGGTTCTTCTGGGAAAAGAAGGCCTTATCCAGCATCGCCACTTTCAAGACCGGTATCTGCAGCCGGCCGATCAATGCCTTGATCGCATCCGGAATGCGTTTGTCGTCGAGTATGTAGTCGAACACCATGGCCACGATATCGAGCGTCATGGCATCCAGCGAACTCATGGCGGAAGCCATGTCGCTGTTACGCAAATTGCGCAACACGTTAATCTGGCCGTTGCCAAAGATTGCCGCATCCAAACCGGCTTGAGCGGCGGCTTCCATCTGGCCGCGCTGCAACTGGCTCAGGGTATAAATGAACGTTCCAGGCTGGACAGCAGCCGCCGCCTGCCTGCCAAGCCCGGCCGGCTCGCCCGGCATGGGCGGGCCTGGGATTGGCGCGACCGGCATGGCGGCCACGCCGGCCCCCAGCCCCATCAACTGTTGCAGCAGCGCGAACAAATCGCCGCTTTTGACTTCCCCGCCCGGGGCGGCCGCACTCGCCTGACCCTCGGAGGAGGCCGTCTGGGCCGAGCGCCGCAAGCCCACCCGGATAGTGGGCAGCACGTTCTTGTTCACAAGTTGCTGATTGATGTCCCGATAGACATTTTTCACCCGCTCGGGCAGGTGCTTGTTCAATTGGGTCACCACCAGCAGGCGCGATTTCATCGGCACGTCCATCGACTCCAGGGCCGACATGAGCGCGGCCGCGATCACCTCGGGCCCCAATGGATTGTCGCCGTATTGCAGATCCGGGTCGTTGATCAACATGCCGATCCGCTTATCCAGGCCGAACAGTTCCTCGACGCAGGCGTTATGGATGGCGTTGGCCAGATTGCCGGAAGCCAGGGACTCTTCCAGGTCATCCGGTGCCATCAGGCTCAACTCCAAAGCGTTCGAATCCTTGCGAACCCGGCCCGCCTCACGTCTGCATTCACGATTGAAACGCTGCAGGAAGTCCTTGCTGAAGGCGGTCTCGATCTCGTCACGACGGTCCCGGAGCAGATCCAGGGCATCCATGTACAGGTGATACATTTCCGCCCCCATGGTCTTTTCAACCATGGGCAGCAACTGGAGCTTGACCTGTTCCAGGCTCTCGCCCAACGCATTCTTCAGGCCCAGGGCTGACATCTCCCGGCAATCGTCCAGGGGCGTGCGGCCTCCCCCGCTGTTGCGGCGGTCGCGGCTGAACTGGCTGATTTGCGTTACGTTGTTGCGAGCTGTATCCATGGCCCTATCTCCTGAACCTAAACCCGTGCCCGGCGCACCGCCACAAGAGGTTCGAAGTCACGTCGAGATGGAATTGTACAGTGGGCCGGGACCCTGGCCCCGGCAGATTGACCACCTTGCAATCCCGCTATCATGAGGCCGCAGCCTGTTAGACCGGTGACTTTGCGTCCCCGTCTTTCGACGGGTTTGCCCTTGTATAAGGTTGCGCGCATCCAAGAACCGGGCACGCACCCCCATTATCGACAAAAACCGAAATAAATTAAGCACTTTTTTTGTTACAAGCGATGAACGGCGACCATCCCGGGTCGGGCGGGCTCGCACTGAAAACGGCCCTTCAGCTTGTCGACCGCCCGATCCATCCGAGGGGCTTCGTATCGGGTAAGCCCTCCCCTCCGGTCAGCGGCTTTGACCACAACATTAAGAGCGGTGATCGAGAGCGCCGCCCGGCCCTGGTGGTGGACGAACCTATAGACGACTTTCCGGGGCGCGACCCGGGCCAAGCCGGCCACGTGGCCTCTGAGGGCAGCCATGTCAAGACTTGCCTCCTACCCTGCCTTGGCCCATTCTTCGCGACCTTTGCAATACAGGTCGGAACCATGCTGCCGCGCATCGAAGAACGTCTTGCCCGGGAACTCAATGCCCACATCGCCCAAGTCACCGCCGCCGTCCAGTTGTTGGACGAGGGCGCCACGGTGCCCTTCATCGCCCGCTACCGCAAGGAGGCCACCGGCGGTCTCGACGACACCCAGCTCCGCCTGCTGGAAGAGCGACTCGCCTATCTGCGCGAACTGGAGGAGCGGCGCGGCGCGGTGCTGGCCAGCATCGACGAGCAGGGCAAGCTGACCCCCGAGCTGAGGGCCGAGATCGAGGACGCCGACACCAAGCAACGCCTGGAAGACCTCTACCTGCCCTACAAGCCCAAGCGCCGGACCAAGGCCCAGATCGCCAAGGAGGCCGGCCTGGAGCCGCTCGCCCTGGACCTGCTGGCCGACCCCAACCTGAACCCCGAGGCCGAGGCGGAGAAGTACGTCGACGCCGACAAGGGCGTGGCCGACGTCAAGGCCGCCCTGGACGGCGCCCGCCAGATCCTGATGGAGAAGTTCGCCGAGGACGCCGGGCTGCTCGGCAAGCTGCGCAGCCACCTGCAGGACTATGGCGTCATGGTCTCCACGCTGCAGGAAGGCAAGGAGGCCGACGGCCAGAAGTTCCGCGACTACTTCGCCTATTCCGAGCCGCTCAAGGACGTGCCCTCGCACCGCGCCCTGGCCCTGTTCCGCGGCCGCAACGAAGGCGTGCTGCGCCTGGAGCTGAAGCTGCCCGAGGACCTGCAGGAAGCCGCGCCCGGCAAGAGCGCCAACGCCTGCGAAGGCATGGTCGCCAGCCACTGGGGCATCCGCGATTCCGGCCGCCCGGCCGACCGCTGGCTGGCCGACACCGTGCGCTGGACCTGGCGCATCAAGCTCTCGCTGTCGATGGAACTGGAGCTGTTCAACGTCCTGTTCGAGCGGGCCGAGGAAGAGGCGATCCGGGTCTTCGGCGCCAACCTCAAGGACCTGCTGCTGGCCGCGCCGGCCGGCCCCAAGGCGGTGATCGGCCTCGATCCGGGCATCCGTACCGGCGTCAAGGTGGCCGTGGTCGACCGCACCGGCAAGCTGCTCGACACCGCCACCATCTATCCGCACGAGCCGCGCAACGACTGGGAAGGTTCGCTGCATACCCTGGCCGTGCTGGCCAGGAAGCATGAAGCAGAGCTGATCAGCATCGGCAACGGCACCGCCAGCCGCGAGACCGACAAGCTGGCCGCAGACCTGATCCGCCGCTTCCCCGAGGCCGGCCTGTCGAAGGTAGTGGTCAGCGAGGCCGGCGCCTCGGTCTATTCGGCCTCCGAGTTCGCCGCGCGCGAATTCCCGCAGCTCGACGTCAGCCTGCGCGGCGCGGTCTCCATCGCCCGCCGGCTGCAGGACCCGCTGGCCGAGCTGGTCAAGATCGAGCCCAAGGCGATCGGTGTCGGCCAATACCAGCACGACGTCTCCCAGACCAAGCTGGCGCACGGCCTGAACGCCGTGGTCGAGGACTGCGTGAACGCGGTCGGCGTCGATCTCAACACCGCCTCGGCGCCGCTCCTGGCCCGGGTCTCCGGCCTCAACACCAGCCTGGCCGCCAACATCGTCGCCTGGCGCGACCAGCACGGTGCCTTCCCGAACCGGGAGAAGCTGAAGGAAGTCTCGCGCCTGGGCGAAAAGACCTTCGAGCAGGCCGCCGGCTTCCTGCGCATCCAGGGCGGCGACAACCCGCTCGACGCCTCCTCGGTCCACCCCGAGGCCTATCCGGTGGTGGAACGCATCCTGGAGGAGACCAGGCTGCCGGTGAAGGGCCTGATCGGCAACACCGACATCCTGCGCAAGCTCGACCCGAAGAAATTCACCGACGAGCGCTTCGGCCTGCCGACCGTGAAGGACATCTTCAAGGAACTGGAGAAGCCGGGCCGCGATCCGCGCCCGGAATTCAAGACCGCCGTGTTCAAGGAAGGCGTCGAGGATCTGAAGGACCTGCAGCCGGGCATGATCCTGGAAGGCGCGGTGACCAACGTCACCAACTTCGGCGCCTTCGTCGACATCGGCGTGCACCAGGATGGCCTGGTCCACGTCTCGTCCCTGTCGACCAAGTTCGTCAAGGATCCGCGCGAAGTGGTCAAGGCCGGCGACATCGTCCGGGTCAAGGTGCTGGAAGTGGACATCCCGCGCAAGCGCATCGCCCTGACCATGCGCATGAGCGACGAGGCCCGGCCGCAATCGCCGGGCGGCGGCGGTGACCGGATGACCCGCGGTATGGCGGCCAAGCAGCGCCAGCCGGAGCCGGCCGGCGGCGCCATGGCCGACGCCCTGGCCCGCGCCCTGCGCCGCAACTGACGCCGCTCAGTCGGCGTCCACCTCCTCGATGAGCTGGTGGCGGATGGCGTACTTGACCAAGCCGGACAGACTGTCCAGCGCCATCTTTTCCTGGATGCGGGACTTGTGGGTGCTGACCGTCTTGACGCTCAGGCTGAGTTCCTCGGCGATGGCGGTGATGCCCTTGCCGTGCACCAGCATCAGGAAGACCTGGTATTCCCGGTCGGACAGCAGGGTATGCGGCAGCACGTCGCTCGGCTGGCGCAGGCCCAGAGCCAGTTTCTCGGCCACCACCGGGCTGATGAACATCCCGCCCGAGGCCACCTTGCGGATGGCATCGACCAGCAGCGCCGAGGCGCTGTCCTTGGACAGATAACCCGCCGCACCGGCCTTGATGGTGCGGACGGCGTACAGGTCCTCCTTGTGCATGCTGAGGATCAAGATGGGCAGTTTCGGCCGCTCGTCCTTGATCTGCTTGATCAGTTCGATGCCGCTGCGGCCGGGCATGGACATGTCGAGCACGACCACGTCGAACTCCTGCGCCCGGATCAGCTTCAGCGCTTCGTTGCCGTTCTCGGCCTCGCCGGCCACCCGGAGGTCGCCGTGGTCGGCCAGGATCTGTTTCAGGCCTTCTCGGAGGATGGTGTGGTCGTCGGTGATGAGTACCCGGATCATTGTTCGATTTGCGTCCGTTCGAAAGGTATCCAGACCCGGACGGTGGTGCCCTGGCCGGGTTCCCCATAGATATCCGCCGTGCCGCCCAGCATGTGCACCCGTTCCCGGATGCCCAGCAGGCCGTAGGACTTCTTGCCCGGCTTGACCCGGCTGTCGAAGCCCTTGCCGTCGTCCCGCACCATGAGGCGGATGCCGTTGCCCGCTTCGGTCAGCTCGATCTCGACCGCGCCGGCGCCGGCATGGCGCGCCACATTGGTCAACGCCTCCTGGACGATGCGGAAAACCGAGGTCGCGATCGAATCCGGCAGGTCGAATTCCTCCCGGTTGAGCACCAGCCGACAGGGGATGCCGGTACGCTTCTGGAACTGATCGACCAGCCATTCGACCGCGGCGGCCAGGCCCAGATCGTCTAGCACGCCGGGGCGCAGGTCCTGCGAGATGCGGCGCACCGATTCCACCGTCTTGGCCACCAGCGACTGCATCGCGGCCAGCTTGTCGGTCACGGTCTGAGGCGGTTCCGGCAGCCGGGTCTGCAGCCAGTCGAGATCGATGCGCAGCGCGGTCAGGGCCTGGCCCAGCTCGTCGTGCAGTTCGCGCGCGATCCGGGTCCGCTCCTCTTCCCGCACATTCTGCAGGAAGGCGGACAATTCGCGCAGGCGGCGGCGGGACTCGATCAGTTCGGCCTCGGCCCGCTTGCGTTCGGTGATGTCCTGGAAGGCCGTGACGGCGGCGACGATCTCCTGGCCGCGGCGCAGCGGTGTGACCACATAGGACACCGGAAACATCGTGCCGTCCTTGCGGATGAACACCTCGTCCTCGCAGCGATAGAAGCTGCCGAACGAAACCAGGCTCTGGATCGGGCATTCCTCACGCGGATAGGGTGTGCCGTCGCTGCGCAGGTAATGGATGCTGCTGTGCACGTCGCGGCCTTTCAGTTCCGCCTCGTGCCAACCCAGCAACCGCTCTGCCTCGGGATTCATCAGCAGCAACCTGCCGTCCATGTCCTGGACCAGCAGGCCCTCGCCCAGCGCGGCGGCGATGCCGCGCAGCAGATTCTCGCTCTCGGCCAGGCTGGCCTGCGCCAGGCGCCGCTCGCGGTGGACCACGGCCTCGCGCAATTCGCGTTCGACAACCGGCACCAGGCGCGAATAGTTGCCCTTGACGATGAAGTCGTGGGCCCCGGCCCGCATCAGGGCGGAAGCAGTCTCATCGCCCACGCAGCCGGATACGATGATGAACGGCAGATCGGGGTCGTGGGCCTTGCTCAGGGCGAGCGCGGCCTCGGCGGAAAAGGACGGCAGGTTGTAGTCGGAGATGACCAGATCCCAGTCCGCACCGGCCAGGGCGGCCCGCATGGCCTCGGCCGAATCGACCCGCCTGGCCTCTACCGCGAAGCCGGCCATATCCAGTTCGGCCAGGACCAGTTCGGCATCGTCCGGACTGTCTTCCACGATGAGAAGACGCAGCCGGCCCATGCTCAGTGCGCCCCGACCCGGCCCGGCATGACGTTGAGATCGAGCCAGTAATGCCCCACCAGCCGGACGGCTTCGAGGAACTTCGGGAAATCGAGCGATTTCTGGATATAGCTGTTCGCGCCCAGGCGATAGCTTTCGAGCAGATCCTGCTCCTCGCGGGAGGAACTCATCACCACCACCGGGAGGTAGCGGGTGCGCGCCTCCTGGCGCAGCCGCTTGAGCACCTCGAAACCGTTCACCCTGGGCAGCTTGAGATCGAGCAGCACCACGTCGGGGCAGTCGGCCGCCGGGTCGCTCAAGGGGCCGCACAGCATATCCAGGGCCTCCTGGCCGTCGCGCGCCACCCGGGTATCGTCGGCGAAGCCGCTTTCACGCAGGGCGATCTGCGCCAACTCCAGGTCGTCCGGATTGTCCTCCACCAGCAGTATCTGTTTTTTTCTCATTTTTACGGCTCACTCAATCGATCCAGAAACATTCAATCCAGGTAAAAGAAAAAGCTGGCCCCCTTACCCACTTCCGCCTCGGCCCAGACGTTGCCGCCATGCCGGTTGACGATGCGCTGCACGGTCGCCAGGCCGATGCCGGTCCCCTCGAACTCCTCCGCCCGGTGCAGCCGCTGGAAGGCGCCGAACAGCTTGCCCGCATATTGCATATCGAAACCGGCACCGTTGTCGCGGACGAAGTAGACCGTCCTGCCATCCATCTCGCGGCTGCCGAACTCGATGCGGGGCTGCGCCTGCCGGGCCGTGAACTTCCAGGCGTTGCCGAGCAGGTTTTCCAGGACCACCCGGATCAGGCGACCGTCGGCATGCGCCATGATACCCGCCTGGACCTCGAACTCGACTGGCCGTTCCGGGACGCGGGCACTCAGGTCCTCCAACACTTCGCGGGCAATCCGGCTGAGGTCGACAGTTTCCCTGATCAGCTCGATTCGGGAAACCCTGGACAGCTGCAGCAGGTCGTCGATCAGTTCGCCCATCCGTTTGCTCGCCCGCTGCACGCGCTGCAGATAGTCCTGGCCGGTCTCGTCCAGCCGATCGCCGTACTTGCGGCCCAGGAGTTGGCTGAAGCCCTCGATGCTGCGCAGGGGCGCACGCAGATCGTGGGAAACCGAATAGCTGAACGCCTCCAGTTCCTTGTTGGCGGCCGCCAGCATGCGGGTGCGTTCGGCGACCCGCAGCTCCAGATCCTCGTTCAACCGGGCAAGTCTCAGTTCGGCCAGCCGGCGGCGCTTGTCCTGATCGATGAAGTCCAGGGCGAAGGAGACATCCTCGATCAGGCGCTGGAACAGCTCGACGATCTCGGCCGTGAAACTGTGGGCATGGTCGGCGTAGAGGGTCAGCGCGCCGACCGGCCGACCGTTGCGCCGCAGGGGAAAGGCCGCGGACGAGCGATAGCCCCGCTTGAGCGCCTCGTCGCGCCAGGGTCCCATCACCGGATTGCCGACCATGTCGCCGTTGATGTAATGATTGTTCTCCAGGATCGCCCGCGCCGTCGGCCCGTTGTGCCGGAAGACGCCGTTCCGTTCCAGGAAAGCGATATAGCCTTCGTCCCGGCCGGCCGCGGCGACCGGATGCACCTCGCTGGTTTCCAGGTCGAGCATGCCCACCCAGGCCAGCACCTGCCCGCCCTCGTCGACGGCGAGGCGGCACAATTCTTCGAACAAGCGGGGTTCGCTCTGCAGGCGGACGATGGCCTCGTTGGCATGGCTGAGCAGGGCATAGAAGCGGTTGAGCCGTTGCATTTCCTGCTCGGCCTGGACCCGCTTGGTGATATCGAGCCAGGTGCCGATGATCTCCCGGGCTTGCCCTGCCGCATCGCGCACCAGCACCAGGCGGTCGTAGATCCAGACCATCCGGCCGTCGCGGCAGGCGAAGCGGTATTCGTGCTCGAGGCTGCCCTGCCGGAACAGATCGTCCTGCGCCGCCATGACCCGCGCCTTGTCCTCGGGATGGATGCGCGCCTCCCAGAAGCCCGGGGCATGCCATTCTTCCAGGTCGTAACCGACCAGGTCGACGATATTCCTGCTCTGGAAAGCGACGTGGGCCGGCTGGACGCCTTGAGGATCGAGTTGCACCCGATAGATCGCGGCCGGACTGATATCGACGATCCGCTGCAGTTCGGTGCGGGTCTGTTCCAATTCCTTTTCGGCCCGTTTCCGGGCGGTGACGTCATACAGCGTGGTGCGGCTCATGGCGAACTTGCCGTCGGCATCGTAAACGGCGGTGGCGCTCAGCAGGACGGTCATGACGGTGCCGTCCTTGCACACCAGGTCGAACTCCAGGTCGCGCACATGGCCCGTTTCCTTGAAGCGGGCGAAACTGGTCTTGAACAGTGCCTGGCTCTCGGGCAGATACAGTTCGGAAAAATATCGGCCGAGCATCTCCTCGCGGCGGTGGCCCAGCCAGTCGAGTTCGGTCTGGTTGATGCGGATGACGCGGCCTTCGCCGTCGAGCGAATGGTAGCCACAGGGTGCATGGTTGTACAGGTCGTCCAACTCGGCCAGGGCCTGGCGCAAGGCCACCTCGGCCAGCCGTTGTTCGGTGATGTCCATGAGCGTGCCGGACAGGCGCACGGCCTCGCCGTCAGCCGTATACGTCCACTTGCCTCGGGCGCGCACTTCGCGGATCGAACCATCCGACAACGGAATGCGGTGGGTCAGATCATAGGGCTCCCGGTTGGCTCGGGTCGTTTCGATGGCAACCTGGACCCGTTCCTGGTCGTCCGGATGGATCCGGTCCAGCAGCGCCTTCAGCCTGGCGGAACCCTCGCCCGGAGGCAGACCGAACAGCCGGCACATCTCGTCGGAACAGGTCACCCGATCCGAAGCGACATGCCAATCCCAGCTGCCGACGTGGGCGATGGCCTGCGCCTCCTTCAACTGGCGCTCGCGCTCCAGCACGTCCCGGTTCATGGCCGCGGCCAACCTCAGCGCCCGCCCCCGGCCGCTGATCAGCAACCACAGCAGCGCCGCCAGCAGCAGGCTGCCGACGGTCCCGGAAACCGCAATCGCGGCCAGCTTGCTCTCGTCCCGGCGTATCTCGAACGCCGGCATCGAGTAGATCGCGACCGTCCAGACATGCCCGCCGAGCTCGATCTGCCGAATCGACTTGTACGCCGTCGGCTTGGGAGAGTCGGTCCGGTCCACACCGTCGCTGTCGTACATCAGGCTGTCGGGCCGCAAGGCGGTGCCGTCGAATATTTCGACGTCCAGCGTCGAGCTGGTCTCGCCGTAATGCAGTCCGCTCACCCCCTGCATCAGGTCGTTCATGCGGAATGCCGCGTAGACCCAACCCTGCAGCGCCGCGCGCCGCGCCGCCGGGGTGTCGTGCCGCATCCCCTGGCGATAGACCGGCAGATACATCAGGAAGCCGGGCTGCGCACCCCGGTCGCCTTCCTGCACCAGAACGACCTTGCCCGAAATGGCCAGGCTATCCTGCAACCAGGCCCGGTCCATCGCAGCGCGGCGCACCGGCTCGGAATACATGTCGTAGCCGAAGGCGCGCCGGTTGCGCTGGTCGAACGGCTCGATATAGACAATGGCGCTATAAAGGCTTCTTTGGCCTTCCGGAAACAGGTGGAATCCCGGGAAGCCCTGCGCGTGCAGCTGCGCGACCAGCCGGGTCCGGTCGCCGGCGGGCAGCCGCAGGGAGAAGCCGAGGCATTGAATGCCGGGGTAGCGGTTGGGCAGTTTCAACGAGCCGACGTAGGTCTTGAACTCGCCGCGTTCGACTTCGTCCGACGCGGCGAACAAGCCGGCGGTGCCCTGCAATATCTGCTCGTAGGCCATCATGCGGTTGCGGATATGGGCCTCGATCTCGGCCTCGCGCAGCCGGAATGTTTCCTGCTGGATCGCCTCGCTTTTGCTTTTCGCCTCCTGCCAGACGGCGAAGGTGATACTCAGCGCGACCAGGAGAACCAGCCCTGGCAGCCAGGTCAATCGAGGCCAGGCGATCGGCGTCCGGGCCGGCTTCAATTCGCCGGCCCCGAACGGCAGTCATGCCGTAACCGGCCCCCTGGCATCGAGTCTTGCCACCCCTGTCGCTCCGGCGCCGTCATGCGCCACCCGGCCGGTTTCCCGCCGACAGCAAATCGAGCAATTGCGCCTCGGACATCGGCCGGCCGAACAGGTAGCCTTGCACTTCCCCGCAGCCGTGCGCCTTGAGGAATTCGGCCTGTTCGAAGGTTTCCACGCCTTCGGCGATGACATCCAGCTTCAGGCTTGCCGCCATGGACAGGATGGCCTTGACGATGGCCGCATCGCCGCTGTCCTGGGCGACGTCGCGCACGAAGGCGCGGTCGATCTTCAGCCTGTGGATCGGAAACCGCTTGAGATAGGCCAGGGACGAATAACCGGTGCCGAAATCGTCGATCGCGAGCATGACGCCGCGCGCCTTCAGCGCGGCCAGGGTACCCATGATCTCCTGCTCGTTGTACATGGCGATGCTTTCGGTGATCTCCAGTTCCAGCAGTCCGGGCTCCAAGCCGCCCTGCTGCAGCGCCCGGTCCACCATCTCCAGCAATCCGCCCTGGCGGAACTGGATGGCGGACAGGTTCACCGCCATGCGCAGCCTGCCATAACCGGCCAGCTGCCAGCGGCGGTTGGCCTCGATGGCGGTCTGCATGACCCATTCGCCGACCGGGACGATGAGCTGGGTTTCCTCCAGCATGGGAATGAACTGGGCCGGCGAGACCAGGCCATGGCCGGGCCGATCCCAGCGCAGCAGGGCTTCGACTCCGACCATGAGGCCGCTCTTCAGGTCGAACTGGGGTTGGTAGTGCAGCACGAACTCGCGGTTGTGCAGCGCACGGTACAGGGCGCGTTCCATGCTGGCGCGCTGCTCCCGTTGGGTATCCAGGTCGGTCTGATAGAAGGCATAGTCGCAGATGCTGTCCTTGGCCCATTGCAGTGCAATGCCGGCCCGTTCCAGCAAACCGCCGACTTCCCCACCGCTTTCCGGAAACCGGCTGAGGCCGATCCGGCACGAAAGGAACAGGACATGGCCGGCCGCCCGGATCGGCGACTCCATTGCGCGCAGGAGGCTCTTCGCCACCTGCTCGCTGTCCAAGCCGTCCTCCCGGTCGATGATCAGGGCGAACCGGTCGTCGCCCAGCCGTGCCGCCAGCGCATTCTCGTACAGGGTACCGATGCGGTTGCCGAGCTTGGTCCAGAAACCGGCGTTCCATTCGAGGTCGGCCGACTTCAGTGTCTGACGCAACTGGCTGAGTTCCACCAGCACCACCAGGAAGGGCCTGCCCTGCTGGATCTTCTGCTGCATTTCCCGGCGCAGCAGCTCGGCGTTGGCCAGGTCGGTCTGGCTGTCGTAGAGCCTGGAGTATTCCAGCGCCTCGCGGAGTCGGGCCAGTTCCCGTCGGGTGCCCGCCTCCCTCAGCTCCCGCCTCAGCGCGGGCACGAGGCGCGACAGATTGCTCTTGGAAATGAAATCGGACGCCCCGTTATGCATCTGCTGGCTGGCCAGGTCGTCGGCCATCGATCCGGATACGATGATGAAGGGCAGGTCGCGATCGTGGTTGCGCACCATCTCGAGGGCATTCGGCGCGTTCAGGCCGGGCAGGCTGTGGTCGCAGAACACCACGTCCCAGCCGCCGCCGCGCAGATGGTGCTGCAAGGCGACTTCGGAATCGACCACGTCGTAATCCACCACGAAGCCGCCATCCTGCAAGGCGTTGACCAACAACAAGGCATCGTCGTGAGAATCTTCGACGATCAAGGCACGCAGACTGTTGTCAATGGAGTTCTCCATCCCCATCTCCGTAATGTTTTCCCGGTCGGGCAACCGGTATGCAAATGGCCTCGCCTTTATCCTCCCGCCCTCGGCACTCCTCCGGGCGGCCTGGACGGTGCGCCTAAGGGTGCTGTTCAACGGCAAGGATACAGATAACCATGATTAGCTCAAGGTTTGTGGTAGACCGACGGCGTGACCAGCTTCAGCGCATCGGTGATCCCGTTCAGGCTTTCCGAATGGCTGACGATGAAATAACCGCCCTGGCGCAGCATCGGCAGCATGCGCTGCACGACCTTGCGCTTGGTCTCCAAGTCGAAATAGATCATCACGTTGCGCAGGAAGATCACGTCGAACTCGCCCAGGCGCGGCAGATCGGCATTCAGGTTTATCTGGCGGAATTCCACCCGCTCGCGCAGGGCACGGCTGACCAGCATGGTGCCGTCCTGGGGGCCGACCCCTTTCAGGCAGTATTTGGTCAGGTAGGCGCGGGGAATATCCTCGGCCTCCTTCAAGGTGTAGTGGCCGCTGCGCGCCTGCTGCAGCACCTTGGTGCTGAGGTCCGAGCCCAGCACGCGCCAGCCCTTGTCGCCCAGGGTCTCGGCCAGTGTCATGGCGATGCTGTAGGCTTCCTCGCCGCTCGAGCTGGCCGCGCTCCAGACCCTGAATTCCCGTGCGCCGTGCAGTTCGGGGATGATCTGGTCGCGCAGCCGGTCGAAATGCTTGGGCTCGCGGAAGAAGAAGGTTTCGTTGGTGGTCAGCAGGTCGACCGCGATCTGGAATTCGTCCTTCTCCTGGCTGACCAGGTTGAAATAGTCGCCATAGCTGGCCAGGCCGCGCTGCTTCAACCGCTTGGCCAGACGGCCGCCGACCAGAGCCTTCTTCACGTCGGTCATGTGGATACCGGCCACGTTGTGGATCATGCCCTGGAACTGGCGGAATTCCCGGTCGCTCAGATTGATGGCGTCCATGCTGCCCTCCCTCTATTTATTTCTTCAGGCCGCTGCCCACCGGCAGTTCGGCAAACCAGTTGATGAAACGTTCCACGTCGCCGCCCCGGTAGATCGCGCCATGCTGCGGACAGAGCAGGTCGATGTCCAGCCGAGCGGCGCGTTCGCACCAGTCCAGCTTGGCCTCGTTGGAACCCATCCAGCGGCGATGGAAACCTTCGGCATGGCGGATATGGCGGTCGAAATCCTCGACGAACAGATCGTCCTCGCCCTTCGGCAGCAAGGCCGCGCCCACGTCGCCGCTGAACAAGATGCGGGCCTTCTGATCATAGAGGTGGAAATTGCCGGACGAGTGCAGGTAATGGGCCGGCACCGCCTGCAGGGCGATCCGGCCCAGGTGCAGGGTCGAGCCCTCGTCCGGGATCGGCACGAAGGTCTTCTTCTCGCCGCCGAAATGGGGCACGAAGGAATCCCACAGCCAGCTCAGATGGCATTTGATCTCCGGGTTGAACTCCAGCCACAAGGCCAGGGAGGAGATGATGTCCGGGTCCTGGTGCGAGGCGAACAACGCCTCGATCTTGCGCGGATCGAACTCGCGGCTGAGGGCGGCGAACACGGCGGGAAAGATCTCCAGGCCGCCCGGGTCGGTCAGCAGACCCTTGCCGGCGCTGGTGATCAGGTATTCGTTGGTGTCGATCAGGAGGCCCGGATTCTGCGGGTCGCGGCCGACCACGAACCAGCGATGGTCGCCCTGTTCGAAGATGACGGTGCAGGTCTTCATGATGGCTGTCCGTTCCGCTTATCCGGCCATGCCGGCCGCCAGCGACCGGAAGGTCAGGCCGACCCGCTCGATCACCGCATCCGCCTCGGCCGCGACCTGGCGCAGCCCGGCCGCATGGCCATTGCCGTGCACGGCCTCGATCCGGGCCGCGCGGGCGATGGTCTGGCCGCCGCCGCACAGCTTCACGGCCTGGTCGAGCAGCCTATCCAGGCCGGTCTGCGCCTGGCGGATCGCCTCGGCCTGGAGCGCCATCCTGCGTTCGTTGCCGTCGATGGCCGCCGCCAGGCAGTGGTCGCAATCGGCCAGTCGCGCAGCCGTCGCCAGCATGGTGCGGCGGCGGTTGCGAATCCCGATCCCGGCCATTTCCGCGACCAGGGCAAAGAGCTGCTCGGTCAGATCATGCACCGCACTTTCCAGGCGCCGGCTGAACTGGCGCAATTCGCCCGAGACGACGCCGAAACCCACTGCCGACGCTCCCGCCTGGCGGGCGATGAGCATGGCGTTGAGCGCGGACAGTTCGACTTGCCTGGACATCAGGACAATCTCCTTCAGGGTTTCGTTGACGCAGATCATGTGCTGAAAATCGCCGGCCACTGCATTGACGGCCGGCACCGTTCTACTGCAATCCATTCGCGCTACCCGCCCCTTCCATTTCCGACAGCATGGCCAGCTCGCCGACCGAGAGCACCTTGCCGAGATCCAGGATGATCACGAAACGGCCGTCCACCTTGCCCATGCCGCTGACGAAGTCGGACCGGATGCGGGCGCCGAAGGCGGGCGGCGGCTCGATGTCGGCGGCGGGGATTTCAAGCACCTCGCTGACGCTGTCGACGACGATGCCGATGTCCTGCTTCTCGTCCTCCGAATCGACCTCGATGATCACGTTGCAACTGCGCCGGGTGATATCCGTGGACGGCCGACCGAAGCGGGCCGACAGGTCGATCACCGGCACCACGCTGCCGCGCAGGTTGATCACGCCCCGGATGAAGTCCGGCATCATCGGCACCGTGGTGAGCTTGCCGTATTCGATGATCTCCTTGATGTTGAGGATGCCGATGGCGAACATCTCGCCACCGAGCATGAAGGTCAGGTACTGCTGGTTCTCCGCAGCCGGCAGATCAGGCCGGGCGGCGGGAACGACACTGGTTGCGGTGCCCATCGTCATCCCCTCAGAACTTGACGAATTCCGCTTCAGCCAGGGCCGGGTCCAGATGCAGGCTGTCCTTGGCCTTGCCGGCCAGGTGGGCGACCTTGGACTTCATGCCGGCCTTGGCCGGGGCGGCCCGGCGCACCATGGTCTCGGCACTGGTCCTGAAGAAGCCCATCAGCTGCTGCAGCTGCTCGGCCTGGCTGCTCATCTCCTCCGCCGTGGCGGCCAGTTCTTCCGAGGCGGAAGCGTTCTGCTGGGTGGCCTGGTTGAGCTGGCTCATGGCGGTGTTGATCTGGACGACGCCGGTCGACTGCTCTTCCGAGGCGGCGGTGATCTCCTGGACCAGCTCCGAGGTCTTGCTGATCGAGGGCACGATCTCGTCCAGCAGGCGGCCGGCCTTCTCGGCCAGATCGACGCTGCTGGAAGCGACTTCGCCGATCTCCTGGGCCGCGACCTGGCTGCGCTCGGCCAGCTTGCGCACCTCGGCCGCCACCACGGCGAAGCCCTTTCCGTGCTCGCCGGCCCGGGCCGCCTCGATGGCCGCGTTGAGCGCCAGCAGGTTGGTCTGGTAGGCGATGTCGTCGATGATGCCGATCTTGCCGGCGATCTGCTTCATGGCCTGGACCGTCTGCTTGACCGACTCGCCGCCTTCGTTGGCTTCGCGCGATGCCTTGGAGGCCATGCTGTCGGTGACCTTGGCGTTCTCGGTGTTCTGGCTGATCGAGGCCGACATCTGTTCGATCGAGGCGCTGGTCTCCTCGACGCTGGCGGCCTGTTCGGACGAGCCCTGCGACAGCGACTGGGCGGTGGCGCTGACCTCCTCGGAGGCGCTGGACAGGTTGTCGGCCGCGCTGCGCACCTCGGTGATGATCTCGGACAGCTTGCCGACCATGGTCTGCATGGCGGCCAGCAACTGACCGGTCTCATCGCGGCTGGTCACCTCGATCCGGGTGGTCAGATTGCCTTCGGACAGGTGGTTGGCCACTTCCACCGCCTGGGCGATGGGTCGGGTGATGCTGCGGGTGATCCAGAAGGCGATGAACACCCCTAGGGCAATGGCGACCAGACCCAGCACGATCATTAGGGAACGGCCGGCCTGATAGGCCGCCATGGCTTCCTTGCCAGACTGATCCATCAAGTCGCCCTGGTAATCGATGATGCTGTTGATGGCATCGAAATAGGCCTCCTGGTCTTTCCGGAACACGCTTATCAGGAATGTACTCGCCTCCTGCCGCTGCCCTGCTTCGATCATCTTGGTCAGTTTGTCCTGATCGGCGATGAAAGTCGTCCGCACATCCTCCAGCGTCCTGAGCAATTCCTTGCCTTTATCGCTCCTGATGCTCTGCCGCAGTTTTTCCAGGTCTTCCTTTATCCGCTGGCGGGATTCAGGGATACGCGCCAATTCCTTGCTGATTTCGGCCGGATCGTTGGTCAAGATGGCATCGCGACCGGCGCGGGCGATGATGTTCACGTTTTTCATCACGTCGTTGGCCCAAGCCGTCTTGGGATATTTGTCGTTGACGATGTTGTCCATCTTTTCGTTGATATTCGCCATCCGCGAGATGCCGATGAACGCAACCGCCGCGAGCAACGCCAACACCAGACCGAATCCAAGCCCGAGGCGTATGGCGATCTTCATGTTCTTGAACATAGCTTTCTCCCAATCAAATAAAGGGTTGTCTGAAACGTTTAGTGAATCTTGCCGACCAGCCAGGTCAGCCCTGCGAATACCGTCCAATCCGGAGTGGCGCGGTTGAGCCCGGCCGCCGCGCCTCCGTCCAGCACCAGCCTGTTGCTTACCGCGTAACTCGCCGCCGCCAGGAACTGGGCGGTCGGTGTCATGCCCCGGCGCGCTGTGCCCGACAACTCGCCGGCCAGGGTCCAGCGCGGCACCACCTCGCGCGACACCGCCGTCGCCCAGCTGTACTGGTCGCGGCCGAGGCCGACCTGCTCGAGGCCGATCCGGGTCGCGCCCAGGTTGGTGTCGATGCGGGTCTCGCCGATGTCCACGCTGTAGATGCCGTTGACGATGTAGTCGGCCTGACCGCTGCCGACACCGGCCGCCGCGCTTGGCAGCTTCGCGCCCCATTCGAGGCCGAAGGCGTTGCGTTCGTCGACGCCGAAGCGGTGCTTGAACAGCAGGGTGTTGTCGCCGCGGCCGGAGGTCTCCTGGCCGGACCAGTCGGTCTGGCTGGCGTGCAGATCGCCGCCGAGCAGGATGCCGAAGTCCGGGCTGAAGGCGTATTTGAGGGTGTAGGGCAGGTTGTTCTGCCACTGGTTCTGGCCGCCCTTGGCCCGGGCGGCGCCGAACTCGACCTCCAGCCAGCCCGGCGCGGACAATTCGGCCGGGTTGGAGATGGTCGGCCGGTAGGGCGTGGCGGAGGGCTCGTCGGCCTGGGCCGGCGGCACACAGGCCAGCAGGCCGATACCGAGGATGGGCGTCAGGTTCATGGGGTTTATCGCCATCGGCTTAGACGGATGCGGGTACTGCATGGCGGCGCTCTTCCTGGTTCACGGCCCGCTGGATCAGGGCCGGCACGTCCATGATCAGGGCCACTTCGCCGCTGCCCAGGATGGTCGAGCCGCTGATGCCCTTGAGGTGGCCGAACAACTGGCCCAGAGGCTTGATGACGGTCTGGAATTCGCCCATCAGGGCATCCACCACCAGGCCCGCCTTCTGGCCGGCATGCTGCACCACGACGATGTTCTCCCGGCGCACCGCCTTGCTGTCGTCGCTGAAGTATTCACGCAGGCGGAGGAAGGGCAACAGCTCGCCGCGCAGGTTGACGAAGTTGCGCTCGCCGGCCTCCAGGCGGTCGGCGTCGGTCAGCTCGACGCATTCCACCACCATGTCCAGCGGCACCACGTAGGACGCGCTGCCGACCCCGAACAGGAAGCCGTCGATGATGGCCAGGGTGAGCGGCAGGCGGATGCGGAAGGTCGAGCCCTCGCCTTCGCGCGAATCGATCTCGATCGTGCCGCGCAGGGCTTCGATGTTGCGCCGCACCACGTCCATGCCGACGCCGCGCCCGGACAGGTTGGTCACCTGGGCGGCGGTCGAGAAGCCCGGCTCGAAGATCAGTTGGTAGACCTCCTGGTCGCCGAGCGTCTGGCCGGCCTGGACCAGGCCCTTTTCCTGCGCCTTGGCCAGGATGCGCTCCCGGTTGAGGCCGTTGCCGTCGTCGCCCACCTCGATGACGATGTTGCCGGAGTCGTGATAGGCGTTGAGGCGTACCGTGCCGCGGGCCGGCTTGCCGCGCGCGATGCGGGCCTCGGTCGCCTCGATGCCGTGGTCCATGGAGTTGCGCACCAGATGGGTGAGCGGATCGCCGATCTTGTCGACCACGGTCTTGTCGAGTTCGGTCTCGGCGCCGGTGATGACCAGCTCGATCTCCTTGCCCAGCTCCCGGGAGACGTCGCGCACCACCCGGTTGAAGCGGCGGAAGGTCTCGCCGATCTGCACCATGCGCAGCTGCAGGGCCGAATCGCGGATCTCCTCGACCAGGCGGGCGATGTTGGAGGTGGTTTCCTGCAGCACCATGTCCCGGCTGCGCTGGGCCAGGACCGCCGCCGAAGCGCCGGCGATGACCAGCTCGCCGACCAGGTTGATGAGGTGGTCGAGCTTTTCCGAATCGACCTTGAGCACGCGGTTTTCCTGGCTCTTGGCCTCGCGGCCCTGCTTCTGTTTTTCCAGCGCAGCGTCGAGCACCGCGGGCTGGACCATGCCGCTCTCCAGGATGATCTCGCCCAGCGGCTTGGCCTGCGCGGCCGCGCCCGCATCCTGCGCCGCAGCCTGGCGGGCCAGGGCCTCGGCCAGTTCATGCTGGGTCAGGGTGCCGCAGCGGACCAGGATCTCACCCAGCTTGAAATCGTCTTCGGGCAGCGAGCGGATCAACTCCAGGTATTCCTCGATCCGGCTGGCCGGCGGCAGGATGTGGATCACGCAATCGTCCTGGACGAATTCGAACACAGCTTCGATATCGGCCTTGCTCGCGGCGCTGCGGAAACCGATCTCGAAGCCCAGATAGCAGGTCTCCGGGTCCATCTCCGCGGCCGGGGGGATGCGGTCGATCAGATGCAGCCCGACGATGTCGCCCAGGGTGCCCAGGAAACGCAGGAAGGACAGCGGATCCATGCCGTTGCGCAGCACGTCGGGGCCGAAGCGCAGCGAGATGTGCCAATGCTCGGCCGCCCCGCGGTCATTGACCGGGGTCGCCGCGACCGGTGCCGGCAAGGATGACCCGGCACCGCGCTGATAGGGCGCGAGCCGGGCCTGGATGCGGCCGGCTTCCTCTTCCAGGATCGAATCGTCGCCGCCGCCGGCCAGCAGATCGACCCGGCGCGCCAGGTGGTCGCCGCAGTCGAGCAGGACCGCGACCAGATCGCCGTCGATGCCCAGCTCGCCGGCCCGCACCCGGTCCAGCACGCTTTCCATGACGTGGGTGAAGGCGACCATGCCGTCCAGGCCGACCAGGCCGGCCGAACCCTTGATGGTATGGGCGGCGCGGAAGATGGCGTTGACCGACTCGGTGGTGTCGTCCTCCTGCTCGACCCGGAGCAGCCCTGCCTCCATGCCGTCCAGCAGTTCGCGGCACTCGACCAGAAACGCCTGCAGAATCTCGTCCATGTCCGTCTCCTAGTGCGCGACCCGCACCGGCTGTTCGTCCAGCCAGTCGGTGAGTTGGCAAAGCCCGAGCACATCTTCCACGACCGCGCTGAAGCCGACGAGCCGGAACGATTTGCCGGCCCGTTCCGCTTCGGTCCGGGCCAGCAGCAGCAGCTGCAAGCCGACCGAATCGAATTCGTCGACGCGCGACAGGTCAGCCTCCAGGCCGGAACCGCGGGCCAGGCCTTCGAGCAGGTTTTGCTTTGTCTGCTGGGCGGTGTAGATGGTCACTTCGCCCTCCAATTCGAGGCGGACCATGCCGTCTTGGCGTTCCGCATTCATCGTCACTCTCCCCTTATCGCCGGATCAGGCCTGGACCAGCTTGGCGACCGCGCCCAGGATCTGGTCGGGCTTGAACGGCTTGACCACCCAGGCCTTCGCCCCGGCCGCCTGGCCCTGGGCCTTCTTGTCCTCGCCGGCCTCGGTGGTCAGCATGATCACCGGGGTGAAGCGGTATTCGGGCTTGCTCTTCAGCTCCTTGACGAAGGTGATGCCGTCCATGTTGGGCATGTTCACGTCGCTGATGACCAGGTGGATCTTCTGGCCGTTGAGCTTGGCCAGGGCGTCGCGCCCGTCGCAGCCTTCGAGCACGTCGTAGCCCGCGCCCTTGAGGGTGATGGAGACGACCTGGCGCATGGTGCTGGAGTCGTCGACGATCATGATGGTCTTGGCCATGGTTTTGTCCTTCCTAGAAAAATACGATCTCGTTGTCGGCCTGGGCGACATTCCGGCCGTGGTTGGCGTGTTCTTCGCTGGTGGCGTAGGTGCGCTCCAGATCGGCCAGCACCTGGTCGACGTTGAGCGCCTGCAGTCGGCCGCTTTCCTTGAAGTCGGCTTCGCTCGCGTGCAACGTGGCCGGGAAGTCGGCGATGCTGTCGTGGACGTGGGACAGGATCTGGCTGACCCGGTCCTGGAACTGGAGCTGGACCAGGGAATTGGCCACCTCGACCTGGATCGTCCGGCCGGTGTCGCGCAGGATGTTGCCCGAGGCGCTCAGGCTGTCGGTGATCCGGCGGAAGTCGCCCAGCACCTCGCGGATGGTCGTTTCGGATGCGTTGGCCGCTTCGGAGTCCTCGCTGGTGGAACGGGAGGCCGTCTCGAAGGCGCGGGTGATGGCCTGGCTGACGTGGTCGATGACCTGGTTGATGCGCTTGCCGCTCTCGCCGGACAGGCCGGACAGCTTGCGCACCTCGTCCGCCACCACGGCAAAGCCGCGTCCGGCCTCGCCGGCCCGGGCCGCCTCGATGGCGGCGTTGAGCGCCAGCAGGTTGGTCTGGTCGGCGATGTCGGACACCGTGCTGGCCATCTCCCTGAGCTGCTTGATCAAATCGACCAGCTGGCCGACGTCGGCCATCAGGGCATCCTTGTTGGCCAGGGCATCGCGCAGCGAAGCCACGACCCGGCCCAGACGCTGCTCGCTGCTGCCGAACACCTCGACCACGCCGCTGGCCTGGCCGCTCATCATGTCGGCCGAGGCCGAGGAGGCGGCGATCGCCTGATCGAGCTGATCGACGATGCCGCTGAAACGCTGGGTTACCTCGACCAGGGCCGCCTCGGTCTGCTGCCGGCTGCTGTCGATCTGCTTGGCCCAGACCGGCACCACACGGTCGCCGAACCGGTCCAGACTGGCCAGGAAAGCTTCGGCTTCCTGCCGGCAGTCCTGGCGCACCTCTTGTTCGCGCTCGGCAATCGACTGCATCGTGCGGGCCCGCTCTGCGCGCACCGCGAACCGCGCCGCGGCGCCGCCCGACAGCAGCATGCCCAGGGCCAGGCCGACGCCCAGCCAGCTGTCCCAAGCCAGGACCAGACAGGCGGCCGCGCCGGCCAGGCCGACACTGGCCGGGTAGCCCCAGCCGCCGTGCTTCGGCAGGTCGTTCACCGGCATGATCCGCCCTCCCCCGTCGCATGGCCGCAGAGGCTGGTCAGCACGTTGCCGATGCCGCCGAAACCATCGGCCTTGTCGAAGAACCATTCGGCGCCCGAGTTCAGGCATTTCTTGCGGTAGGGCGCCTCGGCGTGATTGGTCAGCACGGCAACCCGGGTTTGCAGCGCCCGGCTCTTCACCGACTGCAGTACGCCGAGGCCGTTGCCTTCGGCCAGATTGAGATCGAGGATGATCAGGTCCGGCCGTTCCCGGCAGGCTTCGTCGGTGGCTTCGCGTTCGCCGCTCGCCTCGTAGACGCTCGCTTCGCTGCACAATTCGCCGATCAGCGAACGCAGGCGCACCCGTATTGCATCGGAATCCTCAACCAGCAGTATCTTCATTGCTTGATGCTTTCCCTATCTCGAACCATGGACAGACCGCTTCGTTACGGTTGCCATGATGGCGATTCGAACGGGAGGAAAACATCAGCGAAATGCTGATTTGCACGGTGGGAAAATTCGCCTGGAGGGTAGGAAAATTCCGACTGCGGGCTCGGACCGGGTCCGACAGCCGGACGGCCGGCTCAGATGAAGCGGCTGGCAGTCGGCACCTGGCCGCGGCAAGCCCTGCGGCGTGCCGGGAAACGCTTCACTTGCCGGATACCAGGGCCTGCATATCCCGCTGCAGCAGGCTGCTGTCGCCCAGGTTGAGCTCCACCAGCCGCTTCAGCTGGGCGACGCTGTCGGAGTCGATGCTGATGCAGCGGAAGCCGACGCGGCGGCCTTCCTGGTGCGACAGCTGCACCGCCATTTCGATGTGGATGGCATAGCTCAGGTGCACGCTGAGCTGATAGACCGTGCCTGCGGCCACAGGCCAGGGCTCGGCCAACTCGACCATGCAGCCCTTGAGCGACAGATCCTCGACCGTGCAGGACCAGG
This sequence comes from Parasulfuritortus sp., assembly GCA_036391875.1. Taxonomy (GTDB): domain Bacteria; phylum Pseudomonadota; class Gammaproteobacteria; order Burkholderiales; family Thiobacillaceae; genus Parasulfuritortus. The sequence continues at coordinate 50,609 of DASVZA010000034.1, forward strand.
TCTGGCCGGCCAGCGAGAGGGTGGCGCGGGCATCGTGCCCGACGCGGTGATAGCGACGATTTTCGGTTGCTGCCATGGTCCGGCTCCTAGCCAAGCCTGCGTGCGGCCGGGCATCAATCCAACAGTATCAGTCCCCAGATCACCACCACGTTGACCAGCGAGACGAACACGGCGGCGCTGCCGATGTCCTTGGCCCGCTTGGCCAACGTGTGGTCTTCCAGCGAGATGCGGTCCACGGTGGCCTCGATGGCGGAGTTGATCAGCTCCACCAGCAGCACCAGCAGCACGCTGCCGATCATCAGCGCCCGCTCGATGGCGGCGTGGCCGAGCAGGAAGGCGGCCGGAATCAGGACGGCGGCCAGGATCACTTCCTGGCGGAAGGCGTCCTCGTGCTTGAACGCGGCCTTGAACCCGGCCATGGAATAGAACAGCGCATTCCAGGCCCGCTTCAGTCCGGTCTTGCCCTTGTGGTGGTTGCTGTCCTGCGGCGGCGGGGTCATTTCCATGCCAGGTCGAGCTCCCGTGCGGCCTTGACGTCGTCCAGCCGCCTGGCCGGCAGCGTGTGCGGCGCGCCCTTGACCAGGTCGGCCTCGGTCTCCGCTTCCAGCTTCACCTTGGCCATGGCGGCGACGAAGGCATCCAGCGTCTGCTTGCTTTCGGTTTCGGTCGGCTCGATCAGCAGACACTCCGGCACCAGCATCGGGAAGTAGGTGGTCGGGGCATGGAAGCCGTAGTCGAGCAGCCGCTTGGCGAAGTCCATGGCGCTCACGCCGGTGGCGTCCTTGAGCGCCTTGAGGCTGACGATGAACTCGTGGCTGGCGCGCCGCTCCGGGAAGGCCAGATCGAAACCCGCCTTCTTCAGTTCGGCCGCCAGGTAGTTGGCGTTCAGCGACGCGTAGTCGGCCACCCGGCGCATGCCGTCGCGGCCAAGCAGACGGGCGTAGATCCAGGCCCGCAGCAGGACGCCCATGTTGCCGCCGAAGGCGCTCATCCGGCCGATGCTCTGCGGGCAGTCGGCCTCCTCGGCCCAGCGGAAGAAGTCCTTGTCCTCCAGCACGTAGGGGATGGGCAGGAAGGGCACCAGCCGCTCCGAGACGCCGACCGGGCCGGCGCCAGGACCGCCGCCGCCGTGCGGGGTGGAGAAGGTCTTGTGCAGATTCATGTGGATGACGTCGAAGCCCATGTCGCCCGGCCGCACCCGGCCCAGGATGGCGTTCAGGTTGGCGCCGTCGTAGTAGGTCAGGCCGCCGGCCTGGTGGACGATCTTCTGGATCTCGACGATGGTCTTCTCGAACACGCCCAGGGTGGACGGGTTGGTCAGCATCAGGCCGGCGGTCTGCGGCCCGGCCGCGGCCTTGAGCGCCCCCAGGTCGACGTTGCCGTCGCGGTCGGTAGGGATCTCCCTGACCGTGTAGCCGCACATGGTGGCGGTGGCCGGGTTGGTGCCGTGCGCCGCGTCGGGGACGATGATCTCGTTCCGGGCCGTGTCGCCGCGGGCGTCGTGGTAGGCCCGGATCATGGCCACGCCGGCGAATTCGCCGTGGGCACCGGCCATCGGCGCCATCGACACGGCCGCCATGCCGGTCACTTCCTTCAGCATCTCCTGCAGTTCGTGCATGCTGCGCAGGAAGCCCTGCCCGGTGTCGGCGTCGGCCAGCGGATGGCGGGCCAGGAACTGGGGCAGCATGGCCAGGCTGTGGCAGGCCCGCGGGTTGTACTTCATGGTGCAGGAGCCGAGCGGGTAGAACTGGGTGTCGATGGCAAAGTTCTTCTGCGACAGGCCGGTGTAGTGGCGCACCACGTCCAGCTCGGAGGCTTCCGGCAGGCCGGGCGGATCGGCACGCAACAGCTCGGCCGGCAGGTCGGTGGCGGCGGGCGCCGCGACGGGGGCCTGGCCGCCGGCCCGGCGCCCCGGGCGGGAGTGTTCGAAGATCAGCATTTAGGGATCAGAGGGGTTGGCCGCGGGCCGCCGCCAGGGCGGCGTCGTAATTGGGTTCGTGGGTGATCTCGGGCACCATCTGCGAGTAGACGACGCGGTCGTTCTCGTCCAGCACGATCACGGCGCGGGCCAGCAGGCCGGACAGCGGCGGGTCCATGATCATGACGCCGTACTGCTTGTGGAAGTCGCGGCCGCGCATGGTCGACAGGGTAATCACGTTGTCGAGCCCCTCGGCGCCGCAGAAGCGGGCCTGGGCGAAGGGCAGGTCGGCGGAGATGACCAGCACCACGGTGTTGGGCAGGGTGGCGGCCTCGGCATTGAAATGGCGCGCGGAGGCCTGGCAGGTCGGGGTATCCAGGCTGGGCACGATGTTGAGGATCTTGCGCTTGCCGAAGTAGGTGGACAGCGAGACGTCCTTCAGATCCTTGTCGACCAGCATGAAGCTGGGTGCCTTGTCGCCGGGACGGGGAAAGTCGCCGCCGACGGTGACGGGGTCGCCGGCCAGGGTTACGGTGGTGGTCATGTGCGTGCTCCTCTGGTTGGTTTCAGGACTTGTAAGCACAGGGCGGAGCTTCCCGCCGCCGACTCAGGATACGTTCCAATTGTTGCGCATACTGCTCCAGATCGCCACCGGTCTTGGTCTCGGTGACGCAGAACAGGATGCCGTCGGCCAGTTCCGGGTAGTCGCGGCCGAGCCCGTGGCCGGCCAGGATGCCCCGGGCCCGCATGGCGCGCAGCACCTCGGCCACGTCGCCCTCGATACGGATCGCCGCCTCGTGGAAGAAGGCACCGGTGAAGGCCCGTTTCACGCCGGGGATGGCGGTCAGCTGGTCGAGCAGCACCCGGGTGTTGGCGTGCGAAGCCAGGGCGACGTTCTTCAGCCCTTCCGGCCCCATCAGCGCGGTGTGGATCACCGCGGCGGTCATCATCAGGCCCTGGTTGGTGCAGATGTTGGAGGTCGCCTTGGAACGGCGGATGTGCTGCTCGCGGGCCTGCAGGGTGAGCACGTAGCCGCGCTTGCCGTCCTTGTCGACCGTGGCGCCGACGATGCGGCCCGGCATCTGCCGCACCAGCGCCTGCTTGCAGGTCATGAAGCCGAAGTACGGCCCGCCCGAGGAGAGCGGGATGCCGAGCGGCTGGCCGTCGCCGACGCAGATGTCGGCGCCCTTCGCGCCCCACCGGCCGGGCGGCTTGAGCAAGGCCAGGCTCATCGGGTTGGCCACCGCGATGGCCAGCATGTCGTGGCCGTGCGCCCAGTCGGTCAGGGCGCCGACCGGCTCCAGCACGCCGAAGAAGTTGGGCTGCGGGATGACCAGTGCGGCGGCCGGCTCGGCGGCATAGGCCTCGAGCGCGTCGACCAGGGTGTGGCCGCATTCGGTGCAGTACGGCAGCGTGACCAGCTCGATGCCCTGGTTCTTCACCGTCGCCTCGGCCACCGCGCGGTAGCGGGGATGCACGGTCGCCGGCACCAGCACCCGCCGGACGTTGCCCTTGTTCGCGCGCACCGCCATGAGCACGGCCTCGGCCAGGGCCGAGGCGCCGTCGTAGAGCGAGGCGTTGGACACGTCGAGCCCGGTGAGCCGGGTCATCATGGTCTGGTATTCGTAGATCAGCTGCAGGGTGCCCTGGCTGGCCTCGGCCTGATAGGGCGTGTAGGCGGTGTAGTACTCGCCCCGGCCGGCGATCTGCCAGACCGCGGCGGGGATGTGATGCTCGTAGGCGCCGGCGCCGATGAAGTTGAGATAGAAGCCGTCCTGTGCGGCCCGCTCCTGGGCCAGGCGGGTGACCGCCATCTCGGACAGTCCTTCCGGCACGCCCGGCAGGCCGGCGCAGCGCAGGCCGGCCGGGATCTCGTCGAACAGCGCCTCGATGTCGGATGCGCCGATGCTGGCCAGCATCTCGGCGACGTCCTGCTCGGTGTGCGGGATGAACGGCATCTCAGTGCGCCTCGCTCTCCACGTGGGCAGCGTAGGCCGCGGCGTCGAGCAGGCCGGCCAAGTCGGCGGCGTTGGCCGGCTTGAGCTTGAACATCCAGGCGCCGTAGGGGTCCTTGTTGAGCAGATCCGGACCGCCTTCCAGGTCGCCGTTGGCCTCGACCACCTCGCCGGCGATCGGTGCATAGACGTCCGAGGCCGCCTTGACCGATTCGACCACGGCGCATTCCTCGCCCGCGGCCAGGCTGCGGCCGACCACCGGGTTCTCGACGAAGACCATGTCGCCGAGCAGCTCCTGGGCATGGTCTGTGATGCCCACGGTGACGGTGCCGTCGGCTTCGAGGCGGGCCCATTCGTGGGACTTGGTGTACTTCAGGTCGGCGGGGATGCTCATGTCGTTCTCCTTATACCAATGCTTTGCCGTTGCGCACGAACGGGTATTTCACCACACGTGCCTTCAATTTCTTGTCGCGGATTTCCACCTCGATCTCGTCGCCGACGTTGACGCCCACGGGCACGCGGGCCAGGGCGATGCCGACGTTGAGCGTGGGCGAGAAGGTGCCGCTGGTCACCTCGCCTTCACCCTTGGCGGTGTACACCTTCTGGTGGCTGCGCGGCACGCCGCGTTCCTGCAGCACCAGGCCGATCAGCTGGCGCCCGACCGGCTGCTTGAGCAGGGCGTCCTTGCCGATGAAGTCGCGCTCGGACTTCAGGTCCACAGTCCAGGCCAGGCCGGATTCGAGCGGCGAGACCGTCTCGTCCATGTCCTGGCCGAACAGGTTCATGCCCGCCTCCAGGCGCAGCGTGTCGCGCGCGCCGAGGCCGCACGGCCGGACGCCGGCGTCGAGCAGGGCCTGCCACATGAACGAGGCGGCCTTGGCCGGCATCATGACCTCGAAGCCGTCCTCGCCGGTGTAGCCGGTGCGAGCGACGAACATGGTGCCGATGACGATGGCGGTGAAGGGCTTCATGGCCCGGGTCACGCCCTCGCTGCCGGGCAGGGCCTGCCAGAACTTGGCGGCGGCGTTCGGCCCCTGGATGGCGATCATCGCCAGGTCGCGGCCGGGCAGGATCTGCAGGCCGGGTGCGTACTTGTCGCGCTGCGCTTCCATCCAGGCGATGTCCTTGTCGGCGCAGCCGGCGTTGACCACGATGCGGAACCAGGACTCGGTCATGAAGTAGATGATCAGGTCGTCCACCACGCCGCCGTTCTCGTTCAGCATGCAGGAATAGAGCGCCTTGCCGGTGGTCTGCAGCTTGTCGACGTTGTTGGCGACCAGGCGGCGCAGGAAGGCGCGGACGCCCTCGCCCTTGATGTCGACCGGCAGCATGTGGGAGACGTCGAACATGCCGGCGTCCTGGCGCACCGCATGGTGCTCCTCGATCTGGGAACCGTAGTGGATCGGCATCTCCCAGCCGGAGAAGTCGACCAGCTTGGCGTTGGCCTCGCGGTGCTTGGCGTTAAGCGGCGTCTGTTTGAGCATGTTGGATCTCTTCTGCGTAATAGGAACTGCGGACCAGCGGCCCGGCCTTGACCCAGCCGAAGCCCAGGGCGCGGGCGTCGGTCTCGTACTGCGCGAACTCGTCCGGATGGACGTAGCGGACCACCGGCAGGTTGTCGAGCGAGGGCCGCAAGTACTGGCCCAGCGACAGCCGGGCGACACCGGCCTGGCGCAGGTCGGCCAGCACGGCCAGCACCTCGTCCCGCGTCTCGCCCAGGCCCAGCATCAGGGCCGACTTGGCCTCGACGCCGGGCAGGCCGGCGGCGAGCCGGAGCAGGTCGAGCGAACGCTCGTACTTCGCGCCCTTGCGCGCCTCCTTGTACAGACGCGGCACGGTTTCCATGTTGTGGCCCCAGACCAGATCGCGCCGGGCGTTGTCCGGCAGGCGCTCCAGGGTGGCGACGAACAGGTCGGCTGCCTCCTGCTGGCAGTTGCGGAAGTCCGGGGTCAGGAACTCGACGCCCATGTCCGGCCGGGCCAGGCGCAACTGCTCCAGGGTCTCGGCGAAGCAGCCGGCGCCGCCGTCGGGCAGGTCATCGCGGTTGACCGAGGTCAGCACCGTGAAGCTCAATCCCATGCGCAGCGCCGCCTCGGCCACCCGGCGCGGCTCGCCGGCGTCGTGCCAGTCCGGCCGGCCGGTCTTCACCGAGCAGAAGCCGCAGGCCCGGGTGCAGGTGTCGCCCAGCAGCATGAAGGTGGCGGTGCCGCGGCTCCAGCATTCGCCCTTGTTCGGGCAGCGGGCCTCGTCGCAGACGGTGTTGAGGCCCTGCACCGCGCGCGCAGTCTCGGGAAAATGGCGACCCTGGCCGAGGTTCTGGCGGATCCAGGGCGGCATGCGGGTCAGATTGGCGACGGGCTGCGACTGCAAACGAGGCTCCAATTGAAATAGGTGCGAAGACGCTTGATACATCTCCACCCCTCTGTCCGGTTACCTGAGAGATTTGCCCCATCGGTGGCCGCCTGGTCCGGCGGCGCTCTCCAGAGTTGCCCGTTTAGCCCCCGGCATGACGCGATCTCCGTCAGCCAGAGCCGAAACTGAGTTTCCGCGGTCCTTCTGCCTGAGCGATTGGCGGGTGGGTTGCGCCTTCGGCGGTGCCTTGCGGCACGCTCTCCCACGGAAACGTTGGCGACCGCCACTATACCCAAGGCGCCCCACGGCGGACAAGCGGAACGGCCGGAAGCCGGTCAGGCGGTGTGGTAGGCCAGCCAGAACGACTCGCGGCAGGCGTTCGGAAACACCATCCGTGCCGGTTCGACGGCCGCCACCGCATCGCCGGTATGTATCACCTCGTAGGTGATCCAGCACTCGGCGCAGGCCTGCTCGGCAGGGAAATCGTCCTGCTCGACCGTGCGCCGGACGACCACGCCGTTGGCGAAGCGGTAGTCGGCCACCTCCTTCGTGACGACGAAACCCTGGTCCTGCCAGGACGTCTTCTCCACATTCTGATCGGCGATGGCCAGCGGGCTGGGCTGCTGGAGGATGGCGGCGACGTAAGGGGCGAGCTGATCCATAACGTTCGCACTCATGTCGACAGCAGCGCGTGGCCGTACGAATTGTCGATCGTGCAGCGCCAGCGGCCGTCCGAACCCTTCTCGAATACGTAGGTGGCGCTCCGTTCCATCTCGGGCAGATTCGATGCCGAAATCACGGTCCGGGCCAAGACCAGCGCGGTGTTACCCGACTCCAGCACCTTCATGCCGGCCTGACGGACATGCAGACTGTGCCCGAAATGCATCGCGATCGCCTCGAACGCCTGGCGAATCTTTGCCTTGCCGATTGCGTTCATGTCCGGCTTGACGACCAGCACCGCGTCATCCGAGTAGATATCCATCAAGGTGTCGAAGTCTTCCCGGTTGATCGCCGTGTCGGCTTGTTCGATCAGAAGCTCAAGGGGGTGGCGTTCCATGTTCGGATACTATCGCCAGGCCGCACGCCAGTGGAAGCCTCATTGGTAGCTCAATGGCATACCTGTTTCCCCCTGAAGACACCGAATGGAGAGACCACAGTGCATCAAGGGTGGATCTTTTCGTGCCGCACCAGCATCTGCACGAATTGATCTATCTTCCTGGCCCTGGTTTCGGCCTTCTTGGCTGTCTGGATCCGAAACAGGATCGCATACCGATTTCGATTATCCAGCGTTGCAAAGAAGTGCTTGGCCTGCGGGTTGGCGTCCAGTGCCGATTGAAGATCGCTAGGCACGGTGGATTTGCTTGCCGAGTCATAAGCCGCCTCCCAGCGCCCGTCGAGCTTGGCGCGCTCGATTTCCTCGCGTCCGGCCGGCTGCATTTTTCCCGCTTCGATCAGGCCGAGCGCCTTTTCCCTGTTGATCTTCGACCAAATGCCTTTTGCCGACCGCGGCGTGAATTTCTGCAGCCAATACAGCTCGTCATGCGTTTTCTTCTGGCCGTCGATCCAGCCGAAGCAAAGTGCTTCCAGGATGGCCTCGTCATAGGACACCGATTGGACGCCAGCTGCCTTCTTGGCCAGTTGCAGCCACACGCCGTCCGAAGCGGCATGGTTGTCGGCCAGCCAGTCTGCCCAATCCTGCCTGCGCGCGAAACGCAGGACGGGCAAATTGGCGGCAGCCATTGCTGGTTTCTTAGGCATCTTGCGGTCGAACTTGATTCATTGGGTCGCCAAGGGGCGGAACGGACCTGAAGTCGTCAGCAAGGAACGATACCGCTTTTCGGCACCGGATTCTTCCCTACCGGAAATAGGGCTGGGTGGGCGAACCGTTGGCCCATGACGCCTCCCGCCCGGCTGGGCTATCATTACGGCCCGACCGTTAGCCAACGCCATGAGCAAAACCGCCAAATCCGCCCCCCCCAAGGATTTCGAATCCGCCGTCGCCGAGCTCGAAGGCCTGGTCGCGTCCATGGAGGCGGGCAGGCTCAGCCTGGAGGATTCCCTGGCCGCCTACAAGCGCGGCATGGAACTGACTGCCTGGTGCCAGAAGACCCTGGCCGACGCCGAACAGCAGGTGAAGATTCTGGAGAGCGGCTTGCTCAAGGACTTCAACCCCGAGGCCGAAGGCGGCGCGGCAGAGCAATGACCGATTTCGCCCTCTGGACCCGGACCGTCCAGGCCCGCACCGAAGCCGCTTTGAGCGCCTGCCTGCCCGCGCCCGACCTGGAACCGGCCCGCCTGCACGAGGCGATGCGCTACGTCACGCTGGGCGGCGGCAAGCGGGTGCGGCCGATGCTGGCCTTCGCCGCCGGCGAGGCGGTCGGCGCCGACATGCGGCTGGTCGAGGCCGCGGCCTGCGCGGTCGAACTGATCCACGTCTATTCCTTGACCCACGACGACCTGCCCTGCATGGACGACGACGACCTGCGCCGGGGCAAGCCGACCTGTCACGTCCAGTATGACGAGGCCACCGCCCTGCTGGTCGGTGACGCCTTGCAGAGCGCGGCCTTCGAGGTCCTGGCCGAAGCAGGCGGCAGCGCCGCGATGCTGGGTCTGCTGGCCAAGGCATCGGGCTCGCGCGGCATGTGCGGCGGCCAGGCGGTCGATCTGGCCAGCACCGGCAAGAGCCTGGACCTGGCCGAACTGGAATTCATGCACATCCACAAGACCGGCGCCCTGATCCGCGCCGCCGTGCTGCTCGGCGCCCTGTCCGGCGCGGAACTGGGCGAGGCGAACCGGAGCGCGCTGGAACACTACGCCAAGTGCGTCGGCCTGGCCTTCCAGGTCATGGACGACGTGCTCGATGCCGAGGCCGACACCGCGACCCTGGGCAAGACCGCCGGCAAGGACGCGGCCCAGGGCAAGGCCACCTACCTGACCCTGATGAGCGCCAAGGAAGCGCGCGACTACGCCAACGAGCTGGTGGCCGACGCCCGCCGCGCCGTCGAGCCGTTCGGCGAACGGGGCCGCTGGCTGTCCGAGATCGCCCGCTTCATCGTCGAGAGGCAGTTTTGAACATCCTGCAGCAAGTCAACGACCCGGCCGACCTGAAACAGCTTTCCCGCGCCGAACTCAAGCAGCTGGCCGACGAACTGCGCGCCTTCATCATCGAGACGGTGTCGAAGACCGGCGGCCACCTGGCCTCCAACCTGGGCGTGATCGAACTGACCGTGGCCCTGCACGCGGTGTTCGACGCGCCGCGCGACAAGATCGTCTGGGACGTCGGCCACCAGACCTACGCCCACAAGATCCTGACCGGCCGGCGCGAACGCATGGCCACGCTGCGCCAGACCGACGGCCTGTCCGGCTTCCCCAAGCGCGAGGAGAGCGCGTACGACGCCTTCGTCGCCGGCCACTCCAGCACCTCGATCTCGGCCGCGCTGGGCATGGCCACGGCGGCCAAGCTGAAGGGCGAGGACTACCGCGCCGTGGCCGTGATCGGCGACGGCGCGATGACCGCCGGCATGGCCTTCGAGGCGCTCAACAACGGCGGCGCCATGGACGCCAACCTGCTGGTGATCCTGAACGACAACGAGATGTCGATCTCGCCCAACGTCGGCGCGCTCAACACCTACCTGACCAAGCTGCTCTCCGGCCGCTTCTACAACGCCATGCGGCGGGGCGGCGAAAAGATGCTGTCGCGCATCCCGCCCATCCTGGAACTGGCCAAGAAGGCCGAGGAGCACGTCAAGGGCATGGTCACGCCGGGCACCCTGTTCGAGGAATTCGGCTTCAACTACCTGGGCCCGATCGACGGCCACGACATCGACGCCCTGATGGACACGCTGCTCAACATCAAGAAGCTGTCCGGGCCGCAGTTCCTGCACATCGTCACCCAGAAGGGCAAGGGCTACGCCCCGGCCGAGGAGAACCCCTGCGGCTACCACGGCGTCGGCAAGTTCGACCCCGAGGCCGGGCTGTCGGCCAAGGCCGGCGGCAAGCCGACCTACACCCAGGTGTTCAGCGACTGGCTGGTCGACATGGCCGCGGCCGACGCACGGCTGGTCGGCATCACCCCGGCCATGGGCGAGGGTTCCGGCCTCACAGCGTTCGCCGAGGAATTCCCGGACCGCTATTTCGACGTCGGCATCGCCGAACAGCATGCCCTCACCTTCGCCGCCGGCCTGGCCTGCGAAGGCATCAAGCCGGTGGTGGCGATCTATTCGACCTTCCTGCAGCGGGCCTACGACCAGCTGATCCACGACGTCGCCCTGCAGGACCTGCCGGTCATGCTGGCCATCGACCGGGGCGGCCTGGTCGGCGCCGACGGCCCGACCCATGCCGGCGCCTACGACCTCAGCTTCCTGCGCTGCGTGCCCAACATGCTGATCGCGGCGCCCTCGGACGAGAACGAATGCCGCCGCCTGCTGACCACGGCCTATCGCCACGCCGGCCCGAGCGCGGTGCGCTATCCGCGCGGCACCGGCCCGGGCGCGATCATCGATCCGGCCCTGGAACCCCTGCCGGTCGGCAAGGGCATCGTCCGCCGGCAAGGCGGCAAGGTCGCCATCCTGGCCTTCGGCAGCCTGGTCGCGCCGGCCCTGAAGGTGGCCGAGGCGCTCGACGCCACGGTGGCCGACATGCGCTTCGTGAAACCATTGGATGAGGAACTGGTCCGACAATTGGCGGAAAACCACGACCATCTGGTCACCGTCGAGGAGAACGCCGTCATGGGTGGCGCCGGCTCGGCCGTGGCCGAGGCGCTGGCGGCCTTGGACATCGTCAGGCCGGTCCTGCACCTCGGCCTGCCCGACCGCTTCGTCGAACAGGGCGATCCGGCCGTCCTGCTGGCCCGCTGCGGCCTGGACGCGGCCGGGCTGGAGTCCGCCATCCGAAAATTCATATCCGAGTAGTTTACTCAACTATTGGCGGTGGCTTATACTTCGGCCATCGAACACACAGGAAGTACAGAGATGAGCCAATGCGACAACGTCTGTGACACCGACGCGCCCTGCCCCACCGACGCGATGCCGGACGTCCAGAGCTATCACGACGCCCGCCAGATCGCCATCGACAAGGTCGGCATCAAATCCATCCGCCACCCGATCCGGGTGGCCGACAAGCACGGCGGCGTGCAGCACACCGTCGCGACCTTCAACATGTACGTCTACCTGCCCCACCATTTCAAGGGCACGCACATGTCGCGCTTCGTCGAGATCCTGAACAGCTACGAGCGCGAGTTCTCGGTCGAGTCGTTCGAGTCGATGATGCGCCAGATGGTCGAGCGCCTGGAGGCCGAATCCGGCCACGTCGAGATGAACTTCCCCTACTTCATCACCAAGAAGGCCCCGGTGTCCGGCGTCGAGAGCATGATCGACTACGACATCACCTTCATCGGCGAGATCAAGAACGGCGAATACATCCAGACCATCCGCGCCGTGGTGCCGGTCACCAGCCTGTGCCCCTGCTCCAAGCAGATCTCCGACTACGGCGCCCACAACCAGCGCTCGCACGTCACCCTGACCGTGCGCACCAATAGCTTCGTCTGGATCGAGGACCTGGTCCGCTTCGCCGAGGACAACGGCTCCTGCGAGCTGTACGGCCTGCTCAAGCGGCCGGACGAGAAATTCGTCACCGAGCGCGCCTATGACAATCCCAAGTTCGTCGAGGACCTGGTGCGCGACGTCGCCGCCGCCCTGAACAAGGACGGGCGGATCGACGCCTACGTGGTCGAGGCGGAGAACTTCGAGTCGATCCACAACCACAGCGCCTACGCGCTGATCGAACGGGACAAGAAGGTCAATCCGTAATTCATCCATGAAGCCGGTCGCCATCTTCCGCCACGTCGCCCACGAGGGCCCCGGTTTCCTGGCCGACTACCTCGACGCACACGGCATCCCCTGGCAACTGGTCGCCATCGACCAGGGCGCGGCCGTCCCGGCCGAGGCCAACGCCTATGCGGGCCTGGTCTTCATGGGCGGTCCCATGAGCGTCAACGACGGACTGGACTGGATCCCCCATTCCTTGACCCTGATCCGCCGGGCCGTGGCGGCCGGCATCCCGGTGCTCGGCCACTGCCTGGGCGGCCAATTGATCGCCAAGGCGATGGGCGGCGCCATCAGCCTGAATCCGGTCAAGGAAATCGGCTGGGCTACCGCCCGTGTGACGACCGCCCCCGAAGCCGCCGCCTGGTTCGCCGGCCAGACCGAGTTTCCGGCCTTCCACTGGCACGGCGAGACCTTCAGCATCCCCGACGGCGCGGTCCGCATCCTGGAAACCGCCCACTGCGCCAACCAGGCCTTCGTCCTGGACGGCAAGCACCTGGCCCTGCAATGCCACGTCGAGATGACCGAAGCCATGATCCGCGAGTGGTGCACGGTCGGTGCCGAGGAGATCGCGGCCGCGAACAGTCCTGCCGTCCAGACGCCGGAGCAGATCCTTGCCCAGATGCCGGAAAACCTGCCGGCCATGTCGGCCATGGCCGAACGGCTCTATGCCCGCTGGCTGGCCGGCCTCGCCTCCGTCTGAACCGGCCCGGCGCGGTACCTGGCCGAAAGGACGACTTGCCGTCACCACATTCCGCATATAATCCTCCCGCTGCCAAGGGCTTGACCGGCAGGAGAGTCGGCATCGATAAGCTGAACGGACAGGGAGTCGACGATTGGAGCTGGCGGAAGATGAAGGCGGCGAAGCGGCCGAAATGACGATGAAGAATCGACCGAGCATACTGTTGCCTATCACAGCCGGCTTCGCCGTCGTGTTCGTCGTCATGCTGGTTCTGTTCGTCGCCGGCTTCGGCGAATCCGGCGGCGTGGCCGGATGGCTCGGCCTGACCAGTTGGCTGGGCGGGGGCAGCCAGGAAAGCCCGGAATACGGCATGCCGTTGAGCCAGGCGATCGCCGTCATCGATCTGCTCATCGCCCTGCTGGCCATCGCCGTCACCACCCGCCTCGCCCGGCAACGCGAAACCCAACTGGTCGCGGAAATGGAACGGGCCGAAGGCACGCTGGAAGCGCTCACCCAGCCCGTCATCCGCCTCGACAGCCAATACCACATCGATTACCTGAACCCGGCCGCCTACAAGCTGCTGGGCGAGACCGAGGACGCGCCGCCGACCACCCTGGACCTGGTCGTCGACGGCAGCCGCCGCCCCCTGCTCGCCAACTTGCTGACCGAACAGGCCAGCGACGAGCTGATTCCACTGCCGCCCGACACCCGGCTGATCACCCGACAAGGCATCGAACTCGAAGTGGACGGTTCCTGCCGTGTGGTGCGCGGCATGGACGGCCGGATCCAGGTCGTCATCCTGCTTTTGCGCGACATCACCGAGGAGCGGGAATGGACCCGGCTCCAGCCCGACCTGTGGGACCGCGATCCGCTCACCACCCTGCCCGGCCGCAATTTCATGATCGGCCGCCTGACCCGCATCCTCGAACGGGAACGGGCCGGCGACCGGCCGCTGTCCTACATCCAGATCGAGCTCGACGGCATCCAGCGCGTCTACCAGGAGGCCGGCCCGCGCGCCGGCGACGCCCTGGTCCGCCACCTGACCGTCCTGCTCCGGCCCCACATCCGCGACACCGACCTGCTGGCCCGCATGGACACCCAGGTATTCGGCGCCCTGCTCACCCTGTGTCCGGCCGAGATCACCGAACGGATCATGAACGGCATGCTGGAAACGCTGGCCGCTGGCCATTTCCACTGGGAAGGCACGACCTACTCCATCCAGGCCCGGATCGGCCATGTCCGGATTCCGCCGTTCCAGGGCAGCGTCGAGGAGTTGCTCGAGGCCGTTGCACGCCATGCCTGAAGGCCGTCCCGCCACCGTCCTATGCGCGGATATCGGCGGTAGCAATACCCGGCTCGCCCTGGCCGAGTCCAGGCCGGCCGGTCTGGACCTGATAGCCCGCCAGAGCTACGCCAACGCAGAAGCGGACGGTCTGGCCGAACTGTTACGGCGTTTTCTGTCCGGCAACGCGGCCCCGACCGCGGCCTGCCTGGCCGTGGCGGGCCCGACCGACGGCACGCGGGTCGAGCTCACCAATCTGGCCTGGGCCATCGACGCCGGCCACCTGTCCGATGAATTCGGCTTTCCGATCCGCCTAATCAATGATTTCGAAGCGGTGGCCTGGGGCCTGGATACGCTGGACGCGGCGCAGTTGGTCACCTTGCAGGCGGGCCAGCCCTTGCCGCATGCGCCGCGCCTGGCGCTCGGCCCCGGCACCGGCCTGGGCGTCGCCCACAGCGTCTGGCTGGGCGACCGTTACGGCCCTCTGCCGGGCGAAGGCGGCCATGTCGCATTCGCTCCGGCCGACATCGAACAGGTCACCCTGCTGGATTTCCTGCAAGCCAAATTCGGCCGGGTCTCGGCCGAACGCATCCTGTCCGGGCCGGGCATCGCCGATCTATACGCCTTTTGCCGGACGGCGTCGGGCCGTCCGGTCAAGCGCCAGCGCGAAGCGGCCGAAGTCACCCGCGCGGCCCTGGATGGCGGCGACCCCGTCGCCGGGTGGGCCATGCGCCTGTTCGTCCGCATCCTGGGCCAGACCGCCGGCGACCTAGCCCTGATCACCGGCGCCCGGGGCGGGGTCTACCTGGCCGGCGGCATTCCGCCGCGCATCCTGCCGCTGCTCGAAGAGGGAGAATTCCTGGCCGGCTTCCGCGGCAAGGGGCGTTTCTCTGAGGCCATGCGGAGCGTACCGGTGCACGTCGTCGCCGATCCCGACATCGGTCTCAAGGGCGCCGCGCTGGCGGCCTATTCGATGCCCAGCCGCTCGACCCGATAGCGCAGGCTGCGGAAGGTGACGCCCAGCAGGCGGGCGGCTGCGGTCTTGTTGCCTCCGGTCTGCTCCAGCGCCTGTAGGATCCGATCCCGCTCCACCCGGTCCAGATAATCCTGCAAGGACAACTCGCCGTGGCGCGACAGGCCGTCGACGGCGCCATTGCCGGCCGGCGTCAGATTGAGTTCGTCCGCCTCGATGACCGCCCCCTGGTCGCTCAAGGCCAGGGCGCGCTCCAGGATGTTCTCCAGCTCCCGCACGTTGCCCGGAAAAGAGTAACTGCACAGGGCCTGCATGGCGCCCTCGGACAGGAGCGCATGGCTGCTGCCCGCCATCCGCTCCAGGAAGAAGTTCACGAACAGCGGGATGTCCTCCAGCCGCTCGCGCAGCGGCGGCATGCGCAGGTCGATGACGTTGAGCCGGTAATAGAGGTCGTTGCGGAAACGGCCCGCTTCCACGGCCGTCGCCATGTCCTGGTGCGAGGCGCTGATGATGCGCACGTCGACCGGCTCCTCCGCCGTGCCGCCCACGCGCCGCACACGGCGCTCCTGGATGGCGCGCAACAGCTTGACCTGCATGGCCATGGGCAGGTCGAGCACCTCGTCGAGGAACAGCGTGCCGCCGTTCGCGGCCTGGAAAAAGCCGTCCCGATCGCTGTCCGCCCCGGTGAAGGCGCCCTTGCGGTAGCCGAAGAACTCGCTTTCCATCAGGTTTTCCGGGATGGCGCCGCAGTTGACCGCCAGGAAGGGCTTGCCGACACGCGGGCCGAGGTCGTGGATCAGGCGGGCGGCGACTTCCTTGCCGGTGCCGGACTCGCCGGTGATGAAGACCGGGGCCTGGTTGCGCGCCAGCTTCTCGATCTTGGTCCGGATCTGGAGCATGGCCGGCGACTCGCCGATCAGTTGCGCCTTGCGGACGCCCTGGGCATCGGGCTGGCCCGGCACCTTGAGTGCGGTCCGGACCAGATTGCGCAGCTGTTCGAGCGAGATCGGCTTGGACAGATAGTCGAACGCGCCCGCCTTGAGCGCCGCCACGGCATTGTCGGCCGAGCCGTAGGCGGTGATCACCGCCACCGGCGTCTGGGGGGAGGCCGCATTGATGTGGCGGACGATCTCCAGGCCCTCGCCGTCCGGCAGGCGCATGTCGGTCAGGCAGAGGTCGTAGCGGCGGGTGTCGATCATGGTCAGTGCAGTCTGCACGCTCGCGGCCCGATCGACGTTCAGGCCCATGCGGGCCAGGGTCAGATCGGCCAGATCGAGCAGGTCGGGTTCGTCGTCGACGATCAGTACGGTCGGGATATCCACGGTCTATTTCGGCAATGGCGCACTCAGGCGGAATCGGGCCCCCTGCACCTGGTCGACGCAACGCAGCTGTCCGCCGTTGGCTTCGGCCAGTTCAAGGGCGATGTACAGTCCCAAACCGGTACCTCCCCGGTCGGTCGAAAAAAACGGTTCGAACAGCTTCTGGCGCATTTCGGCAGGGATGTTCGGCCCGTCATTGTATATCTCGATCTGGACCATGTCGCCCAGCGGCGCGGCGCTCAACTGGATCGAGCCCGGCTCCTTGGAGCAGTGGCGGTAGGCGTTGCGCAACAGGTTCCAGAGTATCTGGTGCAGGTGCATGCGGTCGAAGCCGATCCGGAGGCCGGCATCCTTTTCGACCACGATGACGCCGTCCTGGGTATGTTCCGTCTGCTGGAAGTGGCTGATGAAGTCGGCCAGGAATTCGTCCAGGTCGATGTGCTCGCGATTCTGCCGGTCGCGCCGGCTGAGCGACAGCACGTCTTCCACCAGGCAGTTCAGGCGCTCGGCATTGTCCTCGATGATCCGGGTCAGGCGTTCCGCCGGCGTGCCCTGGTCGGCATCCTCGCGCAGCAACTGGGCGGCATGGTTGATGGCCGACAGCGGATTGCGTATCTCGTGCGCCAGGTTGGCGGTCAACCGGCCCAGGGCGGCCAGCTTCATGTCCATGGCCTCCTGCTCGAGTTCGCTCATGTCCTCGACGATCACCACGGCCCCCTCGCTGCGGTTGGGGACGAGTTCGAGCAGACGCACCCTCAGCCGGCCATGCATCTCGGTCGCGCTGAGGACCGCGCTGCCCGGTCCGCCCGCGTTAAGCCAGCGGCGCCAGAGTTCGGCCAGTTCGTGGTCGCAATCCTGCAGGTTGGCATGCTGGGGTACCGGGCAACTCAACAGGGCCTCGGCCTGCTGGTTGCGCAGCACCACCTCACCCTCCGGACCGAGCACCAGCACGCCGTACGGCAGGTCCTGGATCACCTTGGCGTTGATGCGTTCCAGTTCGATCGCTGCCCGCTCCTTCTCATCGGCGACCTGGGCCGAGGACAGCGCCCCTTTGGCCAATAGATGGGAAATCCCCGCCACGGTGAAGAATACGACCGACAACACGCCCGCCCGGACATAGCCGCCGGCCGAATCGCCGGCGACGATGCCGTCGTGCATGAGGGCGAACACGGCCTGCTCCAGCAGCATGGCCAGGCTGGCGCAGGCGGCCAGCAGCAGCATGACCCGGGTCTGCGGATGCAGGCCGGCCGCCGCCATGGGTACGGCCAGGACCAGGCCAAGGCCGGTGACATTGCCGCCGCTGAAGTGGATGAACAGGACGATGGCCACGATGTCCGTGGCCAATTGCACGATCAGCTGACTGCTGAAGGCGAGTTGTCGGCTGCGGAGGACGAAGCGGAAGCCGGCCACCGAGGCCAGATAGACACCGGCCACGGCCAGCAAAAGCGGACCGTAGCTCGGGCGTAGCACCTGCAGCGAACCGGAAAACAGGACCGATGCGACGAAGAAGATCGCGAGGAAGAAGCGGAAGGCGTTGAGCTGCTTGAGCGAACGCCAGAAGCTGTCCGGCAACAGACCATCGCCGGACGGGAAGCCGGCGTTATCCCTGGTCCTGGCGGCGATGGTCATCGCAACAATAGATTCGCCCCTGGCTCAGGATCGCCTCCGAACGAGGCAGATTGATGCCGCAGACATGGCAGCGCACCATGTCCTCCACCTCCGACTGACGCGGCCGGTCGATATCCCGGCGCGGCCGACTCTGGCTTTTGTACCAGGCGACGGCGACCGCGCCGAGCAGGATGAAGAACAGCAGCTTAGTCAACGTCGAGCCCGTTCTTGTGGGTTTCGTTGATGGTCATCAAGAGCCGCTGGAACGGGATGAAACGGCCATATTTCACCACCAGCGCCATGTACGGCAGGTCCTGGCCGAAGCCCCATTCGTACTTGCCGCCGACCATGTCGTCGTAGACCTTGCGGACCATGGCATCGAGCTGGTCGATGAAGGGGCCGAACATCTCGGCGTTCTCGGGATCGTAATCGAGGCTGGTACGGAACTCGTCGATCTCGTAGACCGCCTGGTGCACCAGGTCGACGTATTCATCTACTGTCTTGGGACGCTTCATAGGTTCAATCCAAAAGGAAACAGGGGCCGGAGCCCCTGTCAGTGTGACATAAAGCCAGGCTTATTTCGACGCGAAATCTTCCAGCTTGCGGGCGCGGATCACGTTGCCGTCGAGGCCGGCTTCCTTGGCGGTGCCGCCGTAGGCCAGGGTCAAGAGCTGCGAGTAGTAGAGCACCGGCATGTTGAACTTGGTGCCGTACTTCTTGTTGATCTGGCCCTGGTAGACCTCGGTGTTGGCCTGGCACAGCGGGCAGGGCGTGACCAGCATCTCGGCGCCGGAATCGTAGGCGGCCTCGATGATGTCCTTGATCTGGGCCTGGGCCTTGTCCGGCTCGGAGAAGGCCAGGGCGCCGCCGCAGCAGGTCACCTTCTGCTCGAACTTGGTCGCCTGGGCACCGGCAGCCTCGATCAGCTTGTCGAGGTACATCGGATTCTCGAACGACTCGCCGTGGATGCCGAAGGGACGGTTGGTCTGGCAGCCGACGTAGCCGGCGAACTTCATGCCGGCCAGCGACTTCTTGACCGGCTTGGCCAGTTCCTCGTAGCCCAGGTCCTCGATCAGCACTTCCACCATGTGGCGCACCTCGGGAATCACCTTCAGGTTCAGGCCTGCTTCCTTCAAGGCCTTGTTGGTGTCTTCCATGAGCACGTTGTTGTGCTCCAGGCGCTCCTTGGATTCGCGCGAACCGAGCCAGCAGGCGGCGCAGGTGGCGACGATGTCCTGGCCGGGCAGGTGCTGCTCGGACAGGGCGAAGTTGCGGGCATTCATCGCCAGGCGGGGCAACTCGCCGGCCTCGGCGTAGCTGATCGAGGCGCCGCAGCAGTTCCAGTCCGGGATCTCGGTCATCTTGATGTCCAGGGTCTTGCACATGGACTGGGCCGAGACCAGGTAGTTGGACGCCGAGGCGCCCTTCTGGGACGAGCAGCCGGGGTAGAACGCGTATTCTTTCTTAGCCATCTTCAATCACTCCTTAGGCCGCACGGCCCTTGCGCTGGTTTTCCAGCTCTCGGGCCTTGTCCAGCATGGCATGGATGCCCTTGATGTCCTTGCACTTGTGGCCGCCGCCGATCGCTTCCATGACGTTCAGGCGCTTGGCCTTGACCAGGCCGAGGGCCACGTCCTGCATGGCCATCGCCTTCTTGATGCCGGCGGCGATGCCGTCCTTGAAGTACAGGGACTGGGTCAGCTTGACTTCGTTCACGCGGCCGGTCTTGATGGCGTTGTTCCAGAAGGTCTGCGACAGGTGCAGCGTCGGCTGGCCCTTGGGCGCGCGGCCGATGCGGTAGGCGTACTCGGCCAGGCCGTGCATGATGTGGGTGATGGGCACCTTGCGCGGGCAGCGGACGTAGCAGTTGTAGCACGACACGCAGTTCCACATGGAGTTGGTTTCCAGGACTTCTTCGCGCTTGCCGGCGCGGATCATCATGAACAACTCCTGCGGCGGATGCTGCCAGCCGGGGTGGAAGTTGGTCGGGCAGGAACCGGAGCAGACGCCGCACTGCATGCACATCTTTACCCAGTCGCCCATCTCGGCCTGTTCCTCGATCTCCTTGAGGAAGTTGCCCTTGTACTTGGCGGCCATCTGTTGATTCAAATCGCTCATCGCTCTCTCCTCCTCACAGGCCCTTGAACGGCGACATACCCATTTCCTGGATCTTCGCGGCGTAGTCGTTGATCTTCTTGGGCAGGGTGTCGATGTCGGTGATGGCGACTTCGAGGTCCATCAGACGCGCTTCTTCCAGGTTCATGCCCTTGAGGGTGTCATATATCTTGGACATGCGGTAACGGCCCAGTTCCGAACCCTTGACGAAATGGCACTGGTACTGCTCGCCGTGCTTGCAGCCCATCAGCATGACGCCGTCGTAGCCGGAGTTCAGCGCGTCGGTGATCCAGATGGTGTTCACGGAGCCCAGGCAGCGCACCGGGATGACGCGCACGTACGGATCGTACTCGTTGCGGTTCATGCCGGCCATGTCGAGCGCCGGGTAGGCGTCGTTCTCGCAGGCCAGGATCAGCACGCGCGGCTTCTCGGAGAATTCGTCGGGGATGTCGACCGCCTTGATCTGGGCGCCGACGGTGTTGACCGAGTAGTTCTCGAACGAGATCACGCGCACCGGGCAGGCACCCATGCAGGTGCCGCAACGGCGGCAACGCGACTCGTTGAACAGCGGGAAGCGCTTCTCGTCCTCGTCGATGGCACCGAACGGACATTCCACCGTGCAGCGCTTGCACTGGGTGCAGCCTTCCAGGCGGGCGGTCGGGAACGACAGATCGCCTGAACGGGGGTGGGCGGCCTTGCCGAGGCCGGCGTTCTCCATGGCCTGGATCGCCTTCATGGCGGCGCCGGTGGCGTCTTCCGTGGCCTGGGCGATGTCCATCGGACGGCGCACCGGGCCGGCGGCGTAGATGGCCGTGCGGCGAGTCTCGTAGGGGAAGCAGATGAAGTGGCTGTCGTTGAAGCCGTGCTTGAACTGCGGCACGTCCGGACCCTGGCGGTAGTCCAGGTTGAGGACCGACTTGGACTTCAACTGGATGACCTGTTCCTTGGCGGCCTCGTCGCCGCCTTCGGCCGCGCGGTTGGCCTCGGACAACTGGTCGAGGTCGGGACCGGTGGTCGGCACCATGCCGGTGGCCAGCACGACCAGATCGGCATCGGCGGAGACGTCCTCGTTCAGGATCAGGTCCTTGAACTTGACCTTGCACTCGCCGCCGCCGGTGACGTTGGACACTTCACCCTTGCGGAAGACGATGCCCTTGTTCTGGGCGGCGCGGTAGAAGTCCTCGTTGTTGCCGGGCATGCGCAGGTCGGTGAACAGGATCACCGTTTCGACGTCCGGGTTGGCATCCTTGAAGTACATGGCCTGCTTGACGCTGGTGGCGCAGCAATGGCCGGAGCAGTATTCCAGGTGTTGCTTGCTGGCGTCGCGCTGGCCGGCGCACTGGACGAACACGGCGCTCTTCACTTCCTTGCCGTCGGCGCGCTTGATGACGCCGCCGTTGGCCGCCTTGGCCAGTTCTTCCAGGCCAAGCTGGTCGACCACGTTGGCTTGGCCGCCGCCCAGGTGGGCCAGCTTGTTCACGTCGTACGGGGTGAAGCCGGAGGCCTGGATGATGGCGCCGATGTCCTCGGTCACGGTCGGGCCGGACTCGACCGCGATGTCGACTTGGAACCGGCCGGGCGCGCCGGCGGTCTTGGCGACGATGGCGTTCAGGTAGACCTTGATGTTGGCATCGGCTTCGATCTGGGCGACCAGGTCGGCCACGCCGTTGTCCATCGGGGCCTTGAACGGCTCTCGGTTGGGGATGCGCTTCCACAGCCTCGCAGCCATTCCACCAAGCGCGCCGGTCTTCTCGACCAAAACGACCTTGTAGCCGGTCTTGGAGGCTTCCAGGGCGGAGGTCATGCCGGACATGCCGCCGCCGACCACGAGCAGGGTCTTGCTGGTGCCGGTGTTCTGGTTGCCCTCGGGCACCTTCATCGCCTTCACCTCGGCGCAGGCCATGCGGACGTAGTCCTCGGCCATTTCCTGGGTGGTTTCGCGGGCCGCGTCGGTGTCGGGACGGATCCAGATCACGCCTTCACGCAGGTTGCCGCGGCTCATGGCGGCGGTCGGGAAGTTGAAGGCCTCGGTCTTGGCGCGGCGCGAGCAGGCGCAGATCGCGACGTGGGTGACGGCCTCGTTGTCGATGTCGTTCCGGATCATCGCCACGCCGTCGGCGGAGCAGAGGAAATCGTGCTCGCGCACGAGGTTCATCTTGCCTTCCTTGGTGGCGATCTTGACCAGGGATGCGGCGTCCAGGCGGTTGCCCAGTTCGCAGCCCTTGCAGATGTAAGCAGCGGTTTTCATTTCAGCCATTTCTCAAACCTCCGCGCGAGCGACTTTGTTGACCACCTGGACGGCGCGCAGGGCGGCGGCCGTGGCGCTTTGCACGGCGCGGTTCACGTCCAGGGCGTTGGTGGCGCAACCGGCGCCGAAGATGCCGGCGTTGCTCGGGTCGGCCATGACGAAGCCGGAGGAATCGCCCATCACCTCGGCGGGGATGGCGACGTTCTTCACCGAGGGCTCCATGCCGACGGCCAGCACGACCAGGTCATGCGGCTCGGAGTAGCGGATGTAGCCTTCCGTGTTGACGCCCCACAGGCGCGGATCGCCGTTCTTGTCCTCGGAGATGCGGGCCACCTTGGATTTGACGAAGCTGACGTTCGGGTTGGCCTTGACCTCCTGATAGAAGTCCTCGAAGCGGTCGATGGCGCGGATGTCGATGTAGTAGATCGTCGACTTGCCCTCGTCGCCGAAGGCTTCCTGCACGTAGCGGGTCTGCTTCAGCGAGGCCATGCAGCAGAAGCGCGAGCAGTGGCGCAGATGGTTCTCGTCGCGCGAGCCGGCGCACTGGATGAAGGCGACGTTCTTGGCTTCCTTGCCGTCGGACGGACGCAGGATCTTGCCGCCGGTCGGGCCGTGCGGATCGGCCAGGCGCTCGAACTCGACGTTGGTGATGACGTTCTTGAACTCGCCGTAGCGGTACGGGGTAATCTTGGCGGCGTCGTAGGGCTGCCAGCCGGTGGCCCAGACGATGGCGCCGGCGTTCAGGCTGACGACCTCTTCCTTCATGTCGAGGTCGACCGCGCCGTACTTGCAGGCGGCCTTGATGGCCTGGCCTTCGGCGGTGCCGACCACGGACGGATCGATCACGTAGCGCTGCGGGTAGGCCATGCTGGACGACAGGTAGGCCGCCTTGGTCTTGCCCAGGTTGTAGTTGAAGGCGTCGTCGATCTCGGTGGTTGCGGCCTTGGCGCACTCACCGCAGGCGGTGCAGTTCTCGTTGACGAAGCGCGGCGCCAGCTTGACGGAGACGCTGTAGTTGCCCTTGTCGCCGGTGATGCCGGTGACCTCGGCCATGGTCAGCACCTGGATGCGCGGATTGGCCTTGAGCCGGCGCAGGTTGATTTCCAGGCCGCAGGTGGGATGGCACATCTTGGGGAAATAGCGGTACAGCTGCACGGTGCGTCCCCCGAGGTAGGGGTTCTTTTCCACCAGCACGACCTGCTTGCCGGTTTCCGCGGCCTCGAGCGCCGCGGTCATGCCGGCAATGCCGCCGCCCACGACCAGAATGGTCTGGTTGGTCGCCACAACAGACGTCATGTGTCGCCTCCGAAGAAGACATAAAAAAACGGAACGGAGCCATGAATCTGTCGGACATGGCTCCGCGAAATGGAGCCGAATGTTACCTGAGATTGACCTCCACGCGGACCATTAGTGCAATCGAAACTTCTTATGCACGAATAGACTAGCTAAATCGATCAAACCCATAAGGTTATGAAAGAAAAGAAGAAAGGTGAAGTCCATTGATCCCAAAACCACCGGATTCCTTGAACGCCCGCACGGTTCACACGACACCAAGACGCCACTTCCTAACCGGACGGTGGGCAACGGAGAGGATACACCCGCCGGAACAGGGTTACATGTGGACGCTGGCTGGCCGGACGTTGCAGGCTTCACCCGGCTCGGTCGGCACGTCGTAGATGTCGAAGGTCAGGGTTTCCAGGTCGGCCAGGATGTAGGTCGGACTCTTGCCGACGCCGCCCACGGTACCCGGATTCACCAGCCATGTGGTGCCGCCCTTGACGTTCTGCACCGGCTGGGCACTGACCCGATGGTCGTGGCCGCAGCAGACGATGTCGTAGTCGCCGGTCAGGGCCATACCCTGGGCGTAGTGCGGGTAATGAACCATGAAGATGGTCCGGCCGCCCAGGTGCACCACGGCGTCCTGGCCGTGGTAGCGCACCGGGCTGTCCGGCTCGTGCGCCAGCACGTGCATGGCGTGCATGTCGCCCATGTTGTTGCCGTGGATTGCGTGGACCGGCAGGCCGAACCGCTTCAGCACCCGCAGGGTGGTCGGCGCGACGATGTCGCCGCAATGCAGCACCGCCTCGACGCCCCGGCTGGCCGCATCCTCGACCGCGTGCTCGAGCAGGCGGCGGTTGTCGTGGGAGTCGGAAACGATGCAGATTTTCATGGCGATCAGAACATCGGCTTGTCGGCAGCCGTGTTGTAGCGCTCGACCCCGGACAGGATCTCGGCCTTGGCCTCCTCGGCACCGACCCAGCCCTTGACCTTGACCCACTTGCCGGCTTCGAGATCCTTATAGTGCTCGAAGAAGTGGCTGATCTGGTGCAGGATCGACTCCGGCAAGTCGCGCGGCGATTCGATGTCACGGTAGAGATTGGTCAGCTTGTCGACAGGGACGGCCAGCACCTTGGCGTCGACACCAGCCTCATCTTCCATCTTCAGCATGCCCACCGGCCGGCAGCGTACGACGACGCCGGTCTGCAGCGGCACCGGAGTGATCACCAGCACATCGACCGGATCGCCATCCTCGGACAGGGTATGCGGCACGTAACCGTAATTGCAGGGGTAATGCATGGCCGTAGACATGAAACGATCCACGAACATCGCCCCGGTCGCCTTGTCCACTTCGTACTTGATAGGCTCGCCATGAGCGGGAATTTCGATGATGACGTTGAAATCGTTGGGTACGTCCCGTCCGGACGTTACGCGATCCAGATTCATGAAAGCTCCATTGGCATCGGTTAAGCAAAAACCGGCTTCCGCCCGGCTATACTGGCCAAGCGAGAACACATAAATTGAGAAAGGCGAAACAGGGTGAGTATTGTAGCCGACGAAGAGATCGTCATACTCGGCGTTACCCGGGCCGGGAAAACATTTCGTCCCAGCGACTGGGCCGAGCGCCTAGCCGGCATCTATTCCAGGTTTGGCCCGGACAACCGGATGAACTATTCGCCCATGGTGCAGCCCGTGCTACGCGACGGCGTCCGCTGCGTGGTGCTGCGCCGATCGCTGGAGCAAGTCGATCCGGAAACCTTCCTGTTCCTGATGCGCTTTGCCCAGGACAACAATCTGGAGATCACCGAAGGCCGGCGGATGCTCCGGCCCGAAGACATCGCCCGCTGAATGCAGCGGGCGTCGTCGATCGATCAGGCCATCGCCTTGATGGCGGCGGACAGACGGCTCTTTTGGCGGGCAGCCTTGTTCTTATGCACGATCCGCTTGTCGGCGATGCTGTCCATGGTGCTCATGGACACCTGCAAAGCGGCCTGAGCGGCGGTCTTGTCGCCGGCCAGGATGGCCTTGCGCACCTTCTTGACGGCGGTGCGGTATTCGGAACGCAGGCCGGTGTTGTGCAGGCGCTGTGCATCGTTCTGGCGGGCGCGCTTACGCGCCTGAGCGGTGTTGGCCATATTGGCAACTCCTAAAAATTCGGTTGATACGGAAAGCCGGGCATAGTACCCATCTCCGCGCCGGAAAGCAAGGCTTGATGCTAACATGCCGGCCAGCCCAACAGTCAGCCCGCCATGAACCTCCTCCGGACCCTCGCCGCCGTCAGTTCCATGACCCTTCTATCGCGCATCCTCGGCTTCGTCCGGGAGGCGTTGATCGCCACCATCTTCGGCGCGGGCGCGGCGACCGACGCATTCTTCGTGGCCTTCCGGCTGCCCAACCTGCTGCGTCGCCTGTTTGCGGAGGGCGCCTTTTCCCAGGCCTTCGTCCCGGTCCTGGCGGAATACCACAACCGGCGCGGCACGGCCGACACCAAGATACTGATCGACCGGGTCGCCACCGTCCTGTTCGTCACCCTGCTCGGGGTCACGGTCCTGGGCATCCTCGGCTCACCGCTTATTATATTGGTCTCCGCTCCGGGCTTCGCCGCGGCGCCGGCCAAGTTCGCCCTGACGGTCGAACTGACCCGCATCGTCTTCCCCTACATCCTGTTCCTGTCGCTGGTCTCGCTCTCGGCCGGCATCCTCAATACCTGGAGCCGGTTCCAGATCCCGGCCTTCACGCCGGTGCTGCTCAACGTCGCCATGATCCTGGCGGCGACCGTCGCCGCCCCCTGGTTCGATCCGCCGGTACTGGCCCTGGGCTGGGGCGCCTTCCTGGGCGGCATCCTGCAACTGGCCCTGCAGGTTCCGGCCCTGAAACGGATCGGTCTGCTGCCCGGCTGGGACTGGAACCCACACGACCCGGGTGTACGCCGTATCCTGAAGCTGATGGGCCCGGCCGCCATCGGTGTCTCGGTGGCCCAGGTATCGCTCCTCATCAACACCATCTTCGCCTCCTTCCTGCCCACCGGCAGCGTGTCCTGGCTGTCCTATGCCGACCGGCTGATGGAATTTCCGACCGGCATGCTGGGGGTCGCCCTCGGCACCATCCTGTTGCCATCGCTGGCCAAGCACCATGCCGACAACGACACCGGCGAATACTCCCGGCTGCTCGACTGGGGCCTGCGCATGACCCTGCTGCTGGCCGCGCCCTCGGCCGTGGCGCTCGGCATCCTGGCCATTCCCCTGATCAGCACCCTGTTCTTCCATGGCCGCTTCACCATGCACGACGTCGAAATGACCCGACTCGCCCTGGTCGCCTATTCGGTCGGCCTGCTCGGCCTGATCCTGATCAAGGTACTGGCTCCCGGCTTCTACGCCCGTCAGGACATCAAGACGCCGGTCAAGATCGCCATCACCACCCTGCTTGCCACCCAGGCGATGAACCTGGCCTTCATCGGCCCCCTCAAGCACGCCGGACTGGCCTTGTCGATCGGCCTCGGCGCCTGCCTCAACGCCGCCATCCTGTTCACCAAGCTGCGCCGCAAGGCCATCTACCAGCCGCAGCCGGGCTGGTGGCCGTTCCTCGGCAAGCTGGCGATCGCCTTGGCGGCGATGGCCGCCGTGCTCTGGTTCGGCATGCTGGGCGAGGCGCGTTGGCTCGAGTACCGCACCGGCCAGCGGGTTCTCCATCTGGCCGCCTTGGTGGCCGGCGGCTCGCTCAGCTATTTCACCGTACTCTGGCTGCTGGGCTTCCGGCTGCGCGACTTCCACCGCCGGGCGGCATAGACTGACACCCCCTCGACCGCTAAAATCGACTGCTTTTCAAGCAGATATCGCCCATCCCGGCAGGAAACGGAATGCTGATCACCCACGGCTGGCCCCACGCAACCCGACCCAACGCGGTCACCATCGGCAACTTCGACGGTGTCCACCTGGGTCACCAGGCCATGCTCGCCCGTCTCACCGCACGCGCGACGGCGGTCGGCGGCTTGCCCACCGTGCTGACCTTCGAGCCCCACCCCCGAGAAATCTTCACCCCGCACGATGCCCCCAGCCGCCTCACCAGCCTGCGCGAGAAACTCGAAATCCTGAAGAACCTGGGCGTGGCCCACGTCCACGTCTGCCGCTTCAACAAGGAATTCGCCGCCCTGAGCCCCGAGGACTTCGTCCGCCGCATCCTGGTCGATGGCCTCAAGGCGCGCTACGTGCTGGTCGGCGACGACTTCCGCTTCGGCGCCAAGCGCGGCGGCGATTTCGACGCCCTGCTCGTCTACGGCGAGAAATACGGCTTCAAGGCCGAGGCCATGCACACGGTGGAGGCGGCCGGCCAGCGCGCCTCCTCGACCGCGGTACGCGAAGCCCTGGCCGCCGGCGACATGGCCGGCGCCGCGCAACTGCTCGGCCGGCCCTATTCGATCTCCGGCCGGGTGGTCGGCGGCGACCAGCTCGGCCGCAAGATCGGCTACCCGACCGCCAACATCCAGCTCAAGCACAACCGGCCGCCGCTCAGGGGCGTTTTCGCCGTGCGCGTCCAAGGCCTGGATAAGCCGGACTGGCCCGGCGTGGCCAATCTCGGCACCCGGCCCTCGGTGCATCCCAACGGCAACCCGACCCTGGAAGTCCATCTGTTCGGCCTCGACCGGCAGATCTACGGCCAGCATCTGCGGGTGGAATTCCTGCACAAGCTGCGGGACGAGGCGAAGTTCGCGAACTTCGAGGCGCTGGTGGCGCAGATCGGGAAGGATGCCGAACAGGCACGGGAGTTGTTGAATGTTTGATGTGGCCTTGAGTCCGGAGGGGCGGTTTCTGCTAGCCGGCTTTGGCCGGGAATGGCCCGGCGGCCAGTTACTTTCTTTGCTCGTGCAAAGAAAGCTAACCAAAGAAAGCACGCCCCGCTTCGCCGCCCTTCGGGTCCCCAATTTTTCCGCCAGCGTTCGGGCGGCTGCGCAACTCGGCCTGCGGCCGCAAACAGTGCTCGCCGACAACCCCCGAACACTGGCGAAAAAATTGGCGGCTCAGAAGGGGGAGAAAAAACAAACCCTCTGCCATGCAATCCGACTACGACTTCGCAACCCATTGCATCACCAACGGTTTTCCCCTCCCCTTCAGCCGGAGCCGAGATTTCGGGGCGAAGCCGGGGGTCGTCGGCGAGCACTG
>DASVZA010000035.1:0-51745 GCA_036391875.1 Parasulfuritortus sp.
AGGAGTAGAGATCCCAACCCAAGCCGTTGATGGCCGTGGCCATCTTGTCCAGCCAGGGGAAGGCATCCACGAAACCGCGCACGTCGTAGCAGGGCTTGGTCAACTTGTCGTCTGGGTTGGGCACGGACAGGCTGCCGTCCTCGTTCTGCTTCAACAGGAAGATCTCGCATTCGATGCCCAGGTTCATGCCGTAGCCGAGCTTGGCCGCTTCCTTGAGCTGGTTCTTCAGCGCGACCCGGGTGTTGAGCGCGTAGGGCTGGCCCTGGAAGTGGTTGTCGGCGGGGATCCAGGCGATCTTGGGTTCCCAGGGCAGCTGGATGGCGCGATCGAGATCGGGCACCGAGGTCAGCTCGTCGTCGTTGGGCGCCTGGCCGAGGCCGTCCAGGGCGTAGCCGGTGTAGCGCTCGGAACCCTTGGCCATGTGCGCCAGGTGGTCGATCGGCACCACCTTGGCCTTGGGCACGCCGTGGATGTCGACGTAGGCGCCGATGCAGTACTTCACGCCCTTGTCCATCAGCTCGCGCTGCAGGCGGGCGATGTCCTCGGCCGGATGGGTGGTGGGCTTGTCCAGGGTGGCGGTCGTCATGATGCTTCCTCTATCAGGTCGTTGCGTCGGGGATGGCGTCCCCGAAGTAGGAGTAGGGCAGTGGCGGGTCCTCAGAGCAGCCCCGGGAAATGAGATCGGCCAGGTCTTCGACCAGCCAATCGAACCATTGCACGCCCTTCTCGACCGTGGCCAGGCTGGGCGTGCCGGTGACGCCGTTCAGGCTGGTGCGGTTGACGGGATGTGCGAAGACGCAGCCGCAGGTGCGGTCCGGGTCGTCGGCCTCGGCCAACTTGTCCGGCCGCACCGAGTCGGGGGCGATGTGCAGCATGATCGAGGTCTCGGCGTCGTTGGCGTGCCAGTCGGCGGCATCGTGGAAGTGGAACTGGCGCACCCGCTCGCTGATCGTAGCGGTGTCGATCACCGCGACCATCAGGTCGTCGTGCTCGGCGCGCAGCATCTCCAGGGCGCAGCGGAGCGGCGCGGCGTTGGTGACGTGGGCGTTGACGATGAACAGGCGCCGGATGCCGCTGTGGTAGGCCCAGTCGCCCAGTTCCTTGACCACCTGGATCAGCGTGGTCGGCTGCAGGGCGAGGGTGCCGGGCCAGCGCCGGCTGTGGCCGAGCGAACAGCCGTAGGGCAGGGTGGGCAGCATGGGCACGCCGGTCTGGTCGGCGGCCGCGGCGCAGAGTTTTTCGGCGATCACGAAATCGACCCCGCTGCCGAGGTGCGGGCCGTGCTGCTCGGTGGCGCCCACCGGCAGGATGGCGGCCTGGCCGCACCGCGCCAGCACGGCGGGGATTTCGGACCAGGTGAGATTTGCCCACAACATCGCGTCGCTTCCTTATTCGACGTTGTCGTTCACGTCGGTGAAGCGGATCAGGTGCGGCTTCACCTTCTGCTCGTCTTCCGGCAGCGGTTCCGGCGCCGGGTGGATGAGCTCTTCCAGGCGGGCCTTGGTGGCGCGGAACTCGGCCGAGTTGAACTGGCCGGGCGAACGGGGGCGCGGCACCGGCACCTCGATCACCTCCTGCACCTCGCCCGGATGGGCCTTGAGGACCAGGATGCGGTCGGCCAGGTAGATCGCCTCGTCCAGGTCGTGGGTGATGAACAGGACCGTGATGTCGATGTTCTTCCAGATGTCGATCAGGTGCGACTGCATCTTGGCCCGGGTCTGGGCGTCGAGCGCGCCGAACGGCTCGTCCATGAGCAGGATGCGCGGCTGGTTGACCAGGGCGCGGGCGATGGCGACGCGCTGGCGCATGCCGCCTGAGAGCTGGTGGGGGTAGGCGTCGGCGAACCGCTCCAGGCCGACCAGTTCCAGCCAGAGCAGGGCATCGCGCTCGGCCAGGTCGCGGCCGCGGCCGTTCATCTCGGGGCCGAACATGACGTTCTTCTTCACGGTCAGCCAGGGGAACAGGGAATAGCCCTGGAACACCATGCCGCGATCCTGGCCCGGGCCCTTGATCGGCCGGCCGTCGAGCAGCGCTTCGCCGGAGGTGTGCTGGTCGAGGCCGGCCAGGATGCGGATCAGGGTCGACTTGCCGCAGCCGGAGGGGCCGATGACGCAGACGAACTCGCGCCGGCGGACGCTGAAGTCGATGCCGCGCAGGGCCTCGGTCTCGCCCTGGGCCGAGCGGTAGCGCTTGCCCAGGCCACGCACTTCGAGGATGACCTCGCGTTGGCGGATGCGCTCGAAGCGGGCCCGGACCTCGTCCGACTGGTCGAGGTAGCTTTTGTTTGCCATTTCTATCATGTTCATGTTTCGTTACTCCGGCAGAAGCTTGTGAAGAAACCGTAGCGAGCGGCCCGAGTCCGGTTCGAGAAGCGCAGCCGTACATCGGGTACGGCGAGCATCACAGGGCCGGAATCGGGGTGCGCAGTAGGTTTATTCATAAGCTTCGCTCTTGGGTGCGGTCCCAGGGGAATAGGCGGCGGCCGAGCCTGGCCAGGACCAGGTCGGTGCCGAAGCCGATGATGCCGATGCTCATGATCCCGGCGTAGACGTTGTCGAAATGCTGGTAACGGGCCTGCTGGGTGATGAACCAGGTGATGCCCGAGGTGGTGCCGATCAGCTCGGCCACGATCAGGTAGGTCCAGGCCCAGCCGAGCAGGATGCGCTGGTCGCGGTAGAGGTCGGGCAGGATGCCCGGCACCACCACCTTGGTCAGCAGCTTGAGGTTCTTGGTGCCCAGGGTGCGGGCGGCCTCGATGATGGTGGCCTCCAGCTTGCGCGTGGTGTTGGCGATGATCAGCACCTGCTGGAACAGCGTGCCGATGACGATGATGGCGATCTTCGGTCCGTCGTAGATGCCGAGGATGGCCACCGCCAGTGCGCCGAAGGCGGGCGCCGGCAGGTAGCGGAAGAATTCGATGAAGGGCTCGTTCAACCGGCCGACGACGTTGTAGGTGCCGGACAGGATGCCGAGCGGCACGCCGATGATCGATGAGATCGCGAAGCCCCAGAAGATGACCTGGATGCTGTGCCAGAGGCTGGCCGGCATCGAGGGCACGTCGCTGCTCTTGGGCGGGTTCACGAAGCCGTTGTAGAAGGCCTTCGCCACTTCGTCGGGCGCAGGCAGATAAATGGGGTTGGCCAGGTAGCCCGCCGGCAGGGCCTGGTGGGACTGCTCCATGTTGGCGACCTCGTCCTTGAACATGGACTTGTCGACCAGCATGCCGACCTGGAAGTAGTCGACGCCGCCGGGATCGGTGACGTAGACCTTGGGGTGCCAGACGTAAGGCACGTAGCTGACCAGGCACCAGACCAGCAACGGCAGCAGGAACGAGCCGATCCCCAGCAGCGTGCGTTTGCGCGCATCGACCTCCGCGCCGCTTCCGAACCATTTGGCAATCATGCCCATTTCCGCTCCGTAGTGGTCAAAGTTGGAAAAAAGTCACTTGGCGTTGACGAAGGACGGGTCGAGATAGCTGTCGACGTCCTGATGGTCCTTGTAGACCTTGTAGGTCACGTTGAACGCGTCGGCGTTACGGTTCGAACCGTAGATCGAGTCGAGGCCGGGACCCTTGACGTAGGCCTTGCGGTTCGCCGCCAGGTCGAGCAGGTGGGTGCCTTTGAGCAGCGGCAGGTACGCCTGGGGAGTCAGGCCGTCACGCGCCGACATGATCTTCAGCGCATCGGGCTGGGTCTTCGGGTCGTTGATGTAGTGCACGACGCGGTCCCAGATCTTGACCATCTTCAGCCACTCGGCACGGTGCTCCTTGGCGCTGGCCGGTGTCACGGCGAGGGCGTCGTAGATCAGGCCCGGGGCGGCCGCCGAGGTCAGCACCGGACGGGAGCCGGGTACCGCCTTCATGGCCTGGCCGGAGACCGGCTGCCAAGCGCCGACCGCGGCGACCTGGCCGCTGGCAAGCACCTGCGGCATCTCGTTGGTCTTGGCGTTGACGATGGTCACGTCGGCCGGGGTCATGCCCGCCTTCTTCAGGCCGTACAGCAACAGCAGATGTTCGACCAGGCCCTCCTCGACGGCCACCTTCTTGCCCTTGAGTTGGGCGATCGACGTGATCCCGGGCTTGGCGACGATCATGTCGTTGCCGCTGGAATAGTCGGTCAGCATGATCATGACGCTCTTGCCGCCCGAGGCGCCGGTGACCAGCGCGTCGCTGTTGACCAGCAGGACGCCGTCGAGCTTGCCGGCCGAGAAGGCGTCGAGCGAGGCCGAGTAATCGAACCATTCGAAGTCGACGTCGAGGCCGGCCTGCTTCAGCCAACCCTTGTCGATCGCGACCTGCCAGGCGACATAGCCCGGCCAGTCGCTGTAGCCGATCTTCAAGGGTTGCGCGGCATGGGCCGAGACGGCCAGGACCGCAGCGGCGGGGATCACCAGGCGGGTGATCAGGTGCTTCAGGGTGCTGCTCAGTTGCTTCACATTCATGGTGGCGGACTCCTTGATCAAAGAGAGGTATTACCAAGGTGAATATTCGTAATATTCGAGAGCCTTTCAGCAAGCCCCGTGCCACGCCCGCAAAGTTTTTATATCCGCATGATTAAAAAATGTTTTTTTTGATTTTTCGGAAAACAGACAGGCAAAGCGCCAGCCTTCTTTCAGTGCACAAAGGAGCTGTTGTGGTTTGTTACGGTGCATGAACCGGCCGTTTCGAGGTCCACCCAATACCCGACCGCAGCACTCCAGCATTGCCCCATGCCGGCTGCGCTGGCACACTATCAGGATTCTCTAATCGACCAGCCAAGGAGCCACCATGGGCGGCCTGACCAACCAAACCCCCATCCCCACCGAAATCAAGCTGCACAAGCAGTCGAAGGTCATGGAGATCGCCTTCGACGACGGCAGCCGCTTCAACCTGCCGTTCGAAGGCCTGCGCGTGTTCTCGCCCTCGGCCGAAGTACGCGGCCACGGCCCCGGCCAGGAAACCCTACAGGTGGGCAAGATCAACGTCGACATCAACGCCGTCGAGCCGGTCGGCCACTATGCCGTGGTGCTGGTGTTCGACGACGGCCACGACTCGGGCATCTATTCCTGGGACTACCTCTACGACCTGGGCAAGCACTACGACGCCTACTGGCAGGAATACCTGCGCCGCCTGGCTGCGGCCGGCGAGTCGCGAGAGCCCAAGACCCTGATCAAGTAAGCGGGCCGGACGGGCGATGGGCCTTGCCGAAGCCGTCGGCGACGCCACCGGCAGCCCGTTCGAGATCGCCGCACGGCGCCCGGTCGGCGGCGGCGACATCAACCAGGCGGAGTTGCTGACCGGCCGCGACGGCCGGTGCTTCTTCGTCAAGCTGAACCGGGCCGACCGCCTGGCCATGTTCGAGGCCGAGGCCGACGGCCTGGACGAGATCCTGGCCGCCGAAGCGATCGCGGCGCCCCGCCCGGTATGCAGCGGCATCGACGGTCGACAGGCCTTTCTGGTGCTTGGATACCTGGAACTGGACGGGCGCGGCGACGCCGCCGAACTGGGCCGCCGTCTGGCGGCCATGCACCGACACACTCAGCCGACATTCGGCTGGCGGCGCGACAACACCATCGGCGCGACTACGCAGGTCAACACGCCGACGAATAACTGGATCGACTTCCTGCGCGACCGGCGTCTGGGTTTCCAAATGGCCCTGGCTGCGCGCAACGGTGCTCCGCGCCGGCTGATCGAGCAGGGCGAACGTCTGCTGTCCGGCCTCGGCGGTTTCTTTCCGGGCTATGCGCCGGTACCGTCGCTGCTGCACGGCGACCTGTGGGGCGGGAACTACGGTTATGCCGATGGCCGGCCGGTGCTGTTCGACCCGGCCGTCTACTACGGCGACCGGGAGGCCGACCTGGCGATGACGGAACTGTTCGGCGGCTTCCCGGAAGCGTTCTATGCAGCCTATCGGGAGTCTTGGCCGGTCGATGCGGGCTATTCGATCCGCAAGACGCTGTACAACCTCTACCACATCCTCAATCACTTCAACCTGTTCGGCGGGGGGTATGCGGGGCAGGCGGAGAGGATGGTGGGGCGGTTGTTGAGTGAAATATGAGTTGGTCGCCGCCATGGGACCCGGCTATCAACTGTCTGTAGTGTTTCTAGCGGACTTTGGCCGGGGGCGGCCCGGCGGCCGGTTACTTTCTTTGCTCGTGCAAAGAAAGCTAACCAAAGAAAGCACGCCCCGCATCCGTCGAAACCCCGAGATTTCGAGTCGAGGCCGGGCGGCTGCGCAACTCGCCCTTCGGGCTCAGACAGTGCTCGCCGACGTCCCCCGGCCTCGCCCCGAAATTTCGGCTCCGGCTGAAGGGGGAGCAAAGCAAACCGTCTGCAATGCAGAGGCGTAACCACTTGGTGGTCGGTGTGATGTACTGAAGGTTTGCT
The DNA here is from genome assembly GCA_036391875.1 of Parasulfuritortus sp. Classification (GTDB taxonomy): domain Bacteria; phylum Pseudomonadota; class Gammaproteobacteria; order Burkholderiales; family Thiobacillaceae; genus Parasulfuritortus. The sequence continues at coordinate 6,365 of DASVZA010000035.1, forward strand.
GTTCGCCCCCTTCTGCGCCGCCAATTTTTTCGTCAGCGTTCGGGGGCAGTCGGCGAGCACTGTCTGAGGCCGCAGGCCGAGTTGCGCAGCCGCCCGAACGGTGGCGGAAAAATTGGGAACCCGAAGGGCGGCGAAGTGGGGTGTGCTTTCTTTGGTTACCTTTCTTTGCACAAGCAAAGAAAGTAACGCGCCGCCGGGCGCCCCCGGCCAAAACTGGCTAGAAAGCGCGATCAGTTTGATATCCAGCAGCACCGCACACCGTACACAGCACCCCTACAACAAAATAATGTCGAACTGCTCCTGCGTGAACAGCCCCTCCACCTGCAACGACACCGGCTTGCCGATGAAATCCGACAGCTGCGCCAGATTCTGCGACTCCTCGTCGAGGAACAGGTCGATGACGGTCTGCGAGGCCAGGATGCGGAACTCCCGCGCCGTGAACTGGCGCGCTTCGCGCATCAGGTTGCGCAGGATGTCGTAGCAGACGCTCTTGGCGGTCTTGATCTGGCCCCGGCCCTGGCAGGTGGGGCAGGGCTCGCAGATCTGCCGGGCGAGGCTTTCCCGGGTCCGCTTACGGGTCATCTCGACCAGGCCGAGCGAGGTGAAGCCGTTGATGGTGATGCGGGTCCGGTCGCGGGCCATGGCCTTGGTCAGTTCGTTGAGCACGGACTCCTTGTGCTCGGCCACGTCCATGTCGATGAAGTCGATGATGATGATGCCACCCAGGTTGCGCAGGCGCAGCTGCCGGGCGATGGCCTGCGAGGCCTCCAGGTTGGTCTTGAAGATGGTCTCGTCGAAGGTCCGGCCGCTGGTGTAGCCGCCGGTGTTGACGTCGATGGTGGTCAGCGCCTCGGTCTGGTCGATGATCAGGTAGCCGCCCGATTTCAGGTCCACCCGCCGGCCCAGGGCCTTCTCGATCTCGTCCTCGACGCCGTACAGGTCGAACAGCGGCCGCTCGGCGACGTAGTGGTTGAGCTTGGGCGCCATCTTGCGGGTGAAGTCGCTGGCGAACTCCATCATGCGGACGAAGGTTTCGCGCGAATCGACCAGGATGCGGTTGGTCTCGTCGTTGGCGAAATCGCGCAGCACCCGGTGGGCGAGGTCCAGCTCCTGATAGATCAGGGCCGGCCCCTCGCTGGTGTTGGCGCGGTTCTTGATCGCGTCCCAGAGGGTGTGCAGGTATTCCACGTCGGCCGCCAGGTCGCAGTCCTCGGCCATGTTGGCCATGGTGCGGATGATGAAGCCGCCGTGCTCGTCCTGCGGCAGCAGGCTCTGCAGGCGCTCACGCAGCATCTCGCGCTCGGCCTCGTCCTCGATCTTCTGCGAGATGCCGATCCGCGTCTCCTGCGGCAGGTAGACCAGGAAGCGGCCGGCCATGCTGATCTGGGTCGACAGCCGGGCGCCCTTGGCGCTGATCGGATCCTTGATGACCTGGACCAGGACATTCTGGCCTTCGTGCAGGACCCGCTCGATCGGCTTGTGGCCGTCGCCTTCGCGGGCATCCCAGATGTCGCCGACGTGCAGGAAGGCGGCGCGGTCGAGGCCGACGTCGATGAAGGCCGACTGCATGCCGGGCAGCACCCGGCTGACCTTGCCGAGATAGACGTTGCCGACCAGGCCTCGCTGGCTGGCCCGCTCAATGTGCAGTTCCTGGACGGTGCCCAGGTAGGTCACCGCCACCCGGGTCTCCTGGGGGGTGATGTTGATCAGGATTTCTTCGCTCATAGCACTGCGCAGCCTACCGATTTAAGCAATTCGGATGTCTCGAACAGCGGCAGTCCCATCACGCCGGAATAGCTGCCCGAGATGTGTTCGATGAAGGTCGCCGCCCGCCCCTGGATGGCGTAACCGCCGGCCTTGTCGAAGGATTCGGCGGAATCGACGTACAGAGCGATCTCGCGCTCCTCCAGGACCCGGAAGCGCACGGTGCTCTCCGACAGGGCGAGCTTCACCTGGTCTTGATAGGCCACGCTCACCGCCGTGAGGACGCTATGGGTCCGGCCCGAGTAGCGGCGCAGCATGTCCGCCGCTTCGGCCGGGTTGGCGGGCTTGCCCAGGATCGCCCCGTCGAGGGTGACCGTGGTGTCCGCCGCCACGATCGGCAGGCTCATCAGCCGGCGCCCGGCCATCGCCATCAGGCCGGCCCGCGCCTTGGCCTCGGCCAGCCGGAGCACGTAGTCCATAGCCTTCTCCGCCGGCAACGGTGTCTCGTCGACGTCGGCCCGCGCACCGGTATGGCGCAGGGTCAGGACCACGGGCGACAGGCCGATCTGGCGCAGCAATTCGAGTCGCCTTGGACTTTGCGAGGCGAGGTATACGTATCTGGACATGGTGCGATTCTAACCCGAGCGGCGCTCAATCCCGGTGATATGGATGGTTGCTGAGCAAGGTCCAGGCCCGGTAGAGCTGCTCGGCCAGCAGCACGCGGGCCAGGGCATGGGGCAAAGTCAGCCGGGAAAGCGACAGAACCAGCTCGGCCCGTTTCAGGATTTCCGGGTCCAGGCCATCCGCCCCGCCGATGACCAGGGCGGTATCCCGGCCCGATTGCAGCCAGCCCTCCAGACTGGCCGCCAGTTCGCGGGTGCCGAATTCCCGGCCGTGTTCGTCGAGCGCCACCAGACAGGCGCCGGCCGGCAGTTTTTCCAGGATGCGCCCCGCTTCCAGCGCCTTGATCCGTTCGGCGGATTGGCCCGAGCGTTTTTCGGGCTTGATCGGCACGACCTCGACGCGCGCCTCGCGCGGCATGCGCTTGGTGTATTCGGTCACTGCGGTCTCGGCCCAGCCCGGCAATTTGTCGCCGACCGCCAGGATGATGAGCTTCATGATTATGCGTACTTGAATGGGAGACGCGACTATACGCCGCGACAGGAACATAAAAAAAGGCGCCGCGAGGCGCCTTTATAAAACCACCTATGGGGGAATAGGTGGCGAAGGAGCAATCAGGGGTTATTCCACGTGTTCCCCGTGCAGGCTGACGTCCAGGCCCTCGCGTTCCTGCTCTTCGTTGACCCGCAGGCCGATGACCATGTCGATGACCTTGAGGATGACGAAGGTGACGATGGCGTCGTAGATAATGGTGACGCCCACACCCTTGACCTGGATCATGAACTGGGCAGCGTTGCCTTCCAGTACGCCGGCGGTGCCGCCGATGGCCTTGACCGCGAACACGCCGGTCAGCAGGGCGCCGATGATGCCGCCGATGGCATGGACGCCGAAGGCGTCGAGCGAATCGTCGTAGCCGAACATGTTCTTCATGTAGACCGCGGTCCAGAAGCACACCACGCCGGCGGCCAGGCCGATGACGAGGGCACCGGTCGGATCGACGAAGCCGGAGGCCGGGGTGATGGCGACCAGGCCGGCGACCGCGCCCGAGCAGATGCCGAGCACGCTGGGCTTGCCCTTGGCCATCCATTCGGCAAACATCCAGCTCAGGGCGGCCATCGCGGTAGCGATCTGGGTCACGGCCATCGCCATGCCGGCGCGGTCGTTGGCGGCGCCGGCGGAACCGGCGTTGAAGCCGAACCAGCCCACCCACAGCAGGGAAGCACCGATCAGGGTCAGGGTCAGGTTGTGCGGAGCCATGGGTTCCTTGCCGTAACCCAGGCGCTTGCCCATCACCAGCGCGGCGACCAGACCGGCCACACCGGCGTTGATGTGCACCACGGTACCGCCGGCGAAGTCCAGCACGCCGTCGCCGCCCAGCCAGCCGCCGGGGCCCCAGACCATGTGTGCGATCGGGGAATACACGGCCAGCAGCCAGATGCCCATGAACCAGAGCAGAGCGGAGAACTTCATGCGGTCGGCGAAGGCACCGGTGATCAGGGCCGGCGTGATGATCGCGAAGGTCATCTGGAAGGTCATGTAGGTGGATTCGGGAATGGTCCCGGCCAGCGAATTGGCGGCATCAAGCCCCATGCCGGACAGGAAGAACCGGCTCAAGCCACCGAAATAACCGTTGCCGCTGGTGAACGCCAGGCTGTAGCCGATCACCATCCACAGGACGGTCACCAGACAGGTGATGGCGAAACTCTGCATCAACGTGGCGAGCACGTTCTTCTTGCGCACCATGCCTCCGTAAAACAGGGCCAGGCCGGGGATGGTCATCAACAGCACCAAGGCGGTCGAAGTCAGCATCCAGGCGTTGTCGCCGGAATTGATGAACGCCGACGGGCTGGGAGCCGCGGCGGCCGGCGCGGCGGCGGCCGGAGCCGGGGCAGGTACCGCCGCAGGGGCAGCAACCGGTGCGGGTGCAGCAGCCGCGGCGGCAGCCGGAGCCGGGGCAGTCGTGGTGTCATCGGACAATGCCAGGCCGGTAAAGCCCAACGTGCCCACCAGCAACAAACTCGCTAACAAGCGCTTCATGGTCAAGTCTCCTTAGATGGCCGCTTCGCCGGCTTCGCCGGTGCGGATGCGGACCACTTGTTCCAGATCCCAAACGAAGACCTTGCCGTCGCCGATCTTGCCGGTCTGGGCAGCCTTCTGGATGGCCTCGATGGCCTGGTCGAGCATGTCGGCCTTGACGGCAACCTCGACCTTCACCTTGGGCAAAAAGTCCACGACGTACTCTGCGCCCCGGTAAAGCTCGGTGTGGCCCTTCTGCCGACCGAAGCCCTTGACCTCGGTGACGGTGATGCCGGACACGCCCAGCGCGGCGAGGGCTTCACGCACCTCGTCGAGCTTGAACGGCTTGATGATGGCGGTTACGAATTTCATCGATATCTCCTGTCTGACTGGCTTGCCACGCGACCGGCGTGTGGCAAGCCAGGTTTAATTAGAAGGACTTGGTGAGCGAAAGCACGAATGCATGCTTGCCCAGGAACTCACCGGGATGGCCAGCAAGGTTGGTCCATGCACTCTGCTGGGCATCCGTGTCGGAGTACATCACGCTGACCGAGTAATCCTTCGGCAGGGCGTAGGCCACACTGACGTTCCAGTCCGAGTAATTTTGTGCGCCGTTATTCTTGAAGTTGAAATGGCCGTAGTGCGCACCACCGGTGAAGCCTGAATTGCCAAACGGTACGGATGCGTTTGCCTCGAGGTAGTCCGAACCACGCGAATTCGAGAAGCCGAATGTGCCATCGCTGTAATAGTACGAATACTTGGCGCTGATCCACTTGTACCCGATTTGTGCGTGGGCTTCTTTCGTGTCGGCGGTGTAGGCGCCGTTCTTGGTGCCCGGGTAGTAAAAATAGGTGGTGCCCACGTCATAAGAGAAGTCGCCAACATTACCGGCATAGCCAACGAGCCAATCCGTCTCCAGGCTGCCACTGCTGTAACCTTGGAAGTCGGTCAGCCAGTTCACGTTGGACCCCCAGACGCCTGCGTAAAAACCGCGGTATCCGAGGTTGACGCCGCCTTGTACCGCCGCCTTGCCGCTGGTCTGCGAGATGCCGCGGAACAGATAGTTGGAAACAATACCCATGCTTCCGGTGACGCTCAGGTCATCCGCGAATGCTGACGACGACGCGGCAACAAGTCCGCAAAGTGCCAGGGCGTAAGTCAATTTCTTCATCTTTGGCTCCATGAAAATGTATGGTGCAAAAACGCACAACCGGCTTTAGCACACCCCGTGCCAACTTGATAACCCATTTAAAAACAAACAATTGCAAGCTCGAAATAAAACTTTCACGAATTGGTGCACCCGCTTGGTGCGCCACTTTGGCCGGCCGCACCATGGTGGTACCGATTGGCCCTGACAGCACCTTTGGTAAACTGCGCAAATACGTTTACTGGGGCAATGGCATGGTCAAACAGAAAATCCTGGAGGAAATCTCCGCCCGGGTATCGGAAATCATGGCGGCATCCCCCGCCAAGGACATAGAAAAGAACCTCAAGGCAGCGCTGGCCGGCGGCCTGGCCAGGCTGGACCTGGTCACCCGCGAGGAATTCGACGTGCAGGCCCAGGTCCTGGCCCATACTCGAGAAAAGCTGCAGGAACTCGAACAGCGCCTGGCCAAGCTGGAGGGTAGCGATCACGGCTGACGGGAGACCGAAGCGGCCGAACAACACAGGGAGCAGTCCAACATGAAAATCAGAGGTCCGGCCAAGGACCTGCAATATCAATCCGGGCAGAGACCGGGACCGCAGTGAAAAACCCAACCGGGTTGGTGACGAAATGAGTCTCGCCGTCCTGTTCAGCCGCGCCTTGGCCGGCATGAACGCGCCCGAAGTCACCGTGGAGGTGCATCTGGCCAACGGCCTGCCCACGTTCACGCTGGTCGGCCTGCCGGAAACCGAAGTGAAGGAAGCGCGGGACCGGGTACGGGCCGCCATTCTACAGTCGGGCTTCGAATTTCCCGCCCGCCGGATCACCGTCAACCTGGCCCCTGCCGATCTACCCAAGGAATCCGGCCGATTCGACCTGGCCATCGCCCTGGGCGTGCTGGCCGCCGCAGGCCAGATACCGGGCAACGCCCTGGCGGAATATGAGTTCGCCGGAGAATTGGCCCTGACCGGCGCGTTGCGGCCGGTCAGGGGCACACTGGCCATGTTGCTGGCGGCGCGGGATACGGGCCGCACCTTCATATTGCCGGCGTCCGGCGCCGACGAAGCGGCCTTGGTCTCCGGCGTCCGGATCCTGGAAGCCGACAGCTTGCTGGCGGTGTGCGCCCACCTCGCGGGCCGCAGCCCGCTGTCCGAACCGGCTGCCGTCCAGGCAACGCAGTCCGCCCCGTTGCCGGATCTGGCCGAGGTGAAAGGCCAGTTGGCTGCCCGACGCGCGCTGGAGGTGGCTGCCGCCGGCGGTCATTCACTGCTGATGCGGGGGCCGCCCGGCACCGGCAAATCGATGCTGGCCAGCCGCCTGCCCGGCATCCTGCCGCCCATGACCGAACAGGAAGCATTGGAATCCGCCGCCGTGCAATCGTTGGCCGGCACCTTCCAATACTCGGCCTGGGGCGTCCGCCCCTATCGCAGCCCGCACCATTCCGCTTCCGCCGTGGCCTTGGTCGGCGGCGGCGGCAACCCGCGCCCGGGCGAGGCCAGCCTGGCGCACCACGGCGTGCTGTTCCTGGACGAATTGCCGGAATTTTCCCGCCAGGCCCTGGAGGTGTTGCGCGAGCCGCTCGAAGCCGGCCATATCACCATTTCGCGCGCCGCCCGGCAGGCCGATTTCCCGGCCCGCTTCCAGCTCATCGCCGCCATGAATCCCTGTCCCTGCGGTTTCCTGGGACACGCTTCCGGCAAGTGCCGCTGCACCCCGGAACAGGTCGCCCGCTACCGCGGCCGGCTGTCCGGACCGCTGCTCGACCGGATCGATATGCACGTGGAAGTGCCCTCCCTGCCGGAAGCGGATCTGATGGCCACCGCCGGCGGCGAATCTTCGGCCATGGTCCGGGCACGGGTGATCGCCGCACGGGAGCGGCAACTCGCCCGGCAGGGCAAGAACAATGCGGCCCTGGCAACGGCGGAAGTGGACAGGCATTGCATCCCGGACACGGCCGGCACAGACTTGCTCAAGCAGGCCATCACCCGCCTCAATCTGTCCGCCCGGGCCTACCATCGGGTACTCAAATTGGCGCGCACCTTGGCCGACTTGGCCGGGCAGGACCACATCGCCCAGGCCCACATCGCCGAAGCCGTGCAATACCGGAGAGGAACCGCCGAACCATGACCGAGCAAGCCCTCGAATCCTGGCGCGAGGAGAAGCGCTCGGCCTACCTGTACCGCATCGTGTCCGATGCCGAGTCCGGCACGCCGCGCCAGGTGCTGTTCCTCGAACTGGCCCGTGCCGCCGAAGAGCAGGCCATGCTCTGGCAGGAGGAGATCGGCAAGGCCGGCGGCAACCCGCCCAGCAGCTACCGCCCCGACCTACGGGCCCGATTGGTCGGCATGCTGATCCCGCGCTTCGGTGTCGCGCCGCTCAAAGGCGTGCTGGCCGCCATGAAGGTCCGCGGCATGGCGCTCTACAACGCCCCCGGTGCCCATGGCATCCCCACCCGCATCGAGCAGGTCGGCGAACGCCACGCCAAACAGGGCGGCGGCGGCCTGCGTGCCGCAGTATTCGGCGCGAACGACGGCCTGGTCTCGAATGCCAGTCTGATCATGGGCGTGGCCGGCGCTTCGGGCGACGCCTCGGTCATCGTCATGTCGGGCGTGGCCGGCCTGCTGGCAGGCGCCTTCTCAATGGCCGCGGGCGAGTATGTCTCGGTCCGCGCCCAACGCGAATTCTACGAATACCAGATCGGCCTGGAACGGGACGAACTCGAACAGTATCCCCACGAGGAGGCCGCCGAACTGGCCTTGATCTATGAGGCCAAGGGCCTGGAACGGGCCGAGGCCAAGCACTTGGCGGAAACGCTGATCCACGACCCGGACCAGGCCCTGGATACGCTGGCCCGCGAGGAACTGGGCCTGAATCCGGAAGAACTGGGTTCGCCGCCGGCGGCCGCCATTTCGTCCTTTCTGGCCTTCGCGCTGGGTGCATTCATTCCCTTGCTGCCATTTCTGTTCCTGCGCGGCCAGTGGGCGTTCTATGGCGCGATCGCCGCGACCGCCGTCTGTCTGTTCGGGGTCGGCGCCACGCTCAGCCTGTTCACCGGCAGACGGGCCTGGATCGGCGGTTTGCGGATGCTGCTGATCGGTGTGGCCGCGGGCACCGCCACCTGGGCCATCGGGCGTGCCATGGGAATTGCCCTCCATTGAAGACAACCCCTGCCGATTGCAGCGGAGAGGCCGCGGCGCCCTGATAGAATCCCGAGTGACACCAAGATCGAGCAAAGAAGATGGCCGAGCATACTTTCAGCATGGAGTTTTTCCCGCCCAAAACCCCGGAAGGGGTTGCCAAGCTGCGCGAAACCCGCCGACAACTGGCCCAATTGAAGCCGAAATTCTTTTCCGTGACTTTCGGCGCGGGCGGCTCCACCCGCGACCGTACCCTGGAGACCGTGGTGGAGATCCAGGGTGAGGGCCTGGAGGCCGCACCCCACCTGTCCTGCATCGGATCGACCCAGGAAAACATCCGTGACGTCCTGAATACCTACAAATCGCATGGCATACGGCATATCGTCGCGCTACGCGGCGACCTGCCTTCCGGCGTGGCAGACCCCGGCGAATTCCATTACGCCAACGAGCTGGTGGAGTTTATCCGTAAGGAGACCGGCGACTGGTTCGAGATCGAAGTGGCGGCCTATCCCGAGATGCACCCGCAGGCCCGCAACTATCAGCAGGACTTGCTCAACTTCAAACGCAAGGTCGATGCCGGCGCCAATGCGGCTATTACCCAATATTTTTTCAATGCCGATGCCTATTTTCATTTCCGCGACGAATGCCTGGCCCTGGGCATCGACATCCCCATCGTGCCGGGCATCATGCCCATCTCCAACTACGGCCAACTGGCACGCTTCTCGGCCATGTGCGGCGCCGAGATTCCGCGCTGGCTAGCCAAGAAGCTGGAGAGTTACTACGATGACAGCGCTTCGATCAAGGCCTTCGGTCTCGACTTCATCACTGAACTGTGCGACCGTTTGCTATCGGATGAAGCACCTGGATTGCATTTCTATACATTGAATCAGGCCGGCCTGACTTCGACGTTGTGGCAACGCCTGGGGCTTTCCTGAATCCGGGCAAAAAAAACCGGACACGAAGTCCGGCAAGATGGAGGCATAAATCAACCGTTTTCTTATTAACTCCCTAACCGCCCCGCTGTTAGGCAAAACGATGATGATGGGAAGCATGATATAGCCCTATATCAAATAGGGCATCTGCTAAAGGTGCTAACAAATTATTACTAAAGATATATAACAATGATGGCAGAACGCTTATAAAATGCATTATGCTTCAATAAGTTACGCATCTGACGAGGAACGGGCCATGCGGATTTTACTTGCGGACGATCACCCGCTTTTTCGTGAAGGGGTCAAACCGGTCCTGATGAAACTGGCACCCAAAGTCGAAATACTCGAAGCCAAGGATTATCCCGCCGCGTTCGAGATCGCCAGGCAGCAGGACGAAATCGACTTGGCCTTATTGGATTTGTACATGCCGGGCATGACCGGCATCGACGGCGTGGGCAAATTCCGGGTTTCATTTCCGCACATTCCCGTCGTGGTCCTTTCCGCAGCCGAGGAGCACGACCATATCCAACGCCTGCTGGCCAACGGGGCCCTCGGCTTCATCAGCAAGGCATCGCCCAGCGAGGTCATCATCGGCGCCCTGAACCTGGTGTTGGCCGGCGGGGTCTATGTCCCGCCCTCGCTGTTGAGCCGGATCTCGGACACTGAAAGCAGTGTGATCGAACTGGACAACGGTAGCCAGGAAACCCTGACAAAACGGCAAGTCGACGTACTACGGGAACTGGCCAAGGGCCAAAGCAACAAACAGATCGCCCGCAGCCTGAACGTCACGGAAGGCACGGTAAAGATCCACTTGGCCTCGATCTTCCGCATCCTGAACGTGACTAGCCGAACCGAGGCACTGCTATTGGCCCAGAAGATGGGCCTGGGACAACCGAATTGAGTTGTAGCCGACGCGGATGAACCAAGCCGCCCAGGCCCGTGTCCGCTTGCGGCCTACGCACCGCCACTCGGATCGATCGGCACTTACCATACCGCCGTCGCTTCTGTGGAAGAACTGAACCCGGGGGAAACCCGCAAAACCCTGCTGCATGATCTGCGCATCCAGATCATGGCGGTCGCACTGATCCCGCTCATGATCGCGATCAGCCTGCTGGCCACCTACTTCGCCCATCGCGAGATCCAGGCCGGATGGGATGCATTGGAAGCACGCGGCAACGAGGTTGCCCAACGGCTTTCCGAAACGGCGGCATTCGACCTGTTCGCCGGCAACGACGAATATCTCCGGCGCCTGCTGGATTATGAACGCGTCGCGCAGGATTGCGTCACCATCGGCATATCGGACCAGACCCACCGCTGGCGTCTGGTCAGCGGCCAGACCGACATCCTGCCCCCGCCTGCCCCCCTCACCAAACCGATGTCGTGGAAATCGGGCAAGCTGGTTTTCTTCATCTATCCGATCAGCCTGCAGAGCCTGGCCGAGAAGGACCCCTACCTCGAAGGCAATACGCAGCCCGGCAGGGTCATGATCGGCACCGTAGCCGTCGTACTGAAGACCGAACCGATTGAAAAGGCCAGGCTGCAAATCCTGCTCGCCTCCCTCGGTTTTACCGGAATCCTGCTGCTGGCGGCCGGTGTGCTGGCATGGCGCCTCAGCCGCGAGCTGACCAGGCCCCTGCATGCCGTCATCGCAGCGGTACGAGGTGTGGCGAGAGGCGATCTCAGCCTGCGCGTGAAGGAAACTTCGAAAGGCGAATTGGGCGAGCTCGAGCAAGGCATCAACCATATGGCCGGCGCCATGGCCCGCCACTCCCAGGAACTCGAGCAACGGGTGGAGGAGGCCACGCACGAACTACGGGCCCAGAAGCTGGCGGCCGAAGCTGCCGTCATGGCGCGCTCAAAATTCCTTGCGGCGGCCAGCCACGACCTCAGGCAGCCCATGCACGCCATGATCCTGTTGGTCGAAGCACTGAAGGAAAAACTTCGCACCACGGGGGGCGACCCCCTGCGCCTGACCGAGCACATCGAAACCTCGGCGCACTCAATGGAATCCCTGCTCAACATCCTGCTGGATATCTCCAAGCTCGATGCGGGGGTCGTGGTGGCGCGGCCGGAATGCTTTGCCGTCGGGAAGATCTTCGAGCGGCTGATGCAGCAATATGGGCCTCTGGCCTCTGACAAAGGCGTGCATTTGCATGTGCACGCGACGTCCGTCACCGTATTCAGCGATCCGATACTCCTGGAACGCATCCTGAGCAACTTGCTGGCCAATGCCATCCGCTACACCGACCATGGCCGGATCATTCTGGGCCTGCGCCGGGTACAGAAGGATTGGGTACGGATCGAGGTATGGGACAGCGGCAAAGGCATCCCGGACGCCTTTCAGGAGAAAATATTCGAGGAATATTTCCAGTTGGAAAATCCGGAGCGCGACCGTGACAAGGGCCTGGGCCTGGGCCTGGCCATCGTCCAGAGGCTGGCCAGACTGCTCGGCAGTCCGGTAGACGTCTACTCATCGTTGGGCAAGGGTTCCTGCTTCAGCATCCGCATGGTGCGCTGCGAACTTCCCGCCTATGCCGAAGAGGCCGCGCATGCTGAGGACGAGGGCGTATCCGCCCACTCAGGCAGGCCCCCGCTGGTCGCGCTCATCGATGACGACGAAACCATCCTGGAAGCCATGATGGCCGTATTCGACCAATGGGGCATCGATCTCGCGGTAGGTGTCGATGCGCACCAGGTCAAGCAGGATCTGGAAGAACTGGGTCGGGTTCCCGATGCCATCCTGACCGATTACCGCCTACGTAACGGGCGGACCGGCATCGAGGCGATCGCCGAATTGCGCAATACTTTCGGGCCGGATATTCCGGCCGCATTGATCACCGGCGATACCGCCCCCACCACCATCCAGGCCATCGCCACCTCCGGCCTGCCGGTACTGCACAAACCGCTGAAGCCGGCGAAATTACGGGCCTACCTGCACCACATGCTGGCCAACCGCCAGGAATTCGGCCAGGCAGAACACGACCTGGATGGTTGATATAGCGGGGCAATTCGGCAGATGGTGGCCAGGGTCGGAATCAAACCGGCGACATGCGGATTTCAATTGCCCTACTGAGGAGTTGGTCTCGCAACGGGAACGCTTACATCTTTCCCGACCAATGTGGGCCCGTTACTTGCGGACAAATCCCCGAATCTTGGAAAACTGGGAACATGGCCGCGTCACCTCCCCGTCCCTATTCTCCATTCAATTAGTGACTTAGTCCCCGTTCACTCCAGGCGTCGCCACATTGGCGTAAGTCCGTACGGTTATATTGAGCCTCATGCCTGATGGAGGGAACGGCGCAGCCCGTTTAACCGCTTCGAGTTCCACCTCTCCAAGGAAATCCGAGAAGCAACCGGCAAGTTCGGCATGCTGCAATTTCCCAACTGGATCGATGGTGAGAACCGCCGAGCAGCCACCAGTCGGCAAGGGCACTGGATGGCCCACTTCCTTCATCTTCTGGCGTTCTTTTTCCACCCTGACTGCCCTGACGTAATGGGCTACGATTTCATTTACCTGGCGTGAATATGCGGCTGCGTTCTGGTTGTGTTGAAGGACCAATGCATTGACCATAGGTTGCTGCGGTGCAGGATTTAGTGCGGGGGCTGGGTTATTGATGACCGTAGCACAGCCGGTCAAGACCAGCGGCGCCAGCAGTCCCACTTTCGATTCATTTAACCGACGCGGCATTCCTGAGTTCTCCCAAAAAATTGTAGTAACGGTCAACGGGCTTGTTTGCACCAGGGGAAGATCGGCTACGACTCCCCAAGTGAACCATTTAGCTGCTATGGATACTCATATCCAACCAAAGTTCAGCCATTCTGCGCGAAAAATAGTGGATCGATAGCATTCCGAAAGTCCGCATGTTGCCGGGCGACGTTGGGCGGGATCGGTAGCTGAACTGGGAAGAGGCAGACCGGCTTATTCAGTGCTGCCCCGAACCCCTGGCAGCAATCGTCCGTTATGCCTTGGCGGCGGGTGCCTCGCTCGGGAGATTTTGGACTTGGAATGGTCTCGGGTGGGCCGGCAACGCAAGAGCGCCTGGATCAATGTCACCAAGAATGGAACACCGCGAGGCGTTCCGCTGAACGTGATGCAGTCGCCGTGTTCCGGGAGCAGATTGGCAAGCATCCTCGGTACTGCTTTACCAAGGTGAGCCGATCAAGCGTAACGTAGCAAACCATGCTTGGTCCACAGCGGTGGAGAAGGCAGGACTAGCAGAACGCTAGTTGCAAAAATCCTTGGTGGCCAGGGGCGGAATCGAACCGTCGACACGCGGATTTTCAATCCGCTGCTCTACCAACTGAGCTACCTGGCCATCTGTACAACGCAGCCGGATTGCCCGGCCGAAGAGCCGCGAATTAAAGCCTGAATCGAGCCTCCCGTCAAGCTGGTGCCGCATTTAGCCACGACAAATGCCGCCGAAACGGGGAAAATCGGCCTGTTTCCCATCAACCGCCACCACCTTTGACATGCGTACCCTGATCTGCGGCTCCATGGCCTACGACACCATCATGGTGTTTCACGACCGGTTCAAGAACCACATCCTGCCCGAGAAGATCCATATCCTGAACGTCGCCTTCCTGGTGCCGGACATGCGCAGGGAATTCGGCGGCTGTGCCGGAAACATCGCCTACAACCTCAAGCTGTTGGGCGGCGAGCCGGTCATCATGGCCACCGTCGGTGACGACTACGGTCCGTACGCCGAGCGGCTACGCGGACTGGCCATCGACAGTGGTCATATCCGCCAAGTCGGCGGCAGCTACACCGCCCAGGCCTTCATCACCACCGACCTGGACGACAACCAGATCACGGCCTTCCACCCCGGAGCGATGAATTTCTCACACGAAAATAGGGTCGGTGAAACCGCTGGCATCAAGCTCGGCATCGTCGCCCCTGACGGCCGCCAGGGCATGCTGGACCATGCCGCGCAGTTCCATGAGGCGGGCATTCCGTTCATCTTCGATCCGGGCCAGGGCCTGCCGATGTTCAGCGGCGCGGAACTGCAGGACTTCATCGGCCTGGCCGACTACGTCGCGCTGAACGATTACGAGGCCCAGTTGCTGCAGGAAAGGACCAGCCACTCGCTGGACAGGATCGCAACCGAGGTCAAGGCGCTGATCGTCACCCTGGGCGCCAAGGGCTCGCGCATCTACGCTGACGGCAAGATCCACGACATCCCGCCGGCCAGGGCCAAGGCGATCATGGACCCGACCGGCTGCGGCGACGCCTACCGGGCCGGCCTGATGTACGGCATGCTGAACGGCTACGACTGGCCCACCGCCGCCAGGCTGGCGGGGCTGCTCGGCGCAATCAAGATCGCCCACCGCGGCGGCCAGAACCACCACTTCGACTTTGCCCAGGTGGCCGACCTGTTCAAGGCCGAATACGGTTACGCCCTGTAATCCGGAAACGTTGCCGACGCGTTACGGTCATCGTACTGTCATGCACGATCTATAGGCTTCGCCGCCATGAGCAGACTCCGCGCCGGCCTTCGTTTCCTGTCCCTCCTGGCCCATATCCTCAACGGAATGCTGACGGTCCTGCTCCTGTTCCCGTTCCTGGACGCCGTGGAACGGGAAAAACGGCTGACGCGCTGGGCCAACCGCCTGCTGCAGATCGTCGGCGTGAAGCTGACGGTCCGGGGCCGGCCGCCGGTGGTGCGCGGCGGCGGCGCCCTCATCGTCGCCAACCATGTCTCCTGGCTCGACATCTACCTGATCCACAGCCTGCTGCCGGCGCGCTTCATTTCCAAGGCGGAAGTGCGCGACTGGCCGGTCATCGGCTGGCTGGCCGACAAGGCGGGCCGCACCTTGTTCCTGGAACGCACCCGCAAGGCCGACACCAAGCGGATGAACCATGACATGGCCGACCACCTGCGGGCCGGCGAATGCCTCGCCCTGTTCCCCGAGGGTACCACCACCGACGGTGCGGAACTGCTGCCGTTCTATGCCAGCTTGTTCCAGCCGGCGGTGGAGGCCGAAGCGATGGTCTGGCCGACCCTGATCCGCTATCTGGACGTGAATGGCGAACGCAGTGAAGAGGCGGCCTACTACGGCGAGATCAGCATGCTCGAATCGCTGTTCCGCATCGTCCGCCAACCGGCGATCCACGCCGAAATCACCTTCCTGCCGCCCATCGCCAGCCGCGGTCTGCGCCGCCGTGAACTGGCGGCCCAAACCGAGCAGCTTATCCGTGAATCTTTGGCTGCCGCCGAGCGTGGCAGCCCACCTGGATCAGCCGACCGTCTTCTAGCCTGAAGGCGCTAAGCTGGCCGCCCCACAGACAGCCGGTGTCCAATCCCACCACGTCCGCGCGCCGGAACAGGCCCAGGGTCGACCAGTGGCCGAAGAACACCTGGACGTCCAGGTTCTGCCGATCGGGGAAGTCGAACCAGGGGATCAATTCTGCCGGCGCATCGGCCAGGGCGCCCTTGTGCAGAAACTCCATGTTGCCGTCCTCATGCAGAAAGCGGAGCCGGGTCATGGCATTGGCGACCAGGCGCAGCCGGTCCTGGCCGGCCAGTGACGCATCCCAGCGGCGCGGCTCGTTGCCGTACATCTGCGCCAGAAATTTGCGCCAGTCCGGTCCGCGCAATGCGGCCTCCAGTTCCCACGCCAATGCCTCCGCCAGATCCGGCGTCCAGTCCGGCAGCAGGCCGGCGTGCACCATCAACCATTTCCCCTCGCGGTGCAGCATGGGCCGCCAACGCAGCCATTCCAGCACCTCGGCGCGATCGGGCGCGTCGAGGATCTCGTCCAGGGTGTCGTTGCGATGGGGCGGCACGAAGCCCTCGGCCACCGCCAGCAGATGCAGGTCGTGGTTGCCCAGGATGGCGACCACCTGGTCGTCGTGGGCCATGCACCAGCGCAGCATGCCGATCGAGTTCTCACCCCGGTTGACCAGGTCGCCGGCCAGCCAGAGCCGGTCGCAGGCCGGATTGAAGGCGATCGCCACCAGCAGTTCCTGGAAGGCCTCGAAGCAGCCCTGCACATCGCCGATTACATAGGTCGCCACGGTGGTCATCATCCCGAATGGTAAAATCGGCCACGATTTTACCGGGCCACGCCCCATGCTGTCAGACTTGAACCCCCCCCAACGCGAAGCCGTCAGATATCTGGACGGCCCCTTACTGGTGCTGGCCGGCGCCGGCTCCGGCAAGACCCGGGTGATCACCCGCAAGATCGCCTACCTGGTCAAGGAATGCGGCTTCGACCCGCGCCACGTGGCGGCCATCACCTTCACCAACAAGGCGGCCCGCGAGATGCGGGAGCGGGTGGGCGAGCTGCTCGACAAGGGCCAGGCCAAGGGCATGACTATCTCCACTTTCCATTCGCTAGGCCTGACCATCCTGCGCCACGAGGCCCGCCACCTCGGCTACAAGCCGCAGTTCTCGGTGCTGGATGCGGCCGACGCCCAGGCCATCCTGTCCGACATCATCAAGTCGCCGGACAAAGCCACCCTGCGCCGCGCGGCGGCGACGATCTCCAACTGGAAGAACGCGCTGCTGGACCCGGACACCGCCCTGCAACAGGCCGGCGACGAAACCGAGATGCAGCTGGCCCGCGCCTATCTGAGCTACCAAGGCACGCTCAAAGCCTACCAGGCCATGGACTTCGACGACCTGATCCGCCTGCCGGTGGCGCTGTTCCAGACCGAGGCCGAGGCGCTCGGCCGCTGGCAGGGCAAGCTGCGCTATCTGCTGGTCGACGAGTACCAGGACACCAACGGCGCCCAATATGCCCTGATGAAGCTCCTCGCAGGCCCGGTCGGCCGCTTCACCGCCGTGGGCGACGACGACCAGGCGATCTATGCCTGGCGCGGCGCCGACGTGGAAAACCTGCGCCGCCTGTCGGAGGATTACCGTCAGCTCAAGCTGATCCCGCTGACCCAGAACTATCGTTCCAGCCAGCGCATCCTGCAGGCCGCCAACCAGGTCATCCGCCACAACAGCCGGCTGCATGACAAGAACCTGTGGAGCGACCTGGGCATCGGCGAACCGATCCGGGTCGTCGACTGCAAAGACGACCGCCACGAGGCGGAAACGGTGGCCACCCGCATCGACGCCCAGCGCTTCCAGAGCCGCGGCCGTTTTTCGGACTACGCCGTGCTCTATCGCGGCAACCACCAGGCGCGCGTGCTGGAAGAAGCCCTTCGGGCGGCCAAGATTCCCTACATCCTGTCCGGCGGCCAGTCGTTCTTCGACCGCTCAGAGATCAAGGACATCACCGCCTACCTGCGCCTGATCGCCAACCCGGACGATGACCCGGCCTTCATCCGGGCCGTCACCACGCCGCGCCGCGGCATCGGCCCCAGCACCCTGGAAAAGCTCGGCCAATACGCTGCCGGGCGCCACATCAGCCTGTTCGCCGCGATGTTCGAGGAGGGCGCGCAAACCATACTGCCGGCCAAGCAGCTGCATCCCCTGCTGGAGTTCGGCGAGTTCATCAACCGGCTGGCCTTCCGTGCCGTCCGGGAGCCTGCCGGTACGTTGCTCCAGGATCTGCTGGCCGCCACCCGCTACGAAATCTGGCTCCACGACGTCGAGGATGACCGCGCCGCCCGCAGCAAATGGGAGAACGTCAGCGAATTCGTCGACTGGCTGAGCAAGAAAGGGGAGGGCGACGGCAAGAACCTGATCGAACTCAGCCAAACCGTTGCCTTGATGAACCTGCTGGAAGGCCGGGAAGAAACCGAGGTCGACGCTGTCCGGCTCTCGACCCTGCATGCAGCCAAGGGCCTGGAGTTTCCCCACGTCTTCCTGATCGGCGTGGAAGAGGAAACGCTGCCGCACCGGGAATGCCTGGACGGCGACCGGCTGGAGGAAGAGCGCCGCCTGATGTATGTCGGCATCACCCGCGCCCGGCGCAGCCTGACCCTGACCTGGTGCAAGCGCCGGAAGCGGGGCCAGGAATGGATGCCCTGTGAGCCGTCCCGTTTCCTGGTAGAGATGGACGACGGCAATGTCAGCCGCAGCAGCGAACCGGTCGACCCGGATGCAGCCCGCGTCGCCGGCCGGCAGAGGCTGGCCGACCTGAAGGCCATGCTGGGCGGCAGCTGAAACGAAAAGAGCGCAACCTAGGTTGCGCTCTTTCTTGCGGAAGGCTGCCCGGCTTACTTCTTGGCAACCGACTCCGAAGTCTTGGCCTTGGCGGCGGCGGCGATGGCGGCCTTGGCCTCGTTCACCATGTAATCGACGGCGTCGCGCGTATCCTCGTCGCTCAGCTTGTCGTTGCCGCCCTTGGCCGGACCACCGAAGGTACCGTTGATGGCGGCGCCATACAGATATTTCTTGCCCTGCTTGATCAGGCCTTCCCAGGCCTTGGTGTCGGACAGCTTCTGGGCACCGGTGATGCCGGTGTCATGGCAGGAGGCGCAGTTTTCACCGTAGACCTTCTTGCCCTGGGTCAGTTGGGCAGCGGTGGGCTCGACCTCCTTCATCAGCACCGGCTCGAACTTGGCGCCGGCGGCATTGGCCATGTAGGCGATGGCACGCGCCACTTCCAGATCGGTCAGATCGGGTTCGCCGCCACGGGCAGGCATCTTGTTGAAACCATTCATCGCATGCTGCAGCAGGGTGTCCCAACCCTTGGCGATGCGCGGCGCCCAGAGGGCCTTGTCCTTGAACTTGGGTGAACCCAGGGCACCGGAACCGTGGCAGTTGGTACATACGTTGTTGAACACCTGCTCGCCGGTCATGTCCACATGCGGAACGTTGGGATCGATGGCGAGCGACTGGCCGATGGGCTGGATGCGTTCGCGGTTGGCTTTGTCGATGACCGCAGTCGTATCCTTGTCTACCTGCCTGGCTTGTATGCTCACGACCAAGCCGACGATCAGCGCAATCGCCAACAAGGGCGCAAACAATCCGCCCAGCAACGCGGACAGGAACTCCATCGGAGTGGTTTTGGTCATTTCGTGGTGTTCAGCCATTTTTATATTGTCCTTGCAGCGGGATTGCAAAACCTGGCAATTATGAAGTAAATCGCTGCCAACCGGAAGGCGCCTATGGTATTCTCCACCCCCTCCGACGTGGAGATGCCGGCCTTCTGACTAGAATCGGTTTATGGCTGGAATAGATTGGAAATCCCTACAACGCGCCCGTAGCTCAGCTGGATAGAGTACTGCCCTCCGAAGGCAGGGGTCGGACGTTCGAATCGTCTCGGGCGCGCCAAATCACCACATATCGATCGGGTCTGCCACCCTGGCAGGCCTGCCCTCCCTGAGGCTCAGGCAAGCCTGCCGACCCATCAATACAGCCTGTTCGGATAGTCCCGTGTTGATCGCTGCGTGTGCCGTTCCACCCAATTCTGGGCCATGGCTTCCTGTTTGGCGGTTGCACGCCTTATGGCAGGCCGAGATCGCGAATTCGGTTCGACCCGCATCAGCAGCAGCTGGAACAGCTCTGCACTGATCTCAGCATCCTTCCTGCTGAGGTAAGGGCCGTGAAAAACCGCTTCGTCTCCATAGACCAGATCGCCGCGGCCCTTGGGCCATGAGACGATATAAAACCCCTTGGCCAGAGGCCGGCCGTTTCTGCGCGAGTAAGTTCGTTGATAAGACTCGGCGTCGATCAGCCTGAATTGCCCATAAACCCAGACGACTTCAAGCTGATAGGGCGATACCTCCGCACCGGTACGCCTCGCTGACAGCAGGAACGATAGAAAATCCCTGCCGAATTGCACTTGGTTCGAACTGGCACCTTGTGATTGATCGATTACCCGGTCGATCCCCGGGGTTGGTGGCGGCGCCATGATCAACGCAACTCCATACGGGCGGCAAATTGCTGCTCCGCCTGGAGCCAATCGGCCATTTCATCCCCCGGAGCAAACCCGCGCGCTTCAGCCAAATAATAGGCATGTGTGGCTATCCAAGTCTCGCGCCCCTGTTGATCTGCTGTTTTATCGATGGATTCCTTGTTATCTACTGTCGCCTTTTTTGTCTTTGCAGCCATGGCGTTTACCTCCTTTGGGAAAACCAAGGGTTTCAAAAACTCTTTATAGAAAGGAATCATTACATTACAAGCGCCGCATAGGCATCCTGGGCCGTAGGCCAAGGGACGCCCCCGATTTGTTATTTTCTGAGCGGTTCGTTATTCAACCGTGACCGACTTGGCGAGATTTCTCGGCTTGTCCACATCAGTGCCTTTGCATAGAGCAGTATGGTAGGCAAGCAACTGAACCGGGATGGCGTGGACGATGGGCGACAACACGCCTACGTGTCGCGGTGTGCGGATGACATGGACCTCGTCGGTCTCGCCGAAGTGACTGTCGAGGTCGGCGAACACATACAGCTGCCCCCCTCTGGCGCGCACTTCCTGCATGTTGGACTTCACCTTTTCCAGCAGGGTGTCATTCGGTGCGATCACAACCACCGGCATATTGGTATCCACCAGCGCCAAGGGCCCGTGTTTCAACTCGCCGGCCGGGTAGGCCTCGGCGTGGATATAGGAAATCTCCTTCAGTTTGAGCGCGCCTTCCAGGGCGATTGGGTAATGCAAGCCACGGCCGAGGAAGAGGGCGTGCTGCTTGTCGGCAAACTGGTCGGCCCAGAGCTTGATCTGCGGTTCCAGATTGAGCGCATGCTGCACGCTTCCGGGAAGCTGGCGCAGGGCCTCGATGTGACTTTGCTCCAGTTCGGTCGACAGGTGGCCGCGCAGTTTGGCCAGCGTCAATGCCAATATGAACAATGCGCATAGCTGGGTGGTGAATGCCTTGGTCGAGGCAACGCCGATCTCGGCTCCGGCCCGGGTGTAGAACACCAGCTTGCTGGCGCGGGGCAGGGCGCTTTCCTGGACGTTGCAAATCGACAGGGTATGTTCGTGGCCCAACGCCTTGGCCCGTTTCAGGGCTTCCATGGTATCCAGCGTCTCACCGGATTGGGAGATGGTGACCACCAACTGACGGGGATTCGGAATGGAATCGCGGTAGCGGTATTCGTGGCCCAGTTCGACATTGCATGGAATGCGGGCGAGCGACTCGATCCAATAGCGGCCGACCTGGCTGGCGTAGTGGCTGGTGCCTGCCGCCAGGATCAGGATGCTGTCGATGTCGTGGAACACCGTCTCGGCGCCGGGGCCGAACAAATCGGGGCTTACACCACCGTCGATGACGCCTTCCAAAGTGTCCGAGACTGCACGCGGCTGCTCGTGAATCTCCTTCTGCATATAGTGGGCATAGGGGCCAAGATCAATAGCATCGGCAGACACCTCGGACAGGCGCTCTTCACGCACTACATCGTTGCCTTCGCGATCCACGATGCGGACCGCATCCCGGCTTACCGCAGCGACATCACCTTCTTCCAGGTAGATGACACGTCGTGTCTCCGACAGCAGCGCGGAGACATCCGAGGCGAAATAGTTTTCGCCGTCACCCAGGCCGATCAGCAGCGGGCAGCCCATCCGGGCGCAGCAGATCAGGTCGGGCGAGGCGAGGGCGACCACACCGATGGCGTAGGCGCCTTGCAATTCGGCCACCGTCTTGCGGGTCGCCTCGAACAGGTCACCGGTCTGCTTGAAGTAATGATCGAGGAGGTGGGCGATCACTTCGGTGTCGGTCTGCGACTCGAAGCGGTAGCCCATGGCCATGAGGCGGATGCGCTGCTCTTCGTGATTCTCGATGATGCCGTTGTGGACCACGGCGATGCGGTTTTCTGAGATGTGCGGATGGGCGTTGGCCTCGGTCACGCCGCCATGGGTGGCCCAGCGGGTATGGCCGATGCCGAGCGGCCCGCTAAGTTGCTGGGCTTCGGCACCGGCTTCCATTTCCACGACGCGGCCGACCCGGCGCACCCGTTCCAGCCTGCCGTCATGCAGCACTGCCGCACCGGCTGAATCGTAGCCCCGGTATTCCAGGCGCTTGAGTCCCTGCACGATGACCGGAACGACATTACGTTGGCCGATGGCGCCGACGATCCCACACATATGTAACTCTTCCTTACTTTTGCTTTTTTTCCGGCCGCCGCCAGCCGACGATGGTCAATTGTTTAGCTCGCGACAGGGTCAACTCACCAGCCGGCGCATCCTTGGTCAGGGTGGTACCGGCCCCTAGGGTCGCTCCTTTGCCGACCGTGACCGGAGCCACCAGTTGAGTGTCGGAGCCAATAAATGCATCGTCCTCGATCACGGTCCGGTGCTTGTTGGCGCCGTCGTAATTGCAGGTGATGGTGCCTGCGCCGATGTTGACCTTGCGTCCCACGCTGGCATCGCCGACATAGGACAGGTGGTTGATCTTCGAATTGAAGCCCACCTGGGCATTTTTCAATTCGACGAAGTTGCCGATGTGGACTGCCTCGGCCAATTCGGTGCCGGGGCGGATACGCGCGAAAGGGCCGATGATCGCATCCGCGCCGATGCGGGCACCGTCGATGTGGCTGTATGGCTTGATTTCCACTCCTGCTCCGATTGCCGCATCCTTCAAGACAGAGTTGGCGCCCACTCTCACGTTGTCGGCCAGGGTGACCTGTCCTTCGAACACACAGTTGACGTCGATCAGGACGTCCCGACCGCATTCAAGCGTGCCTCGAACATCGATGCGGGCCGGATCGATCAGGGTCACACCGTTGGCCATCAACATCTCAGCCGTATTCCGTTGCCAACGCCTTTCCAGTTCCGCCAGTTGGGCACGGCTGTTGACGCCCATGACTTCCCATTCTGCAGCGGGATGACAAGGAAGTATGTGCTCACCTTCGGCTGCAGCCATGCCGATCACATCGGTCAGATAATATTCCCCCTGGGCATTGGCCTTGCCCAACCGACTCAGCCAACCCACCAGTTTGGCGGTCGGCAGACAGAGAATTCCCGTGTTGACTTCGTGGATGGCCAGTTCCGCTGCGTTGGCATCCTTGTGTTCCACAATCCGCTCCACCCTCCCCCCCGCATCACGGACGATCCGGCCGTACCCTGTCGGATCGGCCAGATTGACGGTCAACAGCGCGATGCCGCCGTCGCGTGCGATCAGCGTCATCTGCTGCAGCGTCTCGGGCTGGATCAGCGGCACATCGCCGTACAGGATCAGACAGATGCCGGCCGTGTCCAAGTGCGGTGCGGCCTGCTGCACGGCATGGCCGGTTCCCAGTTGCGGTTCCTGACGCACCCAAGCCAACTCGCTTCGCCCGATCGACTCGGGCAAGGCCTCGCCTCCGTGGCCGTACACAACGCAAATCCGGCTCGGACTGAGCTTATCGGCTGCCGCCAGCACATGGCCGATCAGCGGCTTTCCGGCCAAGGGATGCAGCACCTTGGGCAAGTCGGATTTCATACGAGTACCCTTGCCGGCTGCGAGGATGACAATCGTGAGGGAAGAATTCATAGCCGATGATTATACGAGGCCGGAAATGATAAAAGGCAGCCGAAGCTGCCTTTTATTCTCAACGCCGTTTCTCAATGATGTTGCTTGCGCAACTTGTCGATCGCGGCCAGTTGGGCGACCGCCTGGGCCAGTTCGGCCTGCGCCTGGGCATACTCCATTGCGCCGGTCCGGTTGGTCATGGCCTCTTCGGCCTGCTTCTTGGCCTCGATGGCACGCGCCTCGTCCAGATCGGCGCCGCGGATGGCGGTATCGGACAGGATGGTCACGATGCCGGGCTGCACTTCCAGAATGCCGCCCGAAACATAGATCAGATCCACTTCGTCGCGGTCGGGCGCCTTGATGCGTACGGAACCCGGCTTGATGCGCGTGAGCAGCGGAGCGTGGCGGGGGTAAATGCCCACTTCGCCCATTTCTGCGGGCACGACCACGAACTCGGCCAAGCCCGAGTAAATGGCCGCTTCCGCACTCACGATATCCAGGTGGAGAGTCATTGCCATGATGGCGTTTCCTTATCGTTGCCGCGCTTACTGGATGGTCTTGGCCTTCTCGACGGCCTCTTCGATGGTGCCGACCATGTAGAAGGCCTGCTCCGGCAGGTGGTCGTATTCGCCGGCCACGATCGCCTTGAAGGCGGCGATGGTGTCCTTCAGCGAAACGTACTTGCCCTGGGCGCCGGTGAAGGCCTCGGCCACGAAGAACGGCTGCGACAGGAAGCGTTGGATCTTCCGGGCGCGGGACACCACCAGCTTGTCCTCGGGGGACAGTTCGTCCATGCCGAGAATGGCGATGATGTCGCGCAGTTCCTTGTAGCGCTGCAGGGTCGACTGCACCGAGCGGGCGACCGAGTAGTGCTCCTCGCCGACCACCAGCGGATCGAGAATACGGGAGGTCGAATCGAGCGGGTCCACGGCGGGGTAGATACCGAGTTCGGCCACCTGACGGGACAGCACCAGGGTGGCGTCCAGGTGGGCGAAGGTGGTCGCCGGAGACGGGTCGGTCAAGTCGTCGGCGGGCACGTACACGGCCTGGAAGGAGGTGATGGAGCCGGTGCGGGTGGAGGTGATCCGTTCCTGCAGGGCGCCCATTTCCGAGGCCAGGGTCGGCTGGTAGCCCACGGCGGACGGCATCCGGCCGAGCAGGGCGGACACTTCGGTACCGGCCAGGGTGTAGCGGTAGATGTTGTCGACGAAGAACAGCACGTCGCGGCCTTCGTCGCGGAAGTACTCGGCCATGGTCAGGCCGGTCAGGGCGACGCGCAGACGGTTGCCCGGCGGCTCGTTCATCTGGCCGTAGACCAGCGATACCTTGTCCAGCACACCGCCTTCCTTCATCTCGTGATAGAAGTCGTTGCCTTCGCGGGTACGCTCGCCGACGCCGGCGAACACCGAGAAGCCGCTGTGCTCGACGGCGATGTTCCGGATCAGTTCCATCAGGGTCACGGTCTTGCCGACGCCGGCGCCGCCGAACAGGCCGACCTTGCCGCCCTTGGCGATCGGCATGATCAGGTCGATGACCTTGATGCCGGTTTCGAGAATCTCGACCGCAGCGGCCTGATCGGCATAGGCGGGGGCCTTGCGGTGGATGGACCAATGCACATCGGCGGGCACCGGACCCTTTTCGTCGACCGGCTCGCCCAGCACATCCATGATGCGGCCCAGGGTGGCCTGGCCGACCGGCACCTGGATCGGCATGCCGGTGTTCTTGACCGCCATGCCGCGCCTCAGGCCGTCGGTCGAACCCATGGCGATGGTACGGACCACGCCATCGCCGAGCTGTTGCTGCACCTCGAAGGTGAGGGCAGGGCTATCCATCTTGACGGCATCGTAGACCTTGGGCAGGTTCCCGCGAGGGAATTCCATGTCTACCACCGCGCCGATGATTTGTACGATTTTTCCTTCGGTCATCGCAGTATTTCCTGACTAGTTTTGAATCTTTACACGGCCGCCGCGCCAGCGACGATCTCCGACAATTCCTTGGTAATGGCGGCCTGGCGGGTCTTGTTGTAGACCAGCTTCAGTTCCTCGATCACGGTCTTGGCGTTGTCCGATGCGGACTTCATGGCCACCATCCGGGCGGATTGTTCGCACGCCATATTTTCGGCCACCGCCTGGTAGATCAGCGCCTCGACATAGCGCACCATCAGGCCATCGACGACACCCTTGGCTTCCGGTTCGTAGATGTAATCCCAGTAGGTTTCCTTCGGTTCGGGCTCGCCATAGAGCGGCAGCAGCTGATTGAAGGTCACTTCCTGTTTCATGGTGTTGATGAAGCGTGAATAGATCAGGTACAGGGCGTCGATGCGGCCTTCCTTGAAGGCCTCGAGCATGATCTGGACCGGGCCGATCAATTTCTCCATATGCGGCGTATCGCCCAGACCGGTGACCTGGGACACGATATTCGCACCCAGGCGCTGCATGAAGCCCGAGCCCTTGTTGCCGATGGCGGTGACATCCACTTCGATCTTCTGGCCGTCCCAGTCCTTCATCTTGTTCAACGCCAGACGCATCGCGTTGGTGTTGAGCGCACCGCACAGGCCCTTGTCGGTGGTGACCAGGATCAGACCGACGCGCTTGGTCTGAGGACGGTTCTCGATGAAAGGATGCTTGTACTCGGGGTGGGCATGACTGAAGTGGGCCGCGACCTGTGCGATCTTTTCGGCATAGGGACGGGCGTGCTTCATCCGTTCCTGCGCCTTGCGCATCTTGGAAGCGGCCACCATTTCCATGGCCTTGGTGATCTTGCGCGTGTTTTCCACGCTCTTGATCTTGGTGCGGATCTCTTTTCCGGCAGCCATCTCAGTTCCGATCAGTAGGCGGCCGAGGCCTTGAAGTCCTCGATCGCGGCAGCCAATTGCTTCTCGGCATCCGCATCCATGTCCTTGCTCTCCTCGATCTTGTTCATCAGATCGGCGTACTTGCCTTTGAGGAAAGACAACAGCGCGGATTCGAAGGCCAGGGCACGCTTCACTTCGACGTCGTCCATATAGCCGCGGTTGACCGCGAACAGGGTGACCGCCATCTCGGAAACGTCCATCGGAGCATACTGGGCCTGCTTCATCAGCTCGGTCACCTGCTTGCCGCGTTCCAACTGCTTGCGGGTCACTTCGTCCAGATCGGAAGCGAACTGGGCGAAGGCCGCGAGTTCGCGGTACTGGGCCAGGGCCAGACGGACGCCGCCGCCGAGCTTCTTGATGACCTTGGTCTGGGCGGCGCCGCCGACGCGAGACACCGACAGACCGGCGTTGATGGCGGGACGGATACCGGCGTTGAACAGGTCGGTTTCCAGGAAGATCTGACCGTCGGTGATCGAAATCACGTTGGTCGGCACGAAGGCGGACACGTCGCCGGCCTGGGTCTCGATCACGGGCAGGGCGGTCAGCGAACCGGTCTTGCCCTTCACGGCGCCGTTGGTCTTCTGCTCGACGAACTCGGCATTGACGCGAGCGGCACGTTCCAGCAGGCGGGAGTGCAGATAGAACACGTCGCCGGGATAGGCTTCGCGGCCCGGCGGACGGCGCAGCAGCAGGGAGATCTGGCGATAGGCCCAAGCCTGCTTGGTCAGGTCGTCATAGACGATCAGGGCGTCTTCGCCGATGTCGCGGAAGTACTCGCCCATGGTGCAGCCGGAGTAGGGCGCGATGAACTGCATGGCGGCAGGGTCGGACGAAGTGGCGGCGACGACGATGGTGTGATCCATGGCGCCGTGCTCTTCCAGCTTGCGCACCACGTTGGCGATGGAGGAGGCCTTCTGGCCGACCGCCACGTAGATGCACTTAACGCCGGTGCCCTTCTGGTTGATGATGGCATCGATGGCGACGGCGGTCTTGCCGGTCTGGCGGTCGCCGATGATCAGCTCGCGCTGGCCGCGGCCGATCGGCACCATGGCATCGACCGACTTCAGGCCGGTCTGCACCGGCTGGGACACGGACTGGCGGGCGATCACACCCGGCGCGATCTTCTCGATCGGGCTGGTTTGGGCGCAATTGACCGGGCCCTTGCCGTCGATCGGCTGGCCGAGGGCGTTCACCACGCGGCCCAGCAGGGCCTCGCCCACCGGCACTTCCAGGATGCGGCCGGTGCACTTGACCGTATCGCCTTCGGAAATGTGTTCGTATTCACCCAGCACCACGGCGCCGACGGAGTCGCGCTCGAGGTTCAGGGCCATGCCCATGGTATTGCCAGGAAACTCCAGCATTTCGCCCTGCATGACCTCGGTCAGGCCATGGACACGTACGATGCCGTCGGTGACGGATACCACCGTCCCCTGGGTACGGAGCTCGGAGCCCGATTCCAGGTTCTGGATCTTGCTCTTGATCAGCTCACTGATTTCAGACGGATTGAGTTGCATAATGACTCCAGATTCTTAATCAACCTTTCAGGGTGGCGGCCATACTTGCCAACCTGCCACGCACCGACGCATCCATAACCTCGTCGCCCACTTGAATCACCACACCGCCGATCAATTCGGGGTCGACCTCCTGCGTGGCCTCGATCTTGCGATCGAACTTGGCTTCCAGTTTCGCCACCAGCCCGGCCATCTGTTCGGCAGACAAGGGGTACGCCGTGGTGATGCGCGCTTCCAGCACGCCTTCCAACTCTGCCTTGATCTCTTCAAACAGGCGCACGATTTCGGCCAGGCTGTCGAAACGCTTGTTTTCGGCCAACAACCGAACGAAGTTGACGCCTTCGACATTCAGCCGGTCTCCGCAGATGGCCACGATGACATCGGCCACTCGTTCGGACGGCACGGAAGGGTTGCCGGCCAGTGCAGACACTTGGGGGTCGCACGCGACCTGCGCTGCCGCGGTCAGCATATCGGACCAGGCTTGCCAGTTACTGCCCTCCTTTGCCAGCCGTGCGACGGCTTCGGCATAAGGACGGGCGATAGTGGTGATCTCGGCCATGGTCAGAGCTCGCTCTTGATGGCCTCAAGCAAGTCGGCATGGGCCTTGGCATCCACCTCGCGGCGCAAAACCTTTTCGGCACCGGCCACGACCAGTTGAGCCACATGGCCACGCAATTGCTCGCGGGCGCGGAATACTTCCTGCTCCATCTCGGCACGGGCAGCCGCCAGCATACGCTCGCCTTCCACCTTGGCTTCGTTCTTGGACTCGTCGATGATCTGCGCCGAGCGCTTTTCAGCCTGGGCGATGATCTCGGAAGCCTTCAGCTTGGCTTCATGCAGGGACTCGGCGGCGCGCTTGGCAGCCAGCTCCAACTCATGCTTGCCGCGGTCCGCGGCGGCCAGGCCATCGGCGATCTGCTTACGGCGAGTCTCCAGGGCGTGGACGATCGGCGGCCAGACAAACCTCATGCAGAACCATACGAAGATGGCGAAGGTTATCGTCTGCCCGATCAGGGTCAAATTGATGTTCATGCCCAGACCTCTTTTGGGTTAACGGGTTGCTAAAAACCTCAAGCGGCAACCGCGAAGAGCACGTACATGGCCAGACCGACGGCGATCATCGGTACGGCGTCGACCAGGCCCATGACGATGAAGAACTGGGTACGCAGCATGGGAATCAGTTCCGGCTGGCGGGCCGCGCCTTCCAGGAAACGGCCACCCAGCACGCCGATGCCGATGGATGCACCCAGGGCGCCCAGACCCATCATGATGGCGCCGGCAATGAACAACAGAGCTTGTACTTCAGTCATGGTTTTCTCCTAGATAAAATCAGCAAAGATGAAAATTCGTTCAATGATGTTCCTGATGCGCCATGTCCAGGTAGACGATGGTCAGGGTCATGAAGATGAAGGCCTGCAGAGTGATGATGAGGATGTGGAACACGGCCCACGCCCATTGCAGGACACCGCCGGTCAGCGCCAGGACGGCACCGCCGGAGAACATTAGAGCGATCAGGATGAAGATCATTTCGCCGGCATACATGTTGCCGAACAGCCGCAAGGCCAGGGAAACGGGCTTGGCGATGAGGTTCACGCCTTCCAGCAGCAGGTTCGCCGGCAAGCCCCACTTGCCGAAAGGCTGCAGGGTCAACTCACCGACGAAGCCGGCCACGCCTTTCATCTTGAAACTGTAGTAGAGAACCAGAAGGAACACGCCGATGGACATGCCGAACGTGGCATTGGGATCGGTCGTGGGCACGACCTTCATGAACGGGATGCCCATGGCCACAGCGGCACCCGGCAACCAGTCCACCGGCAGCAGGTCCATGAAGTTCATCAGGAAGATCCAGATGAAGAGGGTCAGGGCAAGGGGGGCGACCATCGGATTGCGGCCGGTGAACGAGCCGCGGACGCTGTTATCGGCAAACTCGACCATCGACTCGACAAAGTTTTGCACGCCGCCCGGAGTCGAGGCAGTCGCCTTTTTGGCGACCATGCGGAACAAAACCAGGAAAAGGACACCTAACAGGATGGAAAATCCCATGGTATCCAGGTTGATGGACATGAAGCCCATTTCTTTCGCTTGTTCCGCATTCTGGGCTATGGCCCATGTGCCGTCCGGCATTTTCCCATAGGTCAAATGCTCAAGGTGATGCTTGATGTATTCAGATGAAGTGTGCGCTTCAGCGGACATGCTCAAACTCTCTCTCGCAAAGCCAGGTTTGCCGCCATACCGGCAAACTGGCCGATCAGAAATCCAGTCAACATAGCCAGGGACTCCGATTTGACGAGTACGAACCAGAGCACAAGCAAACAGCTGACAACAAAAAACCGCTCCATACTGGAACGGTAAAACCCCTTAAGATGCCTTTGGGCATCGCAGTGATAATCCCTGGAACCCGCGTACCAGCGCCACATCAGGAAGACTTGGTTGGCCACCGCAACCGCACCGCCATATAGGACGGCCAACATCGCGTTTCCCCCGCCAACCAAGGCTCCGACGAGCCCCGCTGTTCCGACAGCACCTAGCTGCCACAGCACCAACCGGAACCAGGGAATCAACATTAGTCCTTTATGATAAATAGAAAGACACACTTTATGCAAATCACTAATGCATTCATCAAACGAACTGATACGTACCCGATATGCAACTCGTTTTATCCATTTTTTGTGTCTGGATATGCTTAACGGATGCGTTTCAGGATGCCGTCCAGCTGATCCAGATTGCTGAAGGCTACGGTCAGATTGCCCGCACCCTTACGGTTGGCTCGGATGCTGACCTTGGCCGCCAGCTTCTCGGACAGGCTCTCTTCGAGCCGAATTACGTCCCGGTCCTTGGCTTCTTCCTTCTTTTCTTCTGCCGGTTTGAGCAACCTGGCAACCAGCCTTTCGGTTTCCCGGACCGAGAGGGCACGCTTGCTTACCTCATGTGCGGCTTCGACCTGCTTGCTGTTCGACAAAGCCAGAAGCGCCCGGCCGTGGCCCATGTCCAGTTGCCCTTCCATCAGCATGCCCTGAACGGGCTTGGCCAGGTTCAAGAGGCGTAGCAGGTTGGAAACCGCAACGCGCGAACGGCCAACCGACTCGGCTACTCCCTGGTGCGTCATGTCGAATTCATTGATCAGGCGCTGCAGGCCCTGGGCCTCCTCGAGCGGGTTCAGGTTTTCCCGCTGAATGTTCTCGATCAGGGCCATCTTCAGGGCCACATCGTCCGGAACATTGCGCACCAAAACCGGCACTTCCTTCAAGCCGGCCAATTGGCTTGCCCGCCAGCGTCGCTCCCCGGCGATGATTTCGTACTTGCCGCCTGCAATCTCCCGTGCCAGCACAGGCTGCATCAAGCCCTGGGCCCGGATCGATTCGGCCAACTCCTTGAGCGCCGCCTCGTCCATTCGGGTACGCGGCTGGTATTTGCCCGGTGCCAGGCTCTCAACCGGCAACGTCAGCAGACGTTCTCCCGACTGGGTTTCACCCTCGGACAGCAGGGCATCCAGTCCCCGTCCCAATCCTTTCAATTTCACCATCATGCCTCCTTGGCCGTTCTGCGTTCGATGATTTCCGTCGCCAGCTGCAAATAAGCCTGCGCCCCCTTCGAATGGCGGTCGTAGGCCAAGGCCGACAAGCCATGGCTGGGCGCTTCCGCCAGGCGAACGTTGCGCGGGATCACCGTGTCGTAGACCTTGTCGCCGAAATGGCGCTTGAGCTGTTCCGAGACCTGCTGGGCGAGCGTGCTGCGAGGGTCGAACATGGCCCTGAGCAAGCCCTCGATTTCGATGCTGGGGTTGATCCCGGCCTTGACCTTGCGCACGGTATTGACCAAGTCCGAAACCCCTTCCAGTGCGTAGTACTCGCACTGCATCGGAATCAGGACCGCATCCGCCGCCGCCAGCGCATTCACCGTCAACAGGTTGAGTGCAGGAGGGCAGTCGATCAGCACGAAGTCATAGTCGCCTGCAACCGCGCTCAAGGCTTGTTTCAGTCTGAATTCCCGCTCCGGCTCGTCGACCAGTTCCACCTCGGCTCCCGCCATGTCCCGGTTGGCCGGCAACAGATCGTAATCGGCCTGGCCGGCCGCCTTGCGCACACCGCCGACGTCGGATTGACGCAACAGGACATGGTAGACGGTACGCTCGCAATCCCGCTTGTCGATCCCGCTGCCCATGGTGGCATTGCCTTGTGGGTCCATGTCCACCAGCAGGACCTTTTGCTGCAAGCTGGCCAGCGAGGCCGCCAGGTTGACAGCGGTCGTGGTCTTGCCGACCCCGCCTTTCTGGTTGGTGATCGCCAGAATACGTGCAGCGCTTTTTTTCATGCCGGCTCCAGAATGATCAGATGACGCTCAGCATCCAAGCCGGGCACATGTAATTTGATGTCGCGCTTCAAGCGCACCCCCTTCAGCTGGGCGATTTCCTCGTTCGGATACACCCCCTTCATCGCCAGCCACTCTCCCCCGGGGGCCAGCGAGTTCGCGCTGATCCTGACGAACTCCATCAACTCGCTGAAGGCACGGGAGACGATCTGCGGATATTTGTCGTCGCGATCCAGGTCTTCCACCCGGCCGTGCACCACCTTGACGTTGTTCAGCTTCAATTCGATGGCGGCCTGCTGCATGAATGCGCATTTCTTGTGGCTGGCGTCGATCAGGGTGACCTGCAGGTCCGGACGCACGATTGCCAGCGGGATACCCGGCAAACCCGCGCCGCTGCCGACATCCAGCAGCCGATCTGCAGTGACGTAGGGCAGCACCGACAGGCTGTCCAGCAGGTGGTGCGTCAGCATACGCTCGGGTTCATGGATCGCCGTCAGGTTGTAGGTCTTGTTCCATTTGCCAAGCAGGCCGAGATATTGCAGCAGCTTCGCCTGGTCCCCGGCGCTGATCTCGAGATCCATGGCCGCCAGTGCATCATTCAATCGGGTCGTCGGAATCATGCGTTCTTTTCCTCCCGCACACGTTCCAGTCTTTTCAGGTGAACCAGCAACACCGACACAGCGGCCGGCGTGACGCCAGAAATACGTGCCGCCTGCCCAAGAGTGGCGGGCCTGGCTTGGCTCAGCTTCTGCCTGACCTCGATGGAGAGCGATTTGATGGCCATGTAGTCGAGTTCCGCTGGGAGGGGCATGTCCTCATACTGTCTTTGCCGGGCAATCTCTTCCTTCTGCCGGGCGACGTAACCGGAATACTTGGCCTCGATTTCCAATTGCTCGCGGACCGCCGCATCCATCAATGCCGGTCCGGCATCCGGCAGAGTCATCAGGTTCTCGTAGGACACCTCCGGTCGGCGCAGCAAATCGAACAGGCAGTATTCGTGTTCGATCGGTTTGCCGAGCACCCGCAGCGCATCCGCTTCAGGCAGCCGTCCAGGCTGGACCCAGGTTGCCCGCAATCGCTCGGCCTCCTTAGCGATGGCTTCGCGTTTGGCCTCGAAACGACGCCAACGTCCATCATCAACGAGACCGAGCTTGCGGCCGGTCTCGGTCAGGCGCTGATCGGCGTTGTCTTCCCGCAGACTGAGCCTGTATTCGGCCCGGCTGGTGAACATGCGGTAGGGCTCGGATACGCCGCGGGTGATCAGATCATCCACCAGCACACCCAGGTAGGCCTCGTCCCGCCGTGGCCACCACGCCTCCTTGCCCTGGACCGACAAACCGGCATTCAAGCCGGCCAGCAGACCTTGGGCCGCCGCTTCTTCGTAGCCCGTCGTGCCATTGATCTGGCCGGCGAAGAAGAGGCCTTCGATGGCCTTGGTTTCCAGACTCGGCTTCAGGCCGCGCGGATCGAAATAGTCGTACTCGATGGCGTAGCCGGGGCGCAGGATATGGGCATTTTCCAGGCCTCGGATCGAACGGACCAGTTCAAGCTGGACATCGAAAGGCAGGCTAGTCGAGATGCCGTTCGGATAGAACTCATGGGTGGACAACCCCTCGGGCTCCAGGAAGATCTGATGCGAATCCTTGTCGGCAAAGCGCTTGATCTTGTCCTCGATGGACGGGCAATAGCGGGGCCCCACACCCTCGATGACGCCGGTATAGAGCGGCGAACGATCCAGGCCGCCCAGGATGATCTCGTGAGTCCGCTGATTCGTTTGCGCGATCCAGCAGGGCAGTTGGCGTGGGTGCATGGCCACGTCGCCCATGAAGGAAAACACCGGTTCCGGCGTGTCGCCCGGCTGCTCCTGCATCACCGAGAAATCGATGCTGCGGCCGTCGATCCGAGGCGGTGTACCGGTTTTCAAACGACCGGCAGGCAGGCTCAGCTCCCGCAAGCGGGACGCCAGTGAAATGGCAGGTGGATCGCCCATCCGGCCTGCTGGGAAGTGCTCCAGGCCGATGTGGATCAACCCCGCCAGAAAGGTACCCGCAGTCAGCACCACCGCCCTGCACTTGAAGGTAATGTCCAACTGGGTCCGGACACCGACCACACGGTCGCCATCCAGAATCAGATCGTCCACAGCCTGCTGGAACAGAGTCAGGTTGGGCTGGTTTTCCAGCCGTGTCCGGATCGCGTGCTTATAGAGCAAACGGTCTGCCTGTGCCCGGGTGGCGCGCACTGCAGGCCCTTTGGACAGGTTTAGCGTCCGGAACTGGATGCCGGCTTCATCGGTAGCCAGAGCCATGGCTCCGCCCAGAGCATCCAGTTCCCGGACCAGATGGCCCTTGCCGATCCCGCCGATGGAGGGATTGCAGGACATCTGGCCGAGGGTCTCGATGTTGTGACTGAGCAGCAGGGTTTTGACACCCATGCGCGCACTCGCGAGGGCCGCCTCGGTTCCGGCATGCCCGCCACCCACCACAATCACATCGAAATAATCTGGAAAAATCATAGCGTTACCTAAAGTCCGCCATGAGTTGACGGGAGCGGCATTCTACGCAAATTCTGATTTTGTTTCACGTGAAACACTCATTCACGGCGGTACAAATCAAGTCCGCAGCCCACAATTCGGCTTACAACAACATCCTAAATTTAACATACCCTTGTGCCGCCCCCACTGCCGCTTATCAGCACCTAAATCAGTGATTTCTAACATAATTGACAGTATTCATCAGGCAGGTTCAACATTGTTCCCCACTCCGCAGAGAGTGTTCTATAAAACGATGTCAATAATGAGGATGGAGCCATGGACAAACACCTATGTTTCGCGCGTACCGAAAAGGGCAGAGAGGAGCTACTAGGCAGCGCCAAAACATTGAAGGCCAGGCCGCGCCAAGTCCTGTTTCTGGTAGGCGACAGTATCAGCGTCGGCGAGTTGAAAGATAAGCTCCCTACCTGTACCGAACTGGTAAATATCCTCGAGCAGCTCTGGGAAGATGGTTACATCGGCCAGGTCAAATCTTCCCGACTACTGCATAAGGACGAGGCAGAGACCCTGGCATCCTCGCCATTGGAGGCGGCCAGGCAACATGCCCTGCGCATCCTAGCTACGCTCGCCGGGGAACAATCTCCTATCTATATCCAGGTCGGCGATGCGAAAGACGTCACCTCGTTCGTCCAGGCCATCGCCCATGGCAAGAAAATGCTGGCCGCCATTGCTTCTGCAGCTCAGGCCACCACTTTCGAACAGACTGTACTGTCGATCTTGAAACCCGCCCTGGCCGGTGAGGTCGCACACGTCAATGGCATAGAACACGCCAAGGGACGCGCGCTGGAAATCATTTCGTCCCTGGTCGGCACCCGCTCCCCGGTATATGCCAAGGTGCAGGCCTGCCACAGCCATGCCGATCTTATAGATGCAGTCAACGCCGGGAAAAAAGTGATCTCGGCCGTCGCCTCGGCTTCCCACGGCCAGAACTTCGAGAACGAAGTCCTGGCCCTTCTGACTGGCGACTGATCCTTATCAGGCGTGGGCGTAAAGTTTGTGGTAAAGCCCGCCTTTTTCCATCAGGCTGCTGTGATCGCCTTCTTCCACCACAGTGCCGTTTTCAAAAACCAGGATGCGATCCGCCTGTTTCACGGCCGATAGGCGATGGGCGATGATCAGGGTGGTCCTATTCTTCAAAAACCGGACCAACGCAGCATGCAACATCCGTTCGGTCTCCGTATCCAAAGCCGATGTGGCTTCATCCAGTATGACCACCTTCGGTTCGGTCAACACCATCCGGGCGATCGCCAAGCGCTGACGTTGGCCACCGGACAAACGAACTCCGTGTTTTCCCACCACGGCATCTAGGCCTCCCTGCAAGGTTTCCACCAGAACCTTCAATTGGGCTATCGCCAGGGCATTCCATAGTTGGTCATCGGCATATTCACGCCCCATGGCCAGGTTGTCCCGGATGCTCGCATTGAACAAGACCGGGCGTTGCAACACCACTCCGACATTGTCTCGTACGGTCGACCAGCCGATATCCCGTACCGGCATGCCGCCATAATAGATTTCACCGGCACTCGGCGGATACAGGCCCAGCAAAGCCTGCACGAGTGTTGACTTGCCGCCACCCGAAGCGCCCACCAGAGCCACTTTTTCTCCCGGCGCCACTGCCAGGCTGACCCGGTCGAGAACCGTCTCGCCCTCGCCGTAAGAGAAACTGACCTCCCTGAGTTCCAGGCCCACCGTATCTCGCCCTCGGAAAGGATCTTCGCCATTGCCCGTATCGACCACCGAGTCGAGCGCCAGCAGCCCGTTTATGCGCGCCATGGCGGCATTGGCCGCATACCACGAATATTGCATGTTGATGATTTCCTGCACCGGCGACATCATGAACCAGAGGTAGCCGAAAACAGCCAGCATCTCGCCGATGGTCAGGTTCGAATAGAGCACCATCAGCATGGCCAGGGCCCGAAAGGCATCGAATCCGGCCAGAAAGATGAAGAAGGACACCCGGTTCATCGCTTCCGACTTCCAGGAGAAAGCGGCGGCATGTCGGCGGATGTCGCCTGCCCTGTCGACGACCCGTGCCAAATAATGTTTTTCCCGATTCATCACCCTTACCTGGACAAGGGAGTCTAAGGTTTCAGCCAATGCCTCCTGAAAAACCTCAAAGGCGCTGTTTTCCCGTTTTTTCAACTCCTTGACCCGTTTGCCGAGACGGCTCGAGAAACCGATCACCACCGGATTCAGCAACAAGATGAACAACGCCAGTTTCCAGTTCATCCAGAACAGCACAATGGCGACGCCGGTCAGCGACAGGATGGCAACGAGAAAACCGGATATCGAAGCCCCCAGAAAGGTATCGATGGCGTTGATGTCCGTTACGAAGTGCGAAGTCACTTTGCCCGAACCCAATGTCTCATATTGGGATAGGGCGATTCCCGACAGCCTGTTCAACATCCGGCTGCGGATTCCATACACTACATCCTTGGCGACCAGCGTGAAGG
The DNA here is from genome assembly GCA_036391875.1 of Parasulfuritortus sp. Lineage (GTDB taxonomy): Bacteria > Pseudomonadota > Gammaproteobacteria > Burkholderiales > Thiobacillaceae > Parasulfuritortus. The sequence continues at coordinate 43,879 of DASVZA010000035.1, forward strand.
TGCGGCTCTGCCAGACGTTGAGCACGATGGATGTCAGGCGAAGCACGAACGTCAGCAACAATGCGGTACCGATGTACAGCAGGGGACTATGCCAAGCCTGAGGAAACCAGTGATTCACCGCGGCAACGAATTTTCCTGGGCGGTTCAACAGCACTTCATCGACCAAGATCGGTAAAACCAGCGGCACGGGCACCGCCGCGGCAACGGCCAGCATGGCCGCCAGATTGCCGAACAGCAATTCCTTCCGATGTTGTTTGACCTCGGCAAGGATGGCGCGCCACGTCAAAGTTACATGAGCCCGGTTCATTTTTTGCCTAGCATCCTCATCTTTGATTTGTAACGGATTTTTTTAAAACTATAAAGAATCGTGGGCTAATGGAAGGAATAGAATAATGGACACTCACATTGCCTTGGATGGAACAGTGGAAAATGACCGGCGCACCCTACTGGAGTCGCGCTTCCCACATATCATGGAAGGCGTGCTGAAAGCCTGGAACGACCCGGAGACGACCAACGTTTTCTTGAATTCAATTTTGGTGGACGACCGGGACAACCGTAAAGGATTACCTGAAGAAGTTTTCGCTGAATTGATGTTCCTGTCCGACCTGAACTGGAAACGCACTCACTTCAATTCCGAAGGCGTGCAAGTCAGCCCGGACAGCTTCAGTTTTCGGAGCATCTAAGCCAGGTTCGGCTATTTTCCGATGCAAAAACGGCTGAATATTTCGCCCAACAAATCATCCGCGGTGAATTCGCCGGTGATAGTCGAGAGTGATGACTGTACCAAGCGTAATTCCTCGGCAAAGAACTCCAGTTGAGTCAGAATTTCCCCGGCCCGGACCAGATGCGCTGCGGCCTCATGCAAGGCATCCAGATGCCGCTGACGGGCCATGAAGCTGCCTTCGCCGGCGTTTTGCCAACCGGCCAGTTCCAACAAGCGCTGGCGCAGCAGGTCCAAGCCTGCGCCGCTTTTCGCCGAAAGCCAAACCTCGCTGCCATCGGTGGCTAGATGCGTTTGCTCGCCGGTCAGGTCGATCTTGTTGTGTACGGTCAGTCTGGGTATCTCCGGCAGCTGCGCCAGAATGGTGGCCTCACGTTCGCCGATGCCATGCCCGGCATCGACCAGCAGCAGCGCAACATCGGCTTGCGCCACTGCCTTCCATGTACGTTCGATACCGATCTTCTCGACTGGATCCTCGGTTTCCCGCAAACCGGCGGTATCGGTGACGTGAAGCGGAACCCCGTTGATCTGGATCGCCTCGCGCACGGCATCGCGGGTCGTGCCGGCAACCTCAGTGACGATGGCCGCCTCGTAACCGGCCAGTTGGTTGAGCAGACTGGACTTGCCCACGTTGGGCTGGCCGACCAGGACCACATTCAAGCCGTTGCGCAGCAGGGCACCGTGACGGGCCTGTAGCAGGACCGCATCCAACTTGGCCCCGATTTCGCGCAGTTGGCCCCGGGCATCGGCCTTTTCCAGGAAATCGATCTCCTCGTCGGGGAAATCCAGCGTCGCTTCGACCAGCATTCTCAGACGGATGACCGCCTCAACCAGTTCCTGTATCCGGCTGCTGAATTCACCGATCAGGGAACGCACCGCGGAACGGGCCGCCTCCTTGCTCTGAGCATCGATCAGGTCGGCAATACTCTCCGCCTGGGCCAGGTCGATCTTGTCGTTCAGAAAGGCCCGCTTGCTGAATTCGCCGGGTTCGGCTGGGCGCGCGCCGAGTTCCAGGCAGCGCTCCAAAACCAGCTGCAGCACCTGCGGCCCGCCATGGCCCTGCAACTCCAGGACATTCTCTCCGGTAAATGAATGCGGTGCTTGAAAGAAGAGGGCGATTCCTTCATCGAGCACTTCGCCGTCGGCCGACTGGAAGCGGGCGAATTTGGCCTGACGCGGCTGGAGGACACAGCCGATCAGGCCTTCGACGATTCGAGATAGGTCTGGTCCGGAGACCCGGACCACGCCGATGCCGCCCCTGCCGGGGGCGGTGGCGATGGCGGCGATTACATCAGTTCTTGGCAGGTTTGCCATGTCCGGCGCGCTCAATCACATGGTTGATGCGCCATTGTTGCAGGATGGACAGGATGTTGTTAACCAGCCAGTAGAGGACCAGACCGGAAGGGAAGAAGAAGAACATGACCGAAAACGCAATCGGCATGAACATCATCACCTTGGCCTGAACCGGATCCGGCGGCTTGGGCGACAACCGTTGCTGGATGAACATGGTAACGGCCATCACCAGCGGCAACACCATGTAGGGATCCGGTTCCGACAGGTCGTGGATCCACAGTGCGAATGGCGCCTGACGCAGTTCGACGGCCGACATCAGGGCCCAGTACAGGGCGATGAAGACCGGGATCTGGACCACGATAGGCAGGCAACCGCCCAGGGGATTGATCTTCTCCTCCTGGTAGATCTTCATCATCTGCTCATGCAGTTTCTGCCGATCGTCGCCGTAGCGTTCCTTGAGGTGCTGCAGGCGCGGTGCCAGCTTGCGCATCTGGGCCATCGACTTGTAGCTCGCGGCCGAGAGCGGGTAGAAGGCCATCTTGACGGAAATCGTCAGCAGGATGATCGCGACGCCCCAGTTGTGGACCAGCGAATGCAGCCAGTTCAGGAACAGGAAGAGGGGATAGGCCAGAATGGTCAGCCAGCCGTAGTCGACCACGTGTTCCAGGCCATGGGCCAGCACCTTCAGCTTTTCCTGGTCCTGGGGACCGGCATAGAGCCGCATGTCCACGTTCTTGGTTTCGCCCGGCGCTACGCTGAAGCCCGGAATCTTCATGCCGGCCCGGTATTCGCCGTTGCCGAGCGTTTCCGTATAGAACTCCCTCTGCTCGGTATTATCGGGGTTCGGGGTGATCCAGGCCGCCACGAAATGGTGTTGGACCATGCCCATCCAGCCGTTCTTGGCCGATTTCACATAATCCTGCTTGTTCTTTTCGATATCCGAGAAGGAAATCTTCTGGAACTTGTTTTCCTCGGTATACATGGCAGGGCCGGTATAGCCATGGATATAGGACGATTCGCCTTCCGGCTTCTTGTCGTCGCGCTGGAACATGAAGTAGGAATAGCCATTCACCGGCGTGCTTCCTCCGTTGTGCACGGAGTAGTCTACGTCGATCACGTAGCTGCCGCGGTGGAAGGTGTAGGTCTTGACCACTTCCACACCCGCCTCGACCGTCTTCATGCTGAACTTGAGTTCGTCCTGGCCAGGCTTCAGATCATATTCGCCTGGTTGGAACGAATAGACCGTTTTGTGGGTCGGCAGATCGGTGCCGACAAAGCCGGACTGAGCGTAGTAATTATGGTCCGCGCTTTCCTCGAACAATTTCAGCTTGTGGGTTTTGTCATCGGCCTTCTGGTCGTTTCCGGCCAGCCGCTTGATGAACTCCCACAGCTTGTTCTTGCTCGTGTCCTGCTTGTAGGCCTCCAGGGTGAGGTCGCGCAGGTCGCCGCCGTTCGCATCGATCGTCACCGCCATCAGGTCGGTCTTGATCACGGCCCGGGGACCGTTGGCCACCTGACCGGAAACCGGAGCCGGTTGAGCCGGCTGCAATGCCTGGCCGGGCGCCGGCTGTGCGCCAGTTTGAGCCTGTTGCTGGGTACCGTGCAGCGCCTGGGCAGGCTTCGGATGGTTGTAATCCTCCCAAGCATTCCATAGCAACAGCAGGGAGAATGAAAACACGACGAAAGCGATAAGGCGCTGAAAATCCATGTTCTACCCGTTCATTTAAACTGAGGACGTCTTTGCGGGGCTGGGCCGCTGCTTAATAAACCGGTCCCATTCTGCCCGATAGTCGGCGTTAAGGCCCGCGACTTTCACTCGAACGACCACATCCAAGCCGCCAAGTTCATGCTGACTGAGCCGAAAAGCTTCCCGAATGACCCGCCTGGTCCGGTTTCGGTCCACCGCCCTGGAAAGTATCCGTTTGGACACCACCAATCCCAAGCGGGGGAAGCTCAAGCCATTCTGGCGAAAGAATATGTCTAGATGTTTTTCGCGCAGAACACGCTTGAAACGAAAAACGGATGAAAACTCATCCGTTTTTCTGAGTTTACTTTCCCAACCGAAAGCGTTGCCCTGATCCGTTGGGTGAGCCCCTCGGCTCATCCCGTCGTCAGACAGCGAGGCGCTTACGGCCTTTGGCGCGGCGCGCATTGATCACTGCGCGGCCACCCTTGGTTTTCATACGTGCGCGGAAACCATGGGTGCGCTTGCGGCGAACGACGGAAGGCTGATATGTGCGTTTCATGGTGAATCCTAATGACTACAGTGCGGAAAGCCTCGCATTAGACCTTTTAACTCCATAATTTGTCAAACTTTTCACCATGCTTCGGCATGTCCGACGGTGCTACAATGAACATTCTTCCGTCGCATCACCTTTCTTGGTTCAAACCCTTCATGCACGATTTCTGGACACATTGCCTGGGTCATTTCCAATCGAAGCTCAATGCCCAGCAAGTGAATACCTGGATCAAGCCGTTGAGCATCAGTGGGGAAGAGGACCAGATCAAGATCACGGCACCCAACCGGTTCGTCGCCCAATGGGTGAAAGACCGTTTCCTGCCCGACATCGAAAATCTCGCCCAAACCTATTTCGACCGGCCGATTACCTTCCTGGTCGTCGTCGACAGCAAACCCAAGACCGAATCGAATGCCGCTGGCTTATCTGCGCCCGCCACCGTTGGTCCTGAGCCGGAGAAGGCCCACGCCGCAGCCAAGCCGAGCAATACCGAATCCAGGCTGAACCCGAATTTCAATTTCGCCAACTTCGTACGCGGCAAGGCCAATGACCTGGCTCGTGCCGCTGCCCTGCAGGTCGCGGAAAACCCGGGCTCCGGCTACAACCCGATGTTCGTCTACGGCAGTACCGGCCTAGGCAAGACCCACCTTATCCAGGCCATCGGCAATACCGTGCTCGAACACAATCCCAAGGCCTCCATCCGCTACATTCATGCCGAGCGTTATGTCTCGGACATGGTCAAGGCCTTCCGACACAAGTCGTTCGACGATTTCAAGCGCAAATACGACAACCTGGACATCCTGCTGATCGACGACATCCAGTTCTTCGCCGGCAAGGGACGAACCCAGGAAGAATTCTTCTATACCTTCAACAACCTGATCGAATCCCATAAACAGGTCATCATTACCAGCGACACCTTCCCAAAGGACCTGGAAGGCATCGAGGAAAGACTGAAGTCGCGCTTCAGCTGGGGCCTGACGGTCATGCTCGAACCGCCGGAACTGGAGATGAGGGTCGCCATCCTGCTCAACAAGGCTCAACAGGAAGGCGAGAACCTGGGCGAGGCGACCGCATTCTTCATCGCCAAGCAGGTCCGTTCCAATGTGCGCGAGCTCGAGGGTGCGCTCAAGCGGGTCATGGCCTATGCCCGCTTCCACAAGCAGCCCATCTCGGTCGAGTTGGCCAAGGAAGCACTGAAGGATCTGTTGGCAGTCCAGAACCGCCAGGTTTCGATCGAAAACATCCAGAAGACGGTTGCCGACTATTACAAGATCAAGGTCGCCGACATGTTTTCGAAAAAACGTACTCGGGTCATCGCCCGACCAAGGCAGTTGGCCATGCACCTGGCCAAGGAGTTGACCGACCTTTCCCTGCCGGAGATCGGCCAATCTTTCGGCGGCAGGGATCATACGACCGTCCTTCATGCCTGCCGCAAGATGGAAGAACTGAAGAATACCGATCCTGCCCTCAGGAAGGACTACAGTCTACTGATGCAGGTGCTGACCGGATAACTCTGTGGATAACTGTTATATAAGTTGTGGATCATTTTGGATTCCTGTGCAGTCTCTAGAATTGTCCCCAATCCATACACAGCTAGCCGGCCATTTATCCACAGCTTTTAAACTGTTATAATTAATTGATTTTTATTGGAATTAGAGAGTTATCCAGGCATCTGCCGGATACCTATTATTACCAACAGAAAGAGTTAACATGCTTGTTCTTAACTGCCTAAAGGAAAATCTGTTCAAGCCCCTCCAGTCTGTCGTCGGTGTCGTGGAACGCAAACATACGTTGCCGATACTTTCCAACATCCTGGTCGAGAACAACGACGGTAAGACCGCGCTGATCGCGACGGACCTGGAATTGCAGATCACGACCTGGATGGAAGGTAAGTCGGAACAGGACACCGCATTCACGGTATCGGCCCGCAAATTGTTGGACATCACCCGGTCTCTGCCCGACGGCACAGCGCTGTCGCTCGACATCAATAACGATCAGATGCGGATTCAGGCCGGTAAAAGCCGCTTCAATCTGCAGACCTTGCCGGCCCGGGATTTCCCGAAGTTGCAGATTGCCGAAGGCGAGGGAATCAGCTTCCAGATTGGCGCCGGAAAATTGCGCAACCTGCTGGCCAGGGCGCAGTACGCCATGGCGGTACAGGACATCCGCTACTACCTGAACGGCATGTTGTTCCAATTGCAGGGCGGCAAGCTTGTGGTAGCAGCCACCGACGGCCACCGGCTGGCGGTCGATGCAACCGTGTTGGACGGCGAAACCGACAAGAACATGGAATTGATCCTGCCCCGCAAGACTGTGATGGAGCTGATCAAGCTGCTGGGCGAAGGTGAGGACATGGTCACGATCCAGGCCGGCAGCAACCAAGTGATGTTCCGGCATTCAGACTTCGAGTTGCGCAGCAAGGTGGTCGATGGAAAATTCCCCGATTACCAGCGAGTGTTGCCCTCGGGCTATGAAAAGTATTTCGACATCAGTCGCCAGACTCTGCATCAGGCCCTGACCCGGGCGGCCATCCTGACCAACGACAAGTATCGTGGCGTGCGCTTCGCCATGACCGCCGGCAGCCTGCGTATCGCCTGCAGCAACAACGAACAGGAAGAGGCGCAGGAAGAACTGGAGATCGACTACAAATACGATCCGCTGGATATCGGCTTCAACGTTCAATATGTCCAGGATGTACTGAACAATCTGGACTGTGAATCGGTGCGGTGCAGCTTCGGCGATGCCAACAGCAGCATGTTGATCACCATTCCGGGCGACGAAAACTTCAATTACGTCGTGATGCCGATGCGTATCTGATCGTCCTGGCGCGATAGCCGCGCGATTTCAGACAATCCGCCGTCGGGTCTTGCGGGAGCGGATTGTTTCACGTGAAACCAACCTGAGTACCAAGCAATGTCAGAAAACTACGACGAATCTAGCATCCAGCAACTGGAAGGCCTGGAAGCCGTGCGCAAACGCCCCGGTATGTATATCGGCGACACTCAGGATGGTACCGGCCTGCATCACATGGTGTTCGAGGTTCTCGATAATGCCATCGATGAGGCGCTGGCCGGCTATTGCGACGATATCAAGGTCATCATCCACGCGGACAACTCGATCTCCGTTACCGACAACGGCCGCGGCATCCCGGTCGGCGTGAAGATGGACGACAAGCATGAGCCCAAGCGCTCGGCGGCCGAGATCGTCATGTGCGTACTGCATGCCGGCGGCAAGTTCAACCAGAATTCCTACAAGGTCTCCGGCGGCCTGCACGGCGTCGGCGTTTCCTGCGTCAATGCCCTGTCGAAGTGGCTGCGCCTGACCGTGCGCCGCGACGGCAAGAAGCATTACATGGAATTCCAGCGCGGCCACGCTGCCGACCGCATGCTCGAGGTGCAGCACGGCGTCGAGGTGTCGCCGCTCAAGATCGTCGGCGACGCCCAGACCACCGGCACCGAAGTGCATTTCCTCGCCGACGAGGAAATCTTCGGCGCCATCGAGTACCACTACGACATCCTCGCCAAGCGCCTGCGCGAGCTGTCCTTCCTCAACAACGGCGTCAAGATCAAGCTGGTCGATCAGCGTGCCGGCAAGGAAGAGGACTTCGCCTTCTCCG
>DASVZA010000036.1:0-71865 GCA_036391875.1 Parasulfuritortus sp.
TGTAATGTTTTTAATACTGATTTTTCTAGTCTTACTTGTGATTAAATTTTTCAAAGGACCAGATTTTGATTTTTCACCTCCCCAAACTGATTCCTCCATTAGAAAATATTTAGTATGGATAGTTTCGGCATTAAAACTAAATAAACTATCAAGATCATCAATAACACTTGAATGATATGGACAGATAGCTCTCATAGTTTCAGAAATTGTAGTTTTTCCAGCACCTTGATTTCCTCTGAAAGCCAATGCTGTTTCTGTTAATTTTTCGGGAAACCTTACGGAATAAGCTAATAGTTTAACAATGTAATCTTTTTCCTCCTGAGTTCCTTTGATTATTTTATTGATATGATCTATAAAAGGCTGATAATTGCCTTTAATTGGCTTTACAAAACCCCTCCAATAATTAAATACATCACTTGAATTAGAATTAGATGGATCAAAAGTTGTTGTGCCAAATCTTTTTCTCATTTGTTCATTTTGAATCCACTCTTTTGAAAAGTATTTGGTTATTACCTTTTTTCCATCTATTACATCAAATTTGTCTTGTGAGTGAAAAATATTAAAGTCATTAACACTTGAAAACTCATATCTCAACAACTCGTTGTCATTAAATTCTTTAACAACTACTGGTTTTCCATTCATATTTACAAACTTATATTTTGAATATTCTTTTAAATATCTAGTAAATTTGTCTTGTTCTGATTGATTGGCAAAATCATAGCCAAAATCTAAATATATAGATGTGTCAATGAGTTTAACTGAATCATCAGGATGTTCTTTGCTGTAATTTTCTAATATTTTATTTATTTCTAATACATTATCTTTGGTAATATCTGTTAAATCACCAAAGGTAATATACTTATTTACTATTGAATCAATAGTAGCTATTGACTTTTTAATTGGTTGTGATATTATTGTTTCAGACATAGCAAATCTCCTTTTTTATTTTTGTTGTGTTTTTTCATTAATTACTGCTCCTTTTAGTTATATTTGTGAATCCTTACTTTCTATTTTGTTTGTAAAGCACTTACGGCTAATAAGTGCTTTTTCTTTTGTTTTATACCCTCTTATTTGTTCGTTAATAAATTGTCTTAAAACAAATGACCAATTAACCCCATATTGCTCTCTTATTTGTTCTAAGTCTGAAAAGCATTGTTCATCTACTCTGAATATTACTTGTTTTTCTCTTGTTCTTTTTGCCATCTTTAAACTCCTGTTGTTTATAGTTGTTTATACATTATATTTAATCATAAATAACTTAATTGTCAATAGTTTTAATCAATATTTATGAAATATTTATAAGCTATCGTTGACAATTGATTTTAATTTGATATAAGTAAATAGCTGTTTCATATTCTTATCATTATTATTAGTATTAAGCCATCCTTTGCAGGGTGGCTTTTTTTATCATTAAATTATTAATAGCCGTAGGCTAAAGATGGCACGGCTTGACCGTTGCCTTTCGGAACATTTAAAAGACTGTATTAAACTTATAACTTAAAAAAACGGTATTGACATTTGCCAAAAACCCGCTAGAATCATTGTATCAGTTAAAGGAGTATTATTTAAATGAACAACAATGAAATGAATAATTATGGTGGTGCAATGGGTGGTATTGGTGCCGTTGTAGCATTAGTAGTTATGGGATTTGTTAGTTTGTTTATGAAAGGTTTTTTCTTTGTTGTTACCAAAATTTTTGAGTTGTATTTTAAGAAAAAAACTGAAAAGTTAAATCAATCCAATAATTTATAGTCTCCTCGTTATAATAAGCACAAAAAAAAAGCCACTTTTCAGTGGCTTTCTTTATTGGTGCTGTTTGAATCAGTCACCATTCCAAATCGGGTTGCCCTTGGCACGGTAGCCATTGTAGAAATCCACAACGATGTGTTTCAAGTCGGGATTAGCAAGGTAGGCTTTACCTGCCTCGGTCAAGCAAGACTTGAACTTATCAATGGTCTTGCAAACCTCTTGGGCTTGCTTTGCATCAGCAAGGATAGTTTTACCCTCAAAGTAGTAAAAGTCGCTTTCAACCATTTCGGTATCGCTACCTTTCTTTTTCTTTTGAACTTTGGCAGAAACCAAGTAAATCGGCTTGGTGTCTTGAATATCCTTGAACTTGAGCTTACGGTTCTCAATCAAGGTTTTCAGCACATCAGCACCACTGAGTTTGTATTTATTGACGACTGCAAGCAAGCTATCAAAAGCCTCTTGCTTGCTCGCTTGAATTTTATCTTGTTTGGCTTTCAAAAAAGCCTCTTGCCTTTCCTTTTCGGCTTTTTCCCAAGCCTCCATCTCGTCCAAAGACATTTCAGAAAAGTTCAGTTCTTGATTCGGGTTCTTTGCCATTTCTACTCTCCGTGGTGGTTGTTCTCAACACATTGTTGATGTATGTAGAATAGAACTTTAACTAAAAGGAGTCCAGCTTTTTTTCATTCATCAGTTAAAGAAAGCAACAAATTTAATAACTGTTGTTGTTCTGCATCACTTAACAAACCCTGCTCTTTCTTTTGTTTTAACTCTTTGATTCTGTCAAAAGTTTTGATTTCATCGGTAACAGGATTAACATAATGTTGATGTGAAATCCTAGCAGTATGACCAATCTGATTGAAAATATCCTTTGAATCTTTTTGCCCGTGATACTCTTTAAATTTGCTAAATGATGAAATGCCAAGCAACTTTCCTATTAATGACATTTCTGAATCTGAGCCATTTGTTAAGCTAACCTTTTCAGATATGTAAGTTCGTCGCAAATCGTGAAAGTGTAGATGTTTTAGTTCATCATCCCCATTCATTAACTTACTAAACTGCTTGCCAAATCCCACAGCAGAATAGGTAAAATACCTATCATCACTTGCTTTATCAGCAGGTTTCAAATTTTGGATGAACTCCTGGGCTACGGAATCCAAATAAATAGTTCTTGGTTTTCCTGACTTGGTATGTTTCAAGTGGATTGTTCGGAAATCCTTTGAAATATCAGTAGTTTTCAGATAAACAATTTCAGATCGTCGCATACCCGTAAGGATTGAAAGCCTTGTTATTTGGGCAAGCTGTGGATTGCTATAATTATCAATCACTTGATAAAACTTATCTTGCAAATCCCTTGACAATGTTGTGTTTCTGATATTAAGCGAGTTCTTGAGTAAATCCTTATCAATATACCTAACAGGATTGTCTAAATCCCTAATGCTCGGCTCATCGGTCATATACTCTAATTTACGAAATACATTACTAATCATCGTAAGTTCACGAGTAACAGAAACAGGCTTTATTACCTTGAGCCTTTCCTGAATATAATTGTTAAGGTCAATCTTGGTTATTTCCCTAATGTCAAACTCTGAAAAGAAACGATAGACAATTTCTTGTTCATCAGGAATAGCTAACTCTTGCCTTTCAGCATAAGTAATGTTTCGCCAAGGAATTGATGTATTAAGAATAGTTTTGATAAATGATCGTTTAGAACTTATCTTTCTTTTGATAAGTTCAGGTCTGTCAGATTTATCTATTTCGTTATTTCCGTTTTGTAATACATAGTTTAGTAAATAGGATTCAGCAAAGTAACCAAAGGTATAATTCTTTTCATTCTCGGCTTTTAAATTGAGTTTATTTGCTATTCTTTCTTGTTCTGAAATTGAGTAAATTAACTCTTGACCTTTCTCTAACTTTGACAATTGTAAAAAAGCCAAAGCCTCTTTCAGTTCGTCAAAGTAGTTGTTTCGCTTGCCTGTAAAGGCTTTACGAGTAATGCGAACACGGTATTTGGTTGTAGTGCTACCATCTTTATTGGACCACTTGACGAGTTGGATTCCACGCGGTAGGACAGCCATAATTTAGCTCCCATTTTTGGGTGAATTGTTGGGTGAATTTTAACCCAAATCACCTAAAAAGTGCTAAATATTTAAGCATTTCACCCAAAGGATTTTCTGATGGAAAATGAACATAACACCTTGAATTTTCAAGGGAAAGGAGAAAGCCACTTTGCTATTGCTACACTAGCAGGTGGCTGTTAGGGTTTCTGGTGCCTGGAAGCCGCCTTCCTGCAGCTGAATGGGATCGAATCCGTGGTTTCGGGCTACATCGGCGGGCAAAACGATCAGCCCACCTACGAACAGGTCTGCACCGGCCGCACTGGTCACGCCGAAGCCGTGCAGATCCGTTTCGATCCTGCCGTGATCGGCTACGCCGACCTGCTCGCCGTCTTCTTCGCCATCCACGACCCGACCACCCTCGACCGCCAGGGCAACGATGTCGGCACGCAATACCGATCCGCCATCTTTTGGCATACGGTGGAGCAGAAGGCGACGGCCGAGGCCGTGATCGCCGAACTGGCCGGTGCCTACGCCAATCCCATCGTCACCGAGATCGCCGAGGCGGCCACCTTCTGGCCGGCCGAGGCCTACCACCAGGACTACTTCGCCCACCATCCGAACCAGCCCTATTGCCAGTTCGTGGTCGCACCCAAGGTGGTCAAGGTGAGGGCAAAGTTCGCCGAGCGGCTGAAATAGCCGGCTTCAGCCGGCCCGGACGCAGTAGCAGTAGATGAATTCCTGGGTCTTGCCGGCCGGCGTGTGATGCTGTTCGGTCCGGTGGCCGAGCAGGCCGAAGGCCGGCCCGAATTCGCCGTGCAGCGCCTCGGGGGCATAGCGGCAGACGTCCAGATTGGAACACTGCAGCGGCCCGTTGGGGCCGAAGGTGGCGACGATGACGACGCCGCCCGGCCGCACCGCGCGCAGCACCTGTCCGACATAGCGCCGCCGGTCCTCCTCCTCGGTCAGGAAGTGGAACACGGCCCGGTCGTGCCAGACGTCGAAGCTGGCTTCCGGCAGGTCGACCGTGGTCACGTCGCCCACCCTCCAGTCGATGTCCTCGCCTCGCGTCGCCAGGCGGTTGCGGGCGACGGCCAGGGCCGATGCCGCGATGTCGAGCACGGTGAGATGCCGATAACCCGCGTCGAGCAGGTCGTCGGCCAGCATCGAGGCGCCGGCGCCGACGTCGATGATCCGGGCCGCGCGGTCCGGGTACAGTTTTTCGATCAGGGACAACGAGGTCTCGGCGTGCGGCTGGTACCAGCTCACCTGGTCGACCGGCTTGCTGCTGTAGACCGTTTCCCAATGTTTGGCGTGCTTCATGCGTTTCCTCCGTCAGGCTCGCGGGATCAATAGCCGAACTCGCCGAGCCATTCGCCCTTTCGGAAATCGATGCTCAGCCAGCGCGGGATGTAGGGCCGCGGATCGGCGATATGAAAATCCTCCGAAGGCGCGCTGCCTTCCACCGAGGAGACCGAACAGGCCCGGGTCATCACCGGCCGGAAGCGCACGGACAGGCGGTCGGAAACGGGCGTGGCCGCCTCCGTGCCGACGTGGTCGCGGAACCGCACTCGCTTGCGGATCAGACAGGAAAACAGCAACTCCATTTCGGCCAGCAGCGGCGTCTGCCGGCCGGCCAGCGCGCGCTGCGCCGAGTCGCTGAGACGGACATGCACTTCCTTGTCGTTCAAGGTGATGTTCATCGCGCCATCCTTTTTTGTTGTGGGGGACAAGTCTCCTCGCCCGCCAGCATACATCAGGACAGTTCGATCATGACAGGCTGGTGGTCGGAAGCGGCCGTTTCGGCGTTGACGCGGAGTTCGCGCAGGCGGGGCGCGAGGTCCTCGGTCAGGAAGACGAAGTCGTAGCAGGACGGCCGGTCCAGCCAGTCGACCTTGTGGATGCCGGCGGTCGGTGGATGCGGCCGGCCGGGATGCAGTACCTCCCAGGCATCGGCGAATGCCGGCGTGCCGTCGCCGAACGGCGCCAGCAGTCGGGCACGGGCGGGCGCTTCGGCGGGGAAGTTCATGTCGCCGCACAGGATGGCCGATGCCGGCCGGGGCCAGACCTCGAACGGGCCACCGGCTTCGCCTTCGCCCGGCCGCGGCCGGCGGCCATGGGCGCTGGCGTCGGCATGGATGCGGCGGATGGCGTCGATCTGCGCTTCGCGCACCGGCTCGGAATAGTATTCGAGATGGCTGGTCATCACCCGCAGCGGGCCGGAACCGGCTTCGACCACCGCTTCCAGCAGCACCCGCTGCATGCTGGGCACGGCCGGGTCGCTCGGCCAGGGCAGCAGATGGCGGAAGACCTGCTGGACCGGCAGGCGGCTGAACAGCGCGTTGCCGAACAGGCGCCGGCCGCCCTTGCCGTCGGGCAGGTCGGTGGCGATGCCGTAGATCGGGGTGTAGCCGGGCAGGCCGGCCGACAGCATGGCCATCTCGTCCTCGCCATTGCTGCCCGGCAGACCGGGGAAGTTGACCACCACCTCCTGCAGGGCGATGACGTCGAACTCGCCCATGGCCCGGATCTCGGCCAGGATGCGGGCCAGATCGACCCGGCCGTCCATGCCGCGGCCCCATTGGATGTTCCAGGTCAGCAGTCTCATCCCATGGCGCCGGCCGCGGCCGCTCCTAACGGAAGTGGTGCATGTCCTGGCCGAGCATTTCCGGCGTCACCAGGGTCACGCCCTTGCTGGTGACGTAGAAACGCTTGCGGTCTTCTTCCGGGTCGAGACCGATCCGGGTGCCGTCGGGAATCTTGCAGCCCTTGTCGGCCACCACGTTCTTGAGCGTCACGTTCTTGCCGATGCGCACGTCGGGCAGGACCACCGACTGCACCAGCGAACTACCTTCGCGGACGTGGACGTTGGAGAACAGCACCGAACGGCGCACCGTCGCGCCGCTGATGATGCAACCGCCCGAGACCATGGAATCGACCGCCATGCCGCGCCGGTCCTCCGAATCGAACACGAACTTGGCCGGCGGCAATTGTTCCTGGTAGGTCCAGATCGGCCATTCCCGGTCGTACAGGTTCAGGTCCGGCGTAATGCTGGCCAGGTCCAGGTTCGCCTCCCAATAGGCGTCGACCGTCCCGACGTCGCGCCAGTAGGGCGGCTCGTTCTCGCCGTGCACGCAGCTGTCGGTGAAGCTGTGGGCGAACACCCGGTAGCCGGTCCGGATCAGGCGCGGGATGATGTCCTTGCCGAAATCGTGCTCGGACTTGGAATCGTCGGCGTCGTGGATCAGCTGCTCGTACAGGAAGGCGGCGTTGAACACGTAGATGCCCATGGAACACAGCGACATCCCGGGCTTGCCGGGCATCTCGGTCGGCACCGGGGGCTTTTCGGTGAAGGCGGTCACCCGGCTGTCGTCGTCCACGGTCATCACGCCGAAGGCGCCGGCCGCCTCTTCCAGCGGCACCTCGATGCAGGCCACCGTCATGTCGGCACCGGAGCGAACGTGACTGGCCAGCATCTCGCCGTAGTCCATCTTGTAGACGTGGTCGCCGGCCAGGATCAGGACATACTCTGGCTTGTAGACGCGCAGGATGTCCATGTTCTGGTAGATGGCGTCGGCCGTGCCGCGGTACCAGGCATCGTCGTTCAGGCGCTGGGACGCAGGATGCAGTTCGACGAATTCGTTGAACTCGCCGGACAGGAAACCCCAGCCGCGCTGGACGTGCTTGATCAGGCTGTGCGCCTTGTACTGGGTCAGCACGCCGACCCGGCGGATGCCCGAATTGATGCAGTTGGAAAGCGGAAAATCGATGATGCGGAACTTGCCGCCGAACGGCACGGCGGGCTTGGCCCGCCAGTTGGTCAGATCTTTCAGACGACTACCCCGCCCCCCGGCGAGAATGAGCGCAACAGTGTTCTTGGTCAGCAGACTTACGAAACGCGGTTGGTCTTTTTGAAGCACGTAACTTCCCCTCATCTAGGTTTAATGACATGACAGCATTGGCAGGACAACGATATTGGGGCTGCCACTTTCATATATAGTACGTGATAAGCAGAGTACGCATGGCGCCGCGCCGACCCTCCCGTCGTTTGCGACCACTGCATAAAACTATCGGTTCCATGTTACAGAAATTATCTTGAAACTATGCCTTTGACCGCTCTAGAACGCACGCTGCAAGCCCGCCACCACGATCCGTTTTCTTACCTGGGTCTGCATGCCGATCACGGCGGCCACGTCCTGCGGGTGCTGCGTCCGCACGCCACAGCGGTGACCCTGTTGCTGCCCGGCGGCGACCAGCCCCTGAGCAAGGTGGACAAGCGCGGCCTGTTCGAATGGCACGGCGCGGACGCACCGGCCCGGCCGGCCCGCCTGCGCATCGTGGAAGACGGCCATGCGTTCGAGATCGACGATCCCTATACCCTGCCGCCCGTCATCGGCGAACAGGAGCTTTACCTGTTCAACGAAGGCCGCCTGCTGGAAGCCTACCGCACCCTGGGCAGCCATGCCGTCAGCCACGCAGGCGTGGCCGGCGTCCGATTCGCGGTCTGGGCGCCGAGCGCCGAGCGGGTCTCGGTGGTGGGCGACTTCAACCGCTGGGACGGCCGGGTGCACATGATGCGGGTACGCGGCGCATCGGGGGTCTGGGAACTGTTCATACCCGGCCTGCGCCCGGGCGACCTGTACAAGTACGAGATCCGCAACGCCCACACCGGCGAAATCCGGATCAAGACCGATCCCTACGGCCAATGCTTCGAGAAGCGCCCCGGCACCGCCGCGGTCGTGCCCCAGCCCAGCACGTTCGAATGGAACGACAGCGGCTGGCTGGAGGCGCGGGCCAAGGCCGACTGGCTGCATGCCCCGCTCAACATCTACGAGATCCACGCCGGCTCCTGGCGCCGCCACCCGGACGGCAGCTACTACAGCTACCGCGAACTGGCCGACGCGCTGGTGCCCTACCTGCAGGACATGAACTACACCCACATCGAGTTCATGCCCCTGACCGAGCACCCGCTGGATGAGTCCTGGGGCTACCAGACCACCGGCTACTTCGCCCCCACCTTCCGGTTCGGCACCGCCGACGACCTGAAATACCTGATGGACGCCTGCCACCGCGCCCACATCGGCGTCATCCTCGACTGGGTGCCGGGCCACTTCCCGATGGACGACTGGGCCCTGGCCCGGTTCGACGGCTCGGCCCTGTACGAGCACGAGGACCCGCGCCTCGGCGTGCACCAGGACTGGGGCACCCATATCTTCAACTACGGCCGCAACGAGGTGAAGGGCTTCCTGCTCGCCTCGGCCGACTTCTGGCTGCGCGAGTTCCACTTCGACGGCCTGCGGGTCGACGCCGTGGCCTCCATGCTCTATCTCGACTACTCGCGCAAGGCGGGCGAGTGGCTGCCCAACAAGTACGGCGGCCGCGAGAACATCGAGGCCATCGACTTCCTGCGCGAGATGAACGCCATGGTCCACGAGCGCTTCCCCGGCGCCCTGACCTACGCCGAGGAATCGACCGCCTGGCCCATGGTCTCGCGCCCGACCTACGTCGGCGGCCTGGGCTTCTCGATGAAGTGGAACATGGGCTGGATGAACGACACCCTGCGCTACATCGGCCTCGATCCGATCTACCGCCGCTATCACCAGAATGACCTGACCTTTGCCCAGCTCTACGCCTATTCCGAGAACTTCGTCCTGCCCTTCTCCCACGACGAGGTGGTGCACGGCAAGCGCTCGCTGCTGGGCAAGATGCCGGGCGACGCCTGGCAGCAGTTCGCCAACCTGCGCCTCCTGCTCAGCTACCAGTTCTGCCATCCGGGCAAGAAGCTCAACTTCATGGGCAACGAATTCGGCCAGGGCCGCGAATGGAACTCCGGCTGGGAACTCGACTGGAGCCTGCTGCAGATCCACTGGCACGAGGGCGTGCAGCGCTGCCAGCGCGACCTGAACCGGCTCTACCGCGAGTTGCCGCAATTGCACGACCAGGACTTCAGCCACGAAGGCTTCTCCTGGGTCGACTGCCACGACGCCGACCAGTCGGTGTTGTCCTTCCTGCGCCGCGACCGCCAGGGCCGGACGGTGATCTGCATCTTCAACTTCACCCCGGTGTCGCGCGAAGGCTACCGCATCGGCTGCCCCCATGCCGGCCTGTGGCGGGAAATCTTCAACAGCGATTCGGAATGGTACGGCGGCTCCAACACCGGCAACGGCATCGGTCTCATGGCCGAGGACCAGTCCTGGATGGGCTACAGCCACTCCGTGGTGGTCACCCTGCCGCCGCTCGCCGGGATGATCCTCGCCCTCGATTGAAGCACGCCGAACGCAAGGCCCGCCTGGAAGCCCTGCTGCTCGGCTTCCAGCACCTCTGGCGACCGCAGCCGTTCAAGATCGAGACACCCGGCTGGTGCGCCGAATATCCGGCGCTCACGGCCGAACTGCTGGCCCTGGACGACTCGGCAGTCGAACACCTGGGCAGGGACAACGCGGCGCTGATCGCGCTGCTGGCCCGGCACGTCCCCGAACTGGCCGAACTGGCCAGGTTGATCGAACTGCCCACCCAGCCTTTTTCCCGCGAGGGCGAAGCCATTCAAAGCCCCTCCCCCTCGACGGGAGCGGCGCCGGAGAAAGGCGGGGCGCCCCCCCGCCTGTTCACCGACATCCCCGGCCGCAAGCAGGCCCAGATCGAAACCTACGCCGCCGCGCTCGGCGAACCGCACGCTCCGCTGCTGGAGTGGTGCGCCGGCAAGGGCCACCTCGGCCGTCTGCTCGCCGCACGCTGGCCGCAGCCGGTGGCCAGCCTGGAGATCGATGCCGCACTCTGCGAAGCCGGCGACGACCTCGCGCAGCGGGCCGGACTGGCCGACCGGCAGCGCTTCATCCGCGCCGACGCGCTGGCTCCGGAATCGGCCCGCCACCTGGCCGGCCGCCATGCCGTCGCCCTGCATGCCTGCGGCGACCTGCATGTCCGGCTGATCGAGGCCGGCATCGAGCATGCCAGCCCGGCCATCGACTGCGCGCCCTGCTGCTACTACCGCACCGTTCAAGCTTTCTACCGGCCGTTCAGCGCGACCGAACTCAGGCTAGACCGCGACGACCTGCGCCTGGCCGTCACCGAAACCGTCACCGCCGCCCCGCGCCAACAGCGCCTGTCGCGCCGCGCCCTGGCCTGGAAGCTGGGCTGGGTCGAACTGCGCAAGGCACTGACCGGCGAGACCGGCTACCGGCCGTTCCCGCCGGTGCCGGAGGCGTGGCTGCGGGGAACATTCGATGAATTCGTGGAGAGGATGTGCCAGCGGGCCGCGCTGGATTTGCACGCGCGTGAGAGGGGATACCCCATCGACCCGGCCCGCTTCGAAGCCCTCGGCCAGGCCCGCGCCGCCCGCATGCTGCGCCTGCAGCTGGTCCGCTTCGCCTTCCGCCGGCCGCTCGAAGTCTGGCTGCTGATGGACATGGCGGTCCACCTGGAGCGGCACGGCTACCGGGTCGCGGTCACGCAGTTCTGCGACGCGGCGCTGACCCCGCGCAACCTGCTGCTCTCCGCCCGAAAGTTGTAATCGACGCGCGGTATACTTGCCGGCAAGCCAACCAACGCCCATCAGACATGTCCGCGACTCCGACCTGGCAATCCCTCAAAGCCCACCGCAAGACCTGGAACGGCCTGCACCTGCGCGACCTGTTCGCCAAGGACAAGAAGCGCTTCCAGCGTTTCTCCCTGACCCTGGACGACCTGCTGTTCGACTATTCGAAGAACCTGGTCACGCCCGAGACGATGAAGCTGCTGCTCCGGCTGGCCAAGGAAAACGGCGTCGAGCTGATGCGCGAGGCGATGTTCTCCGGCGACCGGATCAACCTGACCGAGGACCGCGCCGTCCTGCACACCGCCCTGCGCAACCGTTCCGACCGTCCGGTCATGGTCGACGGCCATGACGTGATGCCGGACGTGCGCCGCGTGTTGAAGCAGATGCGCGGCTTCACGAACCAGGTCCGTTCCGGCAAGTGGACGGGCTACAAGGGCGACGCCATCACCGACATCGTCAACATCGGCATCGGCGGCTCAGACCTGGGCCCGGTCATGGTCTGCCGGGCGCTGGCACCCTACGCCAAGAAGGGCCTCGACGCCCACTTCGTCTCCAACGTCGACCCGACCCACCTGGCCGAGGTGCTGAAGCGGGTGAAGCCGGAGACCACCCTGTTCGTCATCGCCTCGAAGACCTTCACCACCCAGGAGACATTGGCCAACGCCCACGCCGCCCGGGCCTGGTTCCTCAAGGCCGCCAAGAAGCAGGAACACGTCGCCAAGCACTTCGTCGCCGTCTCGACCAACGCCGAGGAAGTGTCGAAGTTCGGCATCGACACCGCCCACATGTTCGGCTTCTGGGACTGGGTCGGCGGCCGCTATTCGCTCTGGTCGGCGATCGGCCTGCCCATCGCCCTGTATGTCGGCATGGACCACTTCGAGGAACTGCTGGCCGGCGGCTTCGACATGGACGAGCACTTCCGCAGCGCGCCGCTCGACAAGAACATGCCGGTGGTCATGGCCCTGCTCGGCCTCTGGTACAACAACTTCTGGGACGCGCAGAGCTACGCCGTGCTGCCCTACGACCAGTACCTGGCCCGCTTCCCGGCCTACCTGCAGCAGCTCGACATGGAGTCGAACGGCAAGTCGGTCACCCGCGAAGGCAAGCCGGTCAAGGTCTCGACCGGGCCGGTGCTGTTCGGCGAACCCGGCACCAACGGCCAGCACGCCTTCTACCAGCTCATCCACCAGGGCACCAAGCTGGTGCCGTGCGACTTCCTGGCTGCCGCCGAGCCGCACAACCCGGTCGCCGACCAGCACCAGATCCTGCTCGCCAACTGCTTCGCCCAGACCGAGGCGCTGATGCGGGGCAAGACCGCCGCCGAGGCGCGTGCCGAACTGGAGGCCGCCGGCATGGCCGAGGCCGACATCAAGGAGCTGCTGCCGCACAAGGTCTTCCCCGGCAACCGGCCGACCAACACCCTGCTCTACCGCAAGCTGACGCCGCGCACCCTGGGCCGGCTGATCGCGTTGTACGAGCACAAGGTCTTCGTCCAGGGCGTGATCTGGGACATCAACTCCTATGATCAATGGGGCGTAGAATTGGGCAAGCAGCTGGCCAAGGTCATCTTGCCCGAGATCAAGGCGGACGGACCGGCAAAAGGCCACGATGCCTCCACCAACGGACTGATCGACTACTGCAGGCAATGGCGTTGAAAAAGCAGACCCCGGCGGCCCCCGCCGCCAAGCACCAGGAATTCACCGATCCGGCACTGAAGATGGCGGTGCGCATCCCGTCGCCGCCGCCCCTGTTGGACGAGCTGCACCGGCTGCTGGGCGACCCGAACTCCGGCATGGAGGACATCGGCCATGTCGTGCAGACCGATGCCGGCCTCACCGCCAGCCTGTACCGCACCCTGGCCAAGCCGTCCTACGGCCTGCGCCGGCCGCCCGAGACGGTGGCCCAGGCCATCTCCATCGTCGGCCTGCAAACCGTGGCCGAACTGGTCAAGGGGCTCTCGCTGGAAAGCGCGATCTACGGCGAATCCAAGTTCTACCCCTGGTTCTGGGAGCGGGCCAACGACATCGCCCGCTACGCCCGGACCATCGCCTGGAAACAACGCACCGTCTGCAACGTATTCCCCGAGCACGCCCAGCTGGCCGCCCTGTTCATGGACTGCGGCGTGCCCATCCTGATCCAGCACATCGAAAAATACGAATACGCCTTCATCACCTCGAAAGGCTATATCTGGCCCAACGTGCCGGCCGAGGATGCCCGCTTCGACACCGACCATTCGGTGGTCGGCTACCTGGCCGCGCGGCACTGGAAAATGCCCGACTACGTCTGCCAGGCCGTGCGCTGGCACCACGACCCGGTCAACGTCAA
This sequence comes from Parasulfuritortus sp., assembly GCA_036391875.1. GTDB lineage: Bacteria > Pseudomonadota > Gammaproteobacteria > Burkholderiales > Thiobacillaceae > Parasulfuritortus. The sequence goes on from DASVZA010000036.1 coordinate 13,663, forward strand.
CGACCAGGCGGCGACGCTGGTCGCCATCCTGCAGACCGCCAAGCACATCTACAACGTGCGCGCCCTGAAGGACGACAGCGACTGGCCCCAGCACGAGGACAAGGCGCTGGAGGAGATCGGCGTCGCCAAGGAAGGCCTGAGGGAATTCGAAGAAGACGTCGTCGACCGCTCAGGGGGCCAGTGACCGCCATGGAATACGCCCTGCTCCGTCTGATCCACATCGGCACCGTCTACATCACCTTCGGCCTGTTCCTGACCCGCGGCATCTGGATGCTGCTCGACTCGCCCCGCCTGCAGGACCGCTGGGTCAAGGTCGTGCCCCACCTCAACGACACCCTGCTGCTCACCGCCGCAATCGGCATGCTGATCGTCGGTCATCTCAATCCGCTCGTCCACCCCTGGCTGCTGGTCAAAATCGGCGGACTGCTGCTCTACATCTGGCTCGGCACCAAGGCCCTGAAACGCGGCCGGACCAAGACCCTGCGCGCGCTCTATTTCGTCGCCGCGCTCGCCGTCATCGGCTACATCATCGCGGTCGCGGTCACCAAGCAGGTCATCCCGGGGTTGATCTGATGCCCCCCACCGTTATTCCTGCGCAGGCGGGAAGCCAGCGGGAATGCAACCGGGCACCTGCCGACGCCGGTGCGACGACAGGGAGCCAGACCGCCTGATGGACCGCATGCAGCGCATCTTCAAGCTGCACCAGACCCTGGCCGCGCACCGCTACCCGGTGCCCCGCGCCAAGCTGGAAACGCTGCTGGAATGTTCCCGCGCCACGCTCACCCGCATCATCGACGAGATGCGCACCTTCTTCGACGCGCCCATCGAATTCGACCGCGAAGCGGGCGGCTACAAATACAGCGACGCCGCATTCGAACTGCCCGGCCTCTGGTTCACGCCTTCCGAACTGCTCGCCCTGAGCGCGGCCCAGAAGCTGCTGGCCGAGGCCCAGCCCGGCCTGCTCGACAGCCAGCTCGCCCCGCTGAAGAGCCGGATCGACAAACTGCTCGGCCAGGAACACCTGGGCGGCGGCGAACTCGCCCGCCGCCTGCGCATCCTGCGCATGGCCGCCCGCCAGCCCGACACCCAGATATTCCAGACCGTGGCCGGCGCCACCGCCCAGCGCCAGCAACTCGCCATCGAATACCACGGCCGCGAACGCGACGCCGTCACCCGGCGCACCGTCTCGCCCCAGCGCCTGGTCCACTACCGCGACAACTGGTACCTCGACGCCTGGTGCCACCAGCGCGACGCCCTGCGCAACTTCGCCCTCGACCGCATCCGTTCGGCCAAGGCATTGCCCGATGCCGCCCGCGATCTACCCGACGCCGAGATCGACGCCCACTACAACGCCACCTACGGCATCTTCGGCGGCCCGGCCACGCACCAGGCCGTGCTGCGCTTCACCGCCGAACGGGCGCGCTGGATCGCCGACGAGCGCTGGCACCCCGACCAGCAGGACCGCTGGCTGGACGACGGCCGCTTCGAGCGCAGCCTGCCCTACGCCGACCCCCGCGAACTCATCCTCGACATCCAGAAATACGGCCTCGACGTCGAAGTCGTCTCCCCGCCCGAACTGCGCGCCGAGATCGCCGCTCGCCTCAAGGCCGCCGCCAAACAATACGAATAACTCCCTTCCCCCTGGGGAGAGTGGCTGGGGGAGAGGGTAACCAACCCAAAGGCAAGCCTTGTCCCCCAGGCTCAGCTTCTAAGCACGCCCCCGCGTAAAACGAATCCTATACGCCGCTCCCCATGACAGCCGATGCGGGAGAGAGGCGATTTCGAACGCAAGGAGCCAAGCCATGACCCACCCCGCATTCCTGAAACAGATCGCCTGCCTGTTCGGCCTGTTCCCCATGCCGACCATCGCCTACGCCGCTCCGGCCGCACGCCGCCTGATCCAGCAATGCCAGCTGGCCGGCTTCCAGCACCATGACGGCGAGGCGCTCTGGCCCTACCTCACCATCGGCGACAACCTCCAACTGCGCCGCGAACCCGGCAACCCGCACGACCCCAGCGCCATCCGCATCGACTGGAACGGCCGCGAACTCGGCTACCTCCCCCGCACTCAAAACCAAGCCACCGCCCGTCTGATGGATCAAGGCAAATGGCTGGAAGCCCGGATCGGCCGGCTGGAGAAGCACGGCAACCCGTGGCGGAGGGTGACGGTTGAGGTATGGATGGTGGGCTAACTCACCGCCCTCGAACGGAAATCTCGGTTCAGCGTGTTCCCGGCACTCGCGGAGATGAACCGAGCCTGCCTTTGAACAGACCAGACGACTCACCCTTCCACCCAAGCCTGCCTTACAAATCAGCCAACGGTTCCTCAGAAAAGCCTGGATTGCCGGTCCTCAGGTTTTCCACCACGTTGGCCAGTGCCCGGTTCAATTCCTGCAGTTGCGCCTGGTCCATCATCGACAGGACGGTAGGGAACACGCCTTCCAGAGGGCCCGGCGCCTCGGCCAGCAGCTTCGCCCCGACGGCGGTCAGACTCAGCCCCACCCGCCTTTGATCACGCTTGCTCCGCTCCTTGACGGCCAGGCCGGCGGATACCAGCTTTTCAACCAATTGGCTGCAGGTGGACTGATGGATGAACAGGCGTTCGGCAATCTGTGAGACGCCGATACCCGGCTCACCCGCCACCTCGCGCAATATCCAGAGTTGGGATCCGGAGATACGGCATTTTCGTTCCACCTCGCGGAAATGCTGGCGGATGCAGCCGTAGATCAGACGGAACTGCTTGAGCGCCTTGGCGGCCTCAGGATTATCGATGCGCCCAGCCAATTTTATTGATCCCCTTGGAACGAATATCGTATGTTTGAGTCGAAACGGCGTGTTTTAAGTTGAGCTTAATAGTTGATCGTATATAAATTTATAGCCAATTTAATTCACGGCCAATTCAAATCCATTAACCCTGCTTTGCCACGCGAGGTCACCATGAAACGAACTCTAATTGCGGCATCCGTCCTGGGCATTCTGCTCTCCGCCTGTTCCACCACTCCCCAAAAAACCGCCGAAACCAAGCCGGCTCCGGCGCCTGTCGCCAGCCAACCGGCCCCAGTTCAAACCCAGCCCGTCGCGGCTCCTGCCGAAACCGAGGCTCAAAAACTGGACAACATCATCAAGACGCTGGCCAACAACAGTATCTATTTCGACTTCGACAAGTTCACGATCAAGCCGGAATACATGGACACCATCAAGCAAAACTACGAGTTGTTGAGCGCGAACCCGCAGATGAACGTCCAGCTGCAGGGCAACTGCGACGAACGCGGCAGCGCCGAATACAACATCTCCCTCGGCCAGAAGCGTGCCGATGCTGTGCGCAAGGCGTTGATCGCGATGGGCATCAAGGAAGCCCAGCTGAGCACCATCAGCTACGGCAAGGAGAAGCCGCGCTGCACCGAAAGCAACGAAAAATGCTGGGCTGAGAATCGCCGCGTGGATTTCTCCGGCAAGTAACCAGGCTGCCACCGGTAAACCGGGCGGTTACCCCGGATGCACCACCTCCATCTGTCCTTCCTCCGGGATGACGGCAGGAGGTGGAGCATCCGGGGTTTTTACGTTTGTTCTTCCATCAAAACCAACATGAGGAAACACAGATGAACAAGACCTTCTCCAACCCCGCCCCCCTGGGTCTGGCCGGCTTCGCCATGACCACCTGGCTGCTGAGCATGATCAATGCCGGCTGGTTCATCAACGACGGCGGCATGGACATGGTGCTGGCCGTCGCCCTGGCCTTCGGCGGCACCGCCCAGCTGTTGGCCGGTCTGATGGAGTTGCCGCGCGGCAACACCTTCGGCACGGTGGCGTTCTCCGCCTACGGCGCATTCTGGTGGTCGTTCGCCCTGTTCGTCCTGTTCCTGCACGACAAGGTGCCGGGTGCTTTCATCGGCTGGTATCTGTTCCTCTGGGGCGTGTTCACCAGCTACATGTGGATTGCTTCGTGGCGCAAGGCCAAGGCCCTGCAGGCCATTTTCGGGGTCCTGCTGGTCACCTTCTTCCTGCTCGCCGCCCACGCCTGGACCGGCATGGACATGCTGCAGGAGCTGGGCGGCTACTGCGGCCTGATCACCGCCGTGCTGGCCTTCTACCTGTCGGCCGCCGAGGTCATCAACGAGTCTTTCGGCAAGGAAGTGCTGCCGATCGGCGCTCCGGTCGCCGCCTGATGCCGTAACCTGGATGGCCGGACCGACCCGGTCCGGCCTTTTCTCCGGCGGGGCATCGCCCCTCCGTCCCGCCTTCCCAGGCCCGATTCACCCTGCACCTGCTCCGAACCGCGGCAACCAAGGCTTCGCCGGCCGGCGATAGCGACTATCATTGGCCGTCCCGTTGTCCATTCCGCATTCATGTTCGAAGACGAATCCTCCCCCCGCGTCCTGTCCGTTTCGGAACTCAACCGCCTGGCCCGCCTGGCGGTCGAACGCGCCCTGCCCGTCGCCTGGATCGGCGGCGAGATCTCCAACCTGACCCGGGCACCGTCCGGACACTGGTATTTCACGCTCAAGGACAGCGGCGCCGCAGTGCGCTGCGCCATGTTCCGCAACCGCAACCAGTTCCTCGACTGGCGGCCGGAGAACGGCATGCAGGTGGAGGTGCGCGCCCAGGCGACCCTGTACGAGGCGCGCGGCGAATTCCAACTCAGCGTCGAGGCGATGCGCCGGGCCGGCCTGGGCGCCCTGTTCGAAGCCTTCCAGCGCCTGAAGGAGAAACTGGGGAAGGAAGGCCTGTTCGACCCGGCCCGCAAACGGCCCCTCCCGCCCCAACCGAACTGCATCGGGGTGGTGACCTCGCCCCGCGCCGCCGCCTTGCGCGACGTGCTGACCACGCTGCGCCGGCGCTGGCCGCTGGCCCGGGTGGTGCTCTACCCGACCCTGGTCCAGGGCACCGGCGCGGCCGAGCAGATCGCTGCCGCCATCGCAACGGCAGGCGCGCGGCGCGAATGCGACGTGCTGCTGGTGGTCCGCGGCGGCGGCAGCATCGAGGACCTGTGGGCCTTCAACGAGGAAGCGGTGGCCCGCGCCATCGCCGCCAGCCCGATGCCGGTGGTGTCCGGCGTCGGCCACGAGACCGACTTCACCATCGCCGATTTCGCCGCCGATCTACGCGCGCCGACGCCGACCGGCGCGGTGCAGCTGGCCACGCCGGACCAGGCGGAACTGCTGCACCGCCTGGTCCGTTCCAGCCGGACTCTGCGTTCGGACATGCGTCGGCGCCTGGACTTCCTCGGCCAGCGCCTGGACGGCCTGGGCCGCGCCCTGCAACATCCGCGCGCCCGGCTCGACGGCCAGGCGCGCCACCTCGCCCACCTGACCCAGCGTCTGGTATTGGCCAACCAGTCCGGTCTGGCCCGCCGGCGCCTGCAACTCGAACGGCTGGCCGACCGGCTGACGACCGGCGCTCCGCGGCCCGGACTCGGCCTGGCGCGCATGGCGGAGTTGCAGCGCCGTCTGGCTTATCTATGCCAGGCCGATCTCCAGCGCCGTCGGGAAAAACTGGCTTCGCTGCTGTCCCAGCTCTCCCATCTGAACCCGCAGGCCGTCCTGGAGCGCGGCTACGGCATCGTCCGCAACGCCGACGGCGACATCCTGCGCGACAGCAGCCAGGTGACGGCCGGCGCGGAAATCGCTGTCACCCTGGCGAAGGGCGAACTGAACGCCCGGGTATTCGAGAAATAGGCCGGCCGATCTGCCGCAGACCGGGCACGCCGCCCAGTGCCTGGACAAATCGCCCTGCTGCGCTAAGATTCGGCGAGAATTATCAGAACAAGCAACGGAAAAACATGCTCTACCGCCTCCTGATGGCTGCATTGCTATTCAATTTTGGCGCCCCGGCCTTGGCCATGAGCATTGGCAATCTGACTGTCGCCAGCAACCTGGGCGAACCGCTCCGGGTCCGTATCGCAATCACCCTGGACGAAGGCACCCTGCCCGACGACGGCTGTTTCACTCTCGCAGGGCCCGGCAGCCACGAGGCGCCGCTCAGGAACGCCCACCTGGGCCTGATCAGCATCAACGGCCAACGCTACATCAGCATCCACACGCTCAATCCGGTCAACGACCCGATCGTCGACCTGAGCCTGCGGGCGGAAGGCTGCGGGCCGACCATGCAGAAGGATTTCGTCATCCTGCTGTCGCCCAAAGACATGGGCGCCGACGTCCCGCCGATGGCCATCGCGCCGCCGGTCGTCGAGCCGGCCGCCGCCAAACCGGTTTCGCAGGCGGTCCATTCCGGACATCGCGCCCAGGCGCACCACAGCACGATCGGCAAATCGCGCCACAAGGCCGTACGGCACCACCGGCACGACATCCTGCCGCCCGGCAACTTCACCTTGCGCCTGGATTATTCGTTCAATTCGCTGCAACGCTATGCCGACCAGATCGCCAAGGAACGGCAGCAGGCCCTGAACGGCAAGCCGGCCATCCCGACACCCGCCGGGCAGGGCGACAAGCTGGTGCTGGGATCGGACATTCCGCCTCCGCTGCCCGGCCACGACGCGGCCGGACAGCCGGCCCAGCTACCCCAGGCCACAGGCGTGACCACGCAACGTGCCGAGTCCGGCGGCGGCCCTGCCATGCCGAGCCGGCACGGCGTCGGCAACGGCCCGTTGCCGTCGGCGATCGCCCCCACCCGTGCTACGGCATCGTCCTGGCTGATCACGTCGTTCAGCATGATCCTGCTGCTGATCGCGCTGCTGCTCCTGCTCGCCCTGTTGATCGCACTGTGGCTGAAATGGCGCCCGCAACCGGCCAACCGTACTCCGGAACGGATCGCCGCCGACCTGAACACGCTCATGCCGCCCAACCCGGTGGCGCCCCAGCCTCGCTCCACGGTGCACGACCTGCCGCCCATGGAACACGATTTCGGCCAGGCGAAGCCGGAAACCCGCCACCCCCTGGCCGCGACTTTCGAGCCTGAATCGGCCTGGGCCCGACAGCCGCCCGCCGTGCCGATCGACACCCCGGTCGCTACACCCCAGCTGGCGCCGATGAACGACTTCACCATGGAGCAATTCGACACGGCCGACCACGTGCTGGAACTGGCCGAGGTCATGCTGGCCTTCGGCCGCAGCAACCAGGCCATCGAGACCCTGAGTCAATACATCGAGAACCATCCGAACCAGGCTGTCGAACCCTGGGTCAAACTGCTCGACCTCTATCACGCGTCCAACCTGCGCGACGAATTCGAGGCCCTGGCGGCGGATCTGCACAAGCGCTTCAACGTGATCCTCGCCGACTGGAACGATTACGCCGCATCGCCCGATGCCAATACCCTGACCCTCGAAGCGCTGCCCCACATCATGGACCGACTGACATCCTGTTGGGGCACCCAGGCCTGTCTCGAATACCTCGAAAAGCTCCTTGCCGACAACCGCGGCGGCCAGCGGCTCGGCTTCTCGTTGCCGTTCGTTCGCGATATTCTCCAGTTGCGGGACATCCTGAAGTTGATCGCCCCGAACCCATACCGTGATTCACTGACATCTTATTAAGAAAGTTCATGTTCAACGAAGTCGCCACCCGGCTTCTTGAGCGGATCGCACAGGAACTGTCGGCCCCGGACCTGGTGTTTCCCACCTCGTTCGATCTGACGATACGCGTGCAGGCCCTGCTCAAGGATCCGAACGTCTCGATCGAAAAACTGGCCGAGTCCATCCGTACCGAGCCGCTGATGAGCAGCAAGATCATCGCCTATGCCAATTCAGCCGCCCTGCGCGGCGTGGGCGGCGAGATCATGGACCTGCAGCCGGCCATCCTGCGGATCGGCCTCGACGCCGTGCGCACCGTGTCGTACAGCCTCGCGGTGGAGCAGATCATCCGCTCCAAGCACATGATGCCCTTCCACGATTTGTCCAACGCCATCTGGGAGCATTCGCTGACCGTCGCCTCGATCGCCAAGCTGCTCGCCCGGAGGGTCAAGCTCAACCCGGAAAAGGCATTCTTCCTCGGCATGGTCCACGACCTGGGCGCCTTCTACCTGATCTTCCGCTGTGCCGAGGACCCCGCACTGGCCGCAGACCGGCCGCAATTGCTGGAGCTGGTGTTCGAATGGCACGACGGCATCGGTCATGCCCTGCTCTCGGCCATGGGGCAACCCGAGGACGTCGTCACCGCGGTCCAGGACCACGAGGCCACGGTAACGATCGACAACCTCAACGGCTGGACCGCCCTGCTCGCCTGCGCCGACCAACTCAGTCAGCCGATATCGGATTGGGTGCCGGCCGAGTTGCGCGGGCGCAGGCCGCGCACGCTTGCAGAATCGCTGTTCTCGGAAACGGAACTGGCCGAAATCGAAACCTTGGCCCGGGAAAACCTGGCCGCTCTGCGCGCGGTGCTGTTCTAGGGCGGGTTCACACGCCTGGGCCCTTCAGGCGTTCCGCCAGCCAGGCGGACACGTCGTCCGCCAGACCCGGCCGCAGGCAATCGAACTCAGTGGCGCCCTGCCAGCTCCGCAGCCAGGTGATCTGGCGCTTGGCCAGCTGCCGGGTGGCCGCGGCCCCGGTCTCGTACAGCTCGTCCTCGTCGATCTCGCCATCCAGGAAACGCCAGGCCTGGCGATAACCGACGCAGCGCATGGCCGGCATCTCCGGCTCGAGCCGGTAGCGGGCGCGCAGCGCCCTGACCTCGTCGACGAAGCCGGCCGCCAGCATGGCCCGGAACCGGGTGTTGATGCGCTCGTGCAACCGGGCGCGGTCGGAAGGCAGCAGGGCGATCTCGATCAGCCGATACGGCAGCGGACTGTCCCGGCCGGCCGAAAACAGCTCGGACATCGGCCGCCCGGCCAGCCGGCAGACCTCCAGCGCCCGCTCGATGCGCTGCACGTCGGAGGGTCGGATGCGAGCGGCGGAGGCCGGGTCCAGCCGGGCCAGTTCGGCGTGCAGCGCCGGCCAGCCGTCGCGGGCGGCGCGCGCCTCCAGTTCCGCCCGGATGGCGGGATCGGCCTTGGGCAGATCATCCAGCCCATCTTTCAGGGCCTTGAAATAAAGCATGGTGCCGCCCACCAGCAGCGGCACCCGGCCGCGGCCGACGATGTCGGCCATGAGCGCCAGGGCGTCATCCCGGAAGCGGCCGGCGGAATAGCCCTCGGGCGGATCGACCACGTCGATCAGGTGATGCGGACAGGCCGCCAGCGTGGCGGCATCCGGCTTGGCGGTGCCGATGTCCATGTCCCGGTAGACCAGGGCCGAATCGACGCTGACGACCTCGCACGGGAAACGCGCCGCCAGGGCCACCGCCAGGTCGGTCTTGCCGCAGGCCGTCGGGCCCATCAGGAAGACCACGGGCGGGAGGCGTTCCGGTGCCGGCATCGGATCAGTCGTAGCGCTTCGCTTCCTTGCGCCGGCCCGGCTTCTTTTTCAGCACCACCACGCCCTTCACCACCGCCTTGAGGTCGTCGACCGGGATGTTGGGATAGAGCGGGTTGAGCGGCTTCAGCATCCAGCCTTCCTCGTGCTTGACCAGTTGCCGGAAGATGTACTCGTCGTTGGCCCAGGCCACGACATAGGCGCCGTCCTTGGCGATGCCCTCGGGCTCGACCACGATCACCTCGCCCTCGATGAACTCGGGCTGCATCGAATCGCCCAGCACCATCAGGGCATAGGGTTCGCCGCCGGCACAGGCGGAGGCGACCAGGTCGTCCTCGACGCTTTTCGGCGCCGGATTGACCGGAATGGGGAAGGGTTTCGGTTCGCTCATCTATTTTCCTCGCATGAACATTCGGTCCAGGTCGGCCAGGCTCAGTTGGAACCAGGTCGGTCGGCCGTGATTGCATTGATCGGCCCGCTCGGTGCGTTCCATGTCGCGCAGCAGGGCATTCATTTCCGGCAGGGTCAGCTTGCGGTTGGCGCGCACCGCCCCATGGCAGGCCAGGGTAGCCAGCAGTTCGTTGCGCCGCCCGGCCAGGGCCTCGCTGGCGCCGAACTCGCGGATGTCCTTGAGGACCTCACGCGCCAGTTGTTCGACATCGGCCCGGGCCAGCATGGCCGGCACCGCCCGCACCGCCAGGTGGGTGGGCGAGGCGGCGCTGATCTCGAAGCCCATGGCGGCCAGCGCGCCGTGATGTTCCGTGGCGGTCGCCATCTCCAGGCTGGTGGCCTGGAACACCAACGGGATCAGCAGCGGCTGGGCCGCCAGGCGGTCCTCGTCCATGGCCGACTTGAGGCCTTCGTACAGGATACGCTCATGGGCGGCGTGCATGTCCACCACCACCAGCCCCTTGTCGTTCTCGGCCAGGACGTAGATGCCGGCCACCTGGCCCAGGGCGTAGCCGAGCGGCGGCAGGCCTCCCGGCGCTGCATCGGCCTGCAACTCGGCACCGGACTCCAACGCGGGGCGATCGGCCAGGGCCTCGGCCACCATGCCGTAATAGGCCGCGGGCTCGGCCACGCGCAACGGCATGGCCTGCTGCGACCAGGTGCCGGCGGTGCCCAACGGCACGCGCGTCTGGGCGAAGGGCAGCGGCGAAGCGGGCGCGGCACCCGCCGCTGCCGGGATCTCGTCGGCCGTCGGCGCAGTCCGGCCCAGCGCCCGCTCCAGGACGTGGAAGACGAACTGGTGCACGGCCTGCGCCTGGCGGAAACGGACCTCGGTCTTGGCCGGATGGACGTTGACGTCGACCTGCTCCGGCGGCAGTTCCAGGTACAGGACATAGGCCGGGTGGCGGTCGTAGTGCAGGATGTCGCGATAGGCCTCGCGCACCGCGTGGCTGAGCAGCTTGTCGCGCACGAAACGGCCGTTGACGAACAGGTACTGGGCGTCGCGCCCCGAGCGGCTGTAGGCGGGCAGGCCGGCCAGGCCGGAGAAACGCAGGCCGCCGGCGGCCTCGTCCACCGCCCGGGCCGCTGCCTCGAACTCGTCGCCGAGCAGGGCCACGGCGCGGGCCGTGATCTCCTGGGCCGGCAGGCGCCAGGCGACGCGGCCGTTGTGGCGCAGCTCGAAGGTCACGTCCGGCCGGGCCAAGGCGGCGCGGCGCATGGCCTCCTCGCAGTGGCCGTACTCGGTGGCCGGAGTACGCATGAACTTGCGCCGGGCCGGGGTGTTGAAGAACAGGTCGCGCACCTCGACCACGGTGCCCTTGTTCAGGGCGGCCGGTTCGGTCGCGGTCAGCGCGCCGTCCTGGGCGCCGATCCGCCAGGCGTGGTCGGTGCCGCCGGCCCGGCTGGTGAGTGTGACCCGGGCCACGGCGGCGATGCTGGCCAGGGCCTCGCCCCGGAAACCGAGGCTGGCGACCGATTCCAGTTCGGCCAGACTGGCGATCTTGCTGGTGGCATGGCGGGCCAGGGCGTTGCTCAAATCACCGGAATCGATGCCGACGCCGTCGTCGGCCACCCGGATCAACTTGATGCCGCCCTCCTCCAGGTCGACCCGGATCTCGCGGCTGCCGGCATCGAGGCTGTTCTCGACCAGTTCCTTGAGGGCCGAGGCGGGACGTTCCACCACCTCGCCGGCGGCGATCTGGGAGATGAGCAGGTCGGGCAAAAACTGAATTTTCGACATCCGGTCATTTTACCCCGTCACCGTCGCCGCTCGTCGTCGTAAAATGGCCCTATGCCGATCAAGCACTTTCTAGCCCGTACCGCGGCTCGGCGGGATAAACAGCGCTCGCTGCGCAGGCGTGGCCAGACGGCCATCGTCCCCCGTGTGATCATCAGCCGGCCGGCATCCTGGCGGCGGCGACTCCTGCTGGGAAGCGCCCTGGTCCTGGCCGCCGGCGCCACCGGGTTCGGCCTCTATATCGCCGGTCAGTTGTCCGCCGGCTACGACAGCCTGCACAGTGCCGGCCGGATCCGCGACCTGGCGGCGGAAAACGCCCGGCTCGAAGCCAGCAACGCCAAGCTGACCGGGGCCTACAACGCGACCACCACCCAGTTGGACATCGAACGCGGTGCCCGCAAGACGCTGGAAATACAGGTCCACAAACTGGAGGACGAGCGCAGCCGGCTCAACCGCGACCTGGCCCTGTTCGACAACCTGTTTCCCACCGCCAAGCAGAACAATCTGCCCGCCATCCGCAGCTTTCGCATCGAGCAGGTGGTCGCCTCGGCCACACCCGCCACCTGGCGTTACCGCGTCCTGGTCATGCGCGACGCCCAGGCCCAGGGCAGCTTCGCCGGCGAGTTCCAACTCCTGGTCAGCTACCGCCTGAACGGCCAGGAGATACAGGCCCAGACTCCGGCCACCGGGAAGGTCTCCGAACCGCTGCAATTCCAGCATTACCGGCGCGTCGAAGGCCGGTTCCAGGTACCCCCGGGTGCGGTAATTGTTGGCGCGACCACCCGAGTTGTGGAAAATGGCAGGCTCATTGCGGAGTCGGTGTTCCGTCCCTAGACTCCCCCGAAGTGATTGAGGACTCCTTGAAAAGGGTAAGCACCATGTTCGGCAAAAAGCACGGCAAGACCACGCCAGGCAACATCGACTGCCTGATCAGCGCCAAGACCAAGGTCGAGGGCAACATCCATTTCGAAGGCGGCCTGCGGGTCGACGGCCATATCCAAGGCAACCTGACCGGCAACGCTGCCAGCACTCTTATCGTCAGCGACCAGGCCCGGCTGGAAGGCGAGGTCCGCGCCTCCCTCGCGGTCATCAACGGCACCGTCAAGGGCAGCGTCCACACGACAGAACGGCTGGAGCTGCAATCCAAGGCCCGCATCACCGGCGACGTGCATTACCGCACCCTGGAAATGCATCCCGGCGCCGTGGTGGAAGGCCGCCTGGTGCACCAAGGCGAAGAAGAGACGGTGGTACCGCTCAAGAAGAATCAGGCCTCAGCCGGATAACCAGGCGCCAGAGGAGGACCGTCAAGATGCACATCATCCTGATGTCCGAGCGCCTGGGACGCACGATTTCATTCCGGCTCGACCATCGCCACGGCCTGGCACTTTCCCTGTTTCTGTCCGGCGCGGTGGCCTGGGCCGCGTATCTCGGCTTTCATTTCGGCAGCGACAACTCCCTGGCCGTCGGACCGCAGACGCAGACCGTCGCCCAGCAGCAAGGGCCCCGGCTCGATCAACTGGCACTCCGGGTGGGCGAACTGCAGGCCCGCCTGGCCCGGATCACCGACGTCGGCGAACGGGTGGCGAAAAAGGTCGGCGTTCCCCTCCCCGACCTGGCCCATGCCGCCGCGCCCGGCGAGGGCGGGCCGCTGATCTCGGCCGACGCGCAACCGGCCAGTGCGGAGGAAGTCGCCCGCCTGCTGGACGGCCTGACCCGCCAGTTCGACCGCGAGTCCGATCGGCTGACGGTGCTGGACACCGAACTGCTCACCCGTCAGGCCCGCCTCGGCCATCTGCCCATGGACCGGCCGGTTCTGGACGGCTACGTCTCATCGCCCTTTGGCGTCCGCCCCGACCCCTTCACCGGCAAGCTGGCCCGCCATGAAGGACTGGACTTTTCCGACCGGATCGGCGCCCCCATCCACGCCGCCGAAAGCGGCATCGTCATCACCGCGCGGCTTTCGCCGGACTACGGCAACGAGGTCGAAATCGATCACGGCAACGGTCTGGTCACCCGCTATGGCCACTGTTCCCGTCTTCTGGTCAAGGAAGGCGACATGGTGAAGCGCGGCCAGGAAATAGCCGAAGTCGGCTCCACCGGCCGTTCCACCGGCCCCCACGTCCATTTCGAAGTACGCAAGGACGGGGTCGCAGTGAACCCCGTGCTGTACCTGTCCCGCCGGGACTGACTCAGGACTTGTTGCGCTGGGATTCCTCATAGAGGGAAGGCGTGACCCTGGCCGAAGCCAGGTACTCCCGGATGTGCTTGATCTCCTGGCGGCCGCACGAACTGCTGTGATGCGGCCGATGCAGGATGCCTTCGACGCCGTTCAGCTCGACCCGGATGCGCGATCCCGGCAGGGTTTCCATCTCCGCCCCCAGGTGCGTCAGCAGCGACTCGACGTCCCGCCAATGGACGTTGACGTTGATCGGGTCCTGGAACAGGGTTTGCAGCAGGTGTTCGTGTTTATGGCTCATGACCGGTCTCCAGCTTGATCTACTAACAGCTTATGCCATCGGGCGGGGCCGGCAACCGGCACTGTCGACGTTGCACCACAACCGGATCCGTGAATTGTGCAAAACCACAAAAACAGCAAGGAAAAACCTCACCCCGGTGCTAGATTGAAAGCACATTCCCAGGCGTTCGCCTGGGCATAAGGGGAATCCAGATGAGTCAAAAGATTGCGGTCATAGGCCTCGGCTATGTCGGCCTGCCGCTCGCTATGGCCTTCGGCAGACACTTCGAGACGATCGGTTTCGACACCTCCGAGCGTCTGGTCGAAAAGTGCCTCCAGCGCCAGGATCCGCACGGCGATCTCGCCCCGGACGATTTCGAACTGGCCACCCGGCTGACGTTCACCCAATCGCCCGAAGCGCTGCGCGACGCCGACATCATCATCATCGCCGTGCCGACTCCGGTGGACATCGCCCATCGACCCGATTTCGAGCCGCTCATCTCGGCCAGCCGGGAAGCCGGCCAATTCATGAAGCGCGGTGCGCTGGTGGTATACGAATCCACCGTCTATCCGGGTGCGACCGAGGAGGTCTGCATCCCCGAACTGGAACGTACGTCCGGCATGAAATGGCTGCAGGACTTCAACGTCGGCTATTCGCCGGAACGGATCAATCCCGGTGACCACGAACACACCCTGACCGAGGTCATGAAGATCGTCTCGGGCGACACCCCCGAGACTCTGGAACGGATCGCCCGGGTATACGGCACGATCATCACCAAGGGCGTCTATCGGGCCTCATCGATCAAGGTCGCCGAAGCCGCCAAGGTGATCGAGAACACCCAGCGCGACCTGAACATCGCCCTGATGAATGAACTCGCCCTGCTCTTCCATCGCCTCGGCATCGATACTACGGAAGTGCTGGAGGCGGCCGGCACGAAATGGAATTTCCTGCCCTTCCGCCCCGGCCTGGTCGGCGGCCACTGCATCGGCGTCGATCCTTATTACCTGACCTACAAGGCCGAAACCGTGCGCTACTACCCCGAGGTCATCCTGGCCGGGCGCCGGATCAACGACCACATGGGCAAGTTCGTCGGCGAGCAGACCGTCAAGCACATCATCCAGGCCGGCCTGGGACTCAAGGGCGCCGCCGTACACGTGCTGGGCCTGACCTTCAAGGAAAACTGTCCGGACCTGCGCAACAGCCGCGTCATCGACATCATCCACGAACTGCAAAGCTACGGAGTCGAAGTGTACGTGCACGATCCGGTGGCCGAGCCGGAAGAAGCTCTGCGGGAATACGGCGTGCACCTGACGACTTGGGAAGACCTGCCGGTCGCGCAGGCGATCGTCGTGGCCGTATCCCATCGCGAATTCCTGGAACGCCCGCTTGCCGATTACCGGGCGAAACTGACCGACGGCGCGATATTCATGGACGTGAAGGCCGGATTCGACCCAGCCATGTTGCGCAAGCTCGGCTTCGTGGTCTGGCGGCTGTAGCCGCCGCTTAAAAGGGCATCGGCCATGTGCGGCATCATCGGCGGCGTCTCGACGAGGAACGTAGTGCCCATCCTGCTGGACGGTCTCGGCCGGCTGGAATACCGGGGTTACGACTCGGCCGGCCTGGCCGTGGTCGCCAACGGCCTCGATCATGCCCGGGTCGGCGGTCGGGTGCGTGAACTGCGCCAGCGCGTCGCCGCCGCCGGCCTGCACGGCATGACCGGCATCGCCCACACGCGCTGGGCGACCCACGGCGCGCCGACCGAACGCAACGCCCATCCGCACATCAGCCGGGGCCTGATCGGCGTGGTCCACAACGGCATCATCGAGAACTATCTGGCCCTGCGCGCGAAACTGGAAACGGCCGGTTACCGCTTCGATTCGGAAACCGACACCGAGGCCATCGCCCATCTGATCCATCGCGACTATCTGGCCAACGGCGGCGATCTGGCCGCGGCCGTCCGCTCGGCCAGCGGGGAACTGGAAGGCACCTACGCCATCGCCGTGATCGCGGCCGACCGCCCAGGCCAACTGGTCGGCGCCCGGCGGGGCAGCCCGCTGGTGGTCGGCTTCGGCGACGGAGAGCACCTCCTTGCCTCGGATGTCTATGCCCTGCTGCCCTTCACCCGGCGCTTCAGCTATCTGGAAGACGGGGACATCGCGGATTTGCGCACGGCCGGTTGCCGCATCCTGGCCGGCGACGGCCGGACGGTCGAGCGCCCGATCCATCTCAGTGAACTGGTCGGGGACGACGCCGACCTCGGCGACTACCGGCATTACATGCTCAAGGAGATCCACGAGCAGCCGCGCGCCATCGCGAGCACGATTTCGGCCTTTACCCCGGCATTCGAGGCAGATGTATTCGGTGCCGGTGCCGGGCGGGCGTTCAGCGAAGCCAAGCGGGTCGGCATCGTGGCCTGCGGCACCAGCTATCACGCCGGCCTGATCGCCCGGCACTGGATCGAGAACCTGGCCGACATGCCCTGCGAGGTCGACATCGCCAGCGAGTTCCGCTACCGCTCCGGGCACATCGACGGCAAGGATACGCTGCTGGTGCTGATCTCCCAGTCAGGCGAGACGGCGGATACCCTGGGCGCCTTGAAACATGCCAGGGAGCGCGGAATCGAACACTTCCTGGCCATCTGCAACGTGCCGGAAAGCTCGCTTGCCCGGCAGTCCGACATGCGTTTCATGACCCGTGCCGGCCCCGAAATCGGCGTCGCCTCGACCAAAGCGTTCACCACCCAGCTGGCTAGCCTGTATGCGCTGGCAGTCAGCCTGGCCCTGGCCCGCGGCCGGATCGACGCCGGTCAGGCGCGGCAGCATTACGAACGCCTGTATCGGCTGCCCGACCTGGTCGCCGACGTACTGAAACTGGAGCCGGCCCTGGCCGGACTGGCCAGGCACTTCCTGACCAGCCGGCACGCCTTCTACCTCGGTCGGGGCATGCATTACCCGGTGGCCATGGAAGGCGCCCTGAAACTGAAGGAAATTTCATACATCCACGCCGAGGCCTACCCGGCGGGAGAGCTGAAGCACGGTCCGCTGGCCCTGGTCGACCAGGACATGCCGGTGGTGGCAGTGGTACCCAAGGACGCCCTGGTCGACAAGATGAAATCGAACATGCAGGAAGTCAGGGCCCGCGGCGGCCAGCTGTTCGTGTTCGCCGACCGGGCCAGCGCAATGGACGACCGGGATCACGACCACCTCATCCTGCTGCCCGGCAGTTACGGCGACCTGAGTCCGGCGGTGTACGCCGTTCCGCTGCAATTGCTGGCTTATCACGCAGCCGTCCTGCGCGGGAACGACGTCGACAAGCCGCGCAATCTGGCGAAATCTGTTACTGTTGAATAACCATCTGAAAGGAAGCGGCATGCATGTTCTGGTAACGGGTGGCGCCGGGTTCATCGGCTCCCATCTGGCGGAATACCACCTGAACAAGGGGGATGCCGTCCATGTGGTGGACAACCTCAGCACCGGCCGGCTGGAAAATATCGCGCCCTTCCTCGAATACCCCAAGTTCCGCTTCGACGAAGCCGACATCCTGACCTGGGGCGGACTGGACAAGGCCACTACCTGGGCCGACCGGATCTACCACATGGCTGCCGTGGTGGGCGTGTTCCGCGTGCTGGAAGACCCGATCCGGGTCTTGGCCACCAACATCGCCGGCACCGAACGCCTGTTGCGCATGGCCTCGGCCGGCCATTGGAAACCGCAGATCGTCATCGCCTCCTCCTCCGAAGTCTACGGCCCGACCGGCGGCGACTCGCTGCGCGAGGATGACACGCTCTATGTCCAATCCGGTGCCAAATCGCGCTGGAACTACGCCATCAGCAAGCTTGCCGACGAGGCCCACGGCCTGTCCTACGCCCGCCAGTACGAGATACCGGTCTGCATCGCCCGCCTGTTCAATACGGTCGGTCCACGTCAGACCGGCCGCTACGGCATGGTCGTGCCGCGCTTCGTCGAGCAGGCGCTGCGCGACGAGCCGATCACCATCTTCGGCGGCGGCGAACAGACCCGCTCGTTCTGCGACGTGCGCGATACCGCTGCCGCCCTCTCGCTTCTGGCCGGCACACCGGAGGCGAGCGGCGAGATCGTCAATGTCGGCAACAACCGCGAAATCACGATCAACGGTCTGGCCGACCTGGTCTGCCAGCGGGCAGGGAAAGACATGGTCGGCCGTAGGCATATGAGCTATATCGAAGCGTACGGACAACAATACGACGACATCTTGCGCCGCAGACCTTCCTTGGAAAAACTGATCAGCCTGACCGGCTTCCAGCATCAATGGCGGCTTGAAGACACATTAGACGAACTGATTGCTCATTACAGGGAAAGGCAGGACACATAATGGCAAGCTTATCTCCCTTCCTCATCAGCCCGAACACCATTCTCAGCGTATTGGGCCTGGTCCACGGCGAGGACAAGACCGTTCCCACCCCGGCCGAGGACTGGCGCACGGCGACGGTCACGGTGGTCATCCCTTGTCTCAACGAGGAGGCCAACATCGCCCTCTGCCTCGAGTCCATCGCCCGGCAGACCCGGAAACCGGAGAAGATCGTCCTGGTCGACGACGGCAGCACCGACCACACCATCGAGTACGCCCAGGAGTTCTGCCAGACCAACGGCATGGAGGTCGAGATCATCCACCGCAAGGCGCCGATCGGCAAAACGCCCACCCTCAAGCGCCAGGCCCGCGAATACCATTCCGACGTGGAATTCATCCTGGACGGCGACACCATGCTGGAGTCGGACAACTACATCGACCGGGTGGTCGAGGAGTTGTACAAGGGCAAGGGCATTGCCTCGGCCTGCGGCACCATCCTGCCGCTGCGCGACCGCGACCGGCGCAATCAGCTCCAAGAACCGCGGCTGCACAAGTTCCTCGAGCGCTACCCCGATGCGCCGATCTACCCCAAGGTCAACCTGGAGCATCACCTCCAGCAGGGCCTGACCAACCTCTACCGCGAAGTGCTTTACATGCTGCTGCAGCGCTTCATCTACCGCGGCCAGATGGTCTTCTTCGGCAGCATCCTGAACCCAGTCGGCTGCGCAGTGGCCTACCGGCGCAACTACCTGGAGAACCTGTTCGCCAAGTACGAGCCGATCCTGGGCGACGACCTGACCAACTCGGAGGACATCTTCATCGGCTTCGCCATGCTCGACCAGGGCTTCCGCAACATCCAGCTGACCGACGTCATCGCCCGTTCCCAGGAACCCGAAGCGAGCCGACTGCCGAAGCAGGTCTACATGTGGTCGTCCTCCTTCCTGCAGACCTGCTACTACTTCGACGAACTGATGCGCAGCCCGTTCAAGGCCTTCAAGCGCTACCGCAAGGAAAAATCGGTACCGGCCGACATCCTGGAGAAGCGCAAGGTCAAGGAGCAGTATCGACAGCCCTTCGGCGACGACTACACCCGCCAATACGGCCGGCCGATCGGCTGGGTCATGTTCCTGTCGGCCTTCGAGAAGGTCTCGTTCCCGACCGTGTTCCTGATCCTCATGCTGCTCGGCATGTGGGAAGTACTGGGTATCACCCTACTGGCCGAGAGCCTGGTTTCCCTGATCGCGCTGACCGCGTCGGCCAAGGGCTACCGCTGGGAATTCCTGTTCAAGGGTATCCTGCTGACGCCGGTGCGTTACATGGTGATCCTGTTCGATTTCTTCACGATGCTGCGTTTCGCGGCTGACGTCTGGATTTTCAAAAACACAAGGTGGCGCAAATGAAGCGGCGTTTGGTATTCGCATTGGCTTTTTGCTCGAACGTAGGCCTGGCCGTGGCGGCCCCGGCCGTCCCGGATGCCGGTTTGCGCGCCGAGATGCAGGGCCAGTGGCCGGAAGCGGTCGAGGTCTACCTGCAGGCGCTCAAGGCCGACCCGGCCCAGGCCAACCTGTGGGAGCGCATTGCCGACATCCGCGCCACCCGCCTGAAGGACCCGGCCGGCGCCGAGCAGGCCCTGAAGGAAGCGGTGAAATACGCACCCGACGACGCCAGACTGTACTCGAAGCTGTCGCAGGCCTGCGCCGCCGCGCAGGACGGGCCGAGCGCGCTCGCCGCCATCAACCGGGCGATCGAACTGGAGCCCCGCAACGTCGACTACCTGCGCGCCCGGGGCAACATCGCCACCTGGACCAACGACTATGCCCTGGCCGAGAAGAGCTTCGATGCGGCCCTGGCCATCGCACCGAACGACGTCGACTCCATCCTCGGCGCTGCACGGGCCGCCTCGCGCAGCGGCAACCGCGACGCCGCCGTGCCGCGCTACCTCGCCTATCTGAAACAGCGCCCGCAGGACAAGGTCGTCATGCTCGAGTACATGGAACTCGAGGCCGAGCGCGGCAACACCAAGGCGGTCCGGGAATACGACGCCATCTATCGCCAGCGCTTCGGCACCGATCCCCAATACTGGCTGGCCATGGCCGACATCTACGAACTGGACGAGGACAACGCCGCTGCCGCCGCCGCGATCGAGCAGGCGACCAAGAACGCGCCGAACGATGCCGAGCTGTACTACCGCCTGTCGCAGACCTACCCCGAGAGCCAGGCCAAGCAAGCCGCCGCGGCCATCGACCGCGCCGTGGAACTGGATCCTAAGAACCTGGAATACCTGCGTACCCGCGCCGACATGGCCTCGGAACGCGGCGACTATCCCATGGCCCTGGACAGCTACCAGCGCATCCTCGCTATCGCCCCGGACGACGCCGGCGCCATGCTGGGCATCGCCCGCGTGCAGTACTGGCGCGGCAAGCTGGACGCCTCCAAGAAGGCCTACCTCGCCTACTTGGCCAAGCACCCGAACGTGGCGGCGGCGCAGATGGAATACGTAGTCGTGCTGACCGAGTTGGGCGACTACGCCCAGGCCATGGAGCGGCTGGAGGACTACCGCAAGCAGTTCGGCGACACCGTCGACTACCGCAAGCAGAAGGCGCGCGTGCTGGCCTGGGCCGAACGGCCGACGCCGGCGCTCGGCATCGTCGCCGAGCTGGAGCCGAAGCTGCCCAACGACTACGAGCTCGGCTACACGCGCACCGTGGCGCTGAACTACGCCAACCGGCCGCGCGATGCCCTGGCCAGCCTGGCCGAGGTGACCAAGCTGCGGCCGAACGACCCCGAGACGGCCGACCTGGCCCGCTTCATCAAGACGCCGCTCCGTTCCAACGTGACGGCCAGCTACGGCTACAGTTCAGCCACCGACAACATCCGCATCCAGACCCTGGGCCTGTCGGGCGAGTACGTGATCAACCCCGAGACCCGCATCTTCGGCGGCACCGACCGGCAGCGGATCAGCACCACGGCGGACAGCGGCTACCTCACGCCCTCGGGCGGCTCGGTCGTCAACTACGACCGCACCTGGATCGGCCTCAAGCACCGTGTCTCGCCCAAGCTCTCCCTGGACGGCCAGGTCGGCGGCGGCCGGGCCTACGGCAGCAACACCTTCGTCTACGAGGTCGGCGCCGACTACCAGCCGTTCGACGAACTGGGCATGCGCCTGTCGCATCGCCATGACCTGTTCGCCGTCTCGCCGCTGGCCGCCGCGCTGGGCATCAAGCAGAGCATCACGGCGCTCGACGGCACCTGGGCGCCCAACCTCCGCTACACCGTCGACGGCCGCCTGGCCTATTCCACCTTCTCCGACGACAACACCCGCTGGGAGGCGGAACTGGCACCGCGCCGGGCCATACTGCGTACCCAGCTGCTCAACCTCGACCTCGGCATCAGCGGTCGTTGGTTCGGCTTCGACCAGGATCCGGACCACGGCTACTACGCCCCGTCGCTCTACCAGCGTTATGCCGTCACGGCGTTCACCTACTGGAAGATCAACGACGACAACGGCATCAGCGTGGCCTTCAGCGCCGGCCCGTACAAGGACAACACCATGAGCGGCTTCCGCACCGGCGGCGACATCGTGGCGGAAGGCTATTTCGGCCTGTACCGGGACTGGTTCCTCGACGTGAAGGCCGGCCTGTCCCACTACGGCGGCGCCGCTACCGCGGGATACGGCTCGCACTCGTTCGAGATCAGCCTGACCCGGCGTTTTTGAGCCTAGCGGCGGGCTCCAGACAGCCCGCCGTGAACGGATTCGCCGAATCGGCGCCAACAGGCCAGTCCGGCGAAAGGATGGAGACATGAAATACTGGCTGGCGATATTGGCCCTGTTCTGCCATCTCGCCGCGGCAGATCCGCTTACCGAGGACCGGGCCGTCGCGTTCACCTTCGACGACCTGCCCTTCGCCGCGGTGCCGAGCGAGGACGACGCCTATCTGGCCGGCATGACCCAGCGCCTGCTGGACAGCGTGCGGCAGGCCGGCGCTCCGGCGGTCGGCTTCGTCAACGAGAAGAAACTGTATCGGGAAGGCCAGCTAGACCCCGCGCGCGTCGACCTGCTGCGCAGCTGGCTCAAGGCCGGTTTCGACCTCGGCAACCACACCTATTCCCACCTATCCCTCAACCAGGTGCCCCTGAAGGTATTCGAGAACGACTTTCTGCGCGGCGAAACCGTCACCCGTCCGCTGGTCCAGGAGGAAGGCCACAACCTGCACTGGTTCCGCCACCCTTACCTTCACGTCGGCAAGACGGATGCCGAAATCACCGAATTCCAGGACTTCCTGACCGCGCACGGCTATGCGATCGCGCCGGTCACGGTAAACGATTCGGAATGGGTCTTCGCCGACGCCTACGCCAAGGCGCAGGAAGCAGGCGACGCCGCGCTGGCGCAGCGGATCGGGGCGGCCTACATCCCCTACATGAGCGGCGTGTTCGACTGGGCCGAAAAGCTCACCGACGACCTGTTCGGCCATCCCATCCCGCAGGTGCTGCTGCTGCACGCCAATTCGCTCAACGCCGACTACTTCGGCCAGCTCGCCGCCATGCTCAGACAACGCGGCTATCGCTTCGTCACCCTGGCCGAAGCGCTCAAGGACCCGGCCTATTCGACGCCGCTGCAGGTCACCGGGCTGGCCGGAGAATCCTGGCTCGAACGCTGGTCGCGCGAAGCCGGCCTGCGGCCGCCGCCGCCGCCGCCGGTGCCGGGCTTCGTCATGCAGCAGGCCGGCCGCAACGCCATGGCCATGGACCGGGGCTACTAGCGTGCTCCGTTCCGCATTGGCCCTAGCGGCGGCTTCCCTCCTCCTCGGCAACGCGCCGGCCGCCAACGCCTCCGACACCCTGCGCCGGCTGGCGACCGAGAACGGCATCCGCATCGGTGCTGCGGTCGATGTCGAGGCACTGCAGAACGACCTGCGCTACGCCCGGCTGCTGGCTCGCCAGTTCAACCTGGTCACGCCCGAGAACGCGATGAAGTTCGAAGTCATCCATCCCGACCCAGACCGCTACGACTTCAGCGAGGGGGACGCCCTGGTCGATTTCGCCGAACGGCACGGCTTGGCGGTCAACGGCCACGTCCTGGTCTGGGACCAGCAATTGCCGGACTGGTTGACCCAGGGCCACTTCAGCCGGGAACAGCTGAAGGAGATCCTGCACGACCACATCCGCACCGTGGTCGGTCATTACCGCGGCAAGGTGCTGTCCTGGGACGTGGCTGCGGAGGCCGTGGGCGAGGACGGCAAGCCGCGCGAGACCTTCTGGTCGCGCGGCATCGGCCCCGACTACCTGGCGCTGGCCTTCCGCTGGGCGCACGAGGCCGACCCGGACGCCCGGTTACGCTACAACGACTACGGCGGCGAAGGGTTGGGGGTCAAGTCGCAAGGCATCTACGACCTGGTCGCAGAACTGCGCAAGGAGGGCGCCCCGATCGACGGCGTCGGCCTGCAGATGCATGTCGAGCCGGGCGACGCCCCCCGGGCCGGGGATGTGGCAACGAACATGAAACGCCTCGCCGCGCTCGGCCTGGAAACCGACGTCACCGAAATGGATGTCGCGCTGCCGATGCCTGCCGGCAAGGCCGCCCTGAAAACCGAGGCGGAACTCTACCGGAACATGCTGCAGGCCTGCCTGTCGGTGCCGCAATGCCGCAGCTTTACCACCTGGGGCGTCACCGATCGCTATTCGTGGATTCCGGAGTTCTTCCCCGGCCGCGGCGCGGCCCTGCTCTTCGACCAGGACTACCAGCCCAAGCCGGCCTACTTCGGCGTCCGCCGCCTGTTGCGCAGCACCGCGTCCATGAAGCTGCTGCAGACGGGCGCATCGCCGACCATGGCGGCCGACCGGCCCTAGCGCCCGGCTGACGATCAGTCCCGCCAGAGCCAGACCGCGAACAGGATCACGAACCAGAACAAGGCGGTCAGGCCCGGCATCCCGGAACACTTGTAGCCCAATGCCGGCAGCAGTGCGGAAACCAGGAACAGGCCGGCGCGCGGGCCGCCGAAGCGGGCCAGCCAGCGGCGCGATTCCGCGTGCCAGGGCGTGGCCGGCCCGGGCCGCGCCCAGACCGGCGCCAACTGCCCCGCCGCCCCCGACACCAAGGGAAACAGGAAGCCCGGCAGGAAGATGGTCAGCGGGTGTTCGAGATCGAGCTGAGTCCCGGCCAGGGCCAGGGCGAAGCCGGCCAGGGCGGCCAGCAGCACCGGCTCCACGCCGTGCAGCGCAAACAGCCTGGCACGATGCAGGCGCCACCAGGCCGCCGACATCCTCAGCAGCGCCCAGCCCCAGGCCGCCAGCCCGGCCCAGGCCAGGTACGGCACGCCGGCCTGGCCCAGCGCCAGGAGCAGCGCGCCGGCCAGGGCCCACTTCAGATCCAGGCGCAGGCGCGAACCCGCATCCGGATCCTGCCGCCCGGCCACAGTCGGCATCAGCACCTGCAGGGTGCCGATGGCGGTCAAGCCGACGAAGCCGTACAGATTGATGTGGATGTGGAAGGCGCGCAGCGGGCCGTGCCATTGCGGCAGCCAGGGAATCAGGGCCGCCGCCGCCAGACCCAGGCCGAGGCAGGCCATAGCGGCCAGATACCAATCCAGCCCGGGATGGGGCCGGCCCAGCGCGGCGCGGCCCCTGTACCGCATCCAGGCCAGCATGGCGACGGCGCCGGCCAGCCCCAGCCCGGCGGCGAGGGAGATCAGTCGGTAGTCCAGACGGCCGGAGAACACCGCGACCGCCAGCGCGCCAGCCGCCAGCATCAGCAGCGGCAGGCGCGCGGTCCAGCGGCCGGGTCCGCGACCGCGGGTCAGCACCGGGACGAAATGCTGCATCGCCGCCGTGATCAGGGTCATGATGCCGACCGCGACCACCAGATGGGTCCAGAACAGGGGCGACATCGCCACCGCCTTGGGCAGGGCGATGCCGACGATCAGGATGGCGAGGGTGGCGGCGAGCAGCGGGACGAGCATCGTTGTCGGTGGACTCAATTCATTGGGACGGACATATCCTGCCCGCTTTCAACCGAACCGTCATTGATCGCGATCAATACCGGGCTCACAGACGGCCGCCATGGGCCAGGAAGGCGCGCCGGGCGGCCAGCAGGTTGCGCCAGAGCCGGTCGCCGGACAGGATCAGCAGCAGCCAGCCGGCCGCAGCCGCCGGCCAGGGCAGGAAGGGCGCCGGCAGCAGGCAGGCTAGCGCCGCCAGATGCAGGCGCAAATGCCGTCCGGCCAACGCGTCCGGGACGAACTCCTTCATGTTGGGGATGGCGCCGGCCCGGGCCTGGGTCTGGGCCTGGAGATGGAACCAGGCCAGGAAAGGCACGATCTTGTACAGCATGCCGTTGACCACCGAGGCGGCGAAGCCGAGCAGGAACAGCAGGCCGAACACCAGTTGCAGCCGGTCGTCGTGCAGCCAGGGCGCGAGCAGCACGCAGCCGAGCAGGCTGGCCATGCCCAGGCGCCAGAACGACAGGGTCGTGTCGCCCAGCTTGCGCCGCCGCCGCTTATGCAGCCAGAGGGTCAGCAGGGCGAACGACGACGCGCCGAGGGCAACGCCGGTCAACCCGACATCGGGCCAGACGCCGTGCAGCCACTGTCCGCCGCCATAGGCGACCAGGCCGAGCAGGATCAGCCAGGTCAGCCAGCGGGTCGCCAACGCCGGATAGGCCGGTGTGAGTTGGAGCATGGGCACCACCTGATAGGCCACGCCGACCACCAGGATCAGCACCCAGCCGCCCAGCCCCCAGGCCAGATGGAGCTGGACCAGACCAGCGAAATCGCCGCCCCCGGCCCGGCCGGCGAGCCCGGCCGCCAGATGCAGTCCCAGGGCCAGGGTCAGCGCCAGGCCGAGCCAGGCCTGGCGCATCGGCCAGGCCACGCTGGAGGCCACGCCGCTGCGCAGCAGGCTGACCGCCATGGCGACCAGGAAGGGCAGCAGTCCGGCCGCCAGCAGGGCCATGGCCGCATCGAGCAGAACGGGATCGGTCCAGGCCAGGCCGGCAGCCAGCAGCGGCGTGCCGGCGACCAGGCCGACCAGCGCCACGCCGGCCACCGCACGCACGGCGGGAATCCGCGCGCCCAGCACCACCGGCAGCATCTGCAGCAGAGCGCCGACCATGACCATGGCCAGATAGCCCAGGGTCAGCAGATGGGTGATGGCCGCCACGGCCGGATTCCATCGGCTGGCCAGGGCAGCCGGCCCGGCCGCCAGGGCGGCGACGCCAGCCAGCATGAGGAACAGCGGTGCCGCCAGGAAGAAGCGCAGAGGCAGGGCCAGCGGCGGCCCCTGCTGATAGGACAGGCCGCTCATCGGCCCGGCCGGGCGGCGGCTTCGATCAGCAATTCGAAACAGCCGTCCTCGATCGGCCGCACCTGCCAGCGGCAGCCGCGCTCGCCCAGCACCGCGTAGAGCGGCAGCGGTTCGCGATGGATGAGGAAGCGCACCTGCTGGCCCGGCCGCAGCAGGTCGAGCGCGGCCAGCACCCGTTCCATCGGCTCGGGCGGTTCCAGCCAGCGGGCGTCGACCAGCACCTCGCCCATCTCATCCGCCTCAGGCCGTTAGTGCCTGCATCCGCGCCAGCAGGTCGGGCGCCAAGCCCGCCATGGCGCGGTCGGTCATGGGATAGAGGATCTGCTCTTCCTTGAGGTTGTGCTGGCGCAGCAGCATGAGCAGGGTCTCGGCATAACCCAGATAGGCATCGGCGTTGCGGCCGGCCACGGCCTCGGCCATGGCCTCCAGCGCCTGCTGGATCTGCACGTGCTCGCTGCGCATCACCATGGTCGGGCCGGCCGTCATGCCGGTCGTCGACTCGAAGGCGGGAAACAGGATGTCTTCCTCGCACTGGAAGTGGCGCTGCGTCGCCGCCCGGAAACGGTCGAACTCGGTCTCGGCCTTGGCCCAGTCGGCAGCCGCGACCGCATTCTCGGCCTCGGCGAACAGCTGGTCGCAGTGCTCGTGGTCTTCGGTCAGGTAACGGGATAGGATTTCCATGGCCGTCTCACTGCCGGATGAAGTCGATGACCACGGCCTCGGGGCCGTTTTCCAGGTAGGCGATCTCGACCGACTGGCCGTAGCGCGCCTGCATCTGCTGCAGCAGCGGGATCGGATTATGGTCGTTGACGAAGCGCATCCGCTCGCCGGGATTCAAGGCATCCAGGGCGCCGAAGATGGCGGCGTGGCGGAACCGCTTGGCGATGCCGCGGGCATCGAATGGATAGACGCTGTCCGGGGACAGGTGCAGGTGGATATGTCCGGTCATGGCGAAGCTCCTGATTCGTTTGGCAACATGCTTGGTCTGCATTCTGGCGGCACCCGCCCCGGCCGGCCTTGACTCTGATCAATGCCGGCGCGCGCCAGCCCGATAGCATGACATCAATCGAATCCATATCATTTCCGCCATGGCCCTGCTCACCCACCTCACCGCCGCCCCGCACCGTCCCCTGTTCCTGATCGGCAGTATCCAGGCCGTCGCCGCCATGCTGTTCTGGCTGGCCGTGCTGGAGATCCCGGCCCTGCCCGCCCTCGCCTGGCCGGCCGCCGCCGGCCATGCCTGGAGCATGCTGTACGGCCTGTTCGCGCCCTTCGTATTCGGCTTCCTGTTCACCGCCCTGCCCAACTGGGTGAACGGCGCCGCCATCCGCCGCGCCGAATACCTGCCGACCGCCGGGCTGATGGCCGCCGGCAACCTGTCGTTCTACGCCGGTCTGTGGCTGCCCGGCCTCGGTACGCCGGCGCTGGTCCTGCACCTGGCCGGCTGGGCCGTCGGCCTCGCGGCCCTGCTCCGCATCCTGCTCACCTGCCCGCCGGGCGACAACCGCCAGCCCTGGGCGGCCTGGCTGGCCACCCTGCTCGGCCTGTTCGGCGATGCGGCCTTCCTGGCCTGGCATCTGTCCGGCGCCGACGGCCTGCTCCGGCTCGGCGAAGCGCTCGGCCTGTGGGGTTTCCTGACGCCGCTGTTCCTGGCCGTCTGCCACCGCATGATCCCCTGGTTCACCGACCGGGTGGTCACCAACTACGTCATGGTCCGGCCCTACCCGGCGCTCTGGGTCCTGTTCGCCGCCAGCCTGGGCCACGGCCTGGCGATGGCGTTGGCCCTGCCGCAATGGACCTGGCCGACCGACCTCGTCCTGGCCGCCGTCGCCTTCTGGTTCACCGCCCGCTGGGGACTGCGCCGCGGCCTCGCCGTGCCGCTCCTGGCCATGCTGCACATCGCCTTCGCCTGGGCCGGGCTCGCCTTCGCCCTGTCCGCCGCCGACAGCCTGCTGCGCTTAGCCGGCCAGGCCGGTCTCGGCCTGGCACCGCTGCATGCGCTGGGCATCGGCTTCTTCGCCTCGATGTTGATCGGCATGGCCTCGCGGGTCAGCCTGGGCCATTCGGGCCGCAAGCTGGAATGCGACCGGACCACCTGGCGGCTGTTCCTGGCGCTCCAGGCCGCCGCCCTGCTGCGCATGCTGCCCGACCTGCTGCCGGCCTGGTTCGACTTCCGCCTGGCCAGCGCGGCCGGGCTGGTCTGGCTGGTGGTCTTCCTGCTGTGGGCGGCGAAGTATGCGCCCTTCTACTGGCGGCCGCGGGCCGACGGCAAACCGGGCTGACCGGATAGGCGCCAACTTGCTCGGGACGGCGAACGCAGCGAACATACCGCCGAGCGCGCCTCCCGCCCGATTCGCGATCGGGCGTGGCAAGCGCGTGGAACCGCGCCCATGGAGCAAGACTCATGACCCACACCCGGTCCGTTCCGGAATCCCCTTCCGTACTCGATGAACTGAAGCGGCGAGAACCCCTGTTCCACCGGCCGGAATACGGCGCGACCCGACAGGATTTCGAACGCATGGTCGACCCGGCGTTTCGCGAAGTGGGCGCCTCGGGGCGCTGCTACGACAGGAGCCATGTGCTCGATGTACTGGAGCGCAGGCTGCGCGAACCGGTCGAGGAGGCCTGGGAAACCACCGGCTTCCAATGCCTGGAAATCGCCGCGGACAACTACCTGCTCACCTATACCCTCGCCCAGGGCGAACGCATCACCCGGCGGGCCACGCTCTGGCGCAGAACGGCCGACGGCTGGCGGGTCCTGTACCACCAAGGCACCCTGGCCGAAACGGCCTGACCGGCTTGGCACGCCAACCGGACCTTGCGGCACACTGGCGACCGGGCGGAGCAAATAAAAAACCCGCCTTGCGGCGGGTCGAAGCCTCCGGACGGAGGCGTGGGATGCACATGGCCTAAGCGGTGGCCTCCGCCAGTTCATGGCGCACGATGGGCCGCGTTTCGCGCTTGCCGACGGTCA
The DNA here is from genome assembly GCA_036391875.1 of Parasulfuritortus sp. GTDB lineage: Bacteria > Pseudomonadota > Gammaproteobacteria > Burkholderiales > Thiobacillaceae > Parasulfuritortus. The sequence continues at coordinate 43,203 of DASVZA010000036.1, forward strand.
ACAGATCCCAGAACAGCAGGACGTAGCCGGCACTGAACGCCCAGCCCGAGATCTCGCGCCACTTCATCGCCTGCAGGAACCAGGGATGGCTCTGCGCGGCGAAGTAGCCGGCCCAGGTCGAACCTTCGATCGCGCGCTCGATCTGCGACTGATCGTAGCCGGCGATGAGCAGCGCCATGGTCATGCCGATCATGCCGACCCAGAGCAGCGCCAAGGACCACTTCCACTTCCAGGCGCCGACCAGATTGCCGCTCATGTACACGTTGCCGCGCGACTTCTGCACCGCGATGTAGAAGAAGCTGATCACCGCGGTGGCATAGGCGCCGAAGAAGGCCAGGTGGCCGTGCGACGCCGTCCATTGGGTGCCGTGGGTGTACAGGTTGATCTGCGGCAGGGTGTGCATGAAGCCCCACACCCCGGCGCCGAAGAAGTTGCCCGCCGCCTGGCTGATGGTCCAGGCCAGGGCCGGGTGGTTGCTGTTCTTCAGGCGATGGACGCCGGAGTCGAATACCGCATGCACCACCATCGCCACCAGCGGCACCGGCTCCAGGGCCGAGAAGAAGCCGCCGATGGTCAGCCAGTACTCCGGCGTGCCGATCCAGAAGTAGTGGTGCCCCAGGCCCAGGATGCCGGAACCGAACATCAGGGCGACCTCGATGTAGAGCCAGGTCTCGACGATCTTGCGGCGCACGCCCAGGGTGGCGATCAGCATGTAGGCCATGATGCAGCCGACCAGCACCTCCCAGGTCGCCTCGACCCAGAGATGGATCACCCACCACCACCAGAACTGGTCGACCGAGACGTTGGACGTGTAGAACATGCCGGCCAGGTAGATGCCGAACAGGGCCAGCAGGTCGGTCACCAGGACGCCGCCGATGCCCGTATAGCGGCCTTTGACGAAGGTGGCGGCAACGTTGAAGAAGAAGCTCAGCACGCCGACCACGATGCCGATGTCGGCCCAGCGCGGCGCCTCGATGTACTCGCGGCCCTCGGTGATGAGCCAGATGGTCTTAATGCTGGCCGGGCCGACCTGGACGAGCAGGAAGACCGCCACCACCACGGCCACCGCCAGGGTCAATACCCAGAAGATCAGGTTGCCGAGCCACAACCCGACCACCGGATGCCCGGCCTCGTCCTCCAGGATCCAGTACACGCCGCCCAGGAAGCCGAACAGCAGCCAGACGATCATCGCATTCAAGTGCACCATGCGCACGATGGAGAAGTCGAGGACGTTGTAGAGGAAGTCGGGGTTCAGGTACTGCAGGCCCGCCAGCATCCCGAACAGGATCTGGGCGCCGAACAGGATCAACGCCACGGTGAAATACTTCAGGGCCAGTTTCTGGCCGCCGTTCAGGTTGGCGGTATCGAACATGCCTAACGCTGCCATTTCGGTTCTCCTTATCGGTTGGCCTGGTCAACCGTCGTGGACGCCCCGGCAGAAGCCTGGGACGATGCATCCGACTGGTCGATCGGTTTGAAATTATTGGGGAAGCCGTTCGTGTCGATCGCGCTCGTGAACTTGAGGAATGCGACGGTGGCTCTGGCCTCCTCTTCGGTGATGCCCAGGTTGGGCATCCGACGGCCGAGCGAGTTGTGCAGCTGGTTGCCCGGGTTCATCAGGAAGCTGACCATGTTCTGCTCGCGCGTGCTCTTGTCGCCCCAGTACGGATCGAGCCATGCCTTGGTGAGGTCGGGCGCGTAATAGGCGCCGTTGCCCAGGATGGTGTGGCAGTCCATGCAGTTCTTCGACTGGAAGTTGAGCTTGCCTTCCGACACCAGCGCCTTGGCCTCGGCCTCGGTCAGCTTCTTGCCGAACAGCGGCTCGTCGCCGCCGATCACCGGCATGTAGTGATGCTTGGCATCGTCGTAGCGGTAGTCGATCAGCTTGTTGATGACCGTGTAGTCGGGCACGTTCCGACCTCCCGCCTTGATGTACTTCATGGTATCGAAGGTGAGAAAGATCAGGACGATGAACGAGAATCCGGTCACCCATATGGCGGTCTTGCGCCAGAAGGATGTGGATGCCCACCAGAGTTCCTGTGCCATGCTTGGTGCCTCCTATCGGGACGGTTGGGAAAACTGCGCTGATTCCGGGTCGGCCGCTTCGAGCTCATCGGCATGCGTGCCGACGCACAGGTGCCAGATCGCATGCGGCGCGACCAGGTAGCCGAGGAGCATCAGGCCGACGATGCCGGCCCAGAGCGGGTGATTCAGTAGGTTGGCCGCCCGGGCGAGCGTCACCGCCGAAGCGGCCAGGCCCGCGTACGCCAGATAGGCGAAGGGCATCAGGCGGGGCAATTTCTTGAGCCGGGCGAAGGCGAACAAGAGTGCGTACACGGCGCCTGCGACGATCACCATCGCGGCGGAAAAAAATACGGTAAAGAAATCGGCCAGCTGCACGGGTTCGATCATGTCGGTCCCCATCGATCAGGATGGTGCCCATGTTGGAATCAGACGACGTTGCCGGCCTTGACCGAAGTCAACTGTTTTAGTCGACTATTGACATTGATCAAATTCGGGAACGATCGGGGAACGGCCCGCGGCGGGACCGGACGTTGCCGGCCGTAAAACGGGACCGCCGGGCAGAACGTCCGGCGGAAAGGCATATCGACGCAAAACGCGGCGCCGCCCCTCGGGCGCCGCCGCCTCGGTTCAGCTGGCGGAAATCAAATACAGCAAGCCGAAATGCGTCACTATGAATGCCAGGACGACAAAGACAACGGCAGCGTCCTCGCTGCGCTCGAAGATTTTCTGCAGGCTCATGGTCGGCTCCATCGGATCAGTTGAGAATCGGTTCTGCCCATACGGGCATGGCGCCATCCTACCCACGTCGCCGGAGGACGCCTTGACCGACGTCAACCCATCGCTCCCCGCAAGCCCCCTCTGAACGAAACGGCAGCGGCCCGATCAAACCTCCAACATCAACCCGAACACGGAGGTCAACGCGATGGACTACCAACTCGCCGAACAGCAAGCCAACCAGTTGCAGCAACAATCGCAAGGCATCATGCAGCAGATGCAGGCCCTGGCCCAGCGCCTGAAGACCGACGCCAGGGACGAGGCCGCCGGCCGCGAGATGGCCATGGATCTGCGCGCCATCGCCCTGTCGATGCAGGGCTACAGCCAGATGGGGAGCCAGTTGATGCAGCAGATGGCCCAGTACATCCAGATGCTGGAGCAGCAGCTCCAGACCCACCCGCAGCCGACCATGCAGCCGCGCGGCTGGTCCAGCGGCATGAGCAGCGGTTTCGGCGGCGGCTTCATGGGCAACATGGTCACCGGCCTCGGCCTGGGCGCCGGCATGGGCGTGGCCGAAAACGTGGTCAACGACCTCTTCAACCTGCTCTGAACCGGGAGCGGCCATGGCCGGAAACGACCACCGGGAGGCTGCCGGCGAAATCATCCTGACGGCGGTCTACGACGACGAGGCCAAGGCCCAGCGGACCATCGAGCAACTGCGCGACCGGGGCGTCGCGCTCGACATGCTGTCGGTCCTCGGCCGGGTCCATCCGTCCGGCGACGACGTGCTCGGCATCTACTACTCGGGCATGGGCGACCGGGTCCAAGCCTGGGCCAGGCAGGGCGCGGCCTGGGGCGCGCTCTGGGGACTGCTGGCCGGTGCCGCCGCGATGTTCGTCATGCCAGGCCTGGGGCCGATCTTCGCCGCCGGGCCGATCGTCGAATCGATCGTCGCCGCATTGGGCGGCGGCGTGGCCGGTGCCGCGCTGGGCGGCTCGCTGGGTGGCGCCGCCATGGCCGGCGCCGCGGCCATGACCCACATGGCCACGGTCATGCACCGCATGGGCATCCCGCCGGAACAACTCGACCACCTGCACCAGGCCATCGTCGACGGTCATTTCGTCCTGCTGCTGCGGGCGGCGGCGGATCAGACCCAACCCTGGCTGGACATCATGGGCCGAAGCGCCACCGGCACGGTGGCGGCGCTGCCCTACAAACGGACCATCGAGGAACTCTAGACCGCAGGCCGCGCGCTGCGCCAAACCGTCGGCCGCTATCGAATCCGAGCGGTGGGGAGGAATATATTCGGCGGCGGCCAAATAATCCTTGCAATTAGCGTCAATAGGGTTCAGAGTCCTGGCCCAGCGATCTTCAAGTCGTGCTGTTGTTTGGTCAGTATTCGCCATTTGCGGTATTCATCCCTTCATCACCCTGTCGCCTTGATTTTCGTCTCTTAGTGAGGGCACCCCCTCCTTACCGTCATTTTTTTCAGGATATTCAAGACATGGCAACAGGTACCGTCAAGTGGTTCAACGACTCCAAGGGCTTCGGCTTCATCACCCCCGAAAACGGCGGCGATGATCTTTTCGCCCATTTCTCCGCGATTCAGGGCCAAGGTTTCAAGACCCTCAAGGAAGGCCAGCGCGTCACTTTCGACGTCACTTCCGGCCCCAAGGGTCAGCAAGCATCCAACATCCGCGCGGCCGACTAAGCTGCCCGGAGGCATGGCATCCGACCATGCCCATCAGTGCGCGAGGCGGCCTACCCGGCCGGCCTCCCGACCGGACAAGCCCGGCTACCGCCGGGCTTTTTATTTCCGACTTTTTCTGGAGGCATGAACATGGCCAAGGAAGAACTACTCGAAATGCACGGCGTGGTGGACGAAGTCCTGCCCGATTCACGCTATCGCGTCACTCTCGACAACGGCCACAGCCTGGTGGCATACAGCGCCGGAAAAATGCGCAAGCATCACATCCGCATCCTCGCCGGCGACAAGGTTTCCCTGGAGTTGTCCCCCTACGATCTGAGCAAAGGGCGCATCACCTTCCGCCACCTCGAACCGCGCGGACCGGCCTCCTCCGCCCCGCAACCGCAGCGCCGCCGCCACTGATTCCGGCCGGCAACCGCCGGGGCCGGCGCACAGCACGCCGCCTTGCGGCCCACGCAATCAGCCAATCCCCAAGCAGCACGCCAAGCGCAGCAACGCCAGGCGGCGAAACGGCCTACAGGGAACCCGCTAGCCGCCCAGCAGTTGGATGCCCCAGAAGGCTAAAAAACCGCCGAACAGCACCAGGGTCGAAACGGGTTTTTCCTCGACTTCATGGGCCTCGATCAGCAGCTCTTCCGTGACCAGGTAAAGCAAGGCCGCCGCACTGAAGGCCAGGGTGCCGCCGATGACGGCATGCGTTGCGCCCGCCAGCAACAGGTTGCCGAGCAGCGAAAAAGCCAGCACGGTAGCGCCCAAGGCACCGGAAACGGCGACGATGCGCCGGCCGGAAACCGCCCCGGAGGCCAGCGCCAAGCCGAGGAACAACAGCTCGACCGACAGGCCCAGGGCCAGGATCGTGCCGGTTTCGCCGCCGGCGGCGAAGCCGGCACCGATGATGAAGCCGTCGGTGGCTACATCGATGAAGGTGGCCAGGAGCAGGCCGGTCCCCATGCCGGAACCGGGGCCTGTGGCTGCAGCCCGATGCTCCAGGCGCATCGTCCACAGCTTGATGCCGTACATGAACAGGCTGCCCAGCGCGAAAGCGCCCATCAGCACCCCGGCGGGGGCCTGTTCGCGGCCGATCCCGGGCAGCAGCTCGACCGCCAGCGCGGCCAGCACCACGCCGGCTGCGAAGTGCTGGATCAGGCTGCGCGTCTGGTGGCCCGGATTCCAGACCGCGGCGAGCAAGCCGCCGCCAAGGCAGACCAGAGCGGGAATCGCCATGGTCAGAATCATGTGTGAGTTCATCGCGCTGAAAACCCGATCGAGTTGGAATACGCCCATGGCGCATCGCGCCCACCCGGAGCCCGGAAGCAGGCGGCGAAGTACTGTATCACGGGCCGCACGGCCGCCGGCTCAGTCGAACAGATCCTTCCAGAACGAGCGGTGCCGGCCTTGGTGGCCGTATTCATGGTCATGCTGGCGATGGCCGTCGTGATGGCCGCCCTTGCCGTACCGGAATCCTTCGCGCTGGATCGAATCGCCCGGCCCTCGGCCGCCGGCGGCGATGCCCGGCACCTCGGCCCCGAGCGTGCGTTCGATGATCTTGTCCAACTCGCCGCGATCGAGCCACACCCCGCGGCAATTCGGACAGTAATCGATTTCGATCCCTTGGCGCTCGGTCATGACTAGAGCGACGTTCCTGCAAACCGGACACAACATCGGCAAATCCTTTTCTGGTCGAGGCTTGATCGGCATGAACCGCAGACCGCAAGCGCCCGGATTTCCTGGGCGCCTGCGGACCGCGCTCGGGGGCTCACTTCTTGGCGAACGGCTCGGGCCTCGGCGTCTTGTCCGAGGACGGCGGCAGGATCGGCAGCTTGAAGTTCGGCTGGTCGCCGGTGAGCGTCTTCAGGAAGGCGACGATCTCGGCATTCTCCTTGTCCGAGAAGGTCCGGCCCAACTGGATCCGGCCCATGGTGTCGACGGCCTCCCTGAGGGTGTTCGCTGCGCCATCGTGGAAGTAGGGATAGGTCAGTTCCACGTTGCGCAGGGTCGGCACCTTGAAGTTGAAGCGATCCGCATCCTTGCCGGTCACGGCGACACGGCCTTCGGCCGGGCTCGACGCCTTGTAGGGCGCGACCACGCCCATCTTCTGGAACGAATTGCCGCCGACGGCCGGGCCGTTGTGGCAGGCGACGCAGCCGCTGTCCTTGAACAGCGCGTAGCCGGCGCGTTCCTGGGCCGTCAGCGCCTTCTTGTCGCCCTTCAGCCATTTGTCGAAGCGCGAGTTGGGCGTGACCAAGGTCTGCTCGAACGCGGCGATGGCCTGGGTGACCTCGTCGATGGTCACCTTGTCGGTGCCGAATGCCTTCCTGAAATCGGGGGCGTAGCCCGGTATCGATTGCAGCACCTCGACCGCCAGCGTGTGGCTGGAGGCCATCTCGCCCGGATTGGCGATCGGACCGCCGGCCTGCGCCTTCAGGTCCTTGGCGCGGCCGTCCCAGAACTGGGCGATGTTCATGCCCGAGTTGAGCACGGTCGGCGCATTGATCGGACCCTGGTTCCAGTTGTGGCCGATCGAGGTCTTCAGGTTGTCGGTCCCGCCCATCGACAGGTTGTGGCAGGAATTGCAGGAGATGAAGCCGGATTTCGACAGCCGCGGATCGAAGTAGAGCTTCTTGCCGAGCTCGACCAGGGCCGGGGAAGCAGGCTTGGCCGCCGCGATCGGCTGGATGGGTTCCTCGGCAGCGCCGGCGGCGAGGGGGAGTGAAACGGAAACGACGACCGCGGCGAAAATGCGGATTCTCATGTCTGACCTCCTGTTCGATTGTTCGATGCGGCCATCTGACCGATCGTGCTCGAGGCTAGGCGCCGTACCTTAACCGAACCTTAACTGGACGGCCGATCCCCATGCGGCATTTTGTCGCCCCCTGCGATGCGGTAAATTGTCGTCTCCACCTTGAACGTGCATGAGGCATGACACCATGAGCGAACCCACCCTGGTCATCGGCAACAAGAATTACTCCTCCTGGTCGCTGCGCCCCTGGCTGGCCTTGCGGGTGGCCGGCATCCCGTTCAAGGAAGTGCGGATTCCGCTCTACGAACCGGGCACGGCCGCCGCATTGGCCCCCTGGTCGCCCTCCGGCCTGGTGCCCCTGCTCCAGGACGGCGAACTCAAGGTATGGGACTCTCTGGCCATCTGCGAATACTTGGCCGAATGCCATCCCGACCGGGGCCTCTGGCCCGAGGACCGCACCGCGCGTGCGGTCGCCCGTTCGGTGAGCGCGGAGATGCATGCCGGCTTCAGCGGGCTGCGCACGGCGATGTCGATGAACATCCGACGCCGCTACCCGGACCGGGGCCGCACCCCGGACTGCCTGCGTGACATCGAGCGGGTGCTGACCATCTGGAGCGACTGCCGCAGCCGATTCGGCGCCGGCGGCGACTTCCTGTTCGGCCGGTTCGGCATCGCCGATGCGATGTACGCGCCGGTGGTGCTGCGCTTCCGGACCTATGAAGTCGCGCTCGAGGGCGCGGCGCGCGCCTATGCCGACGCGATCCTGGCCTTGCCGGCAATGCAGGAATGGCTGGCGGATGCCGAACGGGAAAGCGAAAGCATCCCGAAGTTCGACCAGTACGAATGAATCGGCCGCCGTTGACAAAACCGGGCTCAGCCCCGAGCATCCATGCCATGAACCGCTGCTACCGATATTCACGACGAAACGGCGCCCGACGCGACTTGGGCCGGCCGTGCTGCGTCTGTGGAACATCGATGAGCGAAGGCGTGCTCCCCAGCGCCTGATCCGATAAGCAGGTTTCCCGACAAGGCCACGGCTGATCCCCGTGGCCTTTTTGTTTTTCCACTTCACGCTTGGAGGTCTTGCATGTCCACTCTCTCGCCGACGACCAGTCTGATGCCCGTCACCCCGCGCCCCGACATCGTGTTCACGCGCGGCGAAGGCGCCTATCTATTCGACCGGCAAGGCCGCCGCTACCTCGACTGGGTACAGGGCTGGGCTGTGAACTGCCTGGGCCACGCGCCCGCCGCGGTGGCCCGGGCGCTGTGCGACCAGGCGGGCACCTTGATCAACCCGAGCCCGGCCTTCTACAACGAGCCGGCCATCGAGCTGGCCAACCTGCTCACCCGGCACAGCGCCTTCGACCACGTGTTCTTCGGCAGCTCCGGGGCCGAGGCCAACGAAGGCGCGATCAAGCTGGCCCGCAAATGGGGACAGCTCCACAAGCGCGGCGCCTTCGAGATCATCACCTTCGGCAACGGCTTCCACGGCCGGACCCTGGCGACCATGTCGGCCAGCGGCAAGCCCGGCTGGGATCGGCTGTTCGCCCCGCAGGTCGACGGCTTTCCCAAGGCCGTGTTGAACGACCTCGACTCGGTCAGGGCGCTCATCGGACCCGGGACCGTGGCCGTCATGCTGGAACCGATCCAGGGCGAAGCGGGCGTCATCCCGGCCGAGGCGGCGTTCATGCAGGGCCTGCGGAAGCTGTGCGACGAACACGGCCTGCTCCTGATCGTCGACGAGGTGCAGACCGGCTGCGGCCGCACCGGCACACTGTTCGCCTACCAGCAATACGGCGTCGAGCCGGACATCATGACCCTCGGCAAGGGCCTGGGCGGCGGCGTCCCGATCTCGGCATTGCTGGCCAAGGAAGCCTGCTCCTGCTTCGCGCCGGGCGACCAGGGCGGCACCTTCGGCGGCAACCCCCTGGTCTGTGCCGCCGGCACGGCCGTGCTCCGCAGCCTGCTGGCGGAGGGTTTTCTGGAGGACTGCCGCACAACCGGGCAAGGGCTGGCTTCGGCGCTGACAGCGCTGTCGGCCGAACTCGGCCTGGGCGAAGTACGGGGTCGCGGCCTGCTGCTGGCGCTGGAACTGGGCGCCGATCTGGGTCCGGACATCGTCCTCCGTGCCCGGGACGTCGGCTTGCTGGTCAACGCCCCGCGCCCGCATTGCCTGCGCTTCATGCCGGCACTCAATACCGCCCCGGCCGAGATCGAACAGGGGATCGGGTTATTGCGCCAGGTCATCCTGGATGCCCAAAAGAAAAAGCCGGTCATGACCGGAACGGCCTGACCGGCGGCTCGATTGGGATCTAGCGGTACCAGGTGTGCAGCAGCGCCTGCGACTCGACCTGGCTGTTGTAGTCGACCGACATCGTCACGCTGATGGCCATGACGATCAGCAGCGAGAAGAAGAACAGCCGCCGCGCCCAGGCCACGTCATCGAACGCGGTACGGCCGGACCAGGCGAGGTGCAGCCAGTAGCCGCCCAGCACCGTCGCCACGACCATGAAGCCCGGACCGGTGTAGCGGCCCAGGCTGAGCGCCAGGGTCGCGGCCAGGAAGGCACCGGTGTAGAAGACGATATGCTTCTTGGTCACCTGGATTCCCTCCACCGCCGGCAGCACCGGAATCCCCGCCGCCCGGTAGTCCTGCAGGCGGAAGATGGCGATGGCGTAGAAGTGCGGCATCTGCCACAGACTGAAGATCAGCAACAGGACCAGGGCGCCGAGGTCGAAGCTGCCGGTCACCGCGCAATAGCCGACCAGCGGCGGCGCGGCGCCCGACAGGCTGCCGATCAGGGTGCCGTAGACCGAATGGCGCTTGAAGTAGAGGCTGTAGACGCCGACGTAGACCACGAAGCCGAGCGCGACGATGAGGGTCGCGAGCGGATTGGTCGCAGCCGACATCAGGCCGAAGCCGGCCACGCCGAGCACAGCGGCGTAGAGCAGCGCGGCCTGGGGCGAGATCGCGCCCCGCACCAGCACCCGGTTGCGGGTGCGCTGCATCTTGCCGTCGATGTCGCGGTCGATGACGTTGTTGAAAACGCAGCCGGAGGCGACCACCAGCGCGAGGCCGAGGGTGGTCGCCAGCAGCAGGCGGAAATCGACCTCGCCCCGGGAGGCGAGGAAGAAGCCGCCGGCCAGCGTCACCAGGTTGCCCGCGATGATGCCGGGCTTGGCCACGGAGAGGTAGTTGCTCAGGACCATGGCGGACCTCAGGGCTGGCCCTTCTCCGACATCGGCATGGCCATCGGCGCAGCCTGGGCAGGCATGACCGGGGGCGGCATGTCCACAGCGGACATGTTCATGTTCGTGGACGGCGTGTAGTCCGTCATGCGAATCCGCATGTTGTACATGATCCAGACCGAGCCGACCACCAGGATGACGATGCTGATCACCATGAACAGGAAGACCATCAGGTTCCAGCGTTGTTCGGGCGAAGTATCCAAGTGCAGGAAATAGCGCAGGTGCACGACGACCTGGACCAGCGCCGCCAAGAATATGCCGACCATGATGGCCGTTTCCGACATCTTGCCGGCCATGACGAGACCGAACGGAATGGCGGTCAGGATCAGCGACAGGACGAAGCCCGTCAGGTAGTCCTTGAGGTTGCCGTGGTAGGGCACGGCGTGTTCATGGTTGTGGCTCATTGCATCACCCCCATCAGGTAGACGACGGTGAAGACGCCGATCCAGACGATGTCCAGGAAGTGCCAGAACATGCTCAGGCGCACCAGGCGCGAACGGACCGGGGTGGTCAGGCCCTTGCCCATCACCTGGGCCATCATCACCGCAATCCAGATCAGGCCGAAGGTGACGTGGGTACCGTGGGTGCCGACCAGGGTGAAGAAGGAAGACAGGTAGCCGCTGCGCTCAGGGCCGTTGCCCTCCATGATCATGTGCGCGAACTCGTTCACCTCCATGCCAATGAAGCCGAGCCCCAGCAGGAAGGTGATGCCGAGCCAGGTGACGACTTTGCTCGGCTCGTTGCGCAGCATGGCCAGCATGGCGAAGCCGTAGGTCACGCTGCTGAACAGCAGGCACATGGTCTCGCCGAACACGTAGGGCAGGTTGAACAGTTCCTTGCCGGTCGGGCCGCCGGCATAGCTGTGGCTCATCACGACGAAGGTGGCGAACACCGACGCGAACAGCACGCAGTCGGTCATGATGTAGAGCCAGAAACCGAACGTGGTGTTCGACACCGGATCGTGGCTGCCGTGCTCGACGGCATGGCCCGCGGGATGGGACAGTGCTTGTGCAGTCATTGTTATACCTGATAGGCGAAGTTGTTGGCGGAAACAGAGGGTGCGGCGGCGCCGGCGGCTTCCAGGGTGTGGAAGCGCTCGTTCTCGATGCGCGCCACCTCGGCGGCTGGGACGTAGTAGTCGTAGTCGTCGCTGGAAGCGCGCACGACGACGGCGATCAGGATGCCCAGGGCGCCGGCCAGGGCAAACCACCACATATGCCAGATCATGGCGAAGCCGAAGACGAAGGCCAGCAAGCCGATGATCACGCCGATCGAGCTGTTCTTGGGCATGTGGATGTCCTCATACTTGGCCGGCCGTTGGTAGGCTTTGCCCTTCTCCTTCATGTCGGTGAAGGCGTCGATATCCTCGACGGTCGGGATCACGGCGAAGTTGTAGAACGGCGGCGGCGAGGACAGCGACCATTCCAGGGAATGACCACCCCAGGCATCGCCGGTCGCATCGCGCAGCTTGTCGCGGTTCTTGATGCTGACGACGACCTGGACGATCGAGGAAATCACGCCGAAGGTGATGAACAGGGTACCGACCATGGCCACCTGCAGCAGGTCATGCCAGACCGGGTTGTCGATGTGATTGAGGCGGCGCGTCATGCCCATGAAGCCCAGGGCGTAGAGCGGGAAGAAGGCCAGACCGAAGCCGATCACCCAGCCCCAGAAGGCGCGCTTGCCCCACTTCTCGTCCAGCTTGAAGCCGAACATCTTGGGGAACCAGTAGGAATAGCCGGCCAGGTAACCGAACAGCGCGCCGGGGATCAGCACGTTGTGGAAGTGGGCGATCAGGAACTCCGAGTTGTGCAGCAGGAAGTCCGCTGGCGGCACCGCCAGCAGCACGCCGGTCATGCCGCCGACGCTGAAGTAGACGATGAAGGCCAGGGTCCAGAGCACCGGGGTGGTGAACTCGATCCGGCCGCGGTACATGGTGAACAGCCAGTTGAAGATCTTCACGCCGGTCGGCACTGCGATGATCATGGTGGCGATGCCGAACACCGCGTTGACGTCGCCGCCAGCGCCCATGGTGAAGAAGTGGTGCAGCCAGACGCCCAGGGACAGGATGCCGATCGCGCAGGTGGCGTAGACCATGCCGTGGTAGCCGAACAGGCGCTTCTTGGCGAAGGTCGAGATCACCTCGGAGAACATGCCGAAGGCAGGCAGGATCACGATGTACACCTCGGGGTGGCCCCAGATCCAGAACAGGTTGGAGTACATCATCATGTTGCCGCCCATGTCGGCAGTGAAGAAGTGCATGCCGAGGTAACGGTCCAGGGTCAGCAGCGCCAGGGTCACGGTCAGGACCGGGAAGGTGGCCATGATCAGCACCGTGGTCACCAGGATGTTCCAGGTGAAGATGGGCATCTTCATCAGGTTCATGCCCGGTGCGCGCATCCGGATGATGGTGACGAAGAAGTTGACTGCGGTCAGCAGTGTCCCGATGCCGCTTATCTGGATGCTCCACATCCAGTAGTCGACGCCGGTATCCGGGCTGTAGTTCACTTCGCTGAGCGGCGGGTAGCCGGTCCAGCCGGCCTTGGAGAAGTCGCCGACCGCGAGCGAGATCATCACCAGGGCGGCGCTGATCGCGGTCAGCCAGAAGCTGACCGAGTTGAGGAACGGGAAGGCCACGTCACGGGCACCGATCTGCTGCGGCACGACGACGTTCATCAGGCCGATGAAGAACGGCATCGCCACGAAGATGATCATGATGGTGCCGTGGGCGCTGAAGATCTGGTCGTAGTGCTCGGGCGGCAGGTAGCCCATCGATGAGCCGTAGGCCATGGCCTGCTGGAGACGCATCATGAACGCGTCGGCGAAGCCGCGCAGCAGCATGACGCCGGCGAGCACGACATACATGACGCCGATCTTCTTGTGATCGACGCTACACAGCCATTCCTTCCAGAGATAGCCCCACTTGCCCGCATAGGTGATCAAGCCGACGACGATCGCACCCATCACGAGCGACACACCCACCACATCCATCACGATTGGATTGTCGAAGGGTATGGCCGACAGACTCAGTTTGCCAAAAAGTTCAGATTCCACCGCTACTTCTCCTCAAATTCACGACATTTCTTCATTGCGCATCCGCGGGAGGATGCCGATTAGGATTTCTGTGCCTTGCCTTGATCGTTGGGCATGGGTTGAACCATGTCGGGCATGTACTTCATGATGATGCCCTGGAACAGATCAGGCTTGACCGAGGCGAAGGACTGGGCCGGCACATTCTGGCTCGGGACCTCCAGCTGCTTGAAGTTGGCCTCATCGAGCGAACCGCCGGACTGCTTGACTTGCTTGACCCAGTCATCGAAGCCCTGCTGCGAGGTAGCGACCGCATCGAAGTGCATGCCGGAGAAGCCGTCGCCGCTGAACTGGGCATTGATACCCCGGTAGGTGCCGGGCTGGTTGGCCAGCAGATGGAGCTTGGTCTGCATGCCGGCCATGGCGTAGATCTGGCTACCCAGTTGGGGAATGAAGAAGGAAGACATCACGGTATCGGATGTAATCCGGAAGCTGACCGGGACGTTGGCCGGGAAGACCAGCTTGTTGACCGAGGCGATGCCCTGCTCCGGGTAGATGAACAGCCACTTCCAATCCATCGCAACCACCTGGACATCGACCGGCTTTACGCTGGAGGCGATGGGGCGATAGGGACTGAGCGCATGCGTGTCGCGCCAGACCAGGACACTCAGGATGAGAATGATGATGGTCGGAATGGCCCACACCACGGCTTCGATCTTGCCGGAGTAATCCCATTTCGGTTGATAGGTGGCAGCGGTGTTCGATGCCCGGTATTTCCAGGCGAAGCCAAGGGCCATGACGATGACGGGAATGACCACTGTCAACATGAGACCGAAGGCGATGAGGATGAGCCGCTTTTCATCGGCTCCGATCGGCCCCATGGGATTCAACAGCGACCATTGGCTACTGCCGCAATCCCCTACGCAAGCGAATGCGCCCTGTACAGACACACTCCTCCAATAAGACTTTTCCAGATAATTTTTCATTTTCCACCTAAAAAACAACCGTTTATCGATCATTTGACGACGTCGCGGGACTTTGGACAGGACGACACACGTCAGCGCTGGTGTTCAAGTGACAGCGTTACGTACGTATTGTTCCACAAAAAATGAACAAATTTTGTCCATACTTTTCATGTGGTTATATACAAATAATGTTAATTTGCGTACGCGATGCCGACAAACCCTTGCCAGAACTGGGTTTCGGGCTCCCCGGCCGACCGCCAATTAGCTATCAATAAGCCGCCGCCGATCGCATGGCCCATAGATGGGCGGCCACCAGCGCCCGCCAGGGCGAAAACGGCAGCAGCCAGTCGCGCGCCTGTTCCGCACCGACCTTGTCGGGAACACCCAGCAGTGCCTGCAGATTGCGGCGCACCGCGGCATCCCCGTGCAGCGAACCGTCCAGCCAGCCGAAACCGCGCAACAGGGTGTAATCGACGGTCCAGGGACCGATGCCGGGAATGGCGAGCAGACGCGCCCGGATGTCGTCCACCGGCAGGGTCGCCAGCCACTCGGCCAGGGGCAGACCGCCCTCTTCCACTTGTCGCGCCAGATTGAGCAAGGTGCGGCTCTTGGCCCCGGAAAAACCGGCCCGACGCACTTCCGCCTCGCTCAGCGCGGCGACCCGGCCGGCCTCTGGGTAGCAGAGCAGACCGCCGGAATGGCGCACGCCGGCGGTCTCGATCAGCTTCCGCCGCAGGGCGACAGCCGCGCCGACGCTGATCTGCTGGCCGGTCACGGCCCAGGTCAGGGCCTCGAACGGCGTCGCGGCCACCGGCACGCGCAAACCCGCTTGCCGGTCGATCAGCCTGCCCAGTTGCGGGTGGCTGCGGTAGCGGCGTTCGAATGTCTCGATGTCCTGGGTCAGGCCGAGCATGCGCTGGACCATGGTCCGGAAGATCGGCTCCCGGTCGTCGGCCACCGCGCCGTCGAAGGCGATATCCGCCTCGGCGGCCCCGGCTGCAAAACGGATGGTCAGGCAGGCGGGCACGCCGTCCCAGACCATGCCTTTGCGCAGTGTCGCTGCGTTGACCGACTCGGCCAGTTCCCGGCTGTCGCGCCGATGGAAGGCAAGGATGTCGCCGACCCTCAGGGTATCTGGCAACGGAATGGCGCAGGCGAAACGGGAGCAGGCGGACATCGCCGTCAGCGGCCGAGGCGGGGAGCGGCCGGATTCCCGTTCACGCAGCGCCGGCCGGTCCCGCCCGGCGGAACGTCATATTGATGCGGCAATCCGCGCTATCCGGATGCTCACCCGCCTTGAGCGGCAGCACGGCGTGATGAAACAGCCGGGACGCGCCGCCCCAGACCACGACGTCGCCGTGGCCGAGCAGGATGCGCAATGCCGGGTCGCCCCGGCGAAGTCCACCGAACAGGAACACGGCCGGCAGGCCCAGCGACACCGAAACGATGGGCGCGGCGAAATCGGTCTCGTCCCTGTCCTGGTGCAACGACAGCTTCGCACCCGGCGCGTAGCGGTTGATCAGGCAGACATCGGGCTGGAAACCGGCATAGCCGGCCTCGGTGGCGGCCCTGCCGGCCAGCTCGGAGAAAGCCTCCGGCATGGCCGGCCAGGCGTGGCCGCTTTCCGGATCGACGGACGCATACCGGTAGCCAGCGCGATCCGCCACCCAGCCGAGCACTCCACAGTTGGTCATGGCCACCGACATGCGCTGGCCGCCGGGCGTGGACATATGGCGAAAGGCCGCTCGGGCGGCAATTTCATCCACCGCAGCCAGCAAGGCCGGTGCCTGGACGCGGGCGAAACCGCGCAGAAGCACCGCACCCTCGGCCAGCACCTCCCGGCCGCCCGCGCCGGCGTCGAGACCGGACAGCAGATCGTCCGTCGGTGCTCGCGGCTCAGGTCGCATCGTGAAAAATGATGCCCAGGGTATGACGCCGTCCCGAGCGTATCGTCGACACGCCATGCCGGACATTGACCCGGTAGATACCCCGGCTGCCGTCCACCGGCCGTTGCCCCACGGCGAAGATCACCGCGTCGCCCTGGCCGAGGGGCACGACCTCTGCCCGCGACTGCGCGCGCGGCCGCTGTTCGACAAGGACGAACTCGCCGCCGGTGAAATCGCGGCCCGGCTCGGCCAGCAACACCGCCATCTGCAAGGGGAAAACGTGCTCGCCATACAGATCCTGATGCAGACAGTTGTAGTCGCCGGCACCGTACTGCACCAGCAGCGAGGTTTGACGGCGCTGTCCGGCCTCGTGGCAACGGGCGATGAAGGCATCGTGCCGGTCCGGATAACTCGATGGCAGGCGCATCAGCCGGCTCCAGCGATTGGCGGTGGCCGCCAGATGGGGATAAATCGCCGTTCGCAGTTCGCCGACCAGGCCGGGCAGCGGATAGCCGAAATACTTGTACTCGCCCTGGCCGAAACCATGGAGTTGCATGACGATGCGGCTGCGGAACGGAGCCTCGCCGGGATACAGGCCCGCGAGGGCTTCGCAGTCCGCTGCCGCCAGCAGCTTGGGCACGATCGAATAGCCGGCCGCATCCAAATCCCGCCCGATCCGCAACCAGTCCAGCGCCGCCACCTGCCCGGCGACGTCCGCCGGCCTCACGTCCCGGCCTCCCGGTCGAGCAGCGCGCGCTTGCGCTCGACGCCCCAGCGATAGCCGGCCAGGCCGCCGTCGTTGCGGATGACCCGGTGACAAGGAATGGCGACGGCCAGGACATTGGCGGCACAGACCCCGGCCACCGCCCGCGCCGAGCGGGGCGCGCCGATGCGCTCGGCGATCTCGGCGTAGGTCGCGGTCTCGCCCGCCGGGATGTCGCGCAGCGCCTGCCAGACGCGCAACTGGAAGGCCGTGCCGCGCACGTCGAGGGGCAGATCGAGACCGAGTTTCGGCGCTTCGACAAAACCGACCACCTTGGCCACCCAGTGCTCGAAGCCGGCGTCGCCGCCGATCAGGTCGGCCTTCGGAAAGCGGTCCTGCAGGTCGCGCGCCAGGCCATCGGGGTCGTCGCCCAGCAGGATGGCGCAGACGCCGAGTTCGCTGGCCGCGACCAGGATGGCGCCCAGCGAGCATTGGCCCACGGCGAAGCGGATCCGGGTATTGGCACCGCCGGCTCGATAGTCGCGCGGCTTCATGCCGAGTACCTGGCCCGATTCCGCGTAGAAGCGGCCGTTCGAGTTGTAGCCGGCCTCGTAGATGGCCTCGGTCACCGTCCCGCCGCGGCCGAGTTCGTCGCGCACCTTACCGGCGCGCAAGGCCGCCGCGTAAGCCCTCGGCGTCACGCCGGTCACCGCCTTGAAGGTTCGATGCAGGTGATAGGCGCTGATGCCCGCATCCCGGGCCAGTTGTTCCAGGCTGGGGGCCGTGTCGGCCTGCTCGATCCGGCGGCACAGGTCGGCGACCAGCGCCGCCTGCCGCTCGGCCAGCGGCGGCAGGTCGGGCCGGCAGCGCTTGCATGGACGGAAGCCGGCCTGTTCGGCCTCCTCGGCGGTCGGATAGAAATCGACGTTTTCAGGCCTGGGTGTGCGTGCACCGCAGGACGGCCGGCAATAGACCCCCGTGGTCCGGACCGAATAGAAGAACCGGCCGTCGGCCTGAGGGTCGCGCGCGACCACGGCGGCCCAGCGCGCATCGCGCCGGGCGGCGGCGGCATGTGTCATCGATTGCTTGGGCATGATCGAGCCCTCCTGTGCAGTTGAGTGGCTGGATCAGACTCTAGGCCGGGATGGGCGGCGGAACACTCCGGGACTTGCTTTCGAATTCGTCGGCCCGGAAGGCCCCACGGTGAGTTCCCGGCGGCGAACGCCGCCGGAAAGCGATCAGGAATTGGCGGACTTGTCCGGCTGGGACAGCACCAGCTTGCCGTCCTTGACCGGGATGCGGCTGCCCGGATCGTGATCCATCCGAACCATGCCTTCCTGCTTGTCGAGCCGGTAGGTGACCTTGTAGCCGACGATCTGCCGATGACTGTCGTAGACCGTCCGGCAACGGGTTTCCTGGCTGGTCTGGACGTCCCGGTCCTGCATGCCTTTCTGCACCTGGTTGCCGGCATAGCCGCCGGCAACCGCGCCGCCCACGGTCGTCAGCGTCTTGCCGCTGCCGCCGCCGAACTGGTTGCCGACCAGGCCGCCGAGCACGGCGCCGATGGCAGTGCCGGCGATCCGATTCTGGTCCTTCACCGGCGCCTTGTGCTGGACCAGCACGTCCCTGCACTCCTTGCGCGGCGTCTTGGTCGTCTGATAGACCGGCTCGGCCTTGATCACGTCGGCATAGGCCGGCTTATGGTCCAGCATCTGGTAGCCGGCAATGCCGCCCACCGCCGTGGCGGCTGCGCCGCCGATCACGATGCCTGTAATCATCGACTTGTTCATGGTTTTCTCCTCATCAATGGAACGCACGGCTCCTGCCGTACTGAACGGTCTTGTACAAAGGGACGCGCCGCAGCGCATCCTGCCCCTTCTCATGGAAAGACGGCTGGGCGGGACGGGATGCCTGAAACATACCGCCGCCCCCGGCCAACGGCCTTTGACTGCTCAGACCCGTCATCAGCCGGTGGGGTTCCGCTCGGCCCGTGCGAAATTCAGCGGGCTGCATAGTATCGGGGAACGACCTGAAGCGGATATTAAGACGGTCGAATTCGCCCACCTTACCGGTGACAGGAGCGAAATGATCGTTACGGAAACTCAATTCGGCCCACCGGTATTGGCCGACTCGCATCGGCCAGCCCAGGTCGGCCGTGCATTTCTACTCGGTCCGCCTCTGCTTGCGCTCGTCCTCGATCTCTTTCGCCTTGGCGAGCATCGCGTGGATGCCGTCGATGTCCTTGCACTTGTGGCCCGCGCCGACGGCTTCCAGCGGGTTCATCCGCTTGGCCTTGACCATGCCCATGCCGATGGCGCGCATCTCGATCAGCTTCCTGATGCCGGAGGCGATGCCGTCCTTGAAATAGAGCGTTTGCGTCAGGTGCATTTCGTTGACCCGGCCGGTCTTGGTGCAGTTGTTCCAGAAGGTCTCGGAAAGGTGCCGGGTGGGCTGGTATTTCGGCGCGCGGCCGATCCGGTAGGCGTACTCGGCGATGCCGTGCATGATGTGGGTGACGGGCACCTTGCGCGGGCAGGCGACGTAGCAGCTGTAGCACGAGGTGCACATCCACATGGACTGCGATTCCAGCACCTCGTCCCGCTTGCCGGCGCGGATCATCATGAAGATTTCCTGCGGCGGATGGTCCCAGCCGGCCTGGAAGTGTTTCGGACAGGAGCCGGAGCAAAGGCCGCATTGCATGCACATCTTCACCCAATCGCCCATCTCGGCCTGCTCTTCGATCTCCTTCAGGAAATTGTTCCGGTACTTGTCGGCCATCTGCTGGTTCAGATCGCTCATGGGCCACCTCCTTGTTGGTAAACCTTTGAAGAAGAACGAGGAACGGCCGACCAGACAGCCGGATTGGAAGCGATGTCGGTCGGGCGAGCTTTGTCCTTCGATCTACCCAGCATAGACAAATACCAGATAAAAACAGTCTGGTATTTGTTGCTTCGGGTACCCAGAGAACCCCTATACCCTGGATTTATCCGGTACAGGGCCGGATCATGGCATTGCGTTCAGCGCAACGAGGCCGCCAGGCCGTCGAGCAGTTGGGCGGTGCCCTGCTCGCGGCTGCCGGCGTCGTCGTAGCCGTCGAGAAACGCGCCCTGTTCCGTGACCGTCAGCCTGGTTCCCGTGCCCTCCGGCTTGAACTGTATGGTGGCCAGGGACACGGAGATCTTCCGGTCGTCGAGATACATGTCGTAGCTGTAGACCAACCGTTCGTTCGGGACGACGTCGTGGTAGAAGGCGTCGAAGGTGGTCACCAGGCCGCTCTGCCAACGCCCTTTCAGCCGTTCCCGTCCGCCCATGCCGACATCCATCCGGCGCTCCAGCAATTCCCATTGCCCTTGGGCGCCGCTGAACCATTTGGCCTTGGCCTCGACATCAGTAAAGGCCTGCCATACCCGGGCCAGGGGGGCGTCATATACCCGCTCCAGATTGAAGATCGCATGGACCACCGAGCGCCCGGCTTCATTGCCCTCCCGCATGCGGGCGAGCTCTGTCGCCAGACGATCCAGGGTCTGGTTCCAGCCTTCCGAAGCGCCTTGGATCATGGCGAGGGCGGCCGGGTCGACCAGGGTATAGGTCTGCGTCACGTCGAGCCGAGTGCCGCCCGCATCGTCGGCGAAGGCCACTTCGGTATGGGCCGAGAACAGGAGGTGGTCGCCCTGGCCCATGACGTTCATCTCAATCACTAGCCGGTCATGAGGCGCGACTTCGGTGAAATGCCCCCGGGTCCAATGGTCCGTCCCGTGCGGGCTGCGCATGCAGACCTCGAATGCGCCGCCGACCTGCATCTGCACCCTGGCATGGGGCACGCTGTAGTCCCTGGGGCAGAACCAGCGGCTGACGTGCTCGGCGGAACTCCAGGCCGCGAACACCGTCGCGCGCGGCGCGGCAAAAACGCGGGACAGCACGATCTTCGGAGTCTTGGTTGCGACTCCCTGGTTAGGGTTATGTGTCATGGTCGTTTCCTCCTGTCTTCATGGTTTCCAGATATTCGCCCAGCCGGTCCAGGCGCTGCTCCCACTCCGTGCGGCGAGCGTTGATCCACTGTTCGGCCTGGCTGAGCGCGCCCGGCTGCATGGTGCAGGTGCGCACCCGCCCGACCTTCTGCGAACTCACCAGGCCGGCATCCTCCAGCACCCGCAGGTGCTGCATGACCGCCGGCAGGGACATCGGCAGCGGGTCGGCAAGCTCACTCAGCGAAATCGGGCCATTGCTCAGACGCTCGACCATCGCCCGGCGCGTGGGGTCGGACAGGGCGCGGAACAGCATATCGAGATCGGACGAATAGTTAATCATGTTATTAACAATACCTGTTTTGAATACTTTATCAACTACTTTAGTATTGTGGCATGGCAATGCATGCAACAGCAGCCGGCGGCTTACCAGAAACCGATGCTCGGCAAAGAATCTGTGCGAAAAACGAAGGCAGACCGAACGGCCGCCAGCGGATGCCCCACCAGGGCATCAGACTGGTCGGTCGATGTCCTTGAGCACGCCCGGATCGTCGACCGGACACGCCAGCGCGGCGATCGGGTTGGCGTCGATGATCGCCTTGCCGCCGCGGTCGCCGGTCAGGACGACCAGTTCGGCGTAGCAGTCGGCGGCGAAGCCGACCGGATGGCCCGGCCGGCCGTTATGGACCGGCCGGGCGATGCGGGCGCCCCGCACCATGGCCTGCAAGACGCTGCGATAACTGCCGGCCTGGATGTAGGGCATGTCGGCCAAGGCGATCAGCCAGCCCGGCGCATCGGCGGTGGCCGAGACACCGCAGGCCAGGCTGTGGCCCATGCCCAACTCCGCCTCGGCGCAGGCGACGGTTGTCAGGCCGGCTCCGGCCAGCAACTCGGCGACTTGGTCATCGTCGGGCCGGATGACGGCCAGCGCCCGGGCACAGACCGCCGCCAGGTTGCGGGCCGAAGCGAGCACCATCGGCGTGCCGTCCTCCAGGCGCGACAGCCGCTTGTCGGCCCCGAAGCGCCGGCTGCTGCCGGCGGCGAGGAGGATGCCGGCGATCTCGCTCATCCGACCTTGCAGGCGTACGGATCCACGATGGCTTCGGTGACAGGCTCGCCCAGGCCGTTCTTCACCGCCGTCATCTCGGCCAGGATCGAGACCGCGATCTCCGGCGGCGTCCGGCTGCCGATGGCCAGCCCGACCGGGCCGTGCAGCCGGTCGACCTCGGCCCGGGACAGGTCGAAATACTGCAGCAGGCGCTCGCGCCGCTTGCGGTTGTTGGCCTGCGAGCCAAGCGCTCCGATGTAGAAGGCCGGCGACTTGAGCGCTTCCAGCAGGGCCAGGTCGTCGAGCTTGGGATCGTGGGTCAGGGCGACCACGGCGCTGCGCGGGTCCGGCGCCCAGCCGGTCACGGCGTCGTCCGGCGCCGCGCAGATGCGTTCGCTGCCCGGCACGTCCCAGCCCTCGGCGTATTCGCTGCGCGGATCGCAGACGTAGACCCGGTAGCCGAGCGCCTGGGCCATGGTCGCCAGGTAGTACGAAATCTGCCCGGCGCCGATGATCAAGAGGCGCCAGGCCGGGCCGTGCAGGGAGATCAGGGTTTCGCCATCCCACTGCAGCCGGTCGCCGACGCTGCCGCCTTCGAGTGCGACCGTGCCGCTCGCCAACACCACCCGCCGGCGCACCAATTGGCCGGCGGCTGTGCGCCGGGCGAGTTCGTCGAGCAGGCCGGCATCGGGCGCCGGCTCCAGCACCAGTTCCAGGCTGCCGCCGCAGGGCAGGCCGAAGCGGCGGGCCTCGTCGGCGGTGACGCCATAGCGCAGCAGGCGCGGCGTCGTACCGGCGAATTCGCCGGCCGCCATGCGCCGGATCAGGTCGTCCTCGATGCAGCCGCCGGAGACCGAGCCGCGCACCTGGCCGTTGTCGCGCAGCGCCAGCCAGGCGCCCGGCGGCCGCGGCGCGGAGCCCCAGGTGCGGGCGACGGTGACCAGGACGAAGCCGTGGCCCGCCGCGGCCCAGTCGCGGGCGGCGGCCAAGACCTGGGCATCCAGGCTGTCCATGTCAGACCGCCAGTTCGGCGGTATCGAAGGGCAGCCGGCGCAGGCGCTTGCCGGTGGCGGCGGCGATGGCGTTGGCGACCGCCGGCGCCAAGGGCGGCACCCCCGGTTCGCCGATCCCGGTCGGCGCCACCTCCGAAGCCACGATATGGACCTCGACCGCCGGCATGTCACCGATGCGCAGCACCGGGTAACCGTCGAAATTGCCCTGCTTGACCCGGCCGCCGTCGAGCGTGATCTCGCCGTACAGCGCGGCGGACAGGGCGAAGCCGATCGCGCCCTCGATCTGCGAGCGGACGTTGTCCGGGTTGATCGCGGTGCCGCAGTCGACCGCGCAGACGACCCGGTCGACCTTGACCGAGCCGTCCTTGGCCACGGTCACCTCGGCCACCTGGGCGACATAGCTGTTGAACGACTCGTGCACCGCCACGCCGCGCCCGCGCCGTTCGCCGGCCGCCGCCTTGAGCGGCTTGCCCCAGCCGGCCTTCTCGGCCGCCAGCCTGAGCACCCCGGCGTGGCGCGGGTGGTCCTTGAGCAGTTCCAGGCGCAGCGCCACCGGGTCCTTGCCTGCGGCCGCCGCGACTTCGTCGAAGAAGGTCTCGGTCGAGAACGCGGTGTGCGAGGAACCGACCGAGCGCCACCACAGCACCGGCACGCCAATGTCCTCCGGCGTGTGCAGGTCAACCGTCAGGTTGGGGATGGCATAAGGCAGGTTGGCGGCACCCTCGACCGAGGTGGCGTCGATGCCGTCCTTGATCATCGCGCTGGCGAAGGCCGAGCCGGCCAGGATGGACTGGCCGACCAGGCGGTGGTGCCAGCCGGCCAGGCCGCCCTTGGCGTCGAGGGCCGCCTCCAGGGTGTGGTGGTAGAGCGGCCGATAGTAGCCGGCGCGCATGTCGTCCTCGCGCAGCCAGACCAGCTTGACCGGCGCCCGGCCGCCGATCGCCTTGGCGATGTGGGCCGCCTCCAGCACGTAATCGGAGTCCTTGCAGGCGCGCCGGCCGAAGCTGCCGCCGGCGTAGAGCATGTTGATCCTGACCTGCTCCGGCTTGAAGCCGAAGAACTTGGCCAGGGCGTACTGGTCGCCGGTGTTGAACTGCTCGCCGTTCCAGACCTCGCAGCCGTCGGCGTCGAGCCGGATGACGCAGTTCAACGGCTCCATCGGTGCGTGGGCGAGATAGGGGAATTCGTAGTCGGCGCTGACCACCTTGGCCGCGCCGGCGAAGGCCGCGGCCGTGTCGCCGTCCTTGCGGGCGATCTTGCCCTCGGTCCTGGCCAACTCCTTGTAGCGGGCCAGGATCTCGGCACTGCCCAGCTTGAAGCCGGTGCTCTCGTCCCAGCTCACGGAGAGGGCATCGCGGCCCTTTTTTGCGCTCCAGGTGTCGTGGGCCAGCACCGCCACGCCCTGCGGGATCTCGACCACGTCGACCACGCCCTTGACTGCCTTGGCGCGCCGGGCGTCGAAGGAACGGACCTTGGCCCCGAACAGCGGCGGATGGGCGACCACGGCGACCAGCATGCCGGGCAGGAACACGTCCTGGGTATAACGGGCCGTGCCGTCGGTCTTGGCCGCGCTGTCCTTGCGGTTGACGCGCTTGCCGATCAGGCGGAAGTCCTTAGGCTGCTTGAGCTTGACCTCGGCCGGGACCGGCTGCTCGGCGGCGGCCAGGGCCAGCTCGCCGAAGCTCGCCTTGCGCTTGCTGGCTGCGTGCATCACCACGCCGTCGCGGACCGTGACGGCGGCCGGATCGACCTGCCAGCGCTTGGCCGCGGCGGCGACCAGCATGGCCCGGCCGGTGGCACCGGCCTTGCGCATCTGCATCCAGGACTCGGCCATCGCCGTGCTGCCGCCGGTGCCTTGGGCCGCGCCCCAGAGCAGGTTGTTGTAGCGCTTGGCGTCGGCCGGTGCGCCCTCGACCCGGACCTGGGGCCAGGCGGCGTCCAGTTCGTCGGCCAGGATGGTGGCCAAGCCGGTGTAGGCACCCTGCCCCATCTCCAGGTGCTTGGCGATCACGGTCACGCTGTTGTCGGGGGCGATGCGCAGGAAGGCGTTCGGCTCAAACTCGGCCGTGGCATGGCCGGCCTTGGCCATCAGCCTGCTCGCGGCGGCCGGCAGGCAGAAGGCCAGGGTCAGGCCGGCGGCGCCGCCCTGCAGGAAGCGGCGGCGGCTCAGGTTCTCGATGACGGTTTCGCTCATGATCGGTCTCCTAGGCGAGCGCCTTGGCGGCTTCGTGGATGGCGGCCCGGATGCGCACGTAGGTGGCGCAGCGGCACAGGTTGCCGGACATGGCGCTGTCGATGTCGGCGTCGGTCGGCTTGCGGTTCTGGCTCAGCAGCGCGATCGCGCTCATCATCTGGCCGGACTGGCAGTAGCCGCACTGGACCACGTCCAGCTTGCGCCAGGCGTCCTGCACGGCCTTGCCGACCCGCTCGGCGTCGATCGCCTCGATGGTGGTGATCCGGTGTCCGGCCACGGCCGACACCGGGGTGACGCAGGCCCGGATCGGCGTACCGTCGAGGTGGACGGTGCAGGCGCCGCACTGGGCGATGCCGCAGCCGTACTTGGTGCCGGTCAGGCGCAGGGTGTCGCGCAGCACCCACAACAAGGGGGTGTCGGGGCTGACGTCGAGCCGATGCGTCTTGCCGTTCACATTGAGCTGGATCATGGGTGTTCTCCTCGTTCTTGATGTCGGTCGCAACGGTCATGGCCGTCGATTCTCGTAATCCGGCGCAGCGGCTTGCCGCACTGCAGCCGCGTCCGCCGGGACAGGCGGTGCCGCAGGTTGATTTTAGACACAAATCGAAAATGTTGGTTCGAGCCGCCGTCTGCCCGACCGTTCGCGCACTTCCGCCGACAACGATACCACTCCGGCAGACCATCCGGCATGGCGGGCTTGGCCGGCGTCGCGGCATTGCCTAATCGGCGCCGTTACGCATAAGCTCCGCCCGCATATCGATCCGCGAGAGGCGCCACATGACCAGCCACGACCTGCCGGTTCCATTGCAACGATTCATTCAAGGCGTCGCCGACCTGATCGAGGCCGAACGAGAGGAAGCCGTCCTTCTGCCGAAAGCGGGGGAACTCATGCACGCCCTGGTGGCGCAAGACGACTGGCTGGCCCCGGCCCATGCCTGCAGCCACCCCCAGCACTACCGGCAGTATCTGCTGTACGCGGACCCGCTCGACCGCTTTTCGGTGGTCAGCTTCGTCTGGGGACCCGGCCAGAGCACGCCGATCCACGATCACACCGTCTGGGGCGTCATCGGCGTGCTGCGCGGCGCCGAATTCGCGCAGAACTACGCGATCGGCCCGGACGGCACAATCGTCGCGGCGGCCGAGGAGATCCGGCTGCTCCCGGGCGACATCGGCTTCGTCTCGCCCGCCATCGGCGACGTGCACCGGGTCCGGAACGCATTCGACGACCGGGTCTCGATCAGCATCCACGCCTATGGCGGCAACATCGGCAAGATCCGGCGCCATGTATTTCCGGCCGATGGCGGCGCCCGCAAGGAATTCGTCTCCGGCTACTCCAACTCGACACCCTGAGTCAGGTCACTTGCCGCCGGACTGGCGACAGCGGGATCAGTCGGCCCGCCAATGACCCGACTTGCCGCCCTGCTTCTCGACCACCCGGACGTTCTCGATGGTCATGCCGCGATCGACCGCCTTGCACATGTCGTAGACGGTGAGCAGGCCGACCGACACGCCGGTCAGCGCCTCCATTTCCACTCCGGTGCGGCCGACGGTCTCCGCCGTCACTTCGCAGTGCACGCCGGGCAGGTCCGGATCGAGCCGGAATTCTGCGCCGACCCGGGTCAGGGCCAGGGGATGGCAGAGCGGAATCAGTTCGCCGGTGCGCTTGGTGGCCTGGATGGCGGCGATGCGGGCGATGCCGATGACGTCGCCCTTGCCGGCGCGGCCTTCGGCGATCAGGGCATAGGTCTCCGGCTTCATCCGGATCCGGCCGGCGGCGCGGGCGACGCGGTGGGTTTCGGACTTCTCGTGGACGTCGACCATGGCGGCCTGGCCGGCGGCGTCGAAATGGGTCAGTTCGCCGCTCATGTCGGGTCCTTCTGCCAACGTTGCGCGGCACGGTCGTCCTTGTCACGGGCATCCACCCAACGCGTGCCGCCTCCGGCGGTCGCCTCCTGCTTCCAGAACGGCGCCTCGGTCTTGAGGAAATCCATGATGGCCTGGGCCGCTTCGAAGGCCGCCTCGCGGTGCGCCGATGCGACCTGGACCAGGACGATCTGGTCGGCCAGATCGAGCGGCCCGATCCGGTGCACGATGCGCACGCTGTGCAGATCCCAGCGGGCCAGGGCCCGTTCGCCGATCTCGGTGAGCACTTTTTCGGTCATTCCGGGATAGTGCTCCAGGGTCAGCTTGTCGATCGCGTTGCCGTCGCAATGGTCGCGCACCCGGCCGACGAACTGCACGATCGCGCCGACCGCGGCATCGCCGGCCAGGCGGCCGTATTCCTCGGCCAGATCGAAATCGGCCGCCTGTACCGAAACGCTCACCTTATCCATTTCAACCCCCGGTTACCGGCGGAAAGATGGCGACTTCGGAGTCGGCCTTGATCGGCGCGCCTTCGGCGACCACCTCCTGGTCGACCGCGACCCGATAGGCGCGGCCCTCGGCCAATTCATCGGCCCACACGCCCCCGCGTTCGCGCAAGACCGTGAGCAAGCCGGCTACGCTCGCCGCCGGCGGCGCCGGGAGAAACTCCTCGCTGCGGCCGAACACCTCGCGCAGGCGTCCGAAATAGAGTATCTGCATGATGTCGCCTTTCATTCCTTCGGCGGTTTGAGCGCCGACTTGGGCCGGAAGGCCTGGATCGACTCCGGCCGGGTCTCGATGTAGGGCGCGCCGATCAGGTCCAGGCAATAAGGCACGGCGGCGAAGATGCCATCCAGGGTCTCCTTGATCGCCTTGGGCTGGCCAGGCAGGTTCAGGATCAGGGCGCGACCGCGGACGACGCCGACCTGGCGCGACAGGATGGCGGTCGGCACATATTTCAGGCTGATCCGGCGCATCTCCTCGCCGAAGCCGGGCATGACCTTGTCGGCCACCGCCAGGGTGGCTTCGGGCGTGACGTCGCGCGGCGCCGGGCCGGTGCCGCCGGTGGTCAGGATCAGATGGCAGCCGGCCTGGTCGGCCAACTCGCGCAGACAAGCCTCGATGGCCGGCTGCTCGTCCGGGATCAAGCGGGTCTCGCGCGTCCATGGAGTGGTCAGCGCGGCATCGAACCACTCGATCAGGCCGGGGATGCCCTTGTCCTCGTAGACCCCCTGGCTGGCCCGGTCGCTGACCGAGACCAAGCCGATTTTCAATTGTTCCTGCATGTTCGATTCCTTGCCGGAAAGGTTGTTCCCACATAGGCGGGGACCCAGTTTGAACGGGCTGGATTCCCGCCTGCGCGGGAATGACGATCTATTGCGAGAGGATAGTGCAAACGCCGGAGCCGCGCCGGTCCTTTTCAGCCGCCGGTGCGCGACATGACCCGCACCAGGCGGTCGGGCGCCTCTCGGAATTCGTGCCGCTCCGGCTTGCGGGCGATGGCGGCGCGGATCTGGTCGGCCAGTTCCGGGTCGCTGATGCCGGCCCGCAGCAGCGCGCG
>DASVZA010000037.1:0-19910 GCA_036391875.1 Parasulfuritortus sp.
TCAGCCGCCGGTGCGCGACATGACCCGCACCAGGCGGTCGGGCGCCTCTCGGAATTCGTGCCGCTCCGGCTTGCGGGCGATGGCGGCGCGGATCTGGTCGGCCAGTTCCGGGTCGCTGATGCCGGCCCGCAGCAGCGCGCGCAGGTCCAGGCTGTGCTCCTGGCCGAGGCAGAGCAGCAGCGTGCCCTCCACGGTCAGCCGGACCCGGTTGCAGGTGGCGCAGAAATGCTGCGACATCGGCGTGATGAAGCCGATCGCCCCTTTGCCGTCCAGGGTCTCCCAGTAGCGGGCCGGGCCGCCGCCCAGCTCGCTCGCCGACGGCACCAGGCCGTAGCGGGCGACCAGCCGTTCCCGCACCTCGGCGCTGAGGTCGAGGCCGGCCTGGGCCCGGGCGGTGTCGCCCATGGGCATGAGCTCGATCAGGCGCAGGATGTAGCCGTGGTCGAGGGCGAACTCGGCCATCCGCTCGATCTCGTGGTCGTTGACGCCGTTCATCACCACCATGTTGATCTTGATCGGCGCGAGGCCGGCCGCCTCGGCCGCCCGGATGCCGCTCAGCACCGAGTCGAGCGTATCCCGCCCGGTGATCTGCTCGATGCAGCCCTGGTCGAGCGAATCGAGGCTGATGTTGACCCGCTTGAGACCGGCCCGGACCAGGGCTTCGGCCTGCCGGTCGAGCCGGCTGCCGTTGGTGGACAGGGCGATGTCCTCGATGCCCGGCAGGGCCGCGATGCGGCCGACCAAGTCGGGCAGGTTGCGGCGCAGCAGCGGCTCGCCGCCGGTCAGGCGGACCCGGCGCACGCCCAATCCGGCGAAGGCGCCGACCACCCGGGTCAGCTCGTCGAAGGTCAGCCAGCCGGCCGGGTCCTCGTAGTCGGTGAAGCGCTTCGGCATGCAGTACGAACAGCGCATGTCGCAGCGGTCGGTGACCGAAACCCGCAGGTAGTCCACCCGACGGTTGTAGCGGTCGATCAGGGCGGGAGGAGTGAGTTGTGCTTCCATACGATAGGTCCAAGCGTCATTTCTTGCCGGCCTTGCCGGGCTGGCCGAATATGTTGGCGACCAGCGGCTTCACATCGGCCTGGGGACGGTGACATTGTACGCAGTTCCAGCGGCCCATGTAGAACTCGCCCTTCTTGACGTCGACGTAATGGCTGGCCGGCGCCGGGATGGGCAGGCCGGGATCGACCTTCTTGCCGACCATGTCGGGCTGCACGTGGCAGTCCTTGCACATGTTGTTTTCCTGGGTGATCGGCAGCATGCCCTCGATCGAATGGGTGATCATCGGCGGCGCGGTCGGGTAGGAGCGCACCGCGCGGGCGGTCACCGTGCCGACATCGGGTTCCTTGTAGTCGAAGGCCGGCGGCGCCGGCGAATCGAACACGCTGGTCTTGGAGAGCCCCAGCGAGTCGGGCGGAATCGGCTGGTCGTCCGCCGCCCAGGCGCCCAGAGCCAAGGTCATGCCCGCCAGCGCAGCCCCCATCAGAATGCCCTTTTTCATTTCTTCCTCCTTAACCCACTGCGTGGAAAATCAGCCCTTGCGCGCGTTGTGCGCACGGATGAGCGGTCTCAAATCGAATGCCAGGCTCCCTTCCGGGCAGAGCGGCGTGCAGCGGCCGCAGTTGCTGCATTCCCCCGAATTCACGTAGCCGGTCGTCTCCAGGTGTTTCAGGTTCAGCACCTGCGGCTCCGGACAGACCTTGGCGCACTCGCCGCAATGAGTGCAGCTTTGCGCGTCGAACCGGACCCGGATCTGGGCCGTGCGCCCGACCAGCGACCAGAAGCCGCCCAGCGGACAGAGGTGGCCGCACCAGCCGTTCTTCAGGATCAGGAGGTCGAACAGGAAGATCGCGGCCAGCGCCATGCCGCCGGCGCCCAGGCCGAAGATGATCCCGCGCTGGGCCATGCCGACCGGGCTGACCCATTCGAACGCCGCCAGGCCGGTCAGCGCCGAAAGGATCAGGGTCGCGGCCAGCACGAAATAGCGTAGGTTGCGGCTCAGGTGGAACATGGGCTGGATAGGCAGACGGGCGCGCAACCAGCCGGCGGCGTCGGCCACCACGTTGACCGGGCAGGCCCAGGCGCAGAACACCCGGCCGCCGACCAGCAGGTAGAAGGCCATGACCACGGCGGCGCCGAGCACCACTTTCTGCTGCAGCACGTGGCCGGTCAGGAAGATCTGCAGCACGGCGAACGGATCGGCCATGGGCACGGTGCCCATCAGCTCCGAGGCCGACAGGTTGCCGGTCAGGAGCGGCGTCTTGGCCGGGTACTGCCAGGCCCAGTGGGCGGAGCCGAAGAACAGCAGCAGGATGGCGAACTGGGAAAGTCGGCGCAGGACGAGGTAGCGCCAGGACCAGAGCCGGGCGCCGAGGCCGCGCTCGCGCAGCTTGCGTACCGATTCCAGGGCATCCGCGCGGGAAAACTCGCCAGCTCCGCTCATAGGCCACCCTGGTTCAGATAGTCGACGCCGGGTGCGTTGCCGTCAGGCGCCTTGGGCGGTTCCGGCGCGCTCGCGGCCGGCTTGAAGTCCTCGGTGATCTTGCCGGTGTCCTGCCAGCCGATCTTGTAATGCTCGCCGATCCTGCCCTGCACCAGATTGCGCGGCAGGATGCGGATGGCCGCCAGCTCGGTCGGACAGGAATGTTCGCAGATACCGCAGCCGGTGCAGGCGTCGGAGTTGACGATGGGCCGGAACATGGCGTGCTTGGACAAGCCGCGCGGGTCGGTCTCCAACCGGATCGCCTTGCCCCGGATCGGGCAGTCACGGTAGCAGATCTCGCAGCGCAGGCCCTTCCAGGACAGGCAGTTCTCGATGTCGATCACGGCCAGGCCCATGCGCGCCTGGTTGATGTCCTTCAGTTCCGGCGCCAGCGCCCCGGTCGGACAGGCCTTGAGGCAGGGGATGTCCGGGCACATGATGCAGGCCCCGCTGCGCGGCGTGAAATACGGCGTGCCGATCGGCAGGTCGCCGCCGGCCGGTGCCAGCTTGAGTATGTCGGGTGGACAGGCGTTCACGCACTGGCCGCACTTGATGCAGGCCGCCTCGAAATCCTTCTCCGCCAGTGCGCCCGGCGGCCGCAGCGCATAGGGCTGTGCCTTGGCCTCCTGCCGGAGCAGATAGGCCCAGAGCAGACCGCCGGTCGCCGCCAGGGCGGCGCCCTGGGCGGCCTTGACCATGAAGTCGCGGCGGCTGACGGAGTCGGACATGGCTCGCTACCCCTCGTCTCAGGCCTTGTAGACCTTGACCGAGCACTTCTTGAAGTCGGTCTGCTTGGAGATCGGACAGGTCGCGTCCAGGGTGGCCTTGTTGATCAGCACCGACTCGTCGAACCAGGGCACGTAGACCAGGCCACTCGGCACCCGGTTGCGGCCGCCGGTCTCGATCCGGACCCGGACCTTGCCCCGGCGCGACTCGACCCAGACCAGGTCGTTGCGCTTCAGGCCGCGCGCCTCGGCGTCCTTCGGATTGATCCAGCAGACCGCGTCCGGGAAGGCCCGGTACAGTTCCGGCACCCGCCGGGTCATCGAACCCGAATGCCAGTGCTCCAGCACCCGGCCGGTACAGAGCCAGAGGTTGAACTCCTTGTCCGGCTGCTCGACCGGCGAGGCGTAGGGCCTGAAGTAGATCTTGGCCCGGCCGGTGAGGTCGACCTTCTTGCTGCCGTCGCCCGGCTTGTCCAGGTCGCCCATGACGATGGCCTTGCCGTCGTTGCCGTAGAAGTGGATGCCCTGGCCCTTCTTGACGTACGGGTCGTACTCCTCGTTGAAGCGCCAGCGGGTCTCGGTCCATTTGCCGTCCTTCTGCACCACCGGCCAGCGCAGGCCGCGCACGTCGTCGCGGTAATAGACGTCGAACGGCGCCAGGTCGTGGCCGTGGCCGGTGCCAAAGTGGCGGTATTCCTCGAACATCGCCTTCTCCGGAAACCAGCCGTCCCTGAGCGTCTCGGCGATATGGTTGGCGTGGCCCTTGGCGACCGGCTTGTCCGGCCAGGGGAAGGCCTTCTTGGTGGCCGGGGTGGCGAACAACGCCTCGTACAGCGTCATCTCCGGCTTGTAGCCGAGCACCTGGGCCTCGGCCATGACCGAGGGCAGCTTGCCGTCCTCGAAGCCCTCGGCCTTGAGGCCGGGCACCTTCTGCTCGCCCCAGACGTCCTTGATCCGGATCCGCTTGGCCATCTCCAGGATAATCCACAGGTCGCCCTTGGCCACCCCGGGCGGCGGCACCTGCTGGCGCCAGGCCTGGGTGCGCCGCTCGGCGTTGCCGTAGAAGCCCCACTTCTCGAAGATCATGGCCGCCGGCAGGACCAGGTCGGCGACCTTGGCCGAGACGGTCGGATAGGCGTCGCAGCAGACGATGAAGTTGTCCATGTCGCGCGCGGCCTTGATCCAGTGGTTCAGGTTGGCGGTGTTCTGCCAGGGGTTGTTGACCTGGACCATGGCCCACTTCACCGAGCCGTCCTCCAGGTCGCGCATGATCTTGGTGAAGTGGCTGCCGATCTGCGGGTTGAGGGTCTTGGCCGGTAGTTTCCAGATCTCCTCGGCGTGGTGGCGGTGCGCCGGGTTGTCGACCACCATGTCGGCCGGCAGGCGGTGCGAGAAGGTGCCGACCTCGCGCGCCGTGCCGCAGGCGGAAGGCTGGCCGGTCAGCGAGAAGGCGCCGTTGCCAGGCTGGGCCTGCTTGCCGAGCAGCAGGTGGTTCATGTAAGCCTGCTCGTTGACCCAGGTGCCGCGCTGGTGCTGGTTGAAACCCATGGTCCAGTAGGAGACGACCTTGCGCTTCGGGTCGCAGTAAAGGTCGGCCAGCTTCATGAGCTTGGCCTTGAAGTCGGCGTCGGACTCGTCCGGGTCGCCCTTGGCCACGGCCACGACGAAGTCGATGTCGTAGGGCTCGATCGCCCGCTTGAAGTCCTCGAAGCTGATCGCCCAGTCCTTGGCCGGCGTCGCCGCGTTGGCCTGCTTCACCGCCTCGCCCGTCTGGCGCCGCTGGGCGATGGCTTCATACTTGTCGACGACGTGCACCTGCTCGTTCTTGAACGCCAGCATCTCGTCGGCGGAGGCGAACTTGTCGGCGTTCTTGGGCCGGAAGCCGTAGCCGATGTCGTAGGGGCCGGTGGCGAACACGCAGTGCTTGTTGACGAAGTCCCAGTTCACCGCGTTGCGCTTCACGATCTCGCGGGCGATGAAGTTCTGGATCGCCAGGTCGCCCGAGGGCCGGAACACGATCTCGATGTCGGCGATGTCGGACGACATGTTGGAATAGGTCGACAGGTTCACCACCACCATGTTCTTGTGGGTGAGCCGGCGGTTGGTGATGCGCGACCAGAGGATGGGGTGCATCTCGGCCATGTTGGCGCCCCACAGCACGGCGGTGTCGGTGTATTCGATGTCGTCGTAGTTGCCGGACGGCTCGTCGATGCCGAAGGTCTGCATGAAGCCGGCCACGGCCGAGGCCATGCAGTGGCGGGCGTTGGGGTCGATGTTGTTGGAGCGCAGGCCGGCCTTCCAGAACTTGAGCGCGGTGTAGCCCTCCGGCACCGTCCACTGGCCCGAGCCGAACAGGGCGACGCCGGTCGGGCCCATGGTCCGGTAGGTCTCCAGGAACTTGGCGGTCATCACCTCCATCGCCTTGTCCCAGCTGACCGGCACGAACTTGCCCTTCTTGTCGAACTGGCCGTTGGTCATGCGCAAGAGCGGCTGGGTCAGCCGGTCCTTGCCGTACATGATCTTGCCGTTGAAGTAGCCCTTGACGCAGTTCAGGCCGCGGTTGACCGGCGCGTCCGGGTCGCCCTTGGTGGCGACGATCTTGCCGTTCTGGGTGGCGATCATGATGCCGCAGCCGGTGCCGCAGAAGCGGCAGACGCCCTTGTCCCATTGCCAGCCGGCTTCGCTCGCCTGGACCGCGGCCTCGGCCTGCTTGGCCACCGGCATGCCCACCGTCAGGGCGGCGCTGGCCGCGATGCTGTTCTTCAAAAAGTCACGGCGTGTCAGTCCCATTGCAACCTCCTGTAAAAACCGTTCAGTCCTGCAGATACTGGGGGATCGGGCAGGACGACTCCTGCTCGGCGAGTTCCGGCGGCAACTCCGGGTATTCGGCGTCGTCCTCGGCGATGTAGTGGTAGACCATCTCGGCCATGACCACGTGGGGCAGCGCCTTGATGCGGCGCAGGCCTTCCACTTCGGCGTAGATGTCCTCGGCCTCCTGGACTGCGATCAGGCGGCCGGTCGGCGGGTCGATGTGGTGGAGGGAGACGCCGGACAGCGCCTCGAGTGCGGCGATGACCTCGGCTTGCCGGCCCTGCTCGGCAACCACGAGAATTCCGGATAGATTCATTTTGTGTTCCCCTCAGGTCCGTTACCTGTTGCGGCAAGATTAAACACCGCTGAATGTAGGGACATTGACCATGGTCAAGGCGGTCCCTGAAACCTGAAAATTGACCAGCGCTTCCCGTTTACAATCGGCAAATGGACTACCTTCATTCCGGGAATCCCGGCAGGGACGGCCTGCCCGCGGCATCCCCACCCATACGATGAAGACGGCGACACACGCCGTCGGCGTCGTCCTGGCCGGCGGCCTGTCCAGCCGGATGGGACGCGACAAGGCCCTGCTGCCCTGGGGCGAGGCCACCCTGCTCGACCACATGATCGGCCTGCTCAAGGCAAGCGGCCTGGCCCAGGTGGTCGTCAGCGGCGAGCGGCCGGGCTACCGCTCGGTGGCCGACCCCGAACCGAACCAGGGTCCGGGCGTCGCCATCAGCCACCTGCTGGCCACCCTGGAGCCGGACGCCTGGGCGCTGGTCGTGCCGGTCGACATGCCCATGCTCACCCCGGATCTGATCCGCCGCCTGCTGGGCGAACCCGGCCGGCCGCTGCAGGCCGCGCACTACGCCGGACAACCCCTGCCCGCCCTGCTGCCGAGCCGTGCCGCGGACGGCAGTCTGCTGAGCGGCCGCTCGCTGCGGGCGCTGCACGCGGCCGCAGGCAGCCGCGAACTGGCGCTCGATCCGGCCGACGCAGCCGCCTTCCTCAACGTCAACACGCCGGACAACTGGGACCAGGCCCGGGCGGAGGCGCGGCCATGAAGGTATTCGGCATCGCCGGCTACAGCGGCGCGGGCAAGACCACCCTGATCGAGAAGCTGCTGGCCGAGCTGTGCCGCCGCGGCCTCGCCGTCTCAGTCATCAAGCAGAGCCACCACGACGTCACCCTGGACCCGCCCGGCAAGGACTCATGGCGCCACCGCCAGGCCGGCGCCCACGAGGTGCTGCTGACCTCGCCGCACCGCTGGATGCTGGCGGCGGAACTGCGCGGCACGCCGGAACCGACACTGACCGAGCACATCCGCCGGCTGGCCGACTGCGACCTGGTGCTGGTCGAAGGCTACCGCCACGCCGACCTGCCCAAGCTGGAAGTGCACCGGACCGCCACTGGCCAGCCCTGGCTCCATCCGGACGACCCCAACATCCTCGCGCTCGCCAGCGACGCGGCAGCCGGCAATCTGCCCTGCTTCGACCTGGATGACAGCGCCGCCATCGCCAATTTCATCCTGGAGCATGCCCGCCATGTTGAGCGTTGACCAAGCCCGCGAACTGCTGCTGAACGCAGCCCGTCCCGTCACCGAAACAGAGACCCTGAACGCCACCGACGCGCTCGGCCGCATCCTGGCCCGCCAGCTGGTGTCCGGCGTGAACGTGCCGCCGCTCGACAACAGCGCCATGGACGGCTACGCCGTGCGCCATGCCGAAGCCGCCGAGGGCGCGCTGCTGCCCGTCTCCCAGCGCATCCCGGCCGGCAGCCTGGGCCAGCCCCTGGCCGCCGGCAGCGCGGCCCGCATCTTCACCGGGGCGCCGATACCGGCAGGCGCCGATGCCATCGTCATCCAGGAGGACACCGAGACCGCCGACGACGGCGTCAGGATACTGCGCGCCGCCAAGGCCGGCGCGCACATCCGCCGGATCGGCGAGGACATCCGAGACGGCCAGGCCGTGCTCGAGGCGGGCACCCGCCTGGGACCGGCCCAGCTCGGCGTCGCCGCCTCGGTCGGCGCCGACCGGCTGACTGTCTACCGCCGGCTGAAGGTCGCCGTCTTCTTCACCGGCGACGAACTGGTCCCGCCCGGCCAGCCCCTGCCGCCGGGCCGGATCTACAACTCCAACCGGGCCACGTTGATTGCCTTGCTCTCGGCGCTCGGCTGCGAGGTGATCGACATCGGCAACGTGGCCGACACCCTGGCCGACACCACGGCTGCGCTGGAGGCGGCCGCCGCCAGGGCCGACGTGGTGATGACCACCGGCGGCGTTTCGGTCGGCGAGGAGGATCACGTCAAGAACGCGGTCGAGAAACTGGGCAGGCTGGAGATGTGGAAGGTAGCAATGAAGCCGGGCAAGCCGCTCGCCTACGGCCGGATCGGCGAGGCCGACTTCATCGGCCTGCCGGGCAACCCGGTGTCGGCCTTCGTGGTGTTCTGCCTGTTCGCCCGCCCCTTCCTGCTGACCCGCATGGGCGGCCGCTGGCAGGCACCGAGCTCGTTCACGGTGCCGGCCGGCTTCGAGCGGAGCAAGCCGGGCAACCGCACCGAGTTCCTGCGCGCCCGCATGGCCGACGGCCGGGCCGTGCTCTATCCCAACCAGAGCTCAGGCGTGCTCACCTCCGTGGCCTGGGCGGAAGGCCTGGTCGAGATCGAAGCCGGACGGACGATGACCGCGGGCGATGCCGTCCGCTTCATCCCGCTGGCCGAACTGCTGCCGGCTGCCTGAGGCGGATCAGGACTTGAAGCGTTCCATGATGCCGACGATCACGCCGGTCTCGTGCAGGCGGATGAAGGCCTCGACCACCGCCGGATCGAACTGGCGGCCGGACTCCTCGGCGAGCAGCGCCAGCACCCGGTCCAGCGGCCACGGCTCCTTGTAGGGCCGCCGGCTGGTCAAGGCATCGAATACGTCGGCCACCTTGACGATCCGGGCCGAGAGCGGAATGGCCGCGCCGGCCAGCCCTTTCGGATAGCCGCTGCCGTCCCAGTTCTCGTGGTGGCCGGCGGCGATCTCGCGGGCCAGGGCATAGAACGCGTTGCTGCCCAGGATGCGCACGCCGTGCTCGGCATGGGTCTTCATGACCACCCATTCCGCCTCGTCCAGGCCGGCCGGCTTCTTCAGGATGGCGTCGGGGATGTTGAGCTTGCCGACGTCGTGCAGGATGCTCATCACCCCCATGTGGCGGGCCTCGTCGGCAGCCAGCCCCATCTGTCCGGCCAGGGCCTCGGTGTAGTGCTGCACCCGCTGGACATGGAAGCCGGTGTCCTCGTCCTTGCCCTCGCAGGCGATCGACAGCATGGTGACCGCATCCTGGTAGGCCTCTTCCAGCTGCTCGGCGGCCAGCTTCAGCTTGCGGCTGACGTCGAGGTGCTCCAGCGCCCGGGAGACGGTCATCTTCAACTGCTCCGGCTCCCAGGGCTTGGTCAGATATTTGTAGATGCCGGCCTCGTTGACGCACCTGACCAGCGACTCCAGGTCGGAATAGCCGGTCAGCAGGATGCGCACCGCCTCTGGCTGGACCTGGCGCGCCACGCGCAGCACCTCGTCGCCGGTCATGCCGGGCATGCGCTGGTCGGAGATGACCAGGTCCACGTTCTGGCTGTTCAGCAGTTCGACGGCGGCCTCGCCCGAAGTGGCCGTGATCACCCGGTACTCCTTGCGGAAAGTGCGGTGCAGGCTGTCGACGATATCTTCCTCGTCGTCCACCACCAGGACCGTGAACCGGTCCTGTGACGTACTGCTCTGCGGGTCTGGCATCATGGCTTAACTTCCTGGCTGGCTCGCCGGCTTGCCGTCGATCGGCAGGCGGATGGTGAAGGTGGTGCCCTTGCCGGGCGCGCTGTCGACCTCGATCCGGCCGCCGTGGTTCTGGACGATGCCGTAGGAGATCGACAAACCCAGTCCGGTGCCCTCGCCTACCTTCTTGGTTGTGAAGAACGGATCGAAGATTCGGCCCAAGGTCTCGGCCGGGATGCCGCAGCCGGAGTCGGCGATGGCGACCACCGCCCAGCCCTCCTCGCGGCGGGTCGAGACGGTGACGGTGCCCAGCCCCTCGATCGCCTGGATGGCGTTGTACAGGATGTTCATGAACACCTGGTTGAGCTGGCCGGGGTGGCACAGGATGGCGGTGTTCAGCCGATAGTCCTTCACCACCTCGATCCGCTTCTGCAGATGGTGGCGCAGCAGGGCCAGGGTGTCGTCGAGTCCGTCCTCCAGGCGGGCATTCTTTTCCACCGCCTCGTCCAGGCGGGAGAAGCTGCGCAGGGAGGAGATGATGTCCTTGATCCGGGTGGCGCCAGACTGGCCGCTGCGGATGATCTTGAGCAGGTCGCCGCGCAGGTAGTCGATGTCGGCCTCTTCCAGGCGCCGTTCCAGCTCGGCCCGGGCCTCGTCCGACATGGGCAGCTGGCGCATGCCATCCAGCACATCCAGCAACGTGCGGACGTATTCCTCCAGATGCGGGAAGTTGGCGTAGATGAAGCCGATCGGATTGTTCAGTTCGTGCGCCACGCCGGCCACCAGTTGGCCGAGCGAGGCCAGTTTCTCCTGCTGGATGAGCTGGCTCTGGGCCGACTGCAATTCGGCCAGGATGCGGGCCTGCTCGGCGTTGGCCGCTGTCAGTTCACGGGTCCGCGCCTGCACCTTCTTTTCCAGTTCCTGGGCCGAGAACTCGAGTTCTCGGACGAAGCGTTCCCGCTCCTGGGCCGCCGCGTCGAGCCGGCCAGCCATGTGGTTGAAGGCGGTGGTCAGGGTGCCGAGTTCGTCCCGGCTGGTCGGCGCCAGGCGCTGCGACAGGTCGCCGGTGCCGGTGATGCCGGCCACGAAGCCGGTCAGGTCGCGCAGGGGTGCGGTCAGCCGGTTGGCCAGCCAGCGGATCACCATGATCAGCGGCAGTGTGATCACCGCGCACAGGGCCGCCAGTTCCCAAGCCACCACGCTCAGGGTGTGGTTCAGGTAGGTGGGCGAGCGGAACACCACGACCTCCCAATCGGCCAGCAGCCTGCCGCTGCCGTTGGCGACGGCGTGGGCGAGATAGCGGGTCGGGCCGAGCTGCAGCCAGACGTCGCCCGGCTTCGTCCGACCGAGCGCCTCGATCACGCTCTCGCCGCCGACGCCGCGCAGGGTCGACTCCAGGATCACCGGCGGCGTCCCTGTGCGCAACAGCATGGCCTGCTCGGACAGGGTCTCCCGGACCGCGGACCAGGGATAGGTGACGACCAGGGTGCCGAGTTGCAGGTCCTTGGCGAACGAGGAATAGACCGGGGTCGACAGCGCGGCGATCGGACTGCCGTCCAGCGGACTGGCATGCTTGTCGACGAAGGTGATCGCCTTGCCCGGCCGCCAGGCGGCCGGCAGGAGGGTGTTGCGGCGACGGTTGTCGCTGCTGGCGATCAGTTGCCCGGCGGCATTGAAGGCGTACAGATCGCCCTTCAGCGCGTAATCCGCCTTCATGTCCTCCAGGGCGCGGGCGACGCGCTGGTCGACATCGCCCGACGCCAGGTCGTTCATGACGTCGAGCTTGGACCAGGCGTGCAGGTCGGTCCGCAGCTGGTCGAAATGGGTGTTCAGGCTGTTGAGCTTGAAGCTGGCCATCTGCTCCAGGGCATCGTGCTCGGCCCCCACCACCGAGGAGCGGACTGCGGTCAGCACCACCAGGGCGGTCGCCAGATAGGTCCCGAAGAAGACCAGGAAGAAGGCGACCAGCAGCTTGTGGCTGATGTTCTTGGCGACCC
This sequence comes from Parasulfuritortus sp., assembly GCA_036391875.1. GTDB lineage: Bacteria > Pseudomonadota > Gammaproteobacteria > Burkholderiales > Thiobacillaceae > Parasulfuritortus. Next base: position 11,765 of record DASVZA010000037.1, read on the forward strand.
AGTCGTTCAGGCGGGAGAAGATGGACATGGCCGGTCGACGGTCACTCGAGCCTGAGCAGCACCTTGACGCCGGCATGCTCCGAGGTGTCGTTGATGTAGCCGATCGCGCCCGGTATGTTCCTGACGAAGCCGACCACGCTCTGGTCCGAATTCTGCACCACCGGCGGGATCTTGCCCTGGAAGCGCAGCCGGTTCCAGTAATCCGCCAGTTCCATGGTCGAGCGGTCGAACACCATTTCCGAGAACTGCTGCCGCTCCCGGCTCGATGCCTCACGATTGACCGGCACGATGGCCAGAGCGTTCGACCAGGTCACCTTGCGGATCCGGTAGATGTTCATCAGCTCCTCGAGCGAAATCTGCGCCTCCGGCACTTTGCCGTTGGCGATCACCAGCAGGCCGTCGGCCAGGGCGAACCGGGCCAGCCCCAGGCAGCAGACGAGCAGGAACAGGCTGCGCATCAGAACAGCACCGCGCACGATGCGCTCCAGCCGGACGGCACTTCCCGGGACCGGTCTTGCTGATGGACGTACTCCAGCTTCCAGACGACGGCCGGGTTGGGCTTGTAGGCGACGCCCAGCAGATTGCTGCGGGATTGGGCATCGGTGCCGTGCGGCTGGTAGACCTCGCGCTCGACGATGCCATGCCAATACGGCGTGAAGCGGTAGTCCGCGACCAGGAACGCGCCCCACTCGTGGCTGCGGCCGCCGGCCGGCTCGGCCGACCAGTAGGCCGTGGTCGCTTCGCCCTGCAGGGTGAGCCGGCCGACCACCTTGCGGGCATTGAGCCCGCCCAGGGTGTAGCGCTGTCCGGTCACCAGTTGCTCCCCTTGCTGGTAGGACAGGCCGGCATTGTCCAGCATGCCGAAACTCCAATTGAGGTGGGCGCCGAATACGTCGCGGTGATGGCGCGGCGACACGCTGTCCGGACGCTGCACCAACTCCTTGTCCGGCTGCCAGTAGATCTGCCAGTCCGGGCTTACCCCGGAATAATCCGACTCGTGCAGCCAGGACAGGCCGCTGGCATATTCGGCGAACCCCCGGTAGGTGGTCAGCGGCCGGGTGATGGTCGGCACCAGCGGCGCAGCATGGATCAGGTTCCAGTCGCCGACCGGCGAAAGGATCTTGCCGAGCCGCAGGGTATTGGTCTCCGACAGGTGGACATCGTCGTAGAAACGCTCCAGCACCAGCCGGCCCGCCGAATTGTCCGCCCCGCCTTCATGCAGCAGGTTGGCACCGGAGATTTCGGCTTCCAGGAATGGATTCAGCCAGCGGTTTATCGAACCGTTGACGTACAGGCTGAGATCGTCGACGACCAGCCGGGCAGGCTGGCCATTGGGCGCCTCGGCCACGAGGTTGCCGTAGCCGGACAACAGGAAATCGCCGACCTGCATACCCTGGCCGAGCTGGTATGGATCCGCCCAGGACGATGCGGCAACCAACAGGCCGCCTAGCACTGCCGCGGCACGCCGCCGCCAGGTCGGGGACGCACCGCCAGTATTGCCCGCTGCACAAGCAGGTCTTGAAATCGTGATTGAAGTCATTTTTATGTTCGGCGATGCGGAGTCGACCACACTGCCATTGTGGACAAGGCGTATGTTACAGAAACAATGTCACGGAGCGTACCAGGAGATGCGACGGCCGGCCGTCGCATTGCCGCCTCACCGGCGCAGATCGCGGATGCGGTCGTGGTAGCGGGCGCGGTAGAGCAAACGGCGGTGTTCGGATGTATCGGAAAAGCCGTCCCGGGTGTGCAGCACGTTGTTGCAGAGCAGGCCCATGCCGGGCTGCAGCTTGAGCCTGAACCAGCCGGGCGGCTGGGCCGCCAGCAGGTCCTCGATCGCCTTGACCGCGGCCTGGGTGACCGGATCATCCTTCCAGGCGATGCTCTTGGTGCGGGCGGTATAGCGCAAGTGCAGGCCGCCGCTGGCCGGATCGATCAGGAACACAGGACCTTTCTCTTCTGGCCGTTCGCCATCGATCTCGTCGACCCGGGCCGGGATGGTCATGGCGTCCGGCGCCATCAGGGCGCGGATCCAGTCCGGATTGCTGTCGCGCAGATGGATGTAGGCCAGGTCCTGGTCGTACAGCTCGTTGTCGCCGCCCTCCTGGGCAGCGCGCACGCAATGCAGGGTCATGGCCAGGATGCGCCGCTGTTCGGGGTTGTAATAGCCATCGGTGTGCCAGCGGATGCGGTTGTGGGTATACGGGATGTAGTCGCCCCGCTTCTGCGCCCCATCGTCGCGCGGGGTCAGGCTGGAGATGCCGTCCTCGTCGGCCAGCCAGTTGGCATCGAGATGGGTCAGGCCGAACTGCGCCGACAGGGCGCGCACCGCCGCCTTGTCCTCGGTCTCGCCCAAAGCGGTGGCGTAAACCACCATGTTGGTCTTGGCCACCCGTTCGAGGATGGCCCGGTATTCGGTATCGGTCAGGGCGTGCGGATCGCGCACCTCGACGATCAGATCCTCTCCCCGGGCCGGATAGCCGGCCAGCTTGGCCTCGCGCCAGGCCAGGTAGCCGGCTTCGTTGTCCGGATGGAACGGGCTGTCGACTGGAACCATGGGATCGACGATCAGGGCCGGGGCGGTCACTGACCGGCCGGCACCGGGTAGAAGCCGTCCACCTGCTTCTTCACCGTGCCCAGGATCTCGGGCATCTCGATGTCCATGATCTGGTCCTGGATCCAGGTCTGGTCGGACTTTTCCATGTCTTCCCGGATCTGCAGGCTGAGGTAGCGGGCGGCCTGGAAGCTGGGCTTGTCGTCGGGGAAGTCGTAGTGGGCATATTCGGTCATGCGGGCGTTGAGCATGTCGATGTAGCCCTGCTGGTAGTCGTAGTCCGGGTCCTTGACGCCGCCGGTGAAGTCGAGGACGTTGTCCTCCATGACCTCGGCCAGGCGCACGCCCAGGGCGCTGACCAGTTCGCCGCGCTTCTTGTCATCCATGCGCGGAAAGATCAGGCGGTCGACGTAATGCACCGCGAAGGCGGTCAGTTCGCCGATGATCTTGAAGCCGCGCTGCGGGGTGATGATGTCGTAGTCGGCCTTGGACAGGTTGTCGATGGCGCGGTCGGCCATGCGCCAGATGGTGGTGGCGAGCGCAGTGGCGATCTCCTCGACCGGGCGTTCGCCCTCCTTCTTGAACCAGACCGTCTTGACTCGGGTAGGGGCAGCCATCGTTATTCTCCAGTGGCAATCGGACGCGACGGATCGGTGATCCATTCGCTCCAGGAACCGACATACAGCCTGGAGCCGGACAGGCCGGCGATCTCCATGGCCAGGATGTTGTGGCAGGCGGTGACGCCCGAGCCGCACATGTGGATCACCTCATAGGGTGCGCGGCCCTTGAGCAGCGCCTGGTAGTTCTCGCGCAGCGCCTCGGGCGGCATGAAGGTGCCGTCAAGGTCGAGGTTCTCCTCGAAGTTCCAGTTGACCGCGCCCGGCACATGGCCGGCCACCGGATCGAGCGGCTCGTATTCGCCGCTGAAGCGACGTTCGGGACGGGCGTCGAGGATCAGCTTGTCGCCGGTCTGCGAAGCACGCAACACCTCGTCGGCATCGACGCAAAGGCTGGGCTCGGGCAGCTTGGCACAGGTGGCCCGGGCGATCGCGGCGGGTTCTTCCTGGCTCACCGGACGCTTTTCGCGCAGCCACTTGGGATAGCCGCCGTCGAGCAGGGCGACGCCGGGGTGGCCGAGCCAGCGCAGCAGCCACCAGAGGCGCACCGCCATGGAACCGAAGCTGTCGTCGTAGACCACGATCTGCTTGTTGACGCCAATCCCCCAGCTGCACAGCTTCTCGGCCAGGACGTCGGCATCGGGCAAGGGATGGCGGCCGGTGCTGGGACCGATCGGGGCCGCCATGTCGTCGTCCAGATGGGCGTAGATGGCGCCGGGGATGTGGCCTTTCCGGTAGGTCTGGCGGCCACCTTCGGGATCGGTCAGGGTGAAGCGGCAGTCGATGACGAGCCAATGGGGATCGTCCAGATGACGCGCCAGATCGTCAGTGGAAACCAGGGTGGTGTAGAACATCTCGGGATACTTCAGAGTGGAGGGTGGAAAGCCGGGAGGCGAACTCCCGGCTCTCGGCTCTCGACTCTAGGTCTCAGTAGCCGCCCTTGCCGAACGGCTTGGGCAGGCCGGCAACCTTGGCCGACTGGCGGTTGGGCTGCTTCGGGAACAGCTCGTACAGCTTCTTCTTCCAGTCGATGCTGTCGTCCTGCTCGTCGAGCATGGCCACCATGTTGCGGAAGTTGGGGGTGTGGCCGTCTTCCTGATAGCGCTCGCGCATGAAGCGGATCACGGTCCAGTGATCGTCGGTCAGCTTGAGGCCTTCGGCCTCGGCGATCACAGGGCAGACATCGTCACTGAAATTGGCTTCCACCAGAAAGTTCTCGTCATCGCCTTCCAGTTCTTCGCCGTTAACTACGTATCCCACGGTGTTTCTCCTATTTCACGAGTTGCAAAAAACTGCGACCGACATCAGCCGATCGCGACTTCCTTAATCGATTTGTGGGGGACGAATATACCGCAGCCATAGCCGCGATGGCGACCCAGCCCGGTTTCCTGAACCTGCAACGATTGCTGCAGGCTGACATCGTGCAACATGAGGCTATAGCCCGAGATCTCCCCCTCGGTGAGATGCATTTTACGCTGCTTGCCGGGAATGAGTCCGCAACGGATGCCCATTTCTTCCAATTCGGCGTGCGCGGCTTCCAGGAACGCCGCCTCGTCTGCGGTGCCGAAATCCACTACCGGCGAATAAAGCGTGGCGAAGGGCGTCAGGACTTTTTCCTTCAGGCCGCCGACGGCAATCTCGCCGACTCCGGTGTCGAAACGCTTGCCGCACAGGGCCCGCACCTCTTCCAGTCGCGCCACCGGGAGGCGCAGCACCAGCTTGATCCGACGGTTGATGACCAGCGTGTCGTTGCGGCCGGTCGGTGCGCCATGGATGGGATGCACGCCGGCAGTCGGCTCTTCCTTCAGCCAGGGCAGCAGCGCAGCAAGCGCATCGAACAGTACTTGGCCGTGGTCAGCCGGAATTTCGCTGCCGACCAGGTCGAACAGGACGTCCTTGAAGCGCGGGGTGTACTCGAAATCCTTGATTGCTTCCCAGTCCGGGTTATACATCCTCATGCTTGTCGCCCTCCGCAGCGGCCCGGCCGGTTTCCTGACCCGCCGCCCAGTTCAGCATTTCCTCGGCCCAGAACTTAACGGTCACCGGGTCGATGTCGAAAATCGTGAAGCGCGCGCCGCGCTCGCGGATGCGCAAACGCATCATGGGCGTTCCCCCCGCTTCGTACTGCACTTCCTGGAGTTCGATCTCCTGGTTGCCGTACGGATTGCGGAACTTGGTCAACGACTTGATCTCATCCATAATTTTTGAGCTTACAATTAGCGGTGGCTGAATATTTGACGCATTTTATCAAGTATCAAGCCCCCTTCCGTGGCAAAAAAGCCCGGACTACCCGTTCGGGTAGGTACCGGGTACTCCCATGAATGGACAGGTTACCCCCATCGGAATGATGGCCCCGGGCGTCCAAGCTAACTACCATTGCTGCACTAGTCTCGTGCCGGCAGGACGCCCACGGGTAGTGTATAGGTAGTGACGATATACCGCTTCGCAAGACCTAAAGGAGAAACAGATGGCTAAGCAAATGTATGACACGCCGAATCTGGACGAGCTGGAAAAAGGCCCGTGGCCCAGCTTCGTGACCGGCATCAAGCGGCTGGCAAAGGACAACGACATGATGGTCGACCTCCTCGGCCAACTGGAGACCTCCTACAACACCCGTTTCGGCTACTGGAAAGGTGGCACCGTGGGTGTGGTGGGCTACGGTGGTGGCGTGATCCCCCGCTTCACCGAACTGAAGAACGCCGATGGCACCCCCAAATTCCCCGAATCCGCTGAGTTCCACACCCTGCGTATTCAGCCGCCCGCCGGCATGCACTACACCTCCGACCTGCTGCGCCAGATGTGCGACGCCTGGCTGGAAACCGGCGGCTCGGGCCTGATCGCCTTCCATGGCCAGTCCGGCGACATCATGTTCCAAGGCATCAAGACCGCTGACGTCCAGCGCTCCTTCGACAAATTCAACGAAATGGGCTTCGACCTCGGCGGTGCCGGTCCCGCCCTGCGCACCTCGATGTCCTGCGTCGGTGCCGCCCGTTGCGAAATGTCCTGTTATGACGAGGCCCGCGCCCTGCGCACCGTCATCAACAACAACCTAGACGACATGCACCGTCCGTCCCTGCCGTACAAGTTCAAGTTCAAGTTCTCCGGCTGCCCGAACGACTGCGTGAACTCCATCCAGCGTTCCGACATGGCCACCATCGGCACCTGGCGCGACAGCATCCGCGCCGACGAGAAGATCGCCCGCGAGTGGATGGCTGCCCACAGCATGGAAGACCTGATCAACATGGTCATCAACCATTGCCCGACCAAGGCCATCCAGCTGACCAAGAACGACGGCAAGGCCGCCGGCGAAGGCGTGACCAAGGTCGCCGTCTCCGACGCCAACTGCATCGAGATCGACAACCACAACTGCGTGCGTTGCATGCACTGCCTGAACGTCATGCCCGGCGCGCTGCTGCCCGGCAAGGACAAGGGCGTGACCATCCTGGTCGGTGGCAAGGGCGTGCTGAAGATCGGCGCCTCCATGGGCACCGTGGTGATCCCCTTCATGAAGCTCGAATCCGACGAAGACTTCGAGAAGCTGAACGACCTGTCCCGCAACATTCTGGACTTCTTCGCCGAAAACGCCCTGGAGCACGAGCGGACCGGCGAGATGATCGAGCGTATCGGCCTGGTCAACTTCCTGGAAGGCCTCGACATTCCGGTCGATCCCAACATGATCGTCCATCCGCGTACCAACCCGTATGTCCGTACCGACGGCTGGGACGAGGAAGTCGAGAAGTGGAACGAGCAAAAGGCCGCCGCCGCCTAATCTGACGTTGCGCACGCAGAGCGGGCTGCGGCCCGCTCGCGCAACAAGTGGATAGCGGATACCAGCATCTTAAAGTTTTCTGATCTCACCTAGTTGGAGACAAGAATGAGCGAACGTACTCACGAGACCATCGAATCCGGCGCACCGGACCCGATGCCCTACATGCACCCCGTCATGGCCAAGAACTACGGCAAGTGGGTATTCCATTCCCATCCCAAGCCGGGCGTGCTCTATCACCGCGCCGAGAGCGGCGACGAAATCTGGACCGTCAAGGCCGGCACCCAGCGTCAGATGGACCACTACACCGTGCGCAAGCTGGCCGACATCGCCGACCAGTTCGCCGACGGCTATGTCCGTTTCACCACCCGTTCCAACATCGAATACATGGTCACCGACGGCAGCAAGGTCGAGCCCCTGATCAAGTCCCTGAACGATAGCGGCTTCCCGGTCGGCGGCACCGCCAACTCGGTGTCCATGATCGCCCACACCCAGGGCTGGCTGCACTGCGACATCCCCGGCACCGACGCCTCCGGCGTGGTCAAGGCCCTGATGGACGATCTCTATCACGACTTCGTCAACTGCGAGATGCCCAACCGGGTCAAGCTGTCCACCTCCTGCTGCGAGATCAACTGCGGCGGCCAGGCCGACATCGCCATCGTCGTTCAGCACACCAAGCCGCCCAAGATCAACCACGATCTGGTCGCCAACGTCTGCGAACGGCCCTCCGTCGTCGCCCGCTGCCCGGTCGCGGCCATCCGTCCCGCCCTGGTGAACGGCAAGCCCTCCCTGGAAGTCGACGAGAAGAAGTGCATCTGCTGCGGCGCCTGCTTCCCCCCGTGCCCCCCGATGCAGATCAACGACCCCGAGCATTCCAAGATCGCCATCTGGGTTGGCGGCAAGAACTCCAACGCCCGTTCGCGTCCCACCTTCCACAAGCTGGTCGCCTCCGGCCTGCCCAACAACGCACCGCGTTGGCCGGAAGTCGGTGCCGTGGTCAAGAAGATCCTGGACACCTACAAGGCCGACGGCCGTCCGTGGGAGCGCATGAACGACTGGATCGACCGTATCGGTTGGCCCGCATTCTTCGAGAAGACCGGTCTGCCCTTCACCAAGTACCACGTCGACAACTGGCGCGGTGGCCGTAACAGCCTGAACGCTTCCGCTCACATCCGCTTCTGATGTGCGCAGGCCGGGAGCATCGTCTCC
>DASVZA010000038.1:0-29563 GCA_036391875.1 Parasulfuritortus sp.
TTCCCGAACAGGACCGTGAAACGCTCCCGCGCCGATGATAGTGTGCTTCCCGCACGTGAAAGTAGGTCATCGCCAGACTCCTATACCCAAAACGCCCACCCATAAGGTGGGCGTTTTGCTTTCCAGATCTCAAAATACCCCCGGCACATCTCGACTCCGACTTGACCATGCCGGACTTAAGGTTGACCGGAAAACTGCCGGGTCTACAATCGCCCGGTATGCAACCAATGGAGCACTGACGTGGAAGAGAAAGAACTGTCCCAGGAACAGCAGATCATGCGCGCCATGCGCAAGACGCTGACCTCCGTGGTGCGCGATTGCGCGCCGCGTGCCGATCAACCCAGCCCGCTCGCCGAGCAGACGGTCGAGAACATCCGGATGTGCCTGGGCATGATTTCAGCGCGCGAAGCCGAATTGGCTGAAGCGCTGGGCCTGTCCAGGAGCGAGCGTCCCTACTACGCCGACGAGAACAAGCCTGCCGAGACGTTGCAGTTCGTCGCGCCGCCGGCCCGTAAGGATCATTGATGGCCGAGGCCATCACCCAGTTGATCAGCGATGAAAACGCCTCGGTGCTGCGCACCGGGCCGGTATTGATCTATTCACCTTCCGGCCGAAACCGGAAACGATTTCCGGAAAACTGCGTTACCGAGCAGCCGAGCGAAGAGGCCGCCCTGGCGGCCTCCCGGCCGGCCGAGGGCTATCACGCCGCGATCGCCAGCGGCCCATCACGGTCCTCGGAAGGGTTCCGCCTCTACTACCTCCTGCGCTGGCTGGACTGAAGCCGGCGTCGATCCGACCTGCTCACCGCTCGGCTTCTAGTCGGGCTCAGGCCTGCAGGCTGTCGCGGACCCGCTCCAGACGACCCTTCACTTCCTGGGCCAATTCGGTGATGCCGGGCCGGTCGACCAGCTTCAAGACAGCGGCCGGGTCCATGAACGAGACGATGACCGAGCCGTCGGCCTCTTCACGCACGACCACGTTGCAAGGCAGCAGCAGACCGATGTCCGGATCGGATTCGATGGCCCGGTGCGCCAGCGGCGGATTGCAGGCGCCGAGGATGCGGTAGGGGCGGCCGTCGATGTTGAGCTTGGCCTTCATCGTCGCTTGCACATCGATGTCGGTGAGTACGCCGAAGCCTTCCTTTTTCAGGGCCTCGGTGACTTTGTCCACGGCGGCGGCAAAGGGCAGTTTCACTGAAGTCGCAAATCCATACATGGTCTTCTCCTCTGGAAATTGAGTTCGAGTTGCTTAGGCGGCCAAGGTTTCAGGCTTGCGCCGATCCTAATTGAAATGGAGAACAAGCCGTCCCACCCACGAGGGCGGGCGGCAGTGAAAACTACAGGGCCTGCCGACCTGACTGGTCGCCATCGGCCAGTGCGGCGTGGGCGGCCGCCAGCCGGGCGATCGGTACACGAGGGCCTGAACAGGACACGTAGGTCAGCCCGATCCGGTGGCAGAAACGGATGGAGGCTGGATGGCCGCCGTGTTCGCCGCAGATGCCCACCTTCATGCCAGGCCGCGCGGTGCGGCCCCATTCGACAGCCAATTCCATCAGGCGCCCGACGCCTTTCACGTCCAGGACCTCGAACGGGTTGTCCTGAAGGATGTGGCTCTGGTTGTACATGGGCAGGAATTTGTTCTCGGCATCCTCGCGCGAGAACGAGAAGGTGGCCTGGGTCAGGTCGTTGGTGCCGAAGGAAAAGAATTCCGCTTCTTCCGCGAGGCTGTCGGCCCGCATGCAGGCGCGCACCACTTCCAGCATGGAGCCGAACTTGAATGACAGAGCGACGCCGTAGCTGCGTTCCACGTCGGCACGGATTTCCTCGACCCATGATTTGACCCGCTTCAATTCCTGCGAGGTGCAGACCTGAGGCACCATGATCTCGGGATGGACCTCGATGCCCGTCTTCTGGCATTCCGCAGTGGCTTCCAGGATGCCGCGGATCTGCATGGAATAAATCTCCGGATAGGTCAGGCCCAGGCGCACGCCGCGGTGGCCGAGCATGGGGTTGACCTCGAACAGCGCGCGCACCTTCTTGAGCATGGCCTCCTTCTTCTGGATCGCTTCGTCGACCAGCGTCGGGTCGGCCGGCATGTGCACTTCCGGATGGTTGTCGCGGGTGCGGTAGAGAAAATCGACCGCATCGGACAGTACCTGCATGCCGTGCAGGGTGTCGCGCAGGTGCTGCAGCTGGTCGAGCTCTTCCACCAGTTGGTTTTCCGAAGGCAGGAATTCGTGGATGGGCGGGTCCAGCAGGCGGATGGTGACCGGCCGCGGCGACATGGCCTTGAAGATGCCGACGAAATCTTCGCGCTGGATGGGCAGCAGCTTGTTGAGTGCCACCTGACGGTCGGCGGCTGTTTCGGCGACGATCATCTCGACCACGATGGGTAGGCGTTCGACCGCGTTGAACATCCGCTCCGTGCGGCACAGGCCGATGCCCATAGCGCCGAACCTCAGCGCGCGCTCGGCGTCGCGCGGCGTGTCGGCGTTGGCCATGACCTTGAGCCGGGCGGTAGCGTCGGCCCAGGACAACAGGGTGGCGAGTTCACCGGAGAACTCGGCCTCGATCATGGGTACCTCGCCGATGTAGACGTTTCCGGTGGTACCGTCGATGGTGATGACCGCGCCTTCGCCGAAGGCCTGGTCGCCGACGATGGCCTGGCGGGTGTGAACGTCGACGTGGATGCCCTCGGCGCCGGCGACGCAGGGCTTGCCCATGCCGCGCGCGACCACGGCCGCGTGCGAGGTCTTGCCGCCGCGGCTGGTCAAGATGCCCTGCGAGGCGAAGAAGCCGTGGATGTCCTCGGGCTTGGTCTCCTCGCGCACCAGGATCACCTTCTCGCCGGCCCGGCCCAGCTTCTCGGCCCGGTCGGCGTCGAACACCGCGATGCCGGAGGCGGCGCCGGGCGAGGCGGGCAGACCCTTGGCGACCGGCCTGGCCTTGGTCTTGGGATCGAGGCGCGGGAACAGCAACTGCTCCAGCATCTCGGGCTGGATGCGGAGCAGGGCCTGGGCCTTGTCGATCAGGCCTTCCTGCTCCATCTCGACCGAGGTGCGGACCAGGGCGGTGGCGTTCATCTTGCCGTTGCGGGTCTGCAGGCAGTAGAGCACGCCCTTCTCGATGGTGTACTCGTAGTCCTGGACCTCCTTGTAATGGCTTTCCAGTCGGTTGCGCAGTTCGACCAGCTGGCGGTACATCTCAGGCATTTCCCGTTCCATCTCGGCCACCGGCTTGGGCGTGCGGATGCCTGCCACGACGTCTTCGCCCTGGGCGTTGACCAGGTATTCGCCGAACATCATGTTCTCGCCGGTGCCGGGATCGCGGGTGAAGCCGACCCCGGTGGCGGAGTCGTCGCCCATGTTGCCGAACACCATGGCGACCACGTTGACGGCCGTGCCGTTGGCCATCTCGGGCGTGATCTTGAACTCGCGCCGGTAGTCGACCGCGCGCTTGCCGCTCCAAGAGTTGAACACCGCCTTGATGGCGATCTCCAGTTGTTCATACGGGTCGGCCGGGAAGGGTTTGCCGGTGACGCGCTCGACCACGGCCAGGAAGCGCTCGGCAATGTCGGCCAGATGGGCAGCAGACAGGCCGACGTCGTGTTTCACCCCGGCGTCGGCCTTGACCGCCTCGAATTCGGCGTCGAATTCCTCTTCCGGCACATTGAGCGCAACCTTGCCGAACAGCTGGATGAAGCGGCGATAGGCGTCGTAGCCGAAGCGTTCGTTGCCGGTCTGGGCGATCAGGCCCTGCAGGGTGTCGGCGTTGAGGCCCAGATTGAGGATGGTGTCCATCATGCCCGGCATGGACATGGCCGAGCCGGAGCGGACCGATACCAGCAGCGGGTTGTCGCGGCCGCCGAAGGTCTTGCCGGACTTCTCCTCGACCGAGGCCATGTGCAGGCGGACCTGCTCCATCACGCCCCTCGGCAGGCTGCGTTGCGCGTCGTCGAGATAAGCCAGGCAGGCCTCGGTGGTGATGACGAAGCCGGGCGGCACGCGCAGCCCGATCTGGGTCATCTCGCACAGATTGGCACCTTTGCCCCCCAGCAGCTTCTTGTTCTTCCCGTCGCCTTCGGTGAAGGCATACAACCATTTATCGCTCATTTATTCTCCCTCCATGCCGAATCGGGCCCACCAGAGCAGGCCCATGATTGTCTTGGCCTCGTCGATGCGGCCGTCCCTCACCATCTCCAGGGCGTCCGCAAAGGGCACCCGCAGAATCTCCAGGAATTCGTCGTGATCCAGGTTATCGCCTTCGTGTTTCAGATCCCTTGCCAGGAAGTAGACCAGCCGCTCGTTCGAGTAGCCGATGCAGGGATAGACGGTATTGAGGTGGCGCCACGCACCGGCGGCATAGCCGGTCTCTTCGAGCAACTCGCGCTGGGCGCAGGCCAGTTCGGTCTCGTCCGGATCGAACTTGCCGGCCGGCAGTTCGAGGAAGTCACGATGCAGGGGGTAGCGGTGCTGGCGTTCGAGCAGGATGTCGCCGTTTTCGAAGACGGGCAGGATCACCGCGGCGCCTGGGTGGATCAGATATTCCCGGGTCGATTCCTGGCCGTTCGGCAGGCGGACCCGGTCTTTTTTTGCGTGCAGCAGGCGCCCCTGATAGACGGTTTCCGATTCCAGCGTGTGTTCGGTGAGGTCGTACGAAGACATGGTCGACTATCGGATAAAAACGTCAGTATAGCCGTTGATCCAGGGCTGACGGCCGTTCCGGGCGGGGTTAGGATAGCACTCCCTGGCCGTGTGCCCTGGGGAGGGTGGCGCAGGTCTGACGATGCAACCGAGGAGACTGTATATGCCGGATACCAAGATTCTGCTGGAAGAGAAAGACATTCCCACACATTGGTACAACGTCGTGGCGGACATGCCCAACAAGCCTGCGCCGCCGCTCGGCCCGGACGGCAACCCGGTCGGGCCGGAGAAGCTGGCCGAGATATTCCCCATGGCCGTGCTCGAACAGGAGATGTCGGCCGAACGCTGGATTCCCATCCCCGAGCCGGTGCGCGAGGCCTACCGTTTGTGGCGGCCCAGTCCGCTGGTCCGCGCACATCGCCTGGAGGCTGCGCTGGGCACGCCGGCCAAGATCTACTTCAAGTACGAAGGCGTGTCGCCGGCCGGCTCGCACAAGCCCAATACCGCCATCCCGCAGGCCTATTACAACCAGCAGGCCGGCATCAAGCGCATCTCGACCGAGACCGGCGCCGGCCAATGGGGCTCGTCCATGGCCCTGGCCGGGCGCATGTTCGGCCTGGAGGTGCGGGTCTACATGGTGAAGGTCAGCTATCAGCAAAAACCGTTCCGCCGCTCGATGATGCACACCTGGGGCGCCGAGGTGTTCGCCAGCCCGACCGACATGACCCAGGCCGGCCGCGACGTGCTGGCCAAGGACCCCGACTCGCCCGGCAGCCTGGGCATCGCCATCTCGGAAGCGGTCGAGGAAGCCGCCTCGCGGGCCGATACCAACTACGCCCTGGGCTCGGTGCTGAACCACGTCTGCCATCACCAGACCGTCATCGGTCTGGAGGCCAAGAAGCAGTTCGAGAAGGTGGGCGACTACCCCGACATGGTGTTCGCCGCCTGCGGCGGCGGCTCCAACTTCGCCGGCGCGGCGTTTCCGTTCTTCGCCGACAAGGCCGCGGGCGACAAGCGGGCCAAGGACATCCGGCTGGTCGCGGTCGAGCCGACTTCCTGCCCGACCCTGACCAAGGGCGTCTACGCCTACGACTTCGGCGACGCCTCGGGCTACACGCCGCTGATGCAGATGTACACCCTTGGCCACGACTTCGTCCCGCCCGGCATCCACGCCGGCGGCCTGCGCTACCACGGCGATTCACCGCTGGTCTCGCAGTTGCTGCACGAGGGCCTGATCGAGGCCGTGGCCGTGCCGCAGCTGGCCACCTTCGAGGCCGGCGTGCAGTTCGCCCAGGCCGAAGGCATCATTCCGGCGCCGGAGTCGTGCCACGCCATCCGGGCCTGCATCGACGAGGCGCTGCGCTGCAAGGCAAGCGGCGAGGCCAAGACCCTGTTCTTCAACCTGTCCGGGCACGGCCATTTCGACATGGCGTCCTACGACAAGTATTTCGCCGGCGAACTGGAGGACTACGTCTATCCGGACGAGGCGATCAAGTCATCGCTGGGGCATCTGCCCAAGGTCGGCTGATCTAGGCGGGCGGGCAATAAAAAAGGCCGCATCCTGGATGCGGCCTTTTCGTTTGGGGAAGTCCCCGGGCTTATTCGACGTGCAGCTCGACGCGACGGTTTTCGGCGCGGCCGGCCTTGGTCTTGTTGCTGGCGATGAAGTGGGTCTCGCCGTAGCCCTTGGTCGACAGCGAGTCGGCCGGGACGCCCTTGCCGGTCAGGTATTTCTTGACCGATTCGGCACGGCGCTCGGACAGCTTCATGTTGTAGGCATCCTTGCCGATGCTGTCGGTGTAGCCGTCGATCTTGACGTGCGGGTAGTTGGCGCCCTTCAGGTCTTCGGCGGCCTTGTCCAGGACCGGGAAGGCGCCCTTGCGCAGCTTGGCCGAGTTGAAGTCGAAGTTCACGTCCTTCAGGACCAGCGGATGTTCCTTGGTCAGGGTGGGCTCGGGGGCCGGAGCCGGGGCGGGGGCCGGAGCGGGTTCGGGAGCAGCGACCGGGGCCGGAGCCGGGGCGGGGGCCGGAGCGGGTTCCGGGGTAGCGACCGGGGCCGGAGCGGGGGCCGGGACGCAGAGCTTGTCGGGACGGTCGAGAAGTTGCTTACCGGGGCAGCCGATGGTGTGGTACAGCTCGTAGCCGGCGGTGAAGCCGGTCGGGCTGGCCGGGTTGGTCGGGTTGTAGTAAGGCTGGTCTTCGGCTTGGGCGCTGGCGATGCCGGCGGAAAGCATGGCGACGCTGAGGGCGGTCAGAATGGCGGTACGCATGGTTAGACTCCTTTGTTGACGGTTATTTTTTAAGTGAATCACGAATTTCTCTGAGCAAGAGAATCTCTTCCGGTGTGGGTGGGGGCTCGTCCGGAGCGGCGGGTTCAGCGCGTTTCAGGCTGTTGATGCCCTTGACCACAAGGAAGATGACCACGGCGATGATGAAAAAATCCACCACCGAGTTGATAAATACGCCGTATTTGATGATCGGGGCGCCGGCCTTTTCCGCCTCGGCCAGGCTGGCATAGCCGCCGTTGCCGAGATCGAGGTACAGGCTCTTGAAGTCGACGCCGCCCAGCAGCTTGCCGATCGGCGGCATGACGACGTCCTGCACCAGGGAGGTGACGATCTTGCCGAAGGCGCCGCCGATGATGACGCCCACCGCCATGTCCACGACGTTGCCGCGCATGGCGAATACCTTGAATTCCTGGATGATGCTCAAGCTACTCCCTCCTTCGATGCGTTGCTGCGTGTGGCCTGCATATAAGCGGCTTATGTTATTACACGCCGAAAACGCCTGGCCGGTACTTAACCACCAGGCTGCCATTGAAAATGCTCGCGTGGACGGCTAGTCCCCGCTGGCGCCCCGCAAGGCGATCCGCTGTCTTTTTGCAAAGTCTAGCATCTGGCTGATGGAATGCACGGCCCGAGTGCCGATGGCCGGGTCGACCTGGATTTCGTTGGCTCCGTTTTCCAACACCGCAGCCAGGTTGCGCAGGCCGTTCATGGCCATCCAGGGGCAGTGGGCGCAGGACACGCAGGTCGCGCCGCGGCCGCCGGTGGGCGCTTCCAGCAGCAGCTTGCCCGGCGCCACTTCGTGCATCTTGTGGAAGATGCCATTGTCGGTGGCGACGATGAAGGTGGGCTGCGGCAGGTCGCGTACCGCATTGATCAATTGGGTGGTCGAGCCGACCACGTCGGCCAGGGCGATCACCTCGGCCGGCGATTCCGGGTGGACCAGCACGGCCGCTTCCGGGTGTTCCCGCTTCAGGTCGCGGATGCCGTCGGCCTTGAATTTTTCGTGCACCACGCAGGAGCCCTGCCAGAGCACCATGTCGGCGCCGGTGGTCTTCTGGACGTAGTCGCCCAGGTAGCGGTCCGGGGCCCAGAGTATCTTCTTGCCCTGCTCATGCAGGTATTTGACCACCGGAACGGCGATGCTGGAGGTGACCATCCAGTCGGCCCGGGCCTTCACCGCCGCCGAGGTGTTGGCATAGACCACCACGGTGCGGTCCGGGTGCTGGTCGCAGAATTCGGCGAAGTCGTCGGCCGGGCAGGACAGGTCGAGCGAACATTCGGCGTGCAGGTCCGGCATCAGCACGCGCTTTTCCGGATTGAGGATCTTGGCGGTCTCGCCCATGAAGCGCACGCCGGCGACGATCAGTGTCCTGGCCGTCGAGGCATGGCCGAAGCGGGCCATCTCCAGCGAGTCGGAAACGCAGCCGCCGGTCTCCAGGGCCAGGTCCTGCAGGTCGCCCGAGGTGTAGTAGTGGGCCAGCAGGATGGCGTCCTGCTCCTTCATCAGCCGCTTGATGCGGGCCTTGAGTTCGGTGCGCTCGGCCTCCTCGAGCTGTTCCTCGACGACCGGGGGAACGTCGGTGACGGGGCGGGCGGTGATGATGCGGTGTGCAGCGGACATGGTGTTCTGAAATCTAGATGGCGGGTTGGTCCTTCATGGCCAGCCAGGCCATGCGCAGGTAATGGAACATCGACCACAGGGTCATGAAGGCGGCGACGATCAGCAGCCATTGGCCGAGCCAGCCGCAGTCGAGGCCCAGCAGCGGGTCGTGGTAGAGCAGGAGCAGGATGGCCAGCATCTGGGAAGTTGTCTTCAGCTTGCCGACGAAGGATACCGCCACGCTCTTGGACTTGCCTTCGTGGGCCATCCATTCGCGCAGGGCCGAGATGGCGATCTCGCGGCCGATGATGATCAGCGACGGGACGATGCCGGCCCGCTCCAGGTCGACCAGGACCAGCAGGGCGGCGGCCACCATCAGCTTGTCGGCGACCGGGTCGAGGAAGGCGCCGAAGGCCGAGGTCTGGTTCAGGCGCCGGGCCAGCCAGCCGTCCAGCCAGTCGGTGGCCGAGGCCAGGGCGAAGATGGCGGTGCCGATCAGGTTGACCATATGCCCCGTCAGCCAACTGGTGGGCAAATAGAACACTGCCACGAACAGCGGGATCAGCACGATTCGCAGCCAGGTCAGGGTGTTGGGCAGATTGAAGGCCATGTCTCAGTGTAATGCGCGATACAGCTTTTCCGCCAGTTCCCGGCTGATGCCTTCGATCTGTGCCAGCTCCTCGATGCCGGCCGACTGCACGCCGCGCAGGCCGCCGAAACTCTGCAGCAGGCGCTGCCGGCGCTTGGGGCCGATGCCCGGGATATCCTCCAGGGACGAGGCGGTGCGCTTCTTGGCCCGCTTGGCGCGGTGGCCGGTGATGGCGAAACGGTGTGCCTCGTCGCGCACCTCCTGGATCAGGTGCAGGGCCGGGTGACTGGCCGGCAGGCGCAGCGGTTCCTTCTCGTCGGGCAGGATCAGCTGCTCCAGGCCCGGCTTGCGTTCCTCGCCCTTGGCCACGCCCAGCATGGCGACCTGGCCCAGGCCCAGTTCGTTCAGCACGTCCAGGGCCACGTTGAGCTGGCCCCGGCCGCCGTCGATCAGCAGCAGGTCGGGCAGCGGGCCTTCGCCCTCGGCCAACCGGGAATAGCGCCGGGTCAGGGCCTCGCGCATGGCGTAGTAGTCGTCGCCGGGGTTCGGCGTGTCGATGTTGAAGCGGCGGTATTCGGACGACTGCATGCCGCCCTTGTCGTAGACCACGCAGGACACCACGGTCGCCTCGCCCATGGTGTGGCTGACGTCGAAGCACTCGATGCGCTGGATGTTGGTCTCGCCCAACGCTTCGTTGAGCGCGGCCAGCCGTTGCTCCTGGCCGGCGCGCTGGCCTTCGCGGGCGATCAGGGACAGTTCGGCGTTGTGCTCGGCCATGCGCAGCCAGTTGCGCCGCTCGCCGACCGGGTTGGCCACCACCGCCACCTTGCGCCCGGCCTCCTCCGACAGCCATTCGGCCATGCCCTCGATCTCGCTGCCGAGCACCACGATGTTGGGCACGTTGCGGCCGGCGTAGTGCTGCGAGGCGAAGGCGTCCAGCACCAGGGCCGGATCGGCCTCCTCGGCGTTGCTCGGGAAGAATGCCTTGCCGCCCAGGTTGCGTCCGGCCCGGATCATCATCAGATAGACGCAGGCCAGGCCGCCCTTCATCGCCACGCCGATCACGTCGGCGTCCTGGGCGCCCCGGCTCTCGACGAACTGCTTCTCGCGCACCCGGGTCAGGGCCTGGACCTGGTCGCGGTAGACGGCGGCCTGCTCGAAGCGCAGCTCGGCCGAGGCTGCCTCCATCTTGGCCATCAGGTCGGCGGTCAACTCGTCGTCCTTGCCCTGCAGGAACAGCGCCGCGTTGCGCACGTCGCGGGCGTATTCCTCCTTCGACACCAGGTCCACGCAGGGCCCGCTGCAACGCTTGATCTGATGCAGCAGGCAGGGCCGCGAACGATTGGCGAACACGGTGTCCTCGCAGGTCCGCAGGCGGAACACCTTTTGCAGTATCTGCAGGCTCTCGCGCACCGCATAGGAATTGGGGAACGGCCCGAAGGCCTGGTCGCGCCGGTCCGGCGTGCCGCGGAAATAGGCCAGCCGGGGAAAGGCGTGGCCGGTCAGCAGCAGGTAGGGATACGACTTGTCGTCCCGGAACAGGATGTTGTACTTCGGGTTCAGGCCCTTGATCAGGTTGTTTTCCAGCAGCAGCGCCTCGGACTCGGAGCGGGTGATGGTGACCTGGATGTCGCGGATCTTCTGCACCATCAGCCGGATGCGCGGCGACTGGTCCGACTTCTGGAAATAGCTCGACACCCGCTTCTTCAGGTCGCGCGCCTTGCCCACGTAGAGTACCTCGCCCGCCTCGCCCAGCATGCGGTAGACGCCGGGCAGGTTGGGCAGGGTGGCCAGGATCGGCGCGGGATCGAATGGAGCGGAGGCAGTCATGAAAGATCCAGCGGGCTGACCACCCCGCGTCCGCCCTTGTTCAGGACGTGGGTGTAGATCATGGTCGTCGATACGTCCGAGTGGCCGAGTAGTTCCTGCACCGTGCGGATGTCGTAGCCCGATTCCAGCAGATGGGTGGCGAACGAGTGGCGCAAGGTATGCGGCGAAACCGGCTTGGCGATGCCGGCGCGCAAGGCCGCCTTGCGCACCGCCCGCTGTACCCTTTTCTCGTCGATGTGCTGCCTGCGCACCGCACCCGAGCGCGGGTCCACGGAAAACCCCGATGCCGGAAAGACATACTGCCAGCCCCATGACCTGGCCTCGTTCGGGTATTTGACGGCCAGCGCATCGGGCAGCCAGACCGCGCCATGACCGGCCGTCAGGTCGGCATCATGCTGAGCCTTCACGGCGCGCAGGTGTGTCTGCAGGCGGGCACTCAAACTGGCCGGCAGCATCGTCACCCGGTCCTTGTTCCCCTTGCCCTCGCGGACGACGATCTCGTTGAGGGAGAAATCGACGTCCTTGACGCGAAGACGCAGCCCCTCCAGCAAACGCATGCCGGTGCCGTAGAGCAATTGGACAATCAAATCCATCAGCGGATCGTCCACGGACTTCAGCAAGGCTTGGATCTCGTCGCGCGACAGAACGGTCGGCAACCGCACCGGCTTCTTGGCCCGGGTCAAGTCCGTCAGCCAAGGCAACTCCATGCCCAAGACTTCCTTGTAAAGAAACAGGATCGCGGACAAGGCCTGGGTCTGGGTCGAGGCCGCGACATTCCGCTCGACGGCCAGCGAAGACAGGAACGCCTCGATCTCCTCCTTGCCCATCTCGGCAGGATGGCGTTTGCCGTGGAAAAGGATGTATCGTTTCACCCACTGGAGATACGCCTGTTCGGTCCGCAAGCTGTAATGTTTCAAGCGGATGCGGTCGCGCAACTGGTCAAGCAGCTTGGGAGCGTGCGTGTCCTCGGTCATGACAGATTATTGGACAAGGGAGATATACGAATCATGAGGTTAGCACACCATTCAGGATTACCGGACATGTCCGGTAATCTTTTACGGCGGCAAATGTCGGCTAATACACGTTAGAGCCATAGCCCCGATGGCGAAATCAACCGCTATTCTCTTTCTGTGTGGCATAGCCATCGTTCTCGGTCTGGCAGCTTGGCAATACTCTTTGGCTCCAGAGGGCACTCTTCTTTACACGCCAGCGCCAGGGGTCAAGCCACACTACACGCCATCTTCGTCGGTGGGCTTTTTTGTTGCCGCCCTTGGACTCTCCGTTGTTAGTGCTTGCGCCGCAGTTATAAGCCTAGTTGTTGGCGTCATTTTCAATCGCCGTTTCTTCGGGGTAGCCAAACAGGCTGCGTTTCTCTTGGTTGGGTTTGGGCTGTTGTGCGTGCTTACCGCAGTCACAGAGAAACTTTGGCTCTAACATGGCGCTCAACCTCGCTCCCTTCGGTCGCTGGACGCTGCGCAATAAATCCGCGCAGCGCCGGTTAGCTCTACGTTGGGCCTCTTCATATGGCGCTTGATCCGCAGCTCACCGGTAATGCCGGCCTCTACTACACCTGCTACCACCTCTCACTGCTGGGATGGAATGTCATGCCCACTGCTCGCAACGCCCGCGGTGTGGACATCATCGCCTACAGCCAAGACGCTACTCGCAAGCTCGCCATCCAAGTCAAGGCGCTGAGCAAGCGCAACCCTGTTCCGCTCGGACCGTCCCTCGAAAAGATCATGGGCGACGTCTGGGTTGTCGTGAACAAAGTCGCTACGTCTCCCTCTGCCTTCATTCAGCTGCCCTCGGAGGTCAGAGAGCTTGCCAAGCGTGGCGAAAAGGAAGGCCGCGTCTCCTTCTGGCTCCAGCCTACCGCTTACGACCAAGAGACCTTCAAAGAAAGATGGGAGCGCATCGGTCATGGTTAATCGCCAGAGGCTCAACCCGGCAGTCGAGCGGACCTGCGCGAAAAGCCGCGCAGGCCGCTCACTTCTACGTTAGATTTCTTCACCACTATGGCTACCGAACGTTTAGACATCGCTGCTGAAATTGCTTCAATCGCCGCAGATGCAGAGAGCTACTTCAGCCAAGCAAAAGCTGAATGCGGGCCGCACGCGAAGGTCGACCCGCTTGGGTGGGGTACGGACTACGGTGTTACCGACCTTTGGGAGTTGCTTTCTAGTCCGACGAAAGACATGTCCAATGGGATTACAGATCGCCTATTGCATATTGCCGCTCCGGTTGCACATATCGCGAAAACCGCTCCGCTTACTGGGAGCGAAGATGTGCAAGATGTGAAGGAGGCCGCAAAAGCGATGCGCGCGGCTCTTCGCCTTAGGCGCTATCAGTATCAAGAACCTCAAGTTATCCATGACGAGGACAGAGTTCTCGGATTCCGTCCGGCTGAACAATACGAGAGGGTTGGCTTAGAACCGGTGGAAGCTGAAAAGGTGTTCCGCGATGGACTCGTAAAGCTCCGTGCCGTATTGAAGCTAGTCGAATCTGGAAGGGAGTTCGAAGCGGCTACGCTGCCGTCTGGTACAACTGTCGCGCCCACAAAATACCGCGCGGGCACCGCATTCATCATGATGTGGATGGACCAGAAGCTTCCTGAGCTTACTGACGTTGCGGACACCGTGAAATCTGTATTTGGGAGTTTTGGTATTCAGGCTGTACGCGCCGACGACATCGAACACGAGGGTCTTATTACCGACAGAATTCTCTCCGAAATTCAAACCTCTGAATTCCTATTTGCTGATTTGACTGGAGCACGACCAAATGTGTACTACGAAGTTGGTTTTGCTCACGCTCTTGGCAAGCGGGTAATTCTGTTTCGCAAGTCTGGTACTGGCCTGCACTTCGACCTTGCCGGCTACAACTGTCCCGACTATGACAATTTGCGAGATCTCCGTGAAAAGCTTACGAAGCGCCTTGTAGGACTGACCAACAGAAATCCCAGCAATGAATCAGAAATCTAACCCTGCGGTGCAGGGAACCTGGCGCATGAAGCCGCGCCAGGCCCCTGACCTTGAACGTTATATCCAAGCAGGGCCAGACTATCGCTCAAGGAGTGTTAGAAATGCTGATTGAAAAAATTAGAAATCGAGAAAGTGGAATTATTTTGTATGGGTTAGTTCCTCCTAAAAAGGGAACTGATCCTGAGAAGATTACAGAAATTTCTACTCGTCAAATTCAAAGGCTCAAAGGCACCGGTATAGATGGCCTAGTTCTTTATGACATCCAAGATGAGGGATCAAGAACAAGCGAAGAGAGGCCTTTCCCATTTATGGAGACGATGGATTCTTTCACGTATAGCCGGGAATACCTGTCTTCTTTATCAATACCTAAGATCATCTACCGTTCGGTAGGGAAATATAGCCGAGCGGAACTGTCTCAATTTCTTACGCGTTTATCTCCCGAGAATGAGCTGACAGTTTTTGTCGGTGCTTCCTCCGCGACCCAGGCGGTGACGATGTCAGTAGGTGATGCCTATGAACTGAGAAGGGAGATCAATAACGATATTGTCTTAGGTGGAGTAACTATTCCGGAGAGGCATAAGTCTAAAGGTAATGAGCACATAAGGGTATTCAATAAAATATCGCATGGCTGCTCGTTCTTTGTTTCTCAGGGCGTTTATGATGTAAATGCCGCCAAGGATTTCCTATCGGATTATTATTACTACGGTAAGGAAAACAGCATTCCCTTGGTGCCAATAATATTTACCTTAACGCCTTGCGGCTCAGAGAAAACGCTTCAATTCATGAAGTGGTTGGGTATCAGTATTCCAAGATGGCTTGAGAACGACTTGCTACATTCGGATGATATTCTCCAACGGTCCGTCGACTGTTCCGAACAAAACTGGAATGAGTTGAAGGACTTTGCCGAAGGAAAAGGTATTCCTGTTGGCTGTAATATTGAAAGTGTCGCAGTAAGGAAAGTGGAAGTCGAAGCATCAGTTGAGTTGCTCAGGAGAATTAGTGAGAAGAAGCCTCACCTGGAAACGCGTAGGTAGACGCTCCATCTGGCGCGAGAGCGATGCTTCCCCGTCTTGCAGCAGATGCTGTTCTCGTTCTCCATCTGGCGTTCATTGCTTTCGCATTGTTCGGCGCCGTCTTGGCCCTTCGCTGGCGTTGGATTCCCCTTGTCCAGCTGCCGGCTGCAGCCTGGGGCTTCTTCGTCGAACTCACAGGCCGGCTGTGTCCACTTACCGAACTCGAGAACCACTTTCGGGCCTTAGCTGGGCAGGTTGGGTATTCCGAGAGCTTCATTGAACGCTATCTGCTGCCCATAATTTATCCATCGGGCCTGACTCGCCATGTTCAGTTCGTCCTCGCCGCCATCGTTATCGCCGTCAACGTTGCGGCCTACTGCTTCCTGCTTTGGCGTCGCCGCCATGTTCGGCCGGGCGCCTAGCCCCTTACCTCGAACATTGGCGCGGTAGAAAAACCTCCCACGCCTATACTTCCGAAGTCATGATCGGCGCACAAATAAAACGACGGGAAGGGAGCCACGATGCCGCGCGACAAATCGGTCCACATGGGCATGAAGTTGTTGTCGGTGGACTTCGAGCGACAGGCGCAGCCCGGAGGTTTCGAATACGTCCTGTGCTATCTCGTCGATCATGAACTCGACCTATCCGCCTTCCGCACCCGGTCCAAGACCCTGACCGAATCTATTCACACCCGTAAGGAGATTTTCCGCAATGGACATCCCACGGATATTCAACATCACTGAAAGCGCTCACCGCATCCACAACCCGATCACCCCCGAAAAGCTCGCCACTCTCGGCGCGGCGCTGCGTCTGGAATCAGGAGCACGAGTGCTCGACCTCGGCAGTGGCTCGGGGGAGATGCTGTGCACCTGGGCGCGCGATCACGGCATCGTCGGCACCGGCATCGACATGAGCCAGTTGTTCACCGAACAAGCGAAACTCCGTGCCGAAGAACTCGGCGTCGCCCATCAAGTCAAGTTCATCCATGGCGATGCTGCCGGCTATGTCTCTGACGAGAAGGTCAGTGTGGCAGCCTGTGTCGGTGCCACCTGGATCGGCGGGGGCGTCGCCGGCACGATCGAGCTTCTGGCGAGGAGCCTGCGCACCGGAGGGATCATCCTCATCGGCGAGCCTTACTGGCGGCAGTTGCCGCCGACGGAGGACGTGGCCAAGGAGTGTCTTGCCAACGCGATCTCCGACTTTCTCATGCTCCCGGAACTTCTCGCGTCTTTCGGCCGACTTGGCTATGACGTCGTTGAAATGGTTCTGACCGACCAAGACGGCTGGGACAGATACGAGGCGGCCAAATGGCTCACCATGCGCCGATGGCTTGATGCCAATTCCGGCGACGAGTTGGCGAAAGAGGTTCGGGCCAGACTGACCTCGGAACCCGAGCGCTACGCCGCCTACACACGTGAATACCTGGGCTGGGGTGTGTTCGCGCTGATGCCACGGTGAAGCGCGATGACGAGTGGTTTGTTCACTGAATTGCCGCTTTGGCCTAACCTCGATCCGACCGGCCCGACGGCTGTCGGGTTATCGAGTCGGAGTTGGTTCGTCGTATCGGGGGAGTGATGCATGACATGCCGGAGTTGAAGGGATGAAACAAGCGATTCCCCGGAAATCCTACAATTGGTCTCGTCGCGTCACCGAAACCAGCGACGCGCTGGACCTGGAGCCCGAGGTGTTCACGCTGGCCGATCCGCGCCAGATCGCGCTGTCCCTGAAGCGCTCGGCAGAGCGCAGCCGGCGGCGCAAGGCCGATCCGTTCCGTTCGGCGATGTCGATGCTCAACTTCTACATCAACCGCGCGGGCAGCCGTCTGCCCAAGGAACGCCGCGTGTGCCTGGACGCGGCCAAGGACGAGTTGCGCGCCTTGTTCGGCCGGCCGCGGCGCCGGCAGGCGCAGCCCTGAGCCGGTCTACTCGGGTTCGTCCAGCAACTGGCCGGCGATGGCCCAGTTCTCGTCCGGCAGTTCCTCGAACGCGATGTAGGTATAGCGCTTCGGCTTGTGGGCGACGCGTTCGAGGGTGTCGGTGATCTCCTCGGCGATCTGTTTCTTCTGCGCCCGGCTCAGGGTGCCGGCGATCTTGATGGTGACGACGGGCATGGTCTTGGCGTCTATGTCGGTTGGAAACGGGGACGGCCGCTCAGGCCGCGTCTTCGCGGATGCGGCTGAACACGGCCTTGAACATGGCCGGGGTCAGGCGGTTGGTCTGGGTGTTGTAGCGGCTGCAGTGGTAGGAGTCGTACAGGCGCCGGTCGGGCAGTTCGTGGACCGCGCCGTGGCTGAAGGGATATGTCTTCAGTTTCTGGCCCAGCGCCTTGAGCACGGCCTTGTGGGCGACCAGGCCGAGGGCCAGGATGGCGGAACCTTCCGGCAGCTCGTGCAGCTCGCTCTTGAGGAACTTGTTGCAGCGGGCGATCTCGGTGGTTTCCGGCTTGTTTTCCGGCGGCACGCATTTGACCGCGTTGGTGATGCGGCAGTGCTTCAGCTTCAGGCCGTCGTCGGCGGCGACCGAAACGGCGCGGCTGGCATAGCCGAACTCGTGCAGGGTTTCATAGAGCAGCACGCCGGCGTAGTCGCCGGTGAACGGCCGCCCCGTGCGGTTGGCGCCGTGCAGGCCGGGGGCCAGGCCGACGATCAGCAGCTGGGGCTTGTCGGCGCCGAAGGAAGGAACCGGCCGGCAGAAATAATCCGGATAGGCTTGCTTCGCCTTGGCCAGAAAATCCACCAGTCTCGGGCATGCGTTGCATTCCGGGTCGAACGGGGGGGATTTCCTGGGGGGCATGACAGACTCCTAATGCAAATGGGCGGGCGGCATGTCGTTTTCGAGCTCGGGCATTTCGCTGTGGACCGATTCGCCGTCGACGTTGGGGAAAAGCGGCGCACCGCAGTCGTCGCAATATTCCGGCGTCAGGCGCTGCTGGTCCAGGATGACGACCTGTCCGATCCCGGCTTGCCTCAGTATAGCCTCGATTTCGCCGGCCACGTCGGCGTTGTCGTCCTCCGCGCCGAGCAGGGGCCAGACCACGCCGTGCAGCACCTGGTCGTCGTCCTTGCGGCTGAAGCCTACCCGCCATTCCACCAGGCGCTGCTCGTAATAGGGCGCGGCCACGGCCCGCAGGGCGCCGGCCGGCAGGTCGAGGACGCTCTGCAGATAGGCGGCGGTGGCGGTCAGGGCATAGCCGCGCGCTTCCCGGTCGGCCCGGCGCCAGGCCGAGAAGAAGGCGTCGGGCAGCAGCGGCTGGATGTTGCAGCCGGGCAGGAAGGCCTGCAGGCTGGGGCCGGCCTGGGCCTGCCACCGTTCCTGGGCCGTTTCCCGGCTGCCGTCGATCTCCTGCCAGCGCAGCATGGGGCCGCCGGCCGGCGCCGATACCGTGGCCAGCACGTAGCGCAGGTCGGAAATGTAATAGCCTGTCTCGGGCAGTTGGCTGGCCGGGATGGCCAGGTCATCGTCGGCCAGGGCGGCCTGCTCCATGCGGGCGGCGAGGCGGCGGGTCTCCACGTAGCCACGCGGCATCTGGTCGGGGCTGAACAGGTAGTCGGCCAGGGCGACCCGGCAATCGTCGGCCAGGACATGGGCCTTGAGCTGCACCCGCAGGGCGGCGAGCAGGCTGGCCGGCAGGCTGCGGGCGGGGATGCTGTAGCGCGACCAGGCCAGGACGGGCAGGGCCAGGAGCAGGCTCCGCCGGGGACCGTCCGGGCTGTCCACGACGTTGCCCTCGACGCCGGCCTCGATCAGGTCGGCCAGTTCGTCGTAGGCCCGGGCATGGGTCTCGTGCAGCCGGTCGAGCGCCTGGTTGAGTGCTTCTTCCTGATTGCCGGCGAGCATCTTGCCGATCTGGCCGACCAGTTCGGTTTCCCACCAGGCGTCTTCGCTGCGGCTGCCGGAATCGGCTAGGCCCTTGGCCAGCCAGACCAGCCGTTCGGCGTCCCGGCTCAGGCGGTGGGGGGAATAGTGGCGTCGTTGTTTCATGGCGGTTCTACTTGGGTGCGGGGCAGGAGGAGGGGCAGGCGCCGCATTCCTCCGCTTCGGGTTGCAGGGTGACGTGGCCGATGCCGTGCCGGGTTTTCATGACTGCGCGGGCTGAGCTCAGGATGATCGGCCAGTCCGACAGGTAATGCACGTCCATGTGGGCCGACAGGGCGATTTGGCCCGAGGACAGCGTCCAGACGTGCAGGTCGTGCACCGAAACCACGCCGTCGATGGCCTCCAGGTCGGAGCCGACCTGCTGGAGATCGATGTGTTCGGGGACCGATTCGAGCAGGACGTGGATCGATTCCGACAGCAGGCGCCAGGCCGAGACCAGGATCAGGCCGGAGACCAGCAGCGAGAGCAGGGGGTCGATCGGCATCCAGCCGGTGAACTGGATCACCAGGCCGGCCGCCAGGGCGGCGACCGAGCCGAGTATGTCGCCCAGGACGTGCATCAGCGCGGCCCGGGTGTTGAGCGTCTTCTCGCCCTTGGCCAGCTGCCAGGCGACGCCGAGGTTGACCAGCAGGCCGACCGCGGCCACGGCGGTGACCGTGCCGCCCATGACCGGCACCGGCCGGGCGAAGCGACCCAGGGCCTCGACGGCGATGAAGGTGATCAGGCCGAGCATGAGCAGGCTGTTGACCAGGGCGGCCAGGATCTCGGCCCGGACCAGGCCGTAGGTGTGGCGGCCGGTGGGCGGCTTCTTCGCCAGCCAGGCGGCCAGCGCGGCGAGGCCGAGGGCGGTCGAGTCGGTCAGCATGTGGCCGGCGTCGGACAGCAGCGCCAGGGAGCCCGACCACCAGCCGGCGACGGCCTCGACCACGGCGAAGCCCAGGGTGAGGTAGAGCGCCCCGGTCAGGTGGTGGTGTTCGCCGTGATGGCCCAGGTGGTGGTGGACGTGGTCGGTGTCCGTATCCACCGAGCTGGGGCCGTCATGATGATGATCGTGAGCCATGCGGCGTGGTCGGGTCGTTGAGGGCGAATTCGGCGTCGGCCTGGCCGATGCCGGCCAGATGATGCACGGCGTTGGCGTAGCGCGGGCTTTCGTGCAGGGCCACCCGGCCGGGCGGGTGGGGCCGGCCGTGCATGCGGGCGAAGCGGATCAGGGAGACCGGCGCCGTGTCCCACTTCAGCCGGGCCAGCAGTTCGTCGGCCCGCTCCGGCTTGTTGCAGAGCAGGGCCATGTCGCAGCCGGCCGAGAGTGCGGCCTTGGCGCGGCCCACGTCGTCGCCGGCCACGCTGGCGCCCTCCATGCCCAGGTCGTCGCTGAAGATCATGCCCTCGAAGCCGTAGCGGCAGCGCAGGATGTCGGTCAGCCAGCGGCTGGAGAAGCCGGCCGGCTGCGGATCGACCTTGGGGTAGATGACGTGGGCGGGCATGATGCCGGCCAGGCCGAGGTCGATCAGGCGGCGGAAGGGCACCAGGTCGTCCTCTTCCAGCTGGGCCAGGGTCCGCTCGTCGACCGGGATGTCCAGGTGCGAGTCGGCGACCACGTAGCCGTGGCCGGGGAAGTGCTTGCCGACGGCGTTCATGCCGGCCTCGTGCAGGCCCAGGACCAGCGAATGGCCGAGGCTCGCGACCGCTTCCGGATCGCGGTGGAAGGCGCGGTCGCCGATCACCCGGCTGGTGCCGTAGTCGAGGTCGAGCACCGGGGCGAAGCTGAAGTCGACGCCCACGGCGCGCAGCTCGGCGCCCAGCACATAGCCGGCGTCGCGCACCAGGCGCTGGGCCTTGCCGGGATGGTCCGACCAGAATCGGCCCAGGGCGCCCATGGCCGGGATCGGCGTGAAGCCGGTGCGGAAGCGCTGCACCCGGCCGCCTTCGTGGTCGACGCCGATCAGGAGCGGCGGATGGCGCAGGGCGTGGATTTCCCGGCACAGCTCGGCGATCTGCTCCGGGCTTTCGTAGTTGCGGGCGAACAGGATCACGCCGCCGACCAGGGGATGGCTCAGGCGGCGCCGGTCGGCGTCGTTCAGGGTCTTGCCCTCGACGTCGAGCATCAGGGGGCCGAGCGGTTGGCGCTGCGAGGTCATGTCAGTTCTCCGCGACGGCGAAGGCGACGGCGTGGTCGCGCTCGTCGCTGATGGAAAGATGCATCGCGCCGATCCCGCGCTCAACCAGCCAGCCGGCCAGTTCGTCGGCGAAGGCGACGCCGGGCCGGCCCTGCCCGTCGTGGGTGACGGCGATCCGCTCCATCGACACCGGCATGCGCAGTCCGGTGCCGAGCGCCTTGGCCACCGCCTCCTTGGCGGCGAAGCGCTTGGCCAGGAAGCGGGCCTTGTCCTGCACGGCGGCGTATTCCGCCAGTTCGGACGGCGCCAGGATGCGCTGGGCGAGGCGGTCGCCGTGGCGCTCGATCATGCCGGTCATGCGCTCGACCGTGACGATGTCGACGCCGATGCCGCGGATCATGCCGGCAGCCCCTTGCGGGTCGCGTCGAGCGCAGCCAGGCCGTGGTGGGTGAAGGCCAGGCCCATGTAGACCGGAGCCAGGAAGTTGACCAGGGGGATGAAATGCAGCAGGCCGAGCAGGGTGGACAAGGTCAGCAGCCGCCAGCCTCCGGCGTGGCGCTCGTCCTTCAGCTCGGCCGCCGTGGCATGGTCGGACAGGGCGTCGTACATGAACAGGCGCTGATTCAGCCAGGCGTTGAGCAGGATCGAGACGGCGATGCCGAACGGCGCGAACAGCCAGACCGGCAGGAACACGATCCAGGCCAGGATGTAGAGCAGCGTGGCGACCACGCTGTTGACGATGCTGCCCAGCAGGCTGCCGCCCTTGGCCCGTTCCAGTTCCGGGTAATGGCGCGCGGCGACGAAGTCGACGATGAACGGCATCAGGAACAGCGAGGTGATCAGCAGCGCGGTGACGTACATGGCCGGCAGCAGGAGCAGGGTGAGGATGACGATCGCGGCGTAGGCCATCAGCCATTCGGCGCCGGACCACTGGACCAGCGACTGGAATGGCGTGGCGGCCAGCAGGCCGGCGATCTCGGCCTTCCAGGTCGCGCCGAAGGCGAAGGCCAGGCCGGTCCATAGCAGCAGGGACAGGCCCATGGGCCAGAGCACCAGCGCCAGCATGCGCGGCGCCATCAGATCGCTGGCGGCGCGCTGAAGGGTACGAAGCATAGAGTCCATGACGATGGATTATACCGGTCCGGCTTGGGCGATAATTCGCCCGATTTTTGCCAAGGAGATTCCGCCATGTTCGACAAGCAAGCCGTCATCGACGCCTTCCACTTCCGCCACGCCTGCAAGGAATTCGACCCCGCCAGGAAGATTCCGGCCGAAGACTTCGAGATGATCCTGGAGACCGGCCGGCTGTCGCCCAGCTCGTTCGGCTACGAGCCCTGGCGCTTCGTGGTGATCCAGAACCCGGCCCTGCGCGACAAGCTCCTGCCGGTGACCTGGGGCGCCCAGAAGCAGCTGCCGACTTCCAGCCACTATGTCGCCATCCTGGTCCGCAAGGGCGGCATGCGCTACGACGGCGCCCATATCCGGCACATGATGCACGACGTCTACAAGTTCCCGCCGGAACGGATCGAAGGCCGCAACGCCGTCTACCGCAAGTTCCAGGAATCCGACTTCAAGCTGCTGGAAAGCGAGCGCGCCCTGTTCGACTGGGGCTGCAAGCAGGCCTACATCGCCCTGGGCAACATGATGACCGCGGCGGCCATGATCGGCGTCGACTCCTGCCCGGTCGAAGGCTACGACCAGGACGAGGCGGAGGCCGTCCTGGCCGAAGCCGGCGTGCTGGACAAGGCCGAGTGGGGCCTGTGCGTGATGGTGGCTTTCGGCTACCGGGTCAAACCGCAATCGACCAAGGTCCGCCAGCCGATGGCCGACGTGGTGAGCTGGGTCGACTGAGCGTCAAGACGCGCTGATCCGGCCTTCCGTGCGGGAGACGGATCGGCAGCAATCATTCGGACCGCCTCCGATCGGTGGGTAGTCCGAAAATGCCCGTATCTCTTCCGGCCCAGCATTGGCGTCCATCTTGGGCTATTTGGGTGCCAATTTAGGACTGGCTAGTCCATTTGTACTCTTCCCTCTCGTTCGAAGATCCTAGTATCTTTTTGCCGGCATTGAAAAACAGGCAACTGCCGGACTGCCGCAAGCGCACTGTCCCAAAGAGTGAAAGTGCAGGGGCGTACTTTGGAGGGGCTTCCTGCTCAGGATGCCTTCTCCGGAACGGCAGGTAAAACAAGCGTTGGATCGCTGTCGTCGTCTGAGTCAGGACCGTATGGCGCGGTGGCACTTCATCCAGAAAATAAACATGGGAAGTCAGGGGTTCCGTAATTGGTACAAGTCAAATCGGGCGAGCCGCCGCTTGGCCACAGGGCCGCCGACCGCCATGCGAGCGCGCACCCGCCGCGGCGCGCCGCGGATAAGACAGATCGGTCTCGCCGCGGCGTCCCGGGTTGTCCGGCCAGTTCCCTGGGTGCGATCGTCCGTCTCCGTCGGTGGTTGAAATCGTCCCTGGTCGGTAGCCTGCTGATATGGGCGCTGACCGCATCGGCCGCGCCATTGCCTTCCGGCACGAGCGATCCGTTCACCCAGGAACGTTTGCTGCAGCAGGAACGCGAACGCGCCCTGCGCAAGCAGAACGAGGCCACTCCGGACGTGCGCCTGCAGCGGCCGGGAATGGGGGCGCCGACCCGGTTGCCCGCCGAAGAGACGCCCTGCTTCGCCATCCGCCGGATCACGCTGGTCGGCGATGCCGCCGACCGCTTCCAGTGGGCGTTGCAGGCCGCCGAGCCGGCCGACGACCCGGCCATGGGTCGTTGTCTGGGCACGGACGGCATCAACCTGACCATGAAGCGCATCCAGGACGCCATCATCCGGCGCGGCTATGTGACCACCCGGGTGCTGGCGGCCCCACAGGATCTCAAGAGCGGCACACTGACCCTGACCTTAGTTCCGGGCCGAATCCGGGCCGTCCGCTTCACGTCCGGCAGCAGTCCCCGGGCCACCCAATGGAACGCCCTGCCGGCCCGGCCGGAGGACATCCTGAACCTGCGCGACATCGAACAGGCGCTGGAAAACTTCAAGCGAGTGCCCACCGCCGACGCCGACATCCGGATCACGCCCGCCGAAGGCAAGGGCGCGCGCCCCGGCGAAAGCGATCTGGTCATCGCCTGGCAGCAAAGTTTTCCGTTGCGCCTCAACCTCTCGCTGGATGACGCCGGCAACAAGGCGACCGGCCGGTACCGGGGCGGCGTCACCGTCTCCTACGACGACTGGTGGACGCTCAACGACCTGTTCTATATCAGCTACAGCGACGCCCTGGCCGGCAGTGACCGTGGTTCCCGTTCGCTGACCGCGCACTATTCCCTGCCCCTGGGCTACTGGCTGCTCGGCTTCACGACCAGCTCGAACGAGTACTACCAGGCCGTGGCCGGCCTCAACCAGACCTACACCTACAGCGGCAAGAGCGAGAACGACGAGCTGAAATTGTCGCGGGTGGTCTACCGGGATGCCTCGCGCAAGATCACCCTGTCGCTCAGCGGCTGGTTGAACACGTCGAACAACTACATCGACGATACCGAGGTCGTGGTCCAGCGCCGGCGCATGGCCGGGTGGACCTTCGGTGCGGCGGACAAGGAGTTCATCGGCAAGGCGACGCTCGACACCGACCTCGCCTACCGCAACGGCACCGGCGCGATGGGCGCCCTGCCCGCGCCAGAAGAAAGCTTCGGCGAGGGCACCGCGCGCCCCCGCATCCTGCAGGTCAACCTGCAGCTCGCCCTGCCCTTTGCGGTCGGGCGCCAGCGGCTGCGCTATCTGGGCAAGGTCCGGACCCAGTGGAACGACACCCCGTTGGTGCCGCTCGACCGCTTCGCCATCGGCGGGCGCTACACCGTGCGCGGCTTCGACGGCGAGAACACGCTCTCCGCCGACCGCGGCTGGCTGGTCCGCAACGACCTCGGCTGGGCCTTGGGCGGCACGGGCCAGGAATTGTATCTCGGCCTCGACCATGGCGAGGTGGCCGGCCCCGCCTCGAAATACCTAGTCGGCACGAGCCTGACCGGGGCGGTGCTCGGCATGCGCGGCGGCCGTTGGGGCGCGAGCTACGACCTGTTCGTCGGCTGGCCGCTGGCCAAGCCGGAGGGTTTCGCGACCGACGCCCGGACCTACGGCTTCAATTTGAACTGGTCGTTGTAAGAGGACGACGGCGCACCGACTCGACACGAGCGAACACGATAACTCGGGGGTAAGGACATGAACCAACAGCGATACCGACTGATCTTCGATCGAACGCGCGGCATGCTCGTCGCGGTCGCCGAAATCGTGACGAGCCACGGCAAGGCGACCGGACAGACCCGGCCCGGCCGGTTGCGCGGCGTGGAGGCACGGTCTTTCAGCCTGCGCTCCCTGACCTTCAGCCTGTGGGGTATGCTGGGCTTGGTGACCCTGGCGTCGGGCGCCACCACCACGCAAGTCACAGTGGATCCGTCCGCGCCGATCAGCCAGCAACCCACTCTCCTGTCGGCGCCCAACGGCGTCCCGCTGATCAACATCCAGACGCCCAATGCCGCGGGCGTGTCGCGCAACACCTACACCCAGTTCGACGTCGGGCAGAACGGCGCCATCCTGAACAACAGCCGCGTCAACGTCCAGACCCAGCTGGGCGGCTGGGTGCAGGGCAACCCCTGGATGGCCGCAGGCACGGCCAAGGTGATCCTGAACGAGGTGAACTCGAACAACCCCAGCCTGCTGCAAGGCTATGTCGAGGTCGCCGGCGACCGCGCCCAGGTCGTCATCGCCAACCCGGCGGGAATCAGCTGCAGCGGCTGCGGCTTCATCAACGCAAGCCGCGCCACGCTGACTACCGGCACGGCCGTCCTCAATGCCGGCGGCGGGCTGGACGGCTACCGGGTGCAGGGCGGCACGATCACCGTCGACGGCGCCGGGTTGGACACCAGCACGGCCGACTACACCGACCTCATCGCCCGCGCCGTCCAGGTCAACGCCGGCATCTGGGCCAATCAACTCAGGGTGACGGCCGGCGCCAACCAGGTCGACGCCGGCAACGCGTCCGCCACCCCCATCCCTGGAACCGGCGCGGCACCCACCTTCGGCATCGACGTCGCCCAACTGGGCGGCATGTACGCGGGCAAGATCGTCCTGGTCGGCACCGAGGCCGGTGTCGGTGTACGCAACGCCGGCCAGATCGGTGCCAGCGCCGGGGATGTCGTCGTCACCGCCGACGGCCAGCTCGTCAACAGCGGCCGGATCACCAGTTCGGGCCAGACCACCCTGCAGTCCAACAGCGACGTCACCAATAGCGGCACGCTCTACGCCCAGGGGAACCTCACCCTGACCTCGGCCGGCACCCTGACCAATAGCGGTTTTCTCGCCGCGCAAGGCGATGCGACCCTCAGCGCGAACCAAGTCGCCAGCGGCGCCTTGCTGGGCGCCGGCATCCAGTCCGACGGCACGCTCGCCTCGTCCGGCACCCTGGCCGTGACCGCGGCCCAAGGCATGGCTTCCACCGGCCAGAACCTGGCCGGCGGCGACCTGCATCTTTCCGGGGCCACGCTCGATCTCGCCGGCAGTCGGAACCAAGCGCAAAACATCACGCTCGCCGCCAGCCAGGGGAATATCGACCTGATCGGCGCCACGGTCGCTGCCAACCAATCGCTTGTCGCCCTGGCTGCGCAGTCCCTGCTCAACACCAATGGCGTGCTCGCGGCCAACGGCGATATCGCGATCGGCGCGGCCGGCGTCGACAACCACCAGGGCACCATCGCCTCGACGCTGGGCAACCTGGTCATCGGCACCGGCTCGCTCGACAACAGCAACGGCATCCTGGCCACCAGCGATCAGGGCGGCGATGTTGTCCTGACGGTCGGCTCGCTGGACAACACGGCCGGCCAGATCGGAAGCGGCCGCGACATCGTCCTGCAAGCCAACAGCCTCACCGGCGATGGCCGGATCATCTCGGGCCGGGACCTGAGCCTGAGCCTGCCCGGCGACTACACCTACACGGCCGCCAATCTCTTCAAGGCCAACCGGAACATGGCGCTGCAGTTCGGCGGCGCCTTCACCAACCAAGGCGCCCTGGAGGCGGTCGGCACCCTGGGACTCGCCGCCGCCAGTCTCGACAACCAGGCGGGGGCCGACATCAATTCCGCCCAGACCGTGCTGGCCGTGACCGGCAACGTGCTCAACGACGGGCGGATCGAGGGCGATACCTTGGCCATCCAGGCGGGCGACATCACCAACGATGCCACCCTGATCGGCGGCAATCTCGCCTTGTCGGCCAACACGCTGACCAACACCGGAAGCGGCGCGCTGATCGCCGCCACGAACGACATCCAGCTCTGGATCGCCAACGCCCTGACCAACCAGGGCGGGGCCACGATCTACAGCCTGGGCGACCTGAGCATCGGCGCCAACAGCCAGCGCGACGCGAACGGCAACCTGGTCAACAACACGCCGACCCTGCTCAACGATTCCTCGACCATCGAAAGCGGCGGCAACATGGAGATCGCCGTCGACAACCTGACCAACCAGCGCCTGGTCCAGACCACCCAGGTCGATCAGGGCACCACCACGAACGTCCGTGGCAACACCGTCCTCTGGCAATGGAGCGGCTCCCCGGTCACGCCTGACGATTTCGTGCCCCAAGTCACGACCTTATCCGATGGAACGACCATCACCAGCTATTCGTCGGCCTACTACCAATACTGGAACCGCGCCCTCAACATCCGCGGGGCGTACACCGCCCCCGCGGTCGTCACCATCGACGCCAGCAACATCGCCTCGAACGACACCTCAGGCCAAGTGGTCACCCTCAACACGCCGCTCTTCTTCGGCGCCTACAATTTCCGAATCTTCCAATGGGACGACTACAGTACGCCGATGACCAACCCGTCATCGTGGTACGCCAGCTCGATCTATTACCAGAGCCTGGTGCCGATCAACGGCGGCACGCAGTACCAGCTGACGTTCTATCCGGGCCAGACGGCGAATTCGCTGCAGCCCTCCGAGCTCCGCTCGGCCGGCATGACCGACTGCGGCGAGCTGTGGGAGCTCCAGCGGACGGACGTCGTCCACACCTTCCAGGATCAGATCACCCAACTGGCCGCCCCGTCCCGGATCCTGGCCGGCGGCAACCTCCAGATCGGCCTGGGCGGCACGCTGTCGAACCAGCAGGCACAAATCGCCGCCGGCGGCAGCATCGCCGTCAACGGCGCCACGACCGACTCCGGTTCGGTCAGCGGCAGCAATGTCGTGAACACCTCCGTGCTGCTCAACAAAACCCAGCTCGTCAGCAGCTCGTCGTATTTCTGGACCTGGAGCACGCTGAACGGCGGCGAGAACCGGGTGGCCAACATCACCTACCCGACCACCACCCAGACGACGGTGACCGGCAGCGTGGACGGAACCATCACCGCCGGCCAGTCGGTCAGCATCAACGCCGGCTCGATCAGCAACCTGAACGTCGCGGGCAGCGCGGCGCCGTCCGGCGGCAGCACCGCCGCCAATGCGTTCGCATCGAGCGGCAGCCCGACCCTGCCCAGCAACGGCCTATACACCCTCAACACCTCGCCCGAGCAGCATTACCTGGTTGCAACCGATCCGCGCTTCGCCAATTACAGCACTTGGCTGAGCTCCGACTACATGCTCAACGCCCTGGCGCTCGACCCCGCCACGATCCAGAAACGGCTGGGCGACGGTTTCTACGAACAGCGCCTCGTGGAAGATCAGGTCGCCCAGCTGACCGGCTCGCGCTACCTCACCGGCTTCACCAGCGATTCGTCCGAATACCAGGCCCTGATGGATGCCGGCGTGAATTTCGCCAAGCAATACAACCTGGTCCCCGGCGTGGCATTGACCGACACCCAGATGGCCGCGCTCACCAGCGACATCGTCTGGCTGGTCGACAAGACCGTCACCCTGCCCGGCGGCAGCACCCAGACCGTCTTGGCACCCCAGATCTATCTCGCCCATACGAATCCCGGCGACGTTCAGCCGAGCGGCGCCCTGATCGCCGCCCAGAACATCACCCTGCAGGCCACCGACACGCTCACCAACGTCGGCACCGTCAAGGGCGACACCGTCACCCTCTACGCCAACGATCTGGCCAATAAGGGCGGCACCGTCGCAGGGGCAACCAGTGTGACCGCCATCGCCAACCACGACCTGGTCAACGATGGCGGCACCTTCCAAGGCGGCCGGATCGCGCTGGTCGCCGGTAACGACTTGACCTTCAAGGCCGGGAACCTGGCCGCCACCGGCGACGCTGTCCTGGCCGCCGGCCGCAACCTCGATATCGATGTCACGACCCACCAGGCCAGTGCGAGCAGCAGTCAGGACGGACACACCAGCAGTGTCGCGGAAACCACAAACACCGGCAGCACGCTCACGGCCGGCCACGATCTCACGCTGCAATCCGGCGGCGACACCACGATCACCGCCTCCACGCTCTCGGCCGGCAACACCCTGACGGCCCAGGCCCAGGGCAACCTGATCGTCCAGTCGGCCACGGACACGAAGAGTCTGAGCTACCAGACCTCCGGCGATCATTACCAGTACGGCGGCAGCCAGACCGACACCACCGTGGTCGGCAGCACGCTGACGGCCGGCCACGGCGTCAATCTCACCGCCCAGCAGGGCACGGCCCTGATCGAATCGTCCAAG
>DASVZA010000039.1:0-195388 GCA_036391875.1 Parasulfuritortus sp.
GGTTCGCGCCGGCCGGCCGGGCGGCTGGCGCGGTGCCGGCGGCATGGCCGGGATGGGCGATATGTCCGCCATGGGTGAGGGCGGCCGCGTGCCGAAGAAGCGCGTCTGGCTGCGCCTGGGCGGCAACCCGCTGACCGCGCGTCCAGCGACCGGCGAGGAAACCGCGCTGTTGTTGGCGCCAGGCGGCAAGGCCTCGGAGCTTCCGGTCGAGCCACATGGCGGTCCCTACAACGTCACCTTCCCGACCCCGGACCTGGGCTGCTACAACGTCTATCTGATCCGCCGCGTCGTGGCCGGCGACGGGCTCGACGTCGCGGTCGCCAAGACCGAGGTGGTGCGCGGCGAGATGGGCCGCGGCGGCGGCACCGACCCGGCTCTGGTCGCGGCCGCGACCGATGCCCGCGTCCCGGTCGAGATCGTGCGCGAACGCAAGGGCCAGGAAGGCCTGTTCACCCGGATCAACTACGGCGACACGGTCATCTTCCGGGTGCTGCGCGCCGGCCGGCCGGTGCAGAACGCGCGCGTCACCTTCACCTCTGGCCGAGGCTGGAGCAACAACGTGCAGAGCGACGCGGACGGCCGCGCCGCCTTCACGGTGATCCGCGACTACTACCCGGACTCCTGGAGTCTGTTCGACAAGCGCCACCGCGAGACCTGGCTGGTCGCGGCCAGCTTCGCCACCCCGGAAGCAGGCGAATACCAGGGCGGCAAATACGCCTCGACCCGCTATGCCGCCACCCTGTCCGGCGCCTATTACCCGGGCGTGGCGGATTACGAGTCCTACGCCTCCGGCCTCATGATCGGCCTGACCGGCCTGCTGTTCACCGGCACCGGCGTCTGGCTCTACCGGCGCCGGCGGATGAAGCCGTTCAGGGAGGTGCGGTTCGATGACTAGGCTGCGCCGGGCGGTCGACAACGTCGACCTGCAACGTTTCCGTTTCTGGTTCCAACTGGCCGCCTTCGTCCTCCTGGTCTACGGCGGCTATCTGGCGGTCGATCTGGGCAGCAGCCTGCCCATCTTCTCCTGCGGCTACAACCGCGAGGGCCGGGCCGGGGTCTGCTATCTGCTGCCGCTCCAGCACCAGCTGGCGCGGCCCTGGCCGCAGCTGTTCGGCTGGGCCGGCATCGGCATGCTGACCGGATTCGGCACCTTCCTGCTCTGGTTCATCGTCCTGAACAAGGGCTGGTGCGGCTTCATGTGCCCGCTCGGCACCCTCCAGGACTGGCTCACCGGACTGCGCAAGCGCATCGGCATCCGCTATTCGCTGTACGGCGAGAAGCCGTTCAACCGGCTGTCCTGGGTGAAGTTCGTGCTGCTGGCGCTGATGGTGCTGATTCCGCTCGGCATCGGCGGCGGCTGGTTCTCCCACG
This sequence comes from Parasulfuritortus sp., assembly GCA_036391875.1. Classification (GTDB taxonomy): domain Bacteria; phylum Pseudomonadota; class Gammaproteobacteria; order Burkholderiales; family Thiobacillaceae; genus Parasulfuritortus. The sequence continues at coordinate 1,372 of DASVZA010000039.1, forward strand.
ACCTGGGCGCGCCGTTCTGCCAGATCTGTCCCGGCCGGGTGATCCTGCCGTTGTTCACCGGCGACCCCGAGCAGCTGACCGTCGACTACTCCAGCATCGGCGGCGCGGTGCTGACTGGCCTGGGCATGTTCATCGCCGGGCTGTTCCTGGCCGGCTCCTTCGTCAAGAAGCGCTTCTTCTGCTTCTTCTGCCCGATGAGCGCGCTGCATTACCTGATCTCCAAGCCGGCCCTGCTCCGGCTGAAGAAGGACGGCGCCAAGTGCACCAAGTGCGGCGACTGCTTCAACGTCTGCGACATGGAGATCCGCGCCATCGCCGACGACGTCGAGCGCAAGGACATCATGACCGACGACTGCACGCTGTGCCTGAAGTGCGTCGCCGCCTGCCCGGAACCGGGCGCGCTCAAGGTCGAGTTCGCCCGCATCAACATCTTCCAGTCCACCGAGGAAGGTTTCCTCAAACGCATGAACAAAGGAGCCGCCCGTGACGGCTGCAAACGCTGAACCCCAGACCTTCAACCGCAGCCGCCAGGCGCGCGAGGCGGAGGTCATGCTCGACCACCTGGTCGACGACTTCTCCGACAACCCGGCCGCCATGGGCTACTTCTACGACCTGTTCCGCCGGGTATACATCCAGGGCGAGGCGCTGGCCCGGCCGGATGCGCCGCAGATCGGCCTGACCTGCATCCAGGCGCCGGAGGAGCTGGTCTACGCCGCCGGCGCGACGCCGGTGCGGCTGTGCAACGGCGCCTACCACTACGACCAGATCGGCGCCGACCTGATGCCGGCCAAGTCCTGTTCGCTGGTCAAGGCCACCCTGGGCCGGCTGCACGACCAGGAGCAGGGCGTGCCGCGGGTCGGCAAGCTGGGCCTGGTGGTCAATCCGTCGACCTGCGACCAGAAGAAGAAGGCCGGCGTGATGATCGAGGACATGGGCTATCCGGTGCACGACCTGGAATTCCCCAACATCAAGGAAAGCGAGGCCTCGCGGGTCTACTGGCAGCGCTCGGTGCGCGACTTCGCCGTGCGCCTGCAGAAGCTGACCGGCAAGCGCATCACCCGTAAGCGGCTCAATACGGCCATGGCCCGCACCCGGCGCGCGCAGATGGCTTTCCGTAGTCTGCATAGCCTGCGCCGCAAGGCGCCTTCGCTGATCCTCGGCAAGGACATCTTCCTGGTCACCAACGCCTATTTCTTCGACGATCTGGAGCGCTGGACCGAGGCGGTCGAGGCCCTGGTCGCCGAACTGAAGCAGCGCGATGCCGAAGGCTTCAACGCCGCCCAGAAGAAGGCGCCGCGCATCCTGTTCACCGGCTCGCCGCCGGTCTTTCCCAACCTCAAGCTGCCGCTCCTGATCGAGGAGGCCGGCGGCGTGGTGGTGGCCGACGAGACCTGCTCCGCCAACCGCATGCTGTACGACATGCCGGTGGTCGACGAGTGGCTGGTCAACCACATGATCGACAGCCTGGCCGACCACTACCTGAAGCCCTGCACCTGCCCGATCTTCACCCGCAACGACGACCGCCGCCGGCGGCTGCTCGACCTGGCGCGCGACTTCAACGCCGACGGCGTGGTCTACCAGGCCTTCTCCGGCTGCCAGGTGTACGAGATGGAGCAGCGCAGCGTCGCCAGGACGCTGAACGAGGCCGGCATCCCGATGCTCTACGTCGAGACCGACTACAGCCCGGACGACATGAGTCAGCTCTCGACCCGCATCGAGGCATTCATCGAATCGATCAAGACCCGCAAGCGGCAGCGCGCAGGAGGTGTGGCATGAACTGGTTCGTCGGCATCGACATCGGTTCCACCGCGATCAAGGCAGCCCTGGTCGACGCGGACCGCCGCCTGGTCGGCGTCCACGTCACCGATTCGGGCAGCCTGTTCCACAAGAACGCCAAGGGCGCGCTGCAGGCGCTGCTCGACCAGCACGGCCTGCAGCGCGACCAGGTCCGCTACCTGATCGCCACTGGCTACGGCCGCAAGCTGTTCAAGGAGGCGGACGACTCGATCTCCGAGATAACCGCCAACGCCATCGGCGCCCACGAGGCCGGCAAGGCCCACGGCGGCGTGCGCACCATCATCAACATCGGCGGCCAGGACTCCAAGGCGATCCAGATCGACGACCAGGGCACGGTGGTCAACTTCGCCATGAACGACAAGTGCGCCGCCGGCACCGGACGCTTCCTCGACGTCGCCGCGGCCAACCTGGACATCGATCTGGAACAGCTGGGCGACTACCACTTCAACGGCACCGGTGCGCCGCTCACCATCAACAGCACCTGCACCGTGTTCGCCGAGTCGGAGATCATCGGCCTCCTGGCCAACGGCCACGGCAAGGAGGAGATCGTCGCCGGCATCCACTACTCCATCGCCAAGCGCACCCTGCGCCTGGCCAAGCGGGTCGGCATCGAGGACCGGGTCTATTTCGACGGCGGCCCGGCGCTGAACAAGGGGCTGGTCGCCGCCCTGCAGGACGAGCTGCAGCGCGAGCTGGTGGTGCCCGAGCATCCGCAGACCACCACCGCCTTCGGCGCCGCCATCCTGGCCCGCAGCGAGTGGCTGGCCGAGCGGAACGGGGCCTGATGGCGCTCGACCTGCTGATGCCGGCGCCGGCCCCGGTCGGCCTGCCGATGGCCTTCACCCTCGGCCTGGTGTTCGGCATGGGGCCCTGCCTCCTGGCCTGTGCACCCTACCTCGGCCCGGTGTTCCTCAACAGCGACGGTGGCGTGCGCCGTTCCTGGCGCATCCTGCTGCCGGTCTCGCTCGGCCGGCTGACCGGCTACGCTGGCTTCGGCCTGGCCTGCGGCGCGGCCGGCCAGGTGGTCAGCGAAACGGTCGGTCCGACGACGGTCGCCGTGGTGCTCGGCGTCGCCGCGCTGATGGTGGGTGGCGCCTTGCTGCGCCGTGCCCTGAAAGGAGGCACGGGCTGCACGGTGCCCAACGCTGGCGGCGCAGCACCACTGACCCGCAAGGATGCCGCGGCGCCGTTCATGCCGGGTGGCCTGTACCTGATGGGTTTGGCGATGGCGTTGACGCCCTGCGCGCCGCTCGGCGTGGTCCTGGTCGCCGCCGCCGCATTGGGCAGCGCCCCGGGCGGCGCGTCGCTCGGCCTGGTGTTCGGACTGGGTGCGGTGCTGGTGCCCGGCCTGGTCTACGGCCTGGGCATGGCCTATTTCGGCCGCCGCCTGCGCGAGCAGCTCGGCCCCTGGCGCGGCCGCATCGAACTGCTCAGCGCCGGCCTGCTGATCGTCACCGGCGCCGGCCATCTCTTGCAGTCAGTCGCCTGATGCAAAGTTTCAGCGGCGCAGGGTACGTCCCGCGGACGGGTCGATGATGGTCGACGGCCGCCGGCGCTTGCCGATCCGGCCGTCCAGCACCAGCACCCGGTCGCCGAATTCCTTGCGGCATTCGGCGGCGCTGCGCAGCATGCGTTGGCCGCTGCGGTTGGCGCTGGTCGAGACCAGCGCCATGCCGAGCGCGTGGCAGAGCCAGGCGGACTCGGCATGGGCAGTGACCCGCACCGCCAGCTTGGCGTGCCGGCCCCGCAGCCAGTGCGGGCAACGGCGCCCGGCCGGCAGCAGCAGGGTGTAGGGGCCGGGCCAGTATTGCGGCCAGGCGGCCGGCGGCTCGGTCAGGTAGGGCGCGAACTGTTCCGGCGCGCTGCCGATCAGGATCAGACCCTTGCTCTGCGGGCGGCCCTTGAGGCGCAGGATGGCCGCCACGGCGCGGGCGTTGCGCGGGTCGCAGCCCAGGCCGTAGCAGGATTCGGTGGGGTAGGCGATGACGCCGCCGGCCGCGAGGTGGCGGCGCAGGGCGGCGATATTCGGCAGCGGGGTCACGTTGCCCCGCCGGTCAAGGCTTCTTGCGCTGGATCGCGCGCCAGCCGATGTCGCGCCGCATCTGGCGGCCGGCGAAGTCGATCTGGTCGGCGATCTCGTAGGCCCGGGTCTGGGCGATCTTCACGGTGTCGCCCAGGGCGGTGACGCACAGCACGCGGCCGCCGGAGACGACGACCTGGTCGCCCTGGGTCGCGGTGCCGGCATGGAAGACGTGGACGTCCTCCTCCGGCTTCGCATCCAGGCCGCTGATGGCGTCGCCCTTGCGCGGGCTGTCGGGATAGCCGCCGGCGGCCAGCACCACGCCGAGCGCGACGCGGCGGTCCCATTCGGCCTCGACCTGGTCCAGCTTGCCGTTGATGGCGGCCTCGATCAGCACGGTGAAGTCGCTCTTCAGGCGCATCATGATCGGCTGGGTCTCGGGGTCGCCGAACCGGCAGTTGAATTCCAGCACGCCGATCTTGCCGTCCGGATTGATCATCACGCCGGCGTAGAGGAAGCCGGTGTAGGGCATGCCCTCGGCCTCCATGCCGGCCACCACGGGCTTGATCACCTCGCGCAGGATGCGGGCATGCAGTTCGGGCGTCACGACCGGGGCCGGCGAGTAGGCGCCCATGCCGCCGGTGTTGGGGCCCAAGTCGCCGTCCAGCAGGCGCTTGTGGTCCTGGCTGGTGGCCATGGGCAGGACGTGCTTGCCGTCGACCATGACGATGAAGCTGGCTTCCTCGCCCTGCAGGCATTCCTCGATCACCACGCGGGCACCGGCCTCGCCGAAGGCGTTGCCGGCCAGCATCATGTCGACCGCGGCGTGGGCCTCGTCCTTGTTCTGCGCGACCACCACGCCCTTGCCGGCAGCCAGGCCGTCGGCCTTGATGACGATGGGCGCGCCTTCCGCGTCGATGTAGGCGTGGGCCGCCGCGGCGTCGGTGAAGGTCTGGTATTTCGCGGTCGGGATCTTGTGCCGGACCATGAACTGCTTGGCGAAGTCCTTGGATGCTTCGAGCTGGGCCGAGGCCTGGGCCGGGCCGAAGATCCTGAGGCCTGCGGCGCGGAAGGCGTCGACCACGCCGGCCGCCAGCGGCGCTTCGGGGCCGACCACCGTGAAGGCGATCTCTTCCTTCTTGGCGAACTCGATCAGCGCATCGAAGTCGGTCAGGTCGATGTTCTCCAGACCGTCCTCGCGGGCGGTGCCGCCGTTGCCGGGGGCGACGTAGATCTTCTGGATGCGCGGGCTTTGCGCCAGCTTCCAGGCCAGGGCGTGCTCGCGGCCGCCGGAACCGATTACCAACAGTTTCATATCAACCTCAAAGGCAGTGGTGGCGGACCGACAAGATGCCGATCGGTTTCGTCACCTTGTCATGCGCCATCGTGGTTCTTAGTGACGGAAATGTCTCATTCCGGTGAACACCATGGCCATGCCGTGTTCGTCGGCGGCGGCGATCACTTCCTCGTCGCGCATCGAGCCGCCGGGCTGGATCACCGCCTTGATGCCGGCCTGGGCGGCGCTGTCGATGCCGTCGCGGAACGGGAAGAAGGCGTCCGAGGCCATCACCGAGCCGGGCACTTCCAGGCCGGCGTGCTCGGCCTTGATGGCGGCGATGCGGGCCGAGTTGACGCGGCTCATCTGGCCGGCGCCGACGCCGATGGTCATGTCGCCCTTGGCGTAGACGATGGCGTTCGACTTCACGTACTTGGCGACACGCCAGGCGAACAGCAGGTCGCGCATTTCGGCTTCGCTCGGCACGCGCTTGGTGACCACCTTGATCTCGCCGGTCAGGGCCAGGTCGGCGTCCTGCACCAGCAGGCCGCCGTTGACCCGCTTGAAGTCCAGACGCTTGCCCGGCTCGGCCGGCCATTGGCCGCATTCCAGCACGCGCACGTTCTTCTTGGCGGTGGCGATCTCGACCGCGGCGGCGCTGACCTTGGGCGCGATGATGACCTCGACGAACTGGCGCTCGACGATGGTCTTCATGGTCTCGGCGTCGAGTTCGCCGTTGAAGGCGATGATGCCGCCGAAGGCCGACTCGGGATCGGTCTTGTAGGCGCGGTCGTAGGCTTCGAGCAGATTCTTGCCGTAGGCGACGCCGCAGGGGTTGGCGTGCTTGACGATGACGCAGGCCGGGGCGGCGTCGAATTGCTTGACGCATTCCAGCGCGGCGTCGGCGTCGCCGATGTTGTTGTAGCTGAGTTCCTTGCCCTGCAGCTGCTTCGCGGTGGCGATGCTGGCTTCCTTGGCGCCGGCCTCGACGTAGAAGGCGGCGTTCTGGTGCGGGTTCTCGCCATAGCGCATGGCCTGGGCCTTCTGGAACTGCAGGTTGATGGTGCGCGGGAATTCGGATTCCTCGACCAGCTTGCCGAAGTGGTTGGCGATGGCGCCGTCGTAGGCGGCGGTGTGCTCGAAGGCCTTGATGGCCAGCGAGAAGCGGGTCTTGTCGCTGACTGCGCCGCCGCCGGCCTTCATCTCGTCGACCACCTTGGCGTAGTCGGCCGGGTCGGTGACGATGGTGACGAAGGCGTGGTTCTTGGCCGAGGAGCGGACCATGGCCGGACCGCCGATGTCGATGTTCTCGATGGCATCTTCCATCGTGCAGCCGGGCTTGGAGACAGTCGCGACGAAGGGGTAGAGGTTGACGCAGACCAGGTCGATGTTGCCGATGTTGTTGCGGTTCATGGCGGCGACGTGCTCGGGCAGGTCGCGCCGGCCCAGGATGCCGCCGTGGATCTTGGGATGCAGGGTCTTGACGCGCCCGTCCAGCATCTCCGGGAAGCCGGTGTAGTCGGCGACTTCGATGACCGGGATGCCGGCGTCGCGGATGGCCTTGGCGGTGCCGCCGGTGGACAGCAGTTCGACGCCTTGTTCGCTGAGCGCGCGGGCGAAGTCGAGAAGGCCGGTCTTGTCTGAAACGGAGAGTAGGGCGCGTTTGATCATGGTGTTTTGGGTCTAGGGGCTGGGAAACGTTGGACGGGCAGTCGGGACTGCCCGCCGGTCATGGGTTATTTGATGCCGTGCATCTGCATCTTCTTGCGCAGCGTGTTGCGGTTGATGCCCAGGATGTCCGCGGCCCGGCTCTGGTTGTTGCCGGCCTTGTTGAGCACGATCTGCAGCACGGGGCGCTCGACACAGTTCATCACCATGTCGTAGACGTTGGCGGCGAGCTCGCCATCCAGGTCCTTGAAATACTGGTTCAATACTTTCTTTACGCAAACGGCCAATTCGTTTTCGTCCACCGACATTTTTATTGTCCCCTTATCTGTATGTGTGCAATCGGGTACTACGCTGCTTCCCGAATCCGGGTCTCGCCACTCAGGTAAACCAATCGTCGACTTCGCTCCGCCGCCTGCAGGAAGAACGCGTTGGCCGCAGCCAGCTGTTCGCGGCTGTTTTCGAGGCGGTTCATCGCGTGCCGGAAACCGGCCGAGTCGGCCAGGCCCTTGGTGTACCAGGCGATGTGCTTGCGGGCCATGCGCACGCCGGTGTATTCGCCGTAGAAGGAATACAGGTCGTCCATGTGTTCCAGCATGATCCGGTGGATCTCGGCCACCTCGGGCGCCGGCAGGTGTTCGCCGGTCGCCAGGAAGTGGGCGATCTCGCGGAATAGCCAGGGCCGGCCCATGGCGGCGCGGCCGATCATGACGGCGTCGGCGCCGGTGTAGTCGAGCACGTGCTTCGCCTTCTCCGGCGTGGTGATGTCGCCGTTGGCGATGATGGGGATGCGGGCCTCGGCCTTCACCGCCTTGATGGTCTCGTACTCGGCGTCGCCGGTGTAGGCGCAGGCGCGGGTGCGGCCGTGCAGGGCCAGTGCCTGGATGCCCGACTCCTGGGCGATCTTCAGCACGGCGAGCGCGTTGCGCATCGACTTGTCCCAGCCGGTGCGGGTCTTCAGCGTCACCGGCACTTCCGGCACCGCCTGGACCACGGCTTCGAGGATTCGGCCGACCAGCGGCTCGTCCTTCAGCAGCGCCGAGCCGGCCATGACGTTGCAGACCTTCTTGGCCGGGCAACCCATGTTGATGTCGATGATCTGGGCGCCGTTGTCGACGTTGTGGCGGGCCGCCTGGGCCATCATGACCGGATCGGCGCCGGCGATCTGGACGCTGACCGGGGCTGCTTCGCCTTCATGGTTGGCGCGCCGCTTGGTCTTCTCCGAGCCGTACAGCAGCGAGTTCGAGGTCACCATCTCCGAGACCGCCATGCCCGCGCCGAGGCGCTTGCAGAGTTGGCGGAACGGCCGATCGGTAACGCCCGCCATGGGGGCGACGATCAGGTTGTTCCGGAGGGTGTGGGGACCGATGCGCATACGGCTCTTGTGACTCGGAAAGGGGGCGAATTCTAACTCCAAGGCGCTTGTTAAGAAAGTTTAATTTGCTGAAAAATTGTGCACTCCTAAGGTGCGTAATAAGCAAGGGATGGCGCAATCCGCATGGATTGGGCATGATCGGCCGCGCCATGAAAACCAATCTACTGCGTAAATTCCTGCTGGCCTGGGCCGTGCCCCTGGGCTTGGGCGGCCTCAGCGTTTTCGGCTTTGCGCCGTTCTATCTTTTTCCCATCCCCATATTGGTGCTTGCGCTGTTTTATTTCAGCCTGAGCGGCGCCAGCCCGGCCGGCGCATTCCGGCGCGGCTGGCTGTTCGGCCTGGGCTGGTTCCTGGCCGGCGTGTCCTGGGTCTACGTCAGCATGCACGACGTCGGCGGCATGGATCTGCCGCTGGCTGCGGCGGCGACCTTCCTGTTCGCCGCCGTGCTGGCGCTGTTCCCCGCGCTGGCCTGCTGGCTGACCGTCCGTCGCCGGGCGATCGACGACCTGCGCGCCCTGCTCTGGTTTCCCGCCTTCTGGGCGCTGGCCGAATGGCTGCGCGGCTGGCTGTTCACCGGCTTTCCCTGGCAGTCGCTCGGCTACTCGCAGGTGCCGTACGGCCCGCTGTCCGGCTATGCGCCGATCCTGGGCGTCTACGGTGTGTCCTGGCTGGCTGCGCTGTCGGCGGCCGGCATCGCCCGCTGGAAAGCCAGGACCCTGCTGGTGGTGACCGCGCTTTGGGTCGTCGGCCTGGGCCTGCAGAAAGTGGCCTGGACCGAGCCGGCCGGTGCGCCGCTCGGGGTCAGCCTGCTCCAGGGCGACATCCCGCAGGAGATGAAATTCCAGCCGGAGCAACTGGCGGCGACGCTCGACCGCTACGGCCGGATGGTGATGGCCAGCGATTCGAAACTGATCGTGCTGCCCGAGACCGCCTTCCCAACCTTCATGGACTACCTGCCGCCGGATTACCTCGACCAGCTCCGGGCGCATGCCGCCCGCGCCGGCGGCGACCTGCTGTTCGGCGTGCCTGAACTGCTCGGTTCGGACCATTACTACAACAGCGTCGTCGCGGCCGGGAGCTCGCCGCTGCAGGTCTACCGCAAGGTGCACCTGGTGCCGTTCGGCGAGTTCGTGCCCTACGGCTTCCGCTGGCTGGTCGACGCGATGAACGTCCCGCTGTCCGATTTCAGCCGCGGCCGGCCGGATCAGCCGCCGCTCTCGATCGCCGGCCAGCGGGTGGCGGTCAACGTCTGCTACGAGGACGTGTTCGGTGAGGAGCTGATCGACGCGCTGCCCACTGCGACCCTGATGGTCAACGTCAGCAACGACGCCTGGTTCGGCGACTCGTTCGCGCCCTGGCAGCACCTGCAGATCGCCCAGATGCGGGCGCTGGAAACCGGCCGCTGGTGGCTCAAGGACAACAACACCGGCGTCACCGCCATCCTCGACCAGAAGGGCCGTGTGGTCTCCCGCCTCAAACCGTTCCGGCCCGGCATCCTGAACGGCGCCGTCCAGCCCATGACCGGCGAGACGCCGTTCGTGCGCTGGGGCAACCTCGCCTTCCTGGCCCTGGCCGCGCTCAGCCTGCTGGCCGTGCTCGGGCTGGATCGCCGGGCGGGGGTAAAATTCCGCCCAATCGATTAACCGGAAGACCGTCATGTCCGAACCCGTACTGAATACCCCCATCCGTCTCACCCACCTGTCGCACGGCGGCGGCTGCGGCTGCAAGATCGCGCCTGCCGTGCTGGAAAAGATCCTGGCCGACACGCCATTCTCGAAAGGCATCCTGAGCCAGTTTCCCGACCTCCTGGTCGGCATCGAATCGTCCGACGATGCGGCGGTCTGGAAGCTGAACGACGAGCAGGCCATCGTCGCCACCACCGATTTCTTCATGCCCATCGTCGACGACCCGTTCGTGTTCGGCCAGATCGCCGCCACCAACGCCATCGCCGACGTCTACGCCATGGGCGGCAAGCCGCTGTTCGCCCTGGCCCTGGTCGGCATGCCGATCGACAAGCTGCCGCACGACACCATCCGCAAGATCCTGGCCGGCGGCGAGGCCGCCGCCCGTGCGGCCGGCATCCCCATCGCCGGTGGCCATTCCATCGATTCGCAGGAGCCGATCTACGGCCTGGTCGCCATCGGCGTGGTCGATCCGCGCAAGGTGAAGAAGAACAACGCCGCCCGGCCCGGCGACGTGCTGGTCCTGGGCAAGGGACTCGGCGTCGGCATCTACTCCGCCGCGCTGAAGAAGGACGCCCTGTCGGCCGAGGGCTACGACGCCATGGTCGCCTCGACCACGCAGCTGAACACGCCCGGCGCCGACCTGGCGGAACTGGGGGGCGTGCACGCCATGACCGACGTCACGGGCTTCGGCCTGCTCGGCCATACCCTGGAAATCGCGCGCGGCTCGGGCCTGCGGGCCCGGATCGAATTCGCGCAGCTGCCTGTTCTGCCCGGTGCCGCCGGCCTCGCCAAGGCCGGCTTCGTCACGGGCGCCAGCGGTCGCAACTGGGCCAGCTACGGCAACGGCGTGACCCTGTTCGACGGCTGCGCGGAGTGGCAGCAAGCCATCCTCACCGACCCACAGACCAGCGGCGGCCTGCTGGTCGCCTGCGCGCCGGATTCGGTGGATGAGGTGATGGCGGTGTTCGGCCGCCAGGGTTTCGAGCGCGCGGCGGTGATCGGTGCGCTTGAGGCCGGCGCGCCGGGCGTGACCGTCATCGGCTGACTGGCCCCGCGCCAGCCTCTTTCAGTCCGCCTCCCCCTGAGCGGTGTTTTGCAGCGTCACCAGCCGGTAACCCGGCTGGCCTTGGTGCGCCGACCGCGTGCGCCAGTCGGCGCCCAGGCTGGGCGATGCCGTCGCCATGAGCAGCGTGATGCCGAGGAAGCGCCGCAGATGCTGCGAGACGAGCGCCGAAAGCGAGCCCTCGGCGACGGTGAGCCGATAGTCGACGCCGGCCTTTTCCAGTCCGATCAGCAGTTCGCACAGGACGCTGGTCGGCGCGGCGGGCGGATTCGTCAGCAGGATGTCGACCCGGCTGGCCAGTTGCAGGCAATGTGCCTGCGCGGTCTTGAGCAGATCCCGGTTCAGGTCCCGACCGTCCAGGGCCAGGAGGCCGTGGTGCTTGGCGCGCGGTGCGTCGAGCATGGCGGCTTCCGGCTTGTCGCGGAGCCGGAACTGGATGATGGCGGAGAGGGTGTCGGATCGGCTGGAGGAGGCGTGGGATTTGTCCATGGCGGTCGATGTCAAAGCGCGGTGCGCGTCTCCGCGAGGGCGGATGGACGGCTTTGGGTTTCACGGGCGCCGGCTTGTTGCGGCAGCGAGACGATGATGGTGGTGTATCCGTACAGCGGGCAATTCAATGCCCGTCCGGCCCTGGAGGCGTCCAGGGCCGATTCGAAATTGACCAGGAAGGTCAGCTGCCGGCGGCCGGTGTCGGCCAGTTTCGGCAGCAGAAGGACGTTGCGCACCTTGCCGAACCGCTCGCCGACGGCGTTCAGGCGACGGATGATCTCGGGTTCTGCGAGTCCGGCGAGCGCCAGGAGTTCTCCGCTCGGCATGCCCTGCATGGGATCGAGCGGATCGATGGCGCCGGTGCCTTTCGGCGAACTACGGAGGGGCAGGTCGCCCCGCTGGATCTGTTTCCTCGGCATGGTCCGCGTCTCATGCATGATGCAGTCTGCGCAGGCGCAGCAGGAACAGCGGGACATGGTCCACCTCGAATTTGGCGACCGAGGCCGAGACCTCGATCAGGCTGCCGTCCAACGCGGTGGCGGTGAACAGCTGCCAATCGCCGCGCCGGCTCAGGTAGGCCAGTTTGCGGGTCAGATACGCGGTCTCATGGCTATGGAGGCCGACCTCCGCGAGCAGCGCCCCAACGGTCAGTCCCTGCAGGTCGGCCGGCGAACCGCAATACAATTCGGCGGCGGTGGGGCTGCAGAGCAGTATCCTTCCGTGGCTGTCGCAGACCACGAATCCGGCGTCGACCGGTACGGCCGGCTGCGTGCCGACATTCCTCCTCGCGCTGGTCCAGCCAGCGAGTTCAGCCAATTTCATGTCTTTTCGTCCCTTCTGGCATGATTGCCTGTCGCTGCTGGCCGCATGCCGCGTTGTTTCCGGTTTCCGGACTCGGGTTGTTTCGTGCTGATGGGCGAAAATTAGGCGAGGGCGCAATGCGTCGGCAATACGTGCTTGCTCATGCACGTGCTAGCACCTATAGCTAATCGAGCTGGCCGACGACGATCATTCGTCGCTGTTCATACTCATTACAAAGCCGCCGGAAGGCGAAATGCGCTTAAGACAGATTCATTGGCTTTTCCTGCTCGCCGTCCTGCCTGCCCTGGCCAGCCTGTCCCTGTTCGCCTATTTGTCCTACCAACGCGACTCGGCCGCGCTCGGCCAGCAGACGCTGCAGACGGCCCATGCCCTGAGCCAGCTCGTCGATCGGGCACTGGTCGGCGTCCAGCGCCAGGCTGAAATCCTGGCTGCCGCATCGCCCGAGCTCGACCGGGGCGATTTCGCAGCCTTCTACCGGAAGGCGAAGGAGACGATGGTCGAGACCGGGCGGGTCGAGGCGATCGGGCTCACCGATGCCTCGGGGCAACTCCTGGTCAACACCTTCGTGCCCTATGGCCAGCCCCTGCCCAGGACGCGGAATCTCGATCGCATCGGCCGGCTCTTCGCGACCGGCCAGCCGCAGATCTCGAACCTGATCGAGGGCACGGTGACGCGGCAGCCGCTGATCGCCATCGACGTGCCGGTGATGCGCAAGGGCAAGGTGGTCTACGCGCTCGATGCCGCGGTTTTCCCGGAACGGTTGGATCGCTTCATCCGTGAGCAGGGGCTGGCCGCAGGATGGGGGGCCGTGATATTCGACCGCAACGGCGTGATCGTCGCGCGGATCCATCACCCGACCCAATATGTCGGGCGCCATCTGGTCGGCTCGGTGCTGGCGGCGCTGCGTCGAAGCGACGAGGGCGTCATCGCCACCGCCACGCTCGAAGGCATTCCGTCGACGGTGGCCTTCCATCGCTCGGCGCGGAGCGGCTTCGGCGTCGCGGTGGGGGTGCCGGACGCGCTGCTCAACGCGCAGCTCAGGACCGACTACGGCTATGCCGCGCTTGGCATCGCGGCGGTCACCCTGTTCACCATCTTCCTGGCGCTCCGCTTCGGCGGGGTGCTGGAATCCCGGCGCATGGCCGATGCGGCCAGGATCGAATTCGAATCCCGCTTCCGGGCCATCTTCGAAAGTTCGGAAAACGGCATCCTGATCGCGGAGGCCGGAAGCCGGCGCTTCGTCGATGCCAACCCGGCCATCTGCCGGATGCTGGGCTACACGCGGCAGGAACTGCTCGGCATGCGGGTCGACGACATCCATCCTCCGGCCGACGTGGCCACGGTCGTCGCAGGATTCGGCCGGCAGGCGCTCGGGCAGGAGCGCCGGTCGGGCGACCTGATCTTCATGCGCAAGGACGGCGGCGAGTTCCCCGCCAATGTCAACGTATCGCGGCTCGATATCCAGGGCCGCCCCTGCCTGGCGGGGATCATCACCGATCTCACCGAGCGCAAGCGGATGGAAGCCGAGCTCGAATCCTACAGCCATGACCTGGAAGATCGGATCGCCGAGCGGACAGCGGCGCTGCAATCGACCCTGGACAAGCTGGAGGAGACCCAGTTCGCCATGGACCGGGTCGGCATCGCCATCCACTGGGCGGACCCGGAGACCGGCCGTTTCCTTCAGACCAACGAATACGGCAGCCGCCTTTTCGGCTATGCCGCCGACGAAATGCTGGGCCTGGCCGTGCCCGACATCGACCCGACGATCACCCTCGAGCATTTCGCGCGGATGGTCGAGAAATTGCGTCAGGTCGGTAGCCGGCGCTTCGAGAGCCTGGCAAAGGCGAAGGATGGGCAGCTGTTCCCGATCGAGGTGACCCTCTACTATGCCTGGGGCGGCGGCGACAGGCCGGATCGGCTGATCGCCTTCGTCACCGACATCCGCCAGCGCAAGGAGGCCGAGCAGGCGCTGCTCGAAAGCGAGGAGCGCCTGCGCCTGTTCATGCGCCACGCACCGGCCGCGCTGGCGCTGTTCGACCGGGAGATGCGCTATCTCGAAGTCAGCGAGCGGTGGCTGTCGGATTACGGCCTGGAAGGGCAGGCGATCCTGGGCCGGTCGCACTACGACGTTTTCCCTGAACTCGGCGACAGCAGGAGGGACTTGCACCAACGCGCCCTGCAGGGCGAGACGCTGAGGATGGACGAGGATCGGTTCATATGGGCCGACGGCAGGGTGCAGTGGCTGCGCTGGGAATTGAGGCCGTGGCGGAAGGCGGATGGTAGCGTGGGCGGCGTCGCGCTCTTCACCGAGGACATCACCGCGCGCAAGCAGGCCGAGACCGACATCCGGACGCTGCGTACCGAGATGGAGCAACTGACCCGGCTCCAGGTCGCGCGCCAGACGGTCTCGGCCATCGCCCACGAGTTGAACCAACCCTTGAACGCCGTCGCTTCCTACTCTGAGGCGGCGCTGAGGCTGCTACGCGGCGGCAACCCCCAGCCCGAGCGCCTGGCCCATGCGCTGGAGGGCAGCGTCCGCCAGGCCAAGCGCGCCGGCCAGGTGGTGCGCGAACTCCTGATGTTCCTGAACCAGGATCATTTCCAGAGCGAGCCGCTGCCGCTCAACGATCTGGTGCTCGGCGCGCTGGACCGCGTCCAGGCCGAAGGCCGGTACGGCTTCACGCCCGAGCTTCGGCTCGATGCGGCCCTGCCGCCGGTGAAGGCGAACCGGCTGCAGATCGAGAAGGTGCTGGTGAACCTGATCGAGAACGGCATCGAGGCGATGCAGGACTTGTCGGCCGAGGCGGGGGCGCTGACGATCCTGGTCCAGACCAGCAGCACGCCCGGCATGGCGCAGGTCACGGTCCAGGACCGCGGGCCGGGCATCGATCCGGCGGCCCTGAATCACGTGTTCGACGCCTTCTACACGACCAAGCCGCGCGGGCTCGGCATGGGGCTGGCGATCAGCCGCGCTATCATCGAGGCTCATGGCGGCCAGCTCTGGGTCGACTCGCAGCCCGGTGCCGGCGCCAGTTTCCATTTCACCCTGCCGTTTACGACATGAATCAAGCCATCGTTTACATCGTCGACGACGACGAGGCGGTTCGCGACAGCCTGACCATCCTGTGCGAAACGGAGGGCTTCCAGGTCGAAAGCTACCCGAGCGCGGAGTCCTTCCTGGAGGCGTTCCGCCCCGAACGGCATGGCTGTCTGATCCTGGATGTACGCATGGAACGGATGAGCGGGCCGCAGCTGCACGCCGAACTGAAGCGGCGCGGCAGCGCGCTGCCGGTGATCTTCCTGACCGGCCACGGTGACATCCCGATGAGCGTGCGCGCCATCAAGGAAGGGGCGCTGGATTTCTTGACCAAGCCGGTCGACGGCGACGAACTGCTGGCGCGGATCCACGATGCACTGGGTCAGAACCGGGAACAGGCGGAGCGTTGCCGGTGGCTGGAAAGCCTCACCCAGCGCGAGAAGGAGATCATGAAGCTGGCCATCTCCGGCCAGCCGAACAAGGAGATCGGCCGCGTGCTCGGCATCAGCCATCGCACCGTCGAGTTGCACCGCTCACATATCCTGCGCAAGTCGGGTTGCGCCAGCCTGCTCGAACTCGCCCAGCGTCTCCTGGAGTGCGGCGGCGCCTGAGCTGCGCACCGCCGTTCAGTCCACCATCAGCCCGAGTAGGGCGGAAGAGCGCAGCGCCTTCCGCCGAAGGACCTCACCCATACGGCGGATTAAGCCTGCGGCTCATCCACCCTACGTCTGCTATGCCGCCATCAGCTTTTCGATCAGGGCGCGGATCGCCGGGTGACCGAAATCGCGGCCGCCGACGGCCCGGTAGACGATGCGGCCGGCCTTGTCGATGAGGAAGCTGGTGGGCAGCCCGGGCACGCCGTAGGCGCCCGAGACCACGCTCTTGCTGTCCAGCAGCAGCGGGAAGGAGGGGGACGGCTCGAACTGGCCGGTGAAGGCGAACACGGTGTCGCTGTCCTCCTGCTGGTCGCAGGCAAGCACTTGGAACGGCTTGCCTTTCAGCTCCTGGTACAGCTTCTCCATGGACGGCATTTCGCGGCGGCAGGGCGGACACCAGGTCGCCCAGAAGTTGAGCAGCACCACCTTGCCCCGGTAGTCGGACAGCTTGTGGGGCTTGCCGTCCATGTCCGGCAGGCTGAAGTCGGGCGCCGGCCGCGGCGGGTCGATCGGGGCCAGGACGTGGGTGAGGGGCGGTTCGGGTAGCGCCGCCCGGGCCGTGCCGGCGGCCAGCAGGCCGAGCCCGCCCAGGGCGATCAGGATTTCGCGCCGCTCAGGGTTTTTTGGCCGGGACAGGGAGATGCTCTGGGGCGCACTGGAGCCCTTCGAGAACGGCGTGGACGGTTTTGCCATGTTGCCTCCAGGAATAGTCGAGATCGAAGCGTGTGCCGTGCGGCAGCTTGACCGTGGTGAAGCCCTGGCCCCAGTCGCCCACTTCCAGCGTCTGGGCCGCGGGCAGGATGGACCAGCCGAAATCGACGCCCTGGCGCTGCCAGACCTTGAGCCAGTCGGTCTTGCTGCGCAGCGGGTGCCGCACGCCGTCGGCGGTGACCGCCCGCCAGTCGGCCACGTCGTAGCTGATCGGCTCCTCGGCCAGGTTGCGGATCACCGTGCCGAACATGCAGTAGCCCGCCATCTCCTCCACCAGCGCGGGCGGGAAGCCCTTGTTGGTGTACACGGCCCGGACGTTGTCCGGCATGAGCTGCAAAAGCTGCAGGCTGAACGGCGTGTCGGTCGACTGCCAGTTGGACAGGCCGTTGTCCGGGTTGGTGTTCT
The DNA here is from genome assembly GCA_036391875.1 of Parasulfuritortus sp. Classification (GTDB taxonomy): domain Bacteria; phylum Pseudomonadota; class Gammaproteobacteria; order Burkholderiales; family Thiobacillaceae; genus Parasulfuritortus. The sequence continues at coordinate 18,373 of DASVZA010000039.1, forward strand.
GCACGGTGCCAGCCAGCGCCGAGGCGGCGGCGATCAGGAGGGCGGGGAGCGACCAGAGGGCGGATGTCTTCATGACCGGCATGTTAACAGGCCGGGCGGCGACACAAGAAGCCCGTGCCGCAACCGCGCGATACGGCCCGGCCCTCGCTCACGCGCCGACAGCCTCGCCATCCGGATAACGGCGCCGGTAGAGCAGATAGAGCAGTACCGGCACGATCAGCAGGGTCAGGAAGGTGCCGGCGATCAGGCCGCCGATGGCCACCACCGCGAGTGGCGAAAGCCGTTCCAGGCCCACCGCCCATTCGAAGGCGACCGGAATCATGCCCACCGCCGCGGCCGCGGCCGTCATCAGGATTGGCCGGGTACGCAGGTCCACCGCGCGCAGGATGGCTTCGCGCAACGGCACGCCCCGGGCCAGCGCCTCCTGGGCGAAATCGACCAGCAGGATGCCGTTCTTGACCACGATGCCCATCAGCAGGATGAGGCCCATGAACGACGGCATGCAGCCGTGCTTGCCGGCGATCAGCATGGCCCAGGCGGCGCCGATCACCGCCAGCGGCAGGGTCGCCAGGATGGCGATCGGGCTGACGAAGGAGCGGAAGGCGATCACCAGCACCACCGCCAGCAGCACGATGCCGAGCGCCAGCGACTGGCCGAGGCGGCCGAACGATGCGTTCATCTCCTTCATCTCGCCTTCTTCGCTGATCGTGTAGCCGCGCGGCAGTTGCAGGCCCTTGAGCGCCTCGGTCACGTGGGCATCGAGCGCCGTCACGGCGATGTCGCGCCGGTAGCCGATCACGTCCACCGTGCGTTGCAGGTTCTGATGGGTGTAGGCGGTCGGTGCGTAGATCGTCCCGACCGACGCCACCTGGGCCAGCGGCACGATGGCGCCGTTGGGCGCGGTCAGGTTGAGCGCGGCGAGGGCGGCGGGGTCGGAGCGCTGGTCGGCGCGCAGCCGCACCCAGACGGGGATGCCGTTCTCGCCAGGCACCCGCAGGCTGCCGCCCGGAATGCCGTTGACCTGCGCCGCCACCTGCTGGGCGATGGCGCCGGTGGTCAGGCCGTAGCTCGCCGCCTTTGCTGCGTCGACATCGAGCTGCAGGCGCTTGGCGTCGCCCTGCCAGCTGCGCTCGAAGCCGTTCAGGCCGCCGACCTTCGCGAGCCGGTTTTGCAGATCGTCGGCGATCCGGTCGAGCACTTGCCAATCCGGGCCGCTGACCATCAGGTCGACCGTGCCGCGGATCGACGACAGCGGCGTGGCGCCGTAGACCACGGCGTTGGCGTCGATCACGCCGGGAATGGCGCGCACCCGGCGCTGGATCACCTGGTTGATCTGGAACAGGGTCGCGTCGCGGTGGAAGCGGTCTACCAGGTTGACCGTCGCCATGCCCTGCTGGAAGGTGCGGGCCGCGCCGAACGATTTGTCGCGCGGCTCGGCGCCGACCAAGGTGGAGGTCGAGATCAGCCATTCGGGTTTGACCGAGGCGCGGATCGCTGCGTCCACCTGCCGGGCAACGGCCTGCATGGCCGCGGCGTCGGTGTCGGGCTGGACCTCGAAGCTGATCTGGGTGATGCCGGTGTCCATCAGCGGCATCAGTTCCCGGCCGACCACCGGCAACTGGCGCAGCGAGACCAGGGTCAGCGCCAGCGCGACGAACAACACACGCTTGGGATGATCCAGCGCCCAGCCCACGGCGGCGGCGTAGAAGCGCTTGAGCGGCAGCAGCACCCAGGTCTCGAAGCGCAGCAGCGGCTTGCGCAGGGGGTCGCGGGCGCCCGGTCTGATCACCCAGGGCGTGAGCAGCGGGATGATGGTCACGGCGACGACGAAGGAAGCCGCCAGGGCGATGGACAGGGTCACCGAGAGCGGCCTCAGGACCGTCTGCACATAGCCGCCAATGAATACGATGGGCAGCAGCACAACGGCGTTGGCGAGGGTGCCCGAGAGCACCGCGAGCATCACCTCCTGGGTGCCGTTGGCCGCCACTTCCAGGCCCGATTCGCCGTGCTCGCGCATGCGCCGCTCGATGTTCTCGATCACCACGATGGCGTCGTCGGCCAGGAGGCCGACGGCGATGATCACGGCGGTCAGGGTGATCATGTCGAACTCATAACCGATCAGCTTCATCACCACGAAGGTGAGCAGATAGGTGAACGGCAGGGACAGCGCGGTGACGAAGGCCGCGCGGCTGTCGGCCAGGAACAGCAGGATGACCAGCACGGTCATGATCACCGCGTCGCGCAGGGCGCCCAGCATGTTGTCCACGGTCAGGTCGATCAGCCGCAATTGGCCGTCGGACTGGGCGATCTGCAGCATCGGGAACTGGGCGCGTATTTCCGGCAGCTGCGCCTCGATGGCGCGCGCCACGGTGGCGGTGTAGCCCTTCTGGCCGCGCAGCATGGAAACGGCGATGGCCGGTCTGCCGTTGCCGCGATAGAGCGAGGTCGGATCGGCGTCGCCCCAGCCGACCGTGCCCAGGTCGCCGAGCCGCACGAAGCCGCCGCCGGCGACCGGCACCTGGAGGTCGGCGATCTGCTGCGGGTTGTGGGCCAGGCTGTCGAGGGTGAGCAGGAAACGGAAGCCGTCGCGGTGCACCAGGCCCTCGGGCGCAGTCAGGTTGCCGGCGGCGATGGCCGAGGCCACCGTGGCGACACTGAGGCGATGGCTTTCCAGCGCGCTGCGGTCCAGGTCCACCTGGACCTGGCGTTCGTGGCCGCCGAACACCTCCACCTCGGCCACCCCGGGGATGCGCAGGAGGCGGTCGCGCAGGCCGTTCTCGGCGATGCGCCGGGTCTCGCTCAGGTCGAGGCCCGAATCCTTGGCCGGGGTCAGGGCCAGCACGGTCACCGGCTGCGCGGCGTTGGTGATGCGGAAGATCACCGGCGCGCGGGTGCCGGCCGGCAGGCCCGACTCGACCCGCTTCAGTTCGGTCAGCACCTTGGTCGCGGCGATGTCGATGTCGTTGCCGTATTCGAACTCCACGGTCACCGCCGAGACCTGGTCGCGCGACACGGAGGTGACGCGGCGCACGCCGTCGATGGCCGAGAGCTGGGTCTCGACCGGGTGGGTGACGTCCTGCTCGACGTCGCTTGCCCCGGCGCCGGGCCACTGGGTGACCACGCTGATCATCGGCCGGTTGGAATCCGGGAACAGGTTCATCGGCAGGGTGCGGTAGGCGACGATGCCGGCCACCACCACCAGGATGGCCAGCGCCGCGATGGCGTGCGCCCGGCCGAGCAGCCTATGCATGAAGCTCATTGCCCGGCCCCCGCCGAGTCGGCTGTCACCGCCGCGTCGCCGTCGCGCAACCGGGCCAGGACGGCGGTCTGGCCGACCACGACCCGGTCGCCGGCCGCGAGCGCCGCCTGCACCGCCGTCCGGTCGGCGCCCTCGGTCAACACCTTGACCGCCACCCGGCGCAGCCGACCGGGCGCGCCGGCCTTGGCGCCGGGCGTGAAGGCCAGCACATGCGCCTCCTCGCCGTTGCCGACCAGTGCGGCCGTCGGCACGGTCAGGGTCTCGCCCGCGCCTCTGATGAGTACCTCGGCGGCCACGGTGCTGCCGCTGGGCAGCCCGAACGGAGCCATCGCCGCGTCGGCCTCCACCGTGCCCAGGCCGGCCGCGTTGACCGCCGGCGCGACACGGCTGACGGCCAGCGCCTGGCTGGCCTCGCCCTGATGCAACAGCAGCGTGTCGCCGACCCGGACCCGGGCCAGGCTGGCGGCCGGCAGGCCGACCCGGACCACCGCGCCCTTGCCGGCGGCGAGCTGGTAGACCGGCCGGCCGGGGGCGGCGGTATCGCCCACCTCGACCAGGCGTTGGGCCACCACGGCATCCTGCGGCGCGCGGATCTCGGCATAGCCCAGCTGCACCCGCAAGGCCGCGATCTGGTCGGTTAGCGACCGGGCCCTGGCGCGCGCGCCGTCGGCGGCGGTGCGGGCCTGATCGGCCTGCGACTGGCTGACGCCGCCTTCGGCCAGCACCGCGTCCAGGCGCGCCTGCTGTTTCGCCGCATAGTCGGCATCGGCCTGCGCCGCCCGGCGTTGCTGTTCCAGCGCCGACAGGTTGCTGGCGACAGTGCGGCCGTCGATCCGGACCAGCAGTTCACCTCGCTTGACCGCCACCCCGGAGCGCGGGCCGACGGCCAGGACCGTACCCTGGATCTGCGGCGACAGCACGATGGCGTTGGGCGCCTCGATCACCGCCGACGCCGCCAGGCTGGCAGCCACGCTGCCGCGCTCCACCGTGCCGGTCTGCAGGGCCCAGGGCGTCCGCTCGGCCGGTGGGCTGGCGTCGGCCTGATGCAGACGATGGAAATGCAGGGCGGCGGCGCCGGCGACCAGCGCCGGAATCAGGGGCAGCAGATACCAGCGTTTGCGGGCGAAGGACAGGCGGTTCATGGTTGGGAGGCTCCGTCGGCAGAGGGGGGGGTATGGGTGGTTTCGGCATAGGCCAGCGGCGGTTCGCCGTAGGCATAGCGCAAGGCGTCGTCGGCCTGCCACCAGTTGGCCAGGGCGCCGGTGGCGGCGGCGCGGGCGCGGGCCAGGGCGGCTTCGGCGTCGGTCAGTTCGGTGGCCGAGCCGAGGCCGGTCTTGAAGCGGTCCTGCTCGATGCGGGCGCTCTCTCGGGCGGCGTCGAGGCCGGACTGCGCGGCATGCCAGGCGGCCTCCTGGGCGTGCCATTGCGCCAGCGCGCCGGTGCGGGCGGCGCGCAAGGCGGCCTGGGCACCGGCCAATCGGTCGCGGGCCTCGTCGGTGGCAGCCTGCGCGGCATCGACGGCGCCCTTTTGGCCGCCGCCGGCCCATAGGTTCATGCGCACGGCGAGCATGATCTGCCAGGTTTCGACCGGTTGTTGATCCCATTGCACGGCATTGTGGTTCCAGCCTCCGGTCAGCGCGGTTTGCGGCCATTCGGCCCGCTCGGCGGCATGGAGCCTGGCCTGGTTCGCCGCCAGCGCATTCTGCGCCGCCTGCAGGGTGGGTGCTGGCGTGCCCGGGTCGGTCGGCAGTGCGGCCGGGCCGGCCTGAGGCTGGTCGACCGGCGCGGCGAAATCGTCGCTACTCATCAGCGCCGCGAGCTGGGCGCGCACCTTCAAATCCTGACCGGCGACACCGGCCAGGGCGGCTTCGGCTTCGGCCACGGCGGCCTGGACGCGGAGCAGGCTGACCCGGGCGATGGTGCCGGCCTTGAGGCCGGCCTGGGCGACCCGCGCGCTGGTCCGGAGCGCGTCGAGCTGTTTCTCGAATGCGGCGCGCTGGCCGGCCAGCGCTTCCAGGTTGCGGTACAGCGCAGCGCCCTGCAGCAGACTGCGCAGGCGCACGTCCTCGGCGCTCCAGCGCGCCCCGGCGGCGCGGTTCCTGGCGGCATCGACCTCGGCCGCGATCTGGCGCGAGAGGTCGATCGGCAATTGCATGTCCAGGCCGTAGCCGAACTGATCCTTGCCGAACGGGTAGCTGGCCACGTTGGGCGGCTGGGTGATTGGCCGGGTCAGGCGCGGGTCGTTGTAGTGCTGGCTCAGGCCGTAGGCGTCGATCTTGCCGAACCACACAGCCCGGGCCTGCCGCACTTGGGCGTCGGTCTGCCGGCGGGCGGCCTGGGCGGCCAGCACGTCGGGCGAGTGTTCGGCGATGGCGCGCAGAACCTGCTTGAGATCGGCCGGTTCGGTCGCGGCGGCCGGTGCCGGGCCGGAGCAAAAGGCCAGCGCGACGAGCGCGGCGAGGGTGGTTCGGCGAATGTCGGGATGCGGCATAGTCTCAGTCTCCAATGCGGACGAGTGAGGAGGAAGGGCGACGTTCGGTCATGGTCGTGGGCGCGCGTCAAAGCGCGGAGCGAGGTGTCGGTTGCCGGCTGGCGGGGAGGGGGCGGCTCATCGGCAACAGCCCGCTTCGCCTTTTGCCCGCGCCGCCTGGACCGGCGGGCAAGGCACGCTGCCATAGGAGCAGAACACGCAGCAGTCGCCGGGTTTCGGTGTGAGCAGGGTCTTGCAGGTCGGGCATTCGTGAAACCACTGACAGGCGTCGGTGGGCATGGTCAGGGTTTCGGCGTGGCCGCAGACCGGACAGGTCAGCAGGGATTCGGTCTGGATCGAGGTCACGATTCGATCGTTGCCCTTTATTTGCGTCGCAGCACGCCGCTCAATCGAGTGCCGGGTGCCACGGTGTTGAACACGGTGCCGAACTTCTTGACGTTTTCATGCAGCAGTTCCAGGCGCCGGTCCGGTTCGTCGCTATCGACGACGATCTCGTAGTCGATGGACTCCATACCGGGCGGCGTGTCGCGCCGCACGCCGTCCACCCTGACCTCCAGTCCACGCAACTGGAATTGCAGGATCGGCGCCACCCGCTCGATGCCCTTGATGATGCAGGCGGACAATGCCGCCAGCAGCAATTCGGCCGGGTTGAAGGCGTCCGGATTGCCGGCCAGGTCGGTATCAAGCGCGATTTCAGCCGCCTTGCACCGGGCCACGCTGCCGTGCGCGTCGATGCGCACGGTTTCGACGTGGAAGGTCAGCTTCGGGGCAGCCACGTTAGCCCGTTTGATCAGGCGCAGCCGCCGCCACCACAGCCGCAGCCGCCCGATTTCCCGGCGGCCGGCGTGTCGCTGGCGCCGGCCAGCCAACCGGCGATCTTGTCCTTGCCCGGCACGCCGCCGGCATGGACCACCTTGCCGTCGATCACCACGCCGGGCGTCGACATCACGCCGTAGCGCATGATGGCCTGGATGTCCTCGACCTTTTCGAGATTGGCCGCGACGCCCTTCTCGGCGAGGGCCTCCTCGATCAGCTTGAGGGTGGTCTTGCAGTTGGCACAGCCGGTGCCGAGTACCTTGATGTCCATGGTCTTCCTTTCCTTACAGAACAGCATTGAAAACGTAGCCCACCAGCAGGATGCCGGCCGCGACGACGCCGGCGAAAGTGGCGATCAGGCGGGGCTTGAGCACCTTGCGCAGGATGAGCATCTCCGGGGCCGAGAGGGCGATCACGCTCATCATGAAGGCCAGCACCGTGCCCAGGGCCGCGCCCTTGCCGAGCAGGGCCTGGACGATGGGGATGACCCCGGCCGCATTGGTGTACATCGGCACGCCGATGGCGACCGCCGCCGGCAGGGACCACCAGGGGGCGTCCTTGCCCATGATCGAGGCCATGAAGTCCTCCGGCACGTAGCCGTGGATGCCGGCGCCCAACGCGATGCCGGCGATGATGTAGGGCCAGACCTTGCCGACGATCTCGCGCACGTGGCCGAAGCCCGCGTCGATGCGCTCGCCCCAGGTCATGGCGCTGCCTTCGACGGTGGCCGGCGCGACGGTGTTCTGCATGGCGCGGACCCAGTCTTCCAGATGGTGCTCCATGCCCAGCTTGCCGATCACCAGGCCGGCGACGATGGCCACCGTCAGGCCCAGCCCCAGGTACAGGGCGGCGACCTGCCAGCCGAACATGCCGAACAGCAGGGCCAGGGCGACCTCGTTCACCATGGGCGCCGAGATCAGGAAGGAGAAGGTCACGCCGAGCGGCACGCCGGCCTGCAGGAAGCCGATGAACAGCGGCACCGCCGAGCAGGAACAGAATGGTGTGACGATGCCGAGCGAGGCCGCCATCACGTTGCCCACGCCCAGCCGCTTGCCCGACAGCAGGGCGCGGGTGCGCTCGGCCGAGACGAAGGTATGGACGATGCCCATGGCGAAGACGATGCCGGTCAGCAGCAGCAGCACCTTGGGTGTGTCATAGAAGAAGAACTGCAGCGCCCCGCCCAGGTGGCTGGCGGGGTCCACCGGCAGGGCCGCGACCAGCGCTTCGGCGGCGGGCGCCAGGGTCTGGTAGAGGGCGAACCAGAGCACGCCGGCCAGGGGCAGGAAGAACAGCGGCTGTTTGCCGGGCCAGCTTTTCAGTCGTGCAGTCAGTGCGTGCATGTCGAGATCTCCGAATCCTGCGGGCGGGCTTGATGCCCCGATATCCAAGTAGACGAACCAGGTGTGCAAAAGATGCGGGGTGGGCGCGATTTTTTGCGAATACCCGGCGCCTGGCCTCAAGTACGGGGCGAGACGCCCTGCCGACCGCCGACTAGTGCGGCGGCCGCGGCACGAAGCAGCACACCTTGCCGGCTTCGTCGAAACGGACCTGGCAGACGCCGGTCAGATGCGCGCGCAATCGTTTGCGGGCCCGTTGCAGGCGGGATTTCGCGGCCGGCAGGGACAGTCCCCGCAACCGGGCGTAATCGGTCTGGTTCATGTTTTCCAGGTCGCACAGGGTCAGCGCGTCGCGGTCTTCTTCGGACAACTCGGCCAGGGCGCGCGGCAGGCAGGCGGCCAGGCTGTCGACCGCGTCGGGTTCATCGGACTCGGCGGCCAGCTCTTCGGGCAGTTCGATCTCCTCCCGCTTCAGCCGCAGCCGGTCGGCCAGGGCGTTGCGGCCCACCTCGAACAGCCAGGCCCTGGCGTTGCCGATCTCGCAGAATCGCTGGTCCTGGCGCAAGGCCTTGAGGAACAGATCCTGCAGCAGGTCTTCGGCGTCGTGGCGGCTGCCGAGCCGGCCGCGCAGCCAGGCGCGCAACTCGGTTTCGTGCCGCTGCCAGGCGGTCAGCAGGCAGTTCAGGGCCGTTTCGGGGGCGGGATGATGGCGTTCGCTCGGCATGGTAGGGCGATTTTCCATCATTTCGGATCGCTTGCGGCAGGTGCTCACGCCGGTTTCACGGCCTCGATGCTGGCCGAGGCGATGTGGCGCTCGACGCCGCGCCCCGGCGCCCACTGGCTGATGTATTCGGCGCTGGCGTCCTTGGGCGCGATGCGGATGGCCTCGAATCCGGCCGCAGCCAGCAGGGCGATCAGCTGGTCGACGCTGGCGGCGCCGGCCACGCAGCCGGTGTAGAGGGCGACCTCCGCCTTCATCTCATCCGGCAGCTCGGCGGTCAGGACGATGTCGGAGATGGCCAGCCGGCCGCCCGGCTTCAGCACCCGCATGCAGTCGCGGAACACCTGGGCCTTGTCGGGCGATAAGTTGATGACGCAATTGGAGATGATGACGTCGACCGTGGCGTCGGCGACCGGCAGGTGCTCGATCTCGCCCAGGCGGAAGTCGACGTTGGCGTAACCGCCCTTGGCCGCGTTGGCGCGGGCCTTGGTCAGCATGTCCGGGGTCATGTCGACGCCGATCACCCGGCCCGTCGGCCCGACCGCGCGGGCGGCCAGGAAGGCGTCGAAGCCGGCGCCGCTGCCCAGGTCGAGCACGGTCTCGCCGGGCTTGAGGGCGGCGATGGCCTGCGGGTTGCCGCAGCCTAGGCCGAGATTGGCGCCGTCGGGCACGGCGGCGGTCTCCTCGGTGCTGTAGCCGATGCCTTGGGAGAGCAGTTCGGCGACCGACTGGTCGGACGGCGTGCAGCAGCTCGGACCGCAGCCGCAGCCGCCCTCGCGGGCGATGGCGCCGTAGGCGTCGCGGACTTGTTGGCGGATCTGGTCGTGTTCGGTGGCGGACATGGTGTTCTCCTCAGCAGCAGGATTGTCCCGACTTGGTCGGCGTGCAGCAGCTGCCGCCCGATTCGACCACGGCGATGCCGGCGAACGGGTTGGGCTTCGGCGCGGTGCAGCCGGCATAGGCCTCGTCGAACGCGGCGTCGAGCTTTTGCGCCGCTTCGTCGCGGATGTGGCGGGCGATCTCGATCACCGAGTCGATCTGTTCCTTCGATACGCCGTATTGCTTCAGGCGGTCGACCTGGCACAGGCCCTGTTTGGGATGGTTGGACGCGATGTTGGCGGCGAGCGAGACCAGCGCGACGATGGAAGGATGCAGTTCGTTGCTCATGGCGTAATCCTTTGTGTGAGTGCTTATTCGCTGATGAATTGGGTGTAGGCCTGGTTCATGTTGGTCCGGTGCAGTTCGTCGTAATGCTCCAGGTGGCGGAAGGCGGGCATCTCGGCGTACTTGTTGAGCACGGTTTCCATGTCGTCCATGTTGTGCGCGGCCGGGGCGATCTTGTCGATCAGGAAGTCATAGTAGTCGCCGGTGTCGCGCTTGGCGCGGGCCAGGTCGCTGACCCGACCGTGGCCGGGCACGATGAACACCGGCTGCAGGGCTTCCATGGAGCGGAAGGCGCGCTGGCCGTTGCGGATGTTGGCGCTGGGCGGAATGCCGAGCATGCGGTCGACGAAGACCAGGTCGCCGGTGAAGATGACCTTGTGCTTGGGCAGCCAGACCCAGGCGTCGCCTGGGAAGTGGGTGTCGGTGTAGCGCAGTTCGAGCGTCTCGCCGCCCAGTTGCAGGCTGGCCTGGTCACCGTCCAGGGTATGAGTCGCCGGCAGCGCCTTGGTGCCTTGCATGCGGTCGCCCAGGAAGCGGCCCATGCCTTGCAGGGCCTGGGCCGCATTCGCCACCTGGGTCGCGGCGGTGCGCTTCATGGCGATGATCTCGGCACCTTTCGAAGCGAAATAGTCGTTGCCCAGCCAGCGGTGGTCCTGGCTGCCGGTGTTGATCACCCAGCGCACCGGCTGCTTGGTCACCTTGGCGATGGCGCCGGCCAGCTTCTCGGCGCCCAGTCGGCAGGCGCCGGAGTCGATCAGGATCACGCCCTGGCCGGTGACGACGACGCCGTAGTTGGCATTGAGACCGTCGTTCTCGGGGCTGCGCTGGACGGTCGGGCCGACGATGGCGTAGACGTTGTCGACCACCTTTTCGAGCTTGGGCTGGTAGGCCGTTTCGGCCTGGGCATTGACGGCGAACAGAGCGGCGAAGAAAAGCAAGAATTTAGGCATGGTTGTTCCTTGTTATTGTCGATTCAGGCCGGCTTCGTACCAGCCCTTGCTCCGGTTGACGATCCTGACCACCAGCAACATCACGGGTACCTCGATCAGCACGCCGACCACCGTGGCCAGCGCTGCACCGGATTCGAAACCGAACAGCGAGATGGCTGCGGCCACCGCCAGCTCGAAGAAGTTGGAGGCGCCGATCAGGGCCGAGGGGCAGGCCACGCTGTGCTTCTCTCCCGCCACGCGGTTGAGGCCATAGGCCAGGGCCGAGTTGAAGAAGACCTGGATCAGGATGGGCACGGCTAGCAATGCGATGACCAGCGGCTGCTTGAGGATGGCCTCACCCTGGAAGGCGAACAGCAGTACCAGGGTGGCGAGCAGGGCCAGGATGGACAGGTGGCCCAGCGTCGCCAGGGTGGCGTCGAACCGCGCCTGGCCCCGTTTCAGCAATGCCTTGCGCCAGGCCTGGGCCAGGATCACCGGGATGACGATGTAGAGCACGACCGAGGTGAACAGCGTCGCCCAGGGCACCGTGATCGCCGACAGGCCGAGCAGCAGGCCGACGATGGGGGCGAAGGCGAAGACCATGATGGTGTCGTTGAGCGCCACCTGGGACAGGGTGAAGTAGGGGTCGCCGTCCGACAGCCGGCTCCAGACGAAGACCATGGCGGTACAGGGCGCGGCGGCGAGCAGGATCAGGCCGGCGACGTAGCTGTCGAGCTGGTCGGCCGGCAGGTAGGGTGCGAACCAGTGGCGGATGAACAGCCAGGCCAGCAGGGCCATGGAGAACGGCTTCACCGCCCAGTTCACCAGCAGGGTGACGCCGATGCCGCGCCAGTGTTCCTTGACCTGGTGCAGGGCGCCGAAGTCGATCTTCATCAGCATCGGGATGATCATTACCCAGATCAGCAGGCCGACCGGGAGGTTGACCTGGGCCACTTCCATCCGGCCCAGCGCCTGGAACGGCGCCGGTGCCAGCTGGCCCAGCGCCACGCCGGCGACGATGCAGAGCGCGACCCAGAGCGTCAACCAGCGCTCGAACAGGCTCATCGGCGCGCCGGCTGCGCGCTTGGCGGTGACTTCGCACTGGGCGGACATGGCTACAGGTCCAGCGCTTCGCGCACGGCGGGTATCAGCCGGGCGCGGATGTCGTCGCGCACGGCGACGAAGGACTCCAGCGGCTCGCCGTGCGGATCGTGGAAGGGCAGGTGGATGCTGGGCACCGGCTTGGGAAAGATCGGGCAGGTCTCCTTGGCGTTGTCGCAGACGGTGACCACCAGGTCGATGGATTCATTCAGGAAGACGTCGACATCCTTCGGGGACAGGCCGTCGGTCGGCAGGTCGAGCTGCTTGAGCGCCGCGATGGCGCCGTCGGCGACCTTGGGCTGGGGCCGGGTACCGGCGGAGACGGCGCGTGCCTTGCCGGCCAGGTCGTGGTTGACCAGGGCCTCGGCCATCTGGGAGCGGCAGGAGTTGCCGGTGCACAGGATCAGGACGGTGGGGATGGTGTTCATGGTTTCGCTCGCGTATGGGTAATGGGGTTATTCGGGTTTGACTTGGCCGATTTCCTGCAGCCGTTTCTTCAGCGTGAGGGTGTCCAGTTTGTCGAGCGGGAGATTGGCGAACAGCGAAATGCGGTTGTACAGATAGTTCCAGGTCTGGAAGAAGGCCTTGCGTTTGGCCTCGTCGTCGCCCTGGACTTCGGCCGGATCGGGCACGCCCCAGTGGGCGGTCATCGGTTGGCCGGGCCAGACCGGGCAGGCCTCGCCAGCGGCCTTGTCGCAGACGGTGAAGACGAAGTCCATCTCCGGCGCGTCGGGGGCGGCGAACTCATCCCAGTCCTTGCTGCGCAATCCGTCGACCGGCAGGCGGTTCTTCACCAACAGTTCGAGCGCGAACGGATTGACCTGGCCGGCCGGATGGCTGCCGGCGCTGTAGGCCATGAAGCGGCCTTTTCCGATGAAGTTCAGGATGGATTCGGCAATGATGCTGCGGGCGGAGTTGCCGGTGCAGAGGAACAATACGTTGAGGGGCTGTGCAGCGTTCATGGTGCGCTCTGGTGGTGGAGGGTGGCTGATCCTAGCCTGCAGACTGTTTCATATATATGAATTGACGAATACTTATGTGCAGCAGCGGACCGGCCGGTCGACCATGCCGCCCAGCCGTTTGTTGTCTTCCTCGGCATCCGGGTTGGGGGTGTCGCGGCCCAGGGTTTCCAGGATGCGGTAGGCCCAAAGCGGCAGTTGCGGGTCGAGCCGATAATAGATCCAGGTGCCTTCGCGCCGGACGGCGAGCAAGCCGGCTTCGCGCATGACGGCCAGGTGCCTGGATATCTTGGGCTGGGGCGTCTCCAGGGCCGCTGTCAGTTCGCAGACGCACAGTTCGCCATGGGTCATGAGCAAGGACAGCAGGCGGCGCCGGGTAGCGTCGGACAGGGTGGTGAAGAAATCCTGGGTTTCGATCATGTGGCTCATTATATTCGTCAAAACGAATATAGCAAGGGATGGCGGATCAGGCGGCCAGCGGCAGGACGATCAGGGCGCCGAGGCAGATGGCGAAGTGGAGGAAGACCTTGAGCCGATAGCGGTTGACCAGCTTTTCCGGCGGGTGGTTGGAGATCAGGTAGGGGCGGACGTTGCGCGGACGGAACAGGATGTGGTCGGGCGGCGTATCGAGGATCGCCTGGCGCCGGGCCGCCACCTCGCGCTGGGCCGCGGCGCGGGCCAGCAGCCATTCCTGATCGTCGATCTCGCCGTTGTGGTCCAGGTCGAAGCGGCGATGCAGTTCGGACGGGTCCTGCTTCCAGTCTTCCAGCAGGTTGCCGATCTCGGCGCGTTCGTCGAAGCGGCTCAGGGCGCCGCCCCGGGTGCCGAATTCACCCAGGGCGTAGATCGGCGCATCGTAAAGCAGCAGTTCCTCCTCGATGCGGTAGCCGCCGTCCTCGTGGCTTGCCTTGGTGTCGGTCAGGATGTTGGCGCCGATCGGGTCGATGAGGCAGCGGCCGGTGCCGTCGTCCAGGATGAACGGGACATCGCTTTCATCTGAGTCGATGTGGCGCCAATTGTTGTCCTTGCGTTCGAAGCGTGCGTAGCGGTACCACAGGCAAGGCAGGCGGTTGATGGGGCTGTAGACCGTCTGATCGGGCATGGGCCGGCCGGTGCCCATCAGCTCGACGTAGCCCTGGGCCGCCGAGCCGACGCGCGAGGTCGGCGTGTCGCGGATGGCGCGCAGCCGGCGCAGGTTGATCAGCCAGGCCGCCAGTGCCAAAAGGATAACCGCGGCGGTACAGCCGATCCGGATGAGCGGCCGGTCGAACAGGTAGCCGAGCGGGATCAGCAGCAGGTAGCCGCCGAAGGCCGCCAGCTCCTGCCAGGAGCGGAACATCAGCTGTTGAACAATTGCTTGAAGTCGACGTCGCGCTTCTCTTCGGCGTCGAAGCGCAGCAACTGGGCCCGGCGGAAGCTGAACATGCCGGCGACGATGGAGTCGGGAAACTGTTCGATGCGCACGTTGTTGATATTGACGCTGTCGTTGTACAGCTCGCGCCGGTCGGCGATGGCGTCTTCCAGGGTGCTGACCCGCTGCAGCAGCTGCATGAACTGCTGGTTGGCCTTCAGGTCCGGGTAGGCCTCGACCACCGCGAACACCTGGCCCAGGCCGGTGCGCAGGGCCGTCTCGGCCAGGCCCAGGCCCTGGACGTCGCCGCGCTCGCGGGCCTGATGGACGAGGTTACGGGCCTCGGTCACCCGCTCCAGGGTGGCCTGCTCGAATTCCTTGTACTGCTTGCAGGTCTCGACCAGCTTGGGCAGCTCGTCGTGGCGTTGCTTGAGCAGGACGTCGATGTTGGCCCAGGCGGTGCTGACGTTGTGCTTGATCTGGACCAGATTGTTGTAGATCGAGATGCCGTAGATCAGGCTCAACAGCATCAGGCCGAGTACGACGACGATGAGAACCAGCATGCTTTTCCCCTTGGGCTGGATTGTTTCCCGCCATCATAGGGCAAGCGGCCGGCCGGCGCGATCATAGAAGACGGCGATGTCCGTTGAAGGCGGCAAGGGTGCTGCCTATACTGGGCTAACGCACGATTTCACAGCCCATCAGGAACATAAAAATGTCCAACAACGCGGTTCCCATTCGTACCCTGGCCCTGGTCGGCCATGGCGGCGCCGGCAAAACCACCCTCATCGAATCCCTGTTGGCCGAGAGCGGTGCCATCGTCTCGGCGGGTAGTGTCGACAAGGGCAGCACCGTGTGCGATTACGACCCCCTGGAAAAGGTCCACCTGCACTCGGTCAAGCTCGCCGCGGCCCACCTCGATCACGCCGGCACCCGCATCCACCTGCTCGACACGCCGGGCTATCCCGATTTCATGGGCCAGGCGCTGTGCGCCCTGGATGCGGTCGAGACGGTGGCCGTGGTGATCGATGCCCAGCGGGGCATCGAGCTGACCACCAGCCGCATGATGCACTGGGCGCAGGCCCGCAAGCTGGACCGGATGATCGTGGTCAACAAGATCGATGCCGCCGGCGTCGACCTGCCCGGCCTGCTGGCCGACATCCAGGCCGCGTTCGGCCGCGAATGCCTGCCGATCAACCTGCCGGCCGGCAAGGGCAGCCGGGTGACCGACTGCTTCTTCAATCCGGGCGGCGAGGCGGATTTCTCCTCGGTCGAGGCCGCCCACCGCGCCCTGGTCGATCAGGTGGTCGAGGTCGACGAGGACCTGATGAACCTCTATCTGGAGCAGGGCGAGGTCAAGCCCGAGCAACTCCATGCGCCGTTCGAGCAGGCCCTGCGTGAGGGGCATCTGGTGCCGGTCTGCTTCGTTTCGGCCGAGACCGGCACGGGCTGCGCCGAACTGTTGGACATCCTGGTCAAGCTGCTGCCCAGCCCGGCCGAGGGCAATCCGCCCCAGTTCGTGAAGGGCGAGGGCGAATCGGCCCAGCCGTTCAGTTTCGAGCCGGACCCGGGCAGGCACGTCATCGCCCATGTGTTCAAGGTCGAGAACGATCCCTATGTCGGCAAGATCTGCGTGTTCCGGGTCCATCAGGGCACGGTCGCGTCCGGCAGCCAGTTGTTCGTCGGCGAATCGCGCAAGCCGTTCAAGGTGGCGCACCTGTTCATGCTGCAGGGCAAGCAGCTGACCGAGGTCGATGCCTGCGGTCCGGGCGACATCTGCGCCGTGACCAAGGTCGACGAACTCGAATTCGATGCGGTGCTGCACGATGCCGCCGAGGACGACCGCATCCACATGCGGCCGCTGGATTTCCCGCACGCGGTGTTCGGCCTGGCGGTGCGGCCCAGGAAACAGTCGGACGCGTCCAAGCTGGCCGAGGTGCTGCACAAGCTCACTGCCGAGGACCCGGGGCTGCACGTCGAGCACGACGCCACCACCCACGAGGCGGTGATCCGCGGCCTGGGCGAGATGCACCTGGCCAACGTGTTGGAGAAGATGCGCGAACAATTCCGGCTCGAGGTCGACACCCATCCGCCGACCATCCCCTACCGCGAGACCATCCAGATTCCGGCCGAGGGCCATCACCGGCACAAGAAGCAGTCGGGCGGCGCCGGCCAGTTCGGCGAGGTCTACCTGCGGGTCGAGCCGCTGGAGCGCGGCATGGGTTTCGAGTTCGTCGATGCGGTGAAGGGCGGCGTGATCCCGGGCACCTTCATCCCCGCCGTGGAGAAGGGCGTGCGCCAGGCCATGGGGCTCGGCGCGGTGGCCGGCTTCCCGCTGCAGGACGTCCGGGTCACGGTCTACGATGGCAAGAACCATCCGGTCGACGGCAAGGAGATCGCCTTCGTCACCGCCGGCAAGAAGGCCTTCCTGGACGCCATGAGCAAGGCCCGGCCGATCGTCCTGGAGCCTATCGTGAACATCGAGCTGACCATTCCGGAAGCCCACTTCGGCGACGTCAGCGGCGACCTCTCGGGGCGGCGCGGCCAGATCACCGGCAGCCAGGCCGGGCGCGGCGGCATGATGATCCTCGACGGCCAGGCGCCGCTGGCCGAACTGGACGGCTTCCAGCAGCGCATCAAGGCGCTGACCGGCGGCCAGGGGTCCTACACCCTGGAGTTGTCGCACTATCAGGAAGTGCCGGCCAACGTACAGCAGCAACTGGCGGCTCAATTCAAGCCGGTCGAGGACGAGCAGTAGTCGTTTGACACACGCCTCCGGCCAGACTAGTCTGCCTGACTAGTCTGACTATATTGGAGGCGAGCATGCACAGTTGGCAATTGCAGGATGCAAAGGCACGTCTGAGCGAAGTGGTCAAATCGGCCAATACCGAAGGCCCGCAGGAGATCACGCTGCGTGGGCAGCCTGCTGCCGTGGTGCTGTCCGCCGAGGACTACGCGCGTCTGACTGGAAAAAAAACCGGCTTGGTCGAATTCCTGCGCAAATCTCCCATGCGAGGCATCGAACTCGGCCTGGAGCGTGATACGTCGCTTACGCGCGAGGTTCCGCTGTGAGCTACCTGCTCGACACCAACGTCATTTCGGAATTGGTCAGGCCGCAACCCGACGCCAATGTATTGAGCTGGTTCAAGGACGTGCCGGATCGGGCGCTGCACCTGAGCGTGCTGAGCCTGGGCGAGATACGGAAAGGCGTGGAAGGCATGGCGTCGGGCAGCCGGCGGGAGAAGCTCAGGCTCTGGCTCGAACAGGATTTGCCGGCCTGGTTCGAGGACCGGCTGTTGCCGGTCTCGCTTCAGGTCGCCGATCGTTGGGGGCGGATGCTGGCGGAAGCCGGCCGTCCCTTGCCGGCGGTCGACAGCCTGCTGGCTGCCACAGCACTGAGCCACGAGTTGCGCCTCGTCACCCGGAATGTCGAGGATTTCAGAATCGCAGGACTCGATGTCATCAATCCCTGGCAGGCTGCTGCGAAATGACCATCCCGACCTGCTACACGAATTATGCCGAAGCCATCCGGACGCGATTCGCTTCCCTCGTGCCTGGCCGTGAAGAGGACCAATTGCGACGGCCTGTGGATGGCTTGCTCGAGGCTGTCGGCAAGGCGCAGGGGCTGACTATCCTGGCCAAGGACGAAAGTCCGCTGGCGCAAATCGGCCGTCCGGATTTCGCGGTTTCCGTGGATCGCCTGCTTTGCGGCTACATCGAACTCAAGGCGCCCGGCACGGGAACGGACCCGCGCCGCTACAAAGGCCACAACAAGCAGCAGTGGGAGAAGTTCAAGCATCTGCCCAATCTCGTCTATACGGATGGCAACGAATGGACGTTGTTCAGGACCGGCGAAGTCGTTCGGCGGGTCCGTTTTCCCGATGACCTGACCCTGGCCGGTCCGGGCGGTCTCGATGCCCCGTCAGTAGCAGACTTGGGAAGCCTGCTGACCGATTTCTTCCAGTGGCAACCCATCGTCCCCAGGACCGCGAAGCAATTGGCCGAACTGCTCGCGCCCTTGTGCCGGATGTTGCGCGACGACGTGCTCGACGCCATCGCCAAGCGCAGCGATGCCATGCGTTCGGTCGCCGCGGATTGGCGGCGCTATTTGTTTCCCGATGCCAGCGACGCCGTATTCGCCGATTCTTACGCCCAGACGGTGGTCTTCGCGCTGCTGCTGGCGCGTTCCGACGGCAGCGACACCCTGCTGCTCGACCAGGCCGTCAAGCAACTCACCGGCAGCAACAGCCTGTTGGCGCGTGCGCTCGAAGTGCTCACAGATTCCCAGCTTGCCGACGACATCGGCGCTTCGCTCGGCCTGTTGCAACGGGTGATCCGGGAAGTGCCGACCGGCACCATGACCCATGGCCGGCGCGACCCATGGCTGCATTTCTACGAAGATTTCCTGGCCGAATACGATCCCAAGTTGCGCAAGGATGCCGGTGCCTACTACACCCCGGTCGAAGTGGTGCAGGCCCAGGTGCGACTGGTCGATGAGTTGCTGCGCGGGAAATTCGACAAGCCGCTCGGCTTTGCCGACGGCGATGTCGCCACCCTGGACCCGGCGGTCGGCACCGGCACCTATCTGCTCGGCATCGTCGAACACGCCCTGGAGCGGGTGAAGGAGGTCGAGGGCGAGGGCGCGGTCAAGGGTCGTGCGGAAAGCCTGATCAAGCAGTTGTATGGCTTCGAGCTGATGGTCGGCCCCTACGCCGTGGCCGCCCTGCGTCTGACCCGAGCGATGCACGACCGGGGCGCTCGGCTGCCGCAACAGGGCGTCGGCGTCTGCCTCAACAACACGCTGGAATCGCCGCACGAAAAGATTCCCGAACTGCCGCTGCTCTACAAGCCCATCGGCGACCAGCACAAGCGGGCGCGTGCCATCAAGGACATGCAGCCGGTCCTGGTCTGCATCGGCAATCCGCCCTACGACCGCCATGCTGCCGCGACCAAGGCCAACCATGCCATGACCGGCGCCTGGGTGCGCTGGGGCGAGGCCGACCACGACGCCATCCTGGACGACTTCATCGCCCCGGTGAAGGCGGCCAAGAAGGGCGGTCAGCTCAAGAACCTGTACAACCTCTACGTCTACTTCTGGCGTTGGGCGCTCTGGAAGGTGTTCGAGCACGAGCACGCCGGCCTCAAGCCCGGGCCGGGCGTGGTCAGCTTCATCACCGCCTCATCCTACCTCGACGGCGATGCCTTCCTCGGCATGCGTGCCCACCTGCGCCGCGAGGCCGACGAAATCTGGATCGTCGACCTGGGCGGCGAGGGCCGGGGCACCCGCCAGGACGACAACGTCTTCAGCATCCAGACTCCGGTGGCCATCGCCATCGTCGCCCGTTACGGTGCGCTCGACCCCGACACGCCGGCCACGGTGCGATACTGCCGCCTCGAAGGCGCGCGCCAGGCCAAGCTGGACCGGCTGGAAAGCATCGCCGGCTTCGGCGACCTGACGTTCGCCGAGTGCCCGACCGGATGGGCGGCGCCGTTCCGGCCGAAGTCAGAGGCGGCGTTCTTCGAGTGGCCCAAGTTGGCCGATCTGATGCCTTGGCAGCATTCTGGTGTGGAAGGCAAGCGAACCTGGCCGATCGGCGTTACTCGGGAAGTGCTTTCGGAACGTTGGCGCGGGTTGTTGGAGGCAGGGGACCGTGCTGTTTTATTCAGGGAAAGCACCGACCGCAAGGTGAATGAAAAATACAAATCGCTTTGGAGTGATACGGAATGTGAACAGCCATTGTCGCTGTTGCAGTACGGCACGCCGTGTCCAAGGGTCATGCCATACGGTTATCGTTCATTCGACCGACAACACGTCATTGCGGACAATCGGTTGCTTGCACGGTCACGCGAGGCACTCTGGCAAAGCTTGTCTGATCAGCAAGTGTTTCTTGCGGGATACTTAACGAGTGGCGCCTTGGGGGGCGGCCCTGCACTGACGTTATCGACAGCAGTTCCGGATAGGCATTATTTCTCGGGCCGAGGCGCCAAGGACATCCTCCCGCTCTACCGCGACGCCCAGGCCCGCCTGCCCAATCTTCACCCGGACCTGATTCAACTGCTCGCACAGCGTTACGGCCATTCCGTCGAGGCCGAGGACGTGGCCGCGTATCTCTATGCCGTGCTCGCCCATCCCGGTTACGCCGCGCGCTTCTCGACGGAGCTGGAAAACCGCGAGGTGCGCGTGCCGCTCACGTGCGATGCCGGCCTGTTCGCCGAGGCGGTCGTCCTGGGTCGACGGCTGATCTATCTGCACAGCTACGGCGAACGCTTCCAGGCTGGCCAATCCTGGCCCGCCGGCTTGGCGCGCTGCACGCGGCCGGTCGGCGACGACTTGCCGGTGAAATATGCCTACGATCCGGCCGAGCAGAGGCTGGAGGTGGGCCAGGGCCGCTTTCAGCCGGTCTCGCCGGCCGTGTGGGCATTCGAGGTGTCCGGGCTGAAGGTGGTGCAGTCCTGGCTCGGCTACCGCCTCAAGACCCGCAAGGGCAAGAAGTCCTCGCCGCTCGACGACATCGCTCCCGAAGGCTGGCCCTCTGAGTTCACCAGCGAATTGCTGAAATTGCTGCATCTGCTGGAGGAAACCGTGGCGACTTACCCCGCCCAGGCCGCACTGTTCGAGCGCATCCTGGCCGGCGCGTTGCTCGATGCCGGTGATTTGGCCGAGCCTCCCGAACCGTTCCGCAAGGCGCCGGCCGCTCAAGGCGGCCAAGATGCCTGGGATGTTTGAATCAAAAGGACACAGCACATGACGCTCATCAAGACGGAAGATTTCATCCAGTCCATCGCGGACGCATTCCAGTTCATCTCCTACTACCACCCGCTCGACTTCGTGCGCGCGGTGAAGGACGCCTACGACAAGGAAGAGTCGCCTGCCGCCAAGGATGCGCTGGCCCAGATCCTGGTCAACTCGCGGATGAGCGCCGAGGGTCACCGGCCGATCTGCCAGGACACCGGCATGGCCGTGGTCTTCCTCAAGGTCGGCATGGACGCCCGTTTCGAGCCGGGCATGGACCTGCAGGCCATGGTCGACGAAGGCGTGCGCCGGGCCTACACCAATTCGCAGAATCCGCTCCGGGCGTCGGTCCTGGCCGACCCGGCCGGAGCGCGCAGGAATACCCGCGACAACACCCCGGCCGTGGTCTACACAGAGCTGGTGCTGGGCGACAAGGTCGAGGTGAAGCTGGCGGCCAAAGGCGGCGGTTCGGAGAACAAGGCCAAGTTCGCGATCCTCAATCCGAGCGATTCGATCGTCGACTGGGTGCTCAAGGTGGTGCCGGAGATGGGCGCTGGCTGGTGTCCACCCGGCATCCTCGGCATCGGCATCGGCGGCACGCCGGAAAAGGCCCTGCTGATGGCCAAGGAGGCGCTGCTGGATGAGATCGATATCCAGGAACTGCAGCGGCGCGGCGCCAAGACCCGGGGCGAGGAACTGCGCCTGGAGTTGTACGACAAGGTCAACGGCCTGGGCATCGGTGCCCAGGGCCTGGGCGGCCTGACCACGGTGCTGGACGTGAAGATCAAGGATTACCCGACCCACGCCGCGTCGCTGCCGGTCGCCCTGATCCCGAACTGCGCCGCCACCCGGCACCTGCATTTCACCCTGGACGGCAGCGGCCCGGCCCGCTTCGCGCCGCCGGCGCTATCCGATTGGCCGGAGATCGCCTGGAACGGTCCGGTCGGGGCGCGCCGGGTGAATCTGGACACGCTGACCCGCGAGGACATCGGGCAATGGCAGGCGGGCGAGTCGTTGCTGCTCTCCGGCAAGCTGCTCACCGGGCGCGACGCCGCGCACAAGCGCATCGCCGAGATGGTGGCCAAGGGCGAGCCGTTGCCGGTCGACTTCCACAACCGCTTCATCTACTACGTCGGACCGGTCGATCCGGTCGCGGGCGAGGCGGTCGGTCCGGCCGGCCCGACCACGGCGACCAGGATGGACAAATTCACCGACCTGATGCTGGGCGAGAAGGTCGGCCTGCTGGGCATGGTCGGCAAGGCCGAACGGGGGCCTGCCGCGGTGGCCTCGATCAAGGCGCACGGCGCGGTCTATTGCACTGCGGTGGGCGGCGCGGCCTATCTGGTGGCCAAGGCGATCAAGGCGTCGCGGGTGCTGGCCTTCCCGGAACTGGGCATGGAGGCCGTCTATGAATTCGAGGTGGAGGACATGCCGGTCGCCGTGGCGGTCGACAGCCGCGGCGAGTCGGTGCACGAGACCGGGCCTCGCGAGTGGCGTATGAAGATCGGCAAGATTCCGCTCGCCGCGCACGCCTGAGGCCGCTTGGAAACCGCCCCCGCCCGCTCGGGCAGGGAGGGCGGCAGGCGCGGAGGCGCCAGGATCAGTAGGTCGCTTCGTGTTCTTCGGGCATGCCGTCGGCCACCCAGCGGGCATAGCCGCCTTCCATGTTGAGCACGTTCTTGAAGCCCATCATCTGCAGCACGGCGCAGGCCATGGCGGAACGGCCGCTGGTGGCGCAGTAGACCACGACCTGGCGGTCGCGGGCGGCGGCCAGCTCGGGCAGGTGCTTCGGGTAGGCAGGGTCGGCGGCGGCCTCGATGATGCCGCGCGGCACCAGGTGGGCGCCCTTGATGTGGCCGGCTTCGAATTCGCCGTGCTCGCGCACGTCGATCAGCAGCAGATCTTCGTTGGCGGTCAGCTTCTTCAGCAGTTCCTGGGGCGGGATTTCCTTGATGCAGGCCTTGGCGGCGCGGACGAAGTCCATCAGGCCCATGGGCTGCTCGGGTTTGAAGGTGTTGTACATATCGGTGACTCCTTATCGGTTATCGAAGTGGCTGCCCCTGTCGGGATCGGCCCGGAAAATATCACATCGCGTGCCAATCCTGCCGAAGGTCGCGTTTCGCCGTTACTATTCGAAGCTGGCCCGGGACGAGACTGAGGGAGAAAGATGGAACTGGCTTGGTGGCATTGGATGGTTCTGGGGATGGCGCTGATCGCGCTGGAGATGTTGGTTTCCACGTTTTTCGTCATGTGGTTCGGCATGGGCGCTCTGCTGGTCGGCTTGCTCATGCTGTTCGCCGCGCCCGGCTTCGCGGTCCAGATGGTGTTGTGGGCGATCCTGTCGGTGGCCATGACCCTGGCTTGGCTCCGGTTCTTCAAGAATCCGGACCGCACCCGGCTCGGCCAGGCCAAGGAGGGGGTCAAGGGCGTGGTCGGCCTGATGACCAAGCCGGTGACCGAGACGGGGGTCGGCGAGATCATGTTCCAGCGCCCGGTATTGGGCGCGGACCGCTGGCCGGCGGTGGCCGATGAGCCGATCGCGGCCGGCGAACGGGCCCGCATCGTGGATGTGCTCGGACAGACTTTGAAGATCGAAAAGATAGGAGGTTGATCATGGGTGGTCAGATCGTTTCGCTGGTACTAATCGTTTTCCTGTTCCTGACCTTGTGGAAGGGCGTGCGGATCGTGCCCCAGGGCGAGGAGTGGGTGGTCGAGCGGCTGGGCAAATACCGCGACACCCTGTTGCCCGGGCTGCACATCCTGGTGCCTTACATCGACGCGGTGTCCTACAAGGTCACCACCAAGGATCTGATCCTGGACATCCCGCAGCAGGAGGTGATCACCCGCGACAACGCGGTGTTGGTGACCAACGCCATCGCCTTCGTCAAGGTCACCGACACCCAGAGCGCGGTCTACGGCGTGACCAATTTCCAGGTTGCGGTGATGAACCTGGTCCAGACCACGCTGCGCGCCATCATCGGCGACATGGACCTCGATCAGGCCCTGTCCAGCCGCGACCAGATCAAGGCCAAGCTGAAGGCCTCGATCTCTGATGACGTCTCCGACTGGGGCCTGACCTTGAAGTCGGTCGAGATCCAGGACATCTCGCCCTCGGCCACCATGCAGAAATCGATGGAAATGCAGGCCGCCGCGGAACGGGAACGGAAAGCGACGGTCACACGGGCGGAAGGCGACAAGCAGGCCGCCATCCTAGAAGCGGAGGCCCGGCTGGAGTCGGCCAAGCGCGACGCCGAGGCCCAGGTCCGCCTGGCCGAAGCCTCGGCCGAGGCCATCCGGCGCATTTCCGCTGCCATCCCGGAGAAGGAATTGCCGGCCTATTACCTGCTGGGCGAGAAATACATCGCTTCGCTCAAGGAGGTGGCCTCGTCCGGTAGCAGCAAGACCGTGCTGTTGCCGGGGGATCTGCTCAAGAGTCTGGAGGGTTTGCTGGGTCGCCGAGGCTAGGCTATAGCTTGAAAGAAGGACTCCAATTCGATGTGACAGGCGTGTTAAAATTTGTTCGCACGCCCTTAATGTTTTTTCTAAAGTGTCGTGCGTAACTGCCGATAGTGTCGATGACCGGGTCAGAAGTGTTCGAGGTTCCCATGAAAAAAAGTTTGGTCTTTATTTTCTCGGCGCTATTGGCGGCGGCGCCGATGGCGCACGCCACGGTCAATCCGCAGGATGATGGTCAGGCGAAGCCGGCAACGGTAAGCCACAAACATACCGTCAAGCACAAGCATAAGCACAAGCGCGTCGTCCGGCACAAGAAAAAAGTCGCGGTCAAGCATCATCGGCATGTCGCTGCCGTGCGGCGGGTTTCGGAAACCATCCCGCAGCCGGCCGCCGTCCCGCAGCCGGTCGCTGTCGCCGCCGTGCCGACCGTGCCGCCTCAGGTGCTGGCGAAGGAGGAACGGCAATTCAACCAGGATCTCAGCAAGGTGCCGCCGTCCGGTGTGCAGGATCCGCCCGGGGTAACCAGGAAACTGGACTTGCGTTCCGCGGCCGTGCTGGTGGTCGACCAGAAAACCGGTCAGGCGCTCTACGCCAAGAATCCCGACATGCAGACGCCGATAGCGTCGATCACCAAGTTGATGACCGCAGTGGTGGTGCTGGATGCCGGCTTGTCCATGTCCGAACCGATCACCATCAGCGAAGCGGATGTCGATCGGCTCAAGCATTCCAGCTCGCGTCTGCCGGTCGGCGTGACGCTGACCCGCGGCGAACTGCTGCATCTGGCGCTCATCGCTTCGGAAAATCGGGCTGCGGCGGCCCTGGCCCGGACCTATCCGGGCGGTCGTGACGCCTGCATCCGGGCCATGAACCGCAAGGCGGCGGAACTGGGCATGACCAACACCCATTATGTCGAGGCGACCGGTCTGAACAGCGGCAACCAGTCCACGGCAGTCGATCTGGCCAAGCTGGTCAACGTGGCCTACCGCTATCCGCTCATCCATCAGATCACCACCACCGGCGAATACGGCGTCGAACTGCCCGGCTACAGGGTGGTCAAGGTGCGCCAGCACGGCAAGCTGCGCCGGGTGTCGCGCGAGGTCGAGCGGCACGTGGCCTTCCATAACACCAATGCCCTGACCCGCAACCCGGGCTGGGAGATCGGCCTGTCCAAGACCGGTTTCATCAACGAGGCCGGTCATTGCCTGGTGATGCAGACCCGGATCGCCGACCGCAAGGTCATCATGGTGCTGCTCGATTCCGAGGGCAAGATGTCGCGGATCGGCGATGCCACCCGGGTCCGCCGCTGGCTAGAGCTCGAGGGCGTCGTCGCCAACAACGACGCGACTTGATCGGGCAGAGGGCGGCCGGGCCGGCCGCCCGATTGCCTGATTGCGCGCCAGGCCGCTTTGCGCGGAGGGATTTTGCCGGTATCCTCGCGCGATTGGTTTGAAACCGGTTCCATGTCCGAAATTTCCCCCCTATCCGTCCATGACCTTGCTTGCGCACGCGGCGAGCGCACATTGTTTTCCGGCATGAACTTCGGGCTGGAGGCCGGCCGGTTGTTGCTGGTGCAAGGCGGCAATGGCCGGGGCAAGACTAGCCTGCTTCGGTTGCTGTGCGGCCTGGCCTCTCCTCTGGAAGGGGAGGTGCGCTGGCGCGGCCGGCCCATCGGCGAGGTACGCGAGCAATATCACCGCGAGATGGCCTATATCGGCCACCTCAACGCCATCAAGGACGACCTCACCCCGCTCGAGAACCTGCGCCTGAGCGCCGACCTGGCCGGCCGCCACCTGTCCGAGGCGGCAGCCGAGCAGTCCCTGGTCAGGCTTGGCCTGGAGCGCTGCCTCGATTTGCCGGCCCGGGTGCTTTCATTCGGCCAGCGCAGACGGGTGATCCTGGCCGGATTGCTGAGCGCCGGCGCCCTGCTCTGGATCCTGGACGAACCCCTGACCGGTCTCGACGTGCATGGCGTGGCCCTGGTCGAGGAACTGCTGCGGGCGCACGTGCTGGGCGGCGGCATGGTGGTGATGACCACGCATCAGCCGCTGGCCCTGGAGGGCGTCGCCACGGTGCCGCTGCTGGTCGGGCCGCCGTTGCTGGACGCTGAGGACTAGCTGCGTGCTGCGTTTCCTGTTCACCGTCATCCGCCGCGATCTGCTGCTGGCCGCCCGGCGCAAGGGCGACTGGCTGACGTCGCAGTTCTTCTTCGTCATGGTGGTGAGCATGTTCCCGCTCGGCATCGGCCCCGAGCCGGAGATGCTGCGCCGGGTGGCGCCGGGCGTGATGTGGGTCGCGGCCCTGCTCGCCTCCCTGTTGTCCCTTTCCCGCCTGTTCGCCGACGACCATCGCGACGGCAGCCTGGAACAGATGCTGCTCTCGCCCGAACCGACGGTGTTGCTGGCCCTGGGCAAGGCCCTGGCCCACTGGCTGATCTACGGCATTCCCCTGCTGCTGATCGCACCGGTGTTGGGCATCCAGTTCTCCCTGCCGGCCGACGCCATCGGCGTGTTGATGCTGTCGCTGCTGATCGGTACCCCGGTGCTCTCGCTGCTGGGCAGCGTCGGTGCCGCCCTGACCTTGGGGCTGCGCGGAGGAGGGGTTTTGTTGACGCTGCTCATCCTGCCCCTGTATGTTCCCGCATTGATATTCGGTGCTGGCGCGGTGGCTGCCACCCTGTCCGGCCTCGGGCCGGAGGCCAACCTCTCGTTGCTGGCCGCCTTCATGGTCCTGACCCTGATGGTGGCGCCCTGGGTGGCCGCGGCCGCCCTTAGAATTTCGATCGAGTGACCATGTCTTTTTCGATTTACAAGTACGCCTCGCCGATGACCTTCTATGGCCTGGCCGGGCGCCTGATTCCCTGGTTCGCCTGGGGCGCTGGCATCCTTGCCGCGCTGGGGCTTTACATCGCCTTCTTCATGGCGCCCACCGATTTCCAGCAGGGCGAGGCCTACCGGGTTATTTTCATCCATGTGCCCGCCGCCTGGATGGCCATGTTCATCTATCTGGTGATGGCCTTCTGGTCGGCGGTCGGCCTGGCCTGGAACACCCGCCTGTCGTTCATGATGTCCCGCGCCCTGGCGCCGACCGGCGCGGTGTTCGCCTTCCTGTCGCTGTGGACGGGGTCCTTGTGGGGCAAGCCGATGTGGGGCGCCTGGTGGGTCTGGGATGCCCGGCTGACCTCGTCCCTGATCCTGTTGTTCCTGTATGTCGGCATCATGGCCCTGTGGTCGGCGATCGACGACCGGCGGCGCAGCGACAAGGCCGGCGCACTGCTGATCCTGGTCGGCGCGATCAACGTGCCGATCATCTATTTCTCGGTGAAATGGTGGAACACCCTGCATCAGGGGGCCTCGATCAGCCTGATGAAGGCCCCCTCGATGGCGACGATCATGCTGACCGGCATGCTGGTGATGGCCATCGCGGCCTGGTTCTACAGCATCGCCGTCGCCCTGGCGCGGGTGCGGGGCATCATCCTGGAGCGCGAGCGCCAGACCGAGTGGGTCAAGGAATTGTTGGAGAAGAGCTGATGCATTGGGCAAGCTGGAGCGCATTCTGGGCCATGGGCGGCTATGGCTTCTACGTCTGGGGCTCCTACGGAGCCGTGTTCCTTTTCATCCTGGTGGAAATTATTTTGCTCCGGCGCGGTCAGAAGGAAACACTGAAACGACTCAAGCGCATGCGTAACTGGGAAGATCAATGAAGTCACGTAACAAAAAACTGCTGGCCATCGGCTTGGCTGTAGTCGGGCTGGGCATCATCACGACATTGGTGCTCAACGCCTTCCGCAACAACCTGGTCTTCTTCTTCACCCCCAGCCAGGTCGCCAAGGGCGAAGCGCCCAAGGATCGGGCCTTCCGGATCGGCGGCCTAGTCGAAAACGGCTCCCTGAAGCGTTCGGCCGACGGCATGACGGTGACTTTCGTCGTGACCGACACCGCCCTGAATATGCCGGTCCGCTACAGCGTCAAGGACAACGGCCCGCTGCCCGACCTGTTCAAGGAGGGCAAGGGCATGGTGGCCGAAGGCAAGCTGGGCCCGGGGGGGGTGTTCGAGGCCACCCAGGTACTGGCCAAGCACGACGAGAATTACATGCCCCCTGAGGCGGCCGCCGCCATCAAGGAAGCCCAGAAGACCGTGGTGAAATAGCTTGATTCGCCGCGCCCGTTCCGGCGGAAGACTGAATACGTAGAGGAAACCCCATGATCCCAGAACTAGGCCATTTCGCCCTGACCCTCGCGCTGATGCTGGCGCTGGTCCAGGCCATCCTGCCCCTGATCGGAGCCCACCGCGGCAACGCCACCCTCATGTCCGTGGCACGGCCCGCCGCGCAAGGTCAGTTCCTGTTCGTCGCGACCGCCTTCGGCTGTCTTGCCTATTCCTTCCTGGTCAACGACTTTTCGGTCGTGAACGTGGCCCAGAACTCGTTCTCCGAACTGCCCCTGATCTACCGCTTCACCGCAGCTTGGGGTTCGCACGAGGGCTCCATCCTGCTCTGGACCCTGATCCTGGCCTTCTGGACCACGGCCGTGACCCTCTGGAGCCGGCACCTTCCGGAAGACATGGCGGCCCGGGTAATCGGCGTGATGGGCCTGGTCAGCGTAGGTTTCCTGACCTACATGCTGTTCGCTTCCAACCCCTTCCTGCGCCTGTTCCCCACACCGGCCGACGGCAACGACCTGAACCCGCTGCTGCAGGACCCTGGCATGGTCTTCCACCCGCC
Organism: Parasulfuritortus sp.; assembly: GCA_036391875.1. GTDB lineage: Bacteria > Pseudomonadota > Gammaproteobacteria > Burkholderiales > Thiobacillaceae > Parasulfuritortus. Next base: position 47,410 of record DASVZA010000039.1, read on the forward strand.
CATGCTCTACATGGGCTACGTCGGCTTCTCCGTCGCCTTCGCCTTCGCCATCGCCGCCCTGTTGTCCGGCAAGATGGACATCGCTTGGGCGCGCTGGTCGCGGCCCTGGACTATCGTCGCCTGGCTGTTCCTGTCCATCGGCATCACCGGCGGCAGCTGGTGGGCCTACAACGAGCTGGGCTGGGGCGGCTGGTGGTTCTGGGACCCGACCGAAAACGCCTCCTTCATGCCCTGGCTGGCCGGTACCGCACTGCTCCATTCCCTGGCCGTGACCGAGAAGCGCGGCGCCTTCAAGAATTGGACCGTGCTGCTCGCCATACTGGCCTTTTCGATGAGCCTGCTGGGCACCTTCCTGGTCCGTTCCGGTGTGCTGTCCTCTGTCCACGCCTTCGCCACCGACCCGACCCGCGGCGTGTTCATCCTTGGCTTCCTGGGTGTGGTGATCGGCGGTTCCCTGACCCTGTTCGCCTTCCGCGCCGCAACCATGCCGACCGGCGGCAGCTTCACCTGGTTCTCGCGCGAATCGCTGCTGTTGGCCAACAACGTGGTGTTGGTCGCCGCGCTCGGCGCGGTACTGCTGGGTACCATGTATCCGTTGTTCATGGATGCCCTGGGCATGGGCAAGATCTCGGTCGGCCCGCCTTATTTCAACACGGTGTTCGTACCCCTGATCGCGCCGCTGCTGTTCCTGATGGGGGTGGGTCCGCTGGCCCGCTGGAAGCAGGCCAGCCTGCCTGACATGGCCAAGCGGCTGCGGATCGCCTTCGCCGTGGCCGTGGCGGCGGGGCTGCTGCTGCCGCTGACCGGCGGCCAGGGCTTCAAGCCGATGGTCAGCCTCGGCGTCGCACTGGCGGCCTGGATCGTGATCGGCGTGTTCTTGACCTTTGTCCAGCGCCTCAAGAACGTCGCAGGCCCGACGCTACCCGCACTGTTGAAAATGCCGCGCGGCTTCTGGGGCATGCAGGTCGCTCACTTCGGTTTGGCCTGGGTGGTGGCGGGCATCACGCTGGTATCCGGTTTCGAGACCGAGCGCAACGTGAAGATGAACGTGGGCGATACTACCCATCTGGCCGGGTACACCTTCACCTTCCGCGGTGCGGATTTCGTCGAGGGGCCCAACTACAAGGCCGCGCGCGGCAATCTGCTGGTTGCCAAGGGGGATTCCAGCTTCGTCCTGCATCCTGAAAAGCGGATCTACAATGCCTCCGGCATGCCCATGACCGAGGCCGCCATCAACTACGGCTTCACCCGCGACGTCTACGCCGCCATGGGCGAGGAATTGGGCAACGGTGCCTGGACGGTGCGGGTGTTCCACAAGCCGTTCATCAACTGGCTCTGGATCGGCGGCGCCTTCCTGGTGCTGGGCGGCGCTCTGGCCGCTTCGGACCGGCGCTACCGGATCGCCCTGCAGAAGGCAGAACAGCCTGCCGCCATGCCGCAGGGAGCCCAAGCATGAAGCGCTGGATACCGCTGATCGTCTTCGTCGCCCTGGCCGGGTTCCTGTACGTCGGCCTGCATCGCGATCCGCATGAAGTGCCGTCGCCCTTCATCGGCAAGCCGGCGCCCGGATTCACCTTGCCGGTGGTCGGCCAGCCGGGCCAGACCTTCTCGCCGGCGGAAAATCGGGGCAAGGTCTGGTTGCTCAACGTCTGGGCGCCCTGGTGCGTCTCCTGCCGCCAGGAGCATGCCGAACTGATGCGCCTGGCCCAGTCCGGCGTACCCATCTACGGCCTCAACTGGAAGGACAAGGACCGCGAGGCTGCCGGACTGCTCGCCAACATCGGCAACCCCTACGTCAAGGTGGCGGACGACCTGAGCGGCCAGACCGGCATCGACTGGGGCGTCACCGGCACCCCCGAGACCTACGTCATCGACAAGAACGGCATCATCCGGATGAAGCAGATCGGAATCATCACCGACACGGTTTGGCAGACCAAGTTCGTCCCCTTGCTCAAGGAGTTGAACCAATGAAACGACTGCTATTCGCCTGTCTGCTGGCATTGGCGCCGCAAATCTGGGCCGCCGAGGCCAAGCCGGTCGGCAACGACCCCGCCATCGAGCAGCGGATGAACAATCTGGCCCAGAATCTGCGCTGCCTGGTTTGCCAGAATGAAAGCCTGGCTGCTTCCCAGGCCGACCTGGCGAGGGACTTGCGCAACGATATCCGCCAGCAGATGAAGATGGGCAAGAGCGACAAGCAGGTCATCGAATACCTGACCGACCGCTACGGCGATTTCGTTCTCTACAAGCCGCCCTTCCGCAGCTATACCCTCCTGCTCTGGCTCGGGCCGTTCCTGTTCCTGCTGGTGGGGGCCGCGATCTGGTATTTCACCCTCAAAAAGCGGCGGGGCATCGAACCTGCCGAGCAGGTCAGCGCAGCGGCCCTCAGGCAGGCCGCAGATCTGCTGGAAAAGAACGACTGAATTAGGAGAACCGAGTGAGTTCCAATTGGATTTTCTGGGCCATCGTTGCCGCTTTCGTGCTCGTGGCCCTGGTCTTGGTATTGCCCCCACTGTTCCGACGCAAACCGGCCCCGGCCAAGGTGGGCCGGCGCAATATCAATATTGCCGTCTACCGCGACCAGATGAAGGAAATGGAAACGGATCGGGCCAATGGTCTGATCACCGATGAGCAGTTCGAGGCGGCCAAGGTCGAGCTCGAGGCGCGTCTTGCCCAGGATGCGGTGGAAGTCGAGGATGTCCAGGCGGTCAACAAGGGAGGGCGCATGCTCGGTATCGCCCTGGCGATCCTGATCCCGGCCTTTTCGATTGCCATCTATTGGCAGATCGGCATGCCGCAAGCCGTCGAAGGCGCCAGCGCTGCCACGGGCCAGCCGACCTCGCGCGACATCCAGGCCATGCTCAAGTCGGCCGAAGACAAGGTCAAGGCCAATCCCGACGACGCGCGGACCTGGGTCTTGTTGGCTCGGGCCTATGGTGTGCTGGAAAACTGGCCGGCTGCCATCCGTGCCTACGAAAATCTGATCCGCTTGATCCCGCAGGATGCCGGCGTCTGGTCGCATTACGGCGAAGCGCTGGCGCTGTCGAACAACCGCGACTTGAACGGCAAGCCGATGGCCATGGTCCGCAAGGCGCTGGAACTCGATCCGAAGGATATCAAGGGCCTGGAACTGTCGGGCATCTATGCCTACCAGAACAAGGACTACAAGCAGGCCGTCCAGTACTGGCAGAAGGTGGTCGATCTTTCGCCGCCGGGTGAGCAATACACCCAGGACATGCAGTCGGCCTTGAATAAGGCCAAGGAAATGGCCGGTGAAGGCGTTTCGAAGCCGCTGGACAACCTTTCCAGCTTCTCCGAGCCGCAGCAGCAGGCTGCCGGTGGCAAGAGCTTGGCCGGCACGGTGTCCATCGCCGGCAAGTTGAAGGATAAGGTCGCCGCAGGCGACGTGGTCTTCATTTTTGCCAGCGACAGCCAAGCCGGCGGCCCGCCGCTGGCGGCCATCAAACTCGCTGCCAACACCTTGCCCGCCGAGTTCAAGTTGGACGACAGCCAGGCCATGGTGCCCGGCAACGCCTTGTCCGGCCACGCCAGCGTCAAGCTTATGGCACGTATCTCCAAGTCCGGCAGCCCGACCCCCGAGCCTGGCGACCTGGAGGGCAGCCTGCAGTCGGTCAAGGTCGGCAGCCAGGACGTCAAACTGGTCATCGATACCGTACGTAAATAAAGGCTGCGGCAATACTCGCCGGCGCGATCCGCAACGGACGCACTGGTGAGCGTTTGCGAGAGCGCATCTCCTGCCTTGTCGCAGTACAGGGGGGGGCTCCACTATTTTCATCGATTGGTTTTGCCGATCGGCTCTGAAAATCAAACCACCATCCGACTTAAGGCGAGCAACGGGCCGTTATGGAAACGCCGTTTTATTCGGTATTGTCGCTCTCGCGCAGGTGGGATCCCCGTCTAATCAAGGCACTGGATTCCCGCTTGCGCGGGAATGACGAATAAATGAGCGTTTCCCTAGGCGTTGTTGGGTGACGTTTGTCCCTTTTGTTGGTCGCGGAATGGAACAGTTGGAGCGAGTCCTAGAGGCGTTTAAGTCGCTCGTTCTCCCCATGAGAGCTGAATCAACCGCTGATGAGTTCGAGGAGGGGTAATTCTTGTGGCACGCTTGGTGGATAAAACATGCGGGTGCCGAGGCAGGCGAAGTGTCGGTTCAGCAGCAAGGTAAGAGGTGACGGCCTAAGCCAACGGGCTTCAAGGTGTATTTTGGATTCGAGGACTGCATCGAGCTTGTAATTAGGATATCTAACCCAATTCGATGCCGTAAAGAAATAAAAAAGGGTGCGGTTTCCCGCACCCTTTCAGACAACTGATCTGACGTTAAGCCAGCAGATTAGAAGTCGTGGTTCAGACCAACGGTGACCACGTTGTACTTGGCGTCAGCAACGGTGGCGCTGTTCTTGGCCTTGTAGTGAGCGTAGCCCAGGTAGGTGCTGGTACGCTTGGACAGGCTGTAAACCACGCCGACGGTGGCGTCGGTCAGGTCGACGGCGCCAGCGGTGTTGGCGGTGCCGTTGAAGTTACGATAGCCGTACTGGGCAGCCAGGGTGATGGGGCCCATGCCGTAGGCAACGGAAGCCAGCCAGTTGTTGGCCTTCTGACCGGAAACGCCGCCGATCTTGTCCAGGTGCTCGTAGGTAGCGCCCAGCTTCCAGGAGTCGATGGTGTAGCCGGCGTTCAGCTTCCAAGCGTCGGGCTTGCCGGCGGTGCCACCACCCAGAGCAGCTTGGGCAACCTTGCCCAGGTTCTCGTAGCCCAGACCCAGGCTCAGGGGGCCATTGTTGTACATGGCGGCGATGGACTGGGCGTCGGACAGGCTGTTGACGGAGGGGACAGTGCCAGTGCCGGCGTTGCCGCTGCCTACGACGGTGGCGGCGGCGATGGTCAGGCCAGAGAAGGAGGGCGAGACGTAAGCGATGGCGTTGGAAACGCGGACGTCTTCACAGATGATGCACAGGCCGTTGTTGCCGAGGTTGGTGCCACCGAAGCCGAGCAGAGCGGAACCGGTTTCAGCGTCAGCCAGGGTATCGCCGAACAGGTCAGCGGAGCCGACCATCTTGTACGGGGTGTCGTGGCGGCCAGCCAGGACGGTACCGAAGTCGCCGGCCAGACCCAGGAAGGTGTTGCGCTGGGCGCCCAGGCTGGTGGTGCCACCGGTGTAGGAGCCGCCAGCGTTGCCGGTGGAAGGAATATGGGAGGCGGCGGTACCGATGTTGAAGCCGCTTTCCCACTGGTAGATGGCCTTCAGACCGCCACCCAGATCCTCGGCGCCCTTGAAGCCGACGCGGGAGGTTTCGTCAGTCATCTGCCAGCCCACGCTGTTGTCGATGTGGTCGACGGACACGCGGAACTTGCCGTAGAAATCGATGTTGGAAGAGGCGGCGAAGGCGGCGGGGGTGGCGAAGGCGCCGGCCACGGCCAGAGCAATCAGGGACTTCTTCATGTTTGTCACTCCATTTTCAGGTTAGGAAGTTCTTAACTCGTCGTGGAGGCGCCGCTTGCACCAATAGGCTCGGGCAACGGCTCCTTCACACGATGAAGTTGTTGCCATTCTTGCAAGTTAATCCGAGGTGCCATAGTTTTATCCCGCTTTTCCGCGGGGCGGCTGGGCTTGGTGTGGCAAATATGCAACGCTGTTGTGGCCCCACCAGAGCTCAGTTTTGGGCCATCAGGCGACGTAGTTCCGCACCGGGGTCGCCCGCCCGCATGAAGGCCTCGCCGACCAGGAAGGTGTCGACATGATTGCGGCGCATCAGGGCGACGTGCTCGGGCGCGAGGATGCCGCTTTCGGTGACGACGATGCGGTCGTCCGGGATGGCGGGCAGCAGGTCGAGGGTGGTTTCCAGCCGGGTTTCGAAGGTGCGCAGGTTGCGGTTGTTGATGCCGATCAGCGGCGTCCTGAGTCGCAGCGCCAGGGCCAGTTCGGCGGCATCGTGGGATTCGACCAGCACGGCCATGCCCAATTCCATGGCGGTGGCTTCCAACTCCTGCATCCTGGCGAGGTCGAAACGGTCCTCCCCTCCCCCATCGGGTGAGGGGAGGAGGAAGGCGGCGACGATGAGCAGGATGCAGTCGGCGCCCATGGCCCGGGCTTCGTGGACCTGGTATGGGTCGATCATGAAGTCCTTGCGCAGGACCGGCAGGCTGCAGGCGGCGCGGGCGGCCTTGAGGTAGTCCGGTTCGCCCTGGAAGAACTGCCGGTCGGTCAGCACCGACAAACAGGCGGCGCCGCCCCGTTCGTAGCTTGCCGCGATTTCGGCGGGATGGAAGTCGGGCCGGATGACGCCCTTGCTGGGACTGGCTTTCTTGATTTCGGCGATGACGGCGGGTTGGCCGGCGGCGATCCGGCTGCGGATGGCGGCGACGAAATCGCGGGTCGGCGGAGCGGCCTGGGCGGCTTCGGCGACGGCGGCCAGGGATAGGACCTGTTGCGCGGCGGCGACTTCTTCGGCCTTGACGGCCAGGATCTTGTTCAGGATGTCGGACATGGGGTTCTCGGTTTCGTCATCGCCGTGCAGGTGGGAATCCAGTGTTCGGACCTGGACTCACGCCTGTCTGGGCGCAGCTAGGTTTCTTCGATTCTTACACGGGGCGCCAGGGCGGTCAGCAATTCATAGGAAATGGTGCCAGCCGCGGCGGCGACGTTTTCAACCGGGCAGCCGTTGCCCCAGAGGGTGACCGGGCTGCCGACATGGGCATGGCCTATGTCGCTCAGGTCGACGTGCAGCATGTCCATGGATACGCGGCCTATGGTCTGCGTGAGGCGGCCTTCGACCAGGACTGGCGTGCCGGTCGGCGCGTGGCGCGGGTAGCCGTCGGCATAGCCGCAGGCGACGATGCCGACCCGCATGTCGCGCGGCGCGGTGAACAGATGGCCATAGCCGACGCCTTCGCCCTTGCGCACGAGCTGGATGGCGATCAGTTCGCTGTCCAGGGTCATGACCGGCAACAGGCCGGCCGCGTCGCCGGTTTCGCCGGCGAATGGCGAGGCACCGTACAGCATGATGCCGGGCCGGGCCCAGTCGCCCAGCGTTTCCGGATGGCGCATGAGGGCGGCCGAGTTGGCCAGGCTGATCGGGTGGTTCAATCCCTCTGTCGCCTGGCGGAAGACGTCCAGTTGCGGTTTGACGTATTCGCCGCCTTCGTCGGAACGGGCGAAATGGCTCATCAAGGTGATGTTGCCGATGTGCGGCAACGTCTTGAGCCGGGCCAGCGCGTCGAGCAGCGGTTTGGGCCGGAAGCCGAGCCGGTGCATGCCGCTGTCCAGTTTCAGGAAAATGTCGATCTTGTGTTCGACCCTGGCCCGGGCCAGGGCGTCGATCTGGTCGTCGCGGTGGACCACGGGCTGCAGCCGGCGCCGGGCGATTTCCGGAATCTCGTCGGCATGGAAGAAGCCTTCGAGCAGGACGATGGGGTGGCTGTAGCCCTGGCCGCGCAGCAAGGCGGCCTCGTCCAGGGTCAGCACCGCGAAGCCGTCGGCCGAGCGCAGGGCGCGGGCGGCGCGCAGCAGGCCATGGCCATAGGCGTTGGCCTTGACCACGGCCAGCACCCGGCTGCGGCCGGCCAGCCGCTTGGCCAGCATGAGGTTGTGGCCGAGGGCGATGGTGTCGATGCGGGCGACGAGAGGACGCATCTCAGTCCCCGCCAAAATCATGCCCCGCGGAGGCATGATTTTCGAACTTCGTGTATTCGCCGAGGAAGGTCAGCCGCACGGTGCCGATCGGGCCGTTACGCTGCTTGCCGATAATGATCTCGGCGGTGCCCTTGTCCGGGCTGTCCGGGTTGTAGACCTCGTCCCGGTAGATGAACAGGATGACGTCGGCGTCCTGCTCGATGGCGCCCGATTCGCGCAGGTCGGACATAACCGGACGCTTGTTGGGGCGTTGTTCCAGCGAGCGGTTGAGCTGGGACAGGGCGATGACCGGGACGTGCAGTTCCTTGGCCAGGCTTTTCAGGGAGCGGGAGATTTCCGAGATCTCGGTGGCCCGGTTCTCGCCGTTGCCGTTGCCGCTCATCAACTGCAGGTAGTCGATGACGATCAGGCCCAGCTTGCCGTCGTTCTGCCGGGCTAGCCGGCGGGCGCGGGCCCGGACTTCCATGGCGGTCAGGCCGGGGGTCTCGTCGATGAACACGGGGGCTTCGTTGAGGCGGCCGAGGGCGCTGGTCAGCTTGTGCCAGTCGTCCTCGCCGATCCTACCGGTCCGCAGCTTATGCTGGTCCAGGCGGCCGATCGAGCCGAGCATCCGCATCACCAGCTGGGCGGCGCCCATTTCCATGCTGAACACGGCGATCGGCAGGTTGGAGTCGAGGGCGATGTTTTCCGCGATGTTGAGGCTGAAGGCGGTCTTGCCCATCGAGGGTCGGCCGGCGACGATGATCAGGTCGCCGGGCTGCAGGCCGGAGGTCTTGGTGTCGAGGTCGACGAAGCCGGTCGACACGCCGGTGACGTCGCTCGGATTGTCGCGGCTGTAGAGTTCGTCGATGCGGTTGACGACTTCCACCAGCAGCGGCTGCAGCGGCTGGAAGCCCTGGCTGCTCTTGGCACCGGCTTCCTTGATCTCGAATACCTTGGCTTCGGCGGCGTCCAGGATGTCGTTGGCGCTGCGGCCTTCCGGGTTGTAGGCGGATTCGGCGATGTCCGAGCCGACTTCGGCCAGGTGGCGCAACACGGCCCGCTCGCGGACGATCTCGGCATAGCGGCGGATGTTGGCGGCGGAGGGCGTGTTCTGGGCCAGCGTGGCCAGGTAGGTCAGGCCGCCGACGTCCTCTAGTTCATTGTGCGAGTCCAGCGCCTCGGCCACGGTGATGACGTCGGCCGGCTTGTTCTCGTTGATCAGGGTGTTGATCCGGCGCCAGATAGCCTTGTGGTCGGCGCGGTAGAAGTCCTGTTCGTTGATGACGTCGGCGATCCGGTCCCAGGCGCTGTTTTCCAGCATGAGGCCGCCCAGCACGGACTGCTCCGCCTCGACCGAGTGAGGCGGCAGCTTGATGGCGGCGAGTTCGGAATCGTAAGGGGCTGACATGATGGGCGATCGGTTCGGGAGGGGCATTTTATGCCCTTCGGGGGGAATCGAAAAATGAAGGATGGAAATAAAGAAGGCCGCTTGCGGCGGCCTTCTTCGTCAGCGGCTGGAACGCTGCATCAGGCTTCGGCGACGATCGTGACCTTGATGTTGGCGGTCACGTCGGTGTGCAGGCCGAGGCTGACTTCGTACTCGCCGACGGCCTTGAAGGGGCCTTCGGGCAGGCGCACTTCGGACTTGCTGACTTCAAGTCCCTGGGCGTTGAGGGCGTCGGCGATGTCGGTGTTGCCGACCGAGCCGAACAGGCGGCCATCGACGCCGGCCTTCTGGGCGACGGTCAGGGCATAGCCTTCCAGCTTCTCGGCGCGGGCCTGGGCGGCGGCCAGCTTTTCGGCGGCGGCGCGTTCCAGTTCGGCTTTCTTCTCTTCGAAAGCGGCACGGTTGGCGGCAGTGGCGCGCTTGGCCATGCCCTGGGGGATCAGGAAGTTGCGGGCGTAGCCGTCCTTGACCTTGACCACATCGCCCAGGTTGCCCAGGTTGGCAACCTTGTCCATCAGGATGATTTCCATGGTTGTCTCCTTATTCGTGCAGGTCGGTGTAGTGCAGCAGGGCCAGGAAACGGGCACGCTTGATGGCGACGCCGAGCTGACGCTGGTAGTGGGCCTTGGTGCCGGTGATGCGGCTGGGGATGATCTTGCCGTTCTCGGTGATGAAGTCCTTCAGGACGTCGACATCCTTGTAGTCGATTTCCTTGACCTTCTCGGCGGTGAAGCGGCAGAACTTCTTGCGGCGGAACAGGGCGTTGCCTGCGGGCCGGCGATTCTTGTCCATCGGTTTGCGGCGAACAAAAGCCATTTTGTTACTCCTTGATCAATTCGTATTCGGTTACGTGCACTAGGGGCCACGGGTCGCGGATGCCTTTGCGCTCCAGGAAGCCGGTCAGCCTGACCAGGGTTCCTGTCGGGAAACCTGCCAGTGCCTGGGCGGGCTGGCCGAAGGCGATGGCCTCCAGTTCGCATTCCACCCGGCGTGGCCGGTTTGCTTCGGTCTGCTCGGATGCGTGCTGAAATTTCAGCTGCAGGCTGGGCAGACCGCCCGGGGTGTGGCGCAGGCCGCTATTGCTGAGCAGGCGGCCGTCGATCTCGACCCGATTGCGTTCCAACTCAGGCTGCGGGGGCTTCGGCCGGCGCGGCTTCGCTGCTCTGCGGGGCCAGCAGATTGCGGGCCTTCTCTTCCTTCATCATCGGCGAAGCGGCGGTGATGGCCTCGTCGCGCTTGATGGTGAGGTGGCGCAGGATGGCGTCGTTGAAACGGAAGCCATGCTCGAGTTCGTCCATGGTGGTTTGGTCGCACTCGATGTTCATCAGCACGTAGTGGGCCTTGTGGACCTTCTGGATGGTGTAGGCTAGCTGGCGGCGGCCCCAGTCTTCCAGGCGATGGATCTGGCCGCCGTTGCCGGTGATCAGGCTGCGATAGCGCTCGATCATGGCCGGCACTTGTTCGCTCTGGTCCGGATGGACGATGAAAACGATTTCGTAGTGTCGCATTGACGCTCCTTGTGGGTAGAAAGCCCCCCGTGCGACCGGTAGGGCAAGGGTCAATCCGGGCCGGATGGTCCGGAAAAGAGCGGGATTATTTCAGGAAATCAGGGGGATGGCAATTGGTCCGGCGCTTTTTGCGCCTTGTCCCGGGCAGGGATGGCCGTCTCCTCGGGCGGTTCGCCCATGATCGGACGCATGGCGGTGAGCAGGTTGGCGAACAGGCTGGAATGCTGCTTCTCCTGCTCGGCGAGCAGTAGCTTCATCTGCTGACGCTGCATCGGCATCGAGAAGCAGGCCGGGCAATTCTCGTGGATGACCGGCAGGCCGGCGTTGCGGGCGAAGTCGCGGGTCTGCCGCTCGCGGGCGTAGATCAGCGGTCGGATCACGCGCAGGTCGCCGGCGTCGATGACGTAGTGGGCCTGCATGGTGCGCAGCTTGCCGCCGAAGAAGGCCGACATCAGGAAGGTCTCGGCCAGGTCGTCGAGGTGCTGGGCCAGGGCCAGGACGTTGCAGCCGTGCTCGCGCGCCACGCGGTACAGGATGCCGCGCCGCATGCGCGAGCAATAGGCGCAGAACGAGTCGCCCTGCATCTTCTGCTCGGCTTCGGCGACGATGGGCTGGCTTTCGTAGTAATAGGGTACGCCCAGTGCGGCCAGGTAGGGCTTGAGCGGCGAGGGGTCGAAATCGGGCGATTGCGGGTCGACCGTGCAGGCGGCCAGCTCGAACTTGATCGGCGCGCGCTTCTGCAGGTCGAGCAGGATATGCAGCAGCGACAGGCTGTCCTTGCCGCCGGACAGGCCGAGCAGGACCCGGTCGCCGTCCCGGATCATGGTGTAATCGCCGATCGCCCGCCCGGCGGCGGCCAGTAGCGGGCGGGACGGCTTGACGGGGGCGGCTGGACTCAAATCAGGGCAGGGCCTGGTTCAGGCTGGCGAGAAACTTTTCCGGCGGCTCGTAGCCGACCACGCGGAAGGTCTGTTCCTTGCCCTGGGGATCGAAGAAGATGATCCCGGGCGGGCCGAACAGGCTGAAGCGCTTGAGCAGCGCCTTGTCGTCGTCGGTGTTGCCGGTGACGTCGACCTGGAGCAGGGTCGCGTCCTTCAATCGGGCCTGGATCCGGGCATCGGAGAAGGTGTAGTGCTCGAACTCCTTGCAGGACACGCACCAGTCGGCATAGAAGTCCAGCATCACCGGCTTGCCGGCCGCATTCTTGATCGCGGCATCGAGTTCAGCCACGTTCTTCACCCGCTGGAAGTTCAGCTTGGACTCGGTCTGCGCGGCAGCGGCCATGCCGCCCTTGAACACGGACAGGGGCTGCAGCGGGTCGCGGCTGCCGCCGAGCGCCCCCAGCAGCAGCGAGACGCCGGCGATCAGGGTGATGATGCCGATGCCCTTCCAGAACCGGTGCCAGCCGCCGGCATCTGCCGCCAGGGGATCCATGGCCCGCATGTAGACGCCGGAGATGATCAGCAGGGCGGCCCAGAGCAGCATCTGGGCGAGGTCGGGAATCAGGGGCGAGATCAGCCAGACGGCGACGCCTAGCAGGAGCACGCCGAAGAACTTCTTGACGGCTTCCATCCAGCCGCCGGCGCGCGGCAGCAAGGCGCCGGCCGACAGGCCGACCAGCAGCAGCGGCACGCCCATGCCCAGGGCAAGGAAGAAGAGGGCGACGCCGCCCAGCACCACGTTGCCGGTCTGGCCGATGTAGAGCAGGGCGCCAGCCAGCGGCGCGGCGACGCAGGGGCCGACGATCAGCGCCGAGATGGCGCCCATGGTGAATACGCCGGCGTAGGAACCGCCCTTCTGGCGGTTGCTGGCGTCGGTGAAGCGGCTTTGCAGGAAACTCGGCACCTGCAGTTCGTAGAAGCCGAACATGGAGAAGGCCAGGGCGATGAAGATGGCGGCGCCCGTACCCAGCGCCCACGGGTTTTGCAGGGCGTTGGAGATCAGGGTGCCGGACAGGCCGGCGGCCACCCCGGCTAGGGCGTAGGTGATGGCCATGCCCAGCACGTAGGCCAGGGACAGCATGAAGCCCTTGCTCTTGGTGACGTGGTGGCCATGGCCGACGATGATGCCGGACAGGATCGGAATCATCGGGAAGACGCAGGGCGTCAGCGACAGCAACAGGCCGGCACCGAAGAAGCCGGCGACGATCAGCCAGAAGTTGCCGCCGCGCAGCAGGCGGGTGATCTGGCTGCTGTCCGAGGTGTCCTGCTTCCCGGTCTGGGCCGTTGCAGCTGGCGGTGCGCTGGCGGCGGGAGGGGCGGCAACCGGCGCAGCCTGGATGGGTTCCAGTGCCGGCTTGGTTTCAGTCTTCGGCTTGGCTTCGGGTTTGGCCGCCGGCGGTTCCGTCTTGGCTGCAGCCGGCATGTCGAGCGGCAGGACCGTTTCGATGGGCGGGAAGCAGACGCCGAACTGGCCGGCGCAGCCCTGGTAGTTGGCGGTCAGCATGAAATGCTGACCCGGCTTGGCCGAACTGATCGGGATACGGACCTTGAAGTCGGCCGGGTAGATTTCCTCACGGCCCATGATCTCGTCGATCTTGACCTTGGGCGGTGGAAAGTCCGGTTTGCCCAGCTTGACGGCATCGGCGGAGAACTTGATCTTGTCGCGATATAGGTAATAGCCATCGACGACGCGGAACTGCGCTTCGATGGTCTTTGCATCCACCAGCTTGGCGGTGTAGCGGAAGGCCTGGCCAGGCTCCAAAAGGTCGCCGTCAGCGGCCTTAAGGATGGGTGAGGCGAGTATGAGCAGGGCGGCAAGAATGAAGCGAGGGGTGATAAAGCGGATCATGCAGTCTCCAACGTCTCGGCGGCTACCCAGGCCAGGTAATCGGGCAGGCCGTGTGTTATGTCGATCGCCACCAGTTCGGGCAGTTGATAAGGATGGTGCGTCCTGACGAAGTCTTCAAGCCGGTCGTATTTCTCGGCCAGTGTCTTGATAATGACCGGAATCTCCCCATCTTCGTTCAAGGCCCCTCGCCAGCGATAGAACGACTGGCAGGGCGACAGGACGTTCACGCAGGCGGCAAGGCGGGCCTCGACCAGTTCACGGGCCAGCGTCCGGGCCGCGTCCTGATTGGGTAATGTGGTGAGTACGAGTATCGCCGGAGGCGTTTTCATGGTTCGATTCCTGGCCAGTCTGTGGCCGATTATAGCGTTGGGATTCCCGCTGCTGGAACTGGCGGGAATCGTCTACATCTGGCACCAGATCGGCGCCTGGACCCTGCTTTGGCTGCTGGTGTCGGTATTCGTCGGAGCCTCCTTGATCGCCACCGAACGGCTGACCTTCATGCCGCGCCTGGTCGGGGCCATGATGGGCGGTGCGAATCCATTCGCCGCACTCAAGGGCAGCGGCCTGCGCTTCCTGGCCGGGTTGCTGCTGATCTTTCCGGGCGCCATCAGCGATGTCATCGCCGTGGTCCTGCTGCTGTGGTCACTGTTCCAGCCGGCGCCGATGATGAAGCATTGGCAGGCGGGCGGCGCGCGGCCCGAGGACGACGTGATCGAGGGCGAATTCCGCCGGATGGACTAAGCTGCCTCCAGGTGAGCCCTGAGATGGCGCAAGGCCACCAGCAGGGCCGCCGAAGCGGGGATGGCCAGCAGCACGCCGAAGAACCCGAACAGCTGGCCGAAGGCCATCAGGGCGAAGATGACCGCCACCGGATGCAGGCCGACCCGTTCGCCCACCAGCCTGGGCGTGATCACCATGCCTTCCAGCAGTTGGCCGATGGCGAATACGCCCCAGACCGGCAGTAGCGAGACCAGGTCGGGATGCTGGCCCAGGCTGGCCAGGGTGCCGAGCAGCACGCCGACGGTGACGCCCAGATAGGGGATGAAGACCAGGATGCCGGCGATCATGCCCACCGCCAGGGCGTAGTCCAGTCCGGCCAGCCAGAGTCCCAGGCTGTAGAACAGGGCCATGACGGCGATGACCGAGATCTGGCCGCGCACGAATTCCGAGAGGACCGCGTCGATTTCCCGTGCGACGCCGGTCACGCTGGGCCGGATCGCGGCCGGGATCAGTTCGGCCGTCGCCGCGGTCATCCGGTCCCAGTCCCGCAGCAGGTAGAAGGTGACGACCGGGATCAGCAGCAGGTTGGCCAGGATGCCCAACAAAGCCAGGCCGCGATTGCCGACTTCAGGCAGATAGGCGGTCAACTGGGTCAGTTCGCTGACATGGGCCTTGAGCCAGGTCAGCAGTTCGGCCTGGCTACCCATCAGGTCCACGCCCAGATCGGATTGCAGCCGGGGCAACAGGGTATTCTGGCCCCAGTCCAGCAGATGGGGCAGCTGGGCGATCAGCATGCGGGTCTGGGCCTGGAACAGCGGGGTGAGGATCAGGGCCAGGACGACCATGAGCAGCAGCAGGCCGAGCAGCACCACGAGAGTGCCCAGGGTGCGGGACAGCTTGCGCCGCTCCAGCCGGTCGACCAGCGGGTCGCAAAGGTAGGCCAGGGCCGCCGCAGCGAGGAAAGGCGACAGGATCGGAGCGAGCCGATAAAGCAGCCAGAGCCCGCCGGCGGCGAGCAAAAGGTACAAGAGCGATCGGTTGGAAGCAGGATTGAGGTCCATTCGGCTAGAATATCACCCTTGCCCATTGACTACCCTCATCGCCGTGAACAGCCAAACCGGACTTTCCTATCGTGACGCCGGCGTCGACATCGACGCCGGAGATGCCCTGGTCGAACGCATCAAGCCCCTAGCCCGCCGTACCATGCGGCCCGAAGTGCTGGGCGGGATCGGCGGATTCGGCGCCTTGATGGAACTGCCCAAGAATTACCAGGAGCCGGTGCTCATCTCCGGCACCGACGGGGTCGGAACCAAGCTCAAGCTGGCCTTCCAACTCAACAAGCACGACACCATCGGCCAGGATCTGGTTGCCATGAGCGTCAACGACATCCTGGTCCAAGGGGCCGAGCCGCTGTTCTTCCTCGACTACTTCGCCTGCGGCAAGCTCGACGTGGATACCGGCGAGCAGGTCGTGTCCGGTATCGCCAAGGGCTGTGAACTGGCCGGTTGCGCCTTGATCGGCGGCGAGACGGCCGAGATGCCCGGCATGTATCCGCCGGGCGAATACGACCTGGCCGGCTTCGCGGTCGGCGTGGCCGAGAAGTCGAGGCTGATCTCCGGTGCCGACATCAAGCCGGGCGACGCGATCCTGGGCCTGGCCTCCAGCGGCCCGCATTCGAACGGCTATTCCCTGGTCCGCAAGGTGGTCGAGGTCAGCGGCGCCGATCTGTCCGCCGACTTCCACGGCCGGCCGCTCGGCCATGCCCTGCTGGAACCGACCCGGATTTACGTCAAGCCGCTGCTGGCTCTGATGAAGAACATGACCATCAAGGGCATGGCCCACATCACCGGCGGCGGCCTGCTGGAGAATATTCCCCGCGTGCTGCCGGCCAATACCGTGGCCGTGCTGGACAAGGCTGCCTGGACCCTGCCGCCGGTCTTCCAATGGCTGATGGACAAGGGTGGCATCGCCGAGCGCGAGATGCATCGTACCTTCAACTGCGGGATCGGCATGGTGGTGATCGTGGCGGCGGAGGATGCCGATGCGGCCGCGGCTTTCCTGGTCGGCCAGGGCGAAACCGTTTATCGCCTGGGTGAGATCGCCGCCCGGCAGGACGACGAGCACCAGACCATCATCCGCTGATGAAGGCAGTCGTTCTCATCTCCGGCCGCGGCTCCAACATGGAGGCGCTGCTGAAGGCGGACCTGCCGGTCGAATTCGCTGCGGTCATCAGCAACAAGCCCGATGCCGGAGGACTTGAGGTTGCCGCCCAGCTGGGCGTCAAGGCGGTAGCCATCGATCACCGGCGCTTCTCCGACCGGGTGTCGTTCGATGCTGCACTGGCGGAGGAAATCGATCGCTACGAGCCGGATCTGATCGTCCTGGCCGGCTTCATGCGGGTGCTGACCGACGAATTCGTGCGCCGCTACCTGGGTCGAATGATCAATATCCATCCGGCCCTGTTGCCGGCCTTTCCGGGCTTGAACACCCATCGGCGGGCATTGGCGGCCGGAGTCAAGATACACGGCTGCACCGTGCATTTCGTGACGCCCGAGGTGGACGTGGGGCCTATCGTCATCCAGGCTGCGGTACCCGTGTTGCCCGGCGATACCGAAGACAGCCTGTCGGCCCGGGTGCTGGAGCAGGAGCATCGCATCTATGCCCAGGCGATTCGGTGGTGGGCTGAGGGCCGCCTGACCGTGCGGGGCGATGGCGGCGTCACCGTGGCCGACGTTGCCGATAGCGCCAGTGCCTTGATCTCGCCGCAGCCCGAAATCGGGTAGAGGCATGGCCCGGCCGGCGAATCGGACGCTGCTTTGGGCCATTCTGGTTTCGCTGCTGCTGCACTTTCTCATGTTGGGCTCGGTCGGGCGATTCTGGTCGATGCCGGCGGCGGAACTGGATTTCCCGATCGAGGCGCGGCTGGTCTCGCCCGTGGTCAAGCCGCCACCGGCCAAGCCAAAGCCGCCCCCCGCTCCGCGCAAGGCCGTGTCGACGCCTAAGAGGTCCCTCCCGGAGCCGCTCCCGAAAGCGCCTGTGCAGCGCCCCGCGCCCGCCCGTCAGCCGGCGCCAACACCGTCGCCTAAGTCAACGGAGCCGGCTGCAGTTGAGGCATCCGCAAAGGCAGTGCCGAGCGCACCCGAGATTCCGGTCCGTCCTGCGGTGCGTGAACTGCCGACCGATCTGGTCATCAACTATGCCGTGCAACTGGGCGACGGCGACAACGGTTTCGTTGCCGGCCGAGCAACCTACATCTGGCATAGCGGACAGGGCAAATACAGCATGGTCAGCACGGTTGAGGCGACGGGCCTGGCCGCGTTCTTCATCCATGGCCGCATCGTCCAGGTCAGCCAGGGCAAGGTGGATGGCGGCGGTTTGCGGCCGGAGCAGTACTGGCTGGAGCGGAGCGGGCGGAAAGAAGACAGCGCGCGATTCAACTGGGCGATGAACAGCCTGGCCTTGACGGGCGAGGAGGCCAGCCGGCCGCTTCACCCCCAGGCGCAGGATCTGCTTAGTTTCCCGTTCCAATTGGCGCTGACCGTGCGCCCCGATGAGCCCGACTTTGTCCTATGGGTGACCAATGGCCGCAAGTTTCGCGATTACACCTTTCATATGCTCGGCCAGGAGACGGTGAATCTGACCGCGGCCCAGACGACGGCATTGCATCTTCAGGGCACGCGGCCGGGTGAAGGTACGCTGGATGTCTGGCTCGATCTTGCCAAGTCGGGCCTGCCGGTACGCATCCGGACCCGGGGCGAGGATGGCAAAACGATGGTGCTGCGGCTGGAGAGTATGTCAGGGCTGACCGCCCAGGCGTCAGGCGACTAGCGCAATGCGTTTTTGCTCGTTTTCCTGTGCGGTGATCAGGGCAAGCTGTCCCTTCGAGGGAATCTGGTAAATCAGGACGCCATTGCCATCGCTGAGCTTCATGATCCTGTGATTTTGCTGGTCGACTTCAAACGTGAAGTTCGCCACGGAGGATGCCGCGCTGGCGGTATTCTGCGCACGCGTATTCTTGCTTTGTGTGCTGGCCGAAGATTGCAAATCCGTCGCATTCGACTGGGGTTGTGAGCCGGCCTGGCTGGCTGCCGGCAAGGTCGGCGTTTGCCGGCTGTTGGTCGTGCTTGCCGTCGGACTCGCCTGAGCAGCCGCTGCCACCATTCCCGGCTGGCCATATGCCTGCTGGGGAATGAATGTGGTGGCCACTGCGCTTACGCCGATGTCCATGATCGAGCCTGCTGTCCGTTCCGCCTATCAGATCTTGAAGGTGCTGTGATACGTGCTGATCGCCTGGGCGATGGATTGGGCGCCCGCGGTTTGATAGGCCTGCACCTGGCTGTTGCTTTGAGGCGGATATTGAGTGGTGTTCTGCGTCGAGTTGGCCTGGTTCACCGTATTGGTGGCGGTGCTGTTTTGATTGGCCTGGGCGCTCAGGCGCAAGGCCTCGCTCGTGAAGCTCACCTGATCGGCTTTTGCTTTCTGTGGGGTGTCGTTGTTGGTCTGGGTGCTGCTGGCCCCAACGCTGCTGGTAGTGTCCTGTTTGCGGGGGCTACCGACAGTTTGCTGCTGCTGCGTGGTATAGGCGGTAATGGCGGTGCTTTGGCTTCCAATTGTGCCGATGGCGTCCATGGCGTACTCCTTAGACTAACGCTTAGGGAAGATCGAGTCTTTCGTGCCTGATTTTGCCCGCTCTGCCCCTGTTTAAACGATCTCTAATTTCATTTTATAGATCAACCGGTTGTGACGGCAAGCGGAATATTAGTCGCCGGAAATGCCGAGCTCCCGCCGGGAGTCGAGTGCCAGGGTCAGAGCCGCCTCGGCCGTGGGCGCCAGGCAATTGTAATGACCCATCTTGCGGCCTGGCCGGGCTTCTGTCTTGCCATATAAATGCAGTTGCACGCCGGGGTGTGCCAATAGCTTGTCCCAAGCCGGCTCCGGTTGCCAGATGTCGCCCAGTATGTTGACCATGACGACCGGGCTAAGCAGACGCGGATCGCCCAGGGGCAGGCCGGCCAGGGCGCGGACCTGCTGCTGGAACTGGTCCGTGGCGCAGGCGTCCAGGGTGTAATGGCCGCTGTTGTGCGGGCGGGGTGCCATTTCGTTGAATACCACGCGGCCGTCGGTGAGGATGAAGAATTCGACCGCGAGCACGCCGATGTAATCCAATCCGGCAGCGATATGGGCGGCCATGTCGCGTGCCTTGGCTGCGGTTGCCTCGGGCACCTGGGCCGGGACGATGCTGATGTCGAGTATGCCGTTGCGGTGGCGGTTTTCAGCGACTGGGAAAAAGGCGATTTCGCCTTGGGCGTTGCGCGCCAGGACCACTGAAATTTCCTGGCTCAGGTCGAGGCGCCCTTCCAGCAGACAGGGCACGCGGCCGAGGTGGTCGTAGGCGGCGACCAGGTCGTCCAAGTTGTCGACCCGCATCTGGCCCTTGCCGTCATAGCCCAGGCGGCGGGTCTTCAACAGGGCGGGGCCGTCGATCTGGGTCCAGGCGTGAACCAGGAAGCCTTCGTCCTCGATGTTGGCGAACGGTGCGGTGTCGCAGCCGAACTCGCGGGCGCGGCTCTTTTCCAGCAGACGATCCTGGGCGACGGCAACCGCGGCGGCCGATGGTGCCACGAAACAGTTCTTGGCCAGCATTTCCAGGCTTTGCGCCGGGACGTTCTCGAATTCGGTGGTGATGGCCTGGCAGAGGTTCGCCATGTGCAGCAGGGTGGCGGCATCCGTATAGGAGGCCTTGAGATGGATGTCGGCGACTTGGCCGGCCGGCGATTGCGGATCGGGATCGAGTACGACCACGCGATAGCCCATCACCCTCGCGGCAAGCGTGAACATGCGGCCGAGCTGGCCGCCGCCGAGTACGCCCAAAGTTGCGCCGGGCAGCAGCATCAGGCGTTCTCCTCGGGCAAGGCCATGTCCAGGACGCTGTCGGTCTGTTTCTGCCTGAATGCGGTCAGCCGGTCGCGGATGTCCGGGAATTCGTTGCCCAGCATGGCGGCGGCGAACAGTGCGGCATTGGCGGCGCCGGCTTCGCCGATGGCAAAGGTGGCGACCGGGATGCCCTTGGGCATCTGGACGATGGAGAGCAGCGAGTCGATGCCTTTCAGGGCGCGCGACTGGACCGGTACGCCGAGTACCGGCAGATGAGTCTTGGCGGCAACCATGCCGGGCAGGTGGGCGGCCCCGCCGGCCCCGGCGATGATGCATTTGAGCCCCCGTTCGGCGGCCGTCGAGGCATATTCGAACAACAGGTCCGGGGTGCGGTGGGCCGAGACTACCCGTTTCTCGAACGGGATGCCGAGTTGTTCGAGCAGGGCGGCGGCCTGGCGCATGGTGTCCCAGTCGCTGACGCTGCCCATGATGAGACCGACGAGTGGGGTCATGACGTGTCCTGATTGGCAAAGTCGGAATGATAAGGCGTGCTGCCTGTCCGCCTCAAATCCAGCCCCGTTTCTTGAGGTGGCGGTAGAGGCCGTAACAGATGGCTGCGGTCAGGGCCAGGGCGGCGGGATAGCCCCATGGCCAGTCCAGTTCCGGCATGTTCCTGAAGTTCATGCCGTACAGGCTGAAAACCAGTGTGGGAACGGCCAGGATGGCGCCCCAGCCGGCCAGTTTCTGGACCGATTCGTTCTGTTTCAGGGAAAGCGAGGCTAGGCTGACGTGCATGGCGTCGCTCAGCATTTCCCTGATTTGGTAAAGGTCGCGGTTGTGCCGGGCCAGGTGGTCCTGGACGTCCCGGTAATAGGCCTTGAGCCCTTTTTCCACGACTTCCGGGTGCATGCGTATGAGCTCCTGCACCATGTCGGCCATGGGCTCCAGGGTTTGCGCGAGCTGCAGGGTCTGCCGTTTGAGCGTGTACAGGCGGGACAGGTTCTGCTCGGCAATGTCGGTCTCCAGCAGCGCGGATTCGTAGCTGTCGTAGCGCTCTTCCAAATGCTCGGTGACCGGCCGGAAACCGTCGACGACATGATCCAGGACAACATAAAGCGCGGTACCGGGCGAGGGGGTGAAACGCCCGCTTTTGATCCGCTCCAGGGCATGGCCGTAACCCGGGCCGGGACCGTGTCTGATGATGATGATGTAGCGGCGGCCCAGGAAGACGTGCGTCTCGCCGTACTCGACGTTGTCGTTCCATTCCATGGCCGTGCGCATGACCAGGAACAGACCGCCGTTCGGGTATTCCTCGATCTTGGGCCGCTGGCGGGCGGCGATGGCATCTTCCAGGGCCAGTTCGTGCAGGTCCAGCAGGGTGCCGAGTTTCTTCAGGACGGCCTGGTCGATGCCGTTCAGTTCCAGCCAGACGAAGCAGTCCGGCAGGGCGATGGCCTCGGTCAGGTCGTCCGCACCGATTTCACGCCATTGCGTGTCGCTGTAGACCCAACTGATCACGTTCAGAACGGCAGCTTGGCGTTGGGAGCCGCGGCCAGCAGCACCCGGCGGAAAGCGTTCTGGATGCGGGCCAGGGCAGCGGCGTTGTCGGCTTCGAAGCGCAGCACGATCACCGGCGTGGTGTTGGACGGCCGCATCAGGCCGAAACCATCCGGATATTCGACCCGCAGGCCGTCCAGGGTAATGATTTCGTCGGCGCCTTCGAAGCGGGCGGTTTCCCGCAATTGAGCGATCAGCCGGTACGGTTCGCCCTCGTTCATCTTGATGTGCAGTTCCGGAGTGTTCACGCTGTCCGGCAGGCCATGCAGGGTGGCATCGATGTCGGTCTGCTTGGACAGGTATTCGAGCAGGCGGGCGCCGGCGTAGAGACCGTCGTCGAAGCCGTACCAGCGCTCCTTGAAGAAGACGTGGCCGCTCATCTCGCCGGCCAGCAGGGCGCCGGTTTCCTTCATCCTGGCCTTGACCAGCGAGTGGCCGGTCTTCCAGAGCATGGGCTCGCCGCCGTGGTCGCGTATCCACTTATACAGATTGCGGGTCGATTTGACGTCGAAGATGACGGTCGCGCCGGGATTGCGGCTCAGCATGTCGGCGGCGAACAGCATCAGTTGGCGATCCGGGTAGATGATGCTGCCGTCCTTGGTGACCACGCCCAGCCGGTCGCCGTCGCCGTCGAAAGCCAGGCCGATCTCGGCGTCGCTGTCCTTGAGTCGGGCGATCAGGTCGGTCAGGTTCTCGGGTTCGGACGGGTCCGGGTGATGGTTCGGAAAATTGCCGTCCACTTCACAGAACATCTCCTCCACCTCGCAGCCCATGGCCCGATAGAGGGCAGGGGCGTAGCCGCCGGCCACGCCGTTGCCGGCATCGACGATGATCTTCATGGGCCGGGCGGGTTTCACGTCGCCGACGATGCGGGCGATGTAATCCGGAGCGATGTCGTATTGGCGATAGGTGCCGGCGCCGCTGGCCAGGTCGCCGGTCTCGATGCGCCGACGCAAGGCCTGGATGGTCTCGCCGGACAGTGTTTCGCCGGCCAATACCATTTTCAGGCCGTTGTAATCGGGGGGGTTGTGCGAGCCGGTGACCATGACGGCGCAATGGGTACCCAACTGGTGGGCCGCGAAGTAAGTCATCGGGGTGGCGACCAGGCCGACATCGACCACGTCGATGCCGGCGTCCTGGATGCCGCGAGCCAGGGCGGCGGAAAGCGCAGGCCCAGACAGGCGGCCGTCGCGGCCGATGGCGATTTCCTTCTGGCCGAGGGCGCGCGCCTCGCTGCCGAGCGCTTGGCCGATCAGTTCGACGATCTCGGGCGTCAGGCTGCGGCCGACGACGCCGCGGATGTCATAGGCCTTGAATATTTCAACGGGGATGGCGGGCACTGCAGGGCTCCCTGTAAGCAACGAGGGGCATTATCCGGAGTTTGCTTGGCAAAGGCCACTCCGAACAGGGGCAAAAAAAACGGCACTGGTGAACCAGTGCCGTATCGAAAACCGCCGTTGCGGCGGTCAGGGAGGTAGATTTCATTATGCCATATTATTGGGATTTGTCTAGAGAAAGTAATAGTGGAAACTTACTTTCGATATAGATGGTCTAGATGGTAGTGCTGAACTGCGTAGTCGGATGACTTATGACAAGTATTCACCTTGCCTTGGTCGGAGCCGCCTGCCTACAATCCCTGCAGTTATAGTTGGACAGCCGTCATGACCGCACTCACCACCCTGCTGGAAAAATACAGCAAGCCCGGCCCGCGCTACACGTCTTACCCGACCGCGCCTTATTTCCATACCGAATTCGGCGAGGAGGACTGGCGGGCCGAACTGGCGGCCTCGCAGAAGCCGGAGCGGGGCCTATCGCTCTATTTCCACATCCCGTTCTGCGACACCCTTTGTTATTACTGTGGTTGCAACATGGTCGCCACGGGCGATTACAACAAGGCTTACCAGTACCTGGACTATCTGGACAAGGAAATGGCCCAGGTGGCCGCCCTGGCCGATCCGTCCAGGCAGGTGAAGCAGTTGCATTTCGGCGGCGGCACGCCGACCTATCTACGGCCCCAGGACATACGCCGCCTGATGGGGCTGATCCGCAACCGTTTCGATATCGCCGACGGGGCCGAGATGGGCTGCGAGGTCGATCCGCGCGAATTGACCCGCGAACACCTGATCGCCCTGCGCGAATCCGGCTTCAACCGGCTGTCGCTAGGCGTGCAGGATCTCGACGACCGGGTCCAGAAGTCGGTCAACCGGGTGCAGCCCGAGGGTCTGATCAGGGAAGTCTACGGTTGGGGTCGGGAGTTGGGCTTCGCCAGCATCAACATGGACCTGATCGTCGGCCTGCCGCACCAGACGGTGGAGAGCTTCGCGCGCACCCTGGACAAGGTGGTGGCTTGGTCGCCGGACCGCTTGGCGGTCTTTTCCTATGCCCACGTGCCCTGGCTGAAGAAGCACCAGAAACTGATCCAGGAAAAGGATCTGCCGGATTTCAAGACCCGACTCGACCTGCAACAGCTGATCAACGACCGGCTGGGCGCCACCGGCTACATCAACATCGGCCTGGACCACTTCGCCAAGCCCGACGACGAGATCGTCAAGGCGCAGAACGACAAGACCCTGTGGCGCAACTTCCAGGGCTACACCACGCACAAGGATTGCGACATCTATGCCTTCGGCGTCTCCAGCATCAGCCAGACGCCGGACACCTACGTGCAGAACGAGAAGAATCTGAAGAAATACCAGGAACTGGTTGTCGAAGGGCACCTGCCGGTCGAGCGCGGCCTGCGCCTGACCCGCGACGACCAGATCCGGCGCGACGCCATCACCAAGGTCATGTGCGACCTGGAACTGGACAAGGCCGCCTTCTCGGCCGGCTGGGGCGTCGAGTTCGACGCCTATTTCGCCGAGGCGCTGAAGGACCTGGAGCCGCTGGCGGCCGACGGCCTGGTCCGCCTGGACGCCAAGTACGTCACCGTGACCGAACTCGGCCGGCTGTTCCTGCGCAATATCGCCATGTGCTTCGATAGCTACCTGAAGCAGCAGAGTACCGATCAGCCGCGCTACTCGCGCACGGCCTGACCGTTCCCCTTCAGGCTGCCGTCAGTGGCGACGGTGGCCTGCCCCGCCGACCAGCTTGTAACGCGTGCCGCAGTAGGGGCAAAGGGCTTCGCCCTTGTCCTCGATCGGCAGGAATACGCGCGGATGGCTGTTCCAGGTGCTCTGCCCGGGCATCGGACAGTGCAGCGGCAGGTCGGCGGCCGTGACCTCGACCTCCCGCGCGGCCGGTTTCACCTCGCTCATGGCGGTCTCCGTCAGATGTGGCTGAGCCAGCCGGCGTGCTTGGCCGAGCGGCCATGGACGCAGTCGAAGTACAGCGACTGCAGCTTCTCGGTGATCGGACCGCGGCCGCCGGCACCGATGGCGCGGTTGTCCAGTTCGCGGATGGGCGTGACCTCGGCCGCGGTGCCGGTGAAGAAGGCCTCGTCGGCGCAGTAGACCTCGTCCCGGGTGATGCGCTTCTCGATCACCGGGATGCCCAGTTCGGCGGCCAGCTGCAGGATGGTGTCGCGGGTGATGCCTTCCAGGCAGGAGGTCAGGTCGGGCGTGTACAGCTTGCCCTGCTTGACGATGAAGATGTTCTCGCCCGAGCCCTCGGCCACGAAGCCGTCCACGTCCAGCAGCAGGGCCTCGTCGTAGCCGTCGTGGGCCGCTTCCTGGTGGGCCAGGATGGAGTTGGTGTAGCTGGAGCTGGCCTTGGCCCGGCACATGGTGATGTTGACGTGGTGGCGGGTGAAGGACGAGGTCTTCACCCGGATGCCGTTCTCCAGCGCTTCCTTGCCCAGGTAGGCGCCCCAGGGCCAAGCGGCGACGATCACGTGGGTGGACAGGGTCTTGGCCGAGATCCCCATCGCCTCGGCGCCGTAGAAGGCGAGCGGGCGGATATAGCCGGATTCCAGCTTGTTCTGGCGCACGGCTTCCAGTTGGGCCTGGGCGATGGTGTCACGGTCGAAGGGCATCTTCATGCCGAAGATGTGGGCGGAGTTGAACAGCCGGTCGGTGTGCTCCTTGAGACGGAAGATCGCCGTGCCCGTATCGGTCTTGTAGGCGCGTACGCCCTCGAACACGCCCATGCCATAGTGCAGGGTGTGGGTGAGCACGTGGGTGGTGGCTTCGCGCCAGGGCACCAGTTTGCCGTCGTACCAGATAACGCCGTCGCGGTCGGCCATGGACATGGTCCAAACTCCTTCAAATCGATCAAAAAATTAGGGAATCCATTCTAGCGCAACGGCAGGCCGGACGGATCATTCGGCGAACACGGTTTGCCAGAGCGCGCGGACGGCGGCGATTTCTCGCGCCAGCTGTCCGGCCGGCAGGCGGGCGTGCTCGGTGCCCTGCAGCTTGACCTGGTGCTGCAGGCGACGCAGTTCCCGGTAGGCGTCGGCAGCGGCTTCGGCAATATCGGTCGGGATCAGGCCGAGATCGCCGGCGAAGCCGAGCAGGGCGATGTTGCCTCGATTGGCGGCCAGCTCAGGGTGTTCCGCGCTGTAGGCCAGGACCAGGTATTGCACCGCGAATTCGACGTCGACCAGGCCGCCGGCATCGTGCTTGAGGTCGAACAGACCGCTGCTGTTGATATGGCCGTCGTGCATCTTCTGGCGCATCTCCAGCACATCGGCGCGCAGTTTCGTCCGATCGCGCGGCTGGCGCAGTATGTCGTGGCGGATGGCGGCGAAACGCTCGCCCACGGCCGGGTCGCCGCAAGAGAAGCGGGCTCGGGTCAGGGCCTGGTGTTCCCAGGTCCAGGCATGGTGGTGCTGGTAGTCGTCGAATGCCTCGATCGAACTGACCAGCAGACCGGAGGCGCCGTCCGGACGCAGCCGGAGATCGGTTTCGTAGAGGATGCCGGCCGGGGTCAGGGTCGACATCCAAGTGTTCATGCGCTTGCCCAGGCGTGCGTAGATCTCCTGGGCGTCGGGGTGCGGGTCGTTGTAGAGGAAGACGATGTCCAGGTCGGAGGCATAGCCGAGTTCCTTGCCGCCCAGCTTGCCGTAGGCGATCACCGCGAAGGCGGGACGCTCCCGGTGTTTGCCGGGCAGTTCGGCCCAGATCAGTTCCAGGGTCTGGCCGAGCAGCAGGTCGGCCAGGGCGGCCAGTTGGTCGGACAGCCGCTCCACCGTCCACATCCCGGCCAGATCCTGGGCCAGCAGCCGGAAGGTTTCGCTCTGCTTGAAATGGCGCATCTCGTCCATCTGCCGTTCGATGTCGTCGTCGAATGCGGCCAGGCGTGTTTTCAGCTCGTCGCGCAGCAGCGGCCAGTTCGGTGCCGCCATCAGGGCGCGGGGGTCGAGCAGCTCGTCGAGGAGGTGCGGCTGGTTGGTCAGGTACAGGGCGGCCCAGGGGCTGGCGCCGACGATGCGGGCGACCTGGGCCAGGGTCTGCGGGTATTCCTGCAGCAGCAGCAGGTAGGGTGCGCGGCGGGCGATCGTTTCCAGCAGGGTCAGGATGCGGGCCAGGGTGTCGTCCGGGTTGTTCTGGCCGGCGGCGACTTCGATCAATGGCGGCAGGAGGCTATCCAGGGCGTTCTTGTTGACCGCCGGCAGTCCTGCGTAGCGGCTGCTTTTGCGCAGGCTGGTCAGCCGGTCCAGGACGGCGGAGCTGTCCTCGTAGCCGAGTTCGTCCAGGTGGGCCCGGGCCGCTTCCGGCGGCAGGTTGAACAGGCCGGCCAGCGGATGGCCGGATTGGTCCTCCTGGGGGGCGCCGAAGACCTGTTCGAACTGGCCGGCCACCTTGCGCCGGATCGTGTTGAGATGAGCTTCGAAACCTTCCCAGTCGGCGTAGTCCATGGTTTCGGCGAGCAGACGGCGCTCGTCGATGTCGCAAGGCAATTGCTGGGTCTGCTGGTCGTCCCGGTACTGCAGGCGGTGTTCCAGGTTGCGCAGGAAGATGTAACCCGCCTCCAGATCGGCCGCGACGTTTTCCGGCAGCAGGTTCATGGCGGCCAGCTGATGCAGGATGGCGCGTGTTGGCCGGATCTGCAGGGCCGGGGTCTGACCGCCCCGGATCAGCTGGAAGACCTGGGCGATGAATTCGATCTCGCGGATGCCGCCGGGGCCGAGCTTGATGTTGTCGGTCTTGTCCTTGCGCGCCACTTCGCGCCGGATCTGGGCATGCAGGTCGCGCATGGCGGCGAAGGCACCGAAATCGAGGTATTTGCGGAACACGAAGGGGGCGCGCAATTCTTCCAGTTCGGCGTGGCGCTCGCCGGTTAGGGGCCGGCCCTTGATCCAGGCATAACGCTCCCATTCCCGGGCCTGGGTATAGAAATAATCCTCCAGCATGGCGAAGCTGGAGGCCAGTGGGCCGTCATCGCCGTAAGGCCGCAGGCGCATGTCGACCCGGAATACGAAGCCGTCCGGCGTGGTTTCGCCGATGGCGGCGATCAGGCGCCTGCCGAGGCGGACGAAGAATTCGTGGCAGGTCAGCTTGCGGGGGCCCTCTGTGTGACCGTCCTCGGGGTAGACGAAGATCGGATCGACGTCGGACGAGACGTTCAGTTCGCGCCCGCCCAGCTTGCCCATGCCGATCACGATCAGCTTCTGCGGCCGGCCCTCGCTGTCCAGCGGCTGGCCGTGGATCTCGGCCAGATCACGGTGCAGCCAGTCGCAGGCGAAAGCGAAGGAGACTTCGGCCAGTTCGGTGCAGGTACGGGTCACCTCGGCCAAGTCGGCCAGGCCGTTCAGGTCGCGGACGACGAGAATCGCCATGACCCGCTGGCGCAGTTCGCGCAGACGACGTTCCAGGATGTCTTCTGCGTTGACCGGTTCCTCGGCCAGGAAAGATTCCATATCCCGGCGGGAAAGCGGGTTCAGGCAGGCCGTCTCCAGCCAGACGCCCAACTCCGGCCGGGCCGCCAGCCTGGCCGCAAGATAACGGCTGTAGGCCGCAGCTTTCTCGATGGCGGATCGGGGCGCGAATGCGGTCATGGGCGTCAGGGATATGTCAGGAAATTTGAAAATAATAGGATTTTGTCCTAATTTCTCGTCTTTGCGGTTCCTTGGGCTTCCTGGGGAGGAAGTAACCGGTCTTTTCGCAATTGCTGTCTAGGAGATTTTACAGATGTCGACGATCGAGTCCGTCCTTCACGAAACCCGCGTCTTTCCGCCTTCGGATGCCTTCAAGGCCCAGGCCGCCATTTCCGGCATGGATGCCTACCAAGCCATGTGCGCCAAGGCCGAAGCCGACTACGAAGGCTTCTGGGCCGAACTCGCACGGGAAAACCTGGTCTGGAAAGCGCCTTTCACCAACACCTTGGATGAAAGCCATGCCCCGTTCTACAAGTGGTTCTCCGACGGCAAGCTGAACGCCAGCTACAACTGCCTGGACAAGAACGTCGAGGCCGGCCTTGGCGACAAGACCGCCATCATCTTCGAGGCCGACGGCGGCGAGGTTACCAAGGTCACCTACAAGGAACTGCTGGCCCGGGTCGGCCAGTTCGCCAACGCGCTCAAGAAGCTGGGCGTGAAGAAGGGCGACCGGGTGGTCATCTACCTGCCCATGTCGATCGAAGGCGTGGTCGCCATGCAGGCCTGTGCCCGGATCGGCGCCACCCACTCGGTGGTGTTCGGCGGCTTCTCCGCCCACTCTCTGCGCGATCGGATCGAGGATGCCGGCGCGGTCATGGTCATCACCGCCGACGAGCAGAGCCGCGGCGGCCGCAACATCCCGCTCAAGCCCGCCGTCGACGAGGCGCTGACCCTGGGCGGCTGCGACACCATCAAGAACGTGGTCGTCTACCAGCGCACCGGCGGTGCGACCAACTGGGTCGAGGGCCGCGACCTGTGGTGGCACGACGTGGTGGCTGGCCAGTCCGAGACCTGTGAACCGGAATGGGTCGACGCCGAACACCCGCTGTTCCTGCTCTACACCTCCGGTTCTACCGGCAAGCCCAAGGGCGTGCAGCACTCCACCGCCGGTTACCTGCTCCACTCCATCCTGACCATGAAGTGGACCTTCGACATCAAGCCGAGCGACGTGTTCTGGTGTACCGCCGACATCGGCTGGATCACCGGCCATACCTACGTCACCTACGGCCCGCTCGCCTGCGGCGCGACCGAGGTGGTGTTCGAAGGCGTGCCGACCTACCCGGATGCCGGCCGCTTCTGGCGCATGATCCAGGACCACAAGGTCAGCGTGTTCTACACCGCACCGACCGCCATCCGCTCCCTGATCAAGCTGGCCGGCGCCAATCCCGACCAGCACCCCAACAAGTACGATTTGTCCAGCCTGCGCCTGCTGGGCACCGTCGGCGAACCGATCAACCCTGAGGCCTGGATGTGGTACCACGATCAGGTCGGCGGTGGCCGCTGCCCGATCGTCGACACCTGGTGGCAGACCGAGACCGGCGGCCACATGATCACCCCGCTGCCCGGCGTCACCCCGACCGTGCCCGGCTCCTGTACCTTGCCGTTGCCCGGCATCATGGCCGCCATCGTCGACGAGACCGGTCATGACGTGGAATGGGGCAAGGGCGGCCTGCTGGTCATCAAGAAGCCCTGGCCGTCGATGATCCGCACTATCTGGGGCGATCCGGAACGCTACAAGAAGTCCTACTTCCCGGAAGACCTGGGCGGCAAGCTCTATCTGGCGGGCGACGGCTCAGTGCGCGACCCGCAGACCGGCTACTTCACCATCATGGGCCGCATCGACGACGTGCTGAACGTCTCCGGCCACCGCCTCGGCACCATGGAGATCGAGTCGGCCCTGGTCGCCAACCCGATGGTCGCCGAAGCTGCCGTGGTTGGCCGTCCGCACGACGTCAAGGGCGAGTCCGTGGTCGCCTACGTGGTGCTGAAGCGTGCCCGCCCGGTCGGCGAGGAAGCCAAGGAGATCGTCAAGCAACTGCGCGACTGGGTCGGTCACGAAATTGGCCCAATCGCCAAGCCGGACGAGATTCGCTTCGGCGACAACCTGCCCAAGACCCGTTCTGGCAAGATCATGCGCCGTCTGCTGCGCGCCTTGGCCAAGGGCGAGGAAATCACCCAGGACGTTTCCACCCTAGAGAATCCGGCGATCCTGGATCAGCTCAAGGAAGCGGTTAAGTAAGCTCCGCGGCGACCTCTGGAAAACTGCCCCGCTCGTCGGGGCGTTTTCTTGTCCAGACGATGAAAATCTCGAAACCTGCCAGGAAGAAGATCGGCTGGCTGCTGGCGATCGGTGCTGTGGCCGGCATGGTGCTGGGCAACTTCAGCGTCGGTTCACCGCTGGTCGGCGTGCTGTCCGACCTTGGCGCCATGCTGGCGCTCGGAGGCGGCATGGTGCTGATCGTGGCTTAGCCTGCTAGGCGAGGGTTTCCTGCAGACGCCCCGCTTCCTCGATGCGTCGGCGAAACTGCTCCAACAAGGCTTGGCGGATCTGCGGCATGTCCAGGTGGTAGATGTCGTTCGGAAACAGGAACTCGGCCACGCCCGAGTCGAAGATGCGCCGCACCTCGTATTCATCATGGGCGATGTCGCGCTGGAAAAGATAATTCAGGTAGGACTGGTTGGTGTGGATGATCAGCTCCACGCGCATGCCGCCCATCCGGGCGAAGAACTTGAGCATGGGCGTCTGGCCGCTGCTGCCGACGTTCTTCGCGTTGTAGTCGCCGCCGGTCAGCGTGTCCGAAATATCCTCCAGGGTCATGAACGAGCCGCTCTTGATCGCGGCCCGGGTCAGGTGCCGGACAAAGCGCTTGACGTCGCGGATGCTGTCCAGCACGGCCATCAGGCCCAACTCGTCGTCCACCGCGACCGCTGGATTCTTTTCGTTCTTGCGTAGCAGCTTGAGCACCTTGGCGGCCGGGTCCTTCTTGCGCACGCTGACATAGACCGGGATGTTCCGATCGCCATCCTGGAAGATGCGCCGCTTCAGGAGCGTCAGCTTTTCACCCTCGCCCAGTTCCTTCAATCGGGCGCGGGCGTCGTCGTCGATCACCTGCACCTCGATGCAGCGGAAGGTGTCGGGATCGTGCCGGCTCAGTAGATAAGCGCTCTCCAGGTGACCGATCTTGTGCTGCTGGCTCCAGACATTGCCGTTGAGGAATTCGAGAAAGGCATAGAACTTGTTCTCGATATCCGTTTCCCGTTCGCGCTGGTCGATCGAACCGGCCAGACCCATCAGCACCAGCTTGCGCTTGGCTTCGAAGCGGGTCTTGATGCTGAAGCGGTCGTCGAATACCCGGAGCAGCAGATTCACCGGGTCATGGGTGGTCTCGATCTCGTTGCCGGTTTCGACATGCATGGCATAGCGGGCCAGTACCTTGCCGCTCAGCAGGTTGATGACCGCATCGGCGGCCTGGGCGTATTCCTTGAGTTTGCTGCGGATTTCGGAGGTGCTGCCGACGATCCCGAACTGGCTGCCGAGCAGCCGGCAGGCCCGCTCGCTGCGCTGCGCCCGGGCCGCGGGATCGGCCAGCAGCCCAGGTATTTCGCCGAAGCCCTCGATTTGCAGGAAGTCGAAGATCTGCGCCCTGACGACCCGATACTTGGTGGCCAGCAGGTGGTCATGATTGAACAGCTTGGCCCAGGCCCGGGTTTGCTTCGTAAAAGATGCACCCAGCATCAGATCGTCGCTGACCGCGAACGGGCCGTTCTGCTTCATCGCGGTGAAGATGGACTTGTCGTCTATCAGACTCATGAGCTGTCAGCCGAGCGTCGGGCAGGCGGTCAGTTTCCGGCCCGCGCCTGCTTGCCGATCGTTTCGTAGACCCAGTGGTTCTTCCAGGCCGCCAGCACCAGGTTGGGGTATTCCGGTTGGCCCAGGCTGCCGTTGTAGCGGCCCAGGGCGCGGTAGAGGTCGCCGTGCTCGATGTCGAGGTAATGGCGCAGGATGGTGCAGCCGTAGCGCAGGTTGGTGCGCAGGTGGAACAGGTCCTGGTCCGGGGTGCCGATCTGCTGTACCCAGAACGGCATGACCTGCATGTAGCCGCGGGCGCCGACACTGGACACGGCGTATTTGCGGAAACCGCTTTCCACTTCGATCAGGCCCATGACCATCTCCGGGTCGAGGCCGGCTCGGCTGGCCTCGTAGTAGACGGTTTCCAGCAGGTCGTCGCGGTATTCCTTGTCCGGCAGACGCTTGGCCAGGCGGCGGGACATCTCGGCCAGCCAGGCCTGGGCGGCCGGGGTCCGGGTCAGGCTGGTCTGCACCGCCTGGTCGGAGATGGCCTTGGACATGTCGGCCTGCACGCTGGCCGACAACGGCTCGTAGATCTGTGCGCCGGCCAGGGCCGGCCCGGCGCAGATCAGCGCCAGCCAGAGCAGGTTCTTCAGCTTCGACATGCCTCGATGCGTCCCTTCACGAATGCCGCCGCCTCGGCCTGGGCGATCTTGCTCGCCTGGGCGTCGGTGCGGGCCTGGTATTCGAGCTGGCCTTCCTTGAGGCCGCGCTCGCTGACCACCAGCCGGTGGCTGACGCCGATCAGTTCCATATCGGCGAACATCACGCCCGGCCGCTCGTCGCGGTCGTCCAGCACCACGTCGATGCCGGCAGCAACCAGTTGATTATAGAGCGCGTCGGCGGTTTCCCGGACTTGTTCGTTGCGGCCGTAGCCGAGCGGCACGATGGCCAGCTCGAACGGCGCGATGGCCTGCGGAAAGACGATGCCGCGCTCGTCGTTGCCCTGCTCGATGGCGGCGCCGACGATGCGCGAAACGCCGATGCCGTAGCAGCCCATGATCACGGTGCGGGCCTTGCCCTGCTCGTCCAACACCGTCGCGCCCAGCGACTCGGAATACTTGGTGCCGAGCTTGAAGATGTGGCCGACTTCGATGCCGCGGCACAGGTCCAGGCTACCCTTGCCGTCCGGGCTGGGGTCGCCCTCGACCACGTTGCGGATGTCGGCCACCAGATCGGGCTCGGGCAGGTCGCGGCCCCAGTTGACGCCGGCCGTGTGGAACTTCGGCTTGTTGGCGCCGCAGACGAAGTCGGCCATGGCGGCCACGGTGCGGTCGGCGAGGACACGGATTTTTGAACGGTCGAGGCCGACCGGCCCGAGGAAGCCGGGCGGGCAGTTGAAGGCGGCGCGG
Source organism: Parasulfuritortus sp. (assembly GCA_036391875.1). Taxonomy (GTDB): domain Bacteria; phylum Pseudomonadota; class Gammaproteobacteria; order Burkholderiales; family Thiobacillaceae; genus Parasulfuritortus. The sequence goes on from DASVZA010000039.1 coordinate 80,958, forward strand.
ATTTCCTCGTCGGTGGCGAAGCGGAAATCGGCCAGGCCTTCGATCTTGCCGGCCTTCACTTCGTTGAGCGTATGGTCGCCGCGGATCAGCAGGACGTTGAGCTTGTCCTGGGCCATCACGGCGATCAGCTTGACGGTCTTCTGCAGGGGCAAGCCGAGCAGGGCGGCGACATCCTCGCAGGTGGTCTGCTTGGGCGTGTCGACGTCGCGCATCTGTTCGGTCGCCGCCGGCCTGGGCGTGGCGGGGGGCAGGCCCTCGGCCATCTCGACGTTGGCGGCGTAGTCGGAATCGGGGCAGAAGGCGATGGCGTCCTCGCCCGAGTCGGCCAGGACGTGGAACTCGTGCGAACCGGAACCGCCGATGGCGCCGGTGTCGGCCGCCACGGCCCGGAACTTCAGACCCAGCCGGCTGAAGATGCGCGAGTAGGCGGCATGCATGGTCTGGTAGGTCTCGTCCAGGCTGGCCTCGTCGAGGTGGAAGGAGTAGGCGTCCTTCATCAGGAACTCGCGCGCCCGCATCACGCCGAAGCGGGGCCGGATCTCGTCGCGGAACTTGGTCTGGACCTGGTAGAAGTTGACCGGCAGCTGCTTGTAGCTCTTCAGTTCCTTGCGTGCCAGGTCGGTGATGACCTCCTCGTGGGTCGGCCCGAACAGGAAGTCGCGCTGGTGGCGGTCCTTGATCTTCAGCATCTGCGGACCGAACACGTCCCAGCGGCCGGATTCCTGCCACAGCTCGGCCGGGATCACCGCCGGCATCAAGAGTTCGATGGCGCCGGCCCGGTTCATCTCTTCCCTGACGATCGCCTCGACCTTGCGCAGAATGCGCAGGCCCAGGGGCATCCAGGTATAGAGCCCGGAGCCCAGGCGCTTGATCAGGCCGGCGCGGAGCATCAGCTTGTGCGAGGTCAGTTCGGCTTCGGCGGGGGCTTCCTTGCTGGTGGAGAGGAAGAATCGGGAGGTGCGCATGGTAGGCTTTAAAAATATCGAAACAGCAATTCTACCCAATGCGCCCCTTCGGCAGACAAAGACAAGCATCCGATTTCGATCCGGTCGAGATCAGCGAGAAAAAAGGCATCCGCTACCTCCATCTGGGCGGCCCGGCAGTACAGAGCGCCATGCGCATCAAGGAACCGTTCGTCCTGGAACTGGAATACACCCGGGCCATGATGGCCTTCCTGCTGTTCAACCCGGCACCGGGGAACATCGGCCTGATCGGCCTGGGCGGCGCCTCGGTGGCCAAGTTCATCCACCGCCACCTGCCGGACAGCCGGCTGACCGCCCTGGAGATCAACCCCGACGTGGTGTCCGCCGCGCGCAGCTATTTCCTGCTGCCGGACGACGACGAACGGCTGCAGGTCATCATCGGCGACGGCGCGCGTTATGTCCGCGACCAGGACGGAACGCTGGACGTCCTGCTGGTGGATGGCTACGACGCCCATCGCATCGTCGAGGAACTGGCCTCGGCCGATTTCTACGATGGCTGCCTGCGCGCCCTGGCGCCGGGCGGCATCGCAGTGTTCAACCTGTGGGGCAGCGACAAGTTCTTCGACATCTATTTCGACCGGGTGGCCAAGGCGTTCGCCGACCATATCCTGCTGCTGCCGGCCGAGAAGAAGGGCAACATCCAGTTGTTCGCCTTCAAGCCGCCCCTGCCGCATGCCGGATTCGTGCGCCTGATGGCCGAGGCCAGGGGCCTGGAAGCGAAACTGGGTCTGGAAATGCCGGTTTTCGTCGAACGGATGCGGAGCTTCAACGCGACTACCGAGCGGGGCTTTACCGTTTGACCCGAGGCGGCGGCTTTGCAAGCCCGGCGAAGGATGGGAGAATCCGAATCAGTCATTGATTTTCGGGGACGGCCATGATCGACAAGGACGGTTACCGGCCGAATGTGGGTATTGTCCTATGCAATTCCCATAATGAGGTTTTTTGGGGAAAACGGGTGCGCCAGGACTCCTGGCAGTTCCCGCAGGGCGGCATCAAATACGGTGAAACGCCCGAACTGGCGATGTTTCGTGAGCTCAAGGAAGAGGTCGGGCTGGCGCCCGAGCACGTGCGTATCCTGGGCCGGACGCGGCAATGGCTGCGTTACGACGTGCCTAAGGAGTGGGTGCGCCGGGAGTGGCGCGGTCATTACCGCGGCCAGAAGCAGATCTGGTTCCTGCTACGTCTGACCGGCCGCGAGTGCGACGTCTGTCTGCGTTCGACCAACCATCCAGAGTTCGACGCCTGGCGCTGGAACGAGTATTGGGCCCCGGTCGACGCGGTGGTGAACTTCAAACAGGATGTCTACCGTCAGGCGCTGGAGGAACTGCATCACTTCCTGCGGGTCGACGGCCAGGCGCGGCGCGGTCAACCCGGTCACCAAGGATTGAAAGCGCACGACGGCCGCTGCTGATCGGCTGTCGGCAAGAGGAGAGATGAGGATTATGACGACCAATTATCACGTTCTGCCCGTGGTGCCGCTGCAGAAGGGGGCGACCTTCGTCGCGCCCAGGCAGCAGGTGCTGGATGAGGTCACCATGGATCACCCTGCGGTCTCGGTGATGACCGACTTCGCCGCCGTGACGGCCTATACCATCCTGCCGCTGGAAAGCATCGAGATGGCCCGCACCCGCATGATCCACCACGGCGTGCGTTCCCTGCTGGTGTCGGACGACCAGAACCACATCCTGGGCATCATCACTGCCTCCGACCTGAGCAGCGAACGGCCGATGCACGTGATCCGGACCCAGGGCATCCGCCATGCCGACGTGCTGGTGAAGGACATCATGACGCCGCGCGAGCGCCTGGACGTGATCTGCATGGCCGACCTGCAAAAAGCCAGGGTCGGCGACGTCGTCGCCACGCTGCAGGCCCAGGGCCGCCAGCATGCCCTGGTGGTCGAGCGCCGGGGTGATCAGAGCCAGGTTCTGCGCGGCCTGATCTCCACTTCCCAGATCGGCCGCCAGTTGGGTACCCCGATCCAGACCGTGCCGGTGGCGCGTACCTTCGCCGAGTTGGGTGAGCATCTGAACGATTGACGCAGCGGTCGTCGCTGGGCCGGACGCAAATTTGTGCTGCCAGGACCGGATATATTCGAGTAAAATTGTTGGGTATAGCTTTCCGGCCGGAGAGTCTTGAATAAGGGCGGGGCTGCCCCCATCTGGTCGGCACCCCTTTTTTTCGTCTATCGAGGTATGTCATGTCGGTTTCCGAACAGCAAGTCCAGGCCGCTCTGAAAGAGCTGGTCGATCCGAATACCCAGAAGGATTTCATCTCCACCAAGTCAGCCAAGAACATCAAGGTGGACGGCGGCAAGGTCACCCTGGATGTGGTGTTGCCCTATCCCGCCAAAATGGTTCTGAACGAGATCAAGGCGCTGGTCGAGAACAAGGTCAAGTCCGTTGCCGGCGTGACGTCCGCCGAGGCCAACGTTTCCTGGAAGGTCACGGCGCACAGCGTGCAGCGCGGCGTGAAGCTGATCCCGGGCGTCAAGAACATCATCGCCGTCGCCTCCGGCAAGGGCGGCGTCGGCAAGTCGACCACCGCGGTCAACCTGGCCCTGGCCCTGGCCGCCGAGGGCGCCAATGTCGGCATGCTGGACGCCGACATCTACGGCCCGTCGCAGCCGACCATGCTGGGCATCGTCGGCCGCCCCGTCTCGGATGACGGTCAGTCGCTCGAGCCGATGATCGGCCACGGCCTGCAGGCCATGTCGATCGGCTTCCTGATCGACGTCGACACCCCCATGGTCTGGCGCGGCCCGATGGTCACCCAGGCCCTGGAGCAGTTGCTCAACCAGACCAAGTGGAAGGACATCGACTACCTGGTGGTCGACCTGCCGCCGGGCACCGGCGACATCCAGCTGACCCTGGCCCAGCGCGTGCCGGTGACCGGCGCCGTGATCGTCACCACGCCGCAGGACATCGCCCTGATCGACGCCCGCAAGGGTCTCAAGATGTTCGAGAAGGTGGGCGTGCCCATCCTCGGCGTGGTCGAGAACATGTCCCTGCACATCTGCTCCAAGTGCGGCCACGAGGAGCCGATCTTCGGCGTCGGCGGCGGCCAGAAGATGTGCACCGACTACGGCGTCGAATTCCTGGGCGGCCTGCCGCTCGACATGCGCATCCGCGAGGAGACCGACGCCGGCAAGCCGACCGTGGTGGCCGAGCCCGAGTCGCGCATCGCCGAGATCTACCGCGCCATCGCCCGCCGCGTCGCGGTCAAGGTCGGCGATCTGGCCGTCGACCACAGCACCAAGTTCCCGAGCATCGTGATTCAGAACACGTAAGCGCCGCGAGCGGGTAGCATATAGGCCGCGCCATTTGGCGCGGCTTTGTTTTTTCGGGACAGACTATGAGCATCAAATCCGACAAGTGGATCCGCCGGATGGCGGCAGAGCATGGCATGATCGAGCCCTTCGAACCGGGCCAGGTCAAGTCGGTCGACGGCCAGAAGATCGTTTCCTACGGCACTTCCAGCTATGGTTACGACGTCCGCTGCTCGAGCGAATTCAAGCTGTTCACGGACATCAACACCACCATCGTCGACCCGAAGAATTTCGATCCAAATTCCTTCGTCGAGGTGAAGGGCGAGTCCTGCATCATCCCGCCCAATTCGTTCGCCCTGGCCCGCACGGTCGAGTATTTCCGCATCCCGCGCAACGTCCTGGTGGTCTGCCTGGGCAAGAGCACCTACGCCCGCTGCGGCATCATCGTCAACGTGACGCCGCTCGAGCCCGAGTGGGAAGGTCATGTGACGCTCGAATTCTCCAACACCACGCCGCTGCCGGCCCGCATCTACGCCAACGAGGGCGTGGCCCAGATGCTGTTCTTCGAGTCGGACGAGGTGTGCGAGACCTCCTACCGCGACCGGGGCGGCAAGTACCAGGGCCAGACCGGCGTCACGTTGCCCAAAATTTAATCTTTCCCGGCCGCGTAATTCGTATAATTCCGCGCTTTAACTAACCGTCCAGCGAGGACAGGGCCATGCGTTTCCATTTTCCGGTCATCATCATCGACGAGGACTTCCGCTCCGAGAATGCCTCCGGCCTCGGCATCCGCGCCCTGGCCAAGGCACTGGAGGAGGAAAGCATGGAAGTGCTGGGCGTCACCAGCTACGGCGACCTGTCGTCCTTCGCCCAGCAGCAGAGCCGCGCCTCGGGCTTCATCCTGTCGGTCGACGACGAGGAGTTCGCCGGCGCCGAGGCCGAGCAGACCATCGCCGAACTGCGTTCCTTCGTCGAGGAAATCCGTTTCCGCAACGCCGACATCCCCATCTTCCTGTACGGCGAGACCCGCACCAGCCGGCACATCCCGAACGATGTGCTGCGCGAACTGCATGGTTTCCTGCACATGTTCGAGGACACGCCGGAGTTCATGGCCCGCTACATCGTGCGCGAGGCCAAGGCCTACCTGGATTCCCTGCCGCCGCCCTTCTTCCGGGCGCTGACCCACTACGCCGCCGACGGCTCCTATTCCTGGCACTGCCCCGGCCACTCGGGTGGGGTCGCCTTCCTGAAGTCGCCGGTCGGCCAGATGTTCCACCAGTTCTTCGGCGAGAACCTGCTGCGCGCCGACGTCTGTAACGCGGTCGAGGAACTGGGCCAGCTGCTCGACCATACCGGGCCGGTCGCCGCTTCGGAACGCAACGCCGCGCGCATCTTCCACGCCGACCACCTGTTCTTCGTCACCAACGGCACCTCGACCTCGAACAAGATCGTCTGGCATTCCACAGTGGCGCCGGGAGACGTGGTGGTGGTCGACCGCAACTGCCACAAGTCGGTGCTGCACGCGATCATCATGACCGGCGCGATCCCGGTGTTCCTGATGCCGACCCGCAACCACTACGGCATCATCGGTCCGATCCCGAAGTCCGAGTTCGAGTGGAAGAACATCAAGAAGAAGATCGCCGCCCACCCGTTCGCGCCCAAGGACGCCAGACCGCGCGTGCTGACCATCACCCAGTCGACCTACGACGGCACCCTCTACAACGTGGAGGAGATCAAGGACATGCTGGACGGCAAGATCGATACCCTGCATTTCGACGAAGCCTGGCTGCCGCACGCTGCTTTCCACGACTTCTACGGCGACTACCACGCCATCGGCGCCGACCGGCCGCGCTGCAAGGAGTCCATGGTGTTCTCGACCCAGTCCACCCATAAGCTGCTGGCCGGCCTGTCCCAGGCCTCGCAGATCCTGGTGCAGGACTCGGAGACCCGCAAGCTGGATCAGGACATCTTCAACGAGGCCTTCCTGATGCACACCTCGACTTCGCCCCAGTACGCCATCATCGCCTCCTGCGACGTGGCGGCGGCGATGATGGAGGAGCCGGGTGGTCGCGCCCTGGTGGAGGAGTCGATCGCCGAGGCGCTCGACTTCCGCCGCGCCATGCGAAAGGTCGGCACCGAGCTGGGCAACGACTGGTGGTTCAAGGTCTGGGGGCCGAAAGACCTGTCCGAGGAAGGCCTGGAGGCGCGCGAGGCCTGGACCCTGAAGGCCGGCGACAAGTGGCATGGCTTCGGCAAGCTGGCGCCCGGCTTCAACCTGCTCGATCCGATCAAGGCCACGGTCATTACCCCGGGCCTGGACGTGGACGGCGATTTCGCCGATTGGGGCATCCCCGCCGCCATGTTGACCAAATACCTGGCCGAGCACGGCGTCATCGTCGAGAAGTGCGGCCTGTACTCGTTCTTCATCATGTTCACCATCGGCATCACCAAGGGCCGCTGGAACACCATGGTGACCGAGCTGCAGCAGTTCAAGGACGACTACGACCGCAACCAGCCGTTGTGGCGCATCATGCCCGAATTCGTGGCCAAGTATCCGCGCTACGAGCGGGTCGGGCTCAAGGAGTTGTGCAGCCAGATCCACGCGGTCTACAAGGCCAACGACGTCGCCCGGCTGACCACCGAGATGTATCTGTCCGACATGGAGCCGGCCATGCGCCCGACCGATGCCTTCGCCAAGATGGCGCACCGCCAGATCGAGCGGGTCGAGATCGACCAGTTGGAAGGCCGCATCACTGCCATCCTGCTGACGCCCTATCCGCCCGGCATCCCGCTCCTGATCCCGGGCGAGCGGGTCAACGCCACCATCGTCCGCTACCTGCAGTTCACCCGCGAGTTCAACGAGAAGTTTCCCGGCTTCGAGACCGATGTGCACGGCCTGGTCAAGGACAGGACCAACGGCAAGACCCGCTACTACGTCGACTGCGTGCTTTAGAGCCTAATGCAATAGGCTCCTAGCCGCGGGCCAGGTCCTGCTCGATGGCTTTGGCCGCGGCCAGGCCCTGGGCGATGGCGGTCGGCACACTGGGCTGGAGGCTGTCGGTGATGTCGCCGGCGGCGTAGAGGCCGGCAATGTCGGTCTGTTGCCGGCGATCGACGTCGATGTGGCCGCTGACCGTCAGGACCGGCCGGATGTCGACATCGAAACGAGCCAGTATGTCGCTGTTCGGCCGGTAGCCGTACATCACCAGCAGCCAGTCGTAGTGCTCCGTCCGCTCGGGCCAGTCGGCCCGGATGCCTTCGCCGTCGAGCGCCAGGGTCGAGGGGGTCTGGCCGCTGATCAGTTCGATCTCGGGCCGGGCCCGGCAGGCCTCCTGAAACTGGTTGCGGGCGCTGAGCCGGCCCCGGGCGCAGACCGTGGCCCGGTTGCCGCGCTCGGCCAGGTAGAGGGCGTGGTCCAATGCGTTGTCGCCGCCGCCCAGGATCAGCACACGGGCCCCTCGGACCTCGTCCCGGATGCGTTCCGAGAGTGGACCGATCACGACCCGTTCTGACTGCCGGCTCAACGCCTCCAGTTCCGGCGTGGCCTGAGGCCGGGAGCCGGTGGCCAGCACCAGGGCGCGGGCATAGCGGACCGATTCGCCGCCGGGTCCGGCCAGGTGCAGCCTGAATCCGCCGTCGTCCCGATGCACGGCGAGGACGCGGGTGGCCAGCAGGGTGGTGACCGGCAGATCGAAATAGTGTTGGGCCAGCCGCTCGGTGATCTGGATGCCAGTTTCGCCGGGGATGCCGAGCATCCACAGGTTGGGATGGAAGTTGGCGCGCTGGATGCCGCCGACATGAGGGCTCCGTTCGATGACCAGGGGTTCCAGTCCGAACGTGAGCAGGGCGTTGGCGCAAGACATGCCGGCCGGGCCGGCGCCCAGTATCGCGACCCTCATGTCCGGCGTCGGCGGGGCTCGAAATGCACCACGGCGCGCATGATTTCGGAATAGGGGAAGCGGCCGACGTCACCGAACCGCTCGATGGCTTCGTCGACCAGCAGGGCGATGTCGGCCGCCTGGCCGGCGGGCTTGCCGAGTACCTCGGCCAAGCCGATGCCGCCGCCGCATTGGGCGCGGATCTCCTTGCCGAACGGCCAGGGTTGGTCGGGCTCGGCGTGAAGGGCGAAACGGGCGTTCTGGTGCAGCTCGGAGTGGAAGCGCTGGCAGAGCTCGCTGGCCCGCTGTTCGGTGCAGCTGATGGCCTCGCGTTCGGCCAGCAGCAGGCGGTGGGACTTGAAGCAGACCACGCAGCGGGACAGCAGTGCGCGCTCGAATGGGCAGGCCAGGCCGATCGCCGATTGGCGCGCCTCGCGGTAGGCGTCCTCGTTGTATTCCGACACGGTGCCGGTTCTCAGCGTCCGGCCGCCGGGGCGAGCCCGGCTGCGCGGATGAGGAAGCGGCTCGGGCTGCGGCGCGGTCGCGCGGCGCTCGCCAGGCTCAGGTCGGCCTTCGTCATGGCGTCAGAGATCGGACAGCAGGTCGATCTTTGCGGCACAGATGAAATCGCTTTCCGACAGGCCGCCGATGGCATGGGTGATGTATTCGACCCGGCAGGTGTTGTAGCCGACGGCGAGATCGGGGTGGTGACCTTGCTGATGCGAGATCCAGGCGATGGCGTTGACGAAGGTCATGGTCACGTAGTGGTCGGGGAACTTGTAGTCCTTGCGCAGCTTGCCGTCGACCACCTGCCACTGCCTCAGGTCCTTGAGCAGGGTCTCGATTTCGTTGGCGGAGAGGGGTGGGATGCCACCCTCGCAGGGCTTGCACTTGCCTTTGGCCAGGTCGCAGAAGGTTTCGCTCATGGGTGCCACTCCTCAGTAGTCGTCGCCGGCCAGGGAGGCGTCCAGTTCCCTGGGTTGGGACAGGGTGTCTTCGGCCTGCAGTTCGTTTTCGGCGAAGATCATCTTGATCTGGGTGCCGCTGTTCGGGTCCAGCCCCTTGCGCAGTTCGTTGGCGAGGCCCTTGGCTTCCTTGAAGCTGTCGGCCTGTGCCCGCTTGTTCAGGATGTTAAGCGGGCCGATCTGGTAGATGAAATAAGGCATCGGATCGCTCCGGATAAAGGTTGACTTGTATTGTCGGGTAAATGGCGCCCGAATTCAAGGGCGCCGCCTTCAGGCCCGGACGATGGCCGTCTTGACGCCCTGGTCGTCGAGGCAGACGAAGGTGACGGTGGTGGAGAAGACGGTCTCTTCCGTACCTTGTTCGATATCGTCGCAGAACACGTCGACGTGGTAGCGGACCGAACTGCTGCCGATCTCGCCCCGGCTGGCCACGAAGCGCAGGATGGCGCCCTGGCCGACGCCCTTCTTGAACTCGACCCGGTCCATGGCCACGGTGACGAACTTGCAGCCGGGAAAGTCCCGGCTGGCTGCGATCCAGGAGGTCTCGTCGGTCCATTTCAGCATGTTGCCGCCGAACAGGTAGCCGTAGTGGTTGAGGTGCTCCGGCAGGACGAGCTTGTAGCTTTCCATCCTTTAGTGCGTCAGGCCAGTTGGCCGTGGCAGTGCTTGTATTTCTTGCCCGAACCGCAGGGGCAGGGATCATTGCGGCCGACCTTGGGGAGTTCGCGCTGGAACGGCTGCTGCGCGGCGCTCTCGTCGATCGGTTCGTCCTTGCCGGCCAGGGCCTCGTCGAAATCGGCGTGGTGGTACTGGACGTTGTTCAGTTCCGGTTCCTGTGCCTCGACCGCCTCCACGTCCTCTTCGGTCCGGATCTGCACGGTCAGGGTGACCCGGGTCACTTCCTGGGCGATGGTGTTCAGCATGGCCTCGAACAGTTCGAACGCCTCGCGCTTGTATTCCTGCTTGGGGTTCTTGGCCGCATAGCCGCGCAGGTGGATGCCCTGGCGCAGGTGGTCCATGGCGGCCAGGTGCTCGCGCCAATGGTTGTCCAGGGCCTGCAGCAGGATGGCGTGCTCGAACTCGCGCAGGTTCTCGCCGGCAACGTCTTCCTTCTCGGCGTAGGCCGCGCGCGCCGTGGCGACGATCTTGTCGCGCAGACCATGCTCGTCCAGCTTGTCGTCCTCGTCCAGCCACTGTTGGACCGGGCATTGCAGCAGGTATTCGGCGGTCAGGGTGCGTTCCAGCCCGGCGGTGTCCCACTGCTCGGCCATGCTGCCGGGCAGGATGTATTCGCTGATCACGTCGTTCAGCACCTGGGCGTGCATGCCCAGGATGCCGGCCGAGATGTCTCTCGTTTCCAGCAGTTCGTTGCGCTGGCTGTAGATCACCTTGCGCTGCTCGTTGGCGACGTCGTCGTATTCGAGCAGCTGCTTGCGGATGTCGAAGTTGCGCTGCTCGACCTTGCGCTGGGCGGACTCCAGCGAGCGGTTGACCATGCCGTGCTCGATCGCCTCGCCTTCGGGCATCTTCAGGCGTTCCATGATGTTGCCCAGGCGGTCGCCGCCGAAGATGCGCAGCAGCGGGTCTTCCAGCGACAGGTAGAAGCGCGACGAACCGGGGTCGCCCTGACGGCCGGAACGGCCGCGCAGCTGGTTGTCGACCCGGCGCGATTCATGCCGTTCGGTGCCGATGATGTGCAGACCGCCGGCCGCCAGGACGACGTCGTGCAGTTTCTGCCAGTCGGCCCTCATGGCGTCGATCCGGGTCTTCTTGTCGGCGTCGGACAGGGCTTCGTCGGCCTTGATCGCCTCGATCTCGGGGGCGATGCTGCCGCCCAGGACGATGTCGGTGCCGCGGCCGGCCATGTTGGTGGCGATGGTGATCGCGCCGGGCAGGCCGGCCTGGGTGACGACCTGTGCTTCCTGGGCATGCTGCTTGGCGTTCAGCACCTGGTGCGGCAGCTTCGCCTTCTTCAGTTGTTCGGACAGGAATTCGTTGACTTCGATCGAGGTGGTGCCGACCAGCACCGGCTGGCCGCGCTTGTGGCAGTCGGCGATGTCGGCGATGACCGCCTGCCACTTTTCCGCGGCGGTGCGGTAGACCAGGTCGTTCATGTCCTTGCGGATCATGGGCCGGTTGGTCGGGATGACCACCGTCTCCAGGCTGTAGATCTCCTGGAATTCATAGGCTTCGGTATCGGCCGTGCCGGTCATGCCGGCCAGCTTCTTGTACATCCGGAAATAGTTCTGGAAGGTGATCGAGGCCAGGGTCTGGTTCTCGCGCTGGATGGCTACGCCTTCCTTGGCCTCCACCGCCTGGTGCAGACCGTCGGACCAGCGCCGGCCGGACATCAGGCGGCCGGTGAATTCGTCGACGATGACCACTTCGCCGTCCTGGACCACGTAATGCTGGTCCCGGTGGTAGAGGACGTGGGCGCGCAGCGCGGCGTAGACGTGGTGCATCAGGGTGATGTTGGCGGCGTCGTAGAGCGAACTGCCGGGCGCCAGCAGGCCCATGTCGGTCAGGATGGCCTCGACCTTCTCGTGGCCGGTTTCGGACAGCAGGACCTGATGCGCCTTCTCGTCGACCGAGTAGTCGCCGGGCGGCGGCGGCTCGTCCTGCTTGGGTTCGTGCGCCATCCGCTCCAGCTTGGGCGGCAGCTGGTTCATCTGCTGATAGAGGGCGATGTTGTCGTCGGCCTGGCCGGAGATGATCAGCGGCGTGCGGGCCTCGTCGATCAGGATCGAGTCGACCTCGTCGACGATCGCGTAGTGCAGCGGCCGCTGCGCGCGCTGGTCGGGCGAATAGACCATGTTGTCGCGCAGGTAGTCGAAGCCGTATTCGTTGTTGGTGCCGTAGGTGATGTCGGCGGCGTAGGCGGCCTGCTTTTCCTCGTTCGGCTGCTGGGAGCGGATCACGCCGACGGTCATGCCCAGGTAGCGGTAGATCTTGCCCATCCACTCGGCGTCGCGCGCGGCCAGGTAGTCGTTGACCGTGACCACGTGCACGCCCTTGCCGGGCAGTGCGTTGAGGTAGACCGGCAGGGTAGCCATCAGGGTCTTGCCCTCGCCGGTGCGCATTTCGCCGATCTTGCCCTGGTGCAGGGTGATGCCGCCGATCAACTGGACGTCGTAGTGGCGCATGCCCAGGACCCGCTTGCCGGCCTCGCGCACCGTGGCGAAGGCCTCGGGCAGGAGCTGGTCGAGCGTCTCGCCCTTTTCCAGGCGGGCGCGGAACTCGGCCGTCTTGCCCCGCAGTTCATCCTCGCTGAGCTGTTCGAAGGCCGCTTCCAGGGCGTTGATCCGAGCCACGCTGGAACGGTATTGTTTGAGAAGCCGCTCATTGCGGCTGCCGAATACTTTCTTGAGCAGATCGACGAACATGAACTGAATTAACCGCTTATTTAATTAGAAAAATTACCGAATGGTACCATAGGCACCCAGTTCGGCTTTTTACAATTCCATGGCCATCAAACAGCCACTGAAACGCGTTCGCACCCTGATCGGACAGGATCGGGGACTGGCCGTTCTGCTACCCGAGGCGGAACGGCTGCAGGAACTCAACCGTCGCCTCGGCCGCGCCCTGCCACCGGCGGTGGCGCGGGCCTGCCGGGTGGTGGCGGTGGCCAACGGCGAGGCGCGGGTGGCCTGCGACAACGGCGCCGCCGCCTCCCGTCTGCGCAGCCAGGCCGCCAGCGTGGCCAAGGCCCTGACCAGCGCCGCCTGTCCGGTCGACCTGCTTCGGGTGCGGGTCCAGGCCGACTGGAGCCGCCCGGACCGGCCGCCGAAACGGGGCATGGACCGCGCCGCGCTGACGGCCTGGGGCGAACTCGACCGGGGCCTGCCCGAGGGCGGCCTCAAGGCCGCTGTCGAGCGCCTACTCAGTCACCATCGCCAGGACGGCTGATCGCATACAATTCCGACCATGATTCCCAGCGACAACATCTTCCTCGTCGGCCTGATGGGGGCCGGCAAGACCACCATCGGACGCCTGTTGGCCAAGCACCGCAATCTGGAGTTCGTCGACTCGGACCACGAGATCGAGGCCCGCTGCGGCGTCTCCATTCCCACCATCTTTGAGATCGAAGGCGAGGAAGGGTTCCGCAGGCGCGAGGTGTGCGTGATCGACGAACTGTCGCAGCGGCATGGCATCGTCCTGGGCACGGGCGGCGGGGCGATCCTCGACCCGCTCAACCGGGAGCGGCTGAAGGCGCGCGGCACGGTGATCTACCTGCGCTGCCATCCCCAGGAGCTGTACCAGCGCACCCGCCACGACCGCAACCGGCCTCTGCTGCAGACCGATGACCCGCTGGCCCGGCTCCAGGCCTTGTACGAAAAGCGCCACCCGCTCTACATGCAGACCGCCGACATCGTGCTCGACACCGGCCGGCAGAGCGTGCACTGCCTGGTCCGCAAGCTGGAAGGCGTGCTTGACCTGCGCAGCCTGGAGGAAGAGATCGACTGCAGCGCCGTCCTCAGCGAGGATGAGGACGGGGACCCGGGGTCGTGAGCAGGTAGGCCAGGGCCAGCCAGGGCCACAGGGCCGCCACGTGCCGGGCCAGGCCGACCAGATTGAGCAGGCTGCCGGAGGGCCACAGCGGAGAATGCACGACCAGCATGCGGCCGAGCACGGTGATGCCGAGCAGGGCGATCGCCGCCATCCGCCGATGCCTGGATACGACCGGCAGCAGGAGCAGCCACAGCGCCAGGATGAAGGCGGCCAGCGTCTCCGGCGACAGGATGTTGCCCATCACCTTGGGCTTCATCAGGATGGCCCAGGCCAGGAGCTTGAGGCCGGAGGCGGTGACCAGCAGGAGGAAGACCGCGCCGACATAGCGGCCCGGCTTCAGCAGGCAGGCGGTGAAGGTGCCCAGGGCGGTCAGTTCCAGGAACATGGAGAAGAACCAGGGCGTGTTGAACAACTGGATGCCGCTCAGCTTGTGGTTGGTGGCGCCCAGGTTGAGGTACAGCCAGCCGACCCCGGGCTGCGGGATGAGGGCGAACTGGCTGAGCAGCCAGAGCACCAGCAGCCAGAGGCCGAGGGTGGCGCCATGCTCCCGGAACCAGGTGTGGCGCCAGCGGTACATGGCCTGGCCGGCCCGCAGCCAGCGGGTGTGGTGCAGGGCGAGCAGAGCGCCGGTCAGGGCGCCCAGGCCGTTGAGCAGGATGTCCAGATTGGACGCGATCCGGGTGGGAATCAGCACCTGCAGGCTCTCCATGGCCAGACTGAGCAGTGCCCCGGTCAGCCAGACCAGCAGGATGGGCAGCCGGCGTCGGCTGGGGCGGTACAGGTAGCGCGCCAGCAGGTAGCCGAACGGCAGATAGGCCAGCAGGTTGGTGCTGACGTCGTTGCGGGTGATATAACGAGGCATGGACGCGGACAGGAAGTCGTCCGACCAGCTCGCGAGCGGCCGCCAGCCGACGAACGGATAGAGACTGCCGACGACGATCACGACGACGTAGGCGAGCAGGGCATAACGGAGGGTGGCCGATCTGTCAGCGGTCATGGAACGGGTAGCAAAACGCCATCGGGCACATGGCAGCGAGCCTGCCTATTTTGAGGAAAAAGCACAATGATTTTCGATGTCTTCAACGGCGATGCCGACGGCATCTGCGCCTTGCACCAACTCCGGCTGGCCGAGCCGGCCGAAAGCGAACTGGTCACCGGGGTCAAACGCGACATCGGCCTCCTGAAGCGGGTGCCGGCCGGGGCCGGCGACAGCGTCAACGCCCTCGACATCACCGTCGAAAAGAATCTGGCCGCGCTGCAGGCCATGCTCGACAAGGGCGTCCGGGTCCGCTGGTTCGACCACCACAACCCGGGCGAGCTGCCGGTACATCCCGGCTTCGAGCCGCACATCGATACCGCGGCCGACGTCTGCACCAGCCTGCTGGTCGACCGCCAGATCGGCGGCGGCCACCGGGCCTGGGCGGTGGCCGCCGCCTTCGGCGACAACCTGCACGAATCGGCCCGCCGCGCCGCGGAGCCGCTGGGCCTCGACGCGGCACGGCTCGCGGCCCTGCAGGAACTGGGTGAATGCCTCAACTACAACGCCTACGGCGACAGCGTCGACGACCTCTATTTCCACCCGGCCGACCTGTACCGGCGCCTGCATCCCTATGCCGACCCGTTCGCCTTCATCGCCGAGGCGCCCGAGTTCGCCCGTCTGCGCGAGGGCTACGCCGAGGACATGCAGGCGGCGCAGCAGACCCGTGCCTATGTCGAACGGCCGTCCGGCGCCGTCTTCGTGCTGCCCGACGCGGCCTGGGCGCGGCGGGTCTCCGGCGTCTACGCCAACGCCCTGGCCACGGCCCACCCGGATCGCGCCCATGCCCTGGTGACTCGTTCGCCCAAGGGCTATTACGTGGTCAGCGTGCGGGCGCCGGTCAACAACCGGGTCGGTGCCGACACCCTCTGCATGCGCTTCGACGGCGGCGGTGGGCGCAAGGCGGCGGGCGGCATCAACAACCTGCCCGAGTCGCAACTGGACGATTTCGTGCGGGCCTTCTACGAGGTCTATCCCGGCTGATCGCCGCCCCGCAATCCCACCCCTCGAATGTGGGCATCGACCTGGCAGGACTCCGGAAGCCAGTCGGTACCTGACCCGATGGCCGGCCATCAGCAATTGTTGTCGGCGGATACGGATTATTGATGAGTGCCGGCGGCCATCCTCCTCTACCATCTCCGCCCGGGTGCGCCGCCCCACGGGTGGCGCGGGGTCTTCATTCAATACAGAAACAACATCGTGACAAATTCCCGCATACGCTTGGCCGCGCTGTCCGCCGCGGTCCTCTCCTGCCTGGCGCCCGCCGCCCAGGCCACCAACGGCATGAACCTGGAAGGCTACGGCCCGATCGCGCTCGGCATGGGCGGCGCCTCGTTCGCCTACGACAACGGCCTCGCCGCCATGATGAACAACCCGGCCACCCTGGGCCTCATGCCGCAGGGCAACCAGCTCGGCATCGCCCTGCACTACCTTGGGCCCAGCGTCAGCGCCCATTACGGCACGGCCACCGCCGACTCCGGCGGCAAGGCCTACTACATGCCGGCCGTCGGCTGGGTGCGGAAGAACGGTGCCTGGAGCTACGGCGTCGGCATGTACGCTCAGGGCGGCATGGGTACCGAATATGCCGGCGACTCCTTCCTGGCCATGGGCACCGGCCAGCCGGTCCGCTCCGAACTGGGTGTCGGTCGGGTGCTGTTCCCCTTGGCCTATGAACTGAGCCCGAAGCTGGTGCTCGGCGGCACGGTCGATCTGGTCTGGGCCACCCTCGACATGAAGGGAGCATTCCCGGACGGCTCGCGCATCGACTTTTCCGACAACAACAGCTTCACCGGCGCGGCCAAGGGTTACGGCTATGCCGGCAAGCTGGGCCTGGTCTACAAGGCGACGCCGACCTTCAACGTCGGCTTGACCTACCACAGCCGGACCATGCTGGGCGACATGCAGACCGACGACTTCGCCGCGAGCTATACCCCCGCGGGCGGCACGCCGATGCTCGGCAAGGTGACCATCCACGACTTCCAGTGGCCGACCACCTATGGCATCGGCGTATCCTGGCAGGCGACGTCCGACCTGATGCTGGCCACCGACCTGAAGCGGATCGGCTGGAAGGAAAGCATGCAGAACTACAACCTCGCCTTCACCCCGGCCGGCGGCAGCGAGATCGCCATGACCATGCCCCAGAACTGGGACAACCAGAACGTCTTCTCGATCGGCGCCCAATACCGGATCAACGAGCGCCTGAACGTGCGTGCCGGCTACAACTACGGCAAGAACCCGGTGCCGGCCTCGACCCTGAACCCGCTGTTCCCGGCTACCGTGGAGAAGCACTACACCGCGGGCTTCGACTACCGCATCGGTCGCGCCGACGGCGTCGCCTTGGCGATCAGCTACGCGCCGGAAGTGGATGTCACCAACACCTCCGGCATCACGATGAGCCATTCCCAGCTCTCGGCGATGGTCAGCTACGGCCACGGTTTCTGACGATGCGCGGCGGCGGCCGCCGCCGCGCCGGATTTCCACGGAAAGAACCAGGGTGATCTGTCCGCCTGCGCGGAGTGGGCGGCGAGCCTAGAGCCCGAGCAGGATCAGCACGCCGAGCAGCACGGCGATGGCCGCCAGCCAGCGGTTGCGCTTGCGCTGTTCGACCAGCAGCCGGTCGAGGCCGGTTTCCAGTTTGGCCAGCCGGTCGTCCTTCAGCGCCTGGTGCGCCAGGCGCGGCAGCTGCGGGATCAGGTTGCCCCAGTAGGGCGCCTCTTCCTTGAGGGTGCGGACCCAGCCGCGCCAGCCGAGCTGCTCGCTCATCCAGCGTTCCAGGAAGGGCTTGGCGGTGGACCAGAGGTCGAGGTCCGGGTCGAGCTGGCGGCCCAGGCCTTCGATGTTGAGCAAGGTCTTCTGCAGCATCACCAGCTGCGGCTGGATCTCCATGCCGAACCGGCGCGAGGTCTGGAACAGGCGGAGCAGCACCTTGCCGAAGGCGATCTCCTTTAACGGCCGGTCGAACACCGGCTCGCACACGGCGCGGATGGCGGCCTCGAACTCGTCGACCCGGGTGGTGCGCGGCACCCAGCCCGAGTCCAGGTGTGCCTGGGCCACCCGCTTGTAGTCGCGCCGGAAGAAGGCCAGGAAGTTCTGCGCCAGGTAGTTCTTGTCGACATCGTTGAGCGTGCCCATGATGCCGAAGTCGAGCGCGATGTACTGGCCGGCGTCGGTGACCAGGATGTTGCCCGGGTGCATGTCGGCGTGGAAGTAGCCGTCGCGGAACACCTGGGTGAAGAAGATCTCGACTCCGGCCCGGGCCAGCTTGGGGATGTCGAC
Organism: Parasulfuritortus sp.; assembly: GCA_036391875.1. Taxonomy (GTDB): domain Bacteria; phylum Pseudomonadota; class Gammaproteobacteria; order Burkholderiales; family Thiobacillaceae; genus Parasulfuritortus. Next base: position 98,870 of record DASVZA010000039.1, read on the forward strand.
GCCGCGCCGGCGCAGCTCGTCGACCCGGGACACCGGCGTGCCGTCCATCCAGGTCATGACCATCACTTCCGAGGTGCAGTAGTCCCAGTGGATCTCGGGTACCGCCAGCAGTTTCGAGCCCTCGAAGTTGCGCCTCAGCTGCGAGCAGTTGGCCGCCTCCCGGATCAGGTCCAGTTCGTCTTCCAGGTGCTTGGCGAACTCGGCCACCACCTCTTTGGGCTTGAGCCGCTTGCCGTCCGACCAGAGCGTTTCCAGCAGGCCGGCCAGGGTGTTGAGCAGGGCCATGTCGCTGTCGATCACCTTGCGGATGTCGGGCCGCAGCACCTTGACCGCGACCGGCTCGCCGCTCTGCAGGCGGGCCTTGTGGACCTGGGCGATGGAGGCCGAGGCGACCGGCACCGGGTCGAATGCGGCGAACGCGGTGTGGGCGTCCTTGCCGTAGGCGCGGCGGACCACTTCCAGCGCCTGCTCGGACGGGAAGGGCTGGACCCGGTCCTGCAACAGGGCCAGCTCGTCGGCGATGTCGGTTGGCAGCAGGTCGCGCCGGGTGGATAGCACTTGGCCGAACTTGACGAAGATCGGGCCCAGCGCCTCCAGTGCCTTGCGCAGGCGCACGGCACGCGGCTCGCGCAGCGGCCGCCAGAAGAACAGGACGTTGACCAGCCAGCGGACCAGCCTGATCCGTTCGTGGCCGAGAAAGAATTCGTCCAGGCCGTAGCGGGCCGAGACGTACAGGATACGGACGAGGCGGAAGATCCTCACTTGCGCGTCTGCTCCAGCAGGGCGAGCCGCGCCTCCAGGCGGGCGGCAGCGTCGCGCAGTTCGTCGACGTCGGCGACGAACTGGCGGACCGCTTCCTTGTCGGCCAGCAGGCCGGCTTCAAAGGTGGTGTATTCGGCCAGGCTGCGGCCGATGGCCTCGTGCGCCTGACGGCGCCAGCCGCCGAAGCCCTCAATCGCCTGGGCAGCGCGGGCGGCGGCCATGTCGCCGAGCATGGGGCGCAGGGCCAGTGCCCAGTCGAACTCGCTCAGGGCCGCCGAGATGTCGGCCGCCAGCGTGCCGTCGCCTTCCACCGCGGCCCGGTTCAGGGCGTCCTTCTGGCCAGCGATCAGCGCCAGCAGGACCTCGCTCGGGATGAAGATCTCGGTGGCGAAGGGCAGGGCCGGGTCGGCCACGGCCAGGTTGCCGTCCTCGGTGATGCGGAAGGCCATGACGACCAGCGGCAGGCGGATGCGGACGTGCTTGCCGGCGTGGCCGATCAGCCGGGCGCGCAGGCTCGGCTGGGTGGCCAGCAGGCGTGCCAGGGCGGCGAACAGGGGTGTTTGCAGGGCGGCGTCGAACATGGCGGCATTGTATTGCATTGCCGGCGGCCGCGCCCGCCGGCGCGCTTCGGCTGTCCGCCGCGTCCGGTCAGAACAGTTCCGGCTCGCTGTATTCGACTTCCTTGAACACACCGGCGTCGACCAGTTCCTGGTAGTCGTAGATGCGGTTGCGGCCGTCCTGCTTGGCCCGGTACAGGCTGCGGTCGGCACGGCTCAGCACCTCGATCGGCAGCAGAGTGGCGCTGACCTGGGTGTAGCCGATGCTGATGGTCAGCTTCTCGACCCGCGGGAAGACGTGCGCCTCGACCGCCAGCCGCACCCGTTCGAAGATGTTGCGGGCGATCGACTCGTTCTCGGCCGAGACGATGGCGACGAACTCCTCGCCGCCGTAGCGGTAGAGCAGGTCGGTGGCGCGGAAGGTGGCGCTCATCAGGCGGGCGGTGAGCAGCAGGATCTCGTCGCCGACCATGTGGCCGAAGGTGTCGTTGATGTTCTTGAAGCGGTCGACGTCGATCACCGCCAGCCAGTACTGGCCGGCCGGCAGGCCGCGCCGGCCGGAGCCTTTCTCGTACTGGATGTCGGCCCGGCTGATCGCGGTCCAGATCCGGTCGAAGCTGTTTTCCAGCGCCTGGCGGTTGAGCAGTCCGGTCAGCTGGTCGCGCATGCTGTCGTCGAGCAGGGCGTAGTAGTTGGAGAACACCTCCAGCACGCCGCGGATGATGTTGTCCTCGGTCGGCGACACCTCGCGGTCGCGCTTGAAGATGAAATAGCCGCAGACCTCGTTGTCGCCGATCAGCGGGTAGGCGATCATCATCTCGTGGTCGATCCGGCGGGTGCAGGGCCGGTGCAGCAGGCGGACGTTGTCGGTCAGGCTGACGACTTCGGCCGGGATCTCGCTCGGGTTGGTGACTTCCTCGATGCGTTCGACCACGCGCGCCTCGCCGTCGCCGCCGATCACCTTGGAGCGGTGGGAATAGATCACCCGCGCCACGGCCTGGCTGTCGTCGACCCGGTAGAGTTCGGTGTCCAGCACGCCCAGCAACGGCCCCAGTGTGCGCAGCAGGCTTTGCTCCAGCACCTCCGTGTCGCGGATCGAGGTCAGTTTGCCCAGGTTGCCGAGCAACCCCGGCAGGCGGCCGCTGGAACTATCGTTTTCCATGCGTGTTTGCTCCATGAAACTAAATCGGGTCAGGCACTTGTGCGGTCAAAACGACCATCGCCCGCAAAAACCGCAAATCTAACAGATCGGGCCTTTTCCGGTAAGGAAAGAGCCTGGCGGCGGACATTCGGAGTCTGAAATGCTGGATAATCCGGACCATGAACGTCAACGGCCAACCCACCCGCACCATCGCCCCGCTGCCCGACCGGAGCGGCGTCGTCATCATCGACCAGACCCTGCTGCCTTTCCGCTACCAACTGCTTGAACTGCGCAGCGTGACCGATATGGCCGAGACGATCTCGGTCATGCGGGTGCGTGGCGCGCCGCTGATCGGTGCCGCGGCGGCCTACGGCGTGGCCCTGGCGATGAACGCCGACGCCTCGGACACCGGCTTGGACGCCGCCTGCGCCACCCTGGCCGCGACCCGGCCGACCGCGGTCAACCTGGCCTGGGGCCTGGCCCGGATGCGCGCGCTGCTCGCGCCGCTCGAGCCCTCGGAGCGGCGGGCAGCCGCCTGGAACGAAGCGGCCGCCGTCTGCGACGAGGACGTGGCGCTCAACCGGGCCATCGGCCGGCACGGCGCCGAACTGATCCGCGCCGCGGCCGGGCGCAAGGCCGGACCGGTCAACGTGCTCACCCACTGCAACGCTGGCTGGCTGGCCACGGTCGACTGGGGCACCGCCCTGGCGCCGGTCTATGCTGCGTTCGACGCCGGAATCCCGCTCCACGTCTGGGTCGACGAGACCCGGCCGCGCAACCAGGGCGCCAGCCTTACCGCCTGGGAGTTGAAGCAGCACGGCGTGCCGCACACGGTCATCGCCGACAACGCCGGCGGCCACCTGATGCAGCACGGCCAGGTCGACCTGTGCCTCGTCGGCACCGACCGCACCGCCGCCAACGGCGACGTCGCCAACAAGATCGGCACCTATCTCAAGGCGTTGGCCGCGCACGACAACGGCGTGCCGTTCTACGTCGCCCTGCCCGGACCGACCATCGACTGGACGCTCGATTCCGGCCGCGCCATCCCGATCGAGGAACGGCGCGCCGACGAGGTCACCTGCCTGACCGGCGAGACCGCGGCCGGCGAGGTGGTCACGGTGCGGGTCACGCCCGAAGGCAGCCCGGCCGCCAACCCGGCCTTCGACGTCACCCCGGCCCGTCTGGTCAGCGGCCTGGTCACCGAGCGCGGTGTCTGCGCTGCCAGTCGGGAAGGTCTGTTGTCGCTTTATCCCGAGCGGGCCTGATGCGCGATACCCGCCAGCTCGTCCTCAACATCCAGCCCGAGGCGGCGCCGCGCTTCGATAATTTCATGCCCGGCGACAACCTCGAACTGCTGCTGGCGCTCGATGCACTGGCCCGGGGCGAACTGAAGGAGTCGGTGGTCTATGCCTGGGGCGTGGCCGGCAGCGGCCGCAGCCATCTGCTGCAGGCGACGGTGGCCGAGGCCAGGCAGTTCGGCCACCCCGCAAGCTACGTTGCCGCCGGCCAGTTGCCCGAAGATCTGAGCGGTCTCCTGGCAGTGGACGACGTCGACGCGCTCGACGCCGACGGCCAGGTCCGACTGTTCTCGCTCATCAACCAGGCCCGCGACGGCGCCGGCGCGGTGCTCGCCGCCGGCTCGGCCGCGCCGGCCCAACTGGCCGTGCGCGAGGACCTCACCACCCGCCTGTCCTGGGGCCTGGTGTTCGGCCTGCGCCCGCTCAACGAGGCCGACCGCGCCACGGCGGTGCGCGAGCGCGCCGCCGGCCTGGGCCTCAACCTGGGCGACGACGTGGTGCGCTACCTGCTCAGCCACGGCCGCCGCGACCTGCCCTCGCTGCTCGCCACGGTCGATGCCCTGGACGCCTACTCGCTCAGCCTGAAGCGGCCGGTGACGGTGCCGCTGGTGCGGGAGTGGCTGCAGTCCGGTTCATGAAGCGGCTCTACGTTGCGGTCAGTGGCCACGGCCTCGGCCATCTGGCCCAGACCGCGCCGGTGCTCAACGCCCTGCACACGCTCGATCCGCAGATCGAATTCGTCGTCCGCACCGCCATTCCCAGGCACCGCTTGGCGTTGCGCCTGGAGTTCCCTTTCGAGCACCTCGCCGAGCCGGCCGACTGCAACCTGGTGATGCTCGACGCCATCCGGGCCGACGTGCCGGCCAGCCTGGTCGCCTACCGCGAGTTCCACCGCGACTGGGAGGCCAGGGTGGCGGCCGAGGCCCGCGCGCTCGAAGCCCTGCGGATCGATGCCGTGTTCAGCAACGTCGGCTATCTGCCTCTGGCCGCCGCGCAGCAGGCCGGCCTGCCCGCCGCCGCCCTGTGCTCGCTCAACTGGGCCGACATCTTCGACCATTACCTGGGCCGCGAACCCGGCGTCGAGCCGATCCGGGCCCAGATCGCCGCCGCCTATGCCGGCGCCCGCGTCTTCCTGCGGCCGGAGCCCTCGATGCCCATGGCCGGCCTGGTCAACACAGTGGCGATCCCGCCCGTGGTGCAGGCTGGCCGCTATCGGCGCGCGGAACTCGAGCAAAAATTGGGCTTGTCGCCCGGCGAACGGCTGGTCCTGGTCGGCATGGGCGGCATCCCCTACCGGCCGCCGGTGGAGCGCTGGCCGCATCGGCCCGGCGTGGTCTTCCTGGCGCCGGACGACTGGCAGGCCGAGCACCCCGCCGTGCGCTCGCTGCGCGAGACCGGCATGGTGTTCCGCGACGTACTCGCCTCAGCCGACGCCCTGGTCACCAAGCCCGGCTACGGCAGCTACGCGGAGGCCGCCGCGGCCGGTGTGCCGGTGCTCTACATCCCGCGGCCGGACTGGCCGGAGGCGCCTTACCTGAACGACTGGCTGAAGGCGAAGGGGCGGGCATTGGAAATTCGGGAGGAGCAGTTGCTGGCCGGCGACCTGGCCGAACCCCTGGCCGCGCTGTGGGCCATGCCGGCCAAGCCGCCGGTGGCGGCCGACGGCGCGGCGCAGGCCGCCCGCTATCTGCTGGATTTGCGCTGACCGGTCGGCTAGCGGGCCTGCAGCGTGGCCCCCTCGACGAGCACCTTGTAGTAATAGCCGGCGCCGAAATCCTGGTCGGTGCGCACGGTGCCCCGTGCCGTGATGATGTCGCCGACCTTGGTCGGCTGTTTCGAGGTGACCAGGATGTCGTCGGTCTTGTCCGCGGCGGAGCCCGAGCCGTCGCGCAGATGGATCCAGTTCCTGCCCATGATCTCGGGGTGGTAGGCCACGACCTTGCCGCGCACGACGACCTGGCTGCCCTTGAGCTTGGCGCTCTGCTTGATGATCTCCTCGACCGTATGGGCATTGGCGCCGGGGGCCTTGGCGACATGGATGTCCTCGGGCGCGGCCTTCATGGCGATGCCGGCGTGCGCTCTGGCCATGTCGTATCCGGCTGCCGGTGCGCCGGCCAGGGTGCCGAAATAGATCGTCTTGAAGGTCTTGTTCAGCTTCCGGCTCCTGAAGTCGTGGTTGATCATCGCGTCCTTGATCGTCACCTGGTCGCCTTTCCTGACCGGCGCCTGGCCGACGACGGCCCAGGTTTCGCCTGCCTGGGTCTTGAGCCGAAGATAGGTAAAGCCCTCGACATTCCGGGTTTCGACGACCTCGCCTTTGACGACGGTGGCCGTGGAGCCGGCCGGGGCGCTTTGCCCCCAGGCGAATGGGGCGGCAATGAACATGCAGATCAACAACAATGTTTTCATGGTTTGGCTGCTCCGGAGCGGTGTGGGTTAGGGCAGCATAGCAGAGCCCGGGCCTGCGCAATGGCACGCGGTGCGCGCCGGGCACGGCCCCGCATCCGCCGGTCCGGCTCGACAAGCCTTCGGCCCAGAATATCCAGCGTCGCCGCGCCACAGGCCTATACTGGGGCTACGGTCCAATGTCGGAAGGTGCGAGCTTGGGCCGTTCGCTCGGGCACAAGCCAATCGGTTCGCCATGTCGCCGCGCCTCGAGCGCTTCATCAATGTGATCAGGAGCAAATGCCATGTCCAAACCAATGCATGCCAACAAGGAAGCGAAAAAGCAGGCCCTGCTGACACCCAAGGAAAAGAAGGCGGCCAAGCAACGGAAGAAGCACGACCGCGATGCGGCCCCGCTGATTGTCAAAGGCTCCTGAATGAAGGCCACGATCGAAACGCTTGCCGGAATGTCCGAACTCGATCGGTGCAAAGGCCCCACGCAATTGGATGCAATCCTGAAATATCTCAAGGATCACGGCGAGCGGCTCGACTCCGAGATCGCAGCCGGAATCGGTTCCTCGCTTGAATGTGTCTGTATCGGCCTGTCCGCATTGTCGGACCGGGGGGATGTGATCATGTGCCGCACGACCCGCTTCACCGAAGGCCGGCCGGTTTCCGGCATGCTGTGCCGGGTGTCGGGTTATTCGCCGCCCGCGAGCCCCGGCCGCAAGCCCAAAGCGCCGACTTAGCCGGCGTCGGGGCCGGGCCTGAGCCCGGGAGTGCCCGTCCGCAGGATACCAATGGAATAAATTCACGCCGTGCCGCGTCTATCGGAAAGCAGCGGCAGTGTCGGTTGAGTCAACCGGCGCTGCCGGCAACTGGTGCGCTTGGCATGGTTTCCCCGTAGGGGTGGGCGGTCGCCCGCTCCGCGCCGTTCCTCGCTCGACAGTGCTGCTTAACATAGGTCGACCCGGCTGGTTGGGTCCATAACATGCGGTACGTAGTCGTATTTTTGAGGACGGAGAGACGAACATGAAAACCAAATACGTGGTTCCCGGCTTGCTTGCGGCGGCCTCGCTCGGACTGCTCGGCACGATGAATGCCTCGGCGGACGAAGCCTTCCAGGGTGCGGTCGCCGACAAGGCACACTACGGCGCCATCTTCCAGGTCGACTCCGGCGATGAGGCCGGCATCAAGAAGACGCTCAACAACATCGAGAACCTGATGCACGACCCGCGTCTGGCCGGCAAGCTCTCGGTCGAGCTGATCGCCAACAGCAAGGGCTTCAACGCCTACGTGATCGGCAACGGCCTGGAACAGCGGTTGCGCCACCTGCAGGCGGAAGGCGTCATCCTGGCCCAGTGCAACAACACCCTGCACGAGCTGCACGTCGACCGCAAGGACCTGTATCCCTTCATCACCGTGGTGCCCTCCGGCATGGGCGAGATCACCATCCGCGAGAGCCAGGGCTGGGCCTACATCCACCCCTCCTCGCCGCCGCCCTCCAACCCGCAGCTGTAACGGCACGCACTCCGGCGGACATGCCGCCGGCCGCCGGGACATCCCTTCTTAGCCGCTGCCCGGCTTGACCCGGGCGGCAGCCACGCATACCTTTGCCCTTTGTTCATCGCGGACCGGCCATGGTCCGCATTGCATCGAAGGGAGTCGAACTTGTCCGCCGAAAACGTTGTCGAGGTCCGCGATCTGCATTTCTCCTACGGGAAACGCAAGATACTCAACGGCATCAACCTCACCATCCCGCGCGGCAAGGCCGTCGCCGTGCTCGGCACCAGCGGCTGCGGCAAGACCACCTTGATGCGCCTGATCAGCGGCCAGCTCCGGCCGAAGCGAGGCCAGGTCCTGGTCGACGGCGAGGACGTGCATGCCCTGGACAACGACGGCCTGTACCGGCTGCGGCGCAAGATGGGCATGATGTTCCAGGTCAGCGGCCTGTTCAGCGACCTCACGGTGTACGAGAACATCGCCTTCCCCATGCGTGAGCACACCGACCTGCCCGACGACATGATCCGCGACCTGGTCATGATGAAGCTGCACGCCGTCGGCCTGCGCGGCGCCCATGGCATGATGCCGGGCGAACTGTCGGGCGGCATGGAGCGGCGCGTCGCCCTGGCACGCGCCGTCGCCATCGATCCAAAGCTGGTCATGTACGACGAACCCTTCGCCGGCCTCGACCCCATCTCGCTCAACGTCATCGCCAACCTGCTGCGGCGCCAGAACGACGCACTCGGCACCTCCTCCATCGTCGTCACCTACGATGTCTCCGAATCGCTCAAGGTGGTCGACTACGCCTACTTCCTGTCGGACGGCCGCATCGTCGCCGAGGGGCCGACCGCCGAGATCCTGGAGTCGAAGGACCCCTTCGTGCACCAGTTCATCCACGCCGAGCCGGACGGCCCGGTGCATTTCCACTATCCGGCCAGGCCGTTCGAGGACGATCTGGGATTCAGGGCGGTTTGACCGGCCGGTCCGCTTGGCGCGGCCCCAAGCGGCAAAATCGGCGTGGGATGCTATATGAAATTAGGGCAACGCTCATTCGGTCTCGCCGCTTCCGCACAGGCGGGCGCCCAGTCGGATCAATAGGCAGGATGCCCGCCTTCGCGAACACGACGAATATGAGCGCTTCCTGAGGTCGATCCTAATCCGCATGACGCTGAACGGAACGAAATAGACAAATGGATTCCGCAGCCGGCAAGCCGCATTCGAAACCAGAAAACCCCGCTTCATCCGCGGCATGGCGGCTCGCTTTGGCCTATGCCGCGTTTGCCTTGGCCTGGATCTTGTTTTCCGATTACGTCGCGGCGCTGCTGTTCAGCGATCCCGCCCAATATCATCTGGTCAGCACCGTGAAGGGCGGCCTGTTCGTCGCCGTGACGACGCTCTTGCTGTATGGCTTGATCAAGCGTTATCTCGACAAAACGCTGCGCCTGGCGCAACGCGAAAAGGAAACCTTGCTGGCCAAGGTGCGCACTCGGCAGCTGCTTTCCGATATTTCGGACAACTCGCACGACATCATCTTCGCCAAGGACCTGGAAGGCCGCTACCTGCTGTTCAACCGCGAGGCCTCGAAGGTGACCGGCAAGGCTGCCGAACTTGTCCTGGGCTGCGACGACAGCGTGCTGTTCCCGAAGGAGCAGGCCGACATGCTGGGCGAGAACGATCGTCTCGTGATTCGCGAAAACCAGGTCTGCACGTTCGAGGAAATACTCCCGACGGTCGATGGGGAAGTCACCTACCTCTGCATCAAGGGGCCGTTGAGCGACGCGGACGGCCATGTCTACGGCGTGTTCGGCATCTCGCGCGACATCAGCGAACGCAAGCGGATGGAGAACGCCCTGCGGCGAAGCGAGGAACGCCTGCTGATCGCCCAGGAGAGTGCGCACGTCGGCATCTGGGAATGGGATGTCGCCAACGGCAGGAGTTACTGGTCGCCGGAATGCGAACGGCTGTACGGCTTCGAGCCGGGCAGCCTGAAAACCAACGACGACTGGCGCGTCAGGGTGCATCCCGACGACCTGCCGCTGATCGACGCCCAATGGGAGACCAGCATCGAGGCCGGCAAGCCGTTCGAGGTCGAGTTCCGCTTCAACCTCGGCTCGGGCGGGATCCGCTGGCTGCTCAGCAAAGGCAAGGCCCACTACGACGCGAACGGCGTTCCGATCCGCCTGTTCGGCATCAACATGGACGTCAGCGAGCGGCATGAGGCCGAAGAAGCCCGGCGGGCGAGCGAGGAGCGCTACCGTACGGTGTTCCAGACCAGCCTCGACGTGATCGCCATCAACAGACTGGCAGACGGCGTGTACATCGACGTCAACCAGGCCTTCCTCGATGTCATGGGCTACAGCCGCGAAGAGGTCGTCGGTCGCACTTCGCAGGAACTGAATATCTGGTCCGACCTGCTCGTCCGAGGCCGCCTGATCGACTCACTGAAGCGCGACTCCCCGTACCACAACCTGGAGGCCTGCTTCAACAACAAGAGGGGCGAGCCCGTCTGGGGCCTGATGTCCGCCGGCCTGATCAACCTCGACGGCGTACCGTGCATCCTGTCCGTCACCCGCGACATCACGGACCGGAGAAAGGCCGAAGAACAACTTCATCTCGCCGCCAGCGTCTTCACCCACGCTCGGGAAGGGATCGTGATCACCGCGCCCGACGGTGCCATCATGGACGTCAACGATGCCTTCAGCCGCATCACCGGCTACAGCCGGCAGGAAGTCCTGGGCCGCAATCCGCGCATCCTCAATTCCGGCCGGCAGTCCAGGGAGTTCTACGCCGGCATGTGGCACGACCTGATCATGCACGGCCACTGGTCCGGCGAAGTGTGGAACAAGCGCAAGAACGGCGAGGTGTTCCCCGAGATGCTCACCATCAGCGCGGTCCGCGGCGCCGATGGCGAGGTGCAGCGCTACGTGGCCCTGTTTTCCGATATCAGCTCGCTCAAAAGGCACGAGCAGCAGCTCGAATACATCGCTCACTTCGATGCCTTGACCGGCCTGCCGAACCGGATCCTGCTCGCGGATCGGTTGCACCAAGCCATGGCCCAGGCTTCGCGCCGCGGCCTGTTGCTGGCGGTGGCCTATCTCGATCTCGACGGTTTCAAGGCCATCAACGACCGCCATGGCCACGACGCCGGCGACCAACTGCTGACCGCGTTGTCGGGCAGGATGAAGCAGGCCTTGCGCGAGGGGGATACCTTTGCCCGCCTGGGCGGCGACGAATTCGTGGCGGTGTTGCTCGATCTGCCCGACACCGAATCGAGCGTGCCGATGCTTGCCCGCCTGCTCGAAGCCGCGGCCGAACCGGTCCCGTCGGGCGAGTTGTCATTCCAGGTGTCGGCCAGCATCGGCGTGAGCTTCTATCCCCAGTCGGAGGAGGTCGACGCGGACCAGTTGCTGCGCCAGGCCGACCAGGCGATGTACCAGGCCAAGCTGGCCGGCAAGAATCGCTACCACCTGTTCGATCCCGAACAGGACCGCAGCACCCGGGGCCACCACGAAAGCCTCGAACACATCCGCCGGGCGCTGACCGGCGGCGAATTCGTGCTGCATTACCAACCCAAGGTCAACATGCGGACCGGCGCGATGGTCGGCGCCGAAGCGCTGATCCGCTGGCAGCATCCGGAACGCGGGCTGCTGGCGCCGGCCGTGTTCCTGCCGGTTATCGAGGACCACCCGCTGTCGATCGAGCTCGGCGAATGGGTGATCCGCAGCGCACTGAACCAACTCGAGGAGTGGCGCGGGATGGGCTTGCATTTTCCGGTCAGCATCAATGTCGGCGCCCTCCAGTTGCAGCAGTCGGATTTCGTCCAACGCCTGCGCGACCTGCTGGCCGAGCATCCGGACATCGAGCCGTTCAGCATCGAACTGGAAGTGCTCGAAACCAGCGCCCTGCAGGATGTCGTGCAAATCTCCAAGGTGATCGAGGCCTGCCGCGCGATCGGGGTGACCTTCGCCCTGGACGATTTCGGCACCGGCTATTCCTCGCTGACCTACCTGAAGCGGCTGCCGGCCCATGTGCTCAAGATCGACCAGAGCTTCGTGCGCGACATGCTCGACGACCCGGAGGAACTGGCCATCCTGGAAGGCGTGCTCGGCCTGGCCACGGCCTTCCGGCGCCAAGCGGTAGCCGAAGGCGTGGAGACCATCGAGCACGGCGTGATGCTGCTGCAACTGGGCTGCGACCTGGCGCAAGGCTACGGCATCGCCCGACCCATGCCGGCCGGCGACATTCAAGGCTGGCTGTCCGGTTGGCGGCCGGACGCCCGCTGGGCCAACGTGAGGCCGTTGAGACAGGGCGAACTGCCGGCACTGTTTGCCGGCGTCGAGCATCGCGCCTGGATCAGGGCGGTCGAGGCGGTGCTGAAAGGGGAAAGCAAGATTCACCCGCCGCTGGAACCGCAACAATGTCGTTTCGGCGCCTGGCTGGCGGCCGAGGCGGCGGCGGGACAGGGCCTCCGCCCGGAGCTGAAGGCGGTCGAAGCGTTGCACGACCAAGTGCACGCACTGGCGGCCGAGTTGCTCGATCTACATGGTCAGGAGCGTGCCGAAGAGGCCATGGCCCGGCTCGGCGAACTGCATCGCTTGCGGGATGAACTGCTGATGCGGCTGGGGATGGCGATGGTCTGAGGCGGCTTGAGTCATAATTACCCGACAAACATAAATCGACGGAGCGTATTGCGGGTTATAACGACCATGCCCGCGTCATCAGGCCATGATTCTTAAACAATCCGACGACAAGTCCGCCCAGATCAAGACCCTGGAGTCCCTGGCGGCTCACCCAAGATTGCCTGCCAGCAAGAAGCCGTTGGTGGAAAAGGAACTAACCATACTGAGGTCGGGCATCAAAGGTGAGCGAGAGGCCGCCTACGACATCGACTTCTACAGCGGAGCGAGTAAAAACCGCGTGGTCATCCACGATCTGAGGCTTGAGCACAACGGCCGCGTCGCGCAGATAGACCACCTGGTGATCAACCGTATGCTGGAGACGTTCATCGTCGAGACGAAACATTTCGCCCAAGGCATCAGCATCAGTGAAAGCGGTGAGTTCACGTCCTGGTATGGCAGCAAAGGCCAAGGCATACCTTCGCCCCTTGAACAAAACAAGCGTCACATCGATGTATTGCGGGATTTGTTCAAGCAACTCGACATGCCTAGCCGCCTTGGCTTTACGCTGCAGCCGGATTTCATTTCGATCGTCCTGGTTTCCAAAAACGCCCGCATCACCCGGCCGAAGAAATTTGACACATCAGGCGTCATCAAATCCGACCAGTTCGAAAGCTGGATTCAGAAGCATATTGATGGCCTTTCGCCTTTGCAGTTGGCAAAGCTGGTCAGCGAGGAAACGCTGATCGATATTGGTCGGCAACTCATCCTGCGGCACAAACCGCTGAAACCTGATTACCTGGGTAAGTTTGGCATCGAGGCGCGGACCCTGGTTGCGCCAGTTGCGATGCCCATGGCGGTGCGCGAACCGGAGCCTGCGTCTTGCTCGTCAGTCGTTGCGGGAACCTCAGGTGATTCGCCGGAAGCCGAGGAGAAGAAAAATAAGCTGGTCTGCGTGTCGTGCGGTGCCAAAGTGTCCTACGCCGTTGCCAAATTCTGCTGGAACAGCAAGAAGCGATTTGGCGGTGACGTGTTTTGCATGGAATGCCAGAAGAAGGTCAAACCCAAAGGGGCCTGATCCGGTTGAAATTGTCGAGCGCAAAATTCAGCGCCCGTGCCGCTGCCGAAGCGGCTTGAGAATGTCCTTCAAGCCGTTGTGATCGATCTCCTGCATCAAGGCCAACAGGCGGCCGATCTCGCCGGCCGGGAATCCTTTGCGGGCAAACCAGTTGAGATAGTTTCCCGGCAGATCGGCAATCAGACAGCCCTTGTGCTTGCCGAAAGGCATCTCCCTGGTGACCAGCAATTCCAGATCCTCCGGATGCATTTGGTTAATCTCCTTCAAAGCGGCAAACCGGCCACGAGGTGCAAAGCTCTTCCACAAGCCCCTGCCCGCTACGCCGGGCTCAGGTCTTGAGGAAGTTCTTGAGCTGGCTCGTGACGTACTGTTGCGCTTCCTGTGCCGTCCGGTGGTCGGGCGCCGCCTTGAACAGGCCGTGCACGAACAGAGCGATATGGTCTTCGATCACGGAAAACGCGCTCTCCCCCGCCTGCAGGGTGCTGAGGTCGGGGAGATGGGCGGCGACCTCGTGGATGGCCTTCTGAAAGCCGTTCAACGGCGCGTCCAGGGCGGCCTGGAGTTCGGTGTCCGACACCGTGTACGGGAGCGGCTGGATGGACTCCGGTCCCGGGTTGTCCGGGGCATCCAGGGCGAGGACGGATTCCAGGTCCGGGGCGACCGCGTCGCGGTGGGTGAGCGGTCCGCCCAGTTCGAAGCATTTCCGGAGCGTGGCGATCACCGAGGTATGGTCGAACGGATAGGCCGGCAGGTCGGGCTGGGCCGGCGCCGGCGGCCGAAGGACCGTGCCGGCCTTGATGTAGGGCGAGATCAGCACCGCGGGGACGCGGACGCCATAGCGATCGAATGCGAAGGGATGCGGACGGGAGTCGTCGGGGGGCACCGCCGCCGGCGGCGGCACGTGGTCGTACAGGCCGCCGTGCTCGTCGTAGGTGACGATGAGCAGGGTCTTGTCCCAGGTCGGCGCGCTGCGGACGGCGTTGTAGACCTTGGCGATCAGTTCGTCGCCCAGCCCGACGTGGTGGGGCGGGTGCTGGTCGTTGGGCAGCTCGGCTTCCGGGAAGTAGCGAGGTTCGATGAAGGCATAGGCCGGCAGGTCGCCCTGCGCGGCATCCTTGAGGAAATCGTCGAAAGGCTTGAACCGGTCGAGATGGGCCCACAGGTCGGACAGGGTCAGCGACTGCGGAAAGTCGTGGTAGTAGATGTGCCAGTCCCGGTTCTGTTCGCTCATGCGGTTGAAGATCGTCCGCATCAGGTAGGGCGGGTGGATGGGCGAATTGTTCTCGTAGCCGCCGGCCGTCGCGCAGTGCAGGAAGAACCGGTTCGGCCAGGTCTGGCAGGGCGCGGAGGCGAACCACCGGTCGCACACGGCGAAGGCATGGGCCAGCGTGCTGAGCGCCGGCAACTGTTGCGGGGTGTAGTGGTGCATGACCGCCTTCGGGTCGTAGGCCGAGGCGGGCTGGTCCTGCTGCCGGACGTAGTTGTCGACGAAGCCGTCCATGGGCGGCACCCCGACGCCCGCCTTCCGCTCCAGTCCGTAGAGCTGCATGTTGATGTCGTTCCAGAGCTCGCCCGGGTCGGGATCGGGGATCGACATGGACCTGGAATCCAGGCCGGGGTTGTTCCAGACCGGGATGGCTCCGTCGCCGTGCAGGGGATTCGTCTCATTGCCGGTCAGGCCGTCGAAATCGGGACGGCCGGGGTAGAGTTCGCCAAGCACGCTGTCGAACGAGCGGTTCTCCAGCATGAGGACGACGATGTGTTCGATCTTGTCGGATAGTGCGGCCATCTCGTAAACCTCCCTTCTCGGCGCGGAATGAGCGCCTTCATGAATCTCATCGGACTTGACCATGGCAGGTCTTGCCGATGACCGGGCAATCGTGAATGTCGGATCTCCCGGCGTCAATCAGGCAGCTCCCGCCTCGTTCCTGCCATTCAGGCTCGGACACCTGTCGGGCTGGTTCCGACCCTGAGCGGGAATCCGGTATTGCAATCGCACATATCCGCTGCCGGATGAGCCCCGGGCAGTCACGGGGCTTCCCCGTTGGCCCTCGGTCCACAATCGCTGACCATCAGAAGCGCCTATTGGTCCTGACGCAATACAAATTTTCAGATTTCGTTTGCTATGCGACTCAATGACGCGTATTGTGTGCCGCAGCGATTTCTAGTTGTGTTGTTATCTTGTTGGTCTAGTATCCGCAGTCCTGCGGCGCCATTCCCCCATTTTTACCTCGCCCTCTTGATCTCGCCCCACCCAGGGGCTAAGCCCCGTCATTTTTTCGGAGATTCAAGATATGGCAACAGGTAGCGTCAAGTGGTTTAACGAATCCAAAGGTTTTGGCTTCATCACGCCCGACGGCGGCGGCGAAGATCTCTTCGCCCATTTTTCCGCAATTCAATCCCATGGTTTCAAGACGCTGGCCGAAGGCCAGCGGGTCAGCTTCGACATCACGACCGGCCCCAAAGGCAAGCAGGCGAGCAACATCCAGATCGCCTGATCATCGCGGCGTCCTTCAAGGCGGCTGAATCGCCTCGGCCGCCTACCCACTCCTCGTGCCGGCAGGATCGTCGGCAGAGGAACGGAATCGCATCGTGCCGATTCCCGTGCAAACTCAGAAAAAGACTCAATGAATTTGGAACAACAAAGAGCGAAAGCTCAAAAGCTCTGCACCGATGCGAGCATTGCCGTCCTGCCCTACGGAAACGCCTGGTGGCTGCTGGGACAGGGTATCAATCGCGTGGTCGGCGAATTGGCCGGTCTGTCCCATTCCGACCTTCATCGCTATCAAGTGACACAGCGATAAACCTCAAGTAGTGGCTTGGCTGCCGGGTAGCCGGGGCAGGCCATACAAAATGACAAGGAGCACAGCATGACCAAGGCCATCCAGCGGACCGAACTCAAGACCTACTACTACACCCCGGTCCATTGCCCGTTTTGTGGCACCCGGGTCATGGGCGCCGATCCAGTCGACGAGACCCGTATTACCGCCTGCCCCCATACGTTGTTCATCGCCCATGACATGGCTTTCGAGTACCGGTCGGAACGATTGGACAGGAACCTCAATCTCAATGGCCTGACCGAACAAGAGGTCGAAGCGCGGTGGCTCGGCGAGGAGGGTGGGATCGACGGCCTCACCAATCAGGTCACCCTGGCCGATGCAATCAAGGTGGCTGCCTATGCGCCGGCACCGTCGGCCTATGGTTCCTACTACGGATTCGCCCCGATCGAATGACCGCTGCCTGATCGGCACAGGCGAAAGAAGAACCCCGGGATGCATTGTGTGAATGGCCCCGACTCTTCCAGAGCCCATTTATCCCGAGCCCGGTTCCCCTTAGGCTCATCCTCATGATTTGCCCCTGGAGAACTGGCCATGGCAAAGGAAGAACTCATTGAAATGCAAGGCGTCGTCATGGATGTGCTGCCGGACTCGCGCTTTCGCGTCACCCTCGACAACGGACACATGCTCGTCGCCTACAGCGGCGGCAAGATGCGGAAGAACCATATCCGCGTCCTGGCCGGCGACAAGGTGTCGCTCGAACTGTCTCCCTACGATCTCAGCAAAGGCCGGATCACCTTCCGCCATATCGAGGGCCGCACGCCGCCCGCCCCAAGGCGGCGTCACCATTGACAAGCTAGTAGGTTAGGCAGAGCAAAAGAGCAAAGCAATGCCCAACAAGTTACCCGCTGTGATGTTGGGCTTCCTTGTGTCAGGCCAACCTTGTTCGCTTTGACCATTGTCTTACTTCCGCACCTCTTTTCGGACTTTCGAGCAGAAGCCACTGAGCGGCCGTTTAAGGTTACAAAGCGTGAGTCCACGCAATTTGCCGAAACCGTTCATACCATGCGAATACATGGCCAAGCGCCATAAGAATCGCCGGTCAATCCAGTGCGATTTCTCACAACGGCCAGTTCGGCCGAATTTCAGACATTACTCTTGCTGAACTCCAGCTTCCCGTATGCCTCCAGCAAGCGCTGGTGCATCTCGCATCCGGCCAGGTCCAGGCCGGGCGCCGCCAATCCGAAGAAGCGCAGTTCGCCGTCCAGCATGGCCTGTGCTGTGTCCAGCGTTTCCGCGCCGTACAGGCTGAGCAGGCTGTCGCGGTAGCTGTCCGGGTCCGTCATTTCCAGCAGCGTTTCGATGCAGCGGTAGACCTTGCGCCGGGCGGGGTCGAGTTGCGCGAAGCCGCGCACCCACTGGCAGCCTTCGCGGATGGCTTCGTCGTCGCCGATGGACAGGGCGAGCAGCAGTTTCAGTTCGCCGACGCGCAGGTCGTGCCAGAGCGTGCCGGCATCGGGGGCGAGGCCGATCAGGGCGGCGACCGGGCGCTGGTCGTCCAGGCTGAGTTCTTCGAGCGTGTCGAGCAGCGCGCCGACTTCCTCCTCGCCGAGGTGCGGCAGGTTGAGGATGGGCTGGAGCAGGTAGTTGCCGATGCTGTTGTTGTTCCATTCCAGATCGTCGATCGGGTAGATCTCGGACATACCGGGCACCAGGATGCGGCAGGCGTAGACGCCCAGGTGCGGGAAGTCGGCGATGTAGATGTCGCGGCCGTCGGCGTGGATGGCGTTGCACAGCCATTCGAACTCATCCTCGGTGCTGCCGCTGAAATCCCAGTCGGCGAACGCGTGGTCCGGCGTGTCGCTGAGGAATTCCCAGCTGACGATGCCGCTGGAGTCGACGAAGTGGATTTCCAGGTTCTGCGGGTCGGCGATCTCGTCGAGGTCGAAGCCGGGTTCGGGGAAGTCGCCCAGCGCGTCGAGGGCGCGGCCCTGCAGCAGTTCGGTGAGGGCGCGTTCGAGCGCGACCTCGAAGCTGGGGTGGGCGCCGAAGCTGGCGAAGCAGCCCTGGTCGTGCGGGTTGAGCAGGGTCACGTTCATGACCGGGTAGCGGCCGCCGAGCGAGGCGTCCTTGACCAGGATGCCGAAGCCTGCGGCGCGCAGCTCGCGCAGGCCGGCGGCGATCTTCGGGTAGCGGGCGATGACGGCTTCCGGCACGTCGGGCAGGCAGAGGCCTTCGGCGATGATGCGGAACTTGATATGCCGTTCGAAGATTTCCGACAGGGCCTGGACGCGCGCCTCGGCCGGGGTGTTGCCGGCCGACATGCCGTTGCTGACGTAGAGGTTGCCGATCAGGTTGACCGGGAACCAGCGCGTGGCGCCGTCGCGCTGGCGAGTGTAGGGCAGGGCGCAGATGCCGCGCTCGGCGTTGGCCGAATTGCGGTCGACCAGGGCGCCGGCCGGCACGTTGTCGTCCGGGTTGTAGAAGGCGCGCAGGTCGTCGTCGAGCAGGCCGGCCGGCCAGGCGTCGTTGTCGTCGGGCAGCGGGAACCACTGCTCCTGCGGGTAGTGGACGAACGCGCGTTCGGCCAGCGTGGCGCCCAGGTAGTAGTGCGACCAGAAGTAGTTGCAGCCCAGCCGTTCGAAGAACTCGCCCAGGGCGCTGGCCCGCGCCGCCAGTTCGGACGCGCCCTTGCCGTTGGTGAACAGCAGCGGGCAGTCGCGGTCGCGGATGTGCACCGACCAGGCCGAGTCGACCGGGTTGAGCCAGGAGCGCTCCTCGATGTGGAAGCCGAGTGCCGCCAGCCGGTCCTGCATGGTCTGGATGGAGGTTTCCAGCGAGGCGTCCTTGCCGGTGATGAAGTGTTCTGACATTGGTGTTCCTAGTTCCGCTTGGCGGGTTCGATGTGCGCGGTGTGCGCGCCGTCGGTGATCCAGACCTGGCCGTCCTGCACGGTGCATTGCAGGCGCATGGTGCGGTTGGCCAGGGCGCTCAATGCGTCGCAGTCCTCGGCCGTGATGCGCAGCACGGTGAGCTTGTCCATGCGGGTCAGGGCGTTCCGGTTCTGCTCCCACCAGACATCGGTGGCGCGGCCGCCGTAGTTGACCAGCACCACTTCATCGGCTCGGTTGCAGGCCTTGCGCAGCCATTTCTCGTCGGGCAGGCCGACGTCGATCCAGAGCTGGATGGCGCCGGTCAGGTCCTTCTGCCAGAGGTCGGGCTCGTCGTCCACGCAGAGGCCCTTGCCGAAGGTCAGGCCTTCCCGCGCGTAGAGCACGAAGGCGAGCAGGCGGACCATCATCCGCTCGTCGGTCTCCGAGGGATGGCGGGCGAGGGTGAGCGAATGGTCCGCGTAGTAGTTGCGGTCCATGTCTGCGATCTGAAGATCGGCTTTGTAGATGGTGGCCTTGAGTGCCATGGGGTTCCTCAGGTGAATTCGGTCCAGCCGAGTTGCCGGATGCAGTCGGCGAAGTCGGGTGCGGGCGGGGCGGAGAGTATCACTTCCCGGCCATCGCCGGGATGGCGGAAGCCGAGGCCGACCGAGGCGAGCAGCAGGCGGTGGCAGCCGAACCGTTCCTGGAACAGCCGGTTGTGGCGGCCCTTGCCGTGGGTGGCGTCGCCGACGATAGGGTGGGCGATGTGCTTCATGTGGCGGCGCAGTTGGTGCCGGCGGCCGGTGAGCGGTTCCAGTTCGACCAGGGCATAGCGGCTGGTCGGGTAGCGGTCGACACTCACCGGCAGTTCGACCGTGGCCAGGCGGCGGTAGCGGGTGACGGCCGGCTGCGGCGTGTCGTTCTCGCCGCGGTAGCCGTATTCGTCCGGCATGCGGCCGAGCGGATGGTCGATCTCGCCCGCCGCGTCCGGCCAGCCACGCACCACGGCGAGGTAGCGCTTGGCGACTTCGCCGCGCTCGAATTGGCCGCCGACCACGGAGGCGGTTTCAGCGTCGAGCGCGAACAGCAGGATGCCCGAGGTGCCTTTGTCGAGCCGATGCACCGGCCAGACCGGACGGCCGATCTGGTCGCGAAGCAGCTGAACGGCGAAGCGGGTTTCGTGGCGGTCGAGGTCGGTGCGATGGACCAGCAGGCCGGCCGGCTTGTCGATGGCGATCAGCCGGTCGTCGCGATAGACGAGGGTCAGCGGCGGGTTGATGTCGATGCGGGATGCGGAACTGGACGGCCCCTCCCCGACTGGCGGGCGAGGGGCGGGTAATGAGTCAGGCCTGGCCGCCTTCTTCCTTGGCGATCTCGGCGTGAACCTGGGCCATGTCGACTTCCTTGGCGCGGGCGATCAGATCGTCAAAGGCGCCGGCCGGCAGGGCGCCGGCTTGCGAGTAGATGATGACCTTCTCGCGGAAGATCATCAGGGTCGGGATGGAGCGGATCTGGAAATGGCCGGCGATGCCCTGCTCAACTTCGGTGTTGACCTTGGCGAAGACGATGTCCGGGTTCTTTTCGGCGGCGGCCTCGAAGACCGGCGCGAAGCCCTTGCAGGGACCGCACCAGGGGGCCCAGAAGTCGATGATGACGAAGTCGTTGCCGACGACGGTGGGTTCGAAGTTTTCTTCGTTGAGTTCGATGACGGCCATGGTTTGCTCCGGGGGCAGGGGTAAAGTTTTCCGCACCATAACATGACTGCTGCGATCAGGCCATTAACCGGCTGCTGCGCTGGCTTGCCGGACCGAACGGCCGGACGACAGCCGTTCCAGATAGAGGTAGATCACCGGCGTGATGTACAGGGTGAGGAACTGCGAGACCAAGAGGCCGCCGACCACGGCCAGGCCGAGCGGCTGGCGCGCTTCGGCGCCGGCGCCGATGCCGAGCGCGATGGGCAGGGTGCCGGCCAGCGCGGCCAGGGTGGTCATCATGATGGGCCGGAAGCGGATCAGGCAGGCCTGGTGGATGGCCTCGGCCGGCGCCATGCCTTCCTTGCGCTGCCGCTCCAGGGCGAAGTCGACCATCATGATGGCGTTCTTCTTGACGATGCCGATCAGCATGATGATGCCGACGAAGGCGTAGAGCGACAGGTCGACCTTGAACAAGGCCAGGGTGAGCAAAGCGCCGAGGCCGGCCGAGGGCAGGCCGGACAGGATGGTGAGCGGATGGATGAAGCTCTCGTACAGGATGCCGAGCACGATGTAGACGACCAGCACCGCGACCAGGAGCAGGATGCCGAGCCCGCGCTGGGAGGCCTCGAAGGCCTGGGCGGTGCCTTGCAGGCTGGAGTTGATCGAGGCCGGCATGCGCATCTCCTGCTCCAGGGCGCGGATGCGGCCGACCGCCTCACCCAGCGATACGCCGGGCAGCAGGTTGAAGGACAGGGTCACCGCCGGCAATTGGCCCAGGTGATTGACGGTGAGCGCCTGGTTCTTGCGGGTCATGCGGGCCACGCTGTCGAGCGGCACCAGGGTGCCGTTGCCGGAGCGGACGTGGATGCGCGACAGCATGCCGGGGTCGGCCTGGAATTCGGGCGCGACTTCCAGGATCACCTCGTACTGGTCGCTGTCGCCGTAGATGGTCGAGATCTGGCGCGTGCTGAAGGCCGACTGCAGGGCGTCCTCGACCTGGCCGTAGGTGAGGCCGAGCGGGCCCAGCTTGTCGCGGTCGACATCGAGCGAGATGGCCGGGCTATTGTTGTTGAGGTTGGTGTTGACGTCGACGAAGCCGGGCAACTGGCGGATGCGCTCGAGCATGACGTCGCTCCAGTGGTACAGCTCCTTGAGGTCGATGTCCTTCAATGTGTACTGGTACTGCGCCGAGGTCAGCATGGCGGACAGGCGGATGGGAGGGGGGTTCTGCATCGACACCCGGATGCCCGGGATGGCGGCGAACTTCGGCCGCAGCTCCTGGATGATCCGGTCGGCCGGGATGCGCTGGTCGCGCGGCTTGAGCTTGAACAGCATGAAGCCGGTGTTGGAGGTCGGCCGCGAGCCTCCGGCGCCGACCACCGACATGAAGGTTTCGACGTTGGGGTCCTGGGCGACGATGGCGGCGACCTGGCGCTGCTTCTTCACCATGGACTGGTACGAGGCGTCCTGGGCGCCCTCGGTGAAGGCGACGATCTGGCCGGAGTCGACGCTGGGCAGGAAGCCCTTGGGGATCGACACGTAGAGCCAGGCGCTGGCGGCGACCGTGGCGAGGAAGATGGCCAGGATCAGGCGCGGCCGGGCGATGGCCCAGGACAGGCTGGAACGGTAGGCGGCCAGCATGGTCTCGAAGGCCGATTCCAGCCGGCGGTAGATGCGGCCGTGCTGCTCGCGTTCCACAGGCTTCAGGTAGCGGCTGGCGAGCATCGGCGTCAAGGTCAGCGAGACGAAGCCGGAGACCAGGATGGCGGCGCCGATGGTGATGGCGAACTCGTGCAACAGGCGGCCGATGATGCCGCCCATGAACATGACCGGGATGAACACTGCGATCAGCGACAGGGTCATCGAGATGATGGTGAAGCCGATTTCCCTCGCCCCCTTGATCGCCGCCTCGAACCGCGGTTCGCCGGCTTCGATGTGGCGGGAGATGTTCTCCAGCATGACGATGGCGTCGTCGACCACGAAGCCGACCGACAGGGTGAGCGCCATCAGCGACAGGTTGTCCAGGCTGAAGCCGAGTGCATACATCGCGGCGAAGGTGCCGATCACCGAGAGCGGCAGGGCCAGGGCCGGAATGGCGGTGGCCGACAGGTTGCGCAGGAACATCAGGATCACAAGGATCACCAGGCAGCCGGCCAGGATCAGGGTGAACTGCACCTCGTCGATGGATTCGCTGATCGACACGCTGCGGTCATACAGCACCGACAGTTCGATCGAGGCCGGCAGCTTGGCCTGGAAGCTGGGCAGGATCTGCTTGATGGCCGCCACCGTGGCCGGCGTGTTGGCGTCCGGCTGGCGCTGGATGGCGAGCACGATGGCGCGCTTGTCGCCCAGCCAGTTGGCGTGCTTGTCGTCCTCCACGCTGTCGATGACGTTGGCCACTTCGTCCAGGCGGACCGGGGCGCCATTCTTGTAGGCGACGATCAGCGGCCGATAGGCGGCGGCGTTTTCGAGCTGGCCGTTGGCCTTGACGGCGAAGACCTGATGCGGACCCTGCAGGGTGCCGGTCGGCTGATTGACGTTGGCCGACTGGATGGCCTGGCTCAACTCGTCCAGGCCGATGCCGCGCGAGGCCAGCCTGTCCGGATCGACATCGATGCGCACGGCGTATTTCTGCGAGCCGTAGACGTTGACCTGGGCCACGCCCGGGATGGTGGAGATGCGCTGGGCGAGCTGGGTCTCGGCGTATTCGTCGACTACCGACATGGGCAGCGTGTCGGAGCGCATGGCGAGATAGAAGATGGGCAGGTCGGCCGGGTTCACCTTGCGGAATGAGGGCGGCGACGGCATGTCGTTGGGCAGCTTGCGCTGGGCGGCCGAGATGGCCGACTGCACGTCGAGCGCGGCGGCGTCGATATTGCGGTCGAGATCGAATTGCAGCGTGATGGAGGTCGCGCCGAGCGCGCTGGTGGAGTTGATCGAGGTGATGCCGGCGATGGTCGAGAACTGCGCTTCGAGCGGCGTGGCGACGGTGGCGGCCATGGTCTCGGGCGAGGCGCCGGGCAGCGAGGCGGTGACCGAGATGGTCGGGAAGTCGACCTTGGGCAATTCCGAGACCGGCAGGCTGCGGTAGGCGATCAGGCCGAAGACCAGGAACGCCGCCATCAGCAGCGTGGTCATCACCGGCCGGCGGATGCAGAGTTCAGGCAGCTGCACGATGCGCCCTCAGCGTGCGGCCGACGGACCGGCGGCGAGCTTGAACTTGACCTTGGACTTCGGCGTCAGCCGCATGTGGCCGTCGGTCACCACCGTCTCGCCGGCCTTCAAACCGGAGGCGATGGCCGCCAGGCCGCCGCGGCTGGCGGCGACCGCGGCCTGGCGGATGGTGATGCTGGAGTCGGGGTTGACCACGTAGACGACGGTGCCGTTGGGGCCCTGCTGCACCGCTTCTGAGGGCACCACGACGGCGTCCTTCAAGGTCTTCAGGATGAGGCTGACGCGCAGGTACTGGCCGGCCGAAAGCCTGCCGTCCTTGTTGTCGAGCCGCGCCTTCATCAGCAGCGTGCCGGTGCTCGGATCGACCGCGTTGTCGACGAAGCTCACGGTCGCCTCCTCGTCGGCCCGCTTGTCGCCCGGCACGCCGACCAGCACCTTGGGCGGCCCCTGGAGCAGTTCCTTGCGCAGATCGGCCAGATAGTTTTCCGGCAGCGAGAAATCGACCAGCAGCGGCTGCACGCGGTTGATCACGGCCAGCACCGTGTCGTTGGTCTTGATCGCCGTGCCGGGGAACACCAGTCGGGCGCCGACGATGCCGTCGATGGGGGCGCGGATCGTGGCGTAGCTCAATTGCAGGCGGGCCAGTTCCAGGCTGGCCTGGTCCGCCTTCACCGTGGCCTCGGCGGCGGCCGCGGCGGCGTGCAGGTCGGTCAGTTTCTCTTCCGAGACGAAACCCTGCTGCTGCAGCTTCTGATAGCGCGCGGCATCGGCCTGGGCCTGCCTGAGCAGCGCGCGGTCCTTGGCCAGCGTGGCTGCGGCCTGCTGCAGGCGGGCGTTGAAGTCGGCGGGGTCGAGACGCAGCAGCAGGTCGCCGGTGTGGACGCGCTGGCCTTCCTGGTATTGCACGCTCTGCACCTGACCGTCGACCCGCGACTTGAGCGATACCGATTCGTAGGCCTCGCCGCGGCCGACCATGTCGACCACGATGGGCATGTCGCGGGTGACCGCCTGCGCCGCCAGCACCGGCACCGGCGCATTGGTCTTGGCGCTGTTTTTGTCTTCGGTGGAGGTCGTGTGACGGTAGAAGTAGATGCCGCCCGCGAGGATCAATACAACGATGAACAGCTTGAGCAGGGTACGCATCTACAGCCTCGCAGACGTAACGGAAATGAACGGGACAACCGGCTTGAAATCGTATCTGAAAATCGATCCTGCAATTTCGATTTGCACACTTTTTTCAAGATTGGGGCGATGGCTCCCGATGAGCCATGGAGCGGCAATGAGCGGGATGTGGACGGTGCTGTTCGCGGGTGTGCCGGTTGCCGTCGGTATGCTGCCGCATCGGACAGCAGGCGAAAAAAAAAGGCGAGGAGCACCTCGCCTTTTTTCTTGCAGACGACCTCAGGCCTTCTTGGCAGGGGCCTTCTTCGCGGCGGGCTTGGCAGCAGCCTTGGGAGCGGCGGCCTTCTTTGCAGCGGGCTTGGCGGCAGCAGCCTTGGGGGCGGCAGCCTTCTTCACGGCGGGCTTGGCGGCAGCAGCTTTGGGAGCGGCGGCCTTCTTCACTGCAGGTTTGGCGGTCGCAGTCGCGGTAGCCGGGGTGGCGGCGGCGGCGGTTTTCGCCTTGGTGGATTTAGCGGCGGGCATGTCTCACACTCCTTATGGTTGGAAGGCCGGAAAGCCTTATGCCTCAAGTAGTTCCACGCGTATGCGTGTTGCTCGTAATTCTAGAGCAAAAAAACTGCAATGCAGCAAGGGACCAAGCTATTTTTTTTGCGAAGAACTCAGTGTTGTTGCCGCTGGTGGACGATTTCATTTTCGAACAGCGCATCGACCCGTTCGCGACGACGTACGAGCGACGCGTTTTCACCCTCCACCAACACCTCCGCGGCACGCGGCCGAGTGTTGTAGTTCGAGCTCATGCTCATGCCGTACGCACCCGCCGAAAGCAAGGCCAGCAGGTCGTTTTCAGCCAATGCGAGGTCGCGGTCGTGGGCCAGGAAATCGCCGCTCTCGCACACCGGGCCGACGATTTCGTAACTGCGTTTTTCGCCGGCGCGTTCGCGCACCGGCTGCACGTCGTGCCAGGCATCGTAGAGCGAGGGACGCATGAGATCGTTCATCGCCGCATCGACGATGGCGAAGTCTTTCGCTTCGCCGTGCTTGAGATACTCGACCTTGGTGAGCAGCAATCCGGCGTTGGCGACCAGCGAACGACCCGGTTCGAGGATGAGCTTGTGCGGCCGTCCTTGCAGACGCGACAACAACACGCCGGCGTACTCGCTCATCGCCGGCGGCGTCTCGTCCTGATAGCGCACGCCGAGTCCGCCACCGAGGTCGATGTGCTGCAACGCGATGCCGTCCGCGGCCAGCCGGTCGACCAGGTCGAGCACCTTGTCGAGCGCTTCGGCGAAAGGCGACGACTCGGTGAGTTGCGAGCCGATGTGGCAGTCGACGCCGACCACCTTCAGGTGCGCCATCGCCGCGGCTTCCTTATAAAGTCGCGGCGCGTCGGCGTAGGCGATGCCGAACTTGTTCTTCTTGAGTCCGGTGGCGATGTAGGGATGGGTCTTGGCGTCGACGTCGGGGTTGACCCGGAAGCTCACCGGCGCAACCTTGCCGAGCCGGCCGGCGACCTCGTTCAGCCGCATGAGCTCGCTTTCCGATTCGACGTTGAAGCAATGGATGCCGGCGTTCAATGCCGCTGCCATTTCCTCTGAGGTCTTGCCGACGCCCGAGAACACCACCTTGCCCGGATCGCCGCCGGCCGCCAGCACGCGCGCCAGTTCGCCGCCGGAGACGATGTCGAAACCGGCGCCGAGCCCGGCGAACAGATTGAGGATGGCCAGGTTCGGGTTGGCCTTCACCGCATAGCAGATCAGGTGCGGATGGGGCGCGAAGGCCTGGTCGTAGTTGCGGTAGGCCTCGGTCAGCGCGGCGCTGGAATAGACATAGCAGGGCGTGCCGAATTCATTGGCGATGGCGTCGAGGGCGACCGATTCGCAATGCAGCACGCCGTCACGGCGGATGAACGGATTCATTTGTTGGAAGAGGATTGTGTGGCTACGGGGTGGGTCTGGTCGGGCAGGTAGAGTTCACCTTTCTTGCCGCAGGCGGCGAGCAGGAAAAGCACGACCAGGAAGAGGGAAATCAGGCGCATGGGAATGTCGTTACAATGTGTTGAATCAAGTCTATCACGCGCGAGGATTGCCATGACCGAGAGCGAATACGCTCAACTGACCGATGCCTTTTTCAAACGTCTCGACCAGGCGTTGGAGGCGGCCGACATCGACTACGAACTCGCTCCGGGCGGCATCCTGGAGATGGAGTTCGACGACGGTTCCAAGATCGTCATCAACCGTCAGCCGGCGATGCAGGAAATCTGGGTCGCGGCCAAGAGCGGCGGCTTCCACTACCGCTGGCAGGACGGTGCCTGGCGCGATACGAGGAGCGGCGAGGAGCTGTTCGCGTCGCTGGAGAAGATGGCTTCGCAGCAGGCGGGGGAGCCGGTCAGCCTGGCCTGACGCGCAGCGGCCGACGTGCGACGCCGGCCTTCACACGCTCGCCAACCATTCCACCATGAAGCGGATCTCGCCCACCGGCGAATTGATCCGGCTCGCCGGGCCCGTCTATGTCGCCCAGATCGCCATGATGGCGAACGGCGTCATCGACACCGTCATGGCCGGCCGGCTGTCGGCCGTCGATCTCGCCGCGGTCGGCATCGCCAGCTCGATCCAGGTGACCATACTCATGTCGCTGATGGGCGTGCTGCTGGCGCTGCCGCCGCTGGTCGCGCACATCTACGGCAGCGGCAAGCTGGCCGAGGTCGGCCGCGAGATCCATCAGAGCGTCTGGCTGTCGCTGGTGCTCGGCGTCATCGCCGTCCTGATGCTCCGCACTCCCGGTCCCTTCCTGGCCATCTCCGATCTGCAGCCGGCGGTCGAGGCCAAGGTGCGCGCCTATCTCGACGCCTCGGCCTGGGGCGTGCCGGCGGCGATCGCATTCCGGATCTACTTCGGCCTGTTCACCGGCATCGGCCGGCCGCGCTCGGTGATGCACTTCAATCTGGCCGCCCTGCTGCTGAAGCTGCCGCTCAACGCGATGTTCATGTACGGCTGGCTCGGCGCGCCCGCCCTGGGTGCGCCCGGCAGCGCGGTCGCGACTTCGATCGACTACTGGCTGATCGCCGCGCTGGCCTGGGGCTGGTGCCTGTACAGCCCGCGCTATGCCGCATTCCGCCTGCGGACGCGGATCGCGCCGCCTGATCCGAAGGCGATCGCGGCCTTCCTGAAGCTGGGCGTGCCCATCGCCCTGACCTTCGTCGCCGACGTCACCGCCTTCACCTTCATGGCGCTGTTCATCGCCCGGCTCGGTCCCGTCGTTTCCGCCGCGCACCAGATCGCCGCCAGCCTCGCCGCCTTCGCCTTCGTCCTGCCCCTGTCCATCGGCAATGCCACCGCGATCCTCGCTGGACAGGCGCTGGGCGCCGGCCGGCCGCAACTCGCGCGCCAGATGTGCGGGCGCGGCATCGGCCTCGGCATGGCGTTCGGCATCGTGGTCAGCTTGGCGCTCTGGCTCGGCGCCGGCCGGATCGCCGAACTCTATACCAACGACCTCCATGTCCAGCTCCTGGCCGCGCCGCTGATCGTCCTGGTCGGCTATTACCACCTGGCCGACGCGCTCCAGGCGGTGGCGGTCAACGCGCTGCGCGGCTACAAGCGTTCTGCCATCCCGATGCTGATCTACACCACCTGCCTGTGGGGCGTCGGCCTGGGCGGCGGCGTGCTGCTCGGCCTGACCGATCGGTTGGGTCCGGCGCGCGGTGCGCCGGGCTTCTGGTTGGCGGCCATCGTCAGTCTGGGATTGGTGGCCGGGCTGGTGGCGCTTTATCTGGATCGGGTCAGCCGCGCCAGTCGAGACGAGACGGACGTGCGATGATTTGAAAAGTCCGCCGCCCGAGTGTCGTCGGCAGGCGGCGGCCTCGACGGCCATGTCCGGATCGGGGCCGGGTCCGGGATCAATAATGCAGCTGTACGTAGCCTTCCTGTACGAGTTCGATGATGCGGGCCACGGCGCCGGCGTTCACTTTGATGCCGGGTAGCAGGTCACTGTTCGTCCAGTGGTTGGCCTTCATCGAGACGGCGCATTCCTCGACCTTCACGCCTTGCTTCAACAGCTCGGCAATGGCGCCTTTGTAGGGGTTGCCGGTGCTGCCGTGGGTAAAGGCGTCGAAGGCCTCGTCGTTCAGTAGCAGGTAGGCGCCGGCGCCGTGGAACACGCCGATGATCCGGCCTTTCGTGCCGTCCTTCTTGTAGCGCTCGGCCAGCTGGTGCATGTAGCCGATGCCGACCGGCGTGTCCCCCATGTCGTTGGCGGGATGGTCCATGTTGAATACCACGTTGGCCTGCTTGAGCGTGATCGGAATGTCTACGTGGATCGTCTTCTGCTGGTTGCCGTCGGCAGGTTCGGATGCGTAGGCCGGGGCGAGTGCGCAAAGCCCGGCGACTAGAACGGCGAATGCCAGATGTGTTCCGGCGAACGGTTTGTGATGCATGTGTCCTCTCGCTGTGAATGATCGATTATCTGGAATGCGGCCGCACGATGTGGCTTGCGGCGGTACGGCTACGGACGCGCTGGAACGGCTGCGTAGGCCTGTGACAACGGGCGAATGGCGGAAGTTTCGAAATTCGCCAAGCCGCTTCCCCGCGTCCGGCAACCGCAGGTGGATCGCCTTGGGCGGCAGGATCACCTACAACATTCCTTTTGCAGTTGGATGGGGGGACAGGGCACCGAGCCGAACGAGCAGAACACGCAACAGTCGCCCGGATTGGGCCGCAGCTGCGCCTTGCAGTTCGGGCATTCGTAGTAGAACAGGCAGGCGTCCGTGGGCATGGTCTCCCTCCGGGCGGCGCCGCAGTGCGGACAGGTCAATACTGACTCGAGAATCGCATCGCTCATCGCGTCGTCATTTCTGCACGGTGGATGGATAGCCCGCGTTGGCGGTGGCCGTAGTCAAATCGTCCAACCGCGCCTTGTCCGGATCATATGAGACAGTGGCCGTCTTCTTGTCGAAGTCGACCTTGGCGGCGCTCACGCCGGGTACCTCGTCGAGTGCCTTCTTGACCGTGATCGGGCACACCGGGCAGGTCATGTGCTGCACATTGAGCGTGACGGTTTTCTGGGCGGCGGCCAGGGCCGCAATGGGCAGGGCGGCGAGCAGGGCGATCAATATCATGCGCATGGTGAACTCCGTTCAATAGAACATGGGCGCCATCGAAGGCAGGGCCAGCAGGCCGAACAGCAAAGTGGCGACGATCCAGAATGTGAGCCGCTGCCGACGGATCGTGCGCGGATGGGCGCAGGCGGCCGTGCAGGCTGGCGGGACCAGGTAGAGTTTTCGGAAGGCCAGGCCCAGAAACAACAGGGTCAGGCCGATGAGGAAGGGGCGGAACGGCTCCATGGCGGTCAGGCTGCCGACCCAGGTGCCGCCGATGCCGAGCGTCAGCAGCACGAGCGGCCCGACACAGCAGGCCGATGCGCAGAGCGCAGCCAGGATGCTGGCGACCAGACTGCTTTTTCCGGTGAGTTGAGCCATGTCCTTTTCCTTGAACCGATATTGCCGGTGCTACTCTAAACTCCGTACCCGGGTACGGAATCAAGGAGCATGTGATGGCGACCGAACTGTCCATCGGCGGGCTGGCGGAAGCGGCCGGAGTCAACGTCGAGACGATCCGTTATTACCAGAGGCTGGGCCTGCTGCTGACCCCGCCCAAGCCCTTGGGCGGCCAGCGCCGCTATCCGCCGGATCAGGTCAGGCGGGTGCGCTTCATCAAACGGGCGCAGGTGCTGGGCTTCACCTTGGCCGAGGTCGGGGAACTACTGACGCTGGATGCGGCGCGCGGTTGTGAAGAGACGCGTACCTTGGCCGACCGGAAGCGGATGCTGATAGAACAAAAGATGGCGGACCTGGAGGCGATGCGAGTCCTCCTGAGTAACCTGGTTCAGCAATGCGACAGCAACCAGGGCGGCTCGCCGTGTCCGATCATCGACGTGCTGGGGCGGGACTGAAGGCCGCGCGCAGTGCCATCGCGATGGCGATCCCAGGCCCAAATCGGGATATCCTGTGGCGCGCCTGGCGCCCTCCAGAAAACCCGGGAGTCCCCTGACCATGGAAACAAAACAGGCATCGCCCCATGCCCATTACCCGCCGGTGATCCGGCACCTGTTGGCCCGACCCCGGCTGGTCCTGTCCGGCCTCCTGGGAATGCTGGTGGTCGTCTTCGTTCCCCGCTGGCTGGCTGGGCAGGAAGTCACCCGGCTGCTGGTCGGCTGGAACGTGGGGGCGATCCTCTATCTCGTTCTTGCCGGGCGCATGATGGCCCGCTCATCGCACGACAGGATCCGGTATCGTGCCCAGGTACAGGACGAGAGCCGTATCGTGGTCCTGGTCCTGGTGGTCCTGGCGGCCGTCGCCTCCCTGGCCGCAATCGTCGCCGAACTGGCGACCGCGAGGGATATGCACGGTCTGCTGCGCTACGCCCATATCGGCTTGGCGGCGCTCACGATCTTCACCTCCTGGTTCTTCACCCAGGTGATGTTCGCCATCCATTATGCCCACGACTATTTCATCGGCCTGTCGCGGTACGGGATCAAGGGACTTCAGTTCCCGGGTGATGAAACGCCGGATTACGGCGACTTCTTCTACTGCGCCTGCATCATCGGCACCTCGGGCCAGACCGCGGACGTGAGCTTCGTGTCGAAGCCGATGCGCCACGTCGCCCTGGTGCACAGCGTGCTGGCCTTCTTCTTCAATACCACGCTGGTGGCGCTGACCATCAATATCGCGTCGGGATTGTTCTGATGCGGGGCCGGGCGATGGCCCGGCCATCGATCACAGCCGTTGCCGCGCCCGTGCAATCGCCGCCCTGACCTGGGCCGGCGCCGTGCCGCCGATGTGGTCGCGGCTGGCGAGCGAGCCTTCCACGGTGAGCACCTCGAACACGTCTTCGCCGATCAGCGGCGAGAACTCGCGCAGCTCGTCGAGCGAGAACTGGGGCAGGTCGCGGCCGGTGGCTTCCGCCACGCGCACGGCCTTGGCCACGGCGCCGTGGGCGTCGCGGAAGGGCAGGCCCTTCTTCACCAGGTAGTCGGCCAGGTCGGTGGCGGTGGCGTAGCCCTGGGTCAGCGCGGCACGCATGTTGGCGGTGCGCACGCCGTGTTCCTTGACGCCCAGGCCGGCCAGCATGTCGGCGTAGATGCGCAGGGTGTCGACCACGGTGTCGACCGTGTCGAACAGGGGCTCCTTGTCCTCCTGGTTGTCCTTGTTGTAGGCCAGGGGCTGCGACTTCATCAGGGTGAGCAGGGCGACCAGGTGGCCGTTGACCCGGCCGGTCTTGCCGCGCACCAGCTCGGGCACGTCGGGGTTCTTCTTCTGCGGCATGATCGAGGAGCCGGTGCAGTAGCGGTCGGGTAGGTCGATGAAGCCGACGCGCGGGCTCATCCATAGGATCAGCTCTTCCGACAGGCGCGACAGATGGGTCATCAGCAATGCGCAGGCGGCGGTGAATTCGATCGCGAAGTCGCGGTCGGAGACGGCGTCGAGCGAGTTCTCGCAGACGCCGTCGAAGCCGAGCTCGGCGGCGACGAAGGGCCGATCGATCGGGTAGCTGGTGCCGGCCAGGGCGGCGGCGCCGAGCGGCATCCGGTTGACCCGCTTGCGGGCGTCGAGCATCCGCTCCTTGTCGCGCTGGCTCATCTCGACGTAGGCCATCAGGTGGTGGCCGAAGGTGACCGGCTGGGCAACCTGCAAGTGGGTGAAGCCGGGCATCGGCGTGTCGGCGTGCTTCTCTGCCAGGTCGAGCAGGGCGGTCTGGAAGTCGCCGATCAGGCCGACGATGTTGTCGATCTCGTCGCGCAGCCAGAGGCGGATGTCGGTGGCGACCTGGTCGTTGCGCGAGCGGCCGGTATGCAGGCGCTTGCCGGCGTCGCCGATCAATGCGGTCAGGCGCTTCTCGATGTTGAGGTGGACATCCTCGTCGTCCAGGCTCCAGACGAATTCGTTGCGTTCGATCTCGGCCAGGATCGTCGCCATGCCGTCCTCGATGGCGGACAGGTCCGCGGCCGGGATGATGCCCTGCTTGACCAGCATCTTGGCGTGGGCCAGCGAGCCCTTGATGTCGTGCCGGGCCAGGCGCTGGTCGAAGAAGACCGAGGCGGTGTAGCGCTTGACCAGTTCGGAGACGGGTTCGGAGAAACGTTCGGACCAGGTTTTGTCTGAGCTGGACATGGAGTGCCTGAATTTATGCCAAAGGGCAGATTATGCCACTGCCTCAGCTGCCGGGTGCCTCGTTGCCGGATTGGGCCGTGTCCTGGCTGCGCACCTTGGCGACGGCGCTATCGATGGCGGCGTCCAGGTAGCTGCCGTAGAAGTCCGGGCTGGACAGGCCGATGACCGGCTTGCCGAGCAGGTTGCCCTGGCTGTCGAGCAGGATGACCGTCGGCGTGAAGCGATAGCCGTAGCGGCCGACGAAGAAGCCGGCGTTGGTCGCGGTGCCGTCGAAGTCCTTGAAGTCGGCCGGGTCGGAGACCAGCAGCCGGCGCATGACCAGGCGATCCTGGTAGGCCTTGTTGTGGCTCATCGGGATCAGGAAATCGTTCAGGACGTGCTCGCAGTACTGGCAGTTTTCCGCCACCAGGGCCACCAGGATGACGCCGTGCTTGGCCTGCGCAGCCTTGGCGTCCTGCTGCAGGTCGCGCAGCGGCGGCACGCCATCCTCGGCGAAAGCCGGGAACGAGGCGCATGTTAATATGATGAACAACCACGCAAAAATCTTCTTCATTTAGCAGATACTCCTATTACAGGCTCGATTCTAGAGCAACTTGCCGGTCCGAATACATGTCCGAAAAACTGATCATCGCCACCCGAGAAAGCCAGCTTGCCCTCTGGCAGGCCCACCACATCCGCGATCGTCTGCAGGCGCTGCATCCGGGGCTCGAAGTCGAGCTGCTGGGCATGACCACCATGGGCGACCAGATTCTCGATTCGCCCCTGTCACGCATCGGCGGCAAGGGGCTGTTCGTCAAGGAATTGGAACAGGCCATGGCTATAAGACGTGCGGACCTGGCAGTTCATTCCCTTAAAGATGTGCCGATGGATCTGCCGGACGGTTTCGAGCTGACCGCGATCACCGAGCGGGAGGACCCGCGCGACGCCTTCGTCTCCAACCGCTACAAGTCGCTGGCCGAACTGCCGGCGGGCGCCAAGGTCGGCACCTCCAGCCTGCGCCGCCAGGCCCAGCTCCGCGCCCGGTTCCCGCACCTGGTGGTCGACACCCTGCGCGGCAACGTCAACACCCGCCTGCGCAAGCTGGACGAGGACCAGTACGACGCCATCATCCTGGCCTCGGCCGGCCTCAAGCGGCTGGGCTTCGCCGGGCGCATCGCCGCCATCCTGGAGCCGGAGGAAAGCCTGCCGGCGGTCGGCCAGGGCGCGCTGGGCATCGAGATCCTCAGCGGCCGGCCCGAGGTCGCCCGCCTGCTGGCGCCGCTCAACGACCCGACCACGGCCGCCTGCGTGCGGGCCGAGCGGGCCATGAGCCGCAAGCTGCAGGGCGGCTGCCAGGCGCCGATCGGCGGCTACTGCGTGGTCCGCGACGGCAAGCTGTTCCTGCGCGGCTTCGTCTCCGACCTGGACGGCCGGCGCATGGTCCGGGCCGAGGCCGAAGGCGGCCTGGACGCGCCCGAGGCGCTCGGCGACCGGGTCGCCGATGCGCTGATCGGCCAGGGCGCGGACCGCCTGCTGGCCGAGCTGATCCAGCATTAGGCGATGGCCACCCCGCCCCTGGCCGGCCGCGGCATCCTGGTCACCCGTCCCGCGGGGCAGGCGGAAGGCCTGGCGGCGCGCATCGAGTCCCTGGGCGGCAACGCCATCCTGTTTCCCGCGCTGGAGATCGCCCCGCCGGCCGACCCGGCGGCGCTGGCCCACGTCATGGGCCAGCTGCGCGACTACGACCTCATCGTCTTCGTCAGTCCCACCGCGGTCGAGCGGGCCTGGCCGTTCATCCTGGAACGCCACGGCGACTGGCCGAACGGTTTCTCCCTGGCCGCGGTCGGCCAGGGCACGGCCCGCGAACTGGCGCGCTACGGCGCCGCCCATGTGCTGGTGCCCGAAGAGGGTGCCGACAGCGAACACCTTCTGGCTCTGGATGCCTTGCAGGCGATGGCCGGCAAGCGCGTCCTGATCGTGCGCGGTGCAGGCGGCCGCGAACTGTTGGCCGAGACCTTGCGCCGGCGCGGCGCCACGGTCGATTACGCCGAGGCCTATCGGCGCGTGAAGCCGGAACTCGATCCCAGCCCGTTGCTCGAGTTGTGGCGCAACGACGGCGTCCAGGCGGTGACCGTGACCAGCCGGGAAATACTCGCCAACCTGTTCGACCTGCTGGGCGGGGCGGGCGACCAGCTGCTGCGCGCCACGCCCCTGTTCGTCATCCACGAGCGCATCGCCGAAGCGGCCCGGGCGCGCGGCGTGGTCAACGTGGTCGTGACCGCGGCCGGCGATGACGGCCTTGTCTCGGGACTGCTGGACTGGTTCAATCCCGAACATGAGTGAAAACCCCTCGCCCCTCCCGACCCCGGCCGCCCCGCCCAGCACCGGCTGGGTCGCGCCGCTGGCCCTGGCCCTGGCCCTGCTGGCGCTGGTCGCCGCCGGCAGCCTCTTCTGGATGATGCAGACGCGCATCCAGTCGCTCGAACTGCAACTGGCCCGCCGGATCGGCGAATTCGACAATTCCAGCAAGGAAGCGCGCACCGCCGCGCGCGAGGTGCGCGCCACCGTCGACGACCTGACGACCCGCACCGCGGCGCTGGAGGCCAAGGCCCAGGAGGCGCAGAACCAGCAGCTGGCGCTGCAGGCCATGTACCAGGAACTGGCCCGCGGCCAGGACGAACGGCTGCTGGCCGACATCGAGCAGACCTTGTTGCTGGCCAACCAGCAGCTGGAGATGGCCGGCAACGTGCGCGCCGCCGTGCTCGGCCTGGATGCCGCTGAGGCCCGCCTGGCGCGCATGAAGAAGCCGCAGTTCGAGCGTCTGCGGGCGGCCATCAGCCGCGATTCGGCCCGGCTCAAGCTGCTGCCTGCGGCCGACGTGGTCGGCATCAACGCCCGGCTCGATGCCCTGCTGCAGAACGTCGACAAGCTGAAACTGGAATCCGACCAGGAGACGCCGCCGCCGGCCAAGCCGCGCAGCCGTTCGGCTGCCGTGGACTGGATGGAACGGCTGGGTTCGGAGACCTGGAGCGAGATCAAGCAGCTGGTCCGCATCCGCCGCCTGGATCACCCCGACATGGTCCTGCTGGAACCGTCGCAGACCTATTTCCTGCGCCAGAACCTCAAGCTGCGCCTGCTGTCCGCCCGGCTGGCGGCGCTGCAGCGCGACGAGGCCACCTACCGCGCCGACATCGCCGCCTGCCGGCAATGGATCGGCCAGTACTTCAACCGCAGCGACGCGCTCACCCTCAGCATGCTGCAGGACCTGAAGGAACTGGAGGCGATGCCGGTTTCGCTGCAGAACGCCAACCTCAACGACAGTCTGGGGGTGTTGCACTCCCTGGCCGGGACGGTGCGCTGATGCGGCCGGTGATCTGGTTCCTGCTGCTGTTCGTGCTGGCGGTGGCGATCACCTTGCTGGCCCGCTTCGATGCCGGCTACGTGGTCGTCGTGCTGCCGCCCTGGCGGCTGGAGATGTCGTTCATGCTGGCGGCGGTGGCCATGTTGCTGCTGTTCGCGTTGGCCAATCTCGGCGTGCGCATGGTGCGCCTGGCCTTGCGCCTGCCGGCCGATGTCCGCGGCTGGCACCGGCGCCGGCGTAGCGACAAGGCGGAGGACGAACTGTCCCGCGCCATCGCAGCCTATCTCGCCGGC
The DNA here is from genome assembly GCA_036391875.1 of Parasulfuritortus sp. Lineage (GTDB taxonomy): Bacteria > Pseudomonadota > Gammaproteobacteria > Burkholderiales > Thiobacillaceae > Parasulfuritortus. The sequence goes on from DASVZA010000039.1 coordinate 135,644, forward strand.
CAGACGGCGCAGGCCTACACCCTGGCCGACAGCGCCCTGAGGAAGGAACACCTGCCGATGGCGGCGCTGGTGGCGGCCCATGCCGCCCTGGCGGAGGGCAAGCGCGAGGCGGCCGAGGCCGCACTCAAGGGCCTGAAGACCGAGATCGGCGAACTGACCGCCGCCCGCCAGCGGGTCGAGACCCGGCTGGCGGAAACGGCCGCCGTCCCCGCCAAGCCGGAATAATTCCCCTACTGGCCGTCCTGGAAGGAGAAGGCGTCGGCGTAGAAGGCGTCCTCGGGCAGGCCCTTGGCCATGAAATCCTTCTTGGCCGCCTCGATCATCTGAGGCGCGCCGCAGGCATACACCTCGTAGCCCGACAGGTCGGCGAAATCGGCCAGCACCGCGAGGTGGACGAAGCCGGTCCGGCCGGGCCAGGCGTCTTCCACTTTCGGCTCCGACAGCACGGGGATGAAGCTGAAGTTGGCGTGCGTCTCCTGCCACTTGGCCGGCAGGTCGGCCAGGTACAGGTCGGCCAGCGAGCGGGCGCCCCAGTACAGGACCATCTGGCGCCGGGTGCCGTGATGGAAGATATGGCCGAGGATGCTCTTGATCGGCGCGAAGCCGGTGCCGCCGGCCAGGAAGATGATGGGCTTGTCCGATTCGCGCAGGAAGAAGCTGCCGAGCGGGCCCTTGATGCGCATGATGTCCTTCGGCTTCAGGGTGCTGAACACCTGCTCGGTGAAGAAACCGCCCGGCACCTGGCGGATGTGCAGTTCGAGCAGTTCGTCCTCCTCCGGCGCGTTGGCCAGCGAGAAGCTGCGGTGCTTGCCGTCCTTGAGCAGGAAGTCGATGTACTGGCCGGGCAGGAACTGCAGCCGCTCGCTGCTCGGCAGCTTGAGCCAGAGCGCCATGACGTCGTCGGCCAGCTTGTCCATGCGCTCGATGCGGCAGGGCAGGGTCTTGACCGGGATGTCCTTGGCGGCGCCGATCTCCTTGACCTCGATCACCAGGTCGGAGGTGGGCTTGGCGGTGCAGAACAGGGCCAGGCCCTTGGCCTTGTCCTCCTCCGGCAGCGTGCCGGCCTGATGCGCGCCATGATCCACCGTGCCCGACAGGATCTTGCCCTTGCAGGCCCCGCAGGCACCGTTGCGGCAGCCGTAGGGCAGGGCGAGATTCTCCCGCAGCGCGGCCTCGAGCACGGTTTCGCCGGTATGCACGGTAAACTGATGGCCGCTGGGTTGGATGGTGACCTGGTGAGACATCGTTGATTCCTCTTGAAGACTGAGCATGTTACGAATACTGATTGTCGGCTGTGGCGACGTCGGCCTGCGCGCCGCCCGGCTGCTGCGCGGCAAGGCCCGCGTCTACGGCCTGCTGCGCTCGCCCGAACGGGCCGCTGAACTGCGCGCCGCCGGAGTGATCCCCATCGCCGGCGACCTGGACGACGACCATGGCCTGCGCCGGCTGGCCGGCCTGGCCGATGTGGTGTTCCACTTCGCCCCGCCGCCGCCGGACGGCGAGCGCGATCCGCGTACCCGCCGCCTGATCGCCGCCTTGTCGGCCGGCAATGCACTCCGGAAGCGCGCGAGTTTACCCCGGACGTTGATCTACGTCAGTACCAGCGGCGTGTACGGCGACTGCGGCGGCGCCGTGGTCGATGAAAGCCGGCCGGCCCGTCCCCGCAACCCGCGCGCCCGGCGGCGTTGGGATGCCGAAACGCAGTTGCGCCGATGGGCGGTGCGCAGCGGCGTCGGTCTCGCCATCCTGCGCGCGCCGGGCATCTACGCCCAGGACCGGATGCCCGAGGAGCGGGTGCGCAAGGGCCTGCCGGCCATCGTCCGGGAAGAGGACGTCGACACCAACCACATCCACGCCGAGGATCTGGCCCGCCTCGCCATCGCGGCCATGTTCCGGGCCGGCCGCAACCGGGTCTACAACGCCGTCGACGACAGTGGCCTGAAGATGGGCGACTGGTTCGACGTGGTGGCCGACCACCTGGGCCTGCCCCGGCCGCCGCGCCTGCCGCGCGACGAGGTGATCGCCGCGGTCACGCCCGCGATGCGCAGCTTTTTGACCGAGTCGCGCCGGCTGGTCAACCGGCGCATTAAGCGCGAACTGCGCTTCCGGCTGAAGTATCCGACCGTGCATGCGGGCCTGGCCGCACGGATTGAGGCGGGCATTAAAAACGGGTAGCCGGAATGGCGGGTTGAAACCTGAAGCGGAAGTTGGAGGTTCGTGGCATAGGTTTCTGCTACCAGCCAGGAGCCACTATTGGCGCAGGCGGGCGGTATTCTGGTAAGTGTGGCGAATCGAGCGGTACCATTAGCGAATGGACAAACTCAAAGCATACCTGCCCGAATCCTCTGTTGTAGGCGTCAAGAACCTCAAGGATGGCGAAGACATCAGCCATTTCTTCAAGCGGTTTTATGAGAGCGATCTAAGCCGGGACTTTGGCGTCTACCGTCTGTCGCTGGATGCGCTTCGCCCGCACATCAAGCAGCACATCATCGAGCACGGCTTGTCGTCGCTTTTCTATAGCCAAAAGACCTGTGATGCGATCATGCATCCTGGCTTCACAACCGACGAGATCGAGGCAGTTGTCCTAGGGATCATGAGCAAGTTGGACGGGGTAAAGCACCTCCTCATCATCGATGCCTTTTTCTATGACGACAAGCCAGAGTGCTTGCTGTTGCTTGAGAAAATCGTCAGGTCGATGTCCAGCAAGCTAGAAAAGGTCACGCTCATCACGCATGGCAAGAGAGCGAGCATGCGACCGGGGATGCACAACGTCTTTTCCACGGTAGCTCCTGGCATCCAGATCAACGACGTGGTCACGGAGGACTTTCACGATCGCTACTGGATTGACGTTGAGAACACCAAGGGAGTAATGGTGGGCACGTCTCTCAATGGGATTGGGAAGAAGATCGCGATGATCGATCACGCAAATGTCGCAGATACCCGAGAGATTGTTCGCCTCGCCTCTGACTTTCTGTAGTCAGTTCAGGCGCGAGCCTGAATTGCCCAGGATTTCTCAACGCGACGAGATGGACTTCAGCCTCCGGGCAACCAAATCTGCGTAGCAAGCGTAGGTTGGGCTGACGTAAGGAAGCCCAACATCACAGCGGGTAACTTGTTGGGCTTCGCGTCGCTCTGCCCAACCTACGCATTTGTGGCCATCGGGACTTGGCCTTCGGATTTGGCGGACGGTTCCGCTGACGATGATCTGAAATATCTGGACCGACATTCAGTGCAATGCCTTTCAGTTATTGCACCCGAACTGATTAACGATGACGGTCACATCAAGGGCGGCAAAGAGCCGGCAGTCGACCCTCTGCAGGCGAGGTGCAACACCGCTCGGTTGAGTGTTCGCTGCGATGATCTCAGCGGTTGAAACGCAACGATTCCGGCTACACAAAAAAACGGCGCAGCCCCGTCACGGGTGCTGCGCCGTCGTCGGCCTAAGCCGTCTGGTTTAGCGTCGGCCGCCGCCGCGCAGGGCGGAGGTGTCGATCGCGGCACCGCCCATCATGGCGCCGGCGCTCGGCACGGTGGCGCTGTCCAGATAGCGGTTGGGGGTGGCTGCGCCCGCGCCGAACTGGACGAAGTCGGTCCACTCTTCCTGGGTCAGGTTGTCTTCCTTCCGGGTGTTGTGGACATCGTTCGGCATGTTGGCCCAACCGGCGCCCCAGGGGCTGTTGTGGTCGGCCAGGGCGGGCATGGCGGCCAGGCTGCCGAGCAGGGCGACGAAGGTCAGGGATTTGCGGGTATCGATTTGCATGGTGTGCTCCTATTCAGTTTCGGAAACCAGCCAGCGGCATGTCCGCTGCGGTGAGACCATGTTATTGACAGGGGGTTTCCCGTCTGTTTCCCGGTTGCCGACAAGTGCAACACTCTGTGACCGCAATGTTTCAGACTGTTTCCGGATCGCCCCTCTCTGCTGCGATTCGTCCAGGTCGGCTAAATAACCGGCCGGATGGGCTGAAGCGGACGACTAAGCCGGATGGCCGATTGCAGCCTTGGCTACGGGATCGGGAGACGGGGCGGCCGTCGGCGGAGCCTGCCGTCGCGCTGCGGCCGGGTGTCGAATCCTGCTAAAATGGCCGACCGCCGCCCCTGCCCGCCGGGCACCGCCGAACATGCGAAGCGGCATGCGTCAGCCACATGAAAACAGCCAGCGATTCGAACCACCCAGCCGGGCCTATGACCGGCCATAACCTGCCACGCAGCGAGGATGCGGCGCCCGGTGTCGCCCTCCGTCCGGAGCGGATGGACCGGACCGGCACGCCGAAACACGAAATCCTGTCCGCCCTGGCCAGCCGCTACGGCTGCCCGGCCGTCGAATACGACGATGGCCTGACGGCGCCGCTTGCCATCCTGAACCGGCTGGACGTGGACAGGCTGCGCGACGAGCTGTGGCTGCCGCTGACCTGGACCGAGGACGCGGCGGAGGTGGTCGCCTGCGACCCCGCCGATCCCGAATTGCGGCGGCTGATCGGAGAGACCCTGGGCGTCGACCGGATCGATTTCCGGGTCGCGACCCGGGCCGATCTGGTCCGGCTGATCGAGAACAGCGCCGACCTGAACGCGGGCTTCCCGGTCACGGCCGGCCGGACGCCGCTGGCCAAGGTGCGGACCTATCTCGCGGTCGTCCGCACCCGCTATGCCGCCCAGCGGACCCAGTTCGCTCGGAGCCGGACCGGACTGGCCTTCACCCGGACCGGACTCGCCTTCGTCGGCATCGCCGTCGCGTTTCTGCGCGCCTTCGGAGCGGGCGAGCTGCTGTGGATCGAGATCCCGCTGCTGGTCCTGGGGGTCGCGGCGATCATCGACGGCCTGTTCTGGTATCTGCCGGCGCGGCGCGAGTGGCGCGAGGTCAAGCCCTACCTGCCCTACGATGCGCCGGACGGCTTCAGCGCCCTGGAGGTGTCCGATCCCGGCGGCGCCATGACCTTCGGCCGGAGTGCCGTGGTGCCCGGCGCCGAGGCGCTGCGGCGGAACTGGGATGCGCTCTCCCCGGTCGAGCGCCGGCGCTTCCTGGCCAACGACCGCACCAATCTGGCCGAGGAGCGGACCATCCTGGCCTATCTGCGGACGATGATGGCCAAGGCCCGCACCGGGCTCGCCTTCTCCCGCACCGGCATCGCCTTCGCCGGCGTCGGCATCGGCTTCATCCGCAAGTTCCACCCGGGGCTGTGGTCGCTGTTCGATTGGGGCCTGATCGCCGTCGGCGCGTTCATGCTGCTCGAAGGCTTCTACTGGTATCTGCCGGGCAGGCAGGCGGCCCATGCCGGACTGGCGAGCATCAAAAAAGCTCAGGGCAGGAAAGGCCTGTGGGATCTGATCTTCCCCTCGCAGTGCCGCCTCACGTCGCTGGGCCAGGATCAAATGGCGGAGGCACTGTCGCCCGCCGCGCAGCCGGGCGTATGGGCCACGACCGGCCTCGCCCTGGAGCGCACCGTGCTGGCCGACCGGCGCAACGTGATGTCGCGGCTGCGCACCTTGATGGCCCGCTCGCGCACCGGCATGGCCTTCATCCGGACCGGCTTCGCCATCATGGCGGTGGGCGCCGGCCTGTTCGTCTATTTCGGCGCCGGGAACCCGCTCTGGACCGCGTTCGATCTGCTGCTCGTCGTCGTCGGCGTCTACCTGGTCGGCGACGGCCTGTACTGGTACCTGCCCGCGGAGCGCATCAAGCGGCAGTCGCCGTCCTGCGACGGCGACTTCGACATCGTCCACCCGGATTACAGCGAGCCGGCCGTCTCGTGGCAGAGGATTCCCTTGGCACATGAAGACTGATTCGAACCCCTATGCCGCGCTGGTCGACGGCGGCCTCATCAGCCAGGCGGAGCTCGACGCCGCACAGGCCGACGCGACGGCCCGCGGCGTCGAACTGGAACGGGTGCTGCTCAAGGATTTCGGCGTCGCGCGCTGCGCGCTGCTCGACGCCCTGTCGAGCCATTACGGCTGCCAGTCCATCCAGTATGACGAGCGCATCCCGGTGCCGTCGCGCCTGTTCTCCGGGCTGGACGGCAAGGTGCTGCGGGCCGGCCGGTGGTTCCCGGTCATGCTGCTGGGCGACACCGCCGTCATCGCGGCGGCCGATCCCGGCGACCAGGCGATGCGGGCCGAGGCTGCGAGGCTGGTGCCCGCCGCGCAGCACGAATTCCGCGTCGCGCTGGCCGAGGACGTGCGCTGGTACATCCAGGACTACCTGCACGACGTCGCGAAATCCCTGATCGGCATCGAGCGGACCGGGCTGGCGAATTGGCGCAACACCATGGCGCTCTGGCGCACCCGGCTCGCCTGCCACCGGACCGATCACGCACGGGCCCGGACGGCCATGAAGCTGCTGCGCTGGGGCCTGCTCATGATCGCCCTGTCGAACGCCCTGACCCGGATCAACGACAATGTGCTCAGGCCGCACCACCTCGCCCTCATGCTGGCCGGCATCGGCCTGTCCGCGGTCGGTCTATTCAATTACCTGAAGATCCGCCGGACGCGGATGAGCGTGCCCTGGAGCCACGTCATGGTGGACACCACGCACGAGACCATCCGCTTCACCGACGCCTATCATCTCGACCCGGCGCCGGCCAGCGCGCAGGACAAGCCGATGCTCGCCCGCCTGGCCGCGTCGATCACCAATTACTGCTCGGTCCTGCGCCCGGTTCCGGCCAGCAAGGAGCGCACCCACCTGGCGCGCGAGCGCAACATGCTGGCAGCACAGCGAACTATCGCCGCCAGCCACCGGACGCTCTACGCACGGGCGCGGACCGGCCTCTCGTTCATGCGCACCGGGGTCTCCTTCATGAGCCTGGGATTCGCGATGAGCAAGCTGCTGGGGCCGGGCGCCAACAGCTTCATCGATTTCGTCCTGATCGGCGCGGGCTTCCTCATGACCCTGGACGGCATCCTTTGGTATGCGCCGGCCCGCAAGGTGAAATACGGCATCGGCCGGCTGGTCGACGAGTAGGGTGCGCCTTTCCGGCGCTGCCGCGCCGGATCGCCGGTCTTTGTTTTGTCGCTCCCGCGCAGGCGGGAGCCCAGTCGAATCAAGGAACTGGATGCCCGCCTTCGCGGGCATGACGGATAAATCCGGGTTGCTTAAAAAGGAACCGAACGCCCCAAGGAGGTCTGCCCGGGAACAATCCCCGGCTCAGCGATAGAGCAGGACCGCCGTCTCCCGCCAGGCCGCCTCGTCGGCCCGGCTGGGGGCATCGAGATCGCCCGGCGCGCTCCCCGGCGCATCCACCCATTCCCGCAGCAGCGGGCTGCCGTTGATCAGGTCGATGGCCAGCCGGTCGCGCTCGTATTCGTAGGGGAAGTCGCGCCAGAGCGGGTAGTCCGGGTAGAGCGTGCGGATCGCCTTGAAGGCCAGGGCCATCAGGCGCCAGGGCTTGAAGGCGTGGTGGTCGTAGCCGGCCTCGACGTGGATCTGCACGCCCGAGCAGAGCTTGCCGACGTGCTTGTGGAAGGTCGGCTCGAACCAGCATTCGCGCAGCCGGCAGCCGTGCAGCCAGTCCGGCGCGATGTCGCGCATGGTCCGGATGACCTTGCCGGCGTCGATGTCGGGCGCGCCGAACAGTTCCAGCGGCCGGGTCGTGCCGCGGCCCTCGGACAAGGTGGTGCCCTCCAGCATGACGGTCCCGGCGTAGGCCCGGGCCATGCTGAGGTTGGGCGCGTTCGGGCTGGGGTTGATCCAGTCCCGCTCGCCCAGTGGCCAGCCGTAGCCGGGCCCGGCCTCGGGCTGCCAGCCTTGCATCTCGATCACCCGGTAGTCGAGGTCGAGCTTGAACTGGCGGATGAACCAGAGGCCCATCTCGCCCAGGGTGAGGCCGTGGCGCATGGGCATCGGGCCGGCGCCGACGAAGCTCTCCCAGCCTGGGCGCAGGCTCAGGCCCTCGACCGGGCGGCCGGCCGGGTTGGGCCGGTCCAGCACCCAGACCGCCTTGCCGTGCCTGGCGGCGGCTTCGAGCACGTAGAGCAGGGTGGTGATGAAGGTGTAGATGCGGCAGCCGAGGTCCTGCAGGTCGACCAGCAGCACGTCGAAGCTGGCCATCATGGCGTCGGTCGGCCGGCGCACCTCGCCATACAGGCTGAAGATGGGGATGCCCAGTTTCGGATCGACGAAGTCGGGCGACTCCATCATGTTGTCCTGCTTGTCGCCGCGCAGGCCGTGCTGCGGGCCGAAGGCGGCGCTGAGCTCGATCTCGGGTAGTGTGGCGAGGGCGTCGAGGGCGTGGGTGAGGTCGGCGGTGACCGAGGCCGGATGGGCGAGCAGGGCGACGCGGCGGCCCTTCAGCGGCGCGCGCAGTTCCGGTTCCGCCAGCAGGCGGTCGAGTCCGAATTTCATGGGCGGGAAAACTCCAGGGCGAAGGCGTCAGTATGATGGAAGTCGGGCCTGCCCGGGGCGTGGCGCAGGGCCCAGTAGCTCAGCCGGCCACTCTTTTCCTCCAGCACGGCCGAGAGGCCGAGGCGCAGCCGCCCCGCGGCCGGGAGGCAGGCGCCGGGCAGGCGGGCGGCCAGCACCAGGTGCCCGGGGTCGGCCTCGCAGGCGATGTCCGGTGGCGTATCCAGTTCCAGCACGGTGCCCTCGCGGTAGGCGCGGAAGGTGTAGGCCGCCCACTCGCCCGAGGGCGACAGGTTGAATTCCAGATAGGCCGGGTCCTCGGCCGTGCCGACGAAGGCCTCGAAACAGGTGTGCCGCCAGAGGCCGTCGCGGTGCCGGCGCAGGGCGGCCGGCGGGATGCTCAGAGCGTCGAGATCACCGGTCAGGGTATAGGTCAGCGCCAGGCCGCCGCCGGGGTCGGGGGCGACTTCGGCGCTCAGGGTCGTGACGGCCGGGCAGGGCGTGTCGGGATGGGGGCGGAGTGTATTCATGGCGTCGCGGCTTGCTTGAACAGTTCGAGGGTGACGGCGCGGGCGGCGGCGTGGTCGACGACCGGCAAGGGATAGTCTCGGCCAGGCACGAAGCCGGATGCCGCCTGGACGGCCGGTGGCATGGTCCAGGGGGCGTGGAGGTAGCGGTCGGGCACGGCCGAGAGTTCCGGCAGCCAGCGACGGATGAAGCGGCCGTCGGGATCGAATTTCTGCGACTGGGCGACCGGGTTGAAGATGCGGAACCAGGGCTGGGCGTCGGTGCCGGTCGAGGCGCACCACTGCCAGCCGCCGACGTTGGCGGCCTGGTCGTAGTCGAGCAGCCGGGCGGCGAACCAGCGCTCGCCCAGGCGCCAGTCGCAGTGCAAATCCTTGACCAGGAAGGAGGCCGCGATCATGCGCAGGCGGTTGTGCATGAAGCCGGTCTCGGCCAGCTGGCGCATGGCGGCGTCGACGATGGGGTAGCCGGTGCGGGCCTCGCACCAGGCCGCGTAGTGGCCCGCCGGGTTGGGCCAGGCTAGGCCGTCGTACTTGGCCTGGAAAGCGTGCTCGGCGGTGTGCGGGTAGTGCCAGAGCAGCATCTGGTAGAACTCGCGCCAGACCAGTTCGGCAAGCCAGGTACGCGCGCCTTCGCCGCCCCGATCCAGGGCGAAGCGGACCAGTTCCCGGATCGACAGGGTGCCGAAGCGGAGGTGGACCGACAGGTGCGAGGTGGCGTCGAGGGCCGGGAAATCGCGGGCTTCGGCGTAGCCGTCGATGCGGGCCTGGAAGGCCTGCCAGAGCGGGGCTGGGTCGGGTGCGGGCGATGCGGTCGGGCGGAAGCCGAGATCGGCCAGCGACGGCATGGCGCCGGTCGGGGCCGGCACCAGCCGGCCGAGGCGTTCATCGGATGGATGGACGGCCAGATCGGCCGGCCCCAGCTGCGCCAGCCAGGCCCGCTGGTAGGGGGTGAACACGCGGTAGGGATGGCCGGCGCCAGTCAGCACATCGTCGGTGTCGAAGACCACCTGGTCCTTGTGCAGGACCAGCCGGCGGCCTTGGCCGGCCAGGGTCGCGGCGACCGCCTGGTCGCGCTGCCGGGCGAAGGGCTCGTAGTCGCGGGCGGCATGGACCTCCGCGACGCCGAGCCGGGCCGCCAGCTCCGGGAGTGCGTCGCGGGCGGAACCGTGCAGCACGTGCAGGCCGCCGCCCCGCTTTTCCAGTTCGGCCTTGAGCCGGGCAACGAGGCCGTGGATGAAGGCCACCCGGCGGTCGGACCGGTCGGCGAGGCCGTCCAGGATGCCGGTGTCGAACACGAAGGCGCAATGGACGCGGCCGCCTTCGGCCAATGCCGCATGGAGCGCGGCGTGGTCGTGGAGGCGCAGGTCGCGGCGGAACCAGACGAGGCAATCGTTCATCGTTTTCGCATTGTAACGTCATGTTGCGATCCGGCCCGGAGGGGTACAATCCGGGCCCATGGAAGACGCCAACTTTACCGACCATTTCCTGATTGCCATGCCCAACATGGTGGACCCCAATTTCGCCGGGGCGCTGACCTATATCTGCGACCACAATCCGGACGGGGCGCTGGGCGTGGTGGTGAACCGGCCGATCGAAATGTCGCTCGACAAGCTGTTCGAGCAGATCGGCATCAAGATGGAAAGCGACGAGCTCGGCCGGCAGCCGGCCTACTTCGGCGGCCCGGTCCAGGTCGAGCGCGGCTTCGTGCTGCACCGCCCGGTCGGCAACTGGAGTTCGACCCTCTCGGTGAACGACCGGGTCGGCCTGACCACCTCCAAGGACATCCTGGAGGCGACCGGCCACGGCCAGGGTCCGGAGCAGATCATCGTCGCCCTGGGCTACGCCGGCTGGGGCCCGGGCCAGTTGGAGAGCGAGATCAAGCAGAACGCCTGGCTGACCGTGCCGGCCGACCCGGAGGTGATCTTCGGCCTGCCGCCGGAGGAACGCTTCGCCGCCGCCATGCACCTGCTCGGCATCGATCCCTCGATGCTGTCCGAGGAGGCCGGCCACGCTTGATGCGGCGACGGTGCGGAGCGGGGACAGGATGAAAGGCGCGGTGCTGGCCTTCGACTTCGGCCTCAAGCGGATCGGCGTCGCCGTGGGCGACCTTGAAGTCCGCCTGGCGCACCCGCTGGAGACCATCGCCGAGGAGGCCAACGACCCGCGTTTCGCCCGCATCGGCCAGCTGATCGCCGAATGGCGGCCGGTGCGGCTGGTGGTCGGCCTGCCGATGAGCCTGGACGGCGAGGAACACGAACTGAGCAAGCGCTGCCGCCGCTTCGCCAACCAGCTGCATGGCCGGTTCGACCTGCCGGTCCAGCTGGTCGACGAGCGGCTGACCTCGGCCGAGGCCGAAACCCGGCTGCGCGACATGGGCCGCGCGGTGCGCGGCAACAAGGCGGCGGTGGACAGCCTGGCCGCCCAGGAAATTTTGCAGGACTATTTTTCGAGTAATCCATGAACTTGCCCGATCCCAATCGAATCATCGACATCCTGGCCGAGGAGATCCGGCCGCAACTCAAGCCCGACTCGGCCTTCCTCGGCATCCACACCGGCGGCGTCTGGGTGATGGAGGCCCTGCTGGAGCGGCTCGGCGTCGATCTGCCGCACGGCGTGCTGGACATCGCCTTCTACCGCGACGACTTCTCGCGCATCGGCCTGCATCCCGAGGTCAAGCCGTCCAACATCCCGTTCGAGGTCGAGGGCCGGCACATCCTGCTGATCGACGACGTGCTATATACCGGTAGGACGGTGCGGGCGGCGATGAACCTGATCTTCGACTACGGCCGGCCCTCGCGCATCCGGCTGGCGGTATTGATCGACCGGGGCGGACGGGAGCTGCCGATCCGCGCCGATTACATGGGAGCGAAAATGGACCTGGAGCCTGGGCAGAACATCTCACTCGAACGCGACGCCGGCGGCACGCTGCGTCTGGCCTTGAAGCAGGTGGCGGCATGAGCAAGAACCTGCAACTGACCGAAGACGGCAGGCTGCGCCACCTGCTCACCCTGGACGGCCTGCCCGCTCGGATCCTGACCCAGATCCTCGACACCGCCGAATCCTTCGTCTCGGTCGGCGACCGCGAGGTGAAGAAGGTGCCGCTCTTGCGCGGCAAGGCGGTGTTCAACCTGTTCTTCGAGAGCTCGACCCGGACCCGGACCACCTTCGAGATCGCGGCCAAGCGGCTGTCGGCCGACGTGTTCAACCTGAACATCGCGGCCTCGGCGACCAACAAGGGCGAGACCCTGCTCGACACGGTGGCCAACCTGTCGGCGATGCAGGCCGACATGTTCGTCGTGCGCCACGCCTCGAGCGGCGCGCCGCACCTGATCGCCCAGCATGTCGCGCCGCACATCTCGGTGGTCAACGCCGGCGATGGCCGCTGCGCCCATCCGACCCAGGGCCTGCTCGACATGTTCACCATCCGCCACTACAAGGGCGGCTTCCACAACCTGCGCGTGGCCATCGTCGGCGACGTGCTGCACTCGCGCGTCGCCCGCTCCCAGATCCACGCCTTGACCACCCTGGGCTGCCCCGAAGTGCGCGTGGTGGCGCCCAAGACCCTGCTGCCGCGCGACGTCGAGAGCATGGGCGTGCACGTCCACCGGACGATGGAGACCGGCATCAAGGATTGCGACGTGATCATCATGCTGCGCCTGCAGAACGAGCGCATGCAGGGCGCGCTGCTGCCCTCGGCCGGCGAGTACTACAAGCACTGGGGCCTGACTCCGGAGAAGCTGAAGCTGGCCAAGCCGGACGCCATCGTCATGCACCCCGGGCCGATGAACCGGGGCGTCGAGATATCGTCGGACGTGGCCGACGGCAAGCATTCGGTGATCCTGCCGCAGGTGACTTTCGGCATCGCGGTGCGGATGGCGGTGATGAGCATGGTGGCGGGCAGCAGCAAGGCGGGGGAAGAAGCATGAAGATTCATATCAAGAACGGCCGGGTGATCGACCCCGCCAGCGGCCTGGATGCGGTCCAGGACGTCTACATCGCCGCCGGCCGGATCGTGGCCCTGGGCCAGGCCCCGGCCGACTTCCACGCCAACGCCGAGATCGACGCCGCCGGCCTGGTGGTGGCGCCGGGCCTGGTCGACCTGGCCGTGCGCCTGCGCGAACCCGGCCTGGAATACATGGCGACGCTGGAGTCCGAGATGCACGCCGCGGCCGCCGGCGGCATCACCTCGCTGGCCTGCCCGCCCGACACCGACCCGCCGCTCGACGAGCCGGGCCTGGTCGAGATGCTCAAGTTCCGGGCCAAGAACAGCCCCGGCCCGCGCCTCTATCCGGTCGGTGCCCTGACCTGGAAGCTGAAGGGCGAGCGCCTGACCGAGATGGGCGAGCTGCAGGAGGCCGGCTGCATCGCCTTCAGCCAGGCCGATACGCCGATGGTCGACACCGAGGTGCTGCTCCGGGCGCTGGAATACGCCGCCTCCTTCGGCTTCCCGGTCTGGCTGCGGCCGCAGGACGCCCACTTGGGCAAGCGCGGCGTAGTCCACGACGGCGTGGTCTCGGCCCGCCTCGGTCTGCCTGCCATCCCGGTGCCGGCCGAGACCGTCGCCTTGCAGACCATCCTGCTTCTGGTGCGCGAGACCGGCGCCCGGGTCCACCTCTGCCGGCTGTCGAGCCGGGCCGGCGTCGAGATGGTGCGCAAGGCCAAGGCCGACGGCCTGCCGATCACCTGCGACGTCTCCATCCACCACGTCCACCTGACCGAGATGGACGTCGCCGACTTCAATTCCAACTGCCACGTGGTGCCGCCGTTCCGCAGCCAGCGCGACCGCGATGCCCTGCGCCAGGCGCTCAAGGACGGCGTGATCGACGCCATCTGCTCCGACCACGCCCCGGTCGACGCCGACGGCAAGGAGAAGCCGTTCCAGGAATCCGAGCCGGGCGCCACCGGCGTCGAGCTGCTGTTGCCGCTGACCCTCAAGTGGGCGGCCGAGGCCGGCCTGTCGCTGGCCGACGCCCTGGCCATGATCGGCCGCAAGCCGGCCGACATCCTGGGCGTCGACGCCGGCCGGATCGGCGTCGGCCGGCCGGCCGACCTGTGCCTGTTCGATCCGGCCGCGACCTGGACCGTGAGCGAGAAGACCCTGGCCAGCCTGGGCAAGAACAGCCCCTTCCTCGGCCACGAGATGCTGGGCCGGGTCCGCTACACGATCATCGACGGCCACGTCGACTACAAGAACGGCCATTGAGCGCGGAGCCGTCGCGTGCGCCTGGACGACGAGCGGGAAAGCAGCAACGTCGAGGATAGGCGGGGCGGCCTGCCGATCAGCGGCGGGCACATCGGCATCGGCACCGTGGTCATCGCCCTGATGGCATGGTATTTCGGCATCGATCCGCGGGCCGTACTGAACCAGGCTGAGCCGCCGGTGCCGCCGGCCCAGGTGCAGGCGACGGCCACGCCGAAGGCCGACGACCCGATGGTCCATTTCATCGGCAAGGTCCTGGCCGAGACCGAGGATACCTGGGGCGGGATCTTCCGGCGCGAGGGCAAGCAATACGTCGAGCCCAAGCTGGTGCTGTACCGCGGCGCCACCCGGACCGCGTGCGGCCTGGGCCAGGAGGCGATGGGGCCGTTCTATTGCCCGGCCGACCGGAAGGTCTATATCGATCTGGCCTTCTACCAGGAACTCAAGGACCGCTTCCACGCCCCGGGCGATTTCGCCGAGGCCTACGTCATCGCCCACGAGGTCGGCCATCACGTCCAGAACCTGCTGGGCATCACGGCCCGGGTCGACGCCCGGCGCCGAGAGGTTGGCGAGGCCGAAGCCAACCGGCTGTCGGTCAAGCTGGAACTGCAGGCCGACTGCCTGGCCGGAGTCTGGGCGGCCGAGGCCGACAAGCGCGACCACATCCTGGAGGCGGGCGACGTCGAGGAGGCGATCCGGGCCGCAACGGCGATCGGCGACGACCGGCTGCAGCAGCAGGCCCGGGGTTATGTCGTGCCGGACAGTTTCACGCACGGCAGCTCGGCCCAGCGGGTGCGCTGGTTCAAGCGCGGCATCGAGGGCGGCCGGCCCGGCGTCTGCAACACCTTCACCGCAGCCAGCCTGTAGGCGCGGCTCAAGCGCGGATGTGCATCCGCATCAGCAGTTCCAGCGTCGCTTCGTACTTCGGCCGGACCGGCGAGTCCGGTTCCAGGTTGTTCAGCGCCTGGCGCAACTCCTGGGCCAGTTGCGCCATCTCGGCCCGTTCGCGGGCCCGTTCCCGGACGCTGTCGGTCGTGCGCTGCAGGTGGTTGATGTGCTGGTGCAGTTCGGCCTGGGCGTGCTCGGCGACCTGGTAGGTGGCGCGCAGGCTGAAAAAGCGCAGCAGGAAGGGGCTGGCCATGATGGCGAGCGACAGGTTGAGGTAGAAGCGGGCCGAGTTGAAATCGCGCGACAGCATATTCATCAGGCCCAGCAGGAGGGCGAGCGCGCCCACGCCCCAGGCGATCAGGGTGATCTGTTTGTCCGGCAACAGTGATAGCAGCAGTCGGTTCAGCAATTCGTCGCTCCCGGCCCGATGATAGATGGCAACCGCCGGTCAGACCAGGGGCTGCCCCACGGGTTCCTCAGCGCAGCAGTCGCCGACGGGTAAGCACCAGGCCGGCGGCGAAGCCGGCGCCGGCGTAGGCCAGCAGGACCATGGCGTGCAGCAGCGGCAGGCCCGGGGCCTGGCCCAGGATCAGCGGCCGGGCCAGCTCGATGGCATGGGTCAGGGGCAGGGCGGCGGCGAAGTCGGCCAGCCAGCCGGGCAGGGCCGTGGTCGGGTAGAAGACGCCGGAGAGCAGCACCATGGGCGTGATGACCAGGGTGAAGTAGTACATGAAGAAGTCGTAGTTGGGCGCGACCGAGTTGATCATCAGGCCCAGCCCCGCGAAGCACAGCCCGGTCAGCAGGATGACCGGCAGCAGCCAGAGGGTGAGGGCGAAGTCGGTATAGAGGCCCAGCGCCCAGATCACCAGCAGGATGGCGATGCCCGAGAGCAGGCTCTTGGCCGCCGCCCACAGCCACTCGCCGACCAGCACGTCGGTCAGGGTGAGCGGGGTGTTGAGGATGGCGTCCCAGGTCTTCTGCACGTGCATGCGCGAGAACGAGGAATAGAGGGTCTCGAAGGTGGCGCTGTTCATCACGCTGTAGGCCAGCGAACCGGCGGCCAGGAAGTGCAGGTAGGGCACGCCCTGGACCTTGCCCAGGAACTGGCCGAGGCCGAAGCCCAGGCCGAGCATGTAGAGCAGCGGGTCGGCCAGGTTGCCGAGTACGGACGGGATGGCCAGCTTCTTCCAGACCTGGAAGTTGCGGTACCAGACGGGGAACCAGTTCATATCAGTCTCTCAGGTCCCGGCCGGTCAGCTTGAGGAATACGTCCTCCAGGTTGGCCGGGCGGTGCAGGTAGCGCAGGTCGGGCTGCTTATCCAGTTCGGCGATGACCGGGTCAGGGTCGTTGGTGTAGCAGAACAGGGTCTCGCCGGCCGATTCGCAGCGCGTGCACAGGTCGGCCGCGCAGACCCGCCAGTCGGCCAGGGCGTCGCCGAAGATCTCCACCACGTGCGGTTCGATGTGGGTCCGGATCAGGTCGCGCGGCGAGCCCTCGGCGATGATGCGGCCGTGGTCGATGACGCTGATGGTGTCGCACAGCCGCTCGGCCTCGTCCATGAAGTGGGTGGTCAGCAGCAGGGTCTTGCCGCGCGCGATCAGCCGGCGCAGGCCCTGCCAGACCAGATGGCGGGCCTGCGGGTCGAGGCCGGTGGTCGGTTCGTCGAGCACCACCAGGTCGGGGTCGTTGATCAGGGCCCGGGCCAGGGTCAGGCGCCGCTTCATGCCGCCCGACAGGGTCGGCACCAGGGCGTGTTCCTTGCCGGCCAGGCCGGCGAACTCCAGCAGCTCGGGAATGCGGCCCTCGACCTCGCGGCGCTTGAGGCCGAAGTAGCTGCCGTAGGTGAACAGGTTCTCCCGCACCGAGAAGTCCGGGTCCAGGCTGTCCATCTGCGGCACCACGCCGACTCGGGCGCGGGCGATGCTGGCCTCGGCCGGCATGATGCGGCCGAGCAGTTCGACCTGGCCGGCGTCGGCCTCGATCAGACCCAGGGCCAGGCGCAGGGTGGTGGTCTTG
Organism: Parasulfuritortus sp.; assembly: GCA_036391875.1. Classification (GTDB taxonomy): domain Bacteria; phylum Pseudomonadota; class Gammaproteobacteria; order Burkholderiales; family Thiobacillaceae; genus Parasulfuritortus. The sequence goes on from DASVZA010000039.1 coordinate 152,605, forward strand.
CCGGCGCCGTTGGGGCCGAGCAGGCCATGGCATTTTCCGGCCTGGAGGGTCAGGTCGACGCCGTCCACCACGGCGTTGCCGCCGTAGTGCTTGGTCAGTCCGGTGAGTCTTAGCGGGGTGCCGTTCATGATTCGGTTTCGAGCAGGTTTTCGACGATACCGCGCAGTTCCACCAGCTTGCCGTGGAAGAAATGGCCGGCCTCCGGGATCACTTGCAGCGGGATGGCATGGCGGCTGGCATAGTCCCGGACCGCGGCGAGCGGGATCAGCTCGTCCTCCGCGCCGTGGACGATGGCGGTCGGGATGGCGGGCGGGTCGAAGTCGTACATGGAGACGGCCGGGCCGACCATGATCAACTGCCGGGCATCGAGCCTTTGCGCGACGCGCTGCTGGACGTAGCAGCCGAAGGAAAAGCCGAGCAGGGTCCAGGGCAGGTGGCCGAACTGGGGCGCGACGTGTTCGGCCACGGCCAGCAGGTCGTCGGTCTCGGCCAGGCCGTGGTCGTGCTGGCCGGTGCTCTCGCCCACGCCGCGGAAGTTGCTGCGCACCGCGACGTGGCCGCGGGCCAGGGCGGCGCGGGCCAGGGTGTGGGCCACCTTGTTGTCCAGGGTGCCGCCGTGCAGGGGGTGGGGGTGGGCGACCAGGCTCAGGCCGCGCAGTTCGCCTTCCGGTTCCTCGATGAGGGTTTCGATCCGGGCGCCTGGGGTCTCGATATGGAGTTTGTAGCGCTTCAATCGATCCGCAGCCGCTCGACCACCTTGCCGTCGCGCAGGTGGGATTCGACGATCTCGTCGATGTCGGCCTGGTCGACGTAGGTGTACCAGACCGCATCCGGGTAGACCACGCAGACCGGGCCCTGGTCGCAGCGGTCGAAGCAGCCGGCGCGGTTGACCCGGCAGTCGCCGCCCTTGCCCTGCAGGCCCATCTGCTTGGCCTTCTTCTTGGCGTGTTCGAACATGGCCTCGGCGTCGTGGTCGGCGCAGCACGGGCCGCCGTCCTCGCGCTGGTTGAGGCAGAAAAACAGGTGATGTCTGAAGTGGCTCATAGTTCGTCGTATTTGTTGGCGTTGCCCCGGGCCTTGTCGACCGGGTACTTGGCGGCGTTGATGGCCAGCTTGTCCTCGGCCGCCTTGAGCAGGTCGATGTCCAGGCAGTTGGCCAGGCTGACCAGGTAGATCAGCACGTCGGCCATCTCCTGGCGCACGGCCTCCTTCTTGGCTCCGGACAGGTTGAGGCTTTCTTCCGGAGTCAGCCACTGGAAGGGCTCCAGCAGCTCGGCCGCTTCGACGATCAGGGCGGCGGTCAGGTTCTTGGGGGTGTGGTACAGCTGCCAGTCGCGTTCCCGGCCGAAGGCGCGCACCGCCTCGGCCAGTTGAGGCAGGGTCTCGATCGTCATCTCAGTTGCCGGGTTGCGGCGGCGCCGGCGTCGGCGCGCTTTGCTCGTCGCCTGCGGGCTTGGCCGGCGCGGGAGCGGGATAGCCGGCCACTTCCAGCATCTTGTCCCAGACCGTCGGCGAATAGCCGCGCTGCATGGACTCGCCGATGAACAGGACCGGAACCTCCATGGTGCCGGTGCGCTGCTTCAGTTCCTGGGCCACCTTCGGGTCGGTGCTGGCGTTCTTCAGGGTGAAGGGCACGCCGCGCTGGCGCAGGTAGTCGGCGGCCTGGTCGCAGGTGGCGCCGCAGTTGCCGGTGAACAGGGTGACCGGGGCGCCGGACTTGGCCGGCTGGCCGGAATCGGCGTCGGGCGTGGCGATCCGCTTCAGCTTCTTGATGCTGGGCGGCGGCGGCTGATCCGAGTAGTGGACCTGGCCGGAACTGTCGGTCCAGCGGTAGACCTCCGCCAGGGCAGGCAGGGCAAAGGTCAGGGCCAGCAGAAATAGGGCAAAGCGTTTCATGACGTTCCTCCCGGTGGCATAGATCAGACCATGCCATTATGCCTCAGTAGGGCGTCGATGGTAGGTTCCCGGCCGCGGAAGGCCTTGAACGAATCGATCGCGTCGCGGCTGCCGCCGACGCCGAGGATCTCGCTCCAGAATCGCTCGCCGACCACCGGATTGAGGACGCCGTTTTCCTCGAACAGGGCGTAGACGTCGGCCGACAGCACCTCCGCCCACTTGTAGCTGTAGTAGCCGGCCGCATAGCCGCCGGCGAAGATGTGCGAGAAGTTGTTCGGGAAGCGGTTGTAGTCGGGCGGGATGACCACGGCGACGCGCTTGCGCAGCGCGTTGAGCAATTGCAGCGGGGTCTGCGTCTTGGCGTCGTAGTCGCTGTGCAGGTGCATGTCGAACAGGGCGAACTCGATCTGGCGCACGGTCTGCATGCCGGCCTGGAAGTTCTTGGCCGCCAGCATCTTGTCGAACAGGGCGCGCGGCAGCGGCTCGCCGCTGTCGACGTGGGCGGTCATGTGCTTGAGCACCTCCCATTCCCAGCAGAAGTTCTCCATGAACTGCGACGGCAGCTCGACCGCGTCCCATTCGACGCCGTTGATGCCGGACACGCCCAGTTCCTCGACCCGGGTCAGCAGGTGGTGCAGGCCGTGGCCGCACTCGTGGAACAGGGTGATGACCTCGTCGTGGGTGAACACGGCCGGCCTGCCGCCCACCGGCCGGGTGAAGTTGCAGGTCAGGTAGGCGACCGGGGTCTGGATGCCGTCGCCTTTCCGGCGCCGGGTGATGGCGTCGTCCATCCAGGCGCCGCCGCGCTTGCTGTCGCGGGCGTAGAGGTCGAGATAGAACTGGCCGACCAGCTGGCCGGTCTTGTCGCGCAGGGCGTAGAACTTGACCGAGTCGTGCCAGACCGGCGCGGCATCCTCGCGGATCTCCAGGCCGTACAGGGTCTCGATCACCCGGAACAGGCCGGCCAGGACCACCGGCTCGGGGAAGTACTGCTTCACTTCCTGTTCCGAGAAGGCGTAGCGCGCTTCGCGCAGCTTTTCCGAGGCGTAGCCGATGTCCCAGGCCGACAGGTCGGCCAAGTTCAGTTCCTTGGCGGCATAGTCGCGCAGTTCGGCCATGTCGCGCTCGGCGTAGGGCTTGGCGCGGCTGGCCAGCGTCTCCAGGAAGTCGAGCACCTCGGCCGGCGTGCGCGCCATCTTGGGTTCCAGCGACAGTTCGGCGTAGTTGGCGAAGCCGAGCATGCCGGCGGCCTCTTCGCGCAGGGCGACGATGCGGTCGATCAGGCCGGTGTTGTCGAGTTTTTCCGGGCCGAATTCGGAGGCCCGGGTGACGTAGGCGCGGTACATCTCCTCGCGCAGGGCCCGGTTCGAGCAGAAGCTCAGGACCGGGATGAAGGACGGCGCCTGCAGGTTGAGCTTGAAGCCGGTCTTGCCGTCGGCCTCGGCCATCTCCTTGAACATGGCCTTGGCGTCGTCCGGCAGGCCGGCCAGTTCGGCCTCGTCCTCGATGTGCTTGCTCCAGGCGTTGGTGGCGTCGAGCAGGTTCTCCTCGAACTTGGCCGAGAGCTTGGCCAGTTCCTCCTGGATCGCCATGAAGCGCGCCTTCTGCTCGTCGGGCAGGTCGGCGCCGCCCAGGCGGAAGTCGCGCAGTTCGTTGTCGACCACCTTGCGTCGGGCATCGGACAGTGCCTGAAAGTCGGTCCGGGCGCGCAGGGCCTTGAACTTGGCGAACAGGCCGGCGTGCTGGCCCAGTTCGGCGTAATACTGGGTGATCTTGGGCAGATTGTCGTTGTAGACCTCGCGCAGCGCCGGGCTGTCCAGCACCGAATGCAGGTGGGAGACCTGGCCCCAGGCCCGGCCCAGCCGCTCGTTGGCGTCCTCCAGCGGCGCGGCGAAGCTGTCCCAGTCGGAAGCGATCCCGGCGCCGGTCAGCTTCGCCACCAGGGCGCGGTTGTCGGCCAGCAGTTGCTCGATGGCGGGCGTGACGTGTTCGGGTTTGATGTCGGCGAAACGGGGCAGACCGGAAAAGTCGAGCAGGGGATTCATGGCGGCAGGCTCTGGTAAGGGGAATCGGCCGGATTATACTTTGGGCGTTTCCCGATATTTCCAGAGCCATGGCCATCGAATCCTACAAAGAAGTCGACCCTTTCGTGGGCAGGGATGTTTTCGTCCACCCCACGGCCAGCGTTATCGGCGACGTCGAACTGGCCGACCGGGTATCGGTCTGGCCCGGCGTGGTGATCCGCGGCGACGTCAACGCCATCCGCATCGGCGAGGGCAGCAACATCCAGGACAACTCGGTGCTGCACGTCAGCCACCGCAGCCCGGCCGAGCCGGATGGCGCGCCGCTCTACATCGGCCGATACGTGACGGTCGGCCATGCCTGCATCCTGCACGGCTGCGAGATCGGCGACGAATGCCTGATCGGCATGGGCGCCATCGTCATGGACCACGTGGTGATGCAGCCGCACGTCCTGCTGGGGGCCGGCAGCCTGGTGCCGGAAGGCAAGGTGCTGGAGTCGGGCTGGCTGTACATCGGTCGGCCGGCCAAGGCCGTGCGGCCGTTGACCGACGCCGAGATCGCCGGCCTGCGCAGCCATGCCGGGCATTACGTGGAACTGGCGGCCGATTATTTGAAGTGAGGTCTTGGTGGTACCCTGAGCGAGGCCGCTATCATTGCGGCTGTCGATAGATGGCCCGTACGCGGGCCTGAGTAGAACGGAGGAAAAAAATGGGGTTGTTGAACTGGTTCAAGTCCTTGGCGGCGGGCAAATCCGCGCCCGAGTCCGAAGCGGCCGAGACGGCGGCAGCGCCGATCACGGCCGACCCGGGCGAAGAGGGCCCGGTCGTCGCCGGCCTGGATTTCAAGAGCGCGATCGACGCCCACATGAAATGGAAGGTGCGCCTGGAGCGCTGCCTGGAAAACGACAACGAGGAAAACCTGCAGGTCGACGTGGTCGGCCGGGACGACCAGTGCGTGCTCGGCAAGTGGATCCACGGCATCGGCTTCGAGCGATTCGGCCATCTGCCTGAATTCCAGGAGGTGAAGCAGGAGCATGCCCGCTTCCATCTATGCGCCGGCGACGTGCTGAGCTGCTGCCTGGCCGGCGACAAGGAAGGCGCGGCGCAGAAGCTGCGCTCCGGCGATTACACCCGGGCCTCGGAGAAGGTGAAGCTGTATCTGGCCCGGCTCTACGTCCACGTGGTCGAGAAGCCCGAGGACTGAGCGCGCGCCGGCCGGCGGCTCAATTCAGCAGGCTGGCCAGCTTGCGCCGGTATTGCGCGACCAGCGGGTCGCCCGCCAGCAGATTGAAGACCGAGAGCAGGGTCTTGCGGGCGGCCTCTTCGTTCCAGGCCCGGTCCCGGCCGATCATCTCCAGCAGTTCGTCCATCCCTTCGGCGTAACGGTCCGAGCCGATCAGCAGGTTGGCCAGTTCCAGCCGGGGCTCCATCGCCTCCGGCCGGGCGGCGACCTGGTCCCGCAGCGCGCTCTCGTCGGCGCCGCCGCCCGAGCCGGCGAAGCTCAGCTTGGCGGCCAGGCGGGCGGCCCGGTCTTCCTTGCGGGCATCCTCCGAAAGCGAATTCAGCAGTTGCCGCGCCTCGTCCAGTTGACCCTGTTCGGCCAGGATTTCAGCGGCCGCGAGCCTGGTTTCCTCGTTGGTCGGGTCGAGCTGCGAGGCCTGGCCGAGGGCGGCCAGGGCCCCGTCCAGGTCACCCGCCTCGCGCAGGGCGGCGGCCTGGGCGAGCAGTTCGTCCGCGGGCGAGGGGATGATGCGGCCGAGGAATTCGCGCACCGCGCCCTCCGGCAGGGCGCCGGAGAATTCGTCGACGATCTGGCCGTCGACCACGGCCTTGACCGCGGGGATGCCGCGCACGCCGAACTGGGCGGCCAGGGCCTGGTTCTCGTCCGAGTTGATCTTGGCCAGGATGAACTTGCCCTGGAATTCGTCGGCCAGTTTCTCCAGGATCGGCTTGAGCGATTTGCAGGGTCCGCACCAGGGCGCCCAGAAGTCGATCACCACCGGCGCCTGGCGGGAACCCTCCACCACGATCTGCTGGAAGTTGGATTGGTCGACATCGAATGAAAACTGGCCCACGGTTCGGCTCCTGAGGTGGTGATGGCTATCTATGTGCTGGCGGCGGCGCCGGATTTCAAGGACGGGCGATGCGCTTGGCCAGCTTGGCCGCCTTGCCGGTGTAGCTGCCCGGCGTCATGGCGAGCAGTTCCTTCTTGGCCGCGGCCGGGATGGCCAGGCCCTCGATGAACTTGGCCATGCGGGCGGCGGTGATGCGCTTGCCGCGGGTCAGCTTCTTCAACTGTTCGTAGGGCTTCTCCAGGCCGTAGCGGCGCATCACGGTCTGGATCGGCTCGGCCAGCACTTCCCAGTTGGCGTCGAGGTCGGCGGCCAGGGCGGCGGGATTGGCCTCCAGCTTGTTCAGGCCGCGCAGCAGGCTCTCGTAGCCGAGCAGGGCGTAGCCCAGCGCGCTGCCCATGTTGCGCAGCACGGTCGAGTCGGTCAGGTCGCGCTGCATGCGCGAGATCGGCAGCTTCTCGGACAGGTGGCGGAGCAGGGCGTTGGCGATGCCGAAGTTGCCCTCGGAGTTCTCGAAGTCGATCGGGTTGACCTTGTGCGGCATGGTCGAGGAGCCGACCTCGCCTTCCTTCAGCTTCTGCTTGAAGTAGCCGAGCGAGATGTAGGTCCAGACGTCGCGGTCGAGGTCGACCAGGATGGTGTTGGCGCGGGCCACCGCGTCGTACAGTTCGGCCATGTAGTCGTGCGGCTCGATCTGGATGGTGTAGGGGTTGAAGGTCAGGCCCAGGCCGGTGACGAAACGCTCGGCGAAGGCTTCCCAGTCGAGCTTGGGATAGGCGGCCAGGTGGGCGTTGTAGTTGCCGACGGCGCCGTTGATCTTGCCCAGGCACTCGACCTCGGCCAGGCGCTTCATGGCCCGGCGCAGGCGGTAGACCACGTTGGCCATCTCCTTGCCCAGGGTGGTCGGCGTCGCCGGCTGGCCGTGGGTGCGCGACAGCATGGGCAGCTCGGCCAATTCGACTGCCAGCGCGGTCAGCCTGGCCTCGACCTGCTGCAGGGCAGGCAGCAGGACATTGGCGCGGGCGTCGCGCAGCATCAGGGCGTGCGACAAGTTGTTGATGTCCTCGGAGGTGCAGGCGAAGTGGATGAACTCGGAGACCTTGGTTACCTGGGCATTGCCGGCCAGCTTGTCCTTGAGGAAGTATTCGACCGCCTTGACGTCGTGGTTGGTGACCTTCTCGTGGGCCTTGACCGCCTCGGCGTCGGCCAGCGAGAAATCGCTCGCCACCTTGTCCAGCGCGGCCAGGGTGGCCTTGGCGAAAGCCGGCACTTCCTTGATGCCGGGCTCGGCGGCCAGGGCCTTGAGCCATTCGATCTCGACCAGGACGCGGTAGCGGATCAGGCCGAATTCGCTGAAGTAGGGGGCGAGCTTGGCGCCGGTGCGGCGGTAGCGGCCATCCAGGGGGGAGAGTGCGGTCAGGGCGGTCAGTTCCATGAGGGATCCTCGTCAGTTGTTGCTCTTCTGGCGCAGCGCCAGGGTCAGCTGATTGCGCAGGGCCTTGATCAGGCCCAGGGTCTGTTGGGGTAGCTGCAGCGGGCCGTCGACCTTGTCGGCATAGATGACTGCCACGGTGCGGTCGTTCATCGAGATCGGCAGGAGCAGGAAGGAGTGGGCGCCGATCTTTTCCGCGTACCAGGCCGGGATGCGGTTGCGGATGCTGTCGGCCCGGGTGTCGGAGATGAGCAGGTCGGCGTTCTTCGAGACGGCGACGTGGAACACGTCCGGGGTGAAGGCGAGCGGGATGCGGACGCTCGCCTTGTTGCGCTCGGCACCGGGGCCGAGCCCGATCCGGCCGACCAGTTCCTTGCCATTGGCGGCGATGGTGCAGATCAGCACGTTGTCGAAACAGTTGGCCCGATAGAGCAGTTCGGCCGCCACGTGCAGGATGTCGGCCGGGTTGGCATTTTCCAGCAGCAGGCTGGTGAGTTCCTGCATGCCGTTGATCAGGATCGCGGTCGGGTCGGTCTCCTCCGACTCGACCTGGGCACTTTCCATGGCCTCGCCGGTCTCGATCTCCTCGGCCACCTGCTCGGCTTCGCTTTCCGGCGCGGCTTCTTCCTCGCCTCGGTTCAACAGACGGGTGAGCAGGGGACTGGTCCTGAGATCGACGCGCAGGACGTCCGCTTCTTCCGCCAGGGTCGTGCTGGCCTGGTAGACCAGTTCCTCCAATTCCTCGGTGCGCAGGTGGACGGCTTGGCCATAACGCCGCATCAGTTGCTGGTAGGCCTCCTTCATCGCTTCGGGGGACGTGTCGCGGGTCGCCACGTAGAGGTCGTTGGCCATGTTGGCCAGGATCTGGACGCGGGAGCTTTCGCCGGGCTTGGCCGGACCGGCAGGCAGCGGCGACATGCCCTGCAGCAGGGTGCCCGGCAGATGCCAGTAGCGGCCCAGGACCTGGCCGAACTCGTCGTAGGACAGGCCGAATATCCGGCGCGAGGCGACCGCCTCGGTCAGATTTTGCTCGGCCATCAGGGTCTCCACTTCCTTCGATTTGTCGAAGAAGTGCAGACGGCAGACCATGCGGCCGAGGTTGTGGAACAGGGCGCAGATCAGCACTTCCTCGCCGTCGCGGCAGCCGGAGCGGGCGGCCAGGGCGCGGCCCAGGACGCCGCAGTAGAAGCTTTCCACCGCCTCGCCCTGCAGTTCCTTGGCCTGGGCATGGTCGGCCAGATGTTCGAACAGCATCAGCGACAGGGCGGCATCACGCACGGCGTCGTAGCCGAGGATGACGATGGCGCGGGACACGGTGTTGACCGGGCCGGTGCCGAACTGCTTGTAGTGGACCGAGTTGACCACGCGCAGCAGCTTGTTGGTCAGGGCGACGTCCTTGAGGATGGATTCGGTCAGCTCGTCGGTGCGGCTGCTGTCCGAGGTGGCGATGCGGTTGACCTTGGAGATGACCTGGGACAGCGCGGGAAAGTCCTTGGTCTTGGACAGGTCGGCCAGCAGTTGCTGGGCGCTGCTGATTTCCTGGTCGGAATCCGGATTGTCGGAGGTCATGCGGGCTTCCTGTCCATGAGTGCCTGGGCCACAGTCATGGCATCGACGTGTTCCAGTTCGCCGCCGGCCGGCAGTCCGCGCGCCATGCGGCTGACCTTGAGGCCCTTCGCCCTGAGCAGTTCGGCCAGGTAGTGGGCGGTGGCTTCGCCTTCCACGGTGAAGTTGGTGGCCAGGATGACTTCTTCGGTCTGGCCGTCCTGGGCGCGTTTGATCAGCCGGTCGAGGCCGATTTCGCGCGGGCCGATGCCGTCCAGCGGCGAGAGCCGGCCCATGAGCACGAAGTAGAGGCCCTTGTAGGCATGGGTCTCTTCCAGCCGGTTGAGGTCGACCGGCATCTCCACCACGCAGAGCAGGTGCGGGTCGCGGCGCGGATCGGCGCAGGTGTCGCAGATCTCGGCTTCGCTGTAGTTGTTGCAGCGGCTGCAGGGCTTGAGCCGTTCCAGCGCCGCGCTCAGGCTGGCCGCCAGCCGGGCGGCGCCAGGCCGTTCCCGCTGCAGCAGGTGATAGGCCATCCGCGCGGCCGATTTCGGGCCGACGCCGGGCAGGACGCGCAAGGCATCGATCAGGTTGGCGAGCGAGGCGGGTGGGTTCATGGCAGGCAGGATGACATAAGGATGGCCGTCAACGCGGGGCGGCATGGAGAGGGCGAAAGACCGTTCTCGCCGCGCCGCGTTTTCGGACTGGCCCCGTCCGGTCAGAAGGGCAGCTTCATCCCGGGCGGCAGGGGCATGCCGGCGGTGACGGCCGACATCCTTTCCTGGGTGACCGTTTCCACCTTGCGCACCGCGTCGTTGACGGCCGCGGCGATCAGGTCCTCGAGCATGTCCTTGTCGTCGGCCATCAGGCTCGGGTCGATCGAAACCCGGCGTACGTCGTGCTTGCCGGTCATGGTCACCTTGACCAGGCCGGCGCCGGACACGCCTTCCACTTCCATTTCGGCGATCTGGGCCTGGGCCTTCTGCAGGTTTTCCTGCATCTGCTGGGCCTGTTTCATGAGGTTGCCGATTCCGCCTTTGATCATGTCGTTTGCTCTCCAATGGGTTTTATGTGGGTTACGGTGGCGTCGAAATCGCGCACCAATGCTTGTACGAAGGGGTCGTTGTTGACGTCGGTCTCGGCCTGGGCCTGACGCTCGGCCTTTTGCCGGGCGACGATCTCGGCCGGGGCATCGCCCGAGGTGGCGCCCAGTTCGAATTCCACCTGGAGCCGGCTGCCGAGCAGATCGGTCAGCGCCGCCCGGAGCTTGTCGCCCAGACTGTCGAGCAGGCTTTTCCGGTCGCCGGACAGGCGCAGGCGGATCAGCCCCGGGCCATGGCCGGCCAGTTCGCACTGGGCGGCCAGTTGCTTGACGCCGCCGTTCAGGCGCTGGGTGAGGGCGAACCAGTCGCCATCGAAGTCTTCGGGCCCGGAGTTCGGCGCCGGCCGGGCCGGCTCGGGAACGGCTTGGAGCGTGGCGCGGGACGGCTCGGCGGCGGGGGTGGCTGCGGCCGGGCGGACAGTGGCCGGATCGGCCACGTCCCGGCGGGGCTCGGGCATGGCCGGTCGCGACCGGGCCGGTTCGGCGGTCGAGCCGGCCGGGGTGAAGGCGAGCATCCGCAACAGGGTCATGCTGAAGCCGGCGTATTCGTCCGGGGCCAGTTCCAGATCACGCCGGCCCAAGGTGGCGATCTGGTAGTAGAGCTGCACGGTTTCCGGGTCGAGCCGGCCGGCCAGGTCGAACAGCTGGCCGCGTTCCGGCAGGTCCTCGGCCACCGCCTCGGGCACGCCCTGGGCCAGGGCGATCTGCTGCAGCAGCAGGGCCAGATCCTGCAGCGCGGCGTCGAACGACAGGCTGCGCTCGGCGATGGCCTCGGCCTCGCGCATCAGGCGTGGCCCGTCGCAGTCGGCCAGGGCCGCAAGCAGCGGAAACAAATAGGCCTGGTCGACCGTGCCCAGCATGTCGCGGGTCTGCTGCTCATGAATCTCGCCGCTGCCGTAGGCGATGGCCTGGTCGGTGAGCGAGAGCGCATCGCGCATGCTGCCGGCGGCGGCCCGGGCCAGCAGGTTCAAGGCGGCGGGCTCGAACGGGATGCCCTCGCTTTCCAGCACCTTGCGCAGATGGCCGGCGACGTGGCCGGGCGGCATCTGCTTGAGGTTGAACTGCAGGCAGCGCGACAGAACCGTGACCGGCACCTTCTGCGGATCGGTGGTGGCCAGGATGAAGACCACGTGCGCCGGCGGCTCTTCCAGCGTCTTCAGCATGGCATTGAAGGCGCTCTTCGACAGCATGTGCACTTCGTCGATGATGTAGACCTTGTAGCGGCCGGCGGTCGGCGCGTACTGGGCGTTCTCCAGCACCTCGCGCATGTTGTCGACGCCGGTGTAAGAGGCGGCGTCGATCTCGATCAGGTCGACGAAACGGCCGCTCTCGATCTGCTTGCAGGCCGGGCAGACGCCGCAGGGCGTCGCGCTGACGCCGGTGTCGCAGTTGAGACAGCGGGCCAGGATGCGGGCCAGGGTGGTCTTGCCGACGCCGCGGGTGCCGGTGAACAGATAGGCATGGTGCAGCCGGCCCTGTTCGAGGGCGTTCGACAGGGCACGGACGACGTGCTCCTGGCCGACCAGTTCGGCGAATGATTTTGGCCGCCATTTGCGGGCCAGAACTTGGTAACTCATGGCCGGATTTTAACAGAGGCGGCCGCGGGGGCCGTGGCTCAATAGAGGTAGGTCAGGCGGACTTCGTGCAGGTTGGCGCCGTCGTCGGGCGTGGCCGTACCCAGGTTGGACAGGTGTTGGAAGCGGTAGCCGAGGTCGTACTGGCTTTTCTCGCCGAAGGTGACGCCGAGGCCGAACAGTTGGCCGAACTGGAGCGCGCTGCCGAAGCTATGGCTGTCGTCGAGCTTGTCCTTGGACAGGACGTGGACGCCGACCGCGAAATCCAGGTAAGGCTGAACGCCGCCCGAAGCATCGGGCCGCAGGCGGAACACTGGCGTCAGGCTGGCATCGGCCAGGCCGTTGCCGCCGGGGCGATCGCTTCTCAGGTAGGCGAGGGCGGTTTCCCAGTAGCCGGTCATGTGCCAGTTGCTGCGGTGCAGCCATTGCTGATGCCATTGCCGGATCATGCCGACCCTGATCGACTGGATGCCGCTGGCGCCGCCGAGGTCGGCGAAATAACCGTCGATGGCAAAACTGGGCAAGGCCGTGGTCAAGCCGGTGAGCAGCAACGCAAGCGCAACAGGTCTCAATTTCCGGTCCTCCTTTGGAATAGGGGGGTGGCGAGCCTGACCCCCGGCACTGGCATCATCCGCTGTGGCTGCTTCCTTCCGGACCTGACCAGGTTCACGGGCTAGCCATGCGGGGAGACCCGCCACGACGTATTCTATCCCAGTTGGCCGCGTCTGGTTACTGTTCGTCGACGGGGGCGGCCAGCCGGCGGGTCCGTACCGCCTCGGCCAGTTGCCGCAGCAGGGGTACGGTGTCGTCCCAGCCCAGGCAGGCATCGGTGATGGAGACGCCGTAAGCCGGGTCCTGGCCAGGGCACAGGTCCTGGCGGCCGGGGTGGATATGGCTTTCGATCATCACGCCCATGATGCGGCTTTCGCCGGCGGCGATCTGGCCTGCCACATCGTGGCCGACGTCCACCTGGCGCTGGTACTGCTTGCTCGAATTGGCGTGCGAGAAGTCGATCATGACCTGCTGGTGCAGGCCGGCCTTGGCCAGTTCCTGGCAGGCCGCGTCGACGCTGGCGGCGTCGTAGTTGGGCTGCTTGCCGCCGCGCAGGATGACATGGCAATCCTCGTTGCCGGCGGTCTTGAATACCGCGACGTGGCCGGTCTTGGTGATCGAGACGAAATGGTGGTGCGAGGCTGCCGCCTTGATCGCGTCGACCGCGATCCTCAGGTTGCCGTCGGTGCCGTTCTTGAAGCCGACCGGACAGGACAGGCCGGAGGCCAGCTGGCGGTGCGACTGCGATTCTGTGGTGCGGGCGCCGATGGCGCCCCAGGCGACCAGGTCGGCGATGTACTGGGGCGAGATCAGGTCGAGGAACTCGGTGCCGCAGGGCAGGCCCAGTTCGTTGATTTCCAGCAGCAGCTTGCGGGCCAGGCGCAGGCCTTCGTTGATGTCGAAACTCTCGTTGAGGTGCGGATCGTTGATCAGCCCTTTCCAGCCGACGGTGGTGCGCGGCTTCTCGAAATAGACCCGCATCACCATGATCAGGTCGTGGCGCAGTTCGTCGGCCAGCGGCTTCAGGCGGCGGGCGTAATCCAGTGCCGCTCCGGGGTCATGGATGGAGCAGGGGCCGACCACCACCACCAGGCGGTCGTCGGCGCCGCGCAGCACGTCGTGGATCCGGCCGCGTGCCTCGAAGGTCGCCTTCAGCGCCTCGTCGCTGGCCTTCAGTTCGCGCATGATCTGCATCGGCGCAAGCAGTTCGTCGCTCTGCTCGATCCGGGTGTCGTCGGTGCGGTAGCCCACCATGATTTGCTCCTATCTCAAAACGGCCCCTGAATGAAAAAACCGCCAGGGGCCTGGCGGTTTTTCGGGGAATTCGCGTGGTCTGCCCGCGTCATGCTCTCCCGGCCGCCGTAGGCGTGGGATAAAAATAAAATCGAAAGGCGTGCGGGCAGGCAGACATCATGTACACGATGCTATCAGAGGTTCGTGGAAACTCACAAGGGAAACCCCGGTCTAGTGATAATCTGCGCCACTTGTCATGATCGGATGCCAACATGATCAAACGTTTGTTTTTTGTTTTCGGACTGCTGTTCGGCGGCGTTGCCCTGGCGGCCAACCCGAGCGTCGAACTGAAGACCAACATGGGTACCATGGTCCTGGAGCTCTACCCGGACAAGGCGCCCGAGACCGTGAAGAATTTCCTCGAATATGTCAAATCGGGCTTTTACGACGGCACCATATTCCACCGGGTCATCGACGGTTTCATGATCCAGGGCGGCGGCTACGACCAGTCCTTCGACCAGAAGCCGACCCGCCCGCCCATCCACAACGAAGCCGACAACGGCCTGAAGAACATGATCTATACCGTGGCCATGGCTCGGACCAGCGACCCGCAGTCGGCCACGGCGCAGTTCTTCATCAACGTGGCCGACAACGATTTCCTGAATTACAGTTCGCCCGACGCCATGGGGTACGGCTACTGCGTGTTCGGCAAGGTGATCAAGGGCCAGGACGTGGTGGCCCGCATCGCCAAGGTGCGGACCGGTGTCGTCGGACCCTTCGGCTCGGATGCACCGCTCAAGGCGGTGGTGATCGAAAAGGCCAGGCTGCTGGCCGGGAAGTAGTCGGCGGTCCCGCTTGGGGGTAGCATTGGGCAGAAAGCGGATCGGTTCATCCCGTTTTCGGCCGCCACCGATATCCCCACCAGGAGCCCCATGGACAACACGCCCACGCCGCCGGCGGCAGCCGGTTCCAGCCTCGATCTGCGGGAGGCCATCAGCTGCCTGACCGAGGCGCTCAACCTGGTCGGGGTCGACGAGCGCCAGCATGGCGAACGGGTCGCCTGCATGGCGACCGAAACGGCACGCCTGCTGGGTTGGCAGGGGCGGAGCCTGTCCGATCTGTTTCATGCCGCCCTGCTGCATGACTGCGGGGTCTCCTCCACCCGTGTCCATACCCGGCTGGTGAGCGAGTTGGATTGGGACGGCTCGGAACGGCACTGCCTGATCGGCGAGGCCTACCTGCGGGCCTTCCGTCCCCTGGCCCGCCTGGCGCCGGTGATCCGCTGGCACCATACCCATTGGGACGTTCTGTCCCAGATGCCGAACGTCGATCGCGACACTGCCCTGATGAGCAACCTGATCTACCTGGCCGACCGGGCCGATGCCCTGCTCACCCAGTACCGCGCGGCCGGCGACGACGCCCCCTACCAGCGCATCCGCGATCGGGTAGCCAGTCTATCAGGCAGCTTCTTTGCCCCCGAGCTGGTGCGCGCCTTCCAGGTCAGCGCCAAGGGAGAGGCATTCTGGCTGGCGCTGGAGCCGCTCAACGTCGCCGAATACACCGCCCATTTCGAAAATCCGGACCGGCCGCAGATCGCCGATGAGGGTGACCAGCACGACCTGGCCCGCATCTTCGCCCACATCGTCGACGCCAAGAGCCCCTATACCTACGAACACTCGCGCGGTGTTGCCCGGCTGGCCGCGCACCTGGCCCGTGCCGCCGGCATGCCCGATGGCCGGGTGCAGCAAGTCGAGATCGCCGGCCTGCTGCACGACCTGGGCAAGCTCGGCGTGCCCGATGAAATCCTGGAGTACCCCGGTCCCATGGACCAGGATGCGGTCAACATCATGCACCGCCACAGCTACGACACCTTCCGCATCCTGCGCCGCATCCACGGCATGGAGGAAATCGCGAGCTGGGCCGGCTGCCACCACGAAACCCTGATCGGCGACGGCTATCCGTTCCAGTACGACGCCAGCCAGTTGCCGCTGGAGGCCCGCATCATCGCCGTGGCCGACGTGTTCCAGGCCTTGGCCCAGGACCGGCCCTACCGCAAGGGCATGGCGCCGCAGCAGGTGCTGTCCGTGTTGAAGGGCATGAATGACAGCGGCAAGTTGGACAGCCGCATCGTCGGCCTGGTCGCGGCCGATCTGGAGGCCTGCTATCGGGCGGCGATGCCGGTGGAGGGGGATGGGTTGCCGTGGGATGAGGGGGCGGTTTAGTTGGCGTTTTTGTTCGGCGCTTAGTCGTTGTCGGGGAGGGATTGTTAAAGGGGCTTTGGCCGGGCGCCCCCGGCCAATGCCGTATACAAAACGCAATCCGGTTTTTTCGCTGCCCGATTCCCAAGTGCGAGGGGAAAAGGCCGTACTGCTTACTGCGTCCCGCCGACAGTCAGCCCGTCGATCCGCAGAGTTGGCTGCCCGACCCCGACCGGTACGCTCTGCCCTTCCTTGCCGCAGGTGCCCACCCCGGAATCGAGCTTCATGTCGTTGCCGATCATGGCGACGCGGGTCAGCGCATCCGGACCGTTGCCGATCAGGGTGGCGCCCTTGACTGGATAGGTGAGCTTGCCGTCCTCGATCATCCAGGCCTCGGCGGCGGAGAAGACGAACTTGCCGCTGGTGATGTCGACCTGGCCGCCGCCGAAGTTGACGGCGTATAGGCCGTTCTTGACCGAGGCGATGATCTCCTCCGGGTCCTTGTCGCCGGCCAGCATGTAGGTGTTGGTCATGCGCGGCATGGGCAGGTGGGCGAAGGATTCGCGCCGGGCGTTGCCGGTGCGGGCCATGCCCATCAGGCGCGCGTTGAGGCTGTCCTGCATGTAGCCCTTGAGGATGCCGTCCTCGATCAGGGTGGTGCACTCGGTCGGGGTGCCTTCGTCGTCGACGTTGAGCGAGCCGCGCCGGTCGGGGATGGTGCCGTCGTCGACCACCGTCACGCCCTTGGCGGCGACCCTCTGGCCGATGCGGCCGGAGAAGGCGGAGGAGCCTTTGCGGTTGAAGTCGCCTTCCAGGCCGTGACCGATGGCTTCGTGGAGCAGGATGCCGGGCCAGCCGGAACCGAGCACCACGGTCATGGTGCCGGCCGGGGCGGGCTTGGCGTTGAGGTTGGTGAGGGCCTGATGGACGGCCTGTTCGGCGTAGTCCTTGAGCATGTCGTCGCTGAAATAGGCGTAGCCGAAACGGCCGCCGCCGCCGGCGCTGCCCTGTTCGCGGCGGCCGTCCTGCTCGACGATGACCTGGAGCGAGACCCGCACCAGCGGCCGCACGTCGGCGGCGCGGTGGCCGTCCAGGCGGGCGATGTAGATCACCTCGTATTCGCCGGCCAGACTGGCCATGACCTGGGTGACGCGCGGGTCGAGCGCCCGGGCGTAGCCTTCCAGGCGGTGCAGCAGGGTGACCTTGTCGGCTTCGGCCAGGGTGGCGAGCGGGTCGAGCGGCACGTACAGGCGGTTGCCGGCGACCGGCGTGCCGGCGGCGACGCTGCCCGAGCCGCCGGCGGCGGCGATCGAGCGGGCGGTCTTGGCGGCCTGTTCCAGGGCCGGGAAGGCGATGTCGTCGGAATAGGCGAAGGCGGTCTTGTCGCCGGTCACTGCGCGCACGCCGACGCCCTGGTCGATGTTGAAGCTGCCCGACTTGACCTGGCCTTCCTCCAGGCTCCAGGCCTCGGATCGGGTGTACTGGAAGTAGAGGTCGGCGTCGTCGAGCTTGTGCGTAGCCAGGATGCCCAGCGCGGCGTCGAGCTTGCCGGCGTCGAGGTCGTTGGGCGCCAGCAGGGTGGCGTCGGCCGTTTCCAGCAGTTGGATGTCGGAGGGGGCGAGCTGGCTCATTTCGGTATCACTTCCAGTTTGATGTTCTTGACGCAGTCCAGGGAGCGGTGCTTCAGGGCCGGAAGGCTCTTGCGCAGGCTGTCCTGATAGCCCCGGTTGATGCCGGCGACGACGACGCCCGAGCCGCGCGGCAGGCGGTCGAGCACGTTGCCCCAGGGGTCGACGATCATGGTGTCGCCGTGGGTCTCTCGGCCAGACAGATGATAGCCGCCCTGGGCGGCGGCGACCACATAGGCGAGATTCTCGATGGCCCGGGCCCGGACCAGGGTCTCGAAGTGGGCCTTGCCGGTGGTTTCGGTGAAGGCCGCCGGCACCAGGATGATGTCGACCTCGCCCATGGCCCGGTACAGCTCGGGGAAGCGCAGGTCGTAGCAGATCGACAGGCCGATGCGGCCGAACGGCGTATCCAGCACGACCACGGTGTCGCCGGGCTGGATGGTGGTCTCTTCATGATAATGCTCGTTGCCGAGGTCGAGGCCGAACAGGTGGATCTTGTCGTAGCGGGCGACCTGCCGGCCCTTGTCGTCATAGACCAGGCAGCTGTTGTAGACCTTCTTCGGGTTGGCGCATTCCAACGGCACTGATCCGCCGATCAGCCAGATGCCGTGCTTCTTGGCCTGGGCGGCGAGGAATTTCTGGATCGGCCCCTTGCCCGGCACTTCGCGCGCCGCCACCTTGTCCGAGTCCTTCATGCCCATGATGGCGAAGTACTCCGGCAGCAGCACCAGTTTCGCGCCGGCCGTGACGGCGAGCTGGATCAGGCGCTCGGCTTCGGCCAGGTTGGCCGGCACGTTGGGGCTGGAGGCCATCTGGATGGCGGCGATGCGGACGATGCCGTTGACGTCCTGGGCGGGCTTCTCGACGCTGCGGCTGCGGGGCTTGGCAAAGCTGGAGGTGGGTTTGCGGGTCACGATGCGGTCCAATGTATTTATCCGATTTGTCTTTTCTAAACTTACCAACTGCAACTGTCGTGGGCAAGCTAAAGCCGCCCGCGGGACCGGCTAGTTCCGGGGCTCCGCTTTTTCCGCCACAGGTTTGGACAGCTTCGCGACTACCGGGTTGTCCCAGGTGCCGGTGACCAGGTATTCGAAACTGGCGGCCTGGGCGAAGGGATCCTTGAGTATCTTCGTGGCGACCAGCGCGCCGACCCCGACCACCGGGCCGCCGAGCAGCGCCCCGGCCACGGCGACGCCCTCGTCCAGGCGGGGCTGGATATGCAGGCGCAGGATCTGGCTTTCCTTGGCCAGGTCGATCTGGCCCTTCATGTGGATCTGGGCGGCCGGCCCCTGGATGAACAGGTCGGGCAGATAGCCCACGCCCCGGTCGAGCAGGACGTCGCCCTTGATGCTGTCGAAGGCGAAGCCTTCCGAGAAGATGTCGCGGAAATCCAGCGTGATGCGGCGCGGCAGGGCCTGCAGGCTGAGAATGCCGAGCAGCTTGGCGGCACCGGGGTCGAGCTGGGTGAAGCGGCCGTTCGTGAGGTCGACCTGGAGTTTGCCGCCGAGCCGTTCCTTGGCGAAATCCTCGGGCCGGCCCAGCCAGCCGAGCGTGCCCTGGACGCTCAGGTCGCCGCCCTTGATGGCCTCCTGGTAGCCGAGCCGGCGCATCAGCTGGCCCAGATTGGCCGAGTGCAGCTGCAAGTTGAGGCGGGTGTGGCGCAGGGGCGAGGCGGACAGCCAGCCGCTGCTCTCAAGATGGCCCTCGGGGGCGTCCAGGGTGAGCTGGTTGATGGCCAGGCCGTCGTGCATCGAGGTCAGCTTCAGGGCCAGCGCGCCCAGCGAACGCTTGTCGTAGGCGAGCGACTGCACGCTGAGGTCGATCTCCTTGGGCAGGTCGTCCGGCGAGATTTCACCCTGGTCCGCCGTCGTGGCGGCGCTCTTGGGCAGATCGAGTTTCTGCAGCCGGCCGGTCAGGCTGTTGCCCGGCGTGCCCGCCTGCGGGCCGTAGACGATGTCGCCCTTCACCTCCCGGCCATTGAGCCGGAGGCGCCAGGCACGCTGGTCGGGCTGGGCCTGGACGTTGATGTCGTGGAACAGGCGGTCGTAGGCCTTGAGTTCGTTAAAGGTCAGGTTGACGCTGCGGACAGGCGGGCCGTTGCCGGTCGAGCTGCCCAGGTCGAGCTTGCGCCAGGTGTCGAAATCGAACCGGCGCAGGGTGCCCTGGACGGTGATGCCTTCGTCTTGTGGCACCGGCGCCGGCGCGCCGCCCAGCATGAGTGCCAGGCGCATGTGTTCCAGGCTGTCGGGGACCAGGTAGCCGGCCAGGACGGTGCCGTACTGGAAGGTGATCGGTGGGGGGGCGTCGCCCCGGTCCTGGAGCGTCAAGGCCAGGGGCACGTTCTGGTCCGCCTTCTTGCCCAGCGGCTCGGGCAGGTCGATGGCCAGTCCGGTCAGGAGCGAGGTCAGCTTCAGGGTGCTGGAGCGTTGGTGGATGGAAATGTCGGCCTGGATCGGCGTGCTG
This sequence comes from Parasulfuritortus sp., assembly GCA_036391875.1. Lineage (GTDB taxonomy): Bacteria > Pseudomonadota > Gammaproteobacteria > Burkholderiales > Thiobacillaceae > Parasulfuritortus. The sequence goes on from DASVZA010000039.1 coordinate 172,321, forward strand.
CCGGTAATGCGCCGGTCGAGCGCGTCGGGCAGCCAGCGGGCCAGGGCCGCGGCGCTCAGGGTGCCGGAGACGTTGGCATGGACGCGGCCGCCGGGTTCGCTGTTCAGGCCGATGGCGATGGGCTGGTCGAACAGCGCGGCGGTCAGCCCTTCGCCTTTGACCTGGGTATCGGTGAACCGGAGGGCGCCGTCGACCCGGGTCAGCGGCGGCAACTGGTCGTTGAGCTGGATGCGGTTGTCTTTCAAGGCCAGACGGCCGGCGATCCGGGTGTCGGCGACGTGGCTCAGGGGCATGTTCAATTGCAGGCTGAGCTTGCCGTTGCCGCTCGCCTTCATCGCTTCGGTGAAGCGGCCCATGTGTTCGTTGATCGGGCTTTGGCGGATGAACTCCAGGAAGGCGTCGGTCGGGCCGGCGGCCTCCCCAGTCAGGTTCAGCATCTGGTCGCGGGTGTACATCAGGTCGGGGATCGTGCCCCGGACCGCGCTCAGCCGGACGCCCAATATGTCGCCGCTGTCGGCGGCGATGGTCATGCTCTTGTCCTTGAAGGTGAGCAGGCCGTCGACCCCGGTGATCTTGGGCCAGTCCGGGGCATAGGCGAGCACGCCGCCCTGGATCCTGACGGCCACCAGGAATTCGCCGCCGCCCTTGTCGAACGGGAATTTGTCGAGCGGGCCGCGCAGGGTCAGCCGGGTGTCGGGCGAGACGCCGCCGACGATGCTCTGCTTGACCCAGTCATAGGCGTCGTCCGCGGTCTGGCGGGGCAGGTAGCGCCAGACCGCATCGCCGTTGCCGCGGCTCAGGTGGGCCTGGATGTCGGCCACCGGCGCGCTGCCCGGACGCCAAGTCAGGCTGCCCTGCGCCGTGCCGTCCAGATCGGGGTTGGCCAGCTCGCAATGGTCCAGGCTGAAGCGGTAGCCGTTCGGTGTCAGACTGGTCCAGGACAGGTCGGCGGCCAGCTTGCGGAAGTTCAGCGCCTGGCGGAAGACCTTGTCGTAGCTGAGGTGCAATGCGTCGCTGCTCAGCTTGGCCGTGCCGCGGTATTCGTCGGCCCGGATTTCGCCGTTCAGGCCGGTGAAGCCGGGCAGGTTGCGGGTCGGGCTCATGCCGGCGTCGCGGAACCGGGTCTGCAGCTCGAAGCGCTCGCGCCCCAGCCAGTTGAAGTCGATGTGTTCGATGAAACCGTGCGGGTTGAAGGCGGTGATCCAGTCGTGGACCTGGCGCGGCAGGGGCACCGCGCCGGAGAGCGCGGTCAGGGCTTCAAGGCGCAGCCGGTCGGCCTGGATGCGGGCGCTTTCGATCTTGCCCGCCGGGCTGGGCGTGAAGCTGATCTTCACGTCGGCTGGCTCGGCGGTCCGGCCTTCGGGCGTGACGAACCTGAGTTTCTGGACGTAATAGGTCTGCTCTTCGCCCTGGCGTTGCCAGCCCAGCCGGCCGCTGATGTGGTCGAAGGTCATGTCCGGCAGGTCCTTGTCGAGCGAAACGGCGACATTGGCCAGGCTGACGTCGCCGACCAGCCCGGTGATCCGCCCGCCCTTGAGGTCGGCCCAGAAGCGCAGGTTGCCGATGCTGCGGCGGACGGCGGATTGCGCCCAGGGGGACCAGGTGTTGAGCGCGGCCGAGGATGTGCCGTCGGACCGGACATAGATCTGGCCATGCCAGGTCGACAGGTCGTGCACGGAGGCGCCGCTCAGGTTGCCCCGGATGTCGAGGTTCTTTGCGGCCTCGGCCGGCGGCATCGCGGTCAGGCCGAAACGGTGCCGGTTGAAGCCGTTCTTTAGCACCAGGTCGACGTGCTGCAGCGCCAGCGGCGGCGCGTTCAGGGTTTCGTCGGTCCAGACGACGCTGCCTTCGGTCACGGTGACGGTCCGCTGCCGGATCAGCCAGTCCGGGAATGGGCTGGAAGCCCCGCCTTTGTTGACCGGGATGCCGGCGACGAAGATGGTGCCGCTCTTGTCGCGGCGGATGTCCAGCTCCGGCTGGTAGATGTTCAGGCTGGACAGATAGGGCTCCATCAGGAACAGGCTGAACCAGGAGACCGTGGCGTCGACCCGTTCGAGCCGCAACGGCGTCGTGCGGTTGGGAGCCAACAGGGTGACGTCGCGCAGACTGAAGCGGGGGTCGATGTGCCACCAGTCGGCCTCGATATCGGCGACCTTGACCGGCATGCCGACCGCCCGGCTGGCCTCGGTCTCGAGCAGGCCTTTGTACTGGTTGATGTTGGGCATCACCACCAGGCGCAAGGCGAGCGCGGCGGCGGACAACAGGATGACCACGCCTCCGACCAGATAGACGGCGTAATGGGCGAGGCGGCGGAAAAAAATCGTCATGGTGGGCCAGGGCCCTGCAAACCGGTAATTGAATCAACTGCGCCACAATGCCATGCCGCAGGTCGGAAATAAAGGGAAGAACAGACTAGGGACGGTCTTGGACGCTACGGATGTGGGACCGCTGCCGACCGGGATAGTTCTGCCGCGATCGCCGCCGGGTCCGGGGCCGCGAAATCGTCCCGGTTGAAGGCGGTGACGCCGCCCGCCATCTCGTACCAGGCGTGGCTGCCGAGGAAGCGGCGCGGCAGGCAGTAGAGCCGGCCCGGCGCATAGACCAGGTTGTAGGCGGTGTCGGCGCTGTGCAGGTCGTCCAGGAACAGCCAGGCGTCGAGCGCCGAGTCGAACACGTGGCAGGTGGCCGGGTACGCCTCCGCGCCGTCGTTGTGTCGCCAGCGGCCGTCCTGCAGCGGCAGGCCATCCGCGCGGACGAACAGCTGGAAATGCAGGTGGTTGACCGAGGCCTGGGCGCCGTAGCTGTTGTAGGCGATGCCCAGGCCGGGCAGCGTCGGGGCCAGGTCGGCCGCCAGGTGCCAGACCGCATGGTGCCATTCCTGGCTCAGCATCTGCGGCAGGCCGCGTTCCGGGTCGGGCACCAGCAGGCCGTGCAGATGGGCGAAGGGGAACTTGTTGTAGAGCAGGCGGAAGGCATGGCTGCGCAGCGTGCCCTGCCACAGGATTTCGGGCCGCAGGAAGGGCTTGTTGAACTGGAAGCCGGCCGGGTTGAAGGCGGGCGGCGTCACCGTCTCCACCTTCTGGCCGCTGGCCCTGGCCGGACGCAGGGCGCGCAGCGGGTTGTACTGCAGTTCCCAGGGGCCGGCCCGGCGGAATTCGGTCGGCGTGATCGCGGCGAAGCCCATGGCCATCAGCTTGAGGAAGACCACCAGGTCGTCCTCGGGGTAATCCAGTTTCCGGCCCGAGCGGAGGGCGGCGGCGACTTCGTCGGACAGTTCGGCGAAGCGTCGCTCCAGGCGGCCGCGCAGCACGGGCCAGATGTCCGCGTCGAAGCTGGCGTTGGCCAGGACCAGGATGAAGGTGCCCAGGCCGGGTTCGGCCAGTTGCCGGTCCAGGCCGGCGACGAAGGCGTCGCGGAAAGCCTGCGGCGAGGCGAACAGATCCGGCAGGCTCATTCCGGCGTGTAGCCCAGGTTCGGCGCCAGCCAGCGTTCCGCCGTGGCCAGGTCCCAACCCTTGCGTTTCGCGTAGTCCTCGACCTGGTCGCGGGAGAGCTTGGCGACCGCGAAGTAGCGCGCGTCGGGGTGGCTGAGGTAGAAGCCGGAGACCGAGGCCATGGGCAGCATGGCGTAGCTCTCGGTCAGGCTGACGCCGATGTTGTCCGGCACCTTGAGCAGGTCGAACAGGGCGCCCTTCTCGCTGTGTTCCGGACAGGCCGGGTAGCCGGGCGCCGGGCGGATGCCGCGGTATTGCTCGGCGACCAGTTCCTCGTTGCTCAGCACTTCCTCGCCGGCGTAGCCCCAGAATTCGGTCCGCACGCGCTGGTGCATGCGTTCGGCGAAGGCCTCGGCCAGGCGGTCGCAGAGCGCCTTGAACAGGATCGCGGAGTAGTCGTCGTTGGCCGCCTCGAAGGCCTTGACCCGGACGTCCTCGTTGACGCCGGCGGTGACCACGAAGGCGCCCAGGTAGTCCTTGACCGGCGCCGGCGCGACGAAGTCGGCCAGACACCAGTTGGGCTGGCCTTCGGGCTTGGCCATCTGCTGGCGCAGGTTGTGCCAGGTCATGAGCGGCTGGCTACGTTGCTCGTCGGCGTAGAGCGCGATGTCGTCGCCCTCGCGGTTGGCCGGGAACAGGCCGATCACGGCGCGGGCCTCGACCCATTTCTCGGCGATGATCTGCGCCAGCATGGCCTGGGCGTCGGCGTACAGCTTGCGCGCCTCCTCGCCGACCACCGGGTCGTCCAGCAGCTTGGGGAAGCGGCCGTGCAGTTCCCAGGCCTGGAAGAAAGGCGTCCAGTCGATGTACTCGGCCAGTTCGGCTAGGTCGTATTCCTTGAAGACCCGGATGCCGGGTTGCTTGGGCACGGGCGGCGCGTAGCTCGCCCAGTCGGTCTTGAAGGCGTTGGCCCGGGCCTCGGCCAGCGATACCCGCTTGCTCTCGCCGCGCTGGGCGGCGTGGCGTTCGCGCACCTCGACGTATTCGGCCTTGGTCCTGGCGACGAAGGCGGCGTGCAGGTCCGGCGACAGCAGCTGGGTGCAGACGCCGACCGCGCGGCTGGCGTCCTTCACGTAGACCACCGGGCCCTGGTAGTTGGTGTCGATCTTGACCGCCGTGTGGGCCAGGCTGGTCGTGGCGCCACCGATCAGCAGCGGCTGCTTGAGCCCCAGCCGCTGCATCTCCTTGGCGATGTGCGCCATTTCCTCCAGCGAAGGGGTGATCAGGCCGGACAGGCCGATGATGTCGGCCTGCTGTTCCTGCGCGGTGGCCAGGATCTTGTCGGCCGGGACCATGACGCCCAGGTCGATCACGTCGTAGGCGTTGCAGCCCAGCACCACGCCGACGATGTTCTTGCCGATGTCGTGCACATCGCCCTTCACCGTGGCCATCAGGATCTTGCCCTTGGGCTTGGAAGCAGCGGTCTTGGTCGCCTCGATGAAGGGCGTGAGGTAGGCCACCGCCTGCTTCATGACGCGGGCCGATTTCACTACCTGGGGCAGGAACATCTTGCCGGCGCCGAACAGGTCGCCGACCACGTTCATGCCGTCCATGAGCGGGCCTTCGATCACCTTGACCGGGTGGTCGACGGCGGCTCGCGCCTCCTCGGTGTCGATCTCGATGTATTGGGTGATGCCCTTGACCAGGGCGTGCGTCAGGCGCTGTCCGACCGGCAGTTCGCGCCAGGCGAGGTCTTCCTTGGCTTCCTTGGCCTGGCCCTTCACCGTCTCGGCGAATTCGACCAGACGATCGCCGGCGTCGGGCCGGCGGTTGAGTACCACGTCCTCGACCCGCTCGCGCAGCGCCGGCTCCAGTTCGTCGTAGACGCCGAGCTGGCCGGCGTTGACGATGCCCATGTCCATGCCGGCCTTGATCGCGTGGTAGAGGAACACGGTGTGGATGGCCTCGCGCACCGGTTCGTTGCCGCGGAACGAGAAGGATACGTTCGACACGCCGCCCGAGACCCTCGCGTGCGGCAGGTTCTGCTTGATCCAGCGCGTCGCCTCGATGAAGTCCACGGCGTAGTTGGCGTGCTCCTCGATGCCGGTGGCGATGGCGAAGATGTTGGGGTCGAAGATGATGTCCTCGGCCGGGAAGCCGATCGTCTCGGTCAGCAGCTTGTAGGCGCGGGCGCAGATCTCGGTCTTGCGGGCGTAGGTGTCGGCCTGGCCCGCTTCGTCGAAGGCCATGACGATCACCGCCGCGCCGTAGCGGCGGGCCAGTCTGGCCTTGTCGAGGAAGGCGGCCTCGCCTTCCTTCATCGAGATCGAGTTGATGATCGGCTTGCCCTGGACGCACTTCAGGCCGGCTTCGATGATCTCCCACTTGGACGAGTCGATCATGATCGGCGCCTTGGCGATGTCCGGCTCGGAGGCGATCAGGTTGAGGAAGCGGACCATGGCCTTCTCGCCGTCGAGCATGGCCTCGTCCATGTTGATGTCGATGACCTGGGCGCCGTTCTCGACCTGGTTGCGGCAGATGTCGAGCGCCTCCTCGTACTGACCTTCCAGCACGAGCCGCTTGAACTTGGCCGAGCCGGTGACGTTGGCCCGTTCGCCGACGTTGACGAACAGGGCACCCGCGCCGACGTTGAACGGTTCCAGGCCGGACACCCGCAGGGCGGGGGCGATGGCCGGCAGCTTGCGCGGCGCGCAGTCGGCGACCGCGTCATGGATCGCCTTGATGTGTTCCGGGGTGGTGCCGCAGCAGCCGCCGACGATGTTGAGCAGGCCGCTTTGGGCCCATTCGCGAATCTCGTCGGCCATCTGCCTGGCGGTCTCGTCGTAACCGCCGAAGGCGTTGGGCAGGCCGGCGTTGGGGTGGGCCGAGATCAGGCAGTCGGCCTTGCCGGCCATGTCGTCGACGTGCTGGCGCAGTTCCTTGGCGCCCAGCGCGCAGTTGAAGCCGAACGAGAGCGGTTCGGCGTGGCGCAGCGAGTTCCAGAAGGCTTCGGCGGTCTGGCCTGAAAGCGTGCGGCCGGAGGCGTCGGTGATGGTGCCGGAGATCATGATCGGCCGGGTCAGGCCGGCGTCGTCGAAGTACTTCTTTACCGCGAACACGGCGGCCTTGGCGTTCAAGGTGTCGAACACCGTCTCGATCAGGATCAGGTCGGCACCGCCCTTGACCAGGCCGTCGGTGGCTTCGTAGTAGGTCGCCACCAGCGCATCCCAGGTCACGTTGCGGAAGCCGGGATCGTTGACGTCGGGCGAGATCGACAGGGTGCGCGAGGTCGGGCCGAGCACGCCGGCGACGAAGCGCGGCCGGTCGGCGGTGGAGTATTGATCGGCCACCTCGCGCGCCAGTCGGGCGCCTTCGTAGTTCAGTTCATGGACCAGCGCTTCCATGCCGTAGTCGGCCATGGACACGCTGTTGGCGTTGAAGGTGTTGGTTTCCAGGATGTCCGCCCCGGCGGCGAGGTACTGGCCGTGGATCTCGCGGATCACCTCGGGCTTGGTCAGCAGCAGCAGGTCGTTGTTGCCGCGCAGGTCGCTCGGCCAGTCGGCGAAGCGCGCGCCGCGGTAGTCGGCCTCGGTCAGCCCGTAGCGCTGGATCATGGTGCCCATGGCGCCGTCCAGGATCAGGATGCGGCGGGCGGCCAGGTCGAGCAGTTCGGCGGTGCGGTCGGTCATGGAATGTCGGGTGGCGATAAAAGAGGCGGAATTGTACACGCAGTGCGGCGTCGCCTCGTAGCTAAGCCCCTGTTGTGGTTCGGGTTTGCGGGATGGCGGCCGGGTCGAAGTAACGGGGATGGTTATAAATAGAATAAATTTCTATATATATAAGTAATACAAATAGAATGGCCTCGTGTCCCGAAACAACATGAACAACAAGATGTATTCGCTTCGATTCAGTCCGTTCTCCCGATGTCGATGTCGCCGTCCGCAGCGCACCGTCCAGCCATTCGTTTTTCGAGGAGAACATCATGCAACACCTGACCCCGAAGGAAACCTTCGAGTTTTTGAATGACAACCCGGATGCCGTCTTCATCGATTGCCGCTCGGAATGGGAATTCCTGTTCGTCGGCCACGCCAAGGACAGCCTGCTGATCCCTTGGTACGAGGGCGAGAACTGGGACCTCAATCCGCGCTTCCTGGGCGAAGTGCGGGCGGCCGCCTCGCACCACCGGCCGGTGATGCTGATCTGCCGCTCGGGCAATCGCTCCAAGGAGGCCGGCGAGTTCCTGGAGCAGAACGGCTTCACCGACGTCTACAACGTCCGGTTCGGCTTCGAGGGCGAGTTGGACGAGCATCACCACCGTTCGACGATCAACGGCTGGCGCTTCGACGGCCTGCCCTGGGAGCAGTGCTGACCGGCTGAAGTGCGGTCGACGAATCAGGGTTCCGATTCGTCGGCCGCGCAGCGCACTCGGTTGCGGCCGGCTCGCTTGGCCAGGTACATGGTCTCGTCGGCACGGCGCATGAGGCTTTCGTAACTCGTCCCGTGTTCGGGGAAGAGTGCGATGCCGGCGCTGGCGCCGATGACGTGCTCGCCTGCGGCCGAGGCGATCGGGCGGCGGATCGCGGCGAGGACCTTTTCCGCCACCTGGATCGCCGTCTCCCGCTCGGTCAGGTCCTGGATCAGCAGCACGAATTCGTCGCCGCCGACCCGCGCCGTGGTGTCCCCTTCCCGAGTGCATTCGCGCAGGCGCTTGGCCACCACCTTGAGCACTTCATCGCCGACCATGTGGCCGAAGGTGTCGTTGACCGTCTTGAAGCCGTCCAGATCGACGTAGACCAGGGCCAGGCCGATCTTGCGGCGCCCCGCCTCGGCGATGGCCTGGCGGGCGCGGTCGGCTAGCAGCAGGCGGTTGGGCAGGCCGGTGCCGATGTCGTGCAGGGCGAGTTCGGTCACCCGCTTCTCGGCCAGTTTCTGGGCGGTGACGTCGGAGAAGGCGATGAGCCCGGCCCGGCGGCCCTCCCAGGTGATGGTCGAGGCGTGCACGCGCCAGTGGCGGTGCGAGCCGTCCTTGCGGATCATGCGCAGGTCATAGCGGGCAGGGGCATTGTTGCCCTGCATGCGGAGGCGGTGATATTCCGCCAGCCGTTCACGGTCGGCTTCCGCGACCAGGGGCAGGAAGGGGCGGCCGATCAATTCGGCCTGATCGTAACCGATCAGTTCGCAGCAGGCCGGGTTGGCGAAATGGATGATGCCGTCCTGGGCGATCATGACGCCGAGCGGCAGGTTTTCGATGAAGCCCCGATAGAGCGATTCCGATTCGCGCAGGTCGGCCTCGCCGCGCTGCAATTCGGTGATGTCCCGGCCCACGATCAGCAGAAAAGGGCCGCCGGGCCCTTCGATCCTGGTCGCCCCGATCAGCAGGCGCACCGACTTGCCGTCCTTGGCCCGGAAACCGGCCTCGCTGTCCATGGCGTAGCCCTGCCTTTGGATTTGTTCGGTCAGCGGGGTGCGGTCGCGAGCCTCGTCTTCCCAGATGCCGAGTTCCTGCGCCGTCCGACCGATCACCTCTTCCCGCCGGTAGCCGAACAGTTCCAGGAATGCCCGGTTGACCTCGACGTGCATGCCGTCGGACAGCCGGGAAAGTGCCATCGGCTCCGGGTTGATCTGGAATATCTTGTTGAGGATGTCGCTATGCAGCATCTCGGCAGAGTCGGAGCACGGGCATGACGCGGATATTACGACCATAGCAGGTCCAGGCCTGCCATGGTCGGGCAATGGCCGTTTCAGTGCTTGCCGGTGCTGCCGAACCCCCCCTCGCCGCGCTGGCTGTCGCCGAACTCGTCGACGATCTTGAACTGGGCCTGGACGACCGGGACGATGACCATCTGGGCAATGCGCTCGAAGGGCTGGATGGTGAACGCCTCCTGGCCGCGGTTCCAGACCGAGACCATGAGCTGGCCCTGGTAGTCCGAATCGATCAGGCCGACCAGGTTGCCCAGCACCACGCCGTGCTTATGGCCCAGCCCGGAACGGGGCAGGATCATCGCCGCGTAGCCGGCATCGGCCAGGTGGATGGCCAGGCCGGTCGGGATCAGTTGCGTCTCGCCCGGGTTGAGCACGACGGCGGCGTCCAGGCAGGCGCGCAGGTCGAGGCCGGCGCTGCCGGGTGTGGCGTAGTGGGGGAGCTGGTCGCGGACGCGTTCGTCCAGGATCTTCAGATCGACGTGCATGGTTTCTCCAGTGTGTGCCTGCCCGGGCGGGCAGGGTTAGGGGCGTTTGGCGTTGTACAGCCTGGCGATGTGGGCGATCAGGCGGCGGGCCTGGGTCTGCTTGTCGGTCTTCTCCAGCACGTGCCTGCCGTCGTCGTCGAGCAGGATCAGTTCCGTGTCGTCGCTGCCGATGGCGGCGTTGGCGTCGTTGGCGACGATCAGCGGCAGGTGCTTGCGTTTGCGCTTCAGCTCGGCGTACTCCTCCAGGTTCTCGCTCTCGGCGGCGAAGCCGACGCAGAACGGCGCGGTCTCCTGGCGGGTGACGTTGGCCAGGATGTCCGGGTTGGGTGCCAGTTCCAGGGTGAGGATGTGGGCGTCCTTCTTGATCTTGTTCTCGGACGGGTTGAGCACGTAGTAGTCGGCCACCGCGGCCACCGAGATGAAGATGTCGGCGTCGTCGGTGCGGGCTTCGACCGCTTCCAGCATCTGCTGGGCGCTGGTCACGGCCACGATTTCCGCGGCGGCGGGCGGACGCAGGCCAGTCGGCCCGGAGACCAGGGTGACCTCGGCGCCGGCCTCGATCGCGGCGCGGGCCACGGCATAGCCCATCTTGCCGGAGGAGCGGTTGGTGATGCCGCGCACCGCGTCGATCGCCTCGTAGGTCGGGCCGGCGGTGATCAGCACCCGCAGCCCGCGCAGGTTCTTGGGCTGGACGTAGGCCTCCACTGCCTCGACGATATCCTCCGGTTCCAGCATTCGGCCCAAGCCGGTCTCGCCGCAGGCCTGCTCGCCCGAGGCCGGGCCGAGCAGGGCGACGCCGTCGTCGGCCAGCAGCTCGACGTTGCGCCGGGTAGCCGGGTTTTCCCACATCTGCCGGTTCATGGCCGGCGCCGCCAGCAAGGGGCAGTCGCGCGCCAGGCAGAGGGTCGACAAGAGATCGTCGGCCTGGCCCTGGGCCAGGCGGGCCAGGAAGTCGGCCGAGGCCGGGGCGACCAGGATCAGGTCGGCGTTGCGGGACAGGTCGATGTGGGCCATGCCGTTGGCCATCCGCGCGTCCCACAGGTCGCTGTAGACCGACCGGCCGGTGATGGCCTGGAAGGTCGCGGCGCCTACGAAATGGCCGGCGGCGGCGGTCATCACCACCTGCACCTCCACGCCGCGTTTCACCAGCAGGCGGGCCAGTTCGGCCGCCTTGTAGGCCGCCACGCCGCCGGTGACACCCAGGATGATGCGTTTGAGCGAGGTTTCCATCGATTGGCCCGGTTGATAATGGGGGCTACATTCTACGATCTACTCTATAGTCATTGACAGGCCGGCGATGCGGCCGCAAAAACAAGACTTGAAGGGGATGGTCATGGCGATAACCGATTGGCCGGCCGGCGAGCGGCCGCGCGAACGTTTGCTCAATGAGGGTGCAAGCGCCCTGTCCGACGCCGAACTGCTGGCGATCTTCCTGCGGGTGGGCGTGCGCGGCAAAAGCGCCGTGGACCTCGCCCGCGAGCTGATCGGCCACTTCGGCAGCCTGAACCGGCTGTTCTCGGCCAGCCGGATGGAATGCACCAAGGTCAGCGGCCTGGGCGATGCCAAGTATGCCCAGTTGCAGGCCGTGCTGGAGATGAGCCGCCGGGCGCTGGCCGAGGCCATGCGGGAGCGGGATGCGCTGTCCTCGCCGGCCGCGGTGCGCGACTATCTGAGGCTCAGGCTGGCCGCGCTGCCGCACGAGGTCTTCCTGGTCGTGTTTCTCGACGCCCAGAACCGGGTGCTGGACGCGGAGGAACTGTTCCGCGGCTCTCTGACCCAGACCAGCGTCTATCCCCGCGAGGTGGTGAAGCGGGCCCTGGCCCACAACGCGGCCGGCGTGATCCTGGCCCACAATCATCCTTCCGGCGTCGCCGAGCCCTCGCAGGCCGACCGCTGGTTGACGGAGCAGTTGAGGACTGCGCTCGTCCTGGTCGAGGTCAAGGTGCTCGACCACTTCGTCGTGGCCGGCGCTCAGGCCTTGTCGTTTGCCGAGCGCGGCTGGCTCTGAGTCGCCGCCAGTGCCCGGCGCAGCGCGGCGATCAGCAGCCGGCGCAGCCGGCGCCAGTCCTCGCCGTCGCGCGCGACCTGGCACTGGTTGACCTCCAGCTCGACGCCGACATAGGCCGAGTCGGAAAAGCGGCGGCGCAGGTAGGCGGCGAAGCCGTCGGACGTGCCGCGGTAGGGGTAGTTGCGCCGCACCCGGATGCCCGGCGCCAGTTCGGCGAGCGCCGCCTGCCAGGCCCGGCACAGGGCCGACTCGCCGGGACGGCCGGGGTCGTAGAGCAGGCCGACATCGGCGTTCCTGATCTCACCGTCGAGCACGGGCGTGAAGCTGTGCGAGGCGATGTGCACCACCCGCAGGCCGCGCCCGGCAGCGTCGGCGACCGCGGCTTCGACCTTGCTCCGGTAGGGCAGGTAATGACGTTCGAGGATATCTTTGCGCACGGCGTCCGGCAGGTCCCGGGTGATTTCGGAATACAGCCTGGGATGGCGGACGGAGCGGTTGAGGTCGATGAGCAGGCGGCTCACGGTGGACTGGAACAACGGCGCCCGGAGTTCGGCCGCCAGTTCGCGGGCCAGCGTCAGCGCGCCGGGGTCGTGGCCCCGGTGGCTGGCCAACAATGCCGAATGCGCCCGGAACAGGGGGCGGTAGGCCGGCGGAATCACGTTGCCGCCATGCTCGCAGCTGATCAGGAGGAAGTCGTGTCCGGCCATCAGTCGAGGCCCGTGAACTGCCGCCCCTCGGCGAGGCAATCGCACAGGCGGCGATAGACAGCCGCCAGCTTCGCGTGACCGGGGCTCGGCCCTGTGGCTGCGCGGATGCGCCGGGCGAGCGATCCCTGGTCGAGCATCACGCCGAGTTCCTGGCCGAAGGCCGGCGCGGTGGCTTCGCACAGATGCCGCCACACCTGGCCCGCCGTGCAGGGTTGGCCGGAGAGGCCGAGAAGGCGGAGGTAGTCCGGGTCGGCGATCTGTGCCCGTTCCCCGTGCCGGATGCAGTCCGCCAGGATGACGGCCAGCGTTTCGGTCGGCATGGCCTGCTGCGATTCCAGCGCCGACCAGCGCCGGTCGTACAGCGCGCGCACGGCGGCCACGGTGGCAGCGGCGATCGCCAGGTCGGCGCGTGGGCATTCCTGCATGTCGATGACCCGGATCTCCAGGGCATCGCGCTCGAAGCGCGGGATGGCGCCTCGGGCGTTGAGCCATTCGTGGCCGAGCGGGCTGTGCGGGTCGCGGGCGGCAAGTTCCTCGTACATGGGGGCCAGGACCTGCGCTTCGTAGGCGGCGCGGCCGGTGGTCGTATCCGGGATCAAGCGGCCCATGCTGGCCGGGATGGCGGCCTGATGGTCGCGGTAGGCGGCCATCCGGGCATCGAGGAAACCGCTCTCCCGGCCGTCGGCGAACGGCGAGCTGGCCGCCAGGGCGGGCAGGATGGGCAGCACCAGGCGCACTGCGGCGTGCAGGCGGGTGAATTCGGCATCGTCGGCGAAGGGCAGGTTCAGGTGCATGCTCTGCAGGTTGGCGAAGCCGTGCCGGCGGCAGTCGAACAGCCGGTCGTAGGCGGCATAGATCTCGGCGGATTCGTGCGGCCAGAGCCGGGTTTCGCGCGCCGGGTCCATCCAGGGGTGCATGCCGCCGGGCATGAGCCGCGCGCCTTCGGCCACAAGGCGCTGCTCGAGCGCGGCGACCTCCGCCTGGAAGGCGCCGGCCAGCGGTTCGAGCGACGGCCAGGGTTCGGCGTTCTTGACCTCCACCAGGTGCAGCGTCAGTTCGTTGGACCAGGCCATGCCGCGCCGCCGGACCTCGCAGGCGGCATGGCCGTCGCCGTCGACCAGCAGGCGGTCGGCGATCGGCCGCACATCCAGGGTGCCGCGGTCGACGATCATGTATTCCAGTTCGATGCCGTTGGCGGAAAAGGCGGGCCTTGCTGCGCTCATCGTGCGCTCCCCTGCTTGCGGGCCTCGATGCGCTGCCGGAAGACCACCATGACCTCGCGGTACAGCGTGTCCTTGAGCACGCCGTCCTCGTTGCCGGCATCGACGTTCGGATTGTCGTTGACTTCGATCACCACGCAGCGGCGGCCAACTTGCTTGATGTCCACGCCGTAGAAGCCGTCGCCGATCAGGTTGGCCGCCTTGAGTGCCAAGCCCACCACTTCCCTGGGCACCGCGTCGATGGCATAGGCCTCGGTCGGGCCCTCGACGTAGCCGGCATGATCGTGGCGGACGATCTGCCAGTGGCCGGGGGCCATGTAGTAGCGGCAGGCGAACAGGGGGCGACGGTCGAGGATGCCGATGCGCCAGTCGAATTCGGTGGGCAGCCATTCCTGGGCGACGATCAGTTCGGACTTGTCGAGCAGGCTGCGGACCGCTGCGTTCAGTTCGGCCGGAGTCTCCACCTTCATCACGCCCATGGAGAAGGAACTGTCCGGCTTCTTCAGGACGCAAGGCAGCGACAGGGCCGGTTCGATCCCGGCCAGGTTGCCGCGGTGCACCAACAGGGTCCGCGGCGTCGGCAGGCGGTGACGGGCGAGCAGTTCGGCCAGGTAGACCTTGTTGTTGCACTTCACGATGGAGGCGGGATCGTCGATGACCACCAGTCCCTCGGCGGCGGCGCGGCGCGAGAAGCGGTAGGTGTAGTGGTTGACGAAGGTGGTGTCGCGGATGAACAGCGCGTCGAATTCGGCGAGGCGGCCGATGTCGGTGCGGGTGATGTAGGTGGCGTCCAGGCCGGAGGCGGCCGCAGCCTTCTCGAATTTGCGCAGGGCCCGCGGATTGGAGGGTGGTTCGGGATTGAGCGGGTCGACCAGGATGGCGAGGTCGTGGCGCGGGACGGTGCGGCGCCTTGGCAGTCGCTTGCGGCCGGCGAAGTAGTCGCTCGCGGCCCGAACCACGAAGCTCATGTGGCTGGGCGGAATGTCGTTGGCGGCGATCGGATGCACGCACTTCAGCTGCCACTGGCCATTGTCGCGCTCGAAGTTGGCCCGCAGCAGGGGCGCCGGCATGAGGTTGAAGAGCTGCCGGCTCAGGCGTGCGTGGCGGGCCGCGAGGTTGCGGCCGAAGTAGATCGACAACTGGAAGCGGTTCGAACGGATGGTGCCGAGCGATTTCTGGATCAGCGCGTCCAGGTCTTCGGTCAGCACCTTGATCAGGCTGCGCGATCGCAGGTCGCCGATGGTGTGGACGCTGGGCAGCGGCTTGTGGCCGCGGGCCTCGGCCAGCAGGGATACGTAGTAGCCGAGGCTCTGGTAGCGGTAAGACTTGCACAGGTTGAACACCTTGGCGGCGCGGTCGTCGGAGAAGGCGTTCTCGGTCAGGTAGGCACGCGCGGAGACGACTTCCACGCCAGGGATGTCGAGCGGCCAGGCCTGGGGGGTTTCAACGACGATCAGGATGCCCATGGGGTTCGGTCCGCCGGTCGCGCATTGCCGGCTGGATCACCAGAAGGTTCGCGTCGTGGGTGACGATGCCCAGCAGGACCGCCGCCAGCACCCGGTCGATGCTCATCCAGTATTCGTGCTTCGGGCCATAGGGGTCGGCGACCAGGACCGAGCGTTGCCGCCGGTCGTAGCCGGCCAGGATGACGAAATGGCCGCCCGGCTTGCCTCGGATGTCGTCCGGCGTGTCGTCCGGGCCGTATTCGCGCGCCGAGCGGTAGAGATAAGTCGAGGACAGCCCGGTCAGGATGGGAAGCCCCCGGCGCAGGATGCCGCGGACCAGGCTGCGGGTCGGGTCGGCCAAACGCAGCCGGCCGCCCAGGGCCAGGAACTCGAGATAGCCTTCGGTGGCATAGTGCAAGCGCGGATCGTCCTTCACCTCGCGCTGGCGGCAAAGCTTGTCGGCGATGTCGACGCCAGGCGCGAACCAGGTGGGGTCGAAGACCATCAGGTTGTAGGTGTAGATGGTCGCCCGGTAGCCCTTGCGCAGCGCGTCACAGGCGAGGAAGACCGCGAAAGTGCCGCCAAATTCCAGTTCGCGGGTGCGGGTCATCACCGCCTCGAGCGGCTCGTCTTCGTTCCAGTAGCGGTAGACGGCGTGCAGGCAGGTCGGTCCGCAGCTTGTTTCGGTGGGCTGCGGCAAGATGGCGACAGGCAGGGTGTGGACGACGGGCAGCATGGTTGGCGGCCTCCGGTATCATCTGCTGATTCCATTATGGTTGCCCAGTGAGTATGGGCAATCACGGCGACGACGGAGGGCGGCAGTTGCTGGGCGGAGTGTATTTGGTTTTGACCCGGCCGAAACTTGTGTGATATAAAGCCGGTCTTTCTCAGCAACCGAACCACTCAACAGGGGTATCCATCATGGCCCGTGTATGCCAAGTTACCGGCAAGAAGCCGATGGTGGGGAACAATGTGTCCCACGCCAACAACAAGACCAAGCGTCGTTTTCTGCCCAACTTGCAGAACCGTCGTTTCTGGGTCGAAAGCGAAAACCGTTGGGTGCGTTTGCGCCTGACCAACGCCGCCCTGCGCACTATCGACAAGAACGGTATCGATACCGTCCTGGCCGAAATGCGCGCCCGCGGTGAAAAGGTGTAAGGAGCTAGATCATGGCAAAAGGCGGACGCGAAAAGATCAAGCTGGAGTCCACTGCGGGCACCGGCCATTTCTACACCACCACCAAGAACAAGAAGACGATGCCCGAGAAGATGGCGATCATGAAGTTCGATCCCAAGGCTCGCAAGCACGTCGAGTACAAGGAAGTGAAGCTGAAGTAACTCGGCCTCTTCCCGCAAAAAACCCGCCTCAGGCGGGTTTTTTTATGGCCGTTCCATCTTGCTTGGCCGTCGACGCGGGCGCTCAGCGAACGCCCGTTCGCCGGCAAGGCTCAATAGCCGGCCCGGCCGTGGACTTCGGGCAGTTCGCCGCCCGGCACCATGAGCGACCAGACCAGGCGCGCCATGCTTTCCGGGGCGATCACGGTTTCCCGGTTGTGCGCGGCGGCCAGGCCTTCGCGCAGTTCGCGGCGCACGGCCTCGGAGCCGGTCACGTCGAAGATGATGTCCAGGCCGCTGCTGCGCTGCAGCAGTTCGGCGGCCGTCAGGATCGGGATGCCTGCGTTGCGTGCCGCGGCGCAGCCCGGCGCGTCCGCGTTGGATTCGGCAACCGCCACGAGATCCACCGCGCGGCCATGCTGCTTGAGCAGCGCATCCAGGAAGACCGAACCCACCCGGCCAAGCCCCACCACTGCTACACGTACTTTGCTCATCGTTGTTGTCTCCAGTCCATGTTTCACATGTGTGCCGGCCCGGACCGGGCCGTGCCGGGGGAGCATACGCGCCGGGTTTCGCCAGATCAAATCCGGACCGAAGCGGCTGCGGTCTCAGTCCTTGAGCAGTCGCACCACCCGCTGTGGGAACGGGATGTCGATACCGGCCTTCCGGAAGTCTTCCCAGATCGCCCAGTTCAGGTCGGACACGAGGCGGGCCGAACCGCTTTCCGGGTGCTTGAACCAGACAGCCAGCTTCAGGTTGATGCCGTTGTCGCCGAAATCGGTGAGCCGAACCACGGGCGTCGGCTCCTGCAGGACGTCCGGATGGCTGCGGGCCGCTTCGAGCATGACCGCTTCGGCCTGGCGCAGGTCCGTCTCGTAGGCGACCTGGATCGGTATGCTCACCATGTTGTCCGGGCTGGTCAGGCTGTGGTTGGTCACTGCGGAGGTGATCAGGGTGTCGTTCGGGATCACCGTCTCGCTGCCGTCCAGGCTGCGGATGACCGTGTAGCGGGTGGCGATCTTGCTCACTTCGCCGTAGAGATTGTTGACCGTCACCATGTCGCCGATA
Source organism: Parasulfuritortus sp. (assembly GCA_036391875.1). GTDB lineage: Bacteria > Pseudomonadota > Gammaproteobacteria > Burkholderiales > Thiobacillaceae > Parasulfuritortus. The sequence goes on from DASVZA010000039.1 coordinate 189,724, forward strand.
TGGATGGAGTTTTCCAGCAGCAGGGTGAAGCCGGACACGTAGTTGCTGGCGACCTTCTGCAGGCCGAGGCCGAGGCCGACGCCGAGCGCGCCGCTGAACACCGACAGCACAGTGATGTCGATGCCGACCAGGGGCAGGGCGATCAACACGGCGACCAGGACCAGCAGGGTGCGGATGATCTTGCTCAGGGCGGCCTTGAGGTTGCTGTTCAGGTTGCTGGTGGCGATCAGCCGGTTTTCCAGCAGGCGCCCGAGCGATAGGGCGCTGATCAGGGTGAGAGCGGTGGTGAACAGGCCGAGCAGGGCCGTATAGAGCGAGATGTGCTGCTTACCGATGTTGAAGCCGATGCTGTCCAGTTCCTCTTCCACGGTGCCCAGGTAGCCCGTGATGTGGATGGCGACGATGATCCAGATCAGCCAGGAGACGGCGCGCTCGATGGCGGTCAGCAGGGCACCGGGATGGAACAGGCTGCGCAGGAAGAACAAGGACAACTGGACGATGAACAGGGACAGCAGCAGCGGTATGGCGATATCGAGCAGATGGGGGTTGCCCAGGCGGGCCAGGAACGGCCGGACGATCAGGGTCAGCAGCAGGGTGAACAGCGGGATCAGGAAACGTTTCCATTCCTGGGTGTGCCAGATTTCTCGGCTCTTGCCGGTCTGGTGGCGTTCCATCTTGTGGATGGTCAGCCAGCTGACGCCGAGGGCGATCAGCAGCGCCATGATCTGGCCCAGCAGGGCGGTGTTGGAAAAATCGGTCAGCAGGGCCGCGATCAGGTTTTGGGCGGCCGGGTCGGTGTGGGTCATGGGTGGAGCGGCAGCGAATGGGTGCGGTGGCGCCGCCAGTTGGCGGCATAGGCTTCGGTCAGCAGCGGATTGCCGCGCAGGATGAGCAGGTTTTCCGCGTTGCGGTATTGGGCCGCCGTGGTGAAGTTGAACGAACCGGTGATCAGCGCGGCATCCGGCCGGCCGTTGTCGATGATCATCACCTTGTTGTGGGCGGCGGCGTGTTCGCCGTCCAGATAGACGCTGACGCCATGCTCGGCGAGGTAGCCGATGCGCGAAGTGTCGATCGTGCGGTCCTGCTCGCGGTCGGCGATGACCTGGACGTCGACGCCGCGTTGCCGGGCGGCGACCAGGGCCTCGGCGATGGCGCGGTGGGTGAAACTGTAGGCCTGGACCAGGATCTGGGTCTTGGCCTGGTCGATCGCCGTCACCACCAGGGCACCGGCATCGTCGCCGGGCGTGAAGGCGACCTGGGCCGTGCCGTGCAGGCTGAATTCGAGCGGCGGCGAGGCGAGGGCCGGGCCGGCCGCCAGCGCCAGCAGCAGGACGAGGCGCCTCATCGGCTGCGCTCCAGGACGGCGGCGAAGAAGCCGTCGGTGCCATGCTGCAGCGGGTCGAGGCGCAGGTAGTCGGCCATTTCCAGGGCGATGCCCTGCTCGGCCAGGATGTCGCGTACCGGGACGAGGCGGAACTCGGTGTGGCTGGCCAGGAAGGCCTCGACGATGGCCTCGTTTTCCTCCGGCAACAGGCTGCAGGTGGCGTAGACCAGGCGACCGCCGGTTTTAACGAGGCGCGAGGCGGAGGCCAGGATAGCGGCCTGCTTGCCGGTCAGTTCGGCCACCGAGTCCGGGCTCTGACGCCATTTCAGGTCAGGGTTGCGGCGCAGCGTGCCGAGGCCGGAGCAGGGCGCGTCGACCAGGACCCGGTCGAACTTGCCGGCCAGGCGCTTGACCTTGGTGTCGTTCTCGCCGGTCAGCAGTTGGGGATGGACGTTGGACAGCTGCGAGCGGGCCAGGCGCGGCTTCAGGTTGGACAGCCGCTTCTCGGCCACGTCGAAGGCGTAGAGCCGGCCGGTGTTCTTCATCATGGCGCCCAGGGCCAGGGTCTTGCCGCCGGCGCCGGCGCAGAAGTCGCAGACCATCTCGCCCCGCTTGGCGCCGGTCAGCAGGGCGAGCAGCTGGCTGCCCTCGTCCTGGACCTCGATCACGCCTTCGACGAACAGGGGATGCTTGTTCAGGGCCGGCTTGCCCTTCAGGCGCAGGCCCCAGGGCGAATAGGGCGTCGGCTCCGATTCGATGCCGTCGGCGGCCAGGTTGGCCTGGACCGATTCGCGGCTCATCCGGCTGACCCGGACGTCGAGCGGGGCCGGCCGGTTCAGGGCGGACATCAAGGGTTCCAGCCGGTCGCCGTAGCGGGCGGCCAGGCGTTCGTGCAGCCAGTCGGGCAGGTCGAGTTTGACGGCTTCGCTGGCATCGTCCAGACCGGCGGCCTTGACCGTCTTCAGCCATTCCAGCTCGTTCTTGCTGACGGCGGTCTCGAACTCGCGCAGGGTATGGCCGCCGTGCCGGGCCAGCCAGGCCAGCAGCAGCTTGCGCGGCACACGGCTATCGTCGGTGACGTACACCATGTTGCGCAGGCGGCGGATCACGCCGTAGACCGATTCGGCGACGAAGGCCCGGTCGCGGCCGCCCAGTTTCGGATGTTTGCGGAAGAAGGCGGACAGCACGACGTCGGCCGGCTGGTTGAATTCGAGCAGTTCGGTCAAGGCGGCGGTGGCGGTGTCGAGCAGTGCGGGAGTCATGACATGTGTTTCATATGCGGTGCGCAGGCGCGAGGATAGCTCAAATGTCGCCGGCGAACAGTTCCTCGCTCGCAGCCTGCAGGATGGCGAGCACGGCAGGATGGCTCAGGCGACGTTCGACTGACAGGGCGTAGAAGCGTTCGGACAGGGTGTCGATCTGGCCCAGAGCCCGGACCGCGTGTTGCTGCCGGATTTCGTCGGCGACCACGGACGGGGCCGGGAAGATGCCGCTGCCTTCCTGGCCGAAGGCGTTCATCAGGGCGCTGTCGTCGAATTCGCCGGCGATGCGCGGGTGCAGTTGCTGGGCCGCCAGCCAGCGCATCAGGTGGCCGCGCATGGCGGTGCCTTCGCCCGGAACCAGCAGCGGGGCACCGTTCAGGCAGGCTGGGAAGTCGCCGACCAGCCGGTCGGCCAGCCCGGGACTGGCGAAGAAGGTGACGCCGCATTCGCCCAGCTTGTGGCTGTAGCCCTTGACCTCGGCGTCGGCCGGCATCGGGCTGTCCGAGAGGACGAGGTCGAGGCGGTGGGTGGCCAGCTCGCCCAGCAGGCGGTCGAGCTTGTTTTCCCGGCAGACGATGCGGATCGGGTCGGCCAGGCTCATGGCCGGCGCCAGCAGGCGGTAGGCGACCGATTTGGGCAGCACGTCGGCGATGCCGACCCGGAACTGCAACGGTCGGCCGCCCGGGCTGCCGCGCAGGACCTCCTCCAGCTCGCCTCCGGCGCGGAAGATGTCGTCCGCATAGGACAGGGCGACGCGGCCGACTTCGGTCAGTTCCAGGCGGCGGCCGACCCGGCGGAACAGATGGGTGCCAAGGTTGTCCTCGAGCAGCGCGATCTGGCCCGACAGGGTCTGTGGCGTCAGGTGCAGGCGTTCCGCCGCGCGGCTGATGCCGCCGGCCTTGGCGACGCTCCAGAAGTAGTGCAGTTGCTTGTAGTTGAGCATGCCTCGATTATTCGCCATAGACGAACGAAATGTAAGAAATATTCGAATTTTATTGATTGTCCTGAGCGGCTAGGATGGCCGCTGTCATAAATCCGTTCATCGGAGGATATTCATGAAACGCATCTTCCTGTTCCTGGCCACCAATTTGGCCATCGTGCTGGTGCTCTCGATCACCATGCGCATCCTGGGCGTCGAGCCCTACCTGAACGCCCAGGGCCTGAACCTCTCGGCCCTGCTGGCCTTCGCCGCGATCATGGGCTTCGGCGGCGCCTTCATCTCGCTGGCGATCTCGAAATGGATGGCCAAGATGTCGACCGGCGCCCGGGTCATCAAGCAGCCGCGCACCGCTGAGGAGCAATGGCTGGTCGCCACCGTGGCCCGCCAGGCCCAGGCCGCCGGCATTCGCATGCCGGAAGTCGCCATCTACGATTCGCCCGAGGTCAACGCCTTCGCCACCGGCATGAGCAAGAACAGCTCGCTGGTCGCCGTCTCCAGTGGCCTCCTGCAGCAGATGACCCGGGACGAGGCCGAGGCCGTGCTGGGCCACGAGATCAGCCACGCCGCCAACGGCGACATGGTGACCATGGCCCTGATCCAGGGCGTGGTGAACACCTTCGTGATGTTCTTCTCGCGGGTGATCGGCTACGTGGTCGACAAGGTGGTGTTCAAGACCGAGCGCGGCCAGGGGCCGGCCTTCTTCGTCACCATGATCGTCGCCGAACTGGTGCTCGGCATCCTGGCCTCGATGATCGTCATGTGGTTCTCGCGCCAGCGCGAATTCCGCGCCGACCGGGGCGGCGCCACGCTGGCCGGCCGGGGCAAGATGATCAGCGCCCTGCAGCGCCTGAACGCGCTGCATCCGGCGCCGCTGCCGGACAAGATGGCGGCCTTCGGCATCGCCGGCGGCGGCGCGGGCGGCCTCAAGCGCCTGTTCATGACCCACCCGCCGCTGGAAGAGCGGATCGCCGCCCTGCGCGCGGCCGACCAACAGGGTATCCGCTAAATGGAACTGACCGGCCTGGTCGGGCCGGCCTTCTGGGCCGGCTTCGTCGCCTTCGTGCTGGCCATGCTGGCCCTTGATCTGTTCGTCCTGGGCGGCCGCAAGGCGCATACCGTCTCGGCCCGCGAGGCGTTGACCTGGACCGGCGTCTGGATGGCGCTGGCGCTGGCGTTCTGCGGCCTGCTCTGGTGGTGGCTGGACGGCAACGTCGGGCGCGGGGTGGCCGACGCCAAGGCACTGGAGTTCCTCACCGGCTACCTGATCGAGATGTCGTTGTCGGTCGACAACATCTTCGTCTTCATCATGATCTTCTCGTTCTTCGCCGTGCCGCCGGCCTACCAGCGCCGGGTGTTGGTGTTCGGCGTGCTGGGCGCGATCGTGATGCGGGCGGCGATGATCCTCGGCGGCGCCTGGCTGGTGCACCAGTTCGAGTGGGTGCTGTACCTGTTCGGCGCCTTCCTGGTGGTCACCGGCTTCAAGATGCTGATCTTCGCCGAGGCGGAGGCCGATCTCGGCGCCAATCCGGTGCTGAAGTGGATGCGGCGCCATCTGCGCATCACCGACGGCTATCACGGCGAACGCTTCATGGCCCGGGTCGACGGCCTGCGCTGGTTCACGCCGTTGTTCCTGGTGCTGGTGCTGATCGAGACCTCGGACGTCATCTTCGCGGTCGACAGCATCCCGGCCATCTTCGCCGTGACCGCCGATCCGTTTATCGTCTTCACCTCCAACATCTTCGCCATCATGGGCCTGCGCTCGCTGTATTTCCTGCTGGCCGACCTCAACGGCCGCTTCCACCTGCTCAAGTACGGCCTGGCGCTGGTGCTGGTGTTCGTCGGCACCAAGATGCTGGTCGCCGACTTCTACAAGGTGCCGATCGGGCTGGCGCTCGGCATCGTCGCGTTGATCCTGTCGTCATCGGTGGCGGCCAGCCTGTACGCCACCCGCAAGCCCAAGGAAGCAAAATCATGAATCGCCTCGAAACCGCCCTGGAAAAGCTGATCTTCGGCAGCCGCTGGCTGCTGGCCCCGTTCTATCTCGGCCTGGTTCTCGCCCTCGGTCTGCTGCTGGTCAAGTTCGGCAAGGAGTTCCTCCATTTCGTGCCGGCGGTGTTCGGCGGCGAAGGCAGCGAGGTG
>DASVZA010000040.1:0-59053 GCA_036391875.1 Parasulfuritortus sp.
GCCAGCGGCGCGTCGGGCTCGCGCGCCAGCAGCGCGTTCAGCGCCGCGACCGCGTCGCGCCGCTTGCGTTCGGCGTCGATCAGGTCGACCCGGGTGGCGGTGATCTCGCTCTGTACCTGGATGGCGTCCTGCTGCGGCACCAGGCCGACGCCATAGCGGGTGAACACCACCTGCTCCAGGGCGTCGTAGAGCGACTTGGTCTCAGTCAGGATGCGGGCCTGGCCGGCCGCCTGGTAGTAGCGCGCGTAGGCGGTCTTGATCCGGCTGTCCAGATCGAGCCCGGTAACATCGCGCACGGCGTCGGAACGGGCCGCGCCGCTGGCGGCCACCCGGCCGCGCAGGTCGCGCTTGCCGTAGAACGGCAGCGGCTGGACGATCTGGTACTTGGTGGTGCCGACCGCACCAGGCGCCAGCGTGGTCGGGCCGTTGGCACCGGCATTGGTGAAGTCCATCAGCTCGACCTGCAGGTTCGGGTCGGGCAGGGCCGAGGCCGATCCCACGCCGGCGTGCGCCGCCTCGGCCTCCAGGCCGCGCGCCCTGAGGTCGGGGTTGTGCTCGCGGGCATAGGCCAGCAGGCCGTTCAGGTCGGCGCCGAGTTCGGCCGCGCCAGCAGGCCACGCCAGGACGAGGCCGGCCAGAAGCGTAGCGACATGCCGCGCGCGCATGGCCTGCTCAGCGCAAGTGGGAAATCTGGGTGACCATCAGCGAGCCGTCCATGGCGGCGTCGGCCTGGAACTTCACCTTGTCGCCCGCCTTGTAGCCCTTGAGCATGCCCTTGTCCTTGGTGGAGAAGGTCATGGTCATGGCCGGCATGTTCAGGTTGTACAGTTCGCCGTGGCGGATGGTGACGTGGCCGGTGGCGGTGTCGATCTTGCGGATCACGCCTTCGCTGAGCGGCGCGTTCTGGCCGGCGTTGGCGTGCTGGGCGTGGTCCATGCCGGCCATAGCGTCGGCCCAGGACGGGGCCACGGCGGCGGCCAGCAGGAGGGCCAGCAGGGTCTTGGTGGTGTGCATCGCGGTTCTCCTCGTCGAAGTGGAAGGCTTGCGACGAGTATGGCAAGCGGGCCCCGACGAGAAACTGACGGCCGGATGACAAATCTGTAATCTTGTCCGCCCGGCAGCCCACCTGTGGCAGGATTGCCCCAATGCCATTGTCGAATTGATGAACCGATGAAGCTGCTCATCGTCGAGGACGAACCCAAGACCGGCGAATACATCCGGCGCGGCCTGACCGAGGCCGGCTTCGTGGTCGACCGCGCCGACGACGGCCGCGACGGCCTGGACCTGGCCATGACCGGCGGCTACGACCTCGTCATCCTGGACGTCATGCTGCCCGGCCTCAGCGGCTGGGAGATCCTGAAGGCCCTGCGCGCGGCCGGACACGAACTGCCGGTGCTGTTCCTGACCGCGCGCGACCAGATCGAGGACCGGGTGCGCGGCCTGGAACTGGGCGCCGACGACTACCTGGTCAAGCCCTTCGCCTTCGCCGAGCTGCTGGCCCGGGTCCGCACCCTGCTGCGCCGCGGCAAGCAGGCACCGGCCGCCGAGATGCTCGCCATCGCCGACCTGGAACTGGACCCGGTGCGCCGCCGGGTGACCCGGGCCGGCCAGCGCATCGAGCTGACGCCCAAGGAATTCGCCCTGCTCGAGCTGTTCGTCCGCCGCGCCGGCGAGGTGCTGCCCCGGGCGCTGATCGCCTCCCAGGTCTGGGACATGAATTTCGACAGCGACACCAACGTGATCGACGTCGCCGTGCGCCGCCTGCGCGGCAAGATCGACGACGGCTTCGAGCCCAAGCTGATCAAGACCGTGCGCGGCATGGGCTACCGGCTCGACGATGCGTCCGCCGAATGAAGCCGCTCTCGCTCACCGCCCGGGTCAGCCTGTTGTTCGCCGTCGTGGTCGCGGCGGTGCTGCTGATCACCGGCGTGCTGATCGCGCGGGCGGTCGAGCACCACTTCGCCGACGAAGACCACCAGGAAATGCTGGGCAAGCTCGAGTTGGTCCGCCACCTGCTGGCCCGGGCCCACGACCAGGCCGACCTCGACGCGCTCTCCCAGGAACTGAACGACGCCCTGATCGGCCATCCGGGCCTTTCGGTGGCGGTGATCGACAACCACGGCCAGATCTGGTTCGCCACCACCGCCGCCGCCTTCCCCTCGCACCTGCTCGAAACCCACGAGCCGCCCGGCACGCTCGAACAATGGGCGGCCAACGGCACCGAGTACCGCGGCATCGCCATGCCGGTGCCGGTCGACGGCGCGCCCTACACCGTCGCCCTGTCGGTCGACATCCGCCACCACGACATGTTCATGGCCGAGTTCCGCCGCATCCTGGCCCTGGCCATGGCGCTGGCCGCGTTGTCGACCGCGGCGCTGGGCTGGATGGCTGCGCGCCAGGCGCTGTCGCCGCTCAAGGCGATGGCCCGCACTGCCACCTCGATCTCGGCCGACAAGTTGTCGGAGCGCCTGCCGGTGGCCGGCGCGCCGGACGAGATTCGCGCCCTGGCCGAGGCATTCAACGCCATGCTGGCCCGGCTGGAGGACGCCTTCCGTCGGCTGTCCGATTTCTCCTCCGACATCGCCCACGAGCTGCGCACCCCGGTCTCCAACCTGATGACCCAGACCCAGGTCGCCCTGGCCCGGACCCGCAGCGCCGAGGAATACCGCGAGGTACTGGAATCGGACATGGAGGAATACGAGCGCCTGGCGCGGATGATCGGCGACATGCTGTTCCTGGCCCAGGCCGACAACCACATGGTGGTGCCGCACCGCGAGACCGTCGACCTGGCCGACGAGGTGCGCCGCCTGTTCGAGTTCTACGAGGCACTGGCCGCCGACCGCGACGTGCGCCTGGTGCTGGACGGCGAGGCGCAGGTCAGCGGCGACCGGCTGATGCTGCAGCGGGCGATCTCCAACCTGCTGTCCAACGCCCTGAGGTACACCCCGTCCGGCGGCAGCATCGGTGTCCGCCTGGCCAGCGACGGCGAGACCTGTCGGATCGCGGTGAGCAACCCCGGGCCGACCATTCCAGCCAGACATCTCGACCGGCTGTTCGACCGCTTCTACCGGGTCGATCCGGCCCGCCGGGAAGGCGGCGGCCACACCGGCCTCGGCCTGGCGATCACCCGGTCGCTGGTCGAGGCGCACGGCGGCACCATCCAAGCCGTCTCGGGCGACGGCATGACCCGGTTCGATATCATGTTGCCGTGCCGTAGGCCGGCGGCACGGCAGGAAGGCTGAACGGCCCGAACGGGCCGTCAGAGTAGGCTCAGCGGCGCGTGCCCCAGCCGCGGTGCCAGTAGTTGCGCAACTGTTCGCGCTGCTCCTTGGTCAGCACGGCATCCATCCGCTTCTGCGCGCCCACCATGGTTTCGAACATCTGTTGCTGCAGCTGGCTCAGGGATTTGTAGGCCGCGCCGATCGCGGCATCGTCCTGCTTGGGTGCGGCGGACAGGTCGCGCAGGCGCACCTGCTGATCCATCATGGCGCCCATCAGCGCCCAGTGCTGCTTGCGGGTCTCGTCCATGATCTTGTTGATCTTGGCCTGCTGGGCATCGGTCAGGTTGAGTTCGGACCCCAGGTAGGCGCCCATCATGCCCATGCCGCCGTAGCCGCCCATCATGCCGGGGCCCATGCCCCAGCCGCCGCCGTAGCCACCCATCATTCCCGGCCCCATGCCATAGCCGCCGCCGTAGCCACCCATCATGCCGGGACCCATGCCATAGCCGTAACCGCCGCCATAACCGCCCATCATGCCGGGACCCATGCCGTAGCCCCAGCCGCTGTTGGCGCTCTGATCGGCGCTGCCGTTGTCGGCGGCATACGCCACCAAACCGGCGCCGGCCACGCCGAGTGCCAGCACGCAGGCCGCCAGGGTGCTCAGATATCGTGTCTTTCTCATGGCTTTCTCCTTTGCCAAAAAGGACTGATGGATGTGAAGCGCGGCCGGGTCAATCGTGCAGCAGGTCGTCGCGCTTCCTGAGGTACTCGTCGCGCGCGATGTCGCCGCGGGCATAGGCTTCCTTGAGGATGTCGAGCGCCGTCCGCCGGTCCGGGCGCGTGTCGCGCTCGCCGTCGCGAGGCTTGAAGAACAGGTATTTCACCAGCGTGAACAGCGCCAGAAGAAGAATGATCCAGAGCAGGATCATCCATAGGCCGCCGAACCCCATGCCGCTACCGGCGCCGAACATCCAACCGTGGTCGTATGGGCCGTACATGATCGCTCCTTTCGCCTGGTCGGTTGAGGGTGTGACCCGACCCCGGGAAGGGAGTTCGGGCCGTTTCGATAGTCACAACATAGACCATCGAAACCGACGCCCGCCTGACAAGCGGATTACAAAATCTTAATGCGGCGGCCCGCCCGGCTACTTCAGGTAGGAGCGCAGGATGCGGATGACCAATTCAAGTTCCACCTCCCGGCTCTGCGCGTCGCCGGCTTCGGGGCCGAGATGGTCGCGCATGTGGCCTTCCAGCACCTCGGCCATGAGGCCGTTCACCGCGCCGCGGATCGCCGCGATCTGCTGCAGGACGGCCATGCACTCGGCCTCCTGGTCGAGCGCCTTCTCCAGCGCGGCGGCCTGGCCCTGGATGCGCCGGACCCGCGCCAGCAGCGGCTTCTTGCCTTGGATGGTGTGTGCCATGGATGCTCCGTATGGACCCCGAAAATATACTGGGGTACAGTATATATAAATCCGCGGCAACGAACCGTTGCCGCCCCGAAAAACCCAAAGGATACCGACATGCACAGCCACGACCTATCGCCCTGGACCCACGACCACGTGTTCGACGTGGGTAGCCAGGCCGCCGAACGCGGCACCCGTACCGTGATGTGGATCACCGCCGTCATGATGGTGGTCGAGATCGCCGCCGGCGGGTGGTTCAACTCCATGGCCCTGCTGGCCGATGGCTGGCACATGAGCTCGCACGCCGTGGCCATCGGCCTCAGCGCCTTCGCCTACGCCGCCGCACGGCGCCATGCGCGTGATCCGCGCTTCGCCTTCGGCACCTGGAAGATCGAGGTGCTGGGCGGCTTCGCCAGCGCCATCTTCCTGCTCGGCGTCGCCGCCCTGATGGTATTCGGCTCGGTGGAACGCATCTTCACGCCGCAACCGATCCATTACCAGGAAGCGATCGTGGTGGCGGCGGTCGGCCTGATCGTCAACATCGTCAGCGCCGTGATCCTGGGCAATGCCCACGACCATCATCACGGCCATGACCATGACCATCACGATCACGCCGACCACCATCACGATCACGCCGACCACCATCATGATCACGGCCACCACCACGACCTCAACCTCAAATCGGCCTACGTCCACGTGATCGCCGACGCCGCCACCTCGGTGCTGGCCATCGTCGCCCTGACCGGCGGCTGGCTGTACGGCTGGTCCTGGCTCGACCCGGTCATGGGCATCGTCGGCGCGGTCGTGGTCGCCTCCTGGGCCAAGGGATTGATCGCCGAGACCGGTAAGGTGCTGCTCGACCGCGAGATGGACCATCCGGTCGTGGCCGAGATCCGCGAGGCGGTCGAGACCGGCCCCGAAGCCGGCGAGACCCGGATCGCCGACCTGCACGTCTGGCGGGTCGGCAAGCGGACCTACTCCTGCGCGCTGAGCCTGGTCACCCACGACGCGGCGCTGACCGCCGAACGGGTCCGCGCCCAGCTCGCCCAGCACGAAGAGATCGCCCACTCGACCATCGAGATCCACCACTGCCCGGCCTGACCCCCGGCGGCACGGTACAATCCGCGCCATGCCGCCCGATCAAACCTCCCTGCACGCCGCCGCACGCGCCGCCCTGGCCGAAACCGATGTCGAAGCCAAGCTCGCATTGACCGAGCGGCTATGGATCGACTGGCAGGCCGGCGTGCTGGAGACTGGGCCGTTCAATGACCCCGAACCGCTGACTGAGGCCGGCCGGCCGGAACGGCCCATCCTGGCCCGGCCCAAGGACATGCCCCGGCGCGAGCTGAACGGCCCCGAAGGCCACGCCGCGCTGATCCACGCCCTGACCCACATCGAGTTCACCGCCATCAACCTGGCCCTGGATGCGGTCTACCGCTTCCATGACCTGCCGGCCGGCTTCTATGCCGACTGGCTGCGGGTGGCAGCCGAGGAGGCCTATCACTACCGCCTGCTGCGCGACCACCTGCGCGGCCTGGGCCACGACTACGGCGACTTCCCGGCCCACGGCGGCCTGTGGGAGACGGCCATGAAGACGGCCTGCGATCCGCTCGCCCGGATGGCGGTCATCCCGCGCTATTTCGAGGCCCGCGGCCTGGACGTGACGCCGGGCATCCAGAGCAAGCTACGCGGCTACGGCGACCGGGCCGGCGGCGACATCCTGGACATCATCCTGCGCGACGAGATCGGCCACGTCGCGGCCGGCGACCGCTGGTTCAGGTATCTGTGCGAGGCGCGCGGCCTGGAACCGGACGCGGCCTACCGGACGCAGATCGACGCCGCCGGCCTGCCCCGGCCGCGCAAGCCGTTCAACGAGAAAGCGAGGATGGCGGCGGGATTTAGCGCCGAGGAGCTGGTGCGGCTCTGAGCGCCGCGAGCAGTGCATCCCAGGCCCGGCGATCGGCCGGGTAGCGGGCGATGGCGGCGACCAGATCGGCCCGCCACTGCGGCCAGTTGCCGAGGATGCGGGCATAGCAGGGCGAATCGGCGCCGAAGTTGTGTTCCATGCTGGCGATGAAGGACTCGAAATGGCCGACCGCCGCGGCCCGCTCCGGCGCCCGGTGCCACCATTGTCCCGGCTCGCGCAGCAGGGTCCTCAGGGCGCCGAGCTTGTCGACGATGGCCGCGTGCTTGGCCTGGTATTTGGCGAGCATCTCGCCATGCACGGCCTCGACCGTGGCGGCGATCTCGCCCGCATCCGGCACCCGGCCGGGGAAACCCGCGGCGGTCAGCCGTTCCAGGCTGAACAGCATCACGTCGCCCTGAAACTGGCGCTCGAATTCGCCGCACAGTTTGATGACCGCGTCTCCGGCCTCGATACCCGGCCGGAACTCGGAGCGGCCCGAATCCTCCACCGTCCGCTTGTGCAGCATGGGCAGATTGGCCGAGACGAAGCGGCCGTCGATCTCGGCCCGGATCACCCGCCCCAGGCTCGGCCCCAGCATGCGCAGGCGCAGGCCGGCGAAGGGCACGAAGTAGCGCAACCCCTCGGGCCGGAAGACGTAGTTGCCTGTATAGACCGTGCGCGCCGGCTGCACGCTGGCCACGGCCGCAGCGTACTGGAAATAGGAAACGCGGGTCGGGTGTTCGCCGTAGAAGAAGGCGCCGAGTCGGCCGGCGAACTGGTCGAAGCAGTCTGCCTCGCTGTGCCGCCCGGTCAGGCTGCAGCGGTAGCGGTAGGCCGCGTCGACCTGCTTGAAGCCGAACAGGTCGGCCATGTCGTGGTATGCCGCCTCGCCCTGGCGCCGGTCCTCGGGCCGATGGTGGCTGCACGGCGTGCTGGATTCGGACTCGGCCATCTGGCGCAGGAAATCGATCACGTCGTCGAGGAAATTGCCGGCCATCACGGCGGGCGACACCGGCGGGTCGCCGACCACCTTGCCGGTCAGCACTAGGGCGTCGGTGCAACCGAATATCTCGTCCAGGGCATGGAAGAAGCTGACCGCGTAGACTTCCTTGTCGCCCACCGCGGTGCTGACCTTGACCGTGAACTCCTGGTCGCTGTCGATGGAATGGAACAGCACCCGCTCGCCCGTGCCCGCCAGTTCGGCCAGCCTCAGGTAGGCGATGTTGCGCATCACAGCCGAGCCCTTGTGGCCGGAGATCTCGGGTTCGGGCTGGCCCAGCACGCTGGCCAGCGCGGCGCGGGTGTCGGGGTCGAGGCCGCCGAGCAGCTCGCCCTGCTCATCCAGGCCGAAATAGGTGGTGGGCAGCCCGTCGGCGTCGAAGCGGCGGGCCAGGTCGCGGTTGATGGCGATGTTGTTCGGATCGCAGCTGTCGTCGGCGATGAAGGCCGCGACTTTCCGATAGCGCCCGTCGTGCTGGCCGCCGTAGCCGTACAAATGGCACAGCTCCAAGAGGCTGGCCAGGCAGCTTTGCAGATGCTGCGGCCGGTCGGCGACCGGGATCACGACCACGAAGCGGTGGCGGTCGTCGGCACCCTGCGCGGCGATGCGCCGCTCCAGTTCGCGGTGGGCGGCCTGGTAGGCTTCCAGCAGGGCATCGTCGAGGCCGCCGGCCCAGAGTCTCCGTTCGAGTTCGGCGATGGCCGCCTTCTGCGCCGCGACCTCCGGGCTATCGGTCCGAGAGGTAGTCCGGGAAGGCATTCTTGTCCAGGATGATTTCGATGAGGTTGATCGCGCCGGTCAGGTCGGTCGCGGCGAACAGCCTTTCGACATCGGCCTCGGTCTCGACCCGGACGTGGTGGATGCCGAACGAACGGGCCAGCAGGGCGAAGTCCGGATTGACGAAGTCGCAGTCGATGAAGCGCTCGCCGTAGAGCTGGAACTGGTTCTTGCGGATCAAACCCATGGTGGCGTTGTTGATCACCACCACGTTGAGCGGGATGCCGTAGTTGACCGCGGTCATGAGTTCCATGCAGCACATCTGGAAGCCGCCGTCGCCGAGGATGGCGAAGGTCGGCCCGGGCCGGGCGAAGCGGGCGCCGATGGCGGCCGGGATGGCGTGGCCGAGCGAAGAGATGCCGGAGTTGGGATAGTAGCGGTTGTCGGGCGAGACCTTGTAGAAGTTCTGGGCGAAGATGATGTTGTCGTCGAAGACCTGGGCGTCGCGGGGGAAGCGGGCCGCCAGCTCGGCGAAGAAGCGCTCGATCAGGGCGAACTTGGCGCTCGGCACGGCCCCGGCCGCCGCCGCGCCGGATTCGGCGAAGCGGTCGAGCGGCTTCCGCGCGCCGCCTTCCCGGCGGACGATGGCCAGCACGTCGTCGAGCACCTCGCGGATGTCGCCCTGGATCGGCAGGTCGGCCTTGAACACCTTCTCCATCTGGGCCGGGTCGTGGTCGATCTGGACGACCTTCTTGCCGGCCAGCAGCCTGCCGTCCCAGAGGTAGCTGGTCCGCTCGTTGAAGCCGGCGCCGAGGAAGAGCACCAGGTCGGCATGGTCGACGATGTAGCGGTAGGCGCGGCCGTCCGAGGTGACGCCCAGGCTGCCGAGCGACAGCGCCGCCGCCTCGCCGACCACGCCCTTGGCCTTGAGGCTGGTGGCGACCGGGATGTCGAGCCGCGCGCTCAGCTCGGCCACGGCCTCCTGGGCGCCGGACAGGATGCAGCCGTAGCCGGCCACGATCACCGGATAGCGGGCGCCGGCGATCAGTCGGGCCAGGTCGTCGGCCGGGGTGTGGCGGCGATGCCGATGTGGCGCGCGGAAGTTGACCGCGTCGAGCACCGCCTCGTCGACCAGTTCCTTCTGCACGTTGTACGGGATGCTGAGCAACACCGGGCCGGAGCCGGCCGAGAGCAGCACCCGCGCGGCCTGGTTGAGGACCTGGCCCAGGTAGTCGGTGCGCTCGACGATCTTGTGGTAGCGGGTGATGCCCTTGAACAGCGCGGCCTGGTCCAGCGCGCCGCCCTCGCCCGAGCTTTCCTGCAGGCCGCCCTTGCCGAAGATGTAGGTCGAGGTCTCGCCGGTGACGACCAGGATCGGCTGCTTGTCGGCATAGGCGTTGGCGATGCCGGTGACCAGGTTGGTGGCGCCTGGCCCGGCGGTGGCGATGCAGGCGCCGACCCCGCCCGTGACCCGGGCGAAGCCGCCGGCCATGAAGGCCGCACCCTGCTCGTGCTTGACCAGCACGGTCTTGATCCTGGAGTCGTACAGGCGGTCGTAGACCGGCAGGACATGGGCGCCCGGCATGCCGAATATGTGCGTCACGCCGAGGCGTTCCATGAAGCGGACGATCAGTTCGCTGACTGCAATTTTCATTTCATTCCAACAGCGCCGAGCTCCGCACGGGCCTAGGGACTCGCTGATTTATTCGTCATTCCCGCGAAGGCGGGAATCCAGTTTCTTGATTTGGCTGGGTTCCCGCCTTCGCGGGAACGACAAAACCCGAATTAATCTGCGCTTCCTAGGCCGCCGCGCATCCTGAAGCGAGGCTGTCATAAAAGGCGGCATTTGAGCATAAGCCGGGCCGCGGCGAAACCCGCAATGCACTTGTGGGAACCACGCCGCGATGCGGTCCGGGGCGGCATCAGCCTCCCTTCTTCGCCTCCAGCATGGCCTTCAGGTCGGCGAACGGATTGGCCGTGGCCGGCGCCGGGCCGCCGCCGGTACCGGTCCGGCCGGCCATGTCCTTCAACTTGGAATGCTCGTGCTCGTGGCAATAGGTGCAGAGCAGTTCCCAATTGCTGCCGTCGGGCGGGTTGTCGTGGTGGTTGCCGTTCTTGTGGTGGACCTCCAGCAACTGGAGGTTGCTTTGGCTGAAGGTCCGCGCGCAGCGGCCGCACACCCAGGGAAACAGCTTCAGCGCCTGCGCCCGATAGCCCGCCTCCCGCTCTTCGGCGTTGCGCCGCGCTTCGAGCACCACCTTGTCCAGCCGATCGTTGCCTTGCGCCATGGTCGTCCAATCCATGAATTCCAGTGGCGCCAGCTTACGGCGAAATCCAGGCCCGGCAAAGGCCGCCGCCCTGCCCGCCGACGCAGACGGCGGCCGGGGTTCGCAATGCTTGAATTCGGGCGACGCCGCGCCGCGAGCTGCCCGGGACTGCTTCGGGTGCATTCCTCACCCCTGTTGGAACACGCCCTAATCAGCCACCGCTGCCCGGGTCGATATCGACATGCTCATCTGCCCGTTGCCTACCGACCAGTCCGAAAAATCGTTCTCGCTCAGATAGATGAACACGTCCTGAGGACGCACGCCCGCCATGTCCTGGAGATTCGCGGCGATCGCGCCATAGAGTTTCTGTTTCATGGCGTCGCTTCGCCCCCTGCGCAGGGTGATTTGAACGACCACCATGTCATCGCTGCGGTCGATCCCCAAAAAATGGGGATCGAAGAAGAAATCCCCCTGGGCATACTCCGAAACCATCTGGAAATAGTCGTCGTCCGGAATAAGGATGGCACCGACCATCGCCTCGTGTACGCCTTTCGCCATGGCGCGTTTTCTCTCCTGCGAAGTCCCTGCCTTCACGGAAATGCGGGTAAACGGCATTACAGCCTCCGATGCGAATCCGACCAAGTGCGTTGAAATCTAGCATTCCCCTGCCAACGCCACTCACTAGATTTGGTTACGGGAGGGTTCGGAAAATCTAATGCCGGCCGACTCCTGGCTATGCCTTGCGCAGCGCAGTGTTTGCAGAACAGGCTTCAGAAGCCTTGGACGGGAGAGTTACACCGGGCCAATCAGGAAGACCGGGCCGGGGCTGAGACACAACCTGGTGAACTGTTCGATGAATAAAAACAGTGGTCTGTCCCTATTGCTCCTG
This sequence comes from Parasulfuritortus sp., assembly GCA_036391875.1. GTDB lineage: Bacteria > Pseudomonadota > Gammaproteobacteria > Burkholderiales > Thiobacillaceae > Parasulfuritortus. The sequence continues at coordinate 11,404 of DASVZA010000040.1, forward strand.
CTGTGCACTGCGAAGGAGGCGCACACCACGCGCCCCTGAACTTCCGACTTGGGTCGATTTGAGCCCGCCAGGCGGATGCAATTCGGTGGTCAGCAGAACGCGATTTCGCAGCATCTGCTCGTGCAGCGACGGTTCGACAAAAAATCGATCATAATCGGCCACAGCGCAAGACCCCCGCAACCGCTTACGACTACGAGAAGAGGGACAAAGCATGAAAACGCAGCAGACAGACGCGCTTCGAACCCGCCTGAACCTCTCGCTGCCAGACAGCGCGCCATCCATTCGATAACCGTCAGAGACCTGCAATGAACATGCTCATCAGCCTGCTCCCCCTCATCATTCTGTTCGGCATGTTCGCCGTCTCGGCCAAGCTCGCCTCGATCCTGTTGCGGCGCGTCAGGATCAGTTGGCCGATGTGCTTCCTTTACTCGCTGATCGTCGTCCTGCTGAGCGCCTCCGTCCGTACACTGCTGGCCCTGCTCGGCCTGCCCGTATCCGGTGCGGTGGCCGGCGCCATCGGCCTCGCCGTGCAACTCGCCTTCGGCACCGGGTATTTCGCCGTCCGGGCCAGCCGGGCATCCGGCGAAGACGCCGGCTGGCGCAACGGCCTCCTGCTGACCGTGCTCACCCTGGTCATCGTCATCGTCGTGGCCGTGCTGCTGATGCTGCTCGCCGGACTCCTCCGTACGCAGCTCATGCATTGACCCGTGCGGGCCAGGTAAACGACCGAGCCGCAACGCATGGCATGCCTCCGACTGAAATAGGCTCTAAGCCAAACGGCGCCTCCCATGCGCCTGTCTCACCAAGGTCAACGGGGGCTTTCCGGCAAAATGGCTTTGAATCGAAGCCGGTTCCCCGAAGTAGTAGCCCTGGCCGTAATCGATCCCCATCCCGCGCAGGATGTCGGCGATTTCCTCGCTTTCCACCCACTCGGCAATCGTCTTGATGCCCATGATGCGCCCCACCTGCAGGATGGCCTCCACCATGGCCCGATCGACCGGGTCGTTTTTCAGGTCGCGGATGAAGGCGCCGTCGATCTTGAGGTAGTCGACATCGAGGTTCTTCAGGTAGGCGAACGAACTCAGGCCGCTGCCGAAATCGTCGAGCGAGAACCGGCAGCCGAGCCCGCGCATCTCTTCGATGAAGCTCTTGCCCACGGCCAGGTTGCGGATTGCGACCGTTTCCGTCACCTCGAAGCAAATCGCCCTCCAGGGCACACTGGTGGCCGCCTGCACCCCCTTTACGAAATCGGTGAGCGAGGCATCGCCCAGCGAGGCGCCCGATAGATTGATGGCGAAGAACTCGTTCGGGCCGAGCAGTTGGCCGTTCGATCTGGCGAAGCATTGGAGCGTCCGGGTGATGACCCAACGGTCGATCTTGGTCATCAGGCCGAAGCGCTCCGCCGCCGGCATGAAGGCGCCGGGGCTGACGAGGCCATCTTCCATCCTGAGGCGGAGCAGCACCTCCCAGTGGCGGTGCGTGTCCTGCGGATCGAGCGAAACGATGGACTGCAAATAAAGCTCGAACAGGTTCTCGTCGATCGCCCGGTTCAGATAGGAAATCCAGCGCATCTCGGTTTGCCTGGCCGACAATTCGTCATCCGTCTGGGCATAGACATGAATCCGGTTCCGCCCCGCCTCCTTGGCCGCGTAACAGGCCATGTCGGCCTGGCTCAGCACCTCCCCCAGGCTGGTCGAGCCGGAAACGAACGGTACGAGACCGATGCTCACGCCCACCTGGAAGACGTTGTCGCCCCACATGAACCTGAATTCTTCGACGCTGCGGCGCAGCTTGTCGGCGACGCGTGCGGCGTTCCTGGCATCGCAGCGCTTGAGCAACATGCCGAACTCGTCGCCGCCGAGTCGGGCCAGGATGTCATCGTGGCGCTTGCTGCCGTGCAATATGTCGCTCAACTGGCGCAGCAGCTCGTCGCCGGCGACGTGGCCGCCGGTGTCGTTGACCACTTTGAACTGGTCGAGATCCAGATAGAGCAGGGCATGACACTGGCCGGAAGAGTCCCTGTCCTCGATGAGAGACCGGAGTTGCGATTCGAAACTCTGCCGGTTGAAGAGGCCGGTGAGGCTGTCCCGATTGGCCTGTTGGAATAGCCGGTGCATCATCTCGCGCGATTCACGCACGTCCTGCAGGGCGATCACGCAGCCGATCTTCTCGCCGTGGGTGCCGAGCATCAGCGATGCGGTGCCGGAGACCGGAATCTCGATGCCTGCCTTGTTCACCAGCAGCTCGCTGCCGGCGTCGAGTTTGATGGTCGTGCCAGAAGACAAGCAGGCATCGACCGGATCCTTGATGTATTCGCGGCTCAACTCGTCGAGGAAGCCCAGGATCAGCGAGATCGGCTTGCCCTGGACATCGGCGGTCCGGTAGCCGGACAAGCTTTCGGCGATCGGATTCATGAACTGGATCCGGCCCTCGGAATCCGTCGCGATGACCGCATCGGAGATCGATTTCAACGTGACCTCGACCCGCTCCTTTTCCCGGCTCAAGGCCACCTCCGACTCATGGGCGACGTCGATGGCCTGGTTGATGAAGCCGGAGAGAAAGGCGAATTCGCCGCTGCCCCCGTCCTGGAAGCGCACGGCCTTGTTGCCTCGCGCTATTTGCTTGGCCGATTCGACCATGCGATTGAACGGGTCGGTCAGGATGCGCCTCAGGATGAATTGGAGAACAAAGCCGAAGACCATGGCGACCAGACCGGTAAAGACCAGGATGTTCTTGTGCCGGTCGCTGATCAGCCGTGCCTTGGCTGGCTGAAAGAACTCCAGCCGGACCGGCTCGGTCAGGTGCGCTTCGTCAGCCACGAAGATGTCGCGGATGACCGGAGCGCCCTGATCTACCATGCCCGACTGGAAGTAGCCGGCCCGCCACACGATGCGCAGGCCGGACAGCCGTTCTTGCCGGATTGTCTGCTCCAGGAAGGCTTCATCCGGCATGCGGCCCCGAATCATGAGCATTTCCGGATGGCGAGCCAGTTCATCCCGGACGAGGTTTTCCGCCTTGGCCAAATGCATCGCGAAGCGCGTGTCCAGATTCTGGTCCCAGGAGCGCATCGCCATCAGCGAAATCAGCAAGCCGGATAGGGTCATTCCCCAGAAGGCGATGCCCGTGATGCGCATGGACAGGCTGCCGCTGGCCTTCTCCCGAAGCGCCACGCCGGGCACGGAATTCAATTCCGGCAGCCTGAAGCGCGCAGCAGTATCAAGCCGGGGCAGATCTCGCTTATGCCGGCGCCGAGGATGACGAAGCCCAGGAACCATGGGACAAACCAGGCTTGCTTGACGAAGACGACTCCGGACAAGGTAAGCGCGATGGCCATGACGAGACGCCAGGCCTGTTCGCTTTCCGGCGGGAAGGAAAACCCGGGGTAGGCGACCTTGATGCCAAGCAGCCGGTTGGCGATGAACGGCAGCCTGATGTTCGTCAAGCCTTCGAACACGAGCGTGGCGATCATCACGTACAGCAATGGCGTGAGGTTGAAATACTCGATGGCCAGGATGCCGGCCCCAAGCATTACGCGATAGATGCGATCGGTCACCATCCAGTCTCTCCTCAAGTTCAACCTGGCCGTCGCCGTTGACGGGCGATCTTCATCCCGGCTCGCTGCCCTTCCTCCACCCATCCGGATTTCGGAAACGCCGGTCACCGTGTTGTTAGGAAAGACGATCGCAAGGGAAATTTATTCCGACGATGCAATCAACCATCGCCCACCACGTACTGTGTATCGGGCGGGCAACCGCTCGACCAGCCGTTGCCAAGGCGCATGGGTTCATGCCGGGCTTCGCCGGCTCGATGCGGGACAGGAAGAAAACAGGATAGAGGCCGGGAAGCGCCGCCTTAGCCGAACGAACGGGGGGGCCGACCCGATTATTCGCGCGATGCCGGAGCGAAGCATTGCTCCAGCCTCCGGACGAAGGCGCGTACGCGCCCCGGCGATCGCCGATTGTGCGGATACAGGATCGAAACCGGCATGGGTTGCGGAGGGAAGCCGGCGAGCGCGACCTTCAAGCGGTCTTCGGCCGGAGCGTACCGAAATGGTTGCGCGGCACCGTGAGCCAGACCGAGGCCGCGGACCCTGCCACGGCGGGACCGGGGGACGCCAAGCCAGGGCGCGTAGTGCGAAATCGCTTCACCCGGGGTCCGGCGGCAACGTGCCGGCGCACCGATCAGCACCCGCGGCCAGGCATCACCCCTCAGTCATCGTCGTCCTCGTGCCGCTCATGGTGTCTGTGCTCGCGCCAATCCCGGCCATGGCGGTAATGGCGGTAATAATAGCCATCCTGAGGGCCAGGTTGGCCGTAGTAGACATAGGCCCCGGGCGGCGGCGGCGGTGGCGGCTGCTCGACCACGTAGGCCGGTGGGCTGTAGATTTGAATGCCCGGGAATACGCCAAGGAATACTCCGCCCCAATCATCGTCATCGGCCAGTGCGTTGGCCGCCAGTCCTAAAACCAGGCCCGTGCCGATGCAGGTCATCGTGAAAAAGCGTTTTGTTCTGTTCATGGTCCTTCTCCTCTCGGTTGTTTGGCGGGAACCTCGCCAAGGGGTCCAGCGACCCGCCTAAGCGCGTCACCTGGCCATGACCGTAGATTAGGACGAAGAACGCGGCACGGTCGTATCAAGCGGTAACGAGCCGGTTACAAGGTGTAACAGGGAAGAACCGAAGAAGGAAAGGCTTTGCTTCCCAATGTTCATTCAATGCAGCCGCTGCCCGCCGCCCGGCCTCATCAACAGGCCCAGCACCCGCGCACTCAATAGCCGGACCTCGTTCTCGTCGAATATTTCCGGCAATTGTTCGTACAGGTGGTCGAGAATCGCGGTTTCCACCTGGGCACGGGAGGCGTCTTCCCGTGGAGCATTCTTTACCGACGATGTGCAAGGATTCAAGCCGGTGCCGTATTGCGCGATTTCAATGCCATGGCGGGTGTCCAGGGAAAACCAAGCCGCCATTCCCAATCCTTCGAACAGTAAACACGGGGCGCTATGCTATCTTCACCTGACAATCTTGCATCCGATTGGCGTCTCCGGTACCTGGCCTCCACGACGCCACGCCGACCGTCTTTCCAACAACCTAGAACCTGGGGAGCAGATCGATGAACCAACTTGCCAACTACGTCCAGGGCCGGCTGCAGGCCGGCATCGCCAAGGCCCAGATCAAGGATGAATTGCTCTCGGTGGGCTGGTCCGAGGACGAGGCGGACGGCGCCTATCGGGACGCGCTGGTGGCGATGGGCATCCCGCTGCCGAGCGAGACCGACCGGCCGACGCTGGCCCGGCAGTCGTCGGCGGTGGACGTGGTGATCAACTTCTTCTCGTTCATCCTGCTCGGCATCGTCGCCTACGGCCTGGGCAGCCTGTACTTCGCCGTCATCGACAAGGCCTTCCCCGATGCCCTGGCGCGCGGCAGCTGGTATGCGAACCAGGCCATCCACCACGCCATCGCCTCTCTGGTGATCGCCTTCCCGGCCTACTATTTCGCCATGCGCCTGTGGTTCCGGCGCTTCCAGGCCGACGAGGGCCGGCGCGAATCGGGGCTGACCAAGTGGCTGACCTACCTCGTGCTGCTGGTGGCCTCGATCACCATCGTCGGCGACCTGATCACCGTGCTCTACACGCTGCTGCAAGGCGAGATCACCGCGCGCTTCCTGCTCAAGGCCGTCACCCTGCTGGTCCTGGCCGGGCTGGTGTTCGGCTTCTATTACCTGGAGCGCAGGAAGATCCAGTATCGCAAGCTGATCGCGCCCGGCGTGTTCAAACGCTTCGGCTGGGTGGTGGCCGCGCTGGTGGCGGCCGGCATCGTGCTCGGCTTCATGGACGCCGGCTCGCCGGAACAGGCCCGCAAGCGGGCGTTCGACCAGCAGCGCTCGTCCCGCCTGGGCAACCTGGCGGGCTGCATCGAGAACTACGCCCGGAACATGGGCCAGTTGCCGGCGTCGCTCGACGACCTGCGCAAGGCCGGCGGCTACGCCTATTGCGCCAACTCGATGCAGGACCCGAAGACACAGGCCGATTTCGAATACCGGATCGTGACGCCGATCCGGACCCAGGGCCGGGCCACGGTGGGCGACTACGAACTGTGCGCGACCTTCGACCTGCCCGCGACGGCGGAGGACGCCAACAACGGCATGTTCGGCAACGCCCCCCTCTGGTACCGGCATGGCGCCGGCCGCAGCTGCACCAGGATGACAGCGCAGTTGGTGGGCAGAAAGGCCGCGGGCGCCGATTGACGCGGCATGTAGTGAACGTTCGGCCGCCGGCACCGGTCCGACCGACATGAACATCGAATACCGCGACAACGCCGTGCTGACGGCGGACATGGCCATCGACCTGTACAACCGTTCGACCCTGGGCGAACGGCGCCCGGTGGATCGGCCGGACATCTTCGCCGGCATGCTCGGCAACGCCAACCTCATCGTCACCGCCTGGGACGACAACCACCTGGTCGGCATCGCCCGTTCGCTGACCGACTTCAGCTATGTCGCCTATCTGGCCGACCTGGCGGTCGACGCCGGCTACCAGCGCCAGGGCATCGGCACCCGCCTGATCGAGGAGACGAAGCGGCGGCTGGGCTGCGAATGCATGATCGTGCTGCTGGCCGCGCCGCAGGCCAACGACTACTACCCGAAACTCGGCTTCGAGCACAATCCCCGGGCCTGGGTGCTCAAGGGCGGCTGACCGTCTCCCGCGCCCGCTTGGCCAGCAGGCGGTCCAGCCGGTTGGCGAAGGCCTGCCGGTCGGCGGTCGAGAAGGCGGCCGGGCCGCCGGTCTCCACGCCGCTGCCGCGCAGGCCTTCCATGAAGTTGCGCATCGTCAGGCGTTCGGCGATGTTGCCGGCGTCGAGCATCTCGCCGCGCGGATCGAGCACGTAGGCACCCTTGGCGATCACCTGGGCGGCGAGCGGCACGTCGGCGGTGATCACCAGATCGCCGGCCTGCGTCTCATCGGCAATGCGCCGGTCGGCGACGTCGAAGCCCTGCGGCACCTGCAGCGCCCGGATCCAGGGCGAAGGCGGCACGCGCAGCAGCTTGTTGGCGATCAGCGTCAGCGGCAGTTGGGCGCGCTCGGCGGCGCGGAAAAGTATGTCCTTGATGACGGCCGGGCAGGCGTCGGCATCGACCCAGATTTTCATGGCGGCGGCTTCGTTGGCGGGGCTCTACAATACCATCACGAGCCAGCCCGGACCGAGCGCATGCGCATCCACTACACCCTTCGACCGGAGGAGGTCGAGATCACCGCGATCCGCGCCCAGGGCGCCGGCGGCCAGAACGTCAACAAGGTCGCCAACGCCGTGCACCTGCGCTTCGACATCGCCGCCTCATCGCTGCCCGAGACGATCCGCGAACGGCTGCTGGCGCTCGGCGACCAGCGCATCAGCAAGGACGGCGTGGTGATCATCAAGGCCCAGGAATTCCGCAGCCTGGAGAAGAACCGGGCCGAGGCGCTGCGCCGGCTTGAGGAACTGATCGCCGGCGTGGCCGTGCTGGCCAAGCAACGCCGGCCGACCAAGCCGAGCCGCAGCGCGGTCGCCAAGCGCCTGGAAGGCAAGGCGCGCCGCTCGGCCGTGAAGGCCGGGCGGGGCAAGGTCGACGAATAGGTCTCAGCCGAAGGTGAAGGCGTAGGCCTTCAGCCCCGGCGCGTCGGACTCGATTTCCAGCAGGCTGTTGCCCGGCGTCTTGCGCTCGATCAGCTCGTACAGCGTGTTGCGCCGGACCGTGACCACGCCGCCGGGCGCGTCCTTGCCGGCGCGGCTGCCGGCCGCGGCACCATCCAGCCGGACCGTGACGTGGATCGGCCGGCCGGTGGCGCTGCCCAGCACCAGGAATACCTTGCTCGCCTTGAAGTTGAGGCGCAGCGCCGCGCCCGTGCCGCCGGCGACGATCTTTTCCGATTCAACCTTCCACCGGCCGCTCAGCGCCCATTCGTTCTCGGCCAGGAAGGGCGGGAAACGGAACGCCTGCATGGCGTCGCCACGGACGTTTTCCTTGCCGCCGAAGCGTTCGGCGCGGGCATAGCCGAGATAGGTCTCCGGTGTCTGGTCGGGGGCGATGGCGGGCGTCTGCGCGGCCTCCGGTGCGACCTTGCCTTTCAGGCCGAGCAGATAGCGGATGTTGTTTTCGGTGACGTCGTAGTCGCCCTCGCCGAAGTGGGTGTAGACCACCCGGCCGTCGCGGTCGATCAGGTAATGGGCCGGCCAGTAGCTGTTGTCGAAGTTGCTCCAGGTGGCAAGGCTGTTGTCCTGGGCGACCGGGTAATGGATGCCGTACTGGGCGACCGCGGCCTTGACGTTGTCCAGGCTCTTCTCGAACTCGAACTCGGGCGCGTGGACGCCGACGATGACCAGGCCCTGGTCGCGATACTTGCGGTCCCACTCGGTGAGGTAGGGCAAGGTGCGGATGCAGTTGATGCAGGAATAGGTCCAGAAGTCGACCAGCACCACCTTGCCCTTCAGGCTCTGCATGGTGAGTGGCGGCGAGTTGATCCAGTTGCTGATACCGGCGAACTGCGGCGCCGGATAGGGATGGTCGAGACCGTGCTCCAGCATCGGACCGGAGATCGTCGCGGCCATGCTCGGCTTGGCGGTCGAGGCGAACAGCGACTGCGGGTCGAAGCCGGAGGCGATGAAGCCGACCGAGGCCAGGATCAGCACGCCGAACGCCTTGCGGACCGCCTCGGCATGGCGGGTGAAGAAACCGAGTTTGCTCATGATCTTTCTCCCGGAGAGGGCGATGGCGAGCATCGGCAGGCCGGCGCCGATGGCAAAGGAAAGGATGATCAGATAGCCGGCCAGGTCGGTCTGCTGGCGGATGACCTGGACCAGCACGGCGGCCAGGATGGGGCCGGCGCAGGGGGTCCAGACCAGGCCGATCAGCGAGCCGATCAGGATGCCGCTGAACAGGCCGTCGCCGCCGCCGGCGGCCAGGTCGTTGCCGAAGTTGGCGGCGCCCTGGGTCAGGCGGCTGAACCGATCCGACAGCTTGGCCGAGAGCAGCACCAGGCCGAAGGCGAAGAGCAGGATAAGGGTGGCGTCCTTGATCAGGCCGAGATCGATGCCGAGCAGCGCGACCAGCTTGCGGGCCAGGATCGCGAACAGGCTGAAGGCGGCGACGAAGCCGATGATGATGCCGTAGGGCCGGCGCTTGCCGCCGTCGACCGAGGCCGCCAGGACCAGCGGCAGCACCGGCAGGATGCAGGGTGAGACGATCAGCGCCAGACCTTCCAGGAATGCGAGACCGATGTCGATGGGATTCATGTTTTTCGCCTTGCTTTGGATTGATCCCGTAGCGGGTTCGGATGGGCATGGCCCGCATGGACAGGCCATGCCCAACGGCCGTTACATCGGCTTCATCGCGCCCTGTTCCATGGCGTCGTGCTTCTTCGGCTTGGCCATCTTCTTGGTCATTTTCTTGGTCGAGGACTTCTTCATCATCTTGCTGTCTTTGGCCATGGCGTCCTTGCTCATCGAATCCTTGCTCATGGAATCCTTGGCCATCGCGTCTTTCGACATGGCGCCCTGGGTCATGGCCTGGTTGTCCATGGCGTCCGCCGCCACGGCCGCCGGGGCCAGGGCGAGACTGCCGGATACCATCAAACAGAGGGCGAGCAGGCGGTAAGAAATGGGGTTCATGTGAATCTCCTTCAATAAAAATGGCATCATTGCCGGGCTTTCGGGACAGGCATCGAGGGCGGCGTTCCTGCTTCATCGCCCTGTGCACTCCCTGATTCGGGCCACGCTGGAAAAAGGTTACAAAGCCGGAAAATTTTTCGATGACGGAACCGACCGACAATCTGGAAGCGTTGATGCGGCAGGCCCTGGCCGGGGACAAGCGCGCCTATGCCGACCTGCTGCGGGCGACCTCGCACTTCCTCCGGCCCTACCTGGCCAAGCGCATCAACTCGGCCAGCGAGGTCGACGACCTGCTGCAGGAAATCCTGATCTCCATCCACAAGGCGCGCCACACCTACGACGGCATGCGGCCCTACAAACCGTGGGCCTATGCCATCGCCAAGTTCCGCCTGCAGGATCACCTGCGCAGCCATTACGCCGATCACCTGCAGCAGGCCGTCGAACTGTCCGAGGTGGAGGAAACTTTGTCGGAGCCTGTAACCGAATCCGAGATCAGCTACGAATCCATCAGTGGAGAGATCCAAAAATTGCCGCCCAAGCAGGCCGCCATCCTGGAGCTGATGCACCGGGAGGGCTATACGGCCAAGGAAGTGGCGGAGAAGATCGGCATGAAGGAATCCGCGGTCAAGGTCGCGGCCCATCGCGCCTACAAACTGTTGCGCAAGGTACTGGAACGATAATGAACGACATCGAACACCTGGTCGAAGACCTGGTCCGGGACGCCGCCCCGGTCAAGCCGGCGCCGCATCCGTTCAGGCTGAGCCTGGTCTGGCTGGCCTGCTCGGCGGCCTACATCGTGGTGTCGCTGGCCATATCCGGCCTGCGTCCCGACCTGATGCACAAGTTCCACCAATTCTGGTTCGACGCCGAGCTCGCCGCGCTGCTGCTGATCTTCGTCACCACCACGCTGAGCGCCGCCGCCCTGTCCTTCCCCGACCTGCACCAGATGCGCAGGCTGGCCCTGGCGCCGGCCATCGCCTTCGCCCTGTTCGTGGTCGTGATCTTCCTGTCCTGGCGTGCCAACCAGCCGCCACCGCCGCTGCCGGTGCACAGCTTCGAATGCACGATCAGCATCACCCTGTCCTCGATCCTGCCCGCCGTCTGGACCTTCTACACCATGCGCCGCTACGCCAGCACGCACCAACGCTGGGCCGGCATGACCGCCCTGCTCTCTGCATTCAGCGTCGGCGCGCTCTGGCTGCGGCTGTACGAACTGAACGACTCGATCGTCCACGTCATCGAATGGCACTACCTGCCCATGCTGGGCATCGGCCTGGTCGGCTGGTGGCTGGGCAAGGCCCTGCTCAAGTGGTGAGCCGGCCTCAGTCCATGTAGGACTTGGCCTCCTCGCCCGGGTTGGGCAGGCCGGCCACACGCCACAGCGTCTTGCAGCTGCCGAACAGCTTGTGCGCCTTGTGCCGGTCGATGCCGGCCGCGCGGCAGACCAGCCGCATCACCGGCAACGTGCCGTGCGAGAAAAATTGCTTGCGCACCTGGTCGATGATCTCCCAGTGCTTCTCGTCGAGGGCCGGGATGCCGTCGGCGCGGGCGATCCGCTCCGCGACCTCGGTGTTCCAGATCTGGCTGTCGCTCAGGAAATCGTCGGCGTCGAACCAGTCCGCCGGCAGGGTTCCGAGTTCGGCTCGGGTTGCAGCATTGCCATGCATGATGCCTCCTCCTTCTCCGCGCCCTGGCCGGCTGCGCCGCGGCGGGACGGCCGGGCGGCGGCCATGGATGCTCCTGGACCGAACCTGACGCGGGCGGGAACGGTCGGGGATAAATTCAGGATAGCCCACCGGCCGGCCGGAAAACACCTTCTCTGAGCAGGGCTATCGACCTTGGCTGCAGCGACCTGACGGGACCGTCTTTACGACAGCGGCGCCCCGAGTGTACCGTTGGTCGTGGGCAGGACCGGCCGCGGCCTCGCCTTGATCACAAACAGGATGCCGGGCAATGCCCCGGCCACCGGAGGCAACAGGATGACCGACAAACCGCGCTGCGCCTGGTGCGGCAGCGACCCGCTCTACCGCGATTACCACGACACCGAATGGGGCGTGCCGCTGCACGATGAGCGCGCCCTGTTCGAATTCCTGACCCTGGAAGGCGCCCAGGCCGGGCTGTCCTGGCTGACCATCCTGCGCAAGCGGGAAGGCTACCGGCGCGCGTTCGACGGTTTCGACGCCGAGCGGGTCGCCCGCTACGGCGAATCCGACGTGGCCCGCCTGCTGGCCGACCCGGGCATCGTCCGCAACCGGCTGAAGATCGCCGCGGCCATCGCCAACGCCCGGGCCACGCTGGCGATCCGGGAGGCGTTCGGCGGACTGGACGCCTATTTCTGGCGCTTCGTCGACGGCCGGCCGATCGTCAACGCCCGGCGCGACCTGTCCGAAATCCCAGCCCGCACGCCGCTCTCCGACACGATCAGCAAGGACCTGAAGCAGCGCGGCTTCAAGTTCGTCGGCTCGACCATCTGCTATGCCCACATGCAGGCCACCGGCATGGTCAACGACCACACCGTCGACTGCTTCCGCTACCGGGAACTGGCCGGCGCTTGACCGCCGCCCTCCTCCCGGCCGTGGCGCGCGGCATGGCCGATGCCGCCCCGGTCCAGGCCCAGGTCGAGCAGCTCGCGCGGGCCCAGGGCGCGCAGTTCGGCCTCGGCCCGGCGCCGGGCCATGAACGCCGCCAAGCGCCGCCATCCCGCAGCCCATCCGATTGCCGCCCGATCCGCCATGCCCGATCTCCCGCTCCAGCCTATTGCCATGCTAGGGCGGTGCAAGCGAGCATTACAGACGCAGAGCGACGGACATTGTTGCGATACAGTTCACCCAGACCGGGAACTGTATCGCTCGTTTTGACCAGCGGCTGTACCGCAGGCGGACGGCCCGGGCGATCTAGACTTTGGCCTGGGCTCGGCGCGCGGTGCGCCGCGCCGACGGCAGCGGGAGGCGATCCATCATGACCCTGTACGAACACCTGGCCAGTCAATTGAAGGACCACATCCGCCAGGGCATCTATCCGCCCGGCGAGCGGGTGCCGTCGGTGCGCCGCCTGTCGGAACGGCAGCGGGTCAGCCCGGCCACGGTGGTCGCCGCCTATCGGCTGCTGGAGAGCCACGGCTGGCTGGAGGCGCGACCGCAGGCCGGCTTCTTCGCCCGCCACCCGGAGGCTGTGCCGCCCACCGCCCGCACCGGCGAGACGGCCGAAGGCCCCTGCTCAGTCAACGTCACCGAGCTGGCCATGCGACTGTCGCGCAACACCCAGCGCAAGGACGTGGTCTCGTTCGGCGCGGCCGTACCCCATTCCGACTACCTGCCGCTCAAGGACCTGCACAACTCGCTCAACCGCTGCCTGCGCGCCTCGGACGGCGAGATCGGCAGCCGCTACAGCTTCCCGCCCGGCGAGGAGCCGTTGCGCCTGCGCATCGCTCGGCGCGCGGCGGAAACCGGCTGCCTGCTCGGCCCGGACGACATCGTCGTCACCGACGGCTGCCAGGAGGCGCTCAACCTGGCGCTGCGGGCCGTGGCCCGGGCCGGCGACATCGTCGCCATCGAGTCGCCGGCTTTCTTCGGCACCCTGCAGGCGATCGAATCGCTCGGCATGCAGGCCCTTGAGATCCCCAGCGACCCGGAAACCGGCATCAGCCTGGAAGCGCTCACTCTGGCCCTGGAACGCTGGCCGGTCAAGGCCGTGGCGGTGGTCGGCAACTACAGCAACCCGACCGGCAGCCTGATGCCGGACGGCCACAAGACCAAGCTGGTCCGGATGCTGGCGGCGCGCGGCATCCCGCTGATCGAGGACGACATCTACGGCGACCTGGCCCACGGCCGCGACCGGCCGCGTCCGGCCAAGGCCTACGACCACGACGGCAACGTGCTGCTCTGTTCGTCCTTCTCGAAGACCATCGCGCCCGGCTATCGGGTCGGCTGGATCGCGCCCGGCCGCTGGCGCCAGGCGGTGGAGCACCTGAAATACGTCGGCACCATGGCCAACGCCACCCTGCCCCAACTGGCGGTGGCCGACTACCTGGCCGACAGCCGCTACGAACGCCACCTGCTGCGCGTGCGCCGGATCTACGCCGACAACCTGGTCCGCATGCAGGCCGCCATCAACCGCCATTTCCCGGCCGGCACCCGCAGCTCGCGGCCGGGCGGCGGCTTCGTGCTCTGGGTCGAACTGCCGGAAGGACTGGACACCATGGCCCTCTATGAACGGGCCTTGGCCGCCGGCATCAGCTTCACGCCCGGCCGGCTGTTCTCTCCCCAGGACAAGTACGGCAACTGCATGCGCCTGGCGGCGGCGCTGCCCTGGGATGCCCGGGTGGAAACGGCGCTGGCCGAGCTGGGCCGGCTGGCCGGCCATCGCTGACGGGCTGAAGGTCTCGCGCCGGGTTCGGTCGCCGCCCGACGCCGCGATCATTTGGCCGCGCGCCCCTGCTCTTGCCGGAACGGCCCGCTTATAATCCCTGACCCGTCGGTTCAGCTAAAGGATTTCGCCCGTGACCTCCCCCAAAGACGCGCTGCTCGGAAAAATTCGCGACAAGACGGCCGTGATCGGCATCGTCGGCCTCGGCTACGTCGGCCTGCCGCTGGCGCTGCGCTACGGCGAGGCAGGCTTCCGGGTGCTGGGCATCGACATCGATCCGGCCAAGGTCGACGACCTGGCCCAGGGCCGGAGCTACATCGAGCACATCCCGGCCGAGGCGATCCGGGCCGCCAACGGCCGGGGCTTGGCCTGCACCACCGACTTCTCCCGCGCCGCCGAGGCCGACGCCCTGATCATCTGCGTGCCGACCCCGCTCGACCACCACCGCGAGCCGGATCTGAGCTTCGTGCTCGACACCACCGACGCCCTGGTGCCGCACATGCGGCCGGGCCAGATACTGTCCCTGGAGAGCACCACCTATCCCGGCACCACCGACGAGGAACTGCTGCCCCGGGTCGAGGCGCGCGGCCTCAAGGTCGGCCAGGATGTCTTCCTCTGCTTCTCGCCGGAACGGGAAGACCCGGGCAATCCCGACTTCGTCACCCGCACCATCCCCAAGGTCTGCGGCGGCGCCACGCCGGCCTGCCTGGAAGTGGCGCTGGCCCTGTACGGCCAGGCCATCGACCGGGTGGTGCCGGTCAGCTCGACCCGCGCCGCGGAGATGACCAAGCTGCTGGAGAACATCCACCGCGCCGTGAACATCGGCCTGGTCAACGAGTTGAAGATGGTCTGCGACCGGATGGCGATCGACATCCACGAGGTGATCCGCGCCGCCGCCACCAAGCCGTTCGGCTTCGTGCCCTACTGGCCCGGCCCCGGCCTGGGCGGCCACTGCATCCCGATCGACCCCTTCTACCTGACCTGGAAGGCGCGCGAATACGGCATCCACACCCGCTTCATCGAGCTGGCCGGCGAGGTCAACAGCCACATGCCGGAATGGGTCATGGCCAAGGTCGCCGACGCCCTCAACGAGCGCGGCAAGTCGATCAAGGGCAGCAAGGTGCTGGTGCTGGGCATCGCCTACAAGAAGAACATCGACGACACCCGCGAGTCGCCCTCGGTGGAACTGATGGCGCTGCTGCGCGCCAAGGGCGCCGAGGTCGCCTACAGCGACCCGCACGTGCCGGTGTTCCCGAAAAAGAGGGAATACAGCTTCGATCTGAAGAGCGTGCCACTGACGTCGGAGACGGTCGCCGGCTACGACCTGCTGCTGCTCGCCACCCACCACGACGCGTTCGATTACGCCATGCTGGGCCGCCACGCCAAGCTGATCGTCGATACCCGCGGCGTCTACCTGGAGCCAGCCGCCAACGTGGTCAAAGCCTGAGCCGGACGGCGCCTCAGCGGCGCGGGATCGCCACCTCGACCCGCAGGCCGCCGCCGTCCCGGTCCTTCAGCGCGACCTGCCAGTCCTGGGCATCGGCCAATTGCCGGACGATGGCCAGGCCCAGTCCCGAACCGCCGGTATCCCTGCTACGAGAATCCTCCAGCCGGTGGAAAGGCTGGAACACCGCCTCGCGCGCCTCGGCCGGAATGCCCGGGCCGCGGTCCAGGACGCCCACCGTCAAGCTCTTGTCGCCGCACTCCAGCAGCAGATCGACCGGCTTGCCCTCGCCGTAGCGCAGGGCGTTCTCCAGCAGGTTGCCGACGATGCGTTTCAGGGCACCGACGCTCAGGCGGGTGCGGCAGGCCGACCCCGGCCGGAACCGGACCCGATCCGGATGGCTGCTGGTGGCGGCCAGGTCGGCCAGCACCTCGTTGAGATCGGCCTCGACCGGTTCCTCGCCGCGCAGCGAGCGGGCGAAATCGAGCATGCCGGAGATCAGCCGGTTCATCTCGGCCAGGTCCGCCTCCATGCGCTTGACCATGGCCGGATCGGCGTCGTCGAGCATGGCCAGGGCCAGCTGCATGCGGGTGATCGGCGTGCGCAGATCGTGGGAGATGCCCGACAGCAGCACCGTCCGGTTCTCCAGCAATGACTGGACCTCGTCCGCCATCAGGTTGAAGGCGGCGGTCAGCGACTTCAGTTCCTCGGCGCCGGTCTCTGGCAAGCGCTCGGGCAGCCGGCCCTGGCCGACCTCCTGGGCGGAACGGGACAGCAGGCGCAGCCGGGTCGAGGTATGGCGCGCCAGCAGCAGCGCGGCCAGCAGGGTCAGCAGGGCGCCGGCCAGGAAGACCGCGCCGGCCTCCCACGGCGCATCCAGCTCGTAGCGCTCGCGCAGGAAGCCGACCCGCAGCAGATCGCCCGCCAGGCGGATTTCGACCCAGGCCCAGGCCGGATCGGGCCCCCGCTTGAGATGGATGTCCTGGCCGGTGCGCAGGCTCAGGTAGCGCTCCAGCAGGTTGCCGAAAAAGGTGGGCCGGATCCGATCCGGCAACGGTTTGTCGACCTTGCCCAGGTCCAGGTTATGCTGCAGGTAGAGTTCGATCTCGAAGTCGGGACGGGTTTCCGGCGGCAGTTCGACCCAGGTCTGGGCGGCCAGCACCATCCGGGCGGCCAGGGCATCGGCCGTGTTTTGGGTGAGCGGGATGACCACCGTCCGCCAGACCGCATACAGGGCCGCGCCCTGGGCCACCAGGAAGATGCCGAGCAGGATGACCGCGGCGCGGCCGAACAGGGTGGTGGGCAGGAGTCTCAAGCCGGCATCGCCTCAGCTGGCATTGCCCTTGGGTGCGAACAGGTAGCCCTGGCCCCACACCGTGCGGATATAGACCGGATTGGCCGGGTCGTCCTCCAGTTTCTTGCGCAGCCGGGTCACCCGGACGTCGATCGAGCGGTCGAACGGGTCGCGCTCATAGCCTTTCAACCAGTCCATGATCTGGTCGCGCGACAGGGCCCGGTTGGGATGCTCGACGAAGATCTGCAGCAAGGCAAATTCGGCATGGGTGATGGCGATCTCCTCGCCGTCCCGCAACAGCCTTTGCGCCGCCAGATCGAGGCTGAAGGGACCGAAGGACGGGTTGCCGGCCGTGTCCGCGTCGGTCTTGCCCGAACTGCCCCGGCGCAGCACGGCGCGGATCCGGGCCAGCAGTTCGCGCGGATTGAAGGGCTTGGCCAAATAGTCGTCGGCCCCCACCTCCAGACCGACGATGCGGTCGATGTCCTCGCCGCGGGCGGACAGCATGATGACCGGGGTGTCCCGGTCGGACTTGATCCGGCGGGTCAGGCTCAAGCCGTCCTCGCCCGGCATCATCAGATCCATGACCAGCAGGTCGGGCTCGAACCCCGCCAGCTGCTCGTCCATCTCTCGACCGTCGCGGGCCGTCCTGACCTCCATCCCCTGCTTGACCAGATAGTCGCCGAGCAAGTCGCGTATGCCGGCATCGTCGTCGACCACTAGAATGCGGGGTTGTCGTGTAGTCTCCATGTTCTTCCCTAGAAACATTTCGTTACAAATTTACAGGATGAGGAAACGCATGGGAAACCGTCTCGTCCTAAGCTTGGAAGCGTGAAAAGGAGCCGCATCATGAAAAAACCCATCCTCATAGCCATCGCTGTCCTGATCGCGGGCACTGCGTTCGCGGATGACCAGGTTTTTCGGAGCGGCCCGACGATCGGTCCGCTCGCGGAACTGACCCCAGCCGAACGGGCCAAGTTCCGGGAACACTGGAACAGCCTGCCGCCCGAGCAACGCGCAGCCATACGCAACAAATTGCGCGAGGAGTGGCAGGGTTTGCCCCCCGAACAACGCCAGCAGACCGGACAGCAACTGCTTGAGCAGATGCATTATCGCCAGGCCGGTCCGGGCGCCCCGTCTCCCGGGCAAGGCGGCTGGTCAGGCGGCGACCGCGGTTACGGCCAGGGTTACGGTACCCGGCCTTGAGCCGCAGCCGATGCCATGAACCGGCAAATCGATTTCAATAACTGGAGAGCAACATGAAAAACACAAAACACTTCAGCGCCATTGCCCTGGCATCAGCGCTTGCCCTGGGGGCCACCGGCGCCTTGGCCGACCCTCCTTATCCGCCCAATGCCGGTCCGGTGCAATACACCGACACGGCCCGGGTCCTATCCAGTGCCCCTGTCTATCAGCAGATCAACCAGCCGACCCGCGAATGCTGGCAGGAACAGACCGGCTACGTCACCGAACCGAGCGGTAGCCACTCCTACGGCGGCGCCGTTCTCGGCGCCATCGTCGGCGGCGTGGTCGGCCACCAGATCGGCGGCGGCAGCGGCAAGGACGCCGCCACGGCGGCCGGTGCCGCGATCGGCGCCATCACCGGCGACAACATCGACAACCGGGACCGGACCGTGCAGAGCCGCCCGGTCGTGCAGGAACGGTGCCGGACGGTGGACCACTGGACCCAGCGCATCACCGGCTACAACGTGACCTACCGCTACAAGGGCAACGTCTACACCTCGTTCATGTCCTATGACCCGGGCGCGACCGTGCGCCTCAACGTCAGCATCGACGTAGCCGACCAGTAAGCACGGCCGGCGACCGCCCCTCCCTTTCACCTGGAAGGGAGGGGGCATTGTTGATAAAGTGGCGTCCGTTCCTTCAAGCCGTGAATCCGAGTCGACGTGCGCCATTTTCTCCGCTACCTGCTGTACGCCGGCCTGTTCTTTTCCTGTACGGCCGCGGCGTCGGTCGACAAGGAATTCCTGGCCGCCCGGGATGACTATGCCAAGGGCCGGATCGACCAGTTCGAGCGGCTCGCGGACAAGATCCCCGATCGCTATCCGCTGCATATCTACCTCGACTACTGGCGCCTGAAGAGCCGTTCCGCCTCGACCGACGAATGGGCGAGATTCGCCGCCGACCATCCCGACACGCCGCTCTCGGAACGCGTCAAACTGGATTTGGCGCGTTTCTACGGCAGCAATGAGGACTGGGCGAACTTCCGCCGGATAGCTGACCAGCTGGATAAAAAGGACCTGGAACTCCAATGCTACGGCCTGCGCGCCCGCCTGGCCGGCAGTGATCGGAGCGCGATCGTCGACGGGCTCGGTCTGTGGCTGACCGCGCAGGACCTGCCGTCCAGTTGCGATCCCCTGTTCGCCAGCCTGTCCAACATGGGTTTCCTCACCGACGGCATCCGCTTCGCTCGCCTGCGCCTGGCCCTGGAAGCGGGCAACCTACCACTGGCGCGCCAACTGGTCGCCTCTCTGCCCCCGGACGGCAAACCCGATCTGCTGAATCAGGCCGGGCGCGATCCTGAAGCCCTGTTGGCCCAGACGCCCGCCACCCAGATCGACCGGGAAATCGATTTCTACGCCCTGTCCCTGATCGCCAAGAAAGACCCGGACAAGGCCGCACGGCTCTGGCAGGGCAAGTCGAGCGATTTTCCCGAGACCGAGCAGCGCTATGGTTGGGGCATCATCGCCCTGGCCGCCGCCCGCCAGCAGAATCCCGAAGCCGTGACCTGGTTCCTGAATGCCAAGGACCAGCTCAGCCCCATCCAGAACATCTGGAAAGCCCGCACCATGCTGCGCTACGGCCGCTGGCTCGACGTCTACGTGAGCATCATCAGCATGCCGGAAGCCACCCGCAACGAAGAGGTGTGGCGCTATTGGATGGCGCGGGCGCTGCAGGCCATGCACGTCACCGACAAGGCCAACCAGATCTTCGCCCAACTCTCGCATGCGATCGACTATTACGGCCTGCTGGCCAACGAGGAATTGCCGGAAAGGCTGGAAAATCTGCCCGCCAACAACCATCCCACCCCGGACGAGGTCGAGGCCGCCGGGCAACGCCCCGGCCTGATCCGCGCCCTGCTGCTGCACAAGCTGGCGCTCAACGTCGACGCGACCAAGGAATGGGACTGGGCCATACGCAGCCTCGACGACCGCGAACTGCTCGCCGCGGCCGAACTGGCCCGCCGGGCGCAGTGGTACGACCGGGCGATCAAGACCGCGGAGCAGACCAAGACCACCCATAGCCTTGACCTGCGCTACCTGACTCCGTACCGGGACCTGGCCGATACCTATTCCGACCAGAACGGGCTTGATCCGGCCTGGGTCTACGGCCTGATGCGGCAGGAATCGCGCTTCATGGACTACGCCCGCTCCGGCGCCGGGGCGCGCGGCCTGATGCAGATCATGCCCGCCACCGCCAACTGGCTGGCCCGGCTGATGGGGTTCCGCCGCAAGGCGGCCCCGGAGATCGGCGACCCCGACGTCAACATCAAGTTCGGCACCTACTATCTCAAGCGGCTGCTGACCCGCCTGGACAACTCCACCGTCCTGGCCACCGCCGGCTATAACGCCGGGCCGGGCCGGGCCCGCCGTTGGCAGGCCAGCATCCCGCTCGAAGGGGCCGTTTACGTCGAGAGCATCCCCATACCGGAAACCCGCGAATACGTGAAGAAGGTCCTGGCCAACGCCATGTATTACAGCCAGCGCCTGGGTTTGAAGGGCAGCAGCCTGAAGGAACGGCTCGGCGTGGTCCCGCCCCAGACGGACACGCCCTCCGTCGCCGGGGACGCGGGCGGAGACAACTGAACCGGGACCGGCACGGTTGCCAACGGTCTAGAATTCGTACTCCACGGAGAACACCAAGCCATGACCAAAATCTGCATACTCGGCGGTGGCGGCTTTGTCGGCCGGAACCTGGTCAGCCAGCTGGCGCGGCGCGGCCACCGGATCACGGTGCCCACCCGGCAACGGCAGCGCGCCAAGGACCTGCTGGTCCTGCCCGACATCGAGGTGGTGGAGACAGACATCCACGACTTGGCGAAGCTGGGCCGGCTGCTGGCCGGCCAGGATGCGGTCGTCAATCTGGTCGGCATCCTGCACGGCAGCCGGCAGGCGTTCGAACACGCCCATGTCGAGTTGCCGGCCAAGGTGGTCGCGGCCTGCCGGGCCAACGGCGTCCGGCGCCTGCTGCACATGAGTGCCCTGGGCGCCGACGGCGGCTCTCGGAGCGTCTACCAACAGAGCAAGGCAGGGGGCGAAAAACGCGTCCTGATGGCCAAGGATCTGGACGTCACCGTATTTCGGCCCTCGGTCATCTTCGGCCCAGGCGACAACTTCCTCAACCTGTTCGCCGACCTGCTCGAACTGGCGCCGGTGGTTCCTCTGGCCGATGGCCATGCCCGCTTCCAGCCGGTGCACGTTGCCGACGTGGCGCGCGCCTTCGCCCTGGCCGTCGACGACCCGGCCACCTTCGGCCAGGCCTACAACCTGTGCGGCCCGAAAGCCTACACGCTGGCGGAACTGGTGCGGATCGTCGCCGACACCCTGGGCCTGAAACGTGCCGTCGTTCCGCTCAACCCATCGCTGTCCTACCTGTTCGCCCGGCTGATGGAACTGAAGCCGGGCCGGAAGCTGATGACCCGCGACGACCATTACGCCATGCTGGTCGACAACGTCTGCCCCGAGGGCTTCCCCGGCCTGTTCGGCACGCCGGCGGCATTGGAGGGCCGGCTCGACTACCTGGTCGGCCGCGACGGCATCCGGGGCCGCTACGACCTGTTCCGCAGCCGCGCCGGGCGTTGATGGAATTTCCCGACCATATCCAGGTCTACGCCGTCGGCGGCGCCGTGCGCGACGGCCTGCTCGGCCTGCCGGTGCAGGATCGGGACTACGTCGTGGTCGGCGCGACGCCGGACGACATGGTCCGGCTCGGCTTCCGGCCGGTGGGCAAAGATTTCCCGGTCTTCCTGCACCCCGGCAGCCAGGAGGAATACGCCCTGGCCCGGACCGAACGGAAGACCGCGCTCGGCTACAAGGGATTCCAGGTCTACAGCAGTCCGGACGTCACCCTCGAAGAAGACCTGCGGCGGCGCGACCTGACCGTCAACGCCATGGCGCAGGACGGCGCCGGCAACATCGTCGATCCCTATGGCGGCCGGCGCGACCTTGCGGACAGGATTTTGCGCCACGTCAGCCCGGCCTTCTCGGAAGACCCGGTGCGCATCCTGCGCGTGGCCCGCTTCAGCGCCCGCTTCGCCGATTTCACCATCGCGCCCGAGACCATGGACCTGATGCGCGCCATGGTGGCCGACGGCGAGGTCGACGCGCTGGTGCCGGAGCGGGTCTGGCAGGAACTGGCCCGCGGTCTGATGGAAAAGATACCGTCGCGCATGTTCGCGGTGCTGCGCGAATGCGGCGCCCTGGCCCGGTTGATGCCGGAATTGGACCGGCTGTTCGGCGTGCCACAGCCGCCCCAGCATCACCCGGAGATCGACACCGGTCTGCACAGCTTGATGGTGGTCGACTGGGCCGCCGGCCGGGGCGGCTCGCTGCCGGTCCGCGTGGCGGCCCTGCTGCACGACCTGGGCAAGGGCACGACCCCGGCCGAGTTCTGGCCCCGCCACCACGGCCACGAGGGACGCAGCGTGGACCTGGTCAAGGCGCTCTGCGCGCGCATCCGCATCCCGGCCGACTGCCGCGACCTGGCCGTGCTGGTGGCACGCGACCACGGCAATGTGCACCGGGCCGAGGAACTGCGCACGGCCACCGTGCTGGAACTGCTGGAACGTACCGACGCCTTCCGCCGCCCGGAACGGTTCGCCGAATTCCTGGCCGCCTGCTCGGCCGACTACCACGGCCGGACCGGCTACGAAACACGCCCCTACCCACAGGCCGACTACCTGATGCGTACCTTGGCCGCCGCTCAGGGCATCGATGCCGGCGCCATCGCCCGCAGCGCGCCGGCCGACATCCCGGGCGCCATCCGGGCCGCCCGCCTGGCGGCGATCGCCGCGGCGCTGGGCAAGGCTGGTTGAGCATGCGCCTGGACGCGAACCATCACGATCGCGACGTAGTCGGCATGACCTATGTCTACCCGGTGGTGTCGCGCCGGGCCGGCGGCGTTTCGGTCGGCATCAACCTCAACGTCAACAACGCCTGCAATTGGCGCTGCATCTATTGCCAGGTGCCTGACCTCAAGCGCGGCGGTCCGCCGCCGATCGACCTGGGCCAGCTCGAGGACGAGCTGCGCCGGATGCTCGACGCCATCGTCCACGGCGGCTTCATGGCGGAGTCGGTGCCGGAGGACATGCGCCGGCTCAACGACATCGCCCTGTCCGGCAACGGCGAGCCCACCTCCGCTCCCGAGTTTCCGGAAGTGGTCGCGATCGTCGGCCGGCTGATGGCGGAGTTCGGCCTCGCCGGCCGGATCAAGGTGGTGCTGATCACCAACGGCAGCCTGTTGCACCGCCCCTACGTCCAGGCCGGTATATCTCGACTGAAAGAGTTGGGCGGCGAGGTCTGGTTCAAGCTGGACCGCGCGACCGGCCAGGGACTGCAGCAGGTCAACAATACGGAAAGCACGCCGGACAAGGTGTTGCGCAACCTCGGCATCTGCGCCCGGCTCTGCCCCACGTGGCTGCAGACCTGCGTCTTCGCCTTGGACGGACAACCACCCGCCGAAACCGAAGTCGAGGCCTATCTTGAATTCCTGAAACGGGCGCGGGCCGACGGCGTGCCGCTCGACGGCGTGCTGCTCTACGGCCTGGCCCGGGCCTCGACCCAGCCGGAGGCCGAACGATTGAGCCGATTGCCGGCCGAATGGCTGACCGAACTGGCGACGCGCATCGGCCAGGCCGGCCTGGTCGTTCGGGTATTTCCCTAAACCAGCCTGGCGTCGCCGGACTGCAGCCGCTCGGACAGGCGGGCGCGGGTCAGGGATACGGCGTCGAAACCCTCGGCATCGGCGAACAGGAACATCCCGCCCATCGGACTCGCCCACTGCAGATACAGCGTCTTGCCGCCCTCGGCGGTATTCAACCAGATGCTGTCGCCGACCTGAAGCGAATCGATGCCGGGAACGTCCTGGCTGGACTCGGTGCCGGTCTCGGCCGATTCGACCACGGGCGTCTGCTCGCCCAGGCTGGCCAGTTCTTCCGCGCCCATCTCCATGTCGGCATCCAGCCCCAGATGGGTGATGGGTCCTTCCTCGTCCGGCTGTGCCTGCAAACCGGCGCGAGCCACGGCGGCGTGCAGCAGGGCCAGCTGGGAAAACAGGGCATCGCGCTCCGCCGCATCCAGGTTCATGGCCTCGCAGCCGTCCTGCAGCCGGCTCAGCAGCGTCGGCAACAGGCGTAGAAACTGTTCTGTTTCTTCCCGGTCCTGCTTTGCCACCAAACTCCACAACAGGGCGTTGACGGTCTGCCAACCGGCCTCCCAATCTGGATGTTGGTCGCCGTGACTGAAGTAGATTCCTGCCAGCAGATAGGACCAGCGGTTCAACAGAAAATCGCTGACCTCACGCGGAGCGCCTGACCTGGCCAGGCGGACCTCAATTTCTTCGCGGATATGTTCGTGTACCTGGTGCTCTCGGCTCTTGAATAGCATCATGATGGCCTAATAACCGTCTCCGTCAGGCTGGGTGGGGGCATTCTAGCCGGATTTTAATCACGAGACCTCTCTGTCCGGATATTAAGGTTTTACCTGACCCGGCTTTCTGTTAGGATTGCCCACCGATTAAGCAAAGCGCGCCGCCCGGAATGCAGCACATCAAACCGATACTCGCCTACTTGGCCCGCCATAAACGGTGGTTTTTACTGGTCGCATTGATCCCCCTGTTCGAAGTCGTCACCGCATTCGGCGTCTCACCGGATACGATCACTCAGGACATCCACCAGGAAACCGTCGTCGCCAACGTCACCCTGCCGACCCCCACCGCCACCGATAGCGGCGCCTTCGACTTCTGGCGCGAAGAACGCATCCAGCGCGGCGACACCCTCGCCTCCCTGCTTGGCCGGCTCGGCGTCAGTCCGGAAGAATCGCTCAATATCGTGGCCGCCAGCCGCGGCCATGCCGCAGTGGCCAACTTTGCCGCAGGACGGTCGGTCATGGCCCGGGTCACCAGCAGCGGCAGGTTGATCCTGTTGCGCTACCTGGTCGACAAGCAGCAGCTCCTGTCGATCGAGCGGGTCGGCGATAGCTTCTCCGTCAAGGAAGAAACGATTCACCCCGAGGTCCGCCTGAGCATGCGTTCGGGCGAAATCAGCCACTCACTGTTCGGCGCGACCGACGCCGCCGACGTGCCGGACGCGATCGCCTCAGAAATGGCCGACGTTTTCTCCGGGGATATCGATTTCCACCGCGACCTGCGCCAGGGCGACCATTTCTCGGTCGTCTACGAAACCCTCTACGACGGCGGCCGCGTGCTGAGCACCGGACGCCTGCTGGCCGCCGAATTCGTCAATCAGGGCAAGGTCTACCGGGCGATCTACTTCAAAGACCCGCAGGGCCATGAAGGCTACTACACCCCGGACGGCAAGAATCTGAAGCACGCCTTCCTGAAGTCGCCACTGCCCTTCACCCGGATCACCTCCTTCTTCACCAGTGCACGCTTCCACCCGATCCTGAAGATCTGGCGTGCCCATAAGGGGATCGACTATGCGGCCCCGATCGGCACGCCGGTCCGCGCCGTGGCCGACGCGGTGGTCGAATTCGCCGGCAAGCAGACCGGCTATGGCAATCTGGTCGTCCTCAAGCACCAGGGCCCCTACAGCACCGCATACGGCCACCTGTCGGCGTTCGCCAAGGGCATCCATCGCGGAGTACACGTCGCCCAAGGCCAGATCTTCGCCTATACCGGCGAAACCGGCTGGGCCACCGGGCCGCATCTGCACTACGAATTCCGCGTCAACAACGTCCAGGTCAACCCGCTCGCGGTGCACCTGCCTACGGGCTTCCCGCTCGAGGCCCGCTATCGCAGCCAGTTCGCCGCCATGGCCGCACCGCTGGTCGCGCAATTGGATCAATTGAGCGGCCATAACCTCGCCTCGCTGGATTAACCAAGCCATACTTTGCCGCAATGTGAGACGGCCCCGACTCCCGGGGCCGTTTTTCATTGGGCTACACGCAGCAACCGACCAGGGAACAGAAAATCAGATCGAAGGGAACATCCTGATCGAAGGTGCGCGATTTTTGGCTGGTTCCGGCCGAGACGAAGCGCAGATTGACCGCGTATTTGTTGGCGCTGACTTCGGGCACGCAAGGCTGCTCCTCGTCTATGCCAATGCGTAGCAACTGGGCCACCCGCCCACCCAGCATCAGTTGGAACAAGCCAGCCTTGGCAACGTAGCGCGTAACGCTGCCGCTCTCCCGCAGCAGTTTCAGGACCATGTCCACGCCGCGTTTGATCGGCAGCAAGGGCGCCAGCCAGGCCTGCAGATCATTCAATCGGGATTGGGTTGGCTGATTGAGCCAATAATGGTAGCCGGGCAGGTCGAAACCGCAGGTTCCACCCGGTATGCTAGTACGGCTTTTTATGCTGGAGAGCCAGTCGTTTTCTCGGACATGCTGACCGAGTTTGCCGGACTGGACATGCAATTCGGCTAATGCGGAAGCGAGGCCATCCAGCACACCCTCCAAGCGCTCCGGATCGACCGCCGGATTACCACGCAGCGGTTCGAACGACAGCTTTTGCCGCTCCAGTTCTTGGATGAGTTCACTGCGCAGTTCGGGTCTGGCCATGACGTCGACCAACTCGAAGATAGCCAGCAAGGCCGCGTGATGCGAACGCTGGTCGCCCGCGCGAATGAAAAAGGCCACCTTTCCGAACAAATCCTCCAACCGCAACCAGGTACGGATACGTTCGCTCAGAGGATATTCGTAAACAATCACCTAGAAAGTGCCTGTACTGGATGGGTGCTAAGCGTCGGTAGGTCAAATTGGCCATGCCGGCATTCTGCCACCGGCACCACCTCTCAACTGCAAAACGCAGGAGTTCAAGTGATTTTGCAGCAACCCTTGCAGCGATTGCAATGGCAGCAGGGCATTTGACTGGAATTATTTTTCACCGGCGAAAGCGGTATAGGCCCGATGCAATTCCATGACCTTGGCTTCGAGCGCGGCCAAGTCGCTGCGATTGTCTATGATGTCGTCCGCCAGGGCCAGCCGTTGCTCCCGGCTGGCCTGAACCGCCAGTATTGCCTTGGCCATCGACTCACTGGCGCCGTCGCGGCGCATGAGGCGCTCGACCTGCTGTGCCGGATCGCAATCGACCACCAGAACCCGATCGGTCAATTCCCGATAAACGTTCCCGCTTTCGGCCAGGAGCGGCACTACCATCAATACGTAAGGTGCAACCGATTCCTCGAGGCGCTGTGCCACCCGAGCCCGGATCAGGGGATGCAAGATACTCTCCAGCCGGATGCGCGCCTCTGGCTCGCGAAAGATCAGCTCCCGCATCTGCTTGCGGTCCAGACTGCCGTCCGGCAACAAGGATGCGTCGCCGAACACTTGCCGGAGCAGAGGAATCGCCGCGCCGCCCGGCGCCGTCAATTCTCGGGCGATGAGATCTGTATCGATCACCTCGACACCCAACCCTGCAAACGCCGCGGAGACCTGGCTTTTACCACTGCCGATCCCGCCGGTCAGGGCGACGCAATAAGGCCGCTTCATTGCCCCAGATAGAGTGCCACTAGGTCTTTGCCCCAAAACAGGGCAACCAAGCCGGCCAGTGCCAGATAAGGTCCGAATGGAATGGGTTTGGCACGATCATGTCCGGCCAGCATGATCAGGCCTATCCCGATGAAAGCACCGATCAAACTGGACAGTAGGATGATCAACGGCAACATCGTCCAGCCCAGCCAGGCGCCCAAGGCTGCGAGCAGTTTGAAGTCGCCGAACCCCATCCCTTCCTTGCCGGTCAGCAGACGAAACAGTTGATATACGATCCATAATGATGAATAACCAGCGACTGCCCCGATCACGGCGCTATCCAGCGGCGCAAACAAGTTGTGCAAATTGACCAGCAGGCCCAGCCAGATCAGCGGATAGGTGATGCTGTCCGGCAGAAAAAAAGTATCCAGGTCGATGTAGGTCAGGGCGACCAGAGCCCAGATGAGCAAAAATGCAGCACCGGCCTGCCAACTGAAACCGAAATGCCAGGCCGCATAAGCGGTCAAGCCACCGGTCAACGCCTCGACGATAGGGTAACGAGATGGAATGGCCGTAGCGCAGGCGGAACATTTTCCGCGCAGCAGCAGCCAGCTCAGAACCGGCAGGTTTTCATACCAGACGATGCCATGGCCACAGGCAGGACAGGCGGAACGCGGTATCAGCAAGTTGTAGGGCGCCTGGTCGGGCAATTCCTCGCCCCTCAGTTCTGCACACTGTTCCTGCCATTGCCGCTGCATCATCGCCGGCAGTCTATGGACGACGACATTGATGAAACTACCCAACGCCAAACCCAGCACGGCCGACAGGGACACCCAGACGGCCAAGTACTGGCCGAAAAAATCGATCAAAATGCCGAACCCATTTTGAAGATGGGCAGATACATGGCGATGACGATGGTACCGATCAGGGAACCCAGCACCACCATGATCAGCGGCTCCATCAGGCTGGAGATGCCGGCCACCGCGTCGTCGACTTCACGCTCGTAATAATCGGCCACCTTGTCCACCATGGCATCCAGGGCGCCGGATTCCTCGCCGATGGAAACCATCTGGATCAGCATATTGGGAAACACCTTGGCCGCCTGCAGCGACGAAGTCAGGCTGGCGCCGGTCGCCACGTCGGTCCTCAATTTCAGCGTCGCCTCCTCGAATACCGCGTTGCCGGCTGCGCCGGCCACCGACTCCAAGGCCTCGACCATGGGCACGCCGGCTGAAAAGAGGGAGGAAAAGGTACGCGCCCAGCGGGATACGGTCGCTTTTTCGATCAGCGGGCCGAACACCGGAATTTTGAGTGACAGCGCATCAAGCCGGGCTCGTAGGGTCTTTGAGCGTTTAATCGCTTGAAGGAGCGCGATCACGGCGCCAATAAGCACCCCGAATATCAACCACCACCACTTGACGAAGACATCGGAGATATAAATCACCATGTTCGTCAAAGCGGGCAACTCGGCGCCACTGCTTTCATACAATTGCTTAAAGGTCGGAATCACAAACACCATGATGCCGGCGGTGATGACGAACGCGATCACCAGCACAATTGCGGGATACATCAACGCGGACTGAATCTTGCCCTTGATGGCGAGGATCTTTTCCTTGTAGGTGGCGATCCGGTCCAACACCGTCTCAAGAATACCGGCCTGCTCGCCGGCCTCCACCAGGTTGCAATAAAGGGCATCGAAATATTTCGGATGGCGGCGGAAGGCCTGGTTCAACGCGGAACCGGACTCCACATCGGCTTTGATTGCGCCCAGCAGGCGCTGCAACGCCGGGTTGGCATGGCTGCGGGCCGTGATGTCGAACGACTGCAGCAGCGGTACGCCCGCCTTGACCATGGTCGACAACTGGCGGGTGAACAGGGCGATATCCTTCTCCGATATCTTCTTGGCCCCGGCAAACACGCTCTGTTTGCGGACTTTCGCAACCGTGATGCCCTGGCGCCGCAGAGCTTGCCGAACCACCGCCTCTCCGGCAGCCAGCATTTCGCCCTTTATCTTGCGACCAAGCTTATCAGTCCCTTCCCAGATAAAAGGAATTTCGGCAACCGTCTTTGCTGTTTTCGCTACGGCCATCGTTCAGCCCTTTCTGTCATTCATTGGTTACCGCCAACACTTCCTCGAGCGAGGTCATTCCCGCCTTGACCTTCAGCAATCCGGCGCGGCGCAGATCCAGGACGCCCTCGTTGCGGGCCTGCTCGGCGATTTCGTTGACGCCGGCATTCTTCAGGATCAATCGATTGATCTCTTCGCTGATGGGCATCACCTGATAGATCCCCACCCGCCCCTTGTAGCCGGTGTGGTTGCACACCTCGCAGCCCACCGCGCCATAGGCCTGCCAGCTGCCATCCAGGTCTCCTTCCGAAAAACCCGCATTCATCAGTGCTTCGGGCGGGATGTCGATCGGCTGCTTGCAGTTCGGGCACAGCCGGCGTCCCAGACGCTGGGCGGTAATCAGCAGCACGGAGGCCGCCACACTATAGTTGGGCACCCCCATATTGACCAAGCGTGCCAGTGTGGAAGGCGCATCGTTGGTATGCAGCGTGGAGAGCACCATGTGACCGGTCTGTGCGGCCTTGATGGCGATATCCGCCGTTTCCAGGTCGCGGATTTCACCCACCATCACGATATCCGGATCCTGGCGCAGGAAGGAGCGCAGGGCGGTCGCGAAATTGAGGCCCGCCTTGTCATTGACGTTGACCTGGTTGATGCCAGGCAACTGGATTTCCACCGGGTCTTCGACCGTAGAGATGTTCACGCCCGGCTGATTCAGGATATTCAGGCAGGAGTACAGGGACACGGTCTTACCGCTACCGGTCGGGCCGGTCACCAGAACCATGCCGTAGGGCCGCTGGATGGCCTCGAGCAGATGGGCCTGCTGCTGAGGCTCGTAGCCCAGTTCCTCGATCTTCTTTTCCAGCGCCGTGGTCGAATCCAGGATACGCATGACGATCTTCTCGCCGTACAGCGTGGGCAGGCTGCTGACCCGGAAATCGACCGTCTTCTTGCGCGAGACCACGAGTTTCATCCGGCCGTCCTGGGGCACCCGCTTTTCCGAGATGTCCAGTTTGGAGATCACCTTGATCCGGGAGGCGATCTTCTCCTTTATGGCGACCGGCGGCTGGGCGACCTCGTACAGGACGCCGTCCAGGCGGTAGCGTATCCGGTAGAACTTCTCATAGGGTTCGAAATGGATGTCCGACGCATTGGCGTTGATGGCATCCAGCATGATCTTCTGCAGATAGCGCACCACCGGGGCATCGTCGATATCCTGGGCGGCGGCAGTGGCTGCCTCGGCCTGCGCCTCATCGTCGGTGAATTCCAGGTTCAGGTCATCGGTGTCGATGTCCTTGAGGATATCGTCTTCCCGAGTCTCGGCATGCTGCTCGAGATAACGGGCCAGCTTGTCCTCTTCCAGCACCACCAGATCGACCGCCAGACCGGTCTGGAACTTGATGTCGTCCAAAACCTGGAGATTGCTCGGATCGGAAATACCCAGAAACAACCTGTTGCCGCGTTTGGCCAAAGGCAGCACCCGATGCTTGTCGACCAGCTTGGCATCGACCACCCCGCTCGGCATGACCTGGGTGTCCAGGGCATTGAGATCGAAGAACGGCAGACCGAACGTGATCGAGGCGAAGGTCGCCACCTGCGGCGGCTTGAACCGCTTGGTCCGAATCAGGTGAGTAACGAAATTCTCGCCCGCGGCCTTGGCCTGGGCTTGCAGTGTTTCGCCCTCGTCCTGAGCCAGAAGCCCTTGTTGGACCAGAGCCCGGCAGATACCGGTGAGATTGCTAGCAACACTTGCCGCCACGAAGTCTCCCTCTACCGCTTAAATACACGTATCCAGCCGATAATGCATAGAGTGTTTGAAAATGTCAAAAGCATCAATGCGCTTCACGGGTATTCGGCAGAATACGTGCGGTTTTCACCTTCCGCCCGGAAATTTGGACGATTTCTACCGGCCGCCCCGCGATCTTGATGGTGACTCCCGCTTCCGGCATAGCCTCCAGGCACTCGAGAATCAAGCCGTTCAGGGTACGCGCGCCGTCGACAGGAAAGTCCAGGCCAAGCTTGCGATTGAGTTCGCGCAGGCTGGCCGTGCCTTCGACCAGGTAAGCACCGCCTTCCTCGACTTGCCAAGTCCTGCCTTGCAGCGGATTCACCCCGACGAACTCGCCGACGATCTCTTCCAGCACGTCATCGACGGTCACCAACCCCATCAGCTCGCCGTATTCGTCCACGACCAGGCCCAACGACTGGCTGTTGTTCTGGAAATGTCCCAACTGGGCCAACAGCGGCGTACCCGAGGGAATGAAGTAAGGCGCCTTGAGCGCCTCGACGAACTCGCCCCGGACGAACGGTTCTTCGCCCAGGCGCGCCAACGCCCTGCGCACATTGACGATGCCCACCACCTCGTTGAGTTCGGCCCGATACACCGGCAGATGGGCATGATGGCTGGTTTGCAGGTGATGCACGATCTCGTCGTCGTCCATATTCAGATCGATCGCCTCGATCTCACCCCGGTAGCGCATCACGTCGTCCACGGTCAGATTCTCCAGGTCGAACAGATTGATCAGGATATTGCGGTGCGAGGCCGGCAGGAACGAACCCGACTCCGCCAGCAAGGTGCGCAGCTCCTCCACGCCCATGGCACTGCCGCTGCCCTCCTCGGGCGGAGTCAACCGGGTCAGCTTGAGCAAGCCGCGCACGAATAGGTTCACGAACCAGACCAGGGGAGAAAACAGCTTGAGCAGCGGCACCAGGACAAAGCTGGCGGCCGGCGCGATCCGGTCCGAATAGCTGGCACCGATGACCTTGGGCGTCACCTCCCCGAACACCAGGATCAGGAAGGTCGCCGTCACGGTGGCGACCGAAATGGCCACCTCGTTGGCACCGAACAGGCGCATGGCGATCACGGTCAGCAGAGCCGTCGCGGCGGCATTGATCAGGTTGTTGCCGAGCAGCACCACGCCCAGCAGCCGGTCGGTACGTGCCAACAGCCACTCGGCCAGCTTGGCACCGCGGTGGCCGGACTTGGCCATATGCTTCAAGCGATAACGGTTGACTGCCATCATGCTGGTTTCCGCCATGGCGAAGAAACCTGAAAGCAGCAGCAGTATGAGCAGGGTGCCGAGCAGCACCCCTATGGGAATCTGATCCAAACCGGAGGGTTCGCTAGGTAAACACCGCCTAGTCTAGGGGGGGCTCGCGCCCTGTCAAGCCCGGTGCAGAATGACTTCCAGCACGAACTTCACACCGACGTAGGCCAAGAGCAGGCTGACGAATCCGGCCACGGTCCACAGGTTCGCCGTCCGGCCGCGCCAGCCGTAGACCTTGCGACCCGTCAGCAAGGCGGCGTAGATCAGCCATGAAGCCATGCCGAATATAGTCATATGAGTGAACGGGAAAGCCTTGCCGTAGATAGATTCGGAAAAGAAGATGCCGGTGAACAAGGTCAGGGACAGGATCAGGAAGCCGCCCTCGACCATGCGGAACAACAATTTCTCCAATGTCAGCAGAGGCGGCAGTCCCGCCAGCATGCGGGGCGGCGCCGGCTTGTGCAGGTAACGCTCGGCCAGGGCGATGAACAAGGCATGGATGGTCGCGATGGTGAACAGACCATAGGCCATGAAGGCCATCAGCATGTGGAAGCGGAACAGAGGGTGATCCGCCACCGGGATGACGCTCGTCGCCGGCATTAGCCATTGCAGCGCCAGGCCGATGGCGGCGAACAGCAGCACCAGGCTCTGCATGCTGGCGATCGGGTAATACCAGACCGCCATGCCGTAGAAAAGCACGGTCAAGGCGGCCATCGCCGACAGGGATGAACCGAAGCCCAGGCTAATGCCGCCCTCGGGGAACACCGCCAGGCCCAATAGATAGGCATGCGCCAGGAGCGGCGCGAACAGCAGCAGCCGGCTCGGGCCGGCCGGCCGGCGGATCGCCGGACCGCCGGGACGGAAATAGACCGCCAGGCCGAGGTAGGCCGCCAGCGTGATCAGATAGAGAACCACATTCGGCATTTTAGTAGGCCGTCAATTTGCTAGACTGCGCAAGTTTAGCCCAATCACGCATCATTACAGAATGTTCGACAATCTCACTGATCGTCTGGCCAAGGTCGTCAAGGATCTTCGCGGCCAGGGCCGGCTCACCGAAGCCAACATCCAGGACGCCCTCCGGGAAGTCCGCGTCGCCCTGCTCGAGGCCGACGTCGCCCTGCCCGTGGTGCGCGACTTCATCGCCAAGGTCAAGGACAAGGCCATGGGCCAGGAGGTGCTGCAAAGCCTGACTCCCGGCCAGATGCTGATCGGCATCGTGCACAAGGAACTGGCCGCCCTGATGGGCGAGCAGGCCGCACCGCTTGACCTGGCCGCCCAGCCACCGGCGGTGATCCTGATGGCCGGCCTGCAGGGTGCCGGCAAGACCACCACCTGCGGCAAGCTGGTCCGTCTGCTGCGCGAACGCGGCAAGAAGAAGGTGCTGCTGGTCTCGACCGACGTCTACCGCCCGGCCGCCATCGACCAATTGCAGACCGTGGCGGGCCAGGCCGAGGCCGATTTCTTCCCCTCCTCGCCCGACCAGAAGCCGGTCGATATCGCCCTGGCCGCGCTGGAATACGCCAAAAAGCACTTCCACGACGTCCTGATCGTCGACACCGCCGGCCGCCTGCACATCGACGAGGCCATGATGCAGGAGATCCAGGCCATCCATAAGGCGGTCAAACCGGTCGAGACCCTGTTCGTGGTCGACGCCATGCAGGGCCAGGATGCGGTTAACACCGCCAAGGCGTTCAACGACGCCCTGCCGCTGACCGGCGTGGCGCTGACCAAGCTGGACGGCGACGCCCGCGGCGGTGCGGCCCTGTCCGTGCGCCACATCACCGGCAAGCCGATCAAGGTGGTCGGCGTCGGCGAGAAGCTGAGCGGCATCGAAGTATTCCATCCGGAGCGCATGGCCAGCCGCATCCTGGGCATGGGCGACGTGCTGTCGCTGATCGAGGAGGCACACCGCAATGTCGACCAGGCCGAGGCCCTGAAGGCGGTCCAGAAGCTGAAGAGCGGCAAGGGCTTCGACCTGGAGGATTTCAAGGCCCAGATGCAGCAGATGAAGAAGCTGGGCGGGCTGTCCTCGCTGGTCGACAAACTGCCGGGCGCCGGCAAGGTCGGCGCCGATGACATCGCCAAGGGCGAGAAGGAGATGAAGCGCATCGAGGGTATCATCGACTCCATGACCCCCAAGGAGCGCCAGCGGCCGGAAATTCTCAAGGCTTCGCGCAAGCGCCGCATCGCAGCGGGGGCCGGCGTCACGGTGCAGGAGGTCAATCGCCTGCTGAACCAGTTCGAGCAGGCCCAGAAGATGATGAAATCATTGGGTAAAGGCGGCTTGTCCAAGATGATGCGCGGCATGAAAGGCATGCTGCCGGGCATGTAAAGAAAGCCTGCCAAGCAAAACAATAACTTGCTTGATTCAGGCCGATCCTTTCAATACAATTCGCGGTTTTCCGCGTGCGCCGATACTTAACAACTAAAGGCATCGGCGTCGCGCCCCGGAAACTGAACAGGAAACAACGGACATGGTAACCATTCGTCTTGCTCGCGGCGGCTCCAAGAAGCGCCCCTTCTACAACATCGTGGTCGCGGATTCCCGCAACCGTCGCGACGGCCGCTTCATCGAGCGCATCGGCTTCTACAACCCGGTCGCTTCCGGTAGCGCCGAAACCCTGCGCCTGAACCAGGAACGCTTGGCCTACTGGACCGGCGTCGGCGCCCAGGTCTCCGAGACCGTCACCAGGCTGACCCGTGCCGCCAAGCCGGTCGCTGCCTGAGGATAGCGCGGCCGATCTGGTGATCATGGGGCGGGTCGCCGCCCCTTACGCGGTACGCGGCTGGATCAAGGTCCAGACCTTCACGCAGCATCTGGACAACCTGCTGGACTATCCGGTCTGGCACCTGGGCAAGGCCGGCAAGTGGCAGGCCTACAATGTCCTGGAAGCCAAGGTCCACGGCAGCAGCGTAGTTGCCCAGCTGGAAGGCATCGACGACCGCAATGCGGCCGAGGCCGCGACCGGGATGGACATCGCGGTGGCGCGGGAAGAACTCCCGCCGGCCGAGGAAAACGAGTTTTACTGGGACGATCTGGTTGGCCTGACGGTCGTCAACACCCAGGGCGAGACCCTGGGCAAGGTGACCGGCCTGCTGGAAACCGGTGCCCACGACGTACTCAAGGTTTCGGGCGAGAAGGAACACCTGATTCCCTTCGTCGAGGCCATCGCCCGGGAAGTGGATCTGGAAGCCGGACGGATCGTGGTCGACTGGGGTCGCGACTGGTGACTCGCCGGTATCACCTGGTCACGCTGTTCCCGGCCATGTTCGCGGCCCTGAGCGAATACGGAGTGAGCGGCCGGGCGGTCAGGAACAGGCTGGCCGAACTGACGTTCT
The DNA here is from genome assembly GCA_036391875.1 of Parasulfuritortus sp. Taxonomy (GTDB): domain Bacteria; phylum Pseudomonadota; class Gammaproteobacteria; order Burkholderiales; family Thiobacillaceae; genus Parasulfuritortus. The sequence continues at coordinate 47,267 of DASVZA010000040.1, forward strand.
GGGACCCGAGGGACTTCACCACCGACGCCTACCGCACGGTGGACGACCGGCCCTTCGGCGGCGGGCCCGGCATGGTGATGCTGGCCGAGCCGCTGGACCTGGCCCTGACTGCGGCGAAAACGGCCTTGCGCCGCGCGGGGGTCGCCCAGCCTCGCCTGGTTTATCTTTCGCCCCAGGGGCGGACGCTAAACCAGGCTCTGGTTGAAGAATTGGCCAAGGAGCCGGCGCTGGTGTTGCTGGCCGGCCGCTACGAAGGCATCGATGAGCGCGTGTTCGCCCGTCACCCGATGGAGGAAATCTCCATCGGCGACTATGTCCTGTCGGGTGGCGAGCTGCCGGCCATGGTGCTGATGGACGCGGTGATCCGCAACCTCCCCGGCGCACTGGGCCATGCGGATTCGGCCAGTGAGGATTCATTCGCCGACGGCTTGCTGGACTGCCCGCATTACACCCGGCCGGAAAGCTATCTCGGCCTGGAGACGCCGCCGGCGCTGTTGTCCGGCAACCACGCCGGCATCGCCCGCTGGCGTTTGAAGCAGGCCCTGGGCCGGACCGCGACGCGGCGCCCGGACCTGCTGACTGGGCGAAGGCTGAGCCGCGAAGAAGAGATTTTGCTCGACGAATTTCGTCGGGAAGAAGCCGCCCCGGATCATCCGGGACATTAAGAAACTGCGCCACGTCTCGGCCGTATGAGACCTATAGCGCAAATCCGAAAGGAAATGACGATGAACCTCATCGAACAACTCGAGAAAGAAGAAATCGCCCGCCTGGGCAAGACCATCCCCGACTTCGCTCCCGGCGACACCGTCGTCGTCCAGGTGAAGGTCAAGGAAGGCAACCGCGAGCGTCTGCAGGCCTACGAAGGCGTGGTGATCGCCAAGCGCAACCGCGGCCTGAACTCCAGCTTCAACGTGCGCAAGATCTCCGCCGGCGAAGGCGTGGAACGGACCTTCCAGACCTACTCCCCGCTGGTCGCCAGCATCGAAGTGAAGCGCCGCGGCGATGTCCGTCGCGCCAAGCTGTACTACCTGCGCGGCCGTACCGGCAAGTCGGCCCGGATCAAGGAAAAGCTGCCCGCAAAGAAAGCTTCCTGAGCTTTCCAGCCGTAAAAAAGGCCGCCTTCGGGCGGCCTTTTCATTGCCACCGGCGCCGAACCGCTCAGTGCGCCGCCTCCCAGTTCGGCCCGACGCCGGCCTCGACCTTGAGCGGCACCTTCAGTTCGACGACACCGCACATCAGTTCGGGCAGCCGCGCCTTGACCAGCTCCAGTTCGTCCTCGGCCACTTCCAGCACCAGTTCGTCGTGGACCTGCATGATCAGCCGCGTCTTCAGCCGTTCTGCATCCAGCCAGTCCTGCACCGCGATCATGGCCAGCTTGATCAGGTCGGCAGCGGTACCCTGCATGGGCGCGTTGATCGCCGCCCGCTCGGCGCCCTGCCGCCGCATCGGGTTGCCGCCGCGAATCTCGGGCAGGTATAGCCGGCGGCCGAACAGGGTCTCAACGTAGCCTTCCAGCTTGGCCTGCTCGCGGGTCCGAGCCATGTAGTCGGCGACGCCGGGATAGCGGGCGAAATAGCGGTCGATGTAGGTCTGCGCCGCGCTGCGCTCGATGTTGAGCTGTGCGGCCAGGCCGAAAGCCGACATGCCGTAGATCAGGCCGAAGTTGACCGCCTTGGCCATGCGCCGCTGCTCGGGCAGCACCTGTTCCGGCTCCAGGCCGAGCACCTCGGCCGCCGTGGCGCGGTGGATGTCGGCGTCCTCGGCGAAGGCCTTGAGCAGGCGCTCGTCACCCGACAGGTGGGCCATGATGCGCAGCTCGATCTGCGAATAGTCGGCCGAGACGATGACGAAACCCGGCTCGGCAATGAAGGCCTCGCGGATCTTGCGGCCTTCCGCGCTGCGCACCGGGATGTTCTGCAGGTTGGGATCGTTCGAAGACAGCCGGCCGGTGACCGCCGTGGCCTGGCCGTAGTTGGTGTGCACCCGGCCGGTGGTCGGGTTGACCATCAGGGGCAGCTTGTCGGTATAGGTCGATTTCAGCTTGGCGAGGCCGCGGTATTCGAGGATGAACTTGGGCAGCGGGTAGTCCTCGGCCAGCTTCTCCAGCACTTCCTCGTCGGTCGAGGGCGCCCCCTTGGGCGTCTTCTTGAGCACCGGCAGCTTGAGCTGGTTGAAAAAGATCTCGCCCAGTTGCTTGGTCGAATTGAGGTTGAACGGCTGGCCGGCCGCCTCGTAGGCCTTTTGCTCGATCGCCAGCATCTCCCGCGCCAGGAAGTCGGAGTGGCTGCGCAGCAGGTCGCAGTCGAGCTTCACGCCGGTCCGCTCGACCCTGGCCAGGATGGCCAGCAAGGGCATCTCGATCCGGCTGTAGACGTAATCCAGGCCGGCCGCGGCCCGTACCCTGGGATACATCGCCTGGTGCAGGCGCAGGGTGATGTCGGCGTCCTCGGCCGCGTACTCGGTGGCCCGCTCGACGTCGACCTGATCGAAGCCGATCTGGTTGGCGCCCTTGCCACAAACCTCCTCGTACTTGATGGTGGGCTCGTTCAGGTGCCGCTCGGCCAGGCTGTCCATGTCGTGCCGCTCGTGCGCCTCCAGGACGTAGCTCTGCAGCAGGGTGTCGTGGGCGATGCCCTGCAGCTCGATGCCGTGGTTCTTCAGCACGTGCCAGTCGTATTTCAGGTTCTGGCCGACCTTGGCCCGGGCCGGATCTTCCAGGAAGGGCTGCAGCCTGGCCAGCACCGTCTCCAGGTCGAGTTGCTCGGGGGCGCCGGCGTAGCGGTGGGCCAGCGGCAGGTAGGCCGCTTCCGCCCACTGTCTGGCCGGGACGTCGTCCCAGGCCAGTTCGAACTGGCCGCCGGCCGCCTTCGGCTCGGCCCGGGGCACGACCGAAAAGGACATGCCCACCAGACGGGCCTGCATCGGGTCCAGGCTGGTGGTCTCGGTGTCCAGGCAGACCAGTTCGGCGTCGTTCAGCTTGGCCAGCCAGCGGTCGAAATCGGCCTGGCTCAGGATGGCTTCGTAGTGGCGCTCGACCTTGGCCGTTTCAACAGGCGGATTGGCTGAGGGCGAGCCACCGGGCCGGCCGGAAGCCGCTTCGTCGTTGCCTGCAGCCCCCTTCAACTCGGCCAGCCAGGTCCGGAAATTGAAGCGGCTGAACAGCTCGACCAGCTTGTCCCGGTCTTCCGGCTGCCAGTGCAGGCTGTCCAGTTCGACCGGCAACTCGACATCGGTCTTGACCGTGACCAGATGGCGGGCGGTGGGCAGCCAGCCGAGCGCGTTGCGCAGGTTCTCGCCGGCCACGCCCTTGATCTCGCCGGCCCGGGCCATGAGCTGGTCCAGGTCGCCGAACTCGGCCAGCCATTTGACCGCGGTCTTGGGACCGACCTTGGCCACGCCCGGCACGTTGTCGACCGCATCGCCGACCAGGGTCAGGTAGTCGACGATCCGTTCCGGCGGCACGCCGAACTTGCCGGCCACGCCGGCCTGGTCGAGGGTCTCGTTGGTCATGGTGTTGACCAGCTTGACGTGCGGCGTGACCAGTTGCGCCAGGTCCTTGTCGCCGGTCGAGACGATGCTCGACAGCCCCTGCGCTTCGGCCTGCCGGGTCAGGGTGCCGATCACGTCGTCGGCCTCGACGCCCTCGATCATCAGGATCGGCCAGCCCAGGGCCCGCACCGCCTCGTGCAGCGGCTCGATCTGCATGGCCAGGTCGTCCGGCATGGGCGGCCGATGGGCCTTGTATTCGGGATAGACGTCGTCGCGGAAGGTCTTGCCCTTGGCGTCGAACACGCAGGCGACGTAGGCGGCCGGATTTTCCTTGTGCAGGCGGCGCAGCATGTTGATCACGCCGTAGATGGCGCCGGTCGGAAAGCCCTCGCGGTTGCGCAGGTCGGGCAAGGCATGAAAGGCCCGGTACAGGTATGATGAGCCATCCACCAGCAACAGGGTTTTTTCGGTCATGAGAGAAATTCCGCTATGAAAAAGATTCCCCACGTCATCGATCCAGCCGGCAGCAAGGAGGCCATGCTGTCCGCCCGTGAGTCCTGGCGGGTGTTCGAGATTATGGCAGAGTTCGTCGAGGCCACCGAACGGCTCTCGCCCATCCGGCCGGCCGTCACCATCTTCGGCAGCGCCCGCTCCGAGCCCGATTCGGCCAATTACATGCTGACCGAGGAAATCGCCCGCAAGCTGTCCGACGCCGGCTTCTCGGTCATCTCCGGCGGCGGCCCCGGCGTCATGGAGGCGGCCAACAAGGGCGCCTACTTCGGCAAGTCGCCCAGCGTCGGCCTCAACATCCAGTTGCCCCACGAACAGCACGCCAACCCCTACCAGGACGTCAGCCAGACCTTCCGCCATTTCTTCGCCCGCAAGGTCATGTTCGTCCGCTTCGCCAGCGCCTATGTCATCATGCCGGGCGGCTTCGGCACCATGGACGAACTGATGGAGGTGCTGACCCTGGTCCAGACCGGCAAGATCCGGCGCATTCCCATCATCCTGGTCCAGCGCTCGTTCTGGGGCGGATTGATCGACTGGCTGAAGCAGACCATGGCCAAGGAAGGCATGATCAACCCGGAGGACCTGGACCTGATCGAGGTGATCGACGAGCCGGACGAGGTCGTCGACGCCATCTTCTGCCACTACGAGACCAGCTGCTTCACGCCCAGCACCAAGGACCAGGAAATCCTGCTCAGTCTGTGAGGCAGCGGCCTTCTGCTAGAATCGGTAAAAACCTTCGGAAAATGAACATGCGCGCATCATTATTAATGCTGTTGACCGCTCTGCCGCTGGCCACGCCGGCACTGGCGGAGGACGTCCCCCCGCCGCCCAAGCTGGAGCCGGTACCCGAGATCGCGCCGCCGCCCGGTGTCAGCGATGCGGAGATGGAACCCCAGGTCACCATCAAGCATCAAGGCGAGAACAAGATCGAGGAATACCGCATCCACGGCCGCCTCTACATGATCAAGATCACCCCGCGCTACGGCAAGCCGTACTACCTGGTGCCGGGCCAGAACGGCCAGTTCGTCCGCCACAACGACCTGTCGCCCAACTTCGTCGTCCCGATGTGGATGATCAAGGAATTCTGAGCATGCCTTACGTCTTCGGACGCCGCCACCCGGCGGCGTTTCTGTTTTTATGAAGCAGCTCACCGTCGCACGCCCCAACGCCGGCCAGGGCATCGCCTGGATGAAGGCCGGCTGGAACTGGTTCCGCCTGGCGCCCATTCCCTGGATGGGGATGACTGCCCTGGCCTTCCTGGTCCTGACCGGCATCGGCATGCTGCCCCGCTTGGGCGGCTTCGTCGTCGAACTGCTGTCGCCCTTCATGGTCGTCGCCTTCATGTCGGCCGCCCGGGCCGCCGAGGAAAACCAGCCGGTCACTTTCCTGCACCTGACCGCCGGTTTTCGGCCCGAGGTGCGGACCCGGCTGCTGATCATGGGCGCGGTCTATCTGGCCGGCCTCCTGTTGGTCGACACGATCATGCGCCAGATGGGCGGCGAGAGCTTCCAGCAGATGGCCCTGTTGGCCCAAAATCCGAAAAGCATCGACCCCGAACAGGCCCAGGCGATCATGAGCCAGGCCCTGCCCGCCATGCTCACCGGCCTGCTGCTGATGACCCCGCTGATGATGGCCACCTGGTTTGCGCCCGCCCTGATTCTGTTCGACGGCTTCAGCGCCATCAACGCCATGTGGTGGAGCCTGTGGGCCGGCATGGTCAACTGGCGGCCGGTCCTCATCTACGGTCTGTGGCTGAGCCTGGTCGGCGTCGCCGCCATGCTGATCCCGTTCGGCCTCGGCCTGCTGGTCCTGCTGCCCTGGGTGATGACCTCCACCTATGCCGCCTACCGGGCCATGTTCGTGACCGTCGAATCCGTATGAGCGTCCTGCCGGTTCGCCGGAAACACCCCTGACCGTGCCCGAGATCAGCCTGCTGACCGCATTCCTGGCCGGCCTCCTGGGCGGGGCGCATTGCGTCGGCATGTGCGGCGGCATCGTCGCCGCAATGTCCTTCCAGCGCGGCGGCCGCAAGCAGCCGCTCGGCTTCCACCTCGGCTACAACCTGGGCCGCATCGCCAGCTACACCCTGGCCGGCGCCCTGGCCGGCCTGATCGGCTCGGCCGCCTTCCTGTCCGACAACCTGCTGCCGCTGCAAAAAGGCCTTTATTACCTGGCCCAGGTCATCCTGATCCTGATGGGCCTCTACCTGGCCGGCCTGAGCCGGGCCGTGCTCTGGCTGGAAAAGGCCGGCGGCGGCCTGTGGCAGCGCCTGCAGCCGCTGTTCGGCCGGCTGCTGCCGATCCGCGACTTCCCTGGCGCGGTGGCCGCCGGCGCGGTCTGGGGCTGGCTGCCCTGCGGCCTGGTCTACAGCGTCCTGGTCACCGCCCTGGCCAGCGGCCGGGCCGAATCCGGCGCCCTGCTGATGCTGGCCTTCGGCCTGGGCACCCTGCCCAACCTGCTGGCCATGGGCTGGGCCGCCGATCACCTGCGCCGGCTGGCCGCCGACCGCAACGTCAAGCTGATCGCCGGCCTGATCGTGGCCGGCTTCGGTGTCTGGGGCCTATGCGGCCCGAGCCTAGTCAGCTTCGTTGGCCGGCTCCACGGGGCCTCTTGAACACGCTGCGCTAAACTGTACTCATAGCCCGAGACACGAATCGCCATGACCCAGATGACTCCCCAGGAAATCGTCCACGAACTGGACAAGAACATCGTCGGCCAGACCGACGCCAAGCGCGCCTGCGCCATCGCCCTGCGCAACCGCTGGCGGCGCATGCAGGTGCCCGAAGGCCTGCGCCAGGAAATCACGCCCAAGAACATCCTGATGATCGGCCCGACCGGGGTCGGCAAGACCGAGATCGCCCGCCGCCTGGCACGCATCGCCCACGCTCCGTTCATCAAGGTCGAGGCGACCAAGTTCACCGAGGTCGGCTATGTCGGCAAGGACGTCGACGGCATCATCCGAGACCTGATCGAGATCGCAGTCAAGCAGGCCCGCGAACAGGCCATGCGCAGCGTCAACCTGCGCGCCGAGGAGGCCGCCGAGGAACGCGTGCTGGATGCCCTGCTGCCGCCGGCGCGCGAGGTCTGGGGCGAGGAGCGCAAGACCGAAGAAAGCGGCACCCGCCAGAAATTCCGCAAGATGCTGCGCGAAGGCCAGTTCGACGACAAGGAGCTCGAGCTCGACCTCGCCCAGCCCGCCGCCGCCATGGAAATCTTCGCCCCGCCCGGCATGGAAGAACTGTCCAGCCAGCTGCAGGGCATGTTCCAGAACCTGGGCCAGAAGCGCACCAAGACGCGCAAGCTGAAGATCAAGGAAGCCATCAAGCTGCTGACCGACGAAGAGGCCGGCAAGCTGATCAACGAGGAGGAAGTGAAGCTCGCCGCCGTGCGCAACGTCGAGCAGAACGGCATCGTTTTCCTGGATGAAATTGACAAGATCGCCAGCCGCTCCGAGACCCAGGGCGCCGACGTCTCCCGCCAGGGCGTGCAGCGCGACCTGCTGCCGCTGGTCGAGGGCGCCACCATCTCGACCAAGTACGGCATGATCAAGACCGACCACATCCTGTTCATCGCCAGCGGCGCATTCCACCTGGCCAAGCCGTCCGACCTGATCCCCGAACTGCAGGGCCGCTTCCCGATCCGGGTCGAACTGCAAAGCCTGTCGGTGGCGGACTTCGAACGCATCCTGACCAGCACCGACGCCTGCCTGACCCGGCAGTACCAGGCCTTGCTGGAAACCGAAGGCGTGAAGCTGGAATTCGCCGACGACGCCATCCGCCGCCTGGCCGAGATCGCATTCCAGGTCAACGAACGGACCGAGAACATCGGCGCCCGCCGCCTGTACACGGTCATGGAACGGCTGCTCGACGAACTGTCCTTCGACGCCGACAAGCGGGAAGGCGAAACCGTCAGCGTCGATGCCGCCTACGTCGACTCCCGCCTGGGCGAACTGGCCCTGAGCGAAGACCTCGCCCGCTACGTCCTCTGAGGAATGCCATGAACATCGCCAAGAACACCGTGGTGACGCTCGACTACCGGGTCACCGATCCGGACGGCGAGGTCGTCGACGACGGCCGTGCGCCGCTGACCTATCTGCACGGCGGCTACAACGACATCTTCGCCAAGGTCGAAGCGGCGCTGGAGGACAAGGCGCCCGGCGACGCGGTCCGGATCAACCTGCTGCCCGAGGACGCCTTCGGCCTGTATGAGGACGAACTGGTGCTGACCGAGGAACGCGCCGATTTTCCCGACAAGCTCGAGATCGGCATGCAGTTCGAACTAATGAACGCCGAGAACGACGAGGAAACCCTCTACACCGTCACCGCCGTCGACGACGACAAGGTTGTGCTCGACGGCAACCATCCCCTGGCCGGCATGCCGCTGGTCTTCCACTGCACGGTTTCGAACGTGCGCGCCGCGACCCCGGCCGAGATCAAGAAACGCAGGGTGCTCTCCACCCGGTGACCCGGGGCGCCTCGGCTCAGCGCTCGTGGCCGAGCCGCCTGGCGATCCGGTCCGCCGCCTCCTGCACCAGCGGGATCCAGGCCGCCTTGCGCCGCTCCATCGGCGCCGAGACCGATAGCCCCGCCACCGCTGCACCCGTGGCATCGCGCACCAGCGCGCCGATGCAGCCCACGCCCAGTTCCGCCTCCTCGTCGTCGAGGGCATAGCCGCGCGCCATGCTGGAGTGGATGTCCTTCAGCAGGGCCGCCACCTTGGCGCGGGTGTTGACGGTCAGGGCCGGCAGTCCGGTGCGGGCGGCGTAGTCGCGGATCGCCGCGTCGCCCGCCTCGCCCAGCATCAGTTTGCCGACCGCCGTGACGTGCAGCGGCGCGCGGCTGCCGATCACCTGTTCGACCCGCATCATGCGGTTGGGAATCGCGCGCTCGACGTAGACCACCTGGTCGCCCTCGCGCAGGGTCAGGTTGACCGATTCGCCGACCTGGTCGCGCAGCCATTGCATCACCGGCCGCGCCGCCTCGCGGATGTCGAGGCTGGCGCTGACCCGTCCCGCCCACTGCAGCAGGTGCGGCCCGAGCCGGTAGTTGCCGGCCTCGTCGCGGGCCACCATGGCATGCCCGGCCAGCGAGGCCAGGATGCGGAAGGCGGTCGACGGATGCAGGCCGGTCTCGGCCGACAGCACCTTGAGGCTGGCCGGATGCGGCTCGTGCATCAGGGCGTCGAGCAGGGCCACGGCGCGGTCGATGACCTGGATGCCGGACGGCGCATTCTGGACGGCCATGATCTTCTCCTTGTGAAACATCTCAAGTTGGAATCTCCGATCCACCCTGGGTTTGTCGTTCCCGCGTAGGCGGGAGCCCAGCCCAATCAACAAGCCGGATACCCGCCTTCGCGGTCATGACGGGCGAAGCAGACGTTTTCACATTATGAAACGTCTTGTGCATTGTGAAAACTTGATCAAAAAGCTAGGCTTTGTTCCAACACGACCCAGGAGCACGCCATGAACGCCGTCACCAACCGCACCGACGACCTCGCCCCGGCCTTCTGCGAAGGCATCCAGTATTTCACCGACGCCTGGCCCGGCTTTGCCGAGCACGCCGCGCAGCCGGCCGTTTCGGAAGGCACTGGCGCCATCGCCGACGCCGCCGACCCGGCCGCCGCCTATCAGACCCTGCTGATGGCCGACGCCCTGCGCTACCTGACCCTGCAGGTCTGCGGCAGCAAGGCCTCCGGCCACCCCGGCGGCTTCGCCTCCAGCGCCGAGGCCTACGCCGCGCTGGTCATGCTCGGCCACACCAACATCGTCACCGAGGTCGGCCACCACGCGCCCGGCTTCTACTCCGCCATGTTCCTCGACACTTCGCTGGAGGAGATGGGCATCCGCACCGTCGCCGACATGATGGCCCGCTTCCGCGAGAAGCACGGCCTGCTCGGCCACCTGTCCGGCGCCATCCCCGGCCTGCTGGCGCCGGCCGGCCCGCTCGGCCAGGGCCAGCACTTCGCCATGGCCGGCGCCATGCTGCATCCGGGCAAGCTGTTCCCGGTCACCATCGGCGACGGCGGCATGGGCGAGCCCTACATCCTCAACGCGATGATGCACTTCAACACCGCCTACCCCGGGGTGACCAACTACCTGCCGACGCTGATCTGGAACGGCTACAGCCAGGAGCACCACTCCATGTGCTGTCTGTGGTCGAACGACCAGATGCGCGCCTACTGGACCGGCCACGGCTTCGAGAAGGTGGTGCTAGTCGACGCCAAGGCCTATGACGACGCCGACCAGGCCGGCGCCTACGTCGACAGCAGCCAGTTCGGCCAGGCCGCCCGGCTGGCCTTCGCCGGCGCCGTGCTGCGCGGTGCCGACGAGGCGGCGAAGTCGGCCCTGTCCGGCACCCGCACCGTGTTCATCATCAAGCAGCTGAAGGGCACCGGCGTGCACAAGCTGGGCGCCAAGTCGCACAACCTGTATCCGCCCGACACGCTGGATGCCGAGCACATGGTCGAGGGCCTCAAGCGTCGCGCCCTCAGCCCGGAGGCCTGGGCCCTGGTGCGGGAGAACTTCGTCCGCGCCGGCGGCGGCCCGGCCGTGAAGACCTCGGTGACCGAGCACGTCCTGCAGATCGCCCCCTTGCCCGCCCTGCCGATCAAGGAATTCCCGGTCGGCGACAAGCAGGTGCCGGCCACCGTGTTCGGCGCCCTGGTCGCCTTCGTCGGCCAGAACGACCCGCGCTTCGTGGTCACCAACGCCGACGGCAACGAGGCCAGCGCCATGGCCAACATCAACGTCGCGTTGAAGATCCGCCACCCGGTCAGCGACGATCTCTACAACCAGGGCCCGGCCGGCCAGGTCTACGAGCCGCTCAACGAGGACGCCTGCGCCGGCCTCGCCGCCGGCCTGGCGCTGTTCGGTTCGCGCTCGCTCTGGCTGTCTTACGAGAGCTTCGCCATCAACGGCTGGCCGATCGTCCAGACCGTGACCCAGGCCATGGCCGAGCTGCGCCGCAGGACGCCGTCGATGATCTGCATGTTCACCGCCGGCGCGCTGGAGCAGGGCCGCAACGGCTGGACCCACCAGCGGCCGGAGATCGAGAACTACTTCGCGGCCCAGATGCGCAACGGCAACGTCTACCCGCTGTTCCCCTGCGACGCGAACCAGATCCAGGCCGCCTACGAATGGGCGCTGGCCAGCCACAACAAGGGCATCGCCATCATCGCCTCGAAGTCGCCGCTACCGGTCCACACCACCCTGGACCAGGCGCGCGAAGGCATCGAGCAGGGCGCGGTGAAGCTCTACGAATCTGCCGGCGTCGGCCAGACCGTGGTCTTCGCCGTCACCGGCGACATGGCCCTGCTGCCGGTGTTCGAGGCCAAGGACAAGCTGGAGGCCATCGGCGTCCGCGTCCGCATCGTCGCCTGCGCCAACCCGCGCCGCCTGTACCGCCAGACCGACGTATCCTGGTCGACGGTGAGCGAGCCCGACAACGCCTTCATGGACGACGACCGCTTCAACGCGTTGTTCGACGGCGACGCCCTGATCGCGGTCTCGGGCGGCCCCGGCGGCCCGCTGGAACCGGTCATGCTGCGCAGCCGCGCGCCGCGCCGCGACATGATGGTCTGGCAGCGCGGCGAGACCACCGCCAGCCCGGGCGAGATCATGGCCTTCAACGGCCTGACCGCCGAGGCCATGACCGAGCGTGCCGCGCGCATGCTGACCTGAACGTTCGCAACCGGGGGAAGACCATGCCGAACACGAAGATCATCATCCTCGACGACGACCCGACCGGTTCGCAGACGGTGCATTCCTGCCTGCTGCTGACCCGCTGGGAT
>DASVZA010000041.1:0-213117 GCA_036391875.1 Parasulfuritortus sp.
ATGAGCCACGAGATCCGCACCCCGATGAACGCCGTGCTGGGCATGACCCACCTGGCCCGGGTCGCCGCCGCCGACGCCCGCCAGCGCAACCACCTGGACAAGATCGACGCCGCCGCCCGCGCGCTGCTGCGCATCGTCGACGACATCCTGGACTTCTCCAAGATCGAGGCCGGCAAGCTGAGCATCGAGAAGACCACCTTCCTGCTCGGCGACGTGCTCGACAACCTGGCCGACATGCTCGGCGCCAAGGCCCAGGGCAAGGGCCTGGAACTGCTGTTCCGGGTGGAGCCCGAGCTGGCCGCGGAAGTCGTGATCGGCGATCCGTTCCGCCTCGGCCAGATCCTGGTCAACCTGGTCGGCAACGCCATCAAGTTCACCGCCGAAGGCGACATCGTGGTCGGCGTCCGGCGCGTCGCCGAGGACAACGACCACCTGACCCTGTCCTTCGCCGTGCGCGACACCGGCATCGGCCTCGATCCCGAACAGCGCAAGCGGCTGTTCCAGCCGTTCGAGCAGGCCGACAGCTCGATCACCCGCAAATTCGGCGGCACCGGCCTGGGCCTGGCCATCTGCAAGCGCCTGGTCGAACTGATGGGCGGCGAGCTCAGCGTGGCGAGCGAACTCGGCCGGGGCAGCGAGTTCAGCTTCACCGTCCGCCTCGAAAAGAGCGTGGCCGCGCCCAAGCCGCTCCGCCAGCCCGAGCCCAATCTGGAGGGCAAGCGCATCCTGGTGGTCGACGACAACGAAACCGCCCGCGACGTCCTGACCGACCTGCTCGAATCACTGCGCTTCCAGGTCCATACCGCCAACGACGGCAAGCTGGCCGTGGCGGAAGTGCGCGGCGCGGAGCGGCGCGGCGAGGCCTACGATGCCGTCCTGCTGGACTGGAAGATGCCCGGCCTCGACGGCATCGAAACGGCACGCGCGATCCGCGCCGACGCCTCGCTGACACGGCAGCCGAAACTGATCATGGTCACGGCGCACGGCCAGGAAGGGCTCCAGGACGAGGCCCGGGCAGTCGCACTGGACGGCTTCCTGCTCAAGCCGGTCAATCCCTCCACCCTGTTCGACATGCTGATGGACGCATTCTCGGACCAGCCGACCGGCCAGCCCCGCCGGCGCGACCGGCCTCTGCCTGCCAGCACGGCGCTGACCGGGGTACGCATCCTGCTGGTCGAGGACAACGAGGTGAACCAGGACGTCGAAAGCGAAATCCTGCGCCAGGCGGGCATGACCGTGGACATCGCCGAAAACGGCGAGGTCGCCCTGGCGAGGCTGGCCGAACAACATTACGACGCCGTCCTCATGGACGTGCAGATGCCGGTCATGGACGGCTTCGAAGCCACTCGCCGGCTGCGCCGCGACGACCGCCTGGCGACGCTGCCGGTGATCGCCATGACCGCCAGCGTGCTGGCCGAGGACAAGGAGCACTGCCGGCAAGCCGGCATGAACGACTTCATCGCCAAGCCCATCATCGTCGACGAACTGCTCGCCACCCTGAGCCGCTGGGTGTCCGGCATGAAAGCCGCTGCGCCGGAAGACGGGCGGGCCGATGCCGTCCCGGAAGAGCTGACCCGAATCGACGGATTCGACGCCGCCGGCGGCCTGAGACGGGTCGGCGGCGACGGCCGCGCCTATCTGCGCCTGCTGGCCAAGTTCCGCCGCTACCATGCCGGCGACCACGCTGCCATCACCGCCGCCTGGCGACGCGGCGACCGGGAGGAATCCCGCAAGCTGCTGCACACGCTCAAGGGCGTCAGCGGCAACGTCGGCGCCCAGACCGTGTTCGAAACGGCGCGCGACATCCAGGCCGACCTCGACGAGGGCGTCACCGACGGCGTCGAAGCCGGCCTGGCCCGGCTCGGGCAGCAGCTCGACGCGCTGTTCGCCGCGCTCGACGCGACCCTCCAGGAGGAGACCGGCAATCCGCCTGCCGGCCAACCGGGCCAGGCATTCAGCCTATACTGGGAGCGGCTGGGCCGCCTGGTCGGGGAGAACGACACCGACGCCATCGAGGCGCTCAGGCAGGCGCGGGCGGCCAGCCCGGATGCCGGCGACCCGGCCTGGAACGAACTCGAGCGGCTGCTCGAACGCCATGATTACGAAACCGCCGCGGCCCGCCTGGCGCAATGGACGGAACGGACGACTAAACGCGATTCGGGAGACTCTCAATGAGCGAAAACGACAACAGGCCGGTCATCCTGGTGGTCGACGACGTGCCGGAAAACATCGACATCCTGTCCGGCATCCTCAAGCAGGATTACCGCATCCGGGCCGCGACCAACGGCCCCTCCGCCATCGGGCTGGCAAAGAAGGCCCCGCCCGACCTGATCCTGCTCGACATCATGATGCCGGGCATGGACGGCTACGAGGTCTGCCGGCTGCTCAAGTCCGATCACCTCACGCGCAAGATCCCGGTGATCTTCGTCTCCGCCCTGGGCGAAGAGGACGACGAGAGCCACGGCTTCGAGGTCGGCTGCGTCGACTACATCACCAAGCCGGTCAGCCCGGCCATCGTCCTGCACCGGGTCAAGACCCACCTTGCGCTCTACGACCAGAACCGCGCCCTGGAAGGCCAGGTCCAGGAACGCACGGTCGAACTGGAAGACACACGCCTGCAGGTCATCCACCGCCTGGGCCGGGCGGCCGAATACCGCGACTACGAAACCAGCCTGCACGTGATCCGCATGAGCCATTACGCCTACGCCATCGGCAAGGCCGCCGGCATGAGCCAGGAGGAGGCTGAACTGCTGCTCAACGCAGCCCCGCTGCACGACGTCGGCAAGATCGGCATCCCCGACGCGATCCTGTGCAAGCCCGGTCCGTTGACCGCCGAAGAATGGGTGATCATGCGCCAGCACTGCGAGTTCGGCGCCGCCATCGTCGGCGAGTACGCCCACCCCCTGTTCCAGTGGTCGCGCATCATCGCCCTGACCCACCACGAACGTTGGAACGGCAAGGGCTATCCGCACGGCCTGGCCGGCGAGGACATCCCGCTGGCCGGCCGGATATCGTCCCTGGCCGACGTGTTCGACGCGCTCACCACGCGCCGGCCCTACAAGGAAGCCTGGAGCACCGAGGCCGCCCTGGAGTGGATCAGGGAGCAGAGCGGCCAGCAGTTCGACCCCCGGCTGGTCGAGATCTTTTTCGACATCCTGCCGGAAATCGAAGACTTCAAGATCAAGTACGCGGAAGACAGCGCAGTGCCCATGCAATTCTGACCGGCGGCCGGACTCAGGCCGCCGGGAAGCGCAACTCGACCCCCAATCCGCGGCCATCCAGCCCGGTGCCGAAGGCGACTTCCGCGCCATGCAGTTCGGCGATGCGGCGCACGATGGACAGGCCCAGGCCGACGCCTTCCACCGCCTGGGGCGCGAAACGCTGGAAGCGCGTGCCCAGCCGCTCCATCTCCTCCGCCGCCACGCCCGGTCCGTCGTCGGCCACCCGCAGCACGACCTGCCGCCCGGCACCGGTCAGCGACACCTCGATCCGCCCGCCCTCGACACCATAGCGCAGGGCATTGTCGAGCAGGTTGCGGATCAGCACGCCGACCAGGTCCGGATTGCCGGCGATCGCCCGCTCCGGCTCGATCCGGGCCGTCACGCGGCAGGCCTTCCCGGCCGCCGAGGACTGGGTCGCGGCCAAGGCATCCTCGATCAGGGCGGACAGGTCGAACTCGGTCCGTCCGCCCTGATCGCCCGCGCCCTCCAAGCGGGCCAGGGCCAGGAGCTGGGCCACCAGATGGGTCATCCGCTCGGCACCCTTCAATGCCTTGGCGACCGCCCCCTGGCGCTCGGCCTCGGCCTGCGCGCGCTGCGCCACCTGGAGCTGGACCCGCAGGGCGGCCAGGGGCGTGCGCAGCTCGTGGGCCGCGTCGCTGGTGAAGCGGCGCTCGTTGTCGAGCGTGCGGGCCACCCGGCCGAACAGGTCGTTCATGGTCCGGATCAGCGGCTGCAGCTCGGCCGGCGTATCGCCCTCGGCGAGCGGGTCGAGCCGTTCCGGCGAACGCTCGCGCAGATCCGCCTCCATCCTGCGCACGGGACTCAGGCCGCGCCGGATGACCAGCACCAGCAGCAAACCCAGCACGGGCAGGCCGAGAGCGTAGGACTTCACGTTGTTCAAGGCGATGTCGCGGGTGAGCTGGTCCCGGTCGTGCAAATCGATGCCGGCCCAGATCCGGTGTTCGCCTTTCTCGTCGGTCGCCGCGAAACAGCGCCACGATTGGCCGCCTATCCGTGCGTTCGAATAACCATCCCGCGCCACGCCGGCCGGCCAGTCCCGCGCCAGCCCAGGGGAGGTCAGGACGAGCTCGGGCCGACCGTGCCCCGAATCCCAGACCTGGAACACGATGCGTGTCCGCTCCTGGTAGCCGCGCATCTCGGGGAACGCGATCTCGTCGTCGTCGCCCGACTTGGTCAGCGCCAACATGATCCTGGCATACTCGACCAGCTGCGCATCCACCAATTCATCCACCTCGTGTACCGCCCGGCGGTAGCCGAACCAGGCCGTGGCGGCGCCGACGGCCAATACCGCCGCGAGAGACAGGACCAGCAGCCGGGACTGCAGCGAACGCAAGGCCATGTCAGTCCATCTCCTCGAAGCGGTAGCCCAGGCCGCGCAGGGTGCGGATCCGTTCGGCGCCGAGCTTGCGCCGCAGGTGGTGGATGTGGACCTCGACCGCATTCGACTCCACGCCCTCGCCCCAGCCGTACAGGGCCGACTCCAACTGGCCGCGCGAGACGATGCGGCCGGCGTTGCGCATCAGCATTTCCAGCACCGCCAGTTCCTTGGCCGGCAGATCCACCGGTTCGCCGCGCAGCCGGGCCAGCCGCGCGGCCGGGTCGATCTCCACCGCGCCGACCTTGATGACCGGCGACGCCACGCCGCCGGCACGGCGGATCAGGGCACGCAGGCGGGCGCTGAGTTCGTCCAGGTCGACCGGCTTGATCAGATAGTCGTCGGCGCCGCTGTCCAGGCCCTTGACCTTGTCCAGCGTGCTGTCGCGGGCGGTCAGCACCAGCACCGGCGTGGCATCGCCCGCCGCGCGCAGTTCGCGCAGCAGGGCCAGGCCGTCCAGCCGCGGCAGGCCCAGGTCGAGCACCACCGCGGCGTACTGCTCGGCGGCCAACGCGGTCCGCGCCTGGATGCCGTCCTTCAGCCAATCGACGTTGTAGCCGGCCTGGCGCAACCCGGCCTGCAGGCCGTCGCCCAGCAGTTCGTCGTCTTCCACCAGCAGGATGCGCATGTTCCGTTCCTTCGTTTCGATGGCCGCAGCGTGACAAGCCTAGCTTAGGCGATTCTTAAGATTCGCCTAAGACAGGGGGCACAGCATGGCAGCGTCGCAAATCAACCGAGGTGCCCAATGAAAAAGATCATTCCGCTGCTGGCCTTGCTGGCCTCGCCGAGCCTGTGGGCCGAAACGCCGGCCCAGTTCATCGCATCCTACAGCGCCGAGGCGGCCAAGGCCCAGCCCGGCTTCACCGCCGACGCGGCGCGGGGCAAAGCCTTCGCCAGCCGCAACCAGGGCGTGTCCAGCGCGCTGCCGAGCTGCACGTCCTGCCACACCGACAACCCGCGCAATCCCGGCCGCCACGCCGTGACCGGCAAGACCATCGCCCCGCTCTCGCCGGTGGCCAATGCCGAGCGCTTCAGCGATCCGGCCAAGGTCGAGAAGTGGTTCAAGCGCAATTGCAAGGAAGTCGTCGGCCGGGCCTGCACGCCGGCCGAAAAGGCCGATTTCATCGCTTTCGCCAATGGAGGACGCTGACATGAAACGCATCCTGGTTTTGCTCTCCCTGCTGGTCTCCCTGCCGGCCCTGGCCGAAGGCCACCGGGCTCAGGTCGCCTATCCGGCCGACTACAAGGCCGAGTGCGGCAGCTGCCACGTTCCCTTCCCGCCCAGCCTGCTCAACAAGGCCGACTGGGGCCGGACCATGCAGGGCCTGGACAAGCACTTCGGCACCGACGCCAGCCTGGACGCCAAGACGGCATCCAGCATCGGCGCCTGGCTGAAGCAGCACGCCGGTTCCCGCGCCGACGTCGGCAGCACGCCGCCGCGCATCACCACCGGCGCCTGGTTCAAGCGCGAACACCGCGAGGTGCCCGCCGCCAGCTGGAAAGACCCGCGCATCAAGTCCCCGGCCAATTGCGCCGCCTGCCACAGGGGCGCCGAGCAGGGCCGCTTCGGCGAGCGCGAGATCGCCATTCCCGGCCTCGGCCGGAACTTCGATGACGACTGACGGCAGGCGCATCGAGCCGAAACGAGGTGACACGATGAAACGGATCATTCCCGCCCTGGCCCTGCTGATGTCGATCCCGGCGGCGGCCGAGGGCTTCCGCGCCCAGCATACCTATCCCGCCGACTACCGGAACGAATGCGGCAGCTGCCACGACCCGTTCCCGCCCGGCATGCTCAACCGATCGGACTGGCGCGAGGTCATGGCGGCGCTGGACAGGCACTACGGCACCGATGCGTCGATCGACGCCCCGGCCGCCAAGGCGGCCGTCGCCGCCTGGCTCGAGCGCAACGCCGGGCAGAAACGGGACGCCGGCGGCAGCCCGCCGCGCTTCAGCGAAACCGTCTGGTTCAAACGCGAGCACAAAGGCGTGACGAAGGAAAGCTTGAAGCGGCTCGGCAGCGGCACGCCGGCCTACTGCAAGGGCTGCCATCTGGCCTCGGGCCAGGCACCGCGCTACGACGAGAACGTGATTTCAACCGCCGGTAAGAACCGGCGCTACGAGGACGACTGACATGAAAAAGATACTGGTTTGGGACTGGCCGACCCGCATCGGCCACTGGCTGATGGCCGCCGCCTTCCTGGTGGCCTATCTCACCGGCGAGAGCGAGGAATGGCGCCTGGTCCACGTCTGGGCCGGCGGCACGCTGGCCGGCATCGTCGCCTTCCGCATCGTATGGGGGTTGATCGGCACCCGGCATGCCCGGTTCTGGTCCTTCCTGCGCTCGCCGATGGCGGCATTCGGCTACCTCGGCGGCCTGCTGCGCGGCAGCCCGCGCCATTACGCCGGCCACAATCCGGCCGGCGGCTGGGCGATCATGCTGCTGCTGACTCTGGGCCTGGCGGCGGCGGCCACCGGCTGGCCGACCTACCAGGAGATCGGCGGCGAATGGCTGGAAGAGGCGCACGAGGTGGTGGTCAACCTGATGCTGACGGTGGTGCTGATCCACCTCGCCGGGGTGCTGGTGGGCAGTCTCGCCCATCGCGAGAGCCTGCCCCGGGCCATGGTCACCGGCTACAAGCGGGGCCTTCCGGAAGAGGCCATCCGCGGTGGCCGGATCTGGGCCGTGCCGGTGCTGCTCGCCTGCGCGGCGGTCAGCGCCTGGTGGCTGGCTCTCTAGGACAGGAGCGGTACTTGTCGGCCTCGCGCTCGAGATGATGGCGCATGGCCTCCAGCCCCTCGCGCGATTCCAGCATGAGGTCGAGGGGCCGGCGGCCGGCCAGGCCGACGTTGGGCAGCCGCACCCATTCCTGCAGGAAGTCGGGGCGTTCGCCGTAGCGCAGGCGCAATGCCTTGTTGATGGCGAGCAGGTGGCCGACCCGGGCCAGCAATGCGCCGTCGTTCGCCAGCGGCCGGCCTTCCAGGTAGCCGTCCAGGGCGCGGCCGTCGATGCCGAGCAGGCTGGCCTGCTCGTCCCGGGTCAGCTGCCAGATCTCGAACAGCCGCAACAGGGCCAGGGTCTCGGCCGAGCGCAGATCGCTGCTGCCGGGGTCCAGGCGCTGGAATTCGGCGAAGCCGGTGCCGCACAGTTCGTAGCCATCCCGATGGCGGCGATGGCGCAGCTGGCGGATGGCGTCGAGGCCCTTTTCATAGCTGGGCAGCGGCTTCTGCTGCACCCGGCCGCCCCGGCCGGCGCGCGGACTGGACGCGGTCACTAGGGTCCAGCCTCCGAACAGGTCGGGAGTGAGCATGGCCGTGTAGTAATGCTCGGCGTTCTGCCAGCGGTAGGTCAGCGGTTGTTCCATGACTCCAGATTAGCAACATCCGGGCCAAAGAAAAACAAGCCGGATCGGACACTTGAGGCCCCACGAGGCAAGGCGTTGCGGCAAAATCCGCCGCCCGGACGGCAGGCCGGCAGACGCAGTTGCCGCCTTGCCGCCCACGCGCCCTCAGCGCCCGCCCGTCAGGACCGGCCTCACTGGCCCGGCCGGCCGGCACCGCGCGCCATCATGCGCTGCTGCATGGCCGCGAGGATGTCATCCTTGGTCACGTAGCCCTTGTGGTCGACATCGATGCTGTCGAAGTTGCGGTACACCATCGGCATGCCGGCCTTGGCCTCGCCCTTGGTGAGCCGGCTGTCGCCATTGGCATCGGCGGCGGCGAAGCGCTGGTCGAGCTTGGCTTCGAACTGGGCGGCGCGGCTCTGCGGCCCATTGTCGGCATGGGCGGCGAACGGCAGGGCGAACAGGATGGCGGCGGCGACGATACGGTAGTTCATGATTTTCTCCTTGGGCGATCGGGATCAGTGGGATGGGCAGGGAATGGCGTTGCCTGAGGCGTCACTGTGGGGTGACGGTTCGGGTCACGCCGCTGCCCTTGGTGTAGGACTCGCTGACGTTCACGGTGTTGCCGGTGCTGGCGTTGGTCACGGTGGTGTTGCGGCTCTGTTGCACCGTGCCGTCGGCGCTACGGCTGGCCGAGCCGCTGGTCTCGAGGCTGCCGCGGTTGCCGCTGGCGGAGAAGCCGCTGCTGTGGCTGGCGCTGCCGTCGGCGTTGTAGGCGTTGTTGCCGTAACGGCTGCCGCTCTCGCCGTTCGGGCCGCTGAAGGTGGTGCCGCGGTTGACGGTGGCATTGCCGCTGCCGTCGGTGGTCGCCCGCCGGCTGTGGAAATAGCCGCCGCCGCTCGGTCCCTGGTTGGCGCGGAAGGCACTGGCAGTGAAACCGCCCGAGGCGTTTACACTCCGGATGCGGCCGGAACTGAACGCCGAGGCGTCGGCGGCGGCGAGCAGCAGACCGAGCGAGGCGGCTGCGGTAAGCGTATTGATGATGATTCGGTTCTTCATGGCGATCTCCTTGGTCAAAGTGTCTGTCGTCGGTCCCTGAGCGCGTTGCGTCCGGGGCACGGGACGCACTATGCGGCGCGACTGTTAGCCGGCGATTGCCCGCTGCGCCGAGTGTGTGAGCAATTGTTTCCCGATCGGCCCGCTGTAACCGTTTGTAACCATCCGGCTGCCGAAACGGCCCGGACAGGTTGCTACCATAGGCGCCAAGGCTTACGGGGAACCAACCATGACCGACACACCGCCCAAGATTCTTGCCGTCGACGACGATGCCGAAATGCGCGCCCTGCTGCAGCGCTACCTGACCGACCAGGGGATGACGGTACGCACCGAGGCCTCGGCCGAACGGGTCGACACGCTGCTGGGGCGCGAATGCTTCGACGTCCTGGTGCTCGACCTGATGCTGCCGGGCGAGGACGGACTGGCGCTGTGCCAGCGCCTGCGCGTCGCCGGCGAGACCATCCCCATCCTCATGCTGACCGCGCGCGGCGACCCGGTCGACCGCATCGTCGGCCTGGAAATGGGCGCGGACGACTACCTGCCCAAGCCATTCAATCCGCGCGAACTGGTGGCCCGGATCCGCGCCATGCTGCGGCGCCAGGACATGCAGGGCGCCGGGCCCCGGCCGCCAGCCGACACGCCGATCAGCTTCGGCCCGTTCGCCCTCTATCCGGAACGCCGCGAGCTGGAACGCGACGGCGTGCCGATCTCCCTCACATCGGGCGAATTCGCGCTGCTGGCGGCGCTGGCCGCCCATCCGAACCGGCCGCTCGGCCGCGAACGCCTGATCGAACTGGCCTGCGGTCGCGACTGCGAATCGAGCGACCGCGCGGTCGACGTCCAGATCCTGCGCCTGCGCCGGGTCGTCGAGACCGACCCGGCCAAGCCGCGCTTCATCCAGACCGTGCGCGGCTTCGGCTACGTCTTCGTCCCCGCCGGAGAACCGCGATGACGCCCCTGCCCCGCACCCTGTTCGGCCGCAACCTGCTCCTCCTGGTCGGCCTGATCGTCGCCAGCCAGCTGGTCAGCGCCGTGCTCGTCCGCCAGTTGATCGTCAAGCCGCGCCTCGCCCAGCTGGCAGCCTATTCGGCCAGCAACCTGGGGGCGATCGGCACCGCATTGGAAGCCCTGCCGACAGCGGAACGCGACCGTTTCATCGCCCGCCTGAACAAGGAGCCCGGCCTGCACATCGAGCCGGCGCAGGAGCCGGTCAGCGGCTTCGCCCAACCCGACAGCCCGGCCCAGCGGCTGTTCCTGCACCAGCTGGCCCGGCTGCTGCCGGACGACCGGACCGACGTGGAATGGAAAACCGAGCCCCAGCACACGCTCTGGGTCCGCCTCTACGCAGGCAAGGAATCGTATTGGGTCACGGCCGCGGCCGGGCCGCTCGATCTGGGCATCCCCCGGGTCTGGTTCTGGGTGACCCTGGCCAGCACGCTGCTCGGCGCGCTCGGCGCCTACCTGATCCAGCGCCACCTCGACCGCCCCTTCCGCCGTCTGGTCGAGGCCGCCGGCCGGATCGGCGCCGGCAGCCGGCCGGTCGCCCTCCCCGAGACCGGGCCGCGCGAGATCGCCGCCCTGGCCCACAGCTTCAACGCCATGAGCGCACGCCTGGCGGCGACCGACACGGAACGGACCATCATGCTGGCCGGCGTCTCGCACGACCTGCGTTCGCCGCTCACCAAGCTCCTGCTCCGGCTGGAGATCGCCGCCGATCGGATCGATCCGGAACTGCGCGCCGGCATGGAACAGAACATCGAGACCATGGACGCCATCATCGGCCAGTTCCTCGACTTCGCCCGGGCCGAGTCGGCCGAGCCGGCCGTCGAATGCGACCTGAACCAATTGCTCGTCGAGGCGGCCAGCGAGGACGAGCCGCCATTCGAACTCGTCCTGGCCGCCTTGCCGCCGCTCGCCCTGCGCCGGCAGGCCATCACCCGGCTGATCGACAACCTGACCGGGAACGCCCGCCGCTACGGCCGGCCGCCCTTCGTCATGCAGAGCGGCCGGGACGAGGATACGGTTTGGTTCAGCGTCGCCGACCATGGCCCGGGCATCGCCACAGCGGAACTGGACAAGCTGCGCCAGCCGTTCGCCCGTGGCGATGCGGCCCGTAGCGGCAGCCCTGGCGCAGGACTCGGTCTGGCCATCGCCGAGCGCATCGTCAGGATGCACGGCGGCCGGATGGACCTGGCATCAAGGCCAGGTGAGGGATTCGTGGTGCGGATCGAACTGCCGCTCGTGCCCGGCCGGAAAGCCGAGGGCTGAGCGGCGGCAGGACGGCGTCAGTGCGAGCTGCTGCAGGACGAGCCGTCGCCGCTTTCGCAGCCGCCCGAGCAACAGCCGCAGCCGCTGTGCTCGTCGCGGAACGGACCGAGCTCGGGATTCCGTTGCCGGAACAGGATGTAGAGCCGCTGCACCGTGACGTAGATGAGCAGGAACACCATGATGAGGCCGATGGCGAGCAGATAGGTCAGCATCATTCGCCTCCGCCCAGGCCGGCGAAGCCCATGAAGGACAGCGACAGCACGCCGGCCAGCATCAGCGTCAGGGCGGTGCCCATCATGGCGTTGGGCACCTTGGAGAAGCGCACCCGCTCGCGCACGCTGGCCAGCAGGACCAGGGCCAGGGTGAAGCCGACGCCGCCGCCCAATGCGAAGGTCAGCGACTGCACGAAGCTGTAGTTGCGCGCGGTCTGGAACAGCGCCACACCGAGCACCGCGCAGTTGGTGGTGATCAGAGGCAGGTAGATGCCCAGGGCGCGAAACAGCTCGGGGCTCTGCTTCTTGGCGAACATCTCGACCAGCTGCACGGCCGCGGCGATCACCGTGATGTAGCAGATCAGCTGCAGGAACTCCATGTGCAGCGGGATCAGCACCAGGTTGAGCAGGTAGGCGCAGAGCGACGCCATCAGGATCACGAAGGTGGTGGCCAGGCCGAGCGGGAAGGCCACTTTGACGCTGTGGGTGACGCCGAGGAACGGGCACATGCCCAGGAACATGGCCAGCACGAAGTTGCCGGACAGGATGGTGGTGATGAGGATCTGACCGACCGAATCATGCATTCTGGGCTCCTTCCGCCAGGGTGGCGGGCGTATTGCCGCGCGCCTTGCGGGCGCGGACCACGGCGAACAGCATCAGCCAGCCGGCCATGACGAAGAATCCGCCGGGCGGCAGGACCATCACCACCCAGGGCTGGTAGTGCGGGCCGAACAGGGACAGGCCGAACAGCTTGCCGGCACCCAGGATCTCGCGCACCCCGCCGATCATGAACAGGCCAAGGGTGAAGCCCAGGCCCATGCCGGTGGCGTTGTACAGGGCGGCCATCGGCTTGTTGCGTGCGGCGTGCGCCTCGGCCCGGCCGAGCACCAGGCAGTTGGCAACGATCAGCTTGATGTAGGCGCCGAGGGCGTCGTACAGCGACAGGCTGATGGCCTGGATGGCGTAGTCGACCACCGTGACGAAGGTGGCGATGATCACGATGTAGGTTGCGATGCGCACCTCCTTGGGCACGAAGTGGCGCAGCAGCGACACCATCCAGCAGGAGGCGGCCAGGACGAAGGTGGTGGCGAGCCCCATGGAGATGGAGTTCAGCGCGGAAGTGGTGACCGCCATGGTCGGGCACATGCCCAGCACCATGACGAAGATGGGATTGCGCTGCCACAGGCCCTCGATGAACTCGGACCAGTTGCTGGGCGGATTCTTGCCGGGAATCATGTCGGTTTCCCCTCGCTCAGTTTGTCGATCTTGGGCAGGAGCAGCGGCAGCAGCTTCTCGGTGCTGTCGCGGATGCCCTTACCCACCGCCTTGGAAGTCACGGTCGAGCCGGAGATCGCGTCGATCTCCCAGGGATGCTGCTTGGTGCCGTGCTTGACCACCTTGATGGCGTTGGCCACCGTCTTCATGTCGTCGGTCAGGTGCACGTCCAGGGCTTCGAAGTTCTTCTGGAAATCCGGGTCGGTCAGGATCTTGTCGCCGATGCCCGGGGTTTCGTGCATGGAGACCACGCCGATGCCGGTGATGACCTGCCGTTTCGGATCGTAGGCGTACAGCACCCGCACCTCGTCGGCATAGCCCTTGGCCGAGCCCTCGGCCGCCACGCCCTTGAGCGCCCCGCCCTGGTCGTAGGCGGCGTAGAACTTGACGCCGTTCTCGGCCTCGCTCGGACCAGCCGGCTGGATGCCGCCGGTGGTGGCGACGAATTCGCGGATGGTCTTCGCGCCGGGGATCACCTTGAACACAGCGCGCTCGGTGGCGATCTTCTTGTTCCGGGCGACGGCATCGAGCGTGCCCTCATAGGCCGTCACGATGATGAGGCCGCAGATCGTCGCCGCCAGGCCCAATGCGCCGATCATGGCCTTGCTGCTGGTTGCGGTTGACAGCGGCGGCGCCAGCTCTTGTTCGCTCATGCCTTTTTCTCCGTGGCGGCGCCGAATACCCGGGGCTGGGTGAAGCGGTCGATCAGCGGCACCAGGGTATTGCCGATCAGGATCGCATACATGACCCCCTCGGTCAGGCCGCCGAAGAAACGGATCATCACCGTCACCACGCCGATCACCACGCCGTAGATCCAGACGCCTTTCGGCGTGACTGGGGAAGTCGCCATGTCGGTGGCCATGAACACCGCGCCGATCATCAGCCCGCCCGAGAGCAGGACGAACTCGGGGGAAGGATAGCGGGCCGGGTTCCATATCTGGAACAGCCAGGCGACCAAGGCCGCCGAGCCGAGTACCGCGACCGGGATGCGCCAGTCCATGAACTTGCGCACCGCGAGGTACAACCCGCACACCAGGACCAGCAGGGCCGAGGTCTCGCCCGCGGAAGCGGTGGCGACGCCGGTCAGCAGGTCGTGCGGCGCGGTGACGACATGTTCGAATTTCCAGCGCGCCAGCGGCGTCGCCCCGGTGAAGCCGTCGACCGCCTGCTTGGCCCAGGTGGCGATGCTGGGAGGCGTCATCAGGGGCGCGGTCAGCGTGGTCGGGATGAACTCGGTGAAACGGTGCGGAGCGAAAGCCGGTGCCCAGGTCGAGATGGAGACGGGAAAGGCGGCCTGGACGAATGCCCGGCCGACCAGGGCCGGATTGAACACGTTGTAGCCGATGCCGCCGAACATCGACTTGCCCAGCGCGATGGCGACGAAGCCGGCCACCACGGTCATCCAGAGCGGGAAGGAAGGCGGCAGGGTCAGGCCGAGCAGCAGGCCGGTGATGGTGGCGCTCCAGTCCGACAGGGTGTTCGCCGTCTCCATCAGGCGGTTCATCAGGCGTTCGGTCAGCAGGCAGGTCGCCGTTGCCGTGACCAGCAACGCCAGGGCGGACAGGCCGAATTGCCAGACCGAAAACGCCGCGATGGGCAGCAGGGCCAATACGACGTGGAACATGATGCGCTCGACGCCCAGGCCCTTCACCACGTGAGGCGAGGTACGCAATTCGATGCGGGTCGATTTACGGTTCATGGTTGCTCCCGACACCGGTCAGGCGGCCAGGCCGGCGCGGGGACGCACGGCGGTAACGGCGATCGGCGCCAGGCTGGCCGAGCGGTCGCGCCAGGCGCGCAGAACCAGGTCCAGGTCGCGCGGGCCGAGGCGATGGCCACAGAGCGGGGCGAACTTGTCGGCCAGCTTGCGGCAGCAGGCGAAGAATGCGCCGTAGACCGGATCGTGCTCGGTCCGGGCCAGATAGCCGCACTCGCCTTCGCCCAGTTCGTGGGCCGCGCTCTCCAGACCGACGTCGTGGATGTAGAACAACTCCGGGTAATGGTAATGCAGGTATTTGGAGGCCAGCGACCGGGCCTGCTCGACGGGCAGGTCGGACAGCACGTCCATCACCCGCTTGTGCACCTCGAAGGCCAGCGAAGCATCCAGGTGTTCGGCCGTCGCCAGGCTGGCGAACCAGCGGTCGATGCCAGACTGGCCGAGCCGGTGGGCGACCAGTTCGGGGGAAAAATCATCCACCTTCAGGCCCTGCTCGACGCAGACCCGGACGATCATGCGCAGCTTGTCGGCCACGATGTCGTCCTGGAAATGATGGCGGTGCAGGAAGCACAGCTCGTAGAGCGCACGGGTACGCGGATCGACGACGGCGCCGGACAGCGCATCTTCGATGAATTCGCGGGTCATTTTCATGATTGCTCAGCCTATGGTTTGAATTCGGTCAGGCTGCCGCCCGTTCCCGCAGGGCGACCGCGGAGGGCGGAGCAGTGCCTTCCGAAGGAAGGTGCGACCCCGGAGCGGGATGCGGATACTGCGTACCCTTCGCGTCGATCATGCCGCGGCCCTTTCACGCAGGATCCCCTTGGCGACGCGGAACTGCTGGACCAGCGGGATGTTCGAGGGGCAGACGTAGGTGCAGCAGCCGCACTCGAAGCAGTCGCCCAGGTGGTAGTCGGAGCCCATCAGATCGTATTCCCGCCCCGCCGCCAGCATGCCCAGCATGGACGGGTTGAGGCCCATCGGACAGGCGTTGACGCACTCGCCGCACTTGATGCAGGGATAGGTCCTGCGCTCGCTCTCGGCCTCGATGTCGCGCCGGTCGAAGACCAGGATGCCGGACACGCCCTTGGTCACCGGCACGTCGAGCGAGGCGACGGCCTGGCCCATCATCGGGCCGCCCAGGATGATCTCGCGCTCTGTCACATCCTTGGCGCCGGCCCATTGCAGGACATGGCGCATCGGCGTGCCGATCGGCACCCAGTAGTCGCCTGGCTTGGCGATGCCGGGGCCGGTGACGGTGACGACCCGTTCGGTCAAGCCCTGGCCGGCCGGGAGGAGACGGCCCAGCATGGCCAGTGTGCCGACGTTGTTGACCACCACGCCGACCTGCGACGGCAGGCCGCCGGCCGGGACTTCCAGGCCGAGCGCCGACTTGATCAGCATCTTCTCCGCGCCTTGCGGATACTTGGTCTCGACCGCTTCCACGCTGATGCTGCCGTCGGCCGGCAGCTTCCTGCGGATCGCCTCGACCGCGTCCGGCTTGTTGTCCTCGATGCCGATCACGGCCTTCGGCGCGCCGACCGCGCGCATGGCGTAGCGGATGCCGGTCAGCATGTCCTCGGTCAGTTCGACCATCATGCGGTGGTCGCAGGTGAGATAAGGCTCGCACTCGCAGCCGTTGACCATCAGGGTGTGGATCTGGCGATCCTTGGGCACCGTCAGCTTGACGTGGCTCGGGAAGGCCGCGCCGCCCAGGCCGACCATGCCGGTTTCCTGCACGGCTCGGATGATCTCCTCCGGCTTGAGCGCGTCCATGTCCTGAGGCCGGCCCCAGCGCACTTCCTGGGTCGAGGCCTCATAGGTGCGGATGACGATGCTTTCCGTCCACGGTCCGCGGGCCGATGGACGGAGTTCGATGGCCTCCACCACCCCGTCGACCGGGGCATGGAGGGGGACCGACATGAAGCCGTCGGCCTTGGCGATGAGCTGTCCGCGTATTACCTCCTGGCCCACCGAGAGGGTGGGCACCGCTGGCTTGCCAATGTGCTGCGCGAGGGGGAGGGTCATGCGCGGCGCAAACGGCATCCGACGAATCGGCATGCCAGCAGTGCTCTTGTTGCCCGCGGGATGGACCCCGCGGGCGAAGCTCTTGCGCCGGAAAAAGGGCAGGATGTTCATCTGTCGAACTCAGTTGAACTTCGCTGCCCGGGCGATCAGTTTGTCGACACCCGGCTCGCTCATATTCCAGGGCGTACCGGGATGGATGCAGCCGGCCGTGCACTTCTCGGCGGCCTTGACCAGGTTGGCGTAGGTGGTCCCTTGCGGGTTGAGCACTACGGCCTGCTTCTGGTCGTTGTACTGGAATGCCTTGGGCGCGAGCTTGGTGCACTCGTCGCAGGCGGTGCATTCCGGGCTCTCGATCCAGACCGACTCGTAGCCGTCAGCCGAGGCGACCGGCTTGGGCGCGGGCGCGGCGGCAACGGGCACGCCGGCGTCGACCGAGACGCCGCCACCGAAGCTGGCCAGGCTGGCGGACAGCTTGGCGACCAGCTCGGCGCGGGCCTTCTCGGCGATGGCCTGCTCGTCCACGGCTTCGCGGTTGAGGCCGGCCACGTCCTTGAGCTGGGTCCAGAAGTTCAGCCGCTCCTGGCAGGACTTGACCAGTTCCTGGGAGACCAGCACCCGCATCAGGCGGTTCTTCTTGTCCACGGCCCAGATGAACGGGAACTTGCCGTCGCGCTCGTCTTCCGAGAGCTTGAGGAAGTCGGCCAGCAACACCATGTCGTCGTTCCAGGTTTCCTGCGGCGCCTTCTTGAACTGCTTGCCGAAGCGGCCCTCGGACAGGGCGAAGTCGGCGAAGGTGAACGGCAGGGTCATCTTCTGCTCGACGCCGTCGGCATCCCGGTAGGCCAGGCTGTACTCGGGCCATTCGCTTTCCATGGCCGGGTTGCCTTCCAGGCTGATGCATTCGCTGAAGGCGACGGCCTGGTCCGGGTCGTAGCGGAACAGCGGATAGGCGCGTGACTCGACCGCCATCTTGGACTGCTCGACCGCGCGGTCGTCGCCGACGCCGTGCTCGACCGGGCAGACGGCGTAGATGTTGAACAGCGCCGGACGGCGGCTGTTGAGGCCGTCGATGTAGCCTTCGATCAGGTGGGTCGGGTTGGAGATGGCGCTCTGCAGCACGAACGAGGTGCGGTGGGCCATGCCGATCAGCGACATTTCCTTGCGGATCTCCTGCTTGCCCTTCTGCGACTTGCCGTAGGGCGACATGTCGGCCACCTGGCCGATGAAGCCGGAGGTGCAGGCCTGGCCGCCGGTGTTGGAATAGACCTGGGTGTCGACCACCAGCACCTTGACCGGCTTGCCCGACATCAGGGCGCGCGACAGGTTCTGGAAGCCGATGTCGTACATCGCGCCGTCGCCGCCGATCGAGACGACCGGCGGGCAGAGGTGCCATTCCTCGTCGCTGAACTGTTCCCAGTTGAAGTGGCTGAACTGTGCCGCATGCTCGATCGGGTCGTAGCCGCCGGCGAGCTCCAGCTCGGCCATGCGCACGGCCTTGAAACCCTCGGCCATCTTGACCATGTGGCCTTCGAACACGCCCATCGCCACCGACGGCGAATCCTGGAACAGGTGCGAGGTGAACGGGAACGGATACGGGTTGAACGGGAAGGTCGACGCCCAGACCGAGGTGCAGCCGGTCGAGTTGACGATGCCCATCTCGGCGCGACCGCGCTTCATCGGGCCTTCGACGTAGCGCCAGCGCAGGTCCTTCAGCTTCTCCAGGAGCTGGGTGGCCCACTTCAGCCAGGCCGGGTCGATGGGCTGGCCGGCCTTCTGCTCCATCAGGCTTTCCGACAGGTTGGCCAGGGTCAGGTCCTCGCCGCGATGCGACTCGACCGCTTCGATGACCGCACGGGTGTCGGTGAAGTCGACCGACTCGGTCAGCTTCATGCGGATGTGCTTCTCCAGGCCGGCGACCAGGCCGTCGATCTTCTCGACGAAGGCCGCGACGCGCGTCTGCATCAGCGCGGTGACCGTGGAGGTGAACAGGTGGATGGCGGTCTTCTCGCCGCAGCCCAGGCAGGCGCCGTCGCCGCAGGCCATGGAAGCGTAGTTCTTCTTGTCCAGCAGCAGGGTTTCCAGGGCGCCGATCTTCTCGTCCAGGCTGTCGATGCGGCTGAACTTCTCGGGCGTGGTCGGCAGATCGAGCCAGAACTTCCAGTCGCGGCGCAGCGTGTCGATGCTGTCCTTGGTCTGGGTCACCATCTTCAGGGCATCGTCCTCGCAGACGTCGACGCAGATCGCGCAGCCCTTGCAGGTGTACGGGTTGACGGTGATAGAGAACAGGCCGCCGGCACCTTTGGCCTTCTTCTCGCGGTTGGTCCAGTAGGGCTTGGTGGTGGCGAACTTGAAGCCGCCGATGGCATCCTTCAGCAATTCGAATTCGGCCGCCAGGCGCTCGCGCTCCTCGCCCGCGGTCGGGTCTTCGGCGAAGGTCTCGGCGATGGCCGTATCAAGCAGGGCGCGAACGTCGAGGCCGTCCCGGTCCAGCTTGCCCTTCAGCTTCTTCTCGATGGTGCGCACCGACTTGCGCAGGAAGCGGGTCGGGCGGCCGCCCAATTCGATCTTCTGCACCGCGCTGTTGAACACGTCGGCGACCTCGGTCACCAGGCCGGGGATGGCGGAGTCCGGGCACTGGGTGTAGCAGTTGCCGCAGGCGGTGCAGTTCTCGGCGACCCATTCCGGATACTCGAAGCGGATCTGGGTCATGTCGCGGAACACGCCGGTCACCGCCGGGATCATGGCCGTGCCGATGAACGGGTCGACCAGGTTGTCCGAGCCCTTGCCGGTCAGGTAGAAGTTGCCGGTCGCCTGCCAGAAGCGGTGGATGTCGGCGGCGCTGCCGTCGCCTTCCGGCTGCTGCTTGAGCATGACGGGCAGGACGATCTCGCTCTTCAGCGCCATCTCGCGGGCACCGACCTTCATCGCCTCGGCCGGGATCTCCTTCAGTTCCTGATAGCCGCGCTTGACGACGCGCAGGTTGTCCTCGACCACGCGCTTGCCCTTCTTGCCGAACTTGGCGTCGAGCTGGTTCTCGATGGCCTTGAACAGGGCCTCTTCGCTGAGGCCGGCGCGGTCCTTGACGTCGGATGCGTGGAAGAATGCGCCCTGGAACACGTTGCCCTGCATGCGCAATTGCAGGTCGGGGTTGGAGGCCTCGTCACGGGCGATCTGGAAGGCGTCCAGATAGAAGACGCGGATGCCCTGCTCGACGATGGTCTTCTGGACGTGGACCGGGAAGGTGGCCCAGACCGCTTCGGCGGATTCGAGGTTACTCTGGATGATGAACACGCCGCCCTTGGACAGGCCGGCAATGGCGTTGGTGTGCAGGAACACCTGCGGGTCGGGCGACAGGACGACGTCGACGTGGGTGTATTCGCAGTTGATGCGGATCGGCTCCGGCGCCGCCGACAGGTAATAGGTGGTCGGCTGGCCCTTCTTCTCGGAGCCGTATTTCGGGTTGGCCTTGATGTCCCAGCCGAGCAGCTCGAACAGGGTCATGGCCAGGTTCTTGCCGGTGGTCACCGCACCCCAGCCGCCGACCGAGTGCATGCGCACGGCGATGGCGCCCTTGGGCATCAGGTTGGGGTTCTCGGAACCGCGCAGGGCCAGCTCGTTGATCCGCGGGTAGGCCTGCTTGATCTCCTGGATCTGGATTTCCTGCTTGGGATTGGCGGCCTGTTCGCGGGTGAAATCGACCGACAGGTAGTAGAACTTGCGCTTGGCGCCGTTGGGCAGCATGTTCTCGACGGCGGCGATCAGGCCCTCGGGCTGCAGGTCGCGCGAACCCAGGCCGTAGCAGCCGGAGTACAGGCGCGGCATGTCGTCCTCGCGGCCGTAGGCGGCATAGCCTTCGTACGGCTTGTCGCCGTCGCGGGTCAGGCCGTTCTCCAGGCACTTGGTGACCGTGGCGCGCACCTCGCGCATCAGCGGCAGGTCCTCGGACAGCGGCTGGTCGGTGCGCTCCAGCACGGCGACGCCCTTCTTGCCTTTCAGGACGTGGCCCAGCACGTCGCCCGGGAAAGGCCGGAACATCGTAATGTGGGCGACGCCCACCTTGACCTTGCGCTGCTCGCGCAGCCAGTCGGCTACGGCCTCGGCCTGCACTGTCATGGAACCCATGCCGACGATGACGTAGTCGGCGTCCTCGCACTTGTAGGTCTGCACGCGGCCGTAGCGGCGGCCGGTGAGCAGGGCGAACTCCTCCATGCAGCGGTCGGCGATTTCCGGGATGTGCTGGAAGAAATAGGGACGCTGGGCGGCCACCGACTGCATGTAGGCATCCTGGTTGGTCACGGCGCCGGAGGCCATGGGCGCGTCGACGTCCCAGATGGCCGGCACGCGGCGGCGCTTCGGGCCGTAGATGATCTGCTGGGCCGGGGTCGGAGTGTCGATGATGTCGTCGGCGTTGCCCAGGAATTCGGCTACCAGTTCCTTTTCGGGCACCAGCACGGGCTCGATCAGGTGGGTGGTGAGGAAGCCGTCCATGCCGACGATGGCCGGTGTCAGGGACAGCTCGGCGGTCTTGCGCGCGATCATGTTCAGGTCGGCGGCGGCCTGGGCATTCTTGGCGAAGGCCTGGATGAAGCCGGTGTCGTCGACGCAATGGAAGTCGTCGTGGGCGCAGTGCACGTTCAGGGTCGACTTGGTGATTGCGCGGCAACCCATGTTGAGCACATAGGGCAGACGCTTGCCGACCGCGCCGTAGAGCGATTCGTGCATGAACGCGACGCCCTGGGCCGAGGAGAAGTTGACCGCGCGCAGGCCGGTCATGGCCATGCCGGCGGTGACGCCGGCGGCGGCGTGCTCGGACTCCGGCTCGACGAAGATCAGCGGCCGGCCGGCATTGTTCACGTGGCCGGCGGCGACGGCTTCGGCCCAGTACTCGCCCATCTGGGTCGAGGGGGTGATCGGGTAGGCGCCGGCAGCATCGGTCGACTCGCGTTCGACCAGGATCACGGCGGTGTTGCCGTCGATGGCATCGCGTACGCCGGGATACTTCACCGCCTGGCCTTCGATGGACGAGGCGGCACCCGCCTCGATCAGGTTGTTCTTAACGTTGAATAGCTTCTTGAACATGATGGTCATCCCCCTCAGGACGTGGACCGTTAGACTTCGCTCGCCACCGGCAGCGGCGTGATGCGGACGATTTTCTTGGCGGCCTTGCCCTTTTCTGCGAGACCATCCTCGAGCCAAACGATGGCCCCGGTTGGGCATCGTTCGATGGATTTGCGTGTAGCCAGCTGGTTGAGGCTGTAGTCGACCGTGGCCAGTTCGCCGTCCAGCTTCATCAGCCCCTCGGCCGAATCCTGGACGCAGCGGCCGCATGCGGTGCAGGCAACTTCGCACTGGCGTTCGGCGGTGTCGCCATCGGCCTGGTTCTTGCAGGCCACCCACAGCTTGTGGCTGAGCGAGTGGAGCGAGAACAACTCTTTCGGACAGACCTCGACGCAATCGCCGCAGGCCGTGCATTTGGCGGTGTCCACCACCGGCAGGCCGAACTGGTTCATGCCGATCGCATCGAAGTCGCACACTGATTCGCAGTCGCCCAGGCCCAGGCAACCCCAGGCGCAGTCCTTGCCGCCGCCGGCCACGGTGGCCGCGGCGCGGCAGCTGCCCAGCCCTTCGTAGTGGGCGCGCAGGCGGGCGACGTGGCGGCCGCCGGCACAGGCCAGGCGGGCGACGCGCTTGTCGGCCTCGCCCACGTCGACGCCCAGCAGGCCGGCGATGTAGGCATTCATGTCCGGGGTATTGACGGTGCAGCCGGATGGCTGGACCTTGCCCTCGACCAGGTTTTCGGCGAAGTTGCGGCAGCCGGCAGTGCCGCAGGCGCCACAGTTGGACTGCGGCAGCAGTTCGGATACCTGGTCGATGCGCGGATCTTCGTAGACGTACAGGCGCTTGTTGGCCGCAGCCAGCATCCACGCCAAGGCGCTGCCCAAGATCGCCATGAACACGCCGGCGAAAATCACCCCGCTCATCATTCCTGCTCCGCTCCTTCGTAACCCGACCGTAACACTCGGGTATTAAAGACCTTTCGGTCTTAATTGTTGTTGGGCGGAGTCTATGAATTTTTTAATAATTTGACACAGCAATTATTTCAATTTCCAATATTGCTATCTTTAATGAAATGGAGATGGTCATGGCCGAGGATTCGCCCCTGTACTACAAGAACAACCGGCTCAAGCAGTTGCGTGCGTTCCATCAGGTGGTGCGGTGCGGCAGCATCTCGAAGGCAGCCGAAAAGCTGTTCCTGTCGCAGCCTTCGGTCTCCCTGCAGATCCAGGCGCTGGAGCGCGAACTGGCCGTCGTCCTGTTCGAACGGCGCGGCCCCCACCTCAAGCTGACCCCGGAAGGCGATGTCCTATACCACCTGGCCGAGCCGCTGGTCGACGGCATCGACAAGCTGCAGGAAAACTTCACCGCCCACTTCGGCAAACTGGAATCGGGCGAACTGAACATCGGCGCCGGCGAATCGACCATCCTCTACATCCTGCCTGAGCCGGTGCGCCGCTTCGTCGAGGCATATCCCAAGGTTCAGCTCAAGATGCACAACGTCACCGGCCGCGATGGCCTCAAGATGCTGAAGGCAGACGAGATCGATTTCGCCGTCGGCTCCATGCTGGACGTGCCGGAGGACATCGAATACCGCCCTGTGGTCACCTTCGATCCCATGCTGATCACCCCCGTCGACCACCCCCTGGCGGACAAGGCGCGCTCCGGCCAGGAAGTCACCCTGGAGGACGTCAGCCACTACGGCTTGATCCTGCCACCCTCGCACCTTTCCACCTGGCGCATCGTCAAATACGTGTTCCAACAGCACAACCTGACCTTCAGCGTGACCCTGGAGGCCGGCGGCTGGGAAGTGATCAAGAAGTACGTGGAGCTGGGCATGGGCGTATCGATCGTCACCGACATCTGCCTGACCGGGAACGAGAAACTGATGCGCATACCGCTCACCAAATACTTCCCGCAGCGCGGCTACGGCCTGGTGCTACGCAAGGGCCGCTTCCTGTCGCCACAGGCCCGGCGCTTCATCGAGATCATGGAGGAGGTCTATGCCAGCGGCGCATCGGGCCTCACCCAGGCGCACAGCGTGCTGGCGCTGGAAAGCGGCATGCAGGGCATCGGGAGCAAGGCCAAAAGCCGGAAGAACGGCAAGAAATAACGCTGCCTGGACTCCCGGCTCAGACTTCAACTAAACGCCGGGACCGAGCGGGTCACGCCGATAGCGCGATCTGACATGTTTTCTCCCCCTGTGTCGGCCGGCCGTTGGCACCAGCCGCGCCCCGTGCATAGGCCTCGCGCCCTGCAGGCCACCAGAAGCCCAAATACCCTACGGATTTTCTCGAGATTTGATCTATGCTTCATCCATTACAGGAAATCGGCAGTTGACCATTTCAACCTCTGGAGGAGATCGCCATGGAACGTCGTACTTTTCTCAATTCCGCCCTGGCCGGCGTAGCCGGTGTCGCACTTGCCCCCCGTCTGTCCCAGGCCGCCGACATGGCAGAGTGGGACAACGTCATCTTTACGCAGACTGAGCCCGGCCATTGGAAGGGCAAGGAAAAACTGCATGTCCCGCTGGTCGAGATCAAGGACGACAAACTGACTGTCACCACGCCTCATCCCATGAGCGAGGCCCACCATATCGTCAGCCACACCGTGGTTCTGAAAGACGGACAATTCCTGGGCCGCAAAACCTTCACCTGGAAGGATTCACCAACCTCCACCCACGCGCTTCCTGCCGGCTACAAGGGCAAGGTCATCGTGACCAGCACATGCAACCAGCACGATTGGTGGGTCAAGGAACTCAGCATTTAGAGCTTTCCCAGCCGGCAGGATCGTTTTCCGGCATTTGCATTGAGCCCGGCCGGCATGAGCCGGCCGGTGCTTTGCGCTGTTGCCTGGGCCGGCCAGGCTAGGCAGGAAGAAACGATTCCGGGCCCGACGGCTAGCCGCTCGCGCCCAGGCCTCAGTCAGTGCAGCGACATCTGCACCGAGAGGGCGCACATGGTCATCAGCGACTGGGGCAGTATCCCCAGGGCGAGAATGGCGATGCCATTGGCCGAGAGCAGGATGGCGGCGTCGCCGGCGTGGCCGACGGGGCGTTCGGTCACGGTGGGCGCGTCGAAGAACATGATCTTGACCACGCGCAGGTAGTAGAAGGCGCCGATCAGGGAGAAGATCACCGCGGTCACGGCCAAGCCGATCCAGCCGGCCCCGACCAGGGCCTGCAGAATGTACAGTTTGGCGAAGAAGCCGACGAAGGGCGGCAAGCCGGCCATGGACAGCATGAACATGGCCATGACGGCGGCCAGCCAGGGGTGGCGCGCGTTGAGGCCCTTGAAGTCGTCCAGGTGCTCGGCCTCGAAGCCGGCGCGCGACAGGTAGGTCACCATGCCAAAGCCGCCCAGGCTCATCAGGACGTAGGTCACGGCATAGAACATGGCCGAGGAATAGCCGGCCAGACTGCCGGTCATCAGACCCAGGAGCAGGAAACCCATGTGCGAGATGGTCGAGTAGGCCAGCATGCGCTTGATGTTGGTCTGCATGATGGCGGCCAGGTTGCCGATGGCGAGCGAAGCGACCGCCATCACCGCCAGCATCTGCTGCCAATCGCCGTGGGCAGGCTGCAGGCCGTCGACCAGTAGGCGCATGGCGAAGGCGAAGGCGGCCAGCTTGGGCGCCGAGCCGACGAACAGGGTCACCGCCGCCGGGGCACCGTGGTAGACGTCCGGCGCCCACATGTGGAACGGCGCGGCACCCAGCTTGAAGCCGAGGCCGGCGACGACGAAGACCAGGGCGAAGACCAGCACCACTTCACTCTTCACGCCCTCGTGCAGAGACTGGGCGATCTTGGCCAGCTCGAGCGAGCCGGTCAGGCCGTAGAGCAGCGACATGCCGTAGAGCAGCAGGCCGGAGGCCAGGGCGCCGAGCACGAAATATTTCATGGCCGCCTCGCTGGCGCGTACCGAGTTGCGCTCCATGGCCACCATGGCGTAGAGCGCCAGCGACAGCAGTTCCAGGCCGAGGTAGAGGGTCAGGAAGTGGGCCGAGGAAATCATCACCAGCATGCCCAGCACGGCGAACAGCAGCAGGCCGAGGTAGTCGCCGCTCAGCATGTCTCGGTCGGCCAGGAACTGGCGCGAGTAGATCACCGCGACGATGGCGGAAAAGCAGGTCAGCAGCTTGAGCATCTCGCCCATCGGATCGACCACGTAGAGGCCGTTGAAGGCCGGCACCGGAGCACCGGTGGCGGTGAGCACCACCAGGCCGGAGGTCAGCAGCAGGCCGACCAGGGTCAGCAGGTAGACCGCGGCCTTGGAGCGGCTGGCCGCCTCGACCAGGAGCACCAGGCTGGCCACGACCAGCAGAGCGATTTCCGGCAGGGCGAGGATGAAGTCGGACGAGGGAGGATTCATCGCGGATGCCTCAAGGAATCAGCTTGCTGTGAGCGACATGCTCCAGCAGGTTGTTGACGGAGACGTGCATCACGTCGGTGACGGGCAGCGGATAGAGGCCCATGGCCAGCACGACGACGGCCAGCATGGCGAGGACCAGGAATTCGCGGCCGTCGATATCCTGCAGCTCGGCGACGTGTTCGTTGGCGACCTTGCCGAAGATCACCCGCTTGTACATCCACAGGGTGTAGGCGGCACCCAGGATCAGGGTCAGCGCGGCGGCGGCGGCCCACCAGAAATTCACCTTGACCGCGCCCAGCACGACCATGAACTCGCCGACGAAGCCGGAAGTGCCGGGCAAGCCGGAGTTGGCCATGGCGAACAGCATGAACAGCGCGGCGAATTTGGGCATGGTGTTGGCCACGCCGCCGTAGTCGGCGATCTGGCGGGAATGGACGCGGTCGTACATGACGCCGATGCAGAGGAACAAGGCGGCCGAGACGAAGCCGTGCGAGATCATCTGGACCAGGCCGCCCTCGATGCCGAGCGCGTTGAACAGCATGAAACCGAGGGTGACGAAGCCCATGTGGGCGATCGAGGAATAGGCGATCAGCTTCTTCATGTCGGCCTGGACCAGGGCGACCAGGCCGATGTAGACCACGGCGACCAGAGAGAAGGCGACGATCAGCCAGCTCAGCTGGTGGGTGGCGTCCGGCACGATGGGCAGCGTGAAGCGCAGGAAACCGTAGGCGCCGACCTTGAGGGTGATGGCAGCCAGCACCACCGAGCCGCCGGTCGGCGCCTCGACGTGGGCGTCCGGCAGCCAGGTGTGCACCGGCCACATCGGCACCTTGACCGCGAAGGCGAAGAAGAAGGCGATGAAGATCAGCACCTGGGCGGTCATGGTCAGGCCGACCTGCTGCCAAGTCTGGATGTCGAAGCTGCCGCCGCTGGCGAAGAACAGGTAGATCATCGCCACCAGCATCAAAAGCGAGCCGAGCAGCGTGTAGAGGAAGAACTTGATCGCGGCGTAGACCCGGTTCGGCCCGCCCCACATGCCGATGATCAGGTAGAGCGGAATCAGCATGGCCTCAAAGAAGACGTAGAACAGCACGCCGTCGAGCCCGGCGAAGACGCCGTTGATGAGGCCCGACTGGATCAGGAAGGCCGCCATGTACTGGGCGACGCGGGTCTGGATCACCTTCCAGCCGGCGATGATGACCAGCACCGTGGTGAAGCTGTTGAGCAGGATGAAGGGCATCGAGATGCCGTCCACGCCGAGGTGGTACCAGATGTTGAAGGCCGGGATCCAGGGCGCGACCTCCTCGAACTGCATGGCCGGCGTCGACGGGTCGAAGCCGGTCCAGAGCGGCACGGCGACCAGGAAGCCGAGTACGGCGCCGATCAGCGCCAGGGCGCGCTGGCCGTCGGCATTGCGATCGTCGCTGCCGGCGGCGAGCACCAGCACGCCGGCCACGATGGGCACCCAGATGGTGAGGCTTAGGATTCCGATTCCGTCGAGCATCGCGATATTTCTCTCGTTAGACGAACCAGGTCGCCAGCAGGGCCACGCCGATGATCATGGCGAAGGCATAGTGATAGATGTAACCCGATTGCAGATGGCGAGTGATGCGGGCGATCTGGCCGACCAGTCGGGCCGAACCGTTCACCACCACGCCGTCGATGGCGGCCACGTCGCCCCAGCGCCAGAGCCGGCCGCCGATCAGGCGGGCGCCGCCGGCGAAGAACCAGTCGTTGAAGCGATCGAAACCGTATTTGTTGTCGAGAATGCTGTACAGGATGCCGGCCTTCTCGCGCAGCTTCTCGGGCAGGTCCTTGCGCACCATGTACATGACATAGGCGCTTGCGACGCCGGCCACCGCCAGCCAGAACGGCAGCGAGGTGAAGGCGTGCAGGGCCATGGCGCCCGGGCCGTGGAATTCCTGCGCCAGCTCAGCCATGGCCGGGTGAGCCTGTTGGTTGACGACGATGGCGGAACCGAAGAAATCGCCGTACAGCATGGGCTGGATATAGGCCCAGCCGGCATAGATCGAGGGAATGGCGAGCAGGATCAGCGGCACGGTCACCACCCAGGGCGACTCGTGCGGCGTGTGGTGATGGCCGTGGGAGTCGCCCTCCTCCTCATGGCCGTGGGCGGCGTGGGCGTTGTGGAAACGCTCCTTGCCGTGGAAGACCAGGAAGTAGAGCCGGAACGAGTAGAAGGCAGTCACGAACACGCTGGCGGTCACGGCGAAGGTGGCGAAGCCGGCGCCCCACAGGTGCGAGGCGCCGACCGCCTCGATGATCGAGTCCTTGGAGTAGAAACCGGAAAAGCCCGGGGTCCCGATCAGGGCCAGCGAGCCGATCAGCATGGTCAGCCAGGTGATCGGCATGTACTTGCGCAGGCCGCCCATGTTGCGGATGTCCTGGTCATGGTGCATGCCGATGATGACCGAGCCGGCGCCAAGGAACAGCAGGGCTTTGAAGAAGGCGTGGGTCATCAGGTGGAAGATCGCCACCGAGTAGGCCGATGCACCCAGGGCGACGGTCATGTAGCCGAGCTGGGACAGGGTCGAATAGGCGATCACCCGCTTGATGTCGTTCTGGATCATGCCCAGGAAACCCATGAACAGGGCGGTGATGGCGCCGATGATCATGACGAAGGACAGCGCCGTGTCGGACAATTCGAACAGCGGCGACATGCGGGCCACCATGAAGATGCCGGCGGTGACCATGGTCGCGGCGTGGATCAGGGCCGAGATCGGGGTCGGGCCTTCCATGGAGTCGGGCAGCCAGACATGCAACGGAAACTGGGCCGACTTACCCATGGCGCCGACGAACAGCAGGATGCAGATCACCGTCATCAGCGACCAGCTGTGCCCCTGCACCAGGGTGATCGTGTGATCGACCATCAGCGGCGCGGCCTGGAATACCTGGTAGTAGTCGAGGCTACCGAAATAGGCGGCGATCAGGCCGATGCCGAGCAGGAAGCCGAAGTCGCCGACCCGGTTGACCAGGAAGGCCTTGAGGTTGGCGTAGATGGCTGTGTCGCGGGTGAACCAGAAGCCGATCAGCAGGTAGGACACCAAGCCGACCGCCTCCCAGCCGAAGAACAGCTGGAGGAAGTTGTTGCTCATCACCAGCATCAGCATGGAGAAGGTGAATAGAGCGATGTAGCTGAAGAAGCGCTGGTAGCCCGGATCGTCGTGCATGTAGCCGATGGTGTAGATGTGCACCATGAGCGAGACGAAGGTCACCACCAGCATCATCAGCACGGTCAGGCGGTCGATCAGGAAACCGATCTCAAGGTGCAGGTTGCCGCTGGTCAGCCAGGTGTAGACCGGACCGTTGAAGGTGTGGCCGGCGAGCACGTCCTGGAAGATCATCACCGAGCAGACGAAGGCGGCCAGCACGCCCAGGATTGTGACCAGGTGGGCGCCGGTGCGGCCGATCAGCTTGCCGAACAGGCCGGCCAGGACGGCGCCGGCCAGGGGCGCCAGGGGCACGGTGAGGTAGAGGCCTTGCATGGTCAGCCTTTCAACTTATCGAGGTCTTCCACGTTGATGCTGTTCAGGTTGCGGAACAGCACCACCAGGATGGCCAGACCGATGGCGGATTCAGCCGCGGCGACGGTCAGGATGAAGAAGACGAACACCTGCCCGGCCGTGTCGTTGAGGTAATGGGAGAAGGCGATGAAGTTGATGTTCACCGCCAGCAGCATCAGCTCGATGGCCATCAGCAGGACGATGAGGTTCTTCCGGTTGAGAAAGATGCCCAGCACGCCGATGGCGAACAGGAGGGCGCCGAGAACGAGGTAATGGTTCAGGCCGATCATGCGTCGTCCTCCGGAGTGTCTGGATGCTGCGGCTTGAGGTTGACCATGCGGACCCGGCCCTTGGCGGTCTGCTTCGCCTGCCAGCCCGGATCGACGATCTTGCGGGTCGTGCTGCGGCGCAGGGTCAGGGCGATGGCGGCGACGATGGCCACCAGCAGGATGACCGCCGCCAGCTCGAAGGCGAAGACGTAGTGGGTGTAGAGCTGCAGGCCCAGTTCCTTGGTGTTGCTGTAGTCGGCCGGCTTGGCTGCGGGAGCGCTCAGGCCGTAATTCACCATGCCGAAGCGCTTGACCATCAGGCCGGCGAACAGGGCCGCGATCGCCGCCGCCAGCGGCAGATGCTGCCAGAAGTCCTTGCGCAGTTCCTCGATGTTGATGTCCAGCATCATGATCACGAAGATGAACAGCACCATCACCGCGCCGACGTAGACCAGGACCAGGGTGATGGCCAGGAACTCGGCCTCGAGCAGCAGCCAGATGCCGGCTGCGGTGAAGAAGGCCAGCACCAAGGCCAGGGCGGCATGGACCGGGTTCTTGGCGGTGACCACCCGCAGGCCGGACAGGAGCAGGATGGCGGCGAAGATGTAGAAGACTAGGCTGGCGAAATCCATCTGTTTTTTTTCCGTTATCGGGCCGGGTTGTAGCGCTTCATCGGTAGGGGGCGTCCGCGGCCCGGTCGGCGGCGATCTGCGCTTCGTACTTGTCGCCCACGGCCAGCAGCATCTCCTTGGTGTAGTAGAGGTCGCCCCGCTTCTCGCCGTGATAGTCGAAGATGCGGGTCTCGACGATGGCGTCGACCGGACAGGCCTCCTCGCAGAAGCCGCAGAAGATGCACTTGGTCAGGTCGATGTCGTAGCGGGTGGTGCGGCGGGTGCCGTCCTCGCGCTGGGCCGACTCGATGGTGATCGCCATGGCCGGGCAGACCGCCTCGCACAGCTTGCAGGCGATGCAGCGCTCCTCTCCGTTCGGGTAGCGGCGCTGGGCGTGCAGACCACGGAAGCGCGGCGATTGCGGCGTGCGCTCGTCCGGATACTGGATGGTGATCTTGCGGGCGAACAGGTGGCGGCCGGTGACGGCCATACCCTTGAGCAACTCGATCAGCAGGAAGGTATGGAAGAAGCGTTTGATGGCAGTGATCATGCTCGCCTCCTCAATGGAACAGGTAGCCCAGCCGGGTCTGCATGAAGCCGCCGACCACCAGGATCCAGACCAGGGTCACGGGGATGAACACCTTCCAACCCAGGCGCATGATCTGGTCGTAGCGGTAGCGCGGGAAGGTGGCGCGGAACCAGAGGAACAGGAACAGCACGAAGCTCATCTTCGCCGCGATCCAGAAGAAGCCGTCGGGCAGGAACGGGAACGGCGACAGCCAGCCACCCAGGAACATGATCGAGGTCAGCGCGGCGATCAGGATCATGTTGGCGTATTCGGCCAGGAAGAACACGGCGAAGGCCATGCCGGAGTAGTCGACGTGGAAGCCGGCGACGATTTCCGATTCGCCCTCGGCGACGTCGAACGGCGCCCGGTTGGTCTCGGCCACGCCGGCGATCAGGTAGACCAGGAAGAGCGGGAACAGGGGCAGCCAGTACCACTGCCAGAAGCCGCCGGCCTGATGTTCGACGATGTCGACCAGGTTCAGGCTCTGGGCGCTCATCAGCACGCCGACCAGGGCGAAGCCCATGGCGATCTCGTAGGACACGATCTGGGCCGCCGAACGCAAGGCGCCGAGCAAGGCGTACTTGGAATTGGAAGCCCAGCCGGCCAACACCACGCCGTACACGCCCATCGAGGTGATGGCCATGATGTAGAGCAGGCTGGCGTTGACGTTGGCCAGCACCCAGTCCTTGGTGAACGGCACCACCGCCCAGGCCGCCATGGCCGGCGCGATGGACAGCACGGGAGCAAGCAGGAACAACGGCTTGCTGGCGCCGGTCGGCAGGATGATCTCCTTGGTCATCAGCTTGACCGCGTCGGCGATGGGCTGGCCCAGGCCCCACAGGCGATAGCCGAAGAAACCGACCCGGTTGGGGCCCATGCGGACCTGCATCCAGCCGATCACCTTGCGCTCGGCGTAGGTCAGGTAGGCCACGGCGATCAGGAGCGGCAGGACGATGATGACGATCTTGACCAGGGTCCAGATCGGCAGCCAGGCGGGGCCGAGGAGTTGCTGCATGGCTTCCATCACATCTTCTCCAGGCTGATCGGGCCGAAGCGCGTGCCGAACATGACCGCGGCCGGCAGGCTGCCGGGCACGCGCACCACATTGTCCGGCAGGCTGTCGTCGCGGATCAGTTTCATGATGGTCTCCGCGCCGTTCTGCCTCACCTTGACCGGCTTGTCCGTGGCCAGGCCCAGACGGGCGATCAGGCTGCCGCAGGCGGCGGCGGCATGGCCGGCCAGGCCGTCTTCGGTGGCCTGCAGGGCCGGCGCGCGGCGGGTATAGAGGTCGAGCTGGTAGATCGGTGTGTCGCCCAAGCGCTCCATACCTTCGGCAGCGGCCAGATGGGAGACGGTCACGCCGGACATTTCATTGCCCAGGCGGGCCTTGAGGCCGGCCTCGCCGTCCGGCAGGGCCTCGGCCAGGACCTGCTCGGCCGTATCCTGATCGAAGCCGTCCAAGCCGAACTGGTTGCCCAGCACGCGCAACACCTTCCAGGCCGGCCTGGCCTCGCCTTGCGGCGGCACGGCGGCACGGAACGACTGCAGGCGGCCTTCCATGCTGACGAAGCTGCCCGCGGTCTCGGCGAAGGCGGCGAT
Organism: Parasulfuritortus sp.; assembly: GCA_036391875.1. Lineage (GTDB taxonomy): Bacteria > Pseudomonadota > Gammaproteobacteria > Burkholderiales > Thiobacillaceae > Parasulfuritortus. The sequence goes on from DASVZA010000041.1 coordinate 32,511, forward strand.
CGGCAGCATGACGTGGGCGTAATCCATGGACCGGGTCTTGAACGGCGACAGGGCGATGACCAGTTCGGCAGATTCCAGCGCCTGGTGCGCGGCGGCGGTATCGCCGGCGCCCAGGTCCGGCTCGGCGCCCAATATGACGTAGGCCTTGCGCGGCTGGGTGAACATCCCGGCGGCGTGCAGGCCGTCCGGGCCCGGCAGACAATCGACCAGCCCGGCACCCACGCTGTTGGCCGAAGCGGCCAGCACGCCCAGGGTCGCGCCGGTGGCCTTGGCGATGGCCTGGGCCAGGGCATGCAGTTCGGCGGCGTGCGGGTGCAATTGCGCCAACTGGCCGAGCAGCACGGCCTTCTTGGCGCCCGACATCAGGCTGGCGGCCAGGGCACGCGCCTCGGCGCCGACGGCGACGTCGGGCGCCTCGGCGATGGCGGCACCGGCCTCTTGCAGGGCCTTGGCCACCTGGGCCAGGGCGTTCACCAGGCCGGATGGCTTGGCGATCAGCTTGTTCGCCACCCGGCAGAGCAGGTCATCGTCGGCGACGTGGACCACGTTCAGCTCGGCACCGGCCTTGACCGCCTGGCGCAGGCGCCCGGCGACCAGCGGCTGTTCCTTGCGCACCGATGAGCCGACCAGCAGCACGCGGTCGAGATTGTTCAGTTCGGCGACCGGCATGCCCAGCCAGGGCACGCCGGCCGGCTGGCCGGAGAAGTCGCTGCGGTCGATGCGGAAGTCGACGTTCTCGCAACCCAGGGCACGGGCCAGCTTCTGGAACAGGTACAGCTCCTCGACCGTCTGGTGCGGCGAGGCGAGGAAGCCGATGGCCTCGGCACCGTGGGTTTCGCGGATCACCTTGAGCGAACCAGCGGCCTGGACCAGCGCCTTGTGCCAGTCGATCTCGACCCAGTGGCCGCCGTCCTTGACCATGGGCTGAAGCAGCCGCTCGTCGGAGTTGAGTGCCTGGTAGCTGTAGCGGTCGCGGTCGGACAGCCAGCATTCGTTGATGGCCTCGTTCTCGACCGGCGTCGCACGCAGGACGCGGCCATCCTTGACGTGCAGGGCCAGGTTGCTGCCCAGGCCGTCGTGCGGGCTGACCGCCTTGCGCCGGGACAGCTCCCAGGGCCGGGCGTTGTAGCGGAACGGCTTGGAGGTCAGGGCACCGACCGGACAGAGGTCGATGACGTTGCCGGACAGTTCCGAATTCACCTGGTGCTGCAGGAAGGGCATCACCTCGGTGAACTCGCCGCGGCCGGGCATGCCCAGTTCCATGATGCCGGCGATCTCCTGGCCGAAGCGGACGCAGCGGCTGCAGTGGATGCAGCGGGTCATGTCGGTGGCGACCAGCGGCCCCAGATCCTTTTCCTTCACCACGCGCTTGGGCTCGACGTAGCGCGAGGCCACGCCGCCGTAGCCCATGGCGATATCCTGCAGCATGCATTCGCCGCCCTGATCGCAGATCGGGCAGTCGAGCGGGTGGTTGATGAGCAGGAACTCCATCACGCCCTTCTGGGCCTGGACCGCCTTGTCCGAATGGCTGCGCACCACCATGCCGTCGGTCACCGGCGTGGCGCAGGCGGGCAGCGGTTTGGCCGCTTTCTCCACCTCCACCAGGCACATCCGGCAGTTGGCGGCGATGCTGAGTTTCTTGTGATAGCAGAAGTGCGGGATGTAGATGCCCAGTTCGCGCGCGGCGTCCATCACCGTGGCGCCGGAGGCAACTTCGATCTCTTTGTCGTCGATGGTGATTACTGGCATCTCAGGCACCTACCATGCAGCGTTTGTGCGCGATGTGATGTTCGAATTCCTGACGGAAATGCTTGATGAAGCTGTGCACCGGGCCCACGGCGGCGTCGCCCAGGGCACAGATGGTGCGGCCGGAGATATTGCGGCCGACGTCCATCAGCAGATCCAGGTCCTCGGGCCGGCCTTCGCCGTGCTCGATGCGGTGCACCACCCGGTACATCCAGCCGGTGCCCTCACGGCAGGGCGTGCACTGGCCGCAGGATTCCTCGAAATAGAAGTAGGACAGCCTCTCCAGCGCCTTAACCATGCAGGTGGTCTCGTCCATGACGATGACCGCGCCGGAACCGAGCATGGAACCGGCCTTGGCGATGGCGTCGAAATCCAGGGTGCAGTCCATCATGATCTCGGCCGGCAGCACCGGGGCCGAGGAACCACCCGGGATGACCGCCTTCAGCTTATGCCCGTTGCGCACGCCGCCGGCCATTTCCAGCAGATCGGCGAACGGTGTGCCGAGGGGAATCTCGTAGTTGCCCGGCTTGTTGACGTGGCCGGAGATGGAGAAGATCTTGGTGCCGCCGTTGTTGGGCTTGCCCAGTTCCAGGAAGGCCTGGCCGCCGTGGCGCATGATCCAAGGGATCGAGGCCAGGGTCTCGGTGTTGTTGATCGTGGTCGGTTTGCCGTACAGGCCGTAGCTGGCCGGGAACGGTGGCTTGAAGCGGGGCTGGCCCTTCTTGCCTTCGAGCGATTCCAGCAGAGCGGTCTCCTCGCCGCAGACATAGGCGCCGTAGCCGTGGTGGGCGTGAAGGTCGTAGTCCCAGCCGGAACCGCAGATGTTCTTGCCCAGGTAGCCGGCGGCGCGGGCTTCTTCAAGCGCCTTCTCCCAGGACTCGTACAGTTCGAAAATCTCGCCGTGGATGTAGTTGTAGCCCGCCTTGGCGCCCAGCGTGTAGCCGGCGATGATCATGCCCTCGATCAGCTGGTGCGGGTTGTACTCGACGATGTCGCGGTCCTTGAAGGTGCCCGGCTCGCCCTCGTCGGTGTTGCAGACGACGTACTTGTCGCCCTGGTAGTTGCGCGGCATGAAGCTCCACTTCAGGCCGGTCGGAAAGCCGGCGCCGCCGCGGCCGCGCAGGGCTGAGATCTTGACCTGCTCGATGATCTGCTCGGCCGGCGTCTTCTCGGCCAGGATCTTCTTCAGCGCCGAATAGCCGCCGTTGGCAACGTAGGTTTCCAGCGAGGCCGGATCGGCGTGGTCGAGGGTCCAGAGGCAGACCTTGGTTCCGGTGTAGGTGGCGCTCATTTCAACTCATCCAGCAGCTTGTCCACCGTCTCGGGGGTCAGGTGGGTGTGCATCTTGTGGTTGTTGTGCAGGCAGAGGGGGCCGCTGCCGCAGGCACCGAAGCACTCGCCTTCGCGCAGCGTGAAACGGCCGTCGGGCGTGGTCTCGCCGAAGTCGATGCCCAGTTTCCGCTTGAGGTAGTCGGCCACCGTGTCGGCACCTTGCAGCTGGCACGGTAGATTGGTGCAGACGGTGATCTTGTGCCGGCCGCAGGGCTCCAGCTCGTACATGTTGTAGAAGGTGGCGACCTCGTAGGCGGCGATGGCCGGCATGCCGAGATATTGGGCGACGAACTCGATCGTCTCGGGCGACAGCCAACCCTTCTCAAGCTGGGCGATGCGCAGGGCCGACATCACGGCCGACTGCTTCTGGTTGGCCGGGTACTTGGCGATTTCCTTGTCGATCTGGGCCAGGGATTCTGCGGATAAAGTCATCGGTCGATATCCCCGAATACGATGTCCATGGTGCCGATGATGGCGACCACGTCGGCGATCATGTGGCCGCGCGACATTTCGTCCATGGCGGCCAGGTGGGAGAAGCCGGGGGCGCGCAGCTTCATGCGGTAGGGCTTGTTGGCGCCGTCGGAAACCAGGTAGACGCCGAACTCGCCCTTCGAATGCTCGATGGCCGCGTAGGCCTCGCCCTCGGGCACGTGCATGCCCTCGGTGAACAGCTTGAAGTGGTGGATCAGCTCTTCCATGTTGGCCTTCATGGCCTCGCGCGACGGCGGCGCGAACTTGTGGTCGCCGACGATGACCGGGCCCGGATTGGCCTTCAGCCAGTCGACGCACTGCTTCACGATCCGGTTGGCCTGACGCATCTCTTCCATGCGGACCAGGTAGCGGTCGTAGCAGTCGCCATTCCTGCCGACCGGAATCTCGAAGTCGAGCCGGTCGTAGACCTCGTAAGGCTGCATCCGGCGCAGATCCCAGACCACGCCGGAGCCGCGCAGCATGGGACCGGTGAAACCGAGCTGCTTGGCCCGGTCGGCGTCGACCACGCCGATGCCGACGGTGCGCTGCTTCCAGATCCGGTTCTCGGTCAACAGGGTCTCGTAGTCGTCGACGCACTTCGGAAAGCGGTTGGTGAAGTCCTCGATGAAGTCGAGCACCGAGCCTTCGCGGTTGGCGTTCAGCCTCTTCACCTCGGCCGCGCTCTTGTACTTGTTGGCCTCGTACTTGGGCATGCTGGCCGGCAGGTCGCGATAGACTCCGCCCGGCCGGTAATAGGCGGCATGGACGCGGGCACCGGTCACCGCCTCGTAGACATCCATCAGATCCTCCCGCTCGCGGAAGGTGTAGAGGAACATGGTCATGGCGCCGACGTCGAGGCCGTGCGTGCCGAGCCAGAGCAGATGATTCAGGATGCGGGTGATCTCGTCGAACATCACCCGGATGTACTGGGCCCGGACCGGCACCTCGATGCCGGCCAGTCTCTCGATGGCCAGGCAGTAGGCATGCTCGTTCTGCATCATGGACATGTAGTCCAGGCGATCCATGTAGGGCACCGACTGCAGGAAGGTGCGGCTCTCGGCCAGCTTCTCCGTGGCGCGATGCAGCAGGCCGATGTGCGGGTCGGCGCGCTCGACCACCTCGCCGTCCAACTCCAGCACCAGGCGCAGCACGCCGTGCGCGGCGGGGTGCTGGGGACCGAAGTTGAGCGTGTAATTCTTGATCTCAGCCATGGCCGACATCCCCGAAATGTTCCTCGCGGACGATGCGCGGCGTGACCTCGCGCAGATCGATGCTGACCGGCTGGTAGACGACCCGTTTCTGTTCCGGGTCGTAGCGCATCTCGACCTGGCCATGGACCGGGAAATCCTTGCGGAACGGGTGGCCGATGAAGCCGTAATCGGTCAGGATGCGGCGCAGGTCCGGGTGGCCGTCGAACACGATGCCGACCAGATCGAAGGCCTCGCGCTCGAACCAGTCGGCCGCCTTCCAGACGTCGACCACCGAGGCAACCATGGGCAGCACCTCGTCGGCGCAGTAGGCGCGGACCCGAACGCGATGGTTGCGGGCCACGGAGAGCAGATGCATGACCACGGCGTAGCGGCCCGTCTCCTTGCCGACGCCGGCATAGGTCGAGTAGTCGACGCCGCACAGGTCGATCAGTTCGTCGAAACGCAAGGTGGGCGCGTCGCGCAGCAGGACGGCCACTTCATGCCAGTCTTCGGGCCGCACCTCGATGGTGACTTCGCCTAGGGCAACCTTGCCGCTGAGCAGTTTTTCGTCCAGGACTTCTTCCAGGCGCGAGAGCAGAACTTCGGGGGTTACGGGCATCTGGGCGAGTCCTCAGCGGGCAATCGTGTTGGTACGCCTGATCTTGTTCATCAGTTGGCCGAGGCCGAACAACAACGCCTCGGCCGTCGGGGGGCAACCGGGCACATAGACGTCGACCGGCACGATGCGGTCGCAGCCGCGCACCACGGCGTAGGAATAATGGTAGTAACCGCCACCGTTGGCGCACGAGCCCATGGACAGGACCCAGCGCGGCTCGGGCATCTGGTCGTAGACCTTGCGCAAGGCGGGGGCCATCTTGTTGGTGAGTGTGCCGGCCACGATCATCAGATCGCTTTGCCGGGGACTGGGCCGGAACACGATGCCGAATCGATCCAGGTCGTAGCGTGCGGCGCCGGCCTGCATCATCTCGATAGCACAGCAGGCGAGACCGAAGGTCATGGGCCACAGGGAGCCCGTCTTGGCCCAGTTGATGACCTGGTCGGCCGTGGTGGTGATGAATCCCTTCTCCTGCAGACCTTGCATCGCCGTCATTCCCACTCCAAGGCGCCCTTCATCCATTCGTAGGCGAAGCCCACCACCAGGATGCCGAGAAACACCACCATGGCCCAGAAACCGAAGGTGCCGATGTCTTTCAGCACCACAGCCCAAGGAAATAGGAAGGCGATTTCCAGGTCGAACAGGATGAACAGGATGGCCACCAGGTAATAGCGCACGTCGAACTTCATGCGCGCATCTTCGAAGGCCTCGAAACCGCATTCGTAAGGGGAGTTTTTTTCCGAGTCGGGACGCAGCAAGCCCAGGCCCCAGCCCAGGCCGCCGCCGACCAGCATGGGGCCGATACCCACCAGCAGGCCGACTACGATGAAAACCAAAATCGCAAAATAATTATCTAGCATTTTGTCCCCTCGGCCACAGCTACAAGCGCGGCTAGTCGTTGGAGTTTATTTGCCAGACAAGGTTCGTGTCAAGCCGAGCCAAAAGAAAAAACCCATTAATATCAATGGGTTGCACATGACAGCGAAATTTAAATAGTAAAAACAGATGGTGCCGACGACGAGACTCGAACTCGTACGCATTTCTGCACTGCCCCCTCAAGACAGCGTGTCTACCAATTTCACCACGTCGGCATGACTTGGAAGGGTGACTAAGTCACCCGGTATTACTTGGGGATGTCCCCTGTTTTGTCACCACCGCCCATTGGTGCGGCAGGCACCGCAGGTTGCGGCGGCGCCGGTTGCTGGGCAACCGGCTTGGCGACCTGACCGTGGCCCTTGGCGGCAAAATAGGTCAGCCCCATGCTGGTCAGGAAAAACACCGCGGCCAGCACGGCCGTGGTCCGGCTCAGGAAGTTGGCCGAACCGCTGGCACCGAACAGGCTGCCCGAAGCGCCGCTGCCGAAGGCGGCGCCCATGTCGGCACCCTTGCCATGCTGCAACAGCACCAGGCCGACCAGGGCAATCGCCACCAGTACGTGCATTATCCAGACTACGAATTCCATATTGCCCTCAACCCGCTTTGCAGATGGCCAGGAACTCGGCGGCATTGAGTGAAGCACCGCCGATCAGACCACCGTCGATATCCGGCTGGGCGAACAATTCGGCCGCATTGGCCGCCTTGACGCTGCCACCGTATTGAATGATCAGGCCGTCCGCCACCGTTGCATCCAGGGCGCGAATCTTGCCGCGGATGAAGGCGTGCACAGCCTGGGCCTGGTCCGGCGTCGCCGTCATCCCGGTGCCGATCGCCCAGACCGGTTCGTAGGCGATGACCGCCTTGGCCAGGGACGCGACGCCGCCCCTGCTCAGAACGGCATCGATCTGGCGCCCCACCACCCGCTCGGTGATGCACTCTTCACGCTCATTGAGGGTCTCGCCCACGCAAAGGATGGGCGTCAGGCCCGCAGCTTGGGCAGCGGCGTACTTCTCCGCCACCAATTCGTCCGATTCACCATACAGGGCACGCCGCTCGGAGTGTCCGACGATGACATACTTGCAACCGAAGTCGTTCAGCATGGCGGCCGACACCTCGCCGGTGTAGGCGCCCTTTTCATGCTGGCTGAGGTTCTGCGCACCCCAGGCAACGGCCGTCCCGGCCAGCTTGGCCTGGACTTGCGACAGGTAAGGATAGGGCACGCAGACCGCCATTTGGGCCTTTGCCTCGTCGATGCCGGCCAGAATGGCGGTCAGCAATGATTCGTTCTCGGCCGAAGTGCCGTGCATCTTCCAATTGCCGGCGACCAGTGTGCGTCGCATGAATCGTGTCCCTGTCTAGAAAGGCGGCGATGTTAGCCGTTTAGCCCTTTACGGTCAATCCGATACAGCCACAGGCCGGCCGCGGTTTGGCGCCGGTTGAACGCCGGCAAATGGCTTGGATCAGTCTTCTTCCCGATCCAGGTATTTCTGCAAGCGCCGCTCGGCCACATGGCGGTCGAACTTCCACTCGTCGAGCAATCCCAGGGCCAGTTCGAAGGCCTTGGCGTTCATGCCGAACAGACGCTCCAGCTCGAATGCGGTGCCTTGCTCAAGCGCAGCGCAAAAATCGCGCAACACCGCCACTTCCGCATCGTCGGGATTGCGCTTGATGTATTTGGCTATGGATTTGATCGCGTTGGCCATCTTGCTCTTCCGTGGTTGTACGGCTATCCGCCGCTTCATTCAGCGGCGAAATCATAACCATAAACGGCGAGAGCGGCAGTTACAAATTTATGACACGCCAGCCGCGCACCGCGCCGCGGCTAGTGACGTCACGGCCGGATTCAGGCCCATTGCAGGCCGTCACGCCACCTGACAGGCGACCGCCGAACGACTAACCGAAGCGACCGGTGATGTAGTCCTCGGTCTGTTGAACCTTGGGCTTCACGAACAGTTCGTCCGTCTTGCCGAATTCGATCAGTTCGCCCAGATACATGAAGGCCGTGTAGTCGGAAATTCGCGCGGCCTGCTGCATGTTGTGGGTCACGATGGCGATGGTGTATTCCGACTTGAGTTCGTTGACCAGCTCCTCGACCTTAGCCGTGGAGATCGGATCCAGGGCCGAGGTCGGCTCGTCCAGCAACACCACCTCCGGCCTGACCGCCACGCCGCGGGCGATGCACAAGCGCTGCTGCTGGCCGCCGGACAGGGAGAGGCCGCTCTGCCCCAGCTTGTCCTTGACCTCGTCCCAAAGTGCCGCCTTGCGCAGCGCCCACTCGACCCGATCATCCATCTCGGACTTGGACAGCCGGTCGTACAGACGGACACCGAAGGCGATGTTTTCGTAGATGGTCATCGGGAACGGAGTCGGCTTTTGGAACACCATGCCGATCTTGGCACGCATCATGTTCACGTCCTGCTTCTTGTCGAGCAGGTTCTTGCCGTGGAACAGGATCTCGCCCTCCGCGCGCTGGCCGGGGTACAGGTCGTACATGCGGTTGAAGGTGCGCAGCAGTGTGGACTTGCCGCAGCCGGACGGCCCGATGAAGGCGGTCACCTTGTTCTTCGCAATATCGAGGTTGACGTTCTTCAATCCCTTGAAGTCGCCATAAAAGAAATCCAGACCACGGACTTGCAGGGCGATTTCCTCGCCGGGCAGGGTGGATTGTTCGGACATCACAGTACTCCGGAGGATGAATTTAGAGGGTGTCTTTCTGGCGGAAGATGACGCGCGCCCCGATATTGATGGCCAGCACCAGCAGTGCGATCAACAGCGACCCGCCCCAGGCCAACTGGACCCAGTTGTCGTATGGGCTCATGCCGAACTGGAAGATCACCACGGGCAAGTTTCCCATGGGTTTCGACATATTTGCGTTGAAGAACTGGTTGTTCAACGCGGTGAACAGCAAAGGTGCCGTTTCGCCGGTTACCCGGGCGATGGCCAGCAGAACCCCGGTCACCACGCCGGCCTTGACGGCGCGCAGGGTGATCTTGAGCGAAACCTGCCAACGCGGAGCCCCCAGCGCAAAGGCCGCTTCACGCAGGCTGGTCGGCACCAGTCTCAGCATATTCTCCGTGGTGCGGACAACGACCGGAATGGCAATCAGCGACAGGGCGATCGAACCGGCCCATCCCGAGAAGCCGCCGAAGCTGACGACCCAGAGGGCATAGACGAACAGGCCGATGACGATGGAGGGCGCGGACAGCATGATGTCGGTCACGAAACGGGTGAGGGAGGCAAATTTCGACTTGTCGCCGAATTCAGCGAGGTAAATGCCGGCCAGAATACCGATTGGCGTCGACACGAAAGTCGTGACCAGCAGAATCAGGCCGCTGCCGACGATGGCGTTGCGCAGACCGCCGCCGGCGGTGCCGGGAGCCGGCGTGTCCTTGGTGAAGAAATCCCAGTCGAGCGCCGAGATCCCCTTGGAAAACAGCGTCCAAAGGATCCAGAGCAAAGCGGCAAAACCAAGCGCCATGGCCAGCATGGACAAGCCGATGCCGATACGATTGATCCAGGTACGACGGGTATATAGACTCATTCCTGACTCCTACTTGCCCTGTTTCTTGGTGCCGCTGTGGATCAACCAGCGCGAAACCGCCAATACGATGAAGGTGATGACGAAGAGCAGCAGGCCGAGCGCGAACAGGGATGAAATATGCAGCCCCGGTTCCGCCTCGCCGAATTCGTTGGCCAACGTCGACGCGATCGAGCTACCGGGGGCAAACAGGCTGGTCGGCAGGCGGCTGGAATTGCCGATCACGAAGGTCACCGCCATGGTCTCGCCCAGGGCGCGGCCGAGGCCGAGCATGATGCCGCCGATCACGCCGACCCGGGTATAGGGCAACACGATGTTCCAGACGACTTCCCAGGTCGTGCAGCCGACCCCGTAGGCGGATTCCTTGAGCACCGGCGGCACGGTCTCGAACACGTCACGCATCACGGCGGCGATAAACGGGATGACCATCAGGGCCAGGACGATGCTGGCGGTCAGGATGCCGATGCCGATGGGGGGGCCGACGAACAATCCGCCGATGACCGGCAGCTTACCCAACGTATTCTGGATGACGGGCTGGACATAATTCGAGAACAGCGGCGCGAAAATGAACAGACCCCAGATACCGAACACGATGGACGGCACCCCCGCCAGCAGTTCGATCGCCGAACCGAGCGGGCGGCGCAGCCAGGTCGGGCAGGTCTCGGTCAAGAACAGGGCGATGCCGAAGCTGATCGGCACGGCGAAGAGCAACGCGATGAACGACGTCACCAGCGTGCCGTAAATTGCGATCCGGGCACCGTATTTCTCGTCCGGGATGCTCCAGACATCACCCCAGATGAAGCCCCAGCCGAACTCCTTGAAGGCCGGAGTGGCCTCGTGGCCGAGCGAAGCCAGGATGCCGACCAGGGCGACCAGAACGGTCATGGCGAACAACATCGTGACCTGATGGAAAGCCAAATCCTGCAGCTTGAACAGCGTGCCTCGCTTAGCCTGCTGGCTCGGGGTGTCGGCGCGAGTCGATACTTCACTCATAGGGTATACCGTCCATATCTCTGCTTGGGGGTTCTACGACAGCGGCCTGAACTTGTCCAGGCCGCTGTCGTAGAAAATCCGAGAGTGCCGTACGGCACTCTCGGATCGCTATGTCGTTACCGGATTACTTCATATCTTTCATGCGTGCCTCGACCAGCTTCACGACGGAAGGCGGCAGGGCGACGTAGCCCAGGTCTTCGGCCAGCTTCTGGCCATGGTTCAGGGACCAGGTGAAGTAGTCGCGGACGGCCTTCTGCTTGGCGGCATCGCCTTGTTCGTAGCTCAGGACGTAGGTGGCGCTGACGATCGGCCAGGAATCCTTGCCGGGCATGTCCAGCAGATCGGGGGCCATGGTCTTGGTCTTGAAGTCGGCATAGGTCGCCGCGGCAGCCATCGCCTTCTGGGTCGGGGCCACGAAATGACCGGCCTTGTTCTTCAGGGAAACGAAGGTCAGGTGGTTGGCGCGGGCATCCGGGAAGTCGGCGTAGCCGATGGCGCCGGAGATCTTCTGCACGTTGGCGGCCACACCGGGGTTGCCCTTGCCGCCCACGCCGTTGGCCGGCCAGTTGACGGAGGTGCCGGTGCCGACTTCCTTCTTGAAGGCTTCGGATTGCTTGGCCAGGTAGTTGGAGGTCATGAAGGTGGTGCCGGAAGCATCGGAACGGAAGCAGACGGTGATGGCCAGATCCGGCAGACGGACGCCGGGGTTCAGCTTGGCGATACGGGGATCGTTCCACTTGGTGATGGCGCCGCGGAAGATGTCGGCAGCGGTCGCGCCATCTAGCTTCAGCTGGTCGGACTTGATGCCGGGCAGGTTCACCACGATGGTGGCGCCGCCCATTTCGCTCGGGAACTGGATCAGATGGTTGGCATCCAGTTCGGCCTCGCTCATCGGCGCGTCGGTACCAGCGAAGTCAACGGTCTTGGCCTTGATCTGCTTCATGCCGCCGCCGGAACCGATGCCTTGATAGTTGACGTTGACGTGGCCGATCGTCTTGTAGGCTTCCGCCCACTTGGTGTAGGACGGGTAGGCGAAGGTGGAGCCGGCACCGGTGATGTCGGTGGCGGAAGCGACAGCACTGACGGCCATGGCGGCGGCAACGCCGGCCAGCTTGAAGAAAACGCGTTTGGTAGCGAACATGAAAAATCCTCCGGATGGGAAACGTGAAATGACGCGGTTGCGACAGGACGCCATCCTAGGGGTCGAATGTTACGAAATTATTAACATTGTAATAACTTTCCGGCTGTAGAACAGATACAACATTCGGAATAGGCCGCTTGCCCGGGACCGCCCATGTCATGCGGTTGTCACGTTGCATCGGCATCGTATCGCCCATGCATGCCGCCGATCTCCTACTGGAACAGCTCCCGGTCAACAGCCGCCGCCTGCGGGTGGCCCTGGTGACCGAAACCTACCCACCCGAAATCAACGGCGTCGCCATGACCATCGGACAGATCGTCGCGGCCCTGCAGAAACGCGACCATCAGGTCCAGCTCATCCGTCCCCGACAAGGCAACGAACCGCTGCCCGAAGCCGGCGCCAACCTGGAGCAGGTCCTCCGCCCCGGCATCCCGATCCCGAACTATTCCGGGCTCAACATCGGCCTGCCCGCCAAACGCCTGCTGTCGAAACTGTGGACCCTGCGCCGGCCGGACGTGGTGCATATCGCCACCGAAGGCCCTTTGGGCTGGTCCGCCCTGGCCGCGGCCAACAAGCTGCGCATCCCGGTACTGGCCGGCTTCCATACCAATTTCCACAGCTACAGCAGCCACTACGGCTTCAGCTGGCTGAAGAAACCGATCTACGCCTACCTGCGCAAATTTCACAACCAGGCCCGCCTGACCCTGGTGCCGACGCACAAACTGCGCGAGGAACTGAGCCGGGCCGGCTACCGCAACGTCGAGATCCTGGCCCGCGGGGTCGACAACCAGCTGTTCACGCCGGAACGCCGCAGCCCGGAGTTGCGCCGCGCCTGGGGCGTCGGCGACGACGGCCTGGCGGTGACCTATGTCGGCCGCATCGCCCCGGAGAAAAACCTCGGCCTGCTGATCCGTGCCTTCGAGGCCATCGAGCGGCTCCGGCCCGGCGCCCGCCTGGTCCTGGTCGGCGACGGGCCGGAACTGGCCCAGCTGCGCGCCGCCCATCCACGCTTCGTGTTCTGTGGCCCGCGCAGCGGCGAGGACCTGGCCCAGCATTACGCCTCGTCCGACGCCTTCCTTTTCCCCAGCATCACCGAAACCTTCGGCAACGTCCTGCTGGAGGCGATGGCCAGCGGCCTGGCGGTGCTCGGCTACGACTACGCCGCCGCCGCCGAATTCGTCCGGCACGGCGAGAATGGCCTGAAGGTCGGGTTCGACGACGAAGCGGCCTTCATCCGCGAGGCGGAATGGCTGGCCGCCCACCCCGCAGTGCTGGCAACGCTTGGCGCACAGGCGCGGGACACGGTGCTGAGCATCTCCTGGGAGGAAATCTTCCACCGTCTGGAAGGCTTCTACCTGCGCGTGGTGAGCGAGCAGGAGGCTGCTCAGGAAGCTTCGCTGCGCAAGCTGGGCTTCAACTGAGGCTGCGGTAGAGCGCAGCCAGCCGGCCGGCCAGCCGGTCGTCGGCCCATTCCAGGGCATACTCCCTGGCTTCGATGGACAACCTTTGGCGCAATGCCTGATCGGTCATCAGCCGGTCAATGGCCGAGGCGAAATCGGCTACGTCGTCGGCCGGCGCGATGCTGCCCCGGCCCGGGCCGAGGATGTCCTTGGTGCCCATCGCCGCCAGGGCCACCACCGGCAACCCCATCGCCATCGCCTCGAGCAGCACCAGGCCCTGGGTTTCGGTGCGGGAGGCGAAGATGAATAGATCCGCCGCCGAGTAGCAATCGGGCAGCTCGTGCTGGCGATCCAGGTAGCCCAGGAAGCGTACGTTGTCGGCGATGCCCAGGTCCTCGGCCCGGCGCCGTAGCGCCTTCTCGGCCGGGCCTTCGCCGGTGATCAGGAACAGCAGTTCCGGCACGGTGCGGCAGGCCTCGGCCACGGCATCGATCAGGAAGGCGATGTTCTTCTCGTGGGCCACCCGGCCGACGAACAGGGCCACCGGCCGCCCCTCCGGAATGCCGTGCCGTACGCGGAAGCGGGCGCGATCGCCTACGGCGAAGCGGGACAGCGGAATGCCGGTCGGCAGGACGTGCATGGGTACGCTGACGCCGTATTCGGCCAGCCGGTCGCGCATCGCGGTGGACGGGACGACCACCGCATCCAGGTCGTTGCACTGGGTCCGCGAGAAGCGCCGGGCCAGCCCCTTGAGCCATTCGGCCGGCAGGAAGGGGGCATAGTGGTACAGGTATTCCTCGAACAGGGTGTGGTAGGTGGCCAACACCGGCTTGTCCAACCGGCGGGCCGCCTTCAGGCCGGCATAGTGCGCCACGAACGGGGTCTGGACGTGGATCAGATCGCAATCGCGGGCCTGGTCGAGCACCGTCCTGTGGGTCTCGCCCCAGGCCAGCAGGCGATCTTCCGGGTCGCGCGGGATGCTGCGCGCGCCGATCCGAAGAACCCCTTCCTGGTCCGGCTCGTCGCCGTAGCGCGGCGCCACCAGGCGCATGCTCACGCCATGCCCGGGCAATACCTGGCGGAAGGTTTCGATGGAGGTGGAAACGCCGTTGACCCGGGGGAAATAGACGTCGGAAACCGTCAGGACGCGCAAAGTCACGCCGCCTCGCGTTCCGGCAATCGCATGTCTTCCTCCGTGCCGGCCGGTTCCGTCGTGGTCAGGCTGCGCGGCATGCCGTCCCAATCGACCAGTTCCAGACGGCCGTCGAAGTGTTCGATGATGGCGGTGCAGGAGTCGACCCAGTCGCCGCAATTGATATAGGTCAGCCCCTCCACCTCCTTGATCGCCGCCCAGTGGATGTGGCCGCAGACCACGCCGTCCAGGCCGCGCTCGCGGACGTTGTGGATGACCGAGCGCTCGAAGTCGAAGATGAACTCAAGCGCCGTCTTGACCTTGCGCTTGGCGTAGCCGGCCAGCGACCAGTAGCCCGGCCGGCCCAGATTCCGGCGGATCCAGGACAGCCAGCCGTTGATCAGGACCAGCACGTTGTAGGCCATGTCGCCCAGCACGGCCACCCACTTGTGGTAGCGGGTGACCTGGTCGAACTCGTCGCCGTGGATCAGCAGGAAGCGGCGGCCGTCGGCCGTCACGTGGACATATTCCTCGGCCACCAGGATGTCGCCGAAGGCCACGCCGCCGTATTCGCGCAGGGCCTCGTCGTGGTTGCCCGGGATGAACACCACCTTGTCGCCGTGCCGGGCCCGGCGCAGCACCTTCTGGATCACCGTGTTCTGGGCCGGGCTCCACTGCACGCTGCGGCTCATGGACCAGAAATCGATGATGTCGCCGACCAGGAACAGGTGCTCGGACGGATATTCGCGCAGGAAATCGAGCAGGCGCTCGGCCTGGCAGGCGCGGGTGCCCAGGTGGATGTCGGACAGGAAAACGGAGCGGACTTTCGGCATGCCCGAATCCTGACGCGCCAATGTGACAGAACAATGAAAAACTTCGGTCAATTCATCAAATCGTCAAACTGAGCGGTTAAGGTCGGCGGCGGCACAACATCACCTGAGTACCCCATGGACGATCTTGTCCGCGACATATTGCACCACCGCCGCCTGCAATCCTTGTTCCAGCCCATCCTGGATCTGGACAGCGGCCACATCCACGGCCACGAAGGCCTGATCCGCGGCCCATCGGACAGCATGCTGCATTCCCCTCTTTCCCTGCTCAAGGCCGCCGACCAGGCCGGACTGCGGGCCGAGATCGAGATCCTGTGCGTCGAGGTCATCATCGGCGACTATGCCCGTCTCAAGCTCGACAGCAACCTGTTCATCAACCTGTCGCCGCGTTTCCTCAACTGCGCCTCCGCCACGCTGGAACGCCTGCTGCACATCCTGGAGACGAACCATGTGGCTCCGGAGCGGATCGTCATCGAATTGACCGAGGACAGCAGCCCGGACCAGATGATCGACCTGGGCGACTGCCTGGACCGCTACCGCGAACGGGGCCTGCGTTTCGCCTTGGACGACCTGGGCGAAGGCTATTCCAGCCTGCGCCGCTGGTCCGAACACCGTCCCCATTACGTCAAGATCGACAAGCACTTCACTTCGGGCATCAACCAGGATCCGGTCAAGCTGCAATTCGTCCGCTCGCTGCAGCAGATCGCGGTCAACTCTGGGGCCAAGCTGATCGCCGAAGGTATCGAAACCCGGGCCGAATTCGCCATCATGCGCGAGATCGGCATCAGCTTCGGCCAGGGCTACTTCATCGCCCGGCCCAACAACACCGCCCCCGGCATCAGCATCGAGGCCATGGATGCGGCCAAGTCGCCGGCCGCCGGGCGCGGCCATTCCGCCTCCTCGTTCCTGATCCAGACCAACAAGCTGCTGATCGACGCCCCGTTCCTGAAACCCGGCGACAGCAATGAAAGCGCCCTCGACACCTTCACCGGCCACCCCCACCTGCACGCCTTGGCGGTGGTCGAGAGCGGCCGGCCCATCGGGCTGATCAACCGCTACACCCTGGTCGACCATTTCTCCCGCGTCTACGTGCGCGAGCTGCACGGCCGGCGCACCTGCACCCAGTTCATGGACCGCAACCCGCTGGTCGTGGACAAGGCCACGCCGGTGGAGGAACTCAGCAAGCTGGTGATCCACAAGGGCAAGGCCACCTTCACCGACGGCTTCATCATCACCGACAACGGCCGATACCTGGGGCTGGGCTCGGGCTACGACCTGATGGAGGTGATCATGCAGCTGCAGATCGCCGCCGCCCGCTATTCCAACCCGCTCACCCAGTTGCCGGGCAACGTGCCGATCAACAACCACATCCAGCAGCTGCTGGACGACGGCAGCCACTTCTGGGCCGCCTATTGCGACCTGGACAACTTCAAGCCGTTCAACGACATCTACGGCTACGACCGCGGCGACGAGATCATCCTGCTGCTGTCCGGCATCCTCAAGGACGAGGTCGACACCAGCCGCGACTTCCTGGGCCATATCGGCGGCGACGACTTCTTCATCCTGTTCCGGAGCGAGGACTGGGAGGATCGCTGCGAATCGATCCTCACCCAGTTCGCGCTCCGTTGCCGCAGCATCTTCCAGGAGCGCCACCTGGCCGACGGTGGCTATTACAGCGAGGATCGCTGCGGACGCACCGTCTTTCACCCCCTGCCCAGCCTGTCGATCGGCATCGTCGCCGTCGACCCGAACAGCTACCAATCCCATCACGAAGTCGCCGGCGCGACGACCGTGGCCAAGAAGCAGGCAAAAAAAATCTCGGGCAACAGCTTGTTCGTGGAACGCCGCCAGGCGCAGCAGGTCGAAATGAACTTACAGGCCGAAGCAGCCTGAATCCGCTGGGCGAGGGAGTAACCAATTTTTCATCATCGGTTCATGCCCCTGTCACGGCGGACACCTAGATTTGTCAACATTCATGACAAATAAGGAAAAGAGACGATGATGCACGCCGGACTACAGGCCGAAGAAGGACGCCGCAAACGCCATTTCCAGGTCGGCCTCGCCACCAGCCGCAGCGAAATCCGCGAAGCCCAGCGCCTGCGTTGGCAGGTCTTCGCGGGCGAGATGGGCGCACGCCTGGATACCCCGGAACCCGGTCTGGACATCGACCTGTACGACCGCTGGTGCGAGCACCTCCTCGTGCGCGACACCGGGACCGGCGAAGTGGTCGGCACCTACCGCATCCTGAGCCCGGACGCGGCCAAGAAGCTCGGCAATTTCTACTCCGACCACGAATTCGACCTGACCCGCCTGGGCCACCTGCGCAGCCGGATGGTCGAGATCGGCCGCTCATGCGTCCACGCCGACTACCGCAGCGGCGGCGCCATCACCCTGCTCTGGGCCGGCCTGGCCGGCTACATGAAGGAACGCGGTTACGACTATCTGATGGGCTGCGCCAGCATCGGCATGCAGGACGGCGGCCACAATGCGGCCGGCGTCTGGCACGCGGTCAGGGAAAAGCACCTGGCGCCGGTCGAATGGCGGGTCTTCCCCCGCTGCCCGCTACCCCTCGATGCGCTGACCACCGAGGCCGCGCCCATCGTGCCGCCGCTGATCAAGGGCTATCTGCGCGCCGGCGCCTATGTCTGCGGCGAACCGGCCTGGGATCCGGACTTCAACACCGCCGACATCCTCATCCTGCTGCCGATGCAGAAGGTCAGCCCGGCCTATGCCAGGCACTTCCTGAACGGCCAGGGCGGCTGATCTCAAGCGTGGCCAGCTGACTTCGGCCAGACCGTCTACACCAAACGCAAAAACGCCGGGCAGCGGTTCCGCTGCCCGGCGTTTATCCATGGATTGCCGACGCGACCGGCCGATGTCCGGTCCGCTATCGGATCATCTGCTCCAGCATGCCGGCCTGCAACACCTGGATGACCAGACCGCTGACCCGGATCAACTCGAGTTGCTTCAAACGTTGCAGGGCGCGGGAGAAACTGGCGTTGGACATCCCGAGATTGGCGGCGATATCGAGTTTCCTTGCCTGGAGTTCGAAGCTGAAGGTGTCGGTCTGCATCTGGGGCCGGTGCTCCAGGATGTAGCCGGCCACCCGCGACAGATCGGTCCGTATCGCGCTAGTTGCCAGCAAATGCACGGCATCGAGCCGCCGTTGAGCCATGTGCCTGAGCACCGCCAGCGCCGACTCCGGTCGCGACTGGATCTCATCCAGCCAGCGCCCGCCATCGATCACGATCACCCGGCTCTTCCGGGTCGCCACGGCCTGATACGGCGGCGGCATGCCCGCCAGTAACGCGGTCTCGCCCAGGGTCATGCCCGGATCGACGAAGCGGATCGAGCGCACCGCACTCTTGGTCTGCACGCCGAGATGGATCTGTCCTTCGAGCACGGCATAGACGTTGCCTGCCTCCTCCGTGCCATGGGCGACCAGGACATCGCCACGCCTCAGGCTGATGGCATGGCTGTTCACGCTGACGCGTTCCAATGCGTCCGGCGTCATGCCCCGGAAATAGGCCATCCGGCCCAGTACGCGGGGGACATTCGCGACAATTTCCACAGGGGCTCTCATGGGCCTGATTATGGAAAAAGGGTCAAGGGCGTGTTTTACATTTTTGTAAAGTTTTAACTTTCTTGAGCTATTAACATTCAATAAGTTCTTTGACGATTATCAAAACTAAACAGATCCAACTAGATATCGTTGTCCTGTTATCACATAACCTAAAGTAGTTCGGTCACCACCGCCCAGCGCCCGAAACAAGATTTAAGTGTGATCGCAAAACTTGTCCCGCAGTTCCTTGAGGAGAACGTCATGCAGACCCCAACCGGCATCCGAGCAATGGCGACCGTGTGTGGCACGGGGCACGCCAACCCAGCCTCCTCCCAACACACGTCGCCGAATCCGGAACAGGAACCCGGCCTGAGCCACTCGCAGTCGCGGCACACTCACATCTCGCTGAATACAGCAGACCACTCCCTACAAAAAGATTTCTTCCGCCATCCCCCGGTTACGGATGGCCACCCCGTTCCCACCCTTCCCTGTGTCCTCTAGCCGGAGCAAGAAAATGCATACCTGGAGAATTGCCCGCCCATTCGTGCTGTGTTGTACCCTCCTGCTGGCCTCCTGGCCGGCCTTCGCGGTAAACAGCGACGCGCTGCCGCGCAGCGCGGCGAAAGCACTCGACGCCGACAAGGTCTGCACGAGCTGCCACGACTCCTCGTATCCCGAACCGGTGTTGGACATCTACCAGACCCCGCACGGGGTGACCGGCGATCCGAAGACGCCGCTCTGCCAGAGTTGCCACGGTGACAGCAAGAAGCACATCCAGGACGCCTCCGTCCCGCCCGACGTCGTGTTCGGCGACCGGGCGACGGTGAAAGGCATCAAAGGCCGGCAGATGATCTTCAAGCCGAGCGCCCCATCGGTCCAGAACAAGGAATGTCTCAGCTGCCACGAGGGCGGCCTGCGGACGCACTGGGTCGGCAGCCAGCACCAGGTCAACGGCCTGGCCTGTGCAACCTGCCATAGCGTCCACCTGCCCAAGGACCCGATCCTGACCCGGGCCAACCAGCGTGAAATCTGCTTCGACTGCCACAAGGAACAGCAGGCCGACAGCCACAAGTTCTCCACCCACCCGCTCGACGCCGGCAAGATCGTCTGTTCCGACTGCCACAACCCGCACGGCTCGACCGGTCCCAAGCTGCTGAAGAAGAACACGGTCAACGAGGTGTGCTGGCAGTGCCACGCCGACAAGCGCGGCCCCTTCCTCTGGGAACACCAGCCCGTCACCGAGGACTGCACCAACTGCCATACCCCGCACGGCTCCAACATCTCGCCGCTGTTGAAGGACCGCCCGCCCTTCCTGTGCGAAGACTGCCACAACGGTCCGCACCAGAGCAGTGACGCCATCGGCCCCGGCTTGACCGGCTCTGCGCCCAATGCGCCTGGCCGCGCCTGCCTGAACTGCCACGTCATGATCCATGGCTCGAACAGCCCGGCCGGCGCCTTCCTGCATCGCTAACACAAGGAGATCACCATGAAATCGAATCGAAGGGATCTGTCCATCAGCGTGCTGACAATGGCGGTGAGGGGCGCCCTGGCGACCATGGCGGCCGTCGTGGCGATGCCCCAGGCCGCTCTGGCCGACGGCGACCCCGGTGCGGCCGCTCTGATCAACCCGGACAACTACGTCGAGATCGGCGGCATCTTCACCTCCCAGGATTCGTCCAAGTTCGGCGAATACAACGGCCTGGACAAGAAGGGCGGCCATGTGCTTGGCAACTTCAGCGTGAGCGGCGGCGACTCCTACGCCGAGAAGCCCGGGATCGACCGCTGGTCGATCTACGGCAACAACCTCGGCACCGATTCGCGCCAAGTCGGCGCCGCGGTCAGCGCTCAGGACAAGTGGTCGTTCAGCATCGATTACGACGAGTTGAGACACAACATCACCGATTCCTACCGTACCCCGTACCAGAGCAGCCTGGGAGGCAACACCTTCACGCTGCCTTCGAACTTCGGCACGATCGACCCGAATGGCACAGCGTCGCTGACCGCCAACCAATTGGCGGCCTACCACCAGATGGACGTCTACTCGAAGCGGCAGAACACCTCCATCTCGGCCGGCTACAACTTCAACCGCGAATGGAACCTGAAGTTCGATTACAAGCACATCGAGCAGACGGGCTCCAAGCTGATCAGTTCAGCCAGTGATTCCATCTCCGATGGCCTCGGCGAAAACGTCGCGATGCTGCTCACCCCGACCGAATACCAGACCGACAACTTCAATCTGGCGGTGAACTGGGGCAGTGACAAGGGCTTCTTCAGCGCCGGCTACTACGGTTCGTTGTTCCACGACGACTATAACCATCTGACATGGGACAATCCGTTCTTGAATGTCAATACGAACGCCGGCTCAAGCCCGGAGAGCATGAGCACCCCCCCCAGCAACCAGTTCCATCAGCTGAACTTCAGCGGCGGCTATTTCTTCACCCCCGCCACCCGCCTGGTCGGCGGACTGTCCTATGCCCGGAACACCCAGAACGAAAGCTACGCCGGCACCTATACGCCGGGGTTGGCGACCCCTCCGATCAGCTCTCTGAATGCGGCCGTGATCATGAAGCATGCCGACCTCAAGCTGAGCAACCAGACCACACAGAAGCTCAACCTCAGCGCCGGTTTCACCTATAACGAGCGCGACAACAACACGGCATCCGCTATCTACCCGTTCCAAACCATTGGCGGGGATTCGCCCACCCCGGTCAACATTCCGTTGAGCTGGAAGCACACCCAGGCCGAGTTGGCGGGCAGCTATCGCCTGGATGACCGGCAGCATCTCCACGCTGCCTACAACTACGACAAGTTCGAGCGCTGGTGCAACACCTCGCCCGCACTCTATGCCGCGGGTGGCTCGCAGCCCGTAAATGGAGGCACCTACCCGACGCCGACCTCCTGCGCCCAGGTGCCGAAGCAGGTCGACAACATCCTTTCCCTCGATTACCGGCTGATGGCGACCGACACCGTCAACTTCAACGCCGGCTACGCTTACAGCAAGCGGAATTCGGACGTCAACCCGTACTTCTACAACCCGATGCAATCCTTTGATGAGGGCTTCGAGAACATGGGCTTCCTGGCCTTCTTCCAGGCCTCTCGCAAGGAAAACCGGGTCAGGATGGGCGTCGACTGGCAGGCGACTGAAAAATTCGACCTGAGCCTGAGCGGCAAGTACACACAGGATGACTACGACGCCACGCTCGGGGTCCAGCAAGGCAAGTCGAGCAGCATCAACCTCGACGCCACCTACGCCTACTCGGAGAAAGCCACAGTTTCAGCCTATGCCACCGTGCAGCGCCGGACTCGTGACCTGACAAATGGCCAAGGACAGTATCCCCTCCAACCCCTGACTGCGCTCTGGACCAACAACCTGACCGACAACGAACTGACCCTGGGCTTGAGCGCCAAGCAAAAGGGGCTGATGGGCGAGCGGCTGGACCTCGCCGAGGGCATCACCTATTCGCTGGGCAAGACGGATTACTCGACCGCGGCGGGTGCGAACTACACGTGCGTCGACAGCACCACCTGCGGCGTGTTCCCGACCATCAAGAACGAGATGATCTCGTTCAGGATCAGCGGCGGCTACAAGATCGACAAGGCCTCGAAGGTCATGGTCGGCTACCAGTACCAGCACCTCACCTCGAACGACCCGACGCAATACGATTACTATCAGTACGGCTACAGCGCCACGGTACTGCCGGCCTATCTGCAGGCCCCCAGCTACAACCAGAACCTGGTGTACGTCGCCTATCGGTACGACATGAAATAAAGGGAGGTCGTCGCTCCATTGTGACCAGACGGTCAGGGCCCCGTGCAAACGGGGCTTTTTTTATGGCCACGGGCAGCCTGCCCCGCCGGCGCCGAAAACGTCACTCCCCTGCCGCAGTCCTCACCGCTTCGGCGATCCGTTCGGCACTCTGCCGGACCTGCTCTTCATCGCGGCCTTCGACCATGACCCGGATCAGCGGTTCGGTGCCCGACGGCCGCAGCACGACGCGGCCGTCGTCGCCCAGTTCCCGTTCCACCTCGGCCACTGCCCGGACGACCTCGGCCTGGCCGTCCAGCTTGAAGCCCTTGGCCACCCGGACGTTGATCAGGACCTGCGGAAAGACCGGGCAGTCGCTGATGACGTCGGCCAGTTTGCGGCCTGTGGGATGCAGCGCGGCCAGCACCTGCAGGGCGGAGACGATGCCGTCGCCGGTGGTGTGCTTGTCCAGGCACAGAATGTGGCCCGAGGCCTCGCCGCCCAACTGCCAGCCCTGCTCCTGCAGCATTTCCAGCACGTAGCGGTCGCCCACCTTCGCCCGTTTGAAATCGCAGCCCAGTGCCCGCAGCGCGGTTTCGGTGCCCAGGTTGGTCATCAATGTGCCGACCACGCCGCCCCTGAGCTGGCCGGTTTCATGGCGATAACGGGCGATGGCGTAGATCAGGCTGTCGCCGTCGGCGATCTGGCCGCTGGCGTCGACCATGATCAGTCGGTCGCCGTCGCCGTCCAGGGCGATGCCGATATCGGCCCGATGCTGGCGCACGGCCTTGGCCAGGGTCTCCGGATGGGTGGCGCCGCAGTCGGCGTTGATGTTGAAGCCGTCCGGCTCGTTGCCGATGGCGATCACGTCGGCACCCAGTTCGTGAAACACGTGAGGCGCGACTTGGTAGCCGGCACCGTTGGCGCAGTCGACCACCACGCGCAGACCGCGTAGGTCCATGTCGTGGGGGAAGGTGCTCTTGCAGAATTCGATGTAGCGGCCGGCCGCGTCATCGAGCCGCTTGACCTTGCCCAGCCCCCTGGAGGGCGCGGTCTTCATCGGCTCGTCGAGGGCCGCTTCGATGGCCAGTTCGGTTGCGTCGGGCAGTTTTGAGCCGGAGGCCGAGAAGAACTTGATGCCGTTGTCGTCGTAGGGATTGTGCGAGGCGGAGATGACCACCCCGGCCTGCAGGCGCAGGGCGCGGGTCAGGTAGGCAATGCCAGGCGTCGGCAACGGGCCGGTCAGGCGGACATCGACCCCGGCCGCGGTGAAGCCGGCTTCGAGCGCCGATTCCAGCATGTAGCCCGAGACGCGGGTGTCCTTGCCGATCAGCACACAGGGCCGCTCGCCGTGCAGCGCCTCGTGCTCCGCCGCCACCAGCACCTTGCCGGCGGCATAGCCCAGATGCATGACGAACTCCGGAGTGATGGGCAGTTCGCCCACCTTGCCGCGCACGCCGTCGGTACCGAAATATTTCCTGCTCACTTGTTTGCCCCCATGGCCCAGTTCCCCTTCATTGGTCATCCTCGCGTCGGCGACCGACCGCTTTCGTCCCGCGGCTGCGCGGGCTTCCGGCCGCCGCTCAGGCCGTCGACCGCCAGACCTTCAACGCATCCACGGTCTCTCTGACGTCGTGCACCCGCACGATGGCGGCGCCATTGTCCACCGCCCGCAGCGCGGCGGCCAGACTGCCGGCCAGTCGATCCTGGACCTCCCGGCCGGTCAGGGCGCCGATCATGCGCTTGCGCGAAACACCGGCCAGGACCGGCGCCAATGCCTTGAACCGGCCCAGGCCGCGCAACAAGGCGAGATTATCCTCCAGGGACTTGCCGAAACCGAAGCCGGGGTCGACCACGATCCGGGCCGCGGCGATCCCCTCGGCCGCGGCCGCAGCCATTCTTTCCGCCAGGAAGGACTCGACCTCGGTCACCACGTCCCGGTATTCAGGCACGTCGTGCATGGTGCGCGGCTCGCCGGGCATGTGCATCACGCACAGCGCGCAGTCGCTGTCCTTCACCGCCGCCCAGGCGCCCGGCGCGCGGAAGGCGTTGACGTCGTTGATCATCGTCGCGCCGGCCTCGAGCGCGGCCCGCATCAACTCGGGTTTCATGGTGTCGATCGAGACCGGCACGCCGAAGTCACGGGTGCCCTCCAGCACCGGCATGACCCGGTCCAGTTCTTCCTGCAGGGATACCGGCTGGGCTCCGGGCCGGGTCGACTCGCCACCGATGTCGAGGATGTCCGCCCCTTCTTCGACCAGCCGGGCAGCATGTTCGAGGGCCTGGCGGTGGCCGAAGAAACGGCCGCCATCGGAAAACGAATCCGGGGTGACGTTGACGATGCCCATTACCAGCGGGCGTTCGTGCAAGGCGAACATGGAAGGATCAGGTATTCGATAACGAAAAACGCGGCAGTGGGGCAATCACCCCGCCTGCCGCGCGTCATGGGCCGTCAGCCGATCAGGACTCTTCGGCCGGGGTCGCGGTCGCCGCCGGGGCGCTGGGCGAACCGCCGTTGGGCTTGATCGGCGGCTGCGAGGACGGCTTGGGCGGCCGCGGCTGGTTGCCGGCCATGATGTCGTCGATCTGCTCGGCGTCGATGGTCTCCCATTCCAGCAGGGCGTGGGTCATGGCCTCGATCTTGTCGCGGTTGTCCTCGATGATCTTGCGGGCGCGGCCGTATTGCTCGTCGATGATGCGACGGACTTCGGCGTCGACCTTCTGCAGGGTCGCCTCGGACACGCTCTTGTGGGTGGTGACCGAACGGCCCAGGAAGACCTCGCCCTCCTCCTCGCCGTAGACCATGGTGCCGAGGCTGTCGGACATGCCCCACTGGGTCACCATGCGCCGGGCCAGATCGGTGGCGCGCTGGAAGTCGTTGGAGGCGCCGGTGGTCATCTGGTTCATGAAGATTTCTTCGGCGATCCGGCCGCCGAACAGCACGCAGATGGTCGACAGCAGGCGCTCCTTGTCCTGGCTGTAGCGGTCGGACTCGGGCAGTTGCATGGTCACGCCTAGGGCACGGCCACGCGGGATGATGGTGACCTTGTGCACCGGATCGGTCTTGGGCAGCGAGCGCGCCACCACGGCATGGCCGGACTCGTGGTAGGCGGTGTTGCGGCGCTCTTCCTCGGGCATGACGATGGAGCGGCGCTCGGCGCCCATGATGATCTTGTCCTTGGCCCGCTCGAAATCGTCCATGTCGACCACGCGCTTGTTGGCGCGTGCGGCGAACAGGGCGGCCTCGTTGACCAGGTTGGCCAGGTCGGCGCCGGAGAAGCCGGGCGTGCCGCGGGCGATGATGTCGGCCTTGACGTCGGTGCCCATCGGCACCTTGCGCATGTGGACCATCAGGATCTGTTCGCGGCCGCGGATGTCGGGCAGCGGCACCACCACCTGGCGGTCGAAGCGGCCCGGACGCATCAGGGCGGGGTCGAGCACGTCGGGGCGGTTGGTGGCGGCGATGACGATGACGCCGACGTTGCCCTCGAAGCCGTCCATCTCGACCAGCAGTTGGTTCAGGGTCTGCTCACGCTCGTCGTTGCCCCCACCCAGGCCGGCGCCGCGCTGGCGACCGACCGCGTCGATCTCGTCGATGAAGATGATGCAGGGCGCCGCCTTCTTGGCCTGCTCGAACATGTCGCGCACCCGGGCGGCACCGACGCCGACGAACATCTCGACGAAGTCGGAGCCGGAGATCGAGAAGAAAGGCACCTTGGCCTCGCCGGCGATGGCCTTGGCCAGCAGGGTCTTGCCGGTACCGGGATTGCCGACCATCAGCACGCCCCGGGGAATCCGGCCGCCCAGCTTCTGGAACTTGGACGGGTCGCGCAGGAATTCGACCAGTTCGCTCACCTCTTCCTTGGCCTCGTCGCAGCCGGCGACGTCGGCGAAGGTGATCTGGTTGTTGTTCTCGTCCAGCATGCGGGCCCGGCTCTTGCCGAAGGAGAAGGCGCCGCCCTTGCCGCCGCCCTGCATCTGGCGCATGAAGAAGACCCAGACCCCGATCAGCAGCAGCATGGGGAACCAGGAGATGAAGATGTTCATCAGCATCGACGGCTCTTCTTCCGGCTTGGCCTGGATCGCCACGCCGGCCTTGAGCAGGTCGGACACCATCCAGGGGTCGGACGGCGCATAGGTGCTGAAATGGCTGCCGTCGGCGCGCAGGCCGCGCAGGACGTGGCCTTCGATCGAAACCTTGGTCACCTGGCCCTGCTTCACCTCGTCCAGAAACTGGGAATAGTCGACCTGGCTCTGGATGGCCTGGTGCTGGCCGAACTGGTTGAACACCGTCATGAGGATGAGGGCGATGACCAACCAGATGGCGATATTCTTGATTAAGCTGTTCATTCGATTCCTTAAATGCGTAACTACGCAAGCGATACTCAGACCCTATCCCAAACCGGACGTTCAGGCAATCTTCAACCCTTTTCCGAGTAGGTATACTTCCCGGCTGCGGTCGCGCGAGGCTTTCGGCTTGCGCGTCGCCACCGAGACGAACGCCGCACGCAGCGCCCGGACGTAATCCTCGAACCCGGCGCCCTGGAAAACCTTGATCAGAAAAGCGCCCTCCGGCTTCAAATGCTGACGGGCGAAATCCAGCGCAAGTTCCGCCAAGTAATAGCTTTTCGCCTGATCGGCAGAGTCGACGCCACTTATATTGGGGGCCATGTCGGAAAGTACAAGGTCCAGCTTGGCGCCGCCCACCGCGGCCTCCAGTTCGGCCAGCGGGCCGTCCTCGGTGAAGTCGCCCTGGATGAAGGTGACGTTGTTCATGCCGACGCATTCCAGCAGGTCGATGCCGACGATGCGCCCCTGGCCCTTCATCCGCTCCATCGCCACCTGGCACCAACCGCCCGGCGCGCAGCCCAGGTCGACCACCGCCATGCCGGGCTTGAGCAGGCGGTCCTTGTCGTCGATTTCCAGCAGCTTGAAGGCGGCCCTGGAGCGCCAGCCCTGCTCGACCGACTGCTTCACGTAGAAATCATTGACGTGCTGGTGATGCCAAGCCCGCGTTTTTGCTTGTCTTTTCATGTACTATGGCCGCCTTTTCGCCGCATCGGAACCCGTTGCAGCCCGTTTTCGGAGATTCACATGCTGGAACTGACGCCACAACAGCGCAAGTACCTCAAGGCTCAGGCCCATAACCTCAAACCGGTGGTCATGATCGGTGCCGGCGGCTTGAGCGAAGCCGTGCTCAAGGAAGTCGAGCGTAGCCTGGCCGCGCACGAACTGATCAAGATCCGGGTGCTCAACGACGACCGTAGCGAGCGGGAGGCCTGGCTGCAGGAAATCTGCGCTCGGCTGGGCTGCGCCCCAGTGCAGCACATCGGCAAGCTGCTGCTGGTCTACAAACCGGCCGAGAAGCCCCGCCTCGCCCTACCTTGAGTTCTGCTTAGCCACCAGGGCCAGGCCGAGCAGCGACTGGATCAGGTAGATCACGCTGGACACGCCGTGCCAGGCGGTGAAGCGGTCCTTGAACAGGCTGTGCATCACGTCCTGCGGCATGGCCTCGTCCTTCATGTGCTGCATGATGGGCTGGATGCCGAAATGCTGGGCCAGGGTCAGCAGCAGCATGACCAGCACGAGCCAGAAAAACCATTGCTTCAGCACCGAGCCGCCGAACCGGAATACCCGGTGGAAAAGCAGCCAGGCGGCGCAACCGATGCCGAACAGCGCGATCCAGGTGAACATGTGGCCCGCCAGGCGGCCGGCCAGCATCTTGTCTTCCAGGTTGTAGAACAGCACCGGCGCGGCCAGATAGCCGATCGCCCAGAGGCCGCCCACCCAGAGGGTGACCGCCCAGTCCGCCAGCAGGTCGGGTAGGTTTTTCATCGGGGCTCAGATGTAGTGGACGTCGAGGATTTCGTAGTGGCGCAGGCCGCCCGGGGCATGCACGTCGGCCACGTCGCCGGCGTACTTGCCGATCAGGGCGCGGGCGATGGGCGAGGACACAGAGATCTTGCCGGCCTTGATGTCGGCTTCGTCGTCGCCGACGATCTGGTACTTCACCTCGGCTCCGGTTTCGGCGTCGACCAGTTCCACCGTGGCGCCGAACACCACCCGGCCCTCGGCGTCGAGGTGGCGCGGGTCGATGATCTGGGCGTTGGCGAGCTTGCCTTCCAGTTCCTTGATGCGGCCCTCGATGAAGCCCTGGCGCTCCTTGGCGGCATCGTATTCGGCGTTCTCGGACAGGTCGCCGTGGGAGCGGGCCTCGGCGATGGCGGCGATGACGTTGGGCCGCTCGACGGATTTCAGGCGCTGCAGTTCGGTCTTCAGCAATTCGGCGCCGGTGACGGTCAGTGGGACCTTGTTCATTGTTATGTTCCTTCCGGTCTCATCAGCCCAGGCGGCGATGCAGACTCTGCAGATCGTTGACGGTGATGTCACCCCGGTCCTTCATGCCCAGGCACGCGGCCTCGGCACCCGCCAGGGTGGTGTAGTAGGAGATGTTCTGGGCCAGGGCGGCGGTCCGGATCGACGCCGAATCCTTGATCGCGCGCTTGTCCTCGACCACGTTGACGATGAACTGGACCTCCTGGTTCTTGATCATGTCGACGATGTGGGGACGGCCCTCGGCCACCTTGTTGACCCGCGTCACCGGCAGGCCGGCGGCCTCGATGCTGGCGGCGGTGCCCTTGGTGGCGTACATCTTGAAGCCCAGGTCGTGCAGGTGGCGGGCGATCTGGACCACATCCGGATGCTCGTGGTTGCGCACCGACAGGCAGGCCGTGCCGCGCTTGGGCAGCTTGACGCTGGCCGCGTACTGGGCCTTGAGGAAGGCCTCGCCGAAGGTCTCGGCCACGCCCATGACCTCGCCGGTCGACTTCATCTCCGGGCCGAGCAGCGGATCGACGCCGGGGAACTTGCGGAACGGGAACACCGCCTCCTTGACCGAGAAGTAGGGCGGGATGATCTCCTGCAACGCCCCTTGTTCCTTCAGCGTCTTGCCGGCCATGCAGCGGGCTGCGATCTTGGCCAGCGGCCGGCCGGTGGCCTTGGACACGAAAGGCACGGTGCGCGAAGCACGGGGATTCACTTCCAGGACGTAGACGTCGTTGCCCTTGATGGCGAACTGGACGTTCATCAGGCCGACCACGTTCAGCGCCCGGGCCATGGCCACGGTCTGCCGGCGCAACTCGTCCTGCAGCGGCTTGGACAGACTGTAGGGCGGCAGCGAACAGGCCGAATCGCCTGAGTGGACGCCGGCCTGCTCGATGTGTTCCATGATGCCACCGATCAGCACGTCGGTACCGTCCGACAGGGCATCGACGTCGACCTCGATCGCGTCGTTCAGGAAGCGGTCGAGCAGCACCGGCGAATCGTTGGAGACCTTGACCGCCTCGCGCATGTAGCGCTCCAGGTCGGACTCCTCGTGGACGATCTCCATGGCCCGGCCGCCCAGCACGTAGGACGGACGCACCACCAGGGGATAGCCGATCTCGGCGGCCAGGCGCAGGGCGTCGGCCTCGGTCCGCGCGGTGCGGTTGGGCGGCTGCAGCAGGCCCAGCTCGTTGAGCATCTTCTGGAAGCGCTCGCGGTCCTCGGCGGCGTCGATCATGTCCGGCGTGGTGCCGATGATGGGCACGCCGTTCTTCTCCAGGTCGCGCGCCAGCTTGAGCGGGGTCTGGCCGCCGTACTGGACGATCACGCCCTCCGGTTTCTCTATGCGGACGATCTCGAGCACGTCCTCCAGGGTCAGCGGTTCGAAGTAGAGACGGTCGGAGGTGTCGTAGTCGGTGGACACGGTCTCCGGGTTGCAGTTGACCATGATGGTCTCGTAGCCGTCCTCACGGCTGGCCTGGGCGGCGTGGACGCAGCAGTAGTCGAACTCGATGCCCTGGCCGATCCGGTTCGGGCCGCCGCCCAGGACCATGATCTTCCTGCGGTCGCTGGGATTGGCCTCGCACTCTTCCTCGTAGGATGAGTACAGATAGGCGGTGGAGGTGGCGAATTCGGCAGCGCAGGTGTCGACCCGCTTGTAGACCGGGTGCACGTCCAGCTCCCAGCGTCGGGCGCGCACGGCGTGCTGGTCGGTGCCGAGCAGCTTGGCCAGGCGGCGGTCGGAGAAGCCGTTGCGCTTCAGGCCGAACAGTTCGTCCTTGGCCAGGCCGGCCAGGTCGCGGCCGCGGAGTTCGTTTTCCTGGCGGACGATGTCCTGGATCTGGGCCAGGAACCACGGGTCGATCCTGGAAATGCCGAACACCTCTTCCAGCGTCATGCCGATCCGGAAGGCGTCGGCGACGTAGAACAGACGATCGGAACCCGGATTACCCATCTCGCTAACGATCACGTCCTTGTCCGTGGTCTTCTCGTCCAGGCCGTCGACCCCGGTCTCCAGGCCACGCAGGGCCTTCTGCAGGGACTCCATCTGGGTCCGGCCGATGGCCATGACCTCGCCCACCGACTTCATCTGGGTGGTCAGGCGGTTGTTGGCCTGAGGGAACTTCTCGAAGGCGAAGCGCGGGATCTTGGTCACCACGTAGTCGATCGAGGGTTCGAACGAGGCCGGGGTGGCGCCGCCGGTGATCTCGTTCTTCAGTTCGTCCAGGGTGTAGCCGACCGCCAGCTTGGCCGCCACCTTGGCGATCGGGAAGCCGGTCGCCTTGGAGGCCAGCGCCGAGGAACGCGACACGCGCGGGTTCATCTCGATCACGATCATGCGGCCGTCGTCCGGGTTGATGGCGAACTGGACGTTGGAGCCGCCGGTGTCGACGCCGATCTCGCGCAGCACGGCGATCGAGGCGTTGCGCAGGATCTGGTATTCCTTGTCGGTCAGGGTCTGGGCCGGGGCGACGGTGATCGAGTCGCCGGTGTGCACGCCCATCGGGTCCAGGTTCTCGATCGAACAGACGATGATGCAGTTGTCCGCCTTGTCGCGGACCACTTCCATCTCATATTCCTTCCAGCCGATCAGCGATTCCTCGATCAGCAGCTCGCGGGTCGGCGAGGCTTCGAGGCCGTTTTCGCAGATGGCCGCGAATTCTTCCATGTTGTAGGCGATGCCGCCGCCGGTGCCGCCCAAGGTAAAGGACGGCCGGATGATGACCGGGAAGCCGATGCCGGCCTGGACCTGCAGGGCCTCTTCCATGGAATGGGCGATGCCGGAGCGGGCCGAGCCGAGACCGATGCGGGTCATCGCCTCCTTGAACAGCTGGCGGTCCTCGGCCATGTCGATGGCCTCTTTCTTGGCGCCGATCAGTTCGCAGCCGTACTTGTCGAGCACGCCGTGGCGGGCCAGGTCGAGCGCGCAATTGAGCGCGGTCTGGCCGCCCATGGTGGGCAGCACGGCGTCCGGCCGCTCCTTCTCGATGATCTTCTCGATGGTCTGCCAGTTGATCGGCTCGATGTAGGTCGCGTCGGCCGTCTCCGGGTCGGTCATGATGGTGGCCGGGTTGGAGTTGACCAGGATGACCCGGTAGCCCTCCTGCCGCAGCGCCTTGCAGGCCTGGGCGCCGGAGTAGTCGAATTCGCAGGCCTGGCCGATGATGATCGGGCCGGCGCCGATGATGAGTATGCTGTGGATGTCGGTACGCTTAGGCATTCTTGTTCTCCCGCATCATGCCGACGAAACGGTCGAACAGGTAACCGACGTCATGGGGCCCCGGACTCGCCTCGGGGTGCCCCTGGAAACTGAAGGCTGGACAATCGGTCCGGGCCATGCCCTGCAGGCTGCCGTCGAACAGCGAGACATGGGTGGCGCGCAGATTGGCCGGCAGGGTGGCGGCGTCGACCGCGAAGCCGTGGTTCTGGCTGGTGATCATGACCCGCTTGTTGTCCAGGTCCTGGACCGGGTGGTTGCCGCCGTGGTGGCCGAACTTCATCTTGACGGTCCGGGCGCCGGAGGCCAGACCGAGCAGCTGGTGGCCGAGGCAGATGCCGTAGATCGGCAGCTTGGCGGCCAGGAACTCCTGGATCGCCTGGATGGCGTAGTCGCACGGCTCCGGGTCGCCCGGGCCGTTGGACAGGAACACGCCGTCCGGCTTCATGGCCAGCACGTCCTTGGCCGGGGTCTGGGCCGGCACCACGGTGACGCGGCAGCCGCGGCTGGTGAGCATGCGCAGGATGTTGCGCTTGATGCCGTAGTCGTAGGCGACCACGTGGTAGGGACGTTCGGCCGGTTCGGTGAAGCCTTTGCCCAATTGCCACTCGCCCTCGGTCCAGTCGTATTTCTGTTCGCAGGTCACCACCTGGGCCAAATCCAGCCCGGTCATGCTGGGGCAGGCTTGGGCCGCGCGCAGCGCTTCGGCCTCGCCGGCCGGGGTCGATGCCGACGGGCCGGCCATGATGCAGCCGTTCTGGGCGCCCTTCTCCCGCAGCAGGCGGGTCAGGCGGCGGGTGTCGATGCCGGCGATGGCCACCACGTCGTGGGCCTTCAGGTAATCCGGCAGCGTTTGGCTCATGCGGAAATTGCTGGCCAGCAGCGGCAGGTCGCGGATGATCAGGCCGGAGGCGTGCACCCGGTCCGATTCCTCGTCCTCGGGGTTGGCGCCCACATTGCCGATGTGGGGATAGGTGAGGGTGACGATCTGCCGACAGTAGGAGGGGTCGGTCAGAATTTCCTGATAGCCGGTCATGGAAGTGTTGAACACCACCTCGCCGACACCGGTGCCCTCTGCACCGATGGAATAGCCCCTGAAGATTGAACCGTCAGCGAGCACTAGAATCGCGGGCGCGAAGGAAGCCAAGATAACTCCTGCTTTAGACATGACAAGCGGGACGGGCTCTCGCCCATCCCGCTGGAACCATTATTTGATCTAGCTGAATTATACGCGCGCCGATTCCGGCGCTCAACTCCGGGCATTTGCGGCCGGCAGGCCCGAACGACCTACGCGACAGGCAAACCGGACAAACTTGGAGGCATCCGGCAGCCCCGGACGGGACCGCCTGAACTACTGCGAAGAGATGGGGCGATGGAAGGGAATCGAACCCTCGACACCTGGAGCCACAATCCAGTGCTCTACCAACTGAGCTACCACCGCCACTGTAAACCTGGCCTGCCCGACAGGGATCGAACCTGTAACCCCCAGCTTAGAAGGCTGGTGCTCTATCCAATTGAGCTACGGGCAGTGATCCCGCGGGCAGTTGTGCAACTATCGACCGGTAACGCTGGTCGGGGTGAGAGGATTCGAACCTCCGACATCCTGCTCCCAAAGCAGGCGCGCTACCGGGCTGCGCTACACCCCGAAGGGCAGGCACTATACCTGCGCCCCCGGTAAAAATCAATGTCGCCCGAAGGCCCTTGTCGGCTAGAATTCGAGCCGTCGTCAGAACCCGAGCGAAGCCCACCATGACTGCCCGTATCCTCGATGGCAAGGCCATCGCCGACGCCCTGTTGCTGGACATCCGCAAGCAGGTTGAAGAACGGATCGCCGCCGGCCGGCCGGCGCCGGGCCTGGCCGTCATCCTGGTCGGCGACAATCCGGCTTCCGCCCTCTACGTCCGCAACAAGCGCCGCTCGTGCGAGATCGCCGGCGTGCGCGATCTGGCCCACAATCTGCCCACGACGACGACCCAGGACGAACTGCTGGCCCTGATCGACCGCCTGAACTCGGACGACGACGTGGACGGCATCCTGGTCCAGCTGCCGCTGCCCGAGCACATCCACCCCGAAACCGTCATCGAACGCATCCACCCGGGCAAGGACGTGGATGGCTTCCACCCCTACAACCTCGGCCGTCTGGCCCAGAAACGGCCGACCCTGCGGCCCTGCACGCCCTACGGCGTAATGCGCCTGCTGGCCACCACCAAAGAGGAGTTGCGCGGCAAGGAAGCCGTCGTGGTCGGCGCCTCCAACATCGTCGGCCGGCCCATGGCGCTGGAGTTGCTGATGGCAGGCTGCACGGTCACGGTCTGCCATAGCGCCACCCGGGACCTGGCCGCCCACGTCGGCCGCGCCGATGTCGTGGTGGCGGCCGTCGGCCGGTCCGAGATGGTCCGCGGCAAATGGATCAGGGAAGGTGCCATGGTGATCGACGTCGGCATCAACCGGCTGCTCGACGGCCGGGTGGTCGGCGACGTCGAATTCGATGCCGCCAGGGAACGTGCCAGTTGGATCACTCCCGTGCCGGGCGGCGTCGGCCCGATGACGGTCGCCACCCTGCTGCAGAACACACTCGAGGCTGCCGTAGCCCGCCGCCCCTGAGCCAACGGCAACCAGCAGACGGCGGCGACATGGCCGCCGTTTCGTTTTCTACAGCCACTCCCGCAGGCGGGCGAGATCGACCAAGCCGGCCTCTTCCCGGTCCAGGCGCCGGTACGGCGCGCCGGGTTCGCCCAGGTCGGTGAGCACGGCGAGCGCGCCCTCGAAGTCATCCTCGCGGGTGTAGTCGTTGACCGTCACCACGGTGCGCAGACCTGCCCCCATCGACGAGCGGATGCCGTTGCGGGAATCCTCGAAGGCGACGCATTCCTCGGCCGACAGGCCCAGCTTTTCCAGCGCCCAGGCATAGATGTCCGGCGCCGGCTTCTTGGCCGGGACGATGTCGCCGGCGGCGATCAC
Source organism: Parasulfuritortus sp. (assembly GCA_036391875.1). GTDB lineage: Bacteria > Pseudomonadota > Gammaproteobacteria > Burkholderiales > Thiobacillaceae > Parasulfuritortus. Next base: position 67,585 of record DASVZA010000041.1, read on the forward strand.
CGCGAACCAGTCCGGACTGTCCTCGGCCAGGCTGTGGCGCAGCAGGGCAGTGACGTTGTCCGGCGTGGTCGTGGTCGCGATGGCCAGCGTCAGCCCGGCCGCGCGGGCCTCCTCGAGCAGCCGCTTGACGCCCGGCCGCAGGGGGATGCCGCCATCGGCCAGCATGCGGGTGTAATGCGCGGTCTTGGCCTTGTGCAAGTCGACCACCAGATCGTCGAAGTTGGCCGGTTTGATGTAATCCGGCCGGAAATTGTCGACGTAATAGCGCATCCGCTCCTTGCCGCCGGTCACGGCCAGCAGCTTGCCGTACAGTTCCACGTCCCAGATCCAGTCGAGACCGAAATCGTGGAATGCAGCGTTGAAAGCCACCCGATGGCCGTCCCGCTCGGTGTCGGCCAGGGTGCCGTCGACATCAAACAATAATGCTTTCAGCAAGTTATCTTCCTCCTCAAAGGGTTTTCAATCGAAAACCAAATAGGTAACAATGACGATCTTACATTTGCCCCAAATAGCCCAGGACCATGCTAGCCGCTCAAAACCCCGAATTTGACGCCCTGTTCGACGGCATGTTGTTCAGCCTGCTGTCCTGGGAGCAACTGACCGCATTCTGGCAACGGCTGGACACCCAAGCCGGCTGGTACCTGTACGCACTGGGCGAGGAACGCCCGGAACAGCCGGCCGACGGCGAACACGTCGCCACCTTCATCCGCGAGATCGACAGCCTGCTGCGCAAGGAACACGACGAGGATTACTGCGGCATCGTCTATGCCGACGACCTGGAACATCCCAGTCTCATCAAGATCTACGACCCGAATCATCTGGGCACGTCATGCGGTTCGAGCAAGCGTCGCATTCTACCCGGCTGGGTGATGAGCCGCCTGCCGCCGTCCGACCTGAACCCCAGCCACCTGGTACCGCAGAACCGGCGCCGCTGGTGGCAAGGCATCGTCGACCTGTTCGGGACCAGCCCCAACCACCCTTGATGACGGTCGGGCGGCCTGCTGGCAGACGCCGCCCGGCCCGGATTGGACTCGCCCGCCGCCTCGGCTGTGCCGTGGTCGCGCAGGCAATTCATGCTTGATTCAACTGTTTGACGGCAGCGGCAAGAACGGCCGACGCGCCCGTCCACCTCTCCCGCTCGATTTGCGCCGCCCGATCTGCGGCCTTTTTTGAATTCGCCTATTCGTCGCTGCGTTGAGCCGCCGCGGTCAGCCAATCCGGCAGTTCACGGCTGCCGGCGTTGTCGATGATGTACTGCCGCACCAGGCGCCGCACCACCTGCGAGGGCGTGAGGTCCTTCTGCGCGCAGATCTCCTCGAACAGCTTTTTCTTCCGGGGGTCGATCAGGACGGTCAGGCGGGCGGTACGGTTTTCCATGCGGGCACCAAATCTGGCGGAGAATCGAACATGTTAATCATATTAACATTGTGTTCAATTTTAGTGATACCTAGAATCAAACCTTCCATAGCCCACGGTATGTGCATTGTTGCCACCCGATTTAGTCCCCGTTCAATACGCTTGGTTTGGTGTGTTCGCCTGGCTGGGGCTGGCCGTTGTTTCCCTCGCGCTGCGGCGCACTAAGCTGCTGGCCGGGCTCGTCCTGCCCCTGGGCGCCCTGGTGGCGCTGGCCATGGCCGGCATCGGCGCCTTGGCCCTGGCGGAACCCGAATCAGGGCTGATCCTGCCGATCGGTCTGCCCGACCTGCCCTTCCATCTCCGGCTCGACGCCCTGTCCGGCTTCTTCCTGGCCCTGCTGGGCGGCGGCGCGTTCGGCGTCAACGTCTACGCCGCCGGCTATTTCCGGGGCACCGAGCCCGGCAGTCTCGCGCTGCTTTCGCTCTGGTATCACCTGTTCCTGGCCGGCATGGCGCTGGTATTGCTGGCGAACGACGCCTACGCCTTCATGGTGGCCTGGGAACTGATGGCCCTGTCGTCATACTTCCTGGTCACCACCGACCACAAGATTCCCGAGATCCGCAAGGCCGGCTTCCTCTACCTGCTCATGGCCCACGTCGGCGCCGTTTCGCTCCTGCTCTGCTTCGGCGTCATGCAGGGCGGCCACGGCGCCTACACCTTCGACTACATGCGCCAGGCGCAGATCACCCCGTTCTGGGCCTCGGTTGCCTTCCTGCTGGCGCTGTTCGGTTTCGGCGCCAAGGCCGGCCTGGTGCCGGTCCACGTCTGGCTGCCGGAGGCCCATCCGGCCGCGCCCTCGCCGGTGTCCGCGCTGATGTCGGGCATCATGCTCAAGACCGCCATCTACGGCCTGCTGCGGGTGACCTTTGATCTGCTCCATACCCAGATCGGCTGGTGGGGCACGCTGGCCCTGGCCCTCGGCCTCGCCACCGCCCTGTACGGCATCATCTTCGCCGCCGTGCAGTCGGACATGAAGCGGCTGCTGGCCTGGTCGTCGATCGAGAACGTCGGCATCATCCTGGCCGGCTTCGGCCTGACCGTGATCTTCAAGGCCGACGGCAAGGGCGCCCTGGCCGCACTGGCGCTCACCGCGACCCTGTACCACGCCCTCAACCACGCCTTCTTCAAAAGCCTGCTGTTCGTCGGCACCGGCTCGGTGCTGCACGCCACCGGCACCCGGCTGATGGGCGGCCTGGGCGGCCTGATCCGATTCATGCCCTGGACCGCCTGGCTGACCCTGATCGGCGTCCTGGCCATCGCCGGCCTGCCGCCGCTCAACGGCTTCGTTTCCGAATGGCTGCTGCTGCAGGCCTTCCTGTTCACGCCGGGCCTGCACCAGAACTATCTCAACATGGTCGTCCCGGTGGCGGCCGCGTCGGTCGCCCTGACCGCGGCATTGGCGGCCTACGTGATGGTCAAGTTCTACGGCGTGGTCTTCCTCGGCCGGCCGCGCGATCCCACCTTGGAGAAGGCCCACGAAGCCGGCTGGCCCCAGCGCCTGGGCATGCTCTGGTTGGCGCTGGGCTGCATCCTGCTCGGCCTGCTGCCTTCCCAGGTGATCGGCTGGCTCACCCCCACGATCCGCCTGTTGACCGGCCAGGCACTGGTCAACAACGGCAGTTGGCTGATGCTGGCGCCGATCAACGCCGAGCGTGCCAGCTACGCGCCCCTGGTCTTCTTCGCGGTGGTGCTGACCGCCCTGGCGCTGACCTTCCTGTCGGTACGCAGGTTCTATCACGGCCGTGTGCGTCGAAGCGATCCTTGGGATTGCGGCTATCCCGAACAGACCCCGCGCATGCAGGACACGGCCGAAGGCTTCGGCCAGCCGATCCGGCAGATATTCGATTCGTTCATGCGGGTCGAACGGGAGACGCCCGATCCGTTCGACCGCACGCCTCATTACCACGGCGTCAGCGTCGACAAGCTCTGGAACCTGCTCTACGCGCCCATCGCCCGGGTCGCGGACTGGCTCTCCGGCCAGGCCGGCCGGCTGCAGCACGGCCGCATCCAGTGGTATCTGGTCTACAGCTTCGCCACCCTGATCTTCCTGCTGGTGTTCACCCGATGAGCGCCGGCATCGTCCTCCAGATCGCCCAGACCCTGCTCGCCATCCTGGCGGCGCCGCTCCTGCTGGGCTGGACCAACCAGTGCCGGGCCTGGCTGCAGGGCCGCTCGGCGCCGCCCGTCAGCCAGCCCTACCGGGTGATGCGCAAGCTGTTCCACAAGGATGCGGTGATCGCCCACAATGCCTCGCCGCTGTTCCGCTTCGCGCCCTACATGGTGTTCGCCTGCATGGCCCTGGCCGCCGGCATCGTGCCCATGATCGCCAACGACCTGCCGTTCTCGCCGGCCGCCGACGTCATCGCCCTGGTCGGCGTGTTCGCCCTGGCCCGAGTCTTCCTGGCCCTGGCGGCGATGGACATCGGCACCGCGTTCGGCACCCTCGGCGCCCGGCGCGAGATGCTGGTCTCCTTCCTGGCCGAGCCGGCGCTGCTGATGGTGTTCTTCACCGCCAGCCTGATCTCGCACTCGACCCAGCTGCCGTCCATCGTCGACACCCTGGCCCACCGCAGCTTCGCCATCTATCCCAGCCTGGCCTTCGCCGGGGTCGCCTTCTGGATGGTGTCGGTGGCCGAGAACGCCCGCATCCCGGTCGACAACCCGAGCACCCACCTGGAACTGACCATGATCCACGAGGCCATGATCCTGGAATACTCGGCCCGCCACCTGGCGCTGATCGAATGGGCGGTGGCGCTCAAGCTGTTCACCTATTCGGCGCTCGGCATCGCCCTGTTCCTGCCCTGGGGCATCGCCTCGGTGGGCGATTACGGCGCCCTGCCGCTGGCCCTGCTGGCCCTGTTCGCCAAGCTGGCGGCGGGCGGCTTCGTCCTGGCCCTGCTGGAAACCATCAGCGCCAAGATGCGCCTGTTCCGGGTGCCGGAGTTCCTGGGCACGGCCTTTCTCCTGGCGGTGCTGGGCATGTTGATCCATTTCCTGTTGGAGGTCTGATATGCCGTCCAGCTACTACCTCCAGATCGTCAACCTGCTGGCCGCCATCCTGCTCCTGATCTCCTTCGCCATGCTGTCGCAGCGCCGGGTGGTCGGCCTGGTCACGCTGTTCGCCTGGCAGGGCGCGGCCCTGGCCACCTCGACCGGCATCATCGCCTGGTCGACCGGCCAGTACCATCTGTTCTATTCGGCCGCCCTGACCCTGATCCTCAAGGTGATCGCCATGCCCTGGTTCTTCTACCGGCTGGTGCGGAAGCTGGACATCAATCGCGAGGTCGAGCCGCTGCTCAACAACACCCTCACCATGCTGATCGGCATCGGCCTGGTGATCTTCGCCTTCAATCTGGCCCTGCCCATCGCCCAGATGGCCGGCACCGCCACCCGCTCGACCCTGGGCGTGGCCATGGCCTGCGTGCTGCTCGCCTTCCTGATGATGATCACCCGGACCAAGGCCCTACCCCAGGTGATCGGCTTCCTGGCCATGGAGAACGGTTTGTTCTTCGCCGCCACCAGCGCGACCTACGGCATGCCGCTGGTGGTCGAGCTGGGCGTCGCGCTCGACGTGCTGGTCGGCGTCTTCGTGCTCGGCATCTTCTTCTTCCAGATCCGCGAGACCTTCGATTCGATGGACCTGAAGCACATGGAAAAACTCAAGGAAAGGTGATGGAGTTCTACTGGCTGCTCGGCATCCCCCTGACAGGCGGCGTCTTCCTGGCGCTGTGGGGCAACCGCGCCCGGGCGCCCGAACTCAACGCCGGCTTCAGCTTCCTGACCCTGCTGGCGGCGGCGGCGCTCACCGCCCGGGTGATCGAGCAGGGGCCGTTGGAGCTGAACGACGGCTGGTTCTTCGTCGACTCGTTCAACGTCTTCCTGGTCGCCCTGACCGCCTTCGTCGCCTTCACCACCGCGCTGTTCTCGCGTCCCTACATGCGCATCGAGCACGAGCACGGCCGGCTCAACGACGCCCGGCTGCGTCTCTACCACGCCAGCTACCAGATCTTCATCGGCGCCATGCTGCTCGCCCTCACCACCAACAACATGGGCATCCTCTGGGTCTCGATGGAAGGCGCCACCCTGGCCACCGTGCTGCTGGTCTCGCTCTACCGCACCCCGGCGGCGCTGGAGGCGGCCTGGAAGTACTTCATCCTGTGCGGCGTCGGCATCGCCCAGGCCCTGTTCGGCACCATCCTGCTCTACTTCGCGGCCGAGAAGGTGCTCGGTGCCGGCGGCGACGCCCTGCTCTGGACTCACCTCGACGCGGTCAAGGCGCACCTGGAACCGACCGTGCTGCAGCTCGCCTTCGTCTTCCTGCTGGTCGGCTACGGCACCAAGGTCGGCCTGGCCCCGCTGCACAGCTGGCTACCCGACGCCCATGCCGAAGGCCCGACCCCGATCTCGGCCGTGCTCTCCGGCCTGCTGCTCAACGTCGCCCTCTACGCCGTGATGCGCAGCAAGGTGCTGGTCGACGGCGCCCTCGGCACCGACCTGGCCGGCAACCTGATGATGGGCTTCGGCCTGTTCTCAGTGGTGCTGGCCGCCTTCCTGATCAAGCGCCAGACCGACGTCAAGCGCATGTTCGCCTATTCCTCGATCGAGCACATGGGCCTGGTCACCTTCGCCTTCGGCATGGGCGGCCCGGTCGCCAGCTTCGCCGGCCTCTTGCACATGACCATGCATTCGCTGACCAAGTCGGCCATCTTCTTCGCCGTTGGCCACGCCACCCAGAAGGCCGGCACCCAGCTCATGGACGGCATCCGCGGCCTGATCCGGACCAACCCGACCATCGGCTGGGGCCTGATGCTGGGCACCATCGCCATCCTCGGCGTGCCGCCGTTCGGCGTATTCGCCAGCGAGTTCCTGATCATCACCACCGCCATGCACGAGCACCCCTGGGCCACGCCCTTCCTGCTGATCGCCCTGGGCGTCGCCTTCGCCGCCATCTTCGGCAAGGTCCAGCCCATGGTCTTCGGCGAGACCGAGCTGCCCCGCCTGCCGCACCAGCCGGCCCTGGCCCCGGTCTTCCTGCATCTCGCCCTGGTCCTGATGCTGGGCCTGTTCATCCCGCCCTACCTGGCAGAGTGGTACCGCCAGGCCGCACACCTGCTTGGAGGCTGAGATGCGGATCGGCGACCGGGACTGGAACTTCGCTCCATACGGCAGGCATATCCGGCGTGGCGCACTGACTGCGGCCGAACTGCCCGAACTGGCGCGTGCCGTCAAGGAAACGGGCGGCCGGCTGGTCGCCCTGTGGGGCTCGGACGACCGCCACCTGCCTCTCCTCGCCCTTGATGGAAGACGGGACGGGGGAGAGGAGACCGGCTTCACCCTCCACGCCGTCTTCATGACCGCCGAAGGCCTGGCCTGGGCCCAGGCCGCGCTGCCGGCCGACCAGCCCGACTATCCCGACCTGGCGGCGACCTTCCCGCAGGCCGACCGCATGCAGCGTGCCACCTATGACCTGCTCGGCATCCGCGCCGTCGACGCGGTCGACAGCCGCAAATGGCTGCGCCACGGTGCCTGGCCGGCGGACACGTTCCCGCTGCGCAAGGATTTCGCCGCCGCACCGACCCGCGAACCGGACGCCTACCCGATCATCGCGGTCGAGGGCGAAGGCGTACACGAGATCGCGGTCGGCCCCATCCATGCCGGCACCATCGAGCCCGGCCATTTCCGCTTCTCGGTGATCGGCGACCGGGTCCTGAAGCTGGGCGAACGGCTGGGCTACACCCACAAGGGCATCGAGAAGCGCTTCGAAGGCATGGACCTCGCCGACGGGGCGAAGCTGGCCGGCCGGGTTTCCGGCGACAGCCACAGCGCCTACGCCTGGGCCTATTGCATGGCCGTGGAGACTGCGACCGGCAGCGCCGTGCCGGACCGGGCGCTCTGGCTGCGTGCTCTATTCCTGGAGATCGAGCGGGTCGCCAATCACCTGGGCGACCTCGGCTACCTGGGCAACGACGCCGCGCTGTCGTTCGGCCTGGTGCAGTTCTGGCGCCTGAAGGAAGACTGGTTGCGGCTGTCGGCCCGGCTGTTCGGCCACCGCTACCTGTTCGACCGCATCGTGCCGGGCGGGGTGGCCGCCGACTTGAACGACGCGAGCGAACTGCTGACCTTGGCCAACCGGCTGGAAGCCGAGATCCACGAGCTGAAGGAGATCTACGACGAGCACGCCGGCATCCAGGACCGCTTCGCCAACACCGGCATCGTCCGGCCCGACCTGGCCGCGCACCTGGGCCTGACCGGCCTGGCCGGGCGGGCCAGCGCCCAGGCCTGGGACGCCCGGGTCCAGTTCCCGCTGCCGCCCTACGACTCGCTCGACGTCGCCATGGCCAGCCACCGCCGGGGCGACGTGCTGGCCCGGGCCGAGGTGCGTTTCGCCGAACTGTTCGAATCGCTGCGCCTGATCCGTGAAATCGCCCAGCGCCTGCCGGCCGGGCCGCTGCGCGCCGAGGTCGAGGCGGGCGGACGGGTCCGGGAAGGATTGGGCTGGGTCGAAGGCTGGCGCGGCGAGATCCTGGTCGCCGTGCGGATCGGCGCCGACGGCCGGCTCGACCGGGTCCATCCCCACGACCCGTCCTGGCAGAACTGGCCGCTGCTGGAAGTCGCCATCCTGAACAACATCGTGCCGGACTTCCCGCTCATCAACAAATCGTTCAACCTCAGCTATTCGGGGCAGGACCTGTAACCATGGCCTTTCGCTTGATCCTGAAGAAGATCGCCAAGACCGGCCGGGTGTCTGAGCCGCTGCCGGCGGCCGACCCCGCCCTGCTCAGCCATGAGCAGGAACTGCACGAAGCAATCCTCAAGGTGTTCGGCCAGGCGGTGGCCATCCGCCATGTCGACGCCGGCTCCTGCAACGGCTGCGAACTGGAGATCCACGCTCTGGGCGGTCCCCACTACAACATCGAGGGCGCCGGCATCAAGTTCGCCGCCAGCCCGCGCCACGCCGATCTATTGCTGGTGACCGGGCCGGTCTCCCGCCATCTGGAGACCGCGCTCCGGCGCACCTACGACGCCATGCCGGAACCGAAGTGGGTGGTCGCCGTGGGCGACTGCGGCTGCACCGGCGGCATCTTCGGCGAAAGCTACGCCGCCTGCGGCAAAGTGGCCAACGTCATCCCGGTCGACGTCGAGGTTCCCGGCTGCCCGCCGACCCCGACCGCACTGCTGCAAGGCATCCTGGCCGCCGTCGGCCGCCGCTGATCGCCTGCTCCGGTATTTTCGTCCTGCCCGGGACGCCGGTTGCGATTGAAATATGGATATCCACATCCTCTAGGCCTTAAAATGCGCGCATTCCGCGAGGTCCCGATCGTGACAAGAACAAAATCCCTGCAAGGTTTCATCCTTTCCGCTTCCGTACTGACATCCGTGCTGTTTTTCGGCGGCAGCTATTGGCTATTCAACCAGATCGAACAGAACGCCCTGCGCAAGACGGCCATGGAGGAATCCGGCGCCCTGGCCCGGATGGCCTTCCAGTCCATGAGCCAGGTCATGTTCGCCGGCTGGGACCGGCAACAGCTGCTGGACTTCGCCGCCGCCACCCGAAAATCGCTAGCCGGCTCGCGTTCCAGCATCACCCTGTACCGGGGCGAGGTGGTGTCGCAACGCTTCGGCGCCCTCGACCAGCCACCTGCCGACGCGCTGATCCAGGCCGCCCTGGCCCGGGGCTCGGTCGGCCAGGCGGTGGAGTCGGGCGACGTGGCCCGCTACGTGTTCCCACTCAAGGCCGAGGCCCACTGCCTGCAATGCCACCAGAACGCCAGGATCGGCGACGTCCTGGGCGCCATCGACGTGCGCCAGGACATGGCCGACTCCATCTCGACCGCGCGCCGCGAATTCCTCCAGAAGCTGCTCTGGCTCGCCCCGGTGCCCTTCCTGGCTGCACTACTGGTGGTACTCCGGATCAATGTCCGCATCCGGCGCTCGGTCGACGCATTGAAAGGCCGGGTCGAGCGTATCTCTCGGGTCGACGACCTGCGCCAGTTCGCTTCCGACGAAGGCAGCCTCGGCTTCCGCGAACTGGACGAAGTGTTCGAGCAGATCGGCCATGTCGCCCGGCGCCTGCGCACCCTGGCCGTGGATAAGGACCTGCTGGAGTTCGAAATCCGCCTGATGGAAAAATTCATCATCACCTCGGACGTGGTCAAGGACTGGCACGAATACGTCAAGGAACTGCTGATCGAGATCAACGGCGTGATGCAGACCTATGCCCTGTTCTGCATCTTCAAGGTCGAAGACGAACTGTTCAACCTGGACATCTTCTGGCTCGGCCAGCCGAGCGAGGAACAGCGCCGGAAGATGGAGGAACGGGTCCGCGACAGCTTCAATTCCAACCCCTATTTCCGGGGCGTGAGCGAGATCACGATCAACCACACCGTCGCCGACCCGTCCCGCACCATGCCCGAGTCCTCTGCCCGGGACATGGAAGTGCAGACCAAGTCGCTGCTGGTCGAGGCGCCCAAGATCGGCGGCATCGTCGGCATCGGCGTGCAGGCCAACGAGCTGACCGACACGACCCGCACCCTGGTGATGGACAGCGTCCTCTCCACCCTGCTCAACGTGGTCGGCTCGGTCAAGGCCATCCACAAATACACCAAGGACCTGGAGTACTACGCCACCCGCGACCCGCTGACCAACCTGTACAACCAGCGCGTGTTCTGGGAACTGCTCGAATACGAGATCGGCCGCGCCTGCCGGCACGAACAGCGTTTCGCCCTGCTGGTCATCGACCTGGACAACTTCAAGTCGATCAACGACACCTACGGCCATCACGTCGGCGACCAGTTCCTGCAGGAGTTCGCCACCACTCTGCGCCAGGCCCTCCGGCTCGAGGACGTGGTCTGCCGCTACGGCGGCGACGAATTCGTCGTCATCCTGCCCGAGTTGGCCGACGACGACGCCTACGCCGCCGCCCAGCGCGTGGTCGACGCCGCTTCCGACGTGTTCGCCATCGCCCCCGACGGCGGCCGGGCCAAGGCCTCGGTTTCGGTCGGTCTGGCGATCTATCCGGACCACGCCGACAACAGGAAGGACTTGTTCCTGCTGGCCGACAACATGATGTACAAGGCCAAGGCCCAAGGCAAAAACCGCGCCGTTCAACCCAACGATGCCGACGTGGCCGATGCCTTCCGGCGCATCGGCGAAAAGAGCCAGCTCGTTCTCCAGGCGCTGGAACAGAAGAGCGTGCAACCGTATTTCCAGCCCATCATGCATACCGGCAGCCGCATGGTGGAAGCGGTCGAGGTGCTGTCACGCATCCAGACTGAACGTGGACTGTTCGAGGCCGGCGAGTTCATCGAACTGGCGGAAAAGATGGGCGTGATCCACAAGCTCGACTATCTGGTCATGGACAAGGCGCTCGCCCACGTGGTGCAAACCGGTTACCGGGGGCTGATCTTCTTCAACCTGTCGCCGCGCGCCATGGTGCTCAACGAGTTCCTGCCCAGGGTCAAGGCGATCATCGAGCAGCACGGCATCGACCCCGGCCGCATCGTGTTCGAAATCACCGAGCGGGAAACCATCAAGAGCATCTCCCTGCTGACCAAGTTCGTCTCCTCGCTGAAGCTGGACGGCTTCCAACTGGCAGTGGACGATTTCGGCTCGGGCTTCTCCTCCTACCACTACCTCAAGCATTTCCCCATCGACTTCATCAAGATCGAAGGCGAGTTCGTCCTCAACGTCTGCCGCAACGAAACCGACTCCGCCTTTGTGCGCAGCATCGCCACCCTGGCCAAGGAACTCGGCATCCGCACCATCGCCGAGTACGTCGAGGACGAGGAGGTGCTGGAACAGATCCTGGCCGCCGGCGTAGACTTCGCCCAAGGCTGGCATGTCGGCAAGCCCCAGCCGACGCTCGACTTCCCATCGGCATAGACGCCCGCGACACGGACACCGGGGACACCCACGCGCATGAACATGCCTTACCCCTTCCATCGTTTCCTGCTGCGCTACGGAATGGCCGGCCTGCCTCCCAACGCCTCGGACAAGGCGCATCGTTGGGAGGCCAGGCTCAACTGGCCGCTGTTCGCCGCGCTCTGCCTGGCCATCCCCGCCTTCTATATCGAGCTTTCGGCGGCCGACCCGCGCCTGCTGCGGCTAGGCGAGGTGTTCGTGTTCGTCATCGCCGCCTCCTTCGCCACCCATCTGGCCGTGATGATGTCGCTGGCCCCGCGCCGCCTGGAATATCTGAACCGAAACTGGATGCACCTGCTGATCGTGGCAGGCGCCGCGCTCAACCTGGTGCAGATGGGCCACCCGGTGAACTGGCAGGACTGGGCCCTGCGCCTGGTCTGGCAAGGCACCGCCTTCATCCGTCTGACCGGCTTCCTGACCGGCCTGATGCGCCCCGGCAGCCTCGGCAGCATCCTGTTGCTGGCGGTCGTCACCCTGGCCGCGGCCGGCGCCGGCTTCTACTGGCTGGAACCGACCGTGCAGACCTACCCGGAGGGGCTCTGGCTGGCCTTCGTCAGCGCCGCCACCGTCGGCTACGGCGACTTCCTGCCGACCACCCCGGCCTCCCGGATCTTCGCGGTGTTCATCGTCGTCCTCGGCTATGCGGTGCTGTCCATGGTGACGGCGAGCATTGCCGCGCTGTTCATCGGCGAGGAGGAAAAGGAACTGCGCCGGCAGATGCATCGGGACATCAAGGCCTTGCGGGTGGAAGTGGCCGAACTCAGGCAGTCGCTGGAATCGCAACGCTCGCCCGAGAAATGAGCCGTCCGGCCTGCGGCGGACCGGTTCGTTAAAGTTTTCTTACCGCCTGCCGTTATGCAGTTGCCGCCCAAGCGGCGCCATATAGCAAATATCAAATCAATAAATAGGAGATTTACATGCGTCAAGCCCTTGCCCGCGCCTTGCCCCTGATCGCTTTCTTCCTGACCGCCGCTCCCGCCGCCATGGCCGCCGAGGAACTGCCCATGAGTATTCCGGGCGGTACCTATGTGACCGAAGCGAAAGCCAAGGAACTGTTCGACAAGGGCACCCTGTTCGTCGACGCCCGCGTCGCCGCCGAGTATGCCGACGAACACGTCAAAGGCGCGATCAACGTCGTCTACAAGGAAACCCACCCCAAGGAATCCAAGACCGCTCCGAGCGACTCCTTCGACCTGTCCAAGCTGCCGGCCGACAAGGCCAAGCCCATGGTCTTCTACTGCAACGGCTCGCCCTGCTGGAAGGGCTACAAGGCGGCCGCCGCCGCCATCAAGGCCGGTTACAAGCACGTCTACTGGATGCGCGAAGGCATGCCCGGCTGGAAGGCCAAAGGCTATCCCGCCGAGTAATCGGGCCTGAGACCACGCTGAGCAACTGCTAGGAGACGTTATGAAGTTGACCCTGCGCGCCATGCTGATCACCCTCGGCCTCTTGTCCCTGATCTCGGCGCTGATCCTGGGTGGCATGGCGATTTATGCCGCCCGGAGCGACGCCAAACACCTCAATCAGGTCTACGAGGGTGCCGTCACCCCCATGGCCCTGCTCGAGGCGGTCTCGGCCGACGTCAAGGAAATACGCTTCCGCATGGCGGGCGTGGTCCTCGGGCAGTTGCCCACCGTGGGCTCCGCCAATCACATCAAGGAGATGCAGCAGACGCTGCCCGCGGAGTGGACCCGGTTCCGCGATGCGGCCCTCAACCAGCCCCTGCCCGACGAACAGCGCAAGCAGATCGAGAAGATCGACAAGGGCATGGCCACGCTGAGCGACGTCATGAACAAGCTGCTGACTGCCTACAACGGTGACGACATGAACACCGTACGCAGCATCCTAGAAGACCAGTGGCCACTGGTCCATTCCAGCGTCATCAAGCCGCTGGAGAAACTGGTTCCCTATTATCAGCAGACGGCCCAGGACCGCTACGACCGGTCCAGCCACGAAGCCCAGCGGCTGACCGGCATCGTCGCCGTGCTGCTGGTGCTGATCGCCGTCTTGCTGTCCGCGACCGGCCTCTTCCTGACCCGGCGCCTGGTCGGCCAGATCAACAACGCCCAGAACGCCGTCTCCTCGGTCGCCAACCTGGACCTGACCCAGGAGATCATCGTCAAGGGCAACGACGAAGTCGCCCAGCTGCTGGGTGAACTGACCGCCATGCGCAACCACCTGCGCGAAGTCGTGACCCGGGTCCGCGAGGACGCCGGCGAACTGGGCGGCATGGCCGGCGAACTGGCCACTTCCAGCCGCGACGTGGCCGGCGCCAGCACCGACCAGTCCGAATCCGCCTCCGGCATGGCCGCCTCGGTCGAACAGCTGTCCGTGTCGGTCGACCAGGTCAAGGACCACGCCACCGTCTCCCACGACCTGGCCCAGCGTTCCGGCGAAGCCTCGGCCGAAGGCCGGCGCATCATCGCCCTGGCCGCCAGCGAGATGGCGGCCATCGCCGAGAATGCCCGGCAATCCTCCACCACCATCGCCGAACTGGGCGCCCTGTCGGCCGAGATCACCGGCATCGTCGGCGTCATCAACGACATCGCCGAGCAGACCAACCTGCTGGCGCTCAACGCCGCCATCGAGGCGGCGCGGGCCGGCGAACAGGGTCGCGGCTTCGCCGTGGTGGCCGACGAAGTGCGCAAGCTGGCCGAACGGACCGCCTCGTCCACCCAGCAGATCGGCGACATGATCGAGCGGATCCAGGGTGGCACCCAACGGGCCGTCGAGTCCATGGAAGCGGGCGTGACCCGCGCCAACGCAGGCGAAACCCTGGCCAAGCAGGCCGGCGAATCGATCGCCGAGATCGAAGCCCGGGTCGGCGAGGTGATGCGAGCGGTCGACGACATCCACTCTGCCATCTCCGAACAGAGCGCGGCTGCACGCGAGGTCGCCGCCCGGGTGGAGCGCATCGCCCAGATGGCCGAGAGCAACTCCAGCGCCAGCCAGCAGACCAGCCAGACCGCCGAAAACGTGTCGCGCATGGCCAACGGCCTGAACGAGCTGGTGGCCGGCTTCCGGGTCTGAAACGGCGGCCAACGCCGCGGTTTTGCGGAGTATTTCCCAGGAAAGCCCGGGGCGCGGTAAAATCGCGCCTCTGATTTTTCCGGGCTTTTTACACCACCATGTTCTCCGCCGACCACACCATCCAAAAAACCGATCCCGAACTGTGGGCCGCCATCCAGGGCGAGGCCAAGCGTCAGGAAGACCACATCGAGCTGATTGCCTCGGAGAACTACACCAGCCCGGCGGTCATGGAAGCCCAGGGTTCGGTGCTGACCAACAAGTACGCTGAAGGCTACCCCGGCAAGCGCTACTACGGCGGCTGCGAATGGGTCGACATCGTCGAGCAACTGGCCATCGACCGGGTCAAGAAGCTGTTCGGCGCCGAGGCGGCCAACGTCCAGCCCAACTCCGGCTCGCAGGCCAACCAGGCCGTGTTCATGGCCTTCTGCAAGCCCGGCGACACCATCATGGGCATGAGCCTGGCCGAAGGCGGCCACCTCACCCACGGCATGGCGCTCAACATGTCCGGCAAGTGGTTCAACGTCGTCGCCTACGGCCTGGACGCGAACGAGGACATCGACTACGCGGCCATGGAAGCCAAGGCCCGCGAGCACAAGCCCAGGATCATCATCGCCGGCGCCTCCGCCTTCGCCCTGCGCATCGATTTCGAGCGCTTCGCCAAGATCGCCAAGGAAGTCGGCGCGATCTTCATGGTCGACATGGCCCACTACGCCGGCCTGATCGCCGCCGGCGTCTATCCCAACCCGGTGCCCCATGCCGACGTGGTCACCTCGACCACCCACAAGACCCTGCGCGGCCCGCGCGGCGGCATCATCCTGATGAAGGCCGAGCACGAGAAGGCGATCAACTCGGCCATCTTCCCCGGACTGCAGGGCGGCCCGCTCGAGCACGTCATCGCCGGCAAGGCCGTCGCCTTCAAGGAAGCCGCCGGCAGCGACTTCAAGCATTATCAGGAACAGGTCGTCGCCAACGCCCGGGTCATGGCCCGCGTGCTGTCGGAGGAACGTGGCCTGCGCATCGTCTCCGGCCGGACCGAGTCGCACGTTTTCCTGGTCGACCTGCGCGCCAAGAACATCACCGGCAAGGAAGCCGAGGCCGCCCTGGGCCGCGCCCACATCACGGTCAACAAGAACGCCATCCCGAACGACCCGCAGAAGCCCTTCGTCACTTCCGGCATCCGCATCGGCTCGCCGGCCATGACCACCCGC
Organism: Parasulfuritortus sp.; assembly: GCA_036391875.1. GTDB lineage: Bacteria > Pseudomonadota > Gammaproteobacteria > Burkholderiales > Thiobacillaceae > Parasulfuritortus. The sequence goes on from DASVZA010000041.1 coordinate 83,160, forward strand.
GGCTTCAAGGAGATCGAGGCGGAGAAGCTGGCCCACCTGGTCGCCGACGTGCTCGACGCCCCCAATGACGAGTCGGTCATCGAGCGGGTCAAGGGCGAGGTTGCCAAGCTGACCGCCAAGTTCCCGGTCTACGGCAAGTAAGGACGACGGGAGCGCGCGAACCGCGCTCCCATTCCGACCATGAAATGTCCCTTCTGCGGCGCATCCGACACCCAGGTGATTGAAACCCGCCTGTCTGAGGACGGCATCTCCATCCGCCGCCGGCGCCGCTGCCAGACCTGCGAGAAGCGCTTCACCACCTACGAGACGGCCGACATCCGCCTGCCCCAGGTGGTCAAGGCCAACGGCATCCGCGAGGAATTCTCCGAAGCAAAGCTGCGCGAAGGCTTCACCCGTGCCCTGCACAAGCGGCCGGTACCGGCCGAGCTGATGGAAGAGGCGGTGGCCCAGATCAGGCAGAAGCTGCTCAGCCTGGGCGAACGCGAGATCCCGTCCCGGGAACTGGGCGAGATGGTCATGAACGCCCTGCGCAAGCTGGACAAGGTCGCCTACATCCGCTTCGCCTCGGTCTATCGCAGCTTCCAGGACGTCGACGATTTCCGCGACGCCATCCGCGACCTGGACAAATGAGCTTCTCCGCCGCCGACCATGGCCACATGGCCCGCGCCCTGCGTCTGGCCGAACGCGGCCTCAACACCACCACGCCCAACCCGCGGGTCGGCTGCGTCATCGTCAAGGACGGCGCCGTGGTCGGCGAAGGCTGGCACGAACGGGCCGGCGAACCGCATGCCGAAGTCCACGCCCTGCGTGCCGCCGGCGAGCGGGCGCGCGGCGCCACCGCCTACGTCACCCTGGAGCCCTGCAGCCACCACGGCCGCACGCCGCCCTGCGCCAACGCCCTGATCGACGCCGGTGTGGGCCGGGTCGTGGCTGCGATGAGCGACCCCAACCCGCAGGTCGCCGGCCAAGGCATCCAGCTGCTGACCCTGGCCGGCATCCGGGCCGAAACAGGTCTGCTGGAAGCGGAGGCGCGGGAACTGAACATCGGCTTCGTCGCCCGCATGACCCGTGGCCGGCCCTGGGTCCGGGTCAAAACCGCCTCCTCACTGGACGGCAAGACCGCCCTGGACAGCGGCGAATCGAAATGGATCACCGGCGCGGCGGCCCGGCTCGACGTCCAGCACTGGCGAGCCCGGGCCTGCGCCGTCCTGACCGGCTCCGGCACCGTCCTGGCCGACGATCCGCAGATGAACGTGCGCCTCGAAGGCGTCAGCCGGCAGCCGCTGCGGGTAGTCGTCGACAGCCGCCTGGCGACACCGCCGTCGGCTCGCATCCTGGACGGCGGCCACGTCCTGCTGGCCTACTCCGTCGAAGCGCCGGCCAGACGTGTTGCCCTGGAAACCGCGGGTGCCGAAATGGCCTGCCTGCCCGGCGCCGGCGACCGGGTCGGCCTGACCATGCTGCTGCTGGAGCTCGCGCGGCGCGGCATCAACGAGGTCCACGTCGAGGCCGGCGCCACCCTGAACGGCGCCCTGCTGGACGCCGGGCTGATCGACGAATGGGTCGCCTACCTGGCGCCCACGGTCATCGGCCACCGGGCGCGCGGCCTGTTCGATCTGCCCGCCCTGACCGACATGGCCGGCCGGCGCGACTTCACTCTGCACGACGCCCGGCTGGTCGGCGGCGATCTGCGTTTGGTGCTGCGCCCCGCCAGCACATAAAATAGCCAACCTTTTGCTTCCTTAAAAACGAGCCCACCATGTTTACCGGCATCATCCAGGCCGTCGGCCACATCCATCAGCTCACCGAGAAGGGTGGCGGCGACGCGCGCGTGACCATCGCCGCCGGCGGATTGGATCTCAACGACGTCGCGTTGGGCGACTCGATCGCCTGCAACGGCGTCTGCCTGACCGTGGTGGAGCGCACGGCCGAATATTTCTCGGTCGACGTCTCCCAGGAGACCTTCAACTGCACCGTCGGCTTCACCCCGGGCGACCCGGTCAATCTGGAAAAGGCCCTGCGCGTCTCCGACCACCTGGGCGGCCACATCGTCTCCGGCCATGTCGACGGCGTCGGCGAGGTGACCCATTTCGCGCCGGTCTCGGCCGTCGACCGGGATGCCAGCTGGCGCCTGGACATCCGGGCGCCGGGCACTCTGGGCCGCTACATGGCGGTCAAGGGCTCGGTCGCGGTGAACGGCGTCTCGCTGACGGTGAACACCGTGCGCGGCAACGATTTTTCCATCAACCTGATCCCGCACACGCTGGAAAACACCATGCTGCGCCACCTGAAAGCGGGCTCCAAGGTGAACCTGGAAGCCGACATGCTGGCCCGCTATGCCGAGCGGCTGCTGGCCTATACCAACGAATCAGACAAGGATTGAGATGACGCTTGCCAGTACCCAGGAAATCATCGCCGAGCTGAAGGCCGGCCGCATGGTCATCCTCGTCGACGAGGAAGACCGCGAAAACGAGGGCGACCTGGTCATGGCCGCCGAGCACGTGACGCCCGAGGCCATCAACTTCATGACCAAGTACGCCCGCGGCCTGGTCTGCCTGACCCTGACGCCGGCCCGCTGCAATCAGCTCGGCCTGAAGCAGATGGTGTCCGACAACCAGACCCCGCACGGCACCGCCTTCACCGTCTCGATCGAGGCCGCCGAGGGCGTGACCACCGGCATCTCGGCCGGCGACCGCGCCGTGACCATCCTGGCTGCGGTGAACAAGGAAGCCCGGCCCAGCGACATCATCCAGCCCGGCCACATCTTCCCGCTGCGCGCCCAGGAAGGCGGCGTACTGGTCCGCGCCGGCCATACCGAGGCCGGCTGCGACCTGGCCGCCATGGCCGGTCTGGAACCGGCCGCGGCCATCTGCGAGATCATGAACGACGACGGCAGCATGGCCCGCCTGCCCGACCTGATCGAATTCAGCAAGGTGCACAACCTCAAGATCGGCACCATCGTCGACCTGATCCATTACCGCGCCGCCAACGAGTGCCTGGTGAACCGGACCGGCGAACGCCAGATCGAGACGCCGTACGGCCCGTTCCGGATGGTGGTCTACCGCGACAAGATCGGCCAGGCCACCCACCTGGCCCTGGTCAAGGGCGAGATCACGCCGGACAGCGAAACCCTGGTCCGGGTGCACGAGCCGGTGTCGCTGATCGACGTGCTGGATGCCGGCATGGCCGGCCACACCTATTCTGTGCCGACCGCCCTCAAGATCATCGCCGAGGCCGGCAAGGGCGTCATCGTCCTGCTGCACCGCCCAGAGTCGGCCGACGAACTGGCCGAGCGCGCCCTGCCCGCCGACACCGCGCCGCCCGCCCGCAAATTCGACCTGCGCAACTACGGCACCGGCGCCCAGATCCTGCGCGACCTCGGCGTCGGCAAGATGCAGCTGCTGGCCGCGCCGCGCAAGATGCCGGCCATGGACGGCTTCGGCCTGGAAGTGACCGGCTACTACGAAAGGAACTGACATGGCTCAGCGTTACGACAACATCGATGAAATCGAGGCCAGCCTGGACGGCACCGGCCTCCGGATCGGCATCGCCACCACGCGTTGGAATCGGGATATCTGCGACGGCCTGCTGTCCGCCGCCACGACGACCCTGACCAAGGTCGGCGTGAGCGAAAAGGATGTCGTCATCGTCACCGTGCCCGGCGCCCTGGAACTTCCCCTGGCCCTGCAGAAGATGGCCACCTCAGGGAAGTACGATGCCCTGATCGCGATCGGCGCGGTGATCCGCGGCGACACCTACCACTTCGAGATCGTCGCCAACGAGATGGCCTCGGGCATCACCCAGGTCCAGCTCGACACCGGCGTGCCGATCGGCAACGCCGTGCTGACCACCGAAAACGAACACCAGGCCGTCGCGCGCATGACCGAGAAAGGCCGCGACGTGGCCCACTGCGCGGTCGAGATGGCCCAATTGATGAAGACTTTATGAGCAAGAAACGCGGCAACCGCCGCCTGTCCCGCGAACTGGCCCTGCGTGCCCTGTACCAGTGGCAGCTGACCGGCGACGACCTGGCCCGGCTGCTGGTCCAGGCCGAGGAGGCCGAGGAATACGCCGACGCCAACGTCGAATTCCTCAAGGCCATGCTGGACGGCATCTTGAACGAGGCCGGCGCGCTGGACGGCGCCCTGGCCGAACACCTCGACCGGCCGCTGGACCAGCTCTCGCCGATCGAGCACGGCATCCTGCTGATCGGTGCCTACGAACTGACCCACAGCCTGGACGTACCCTACAAGGTCGCCATCAACGAGGCCGTCAACCTGGCCAAGGCCTACGGCGGCACCGACGGCCACAAATACGTCAACGGCGTCTTGGACAAGCTGGCCAAGGTCGTCCGCCAAGTCGAGATCGAAGCGGCGGCGCGGCCGTAAGGGCATGCCGTCCGAATTCGATCTCATCGCCCGTTACTTCACCCGCCCCGCCCGCACGGCCGTACTGGGCGTCGGCGACGACGCCGCGCTGATCCGCCCGGCACCCGGCATGGAACTGGCCATTTCGGCCGACATGCTGGTCGCCGGCCGCCACTTCCTGCCCGACGCGGACCCGGAAAAGCTGGGCCGCAAGGCATTGGCCGTCAACCTGTCCGACCTCGCCGCCATGGGCGCCCAGCCCCGCTGGGCACTGCTTTCGCTGGCCCTGCCGGCCGCCGACGAAGCCTGGCTGGCCGCGTTCTCCAGCGGCTTTCTCGGCCAAGCCGAACAGCACGGCGTCGAACTGGTGGGCGGCGACACCACGCGCGGACCGCTCAACATCAGCGTCACCATCCTGGGCGAAGTGGAGGCCGGCCGCGCCCTGCGCCGCGACGCCGCCCGGCCGGGCGACGACATCTGGGTGTCCGGTGAACTCGGCGCCGCCGCCCTGGGGCTGCGGCACCTGCTGGGCGAGGTCGTATTGCCGGAACCGGCCGCCGCGGCCTCCCTGTCCCGCCTGCACGACCCGGTGCCCAGAGTGGCGCTGGGCCGCGCCCTGCTCGGCCTGGCCCATGCCGCCATCGACATCTCGGACGGCCTGCTGGCCGACCTCGGCCACATCCTGGAGCGCAGCGGCGTGGGCGCGCGGATCGAACTCGCCGCCGTCCCGGCCGCCGCGGCGCTGCAAGACCTGCCCAAGCTGCTGCCGGCCTGCGCCCTGGCCGGCGGCGACGACTACGAGCTGTGCTTCACGGCCCCCGTTGCCCAGCGCGAACGGATCGCCGCCGCTGCGGGGGAACTACGGGTGACGCGGATCGGCACGATCACCGCCGGCAACGCCCTGGAGGTGATCAACGGACAGGGCCGCCCGGTCACACTGCCAAGCGCCGGCTACGACCACTTCGGATCGCTCGCCCCCCAATCCTCCTGACCGACAGCCAAACGCGGACGCAAAAAAAAGCGGGGCAAGCCCCGCTTTTTCGTTCAGCGTCCTGACCGCAATTACAGATCGCCGTTGGCGCCGGCCTTCAGGATGTTCATCAGCTTGTTGCGGACATCGGTAGCCAGCGGTGCCAGTTCCGGCGCCAGCTTGGCCGCCTTGATCAGGTCGTCCAGCCCCAGCATGATCAGCTTGGCCTTGCCGTCGTCGCCTTCGACCAGGGCAATGCGACAGGGCAGGAAGGCGGCGAAGGCGGCGTTCGCCTTGACCATCTTCTGGGCGGTCACGGCATCGCAGAATTCGTAGATGGTCATGCGCTTCTGCGGCTTGCCGGTCATGGCGGCCACTTGCTCGGACAGCGGCAGCTCGGCCACCAGCTTGAAGTTCAGGGTGTTGGCGCGCTGCTTGAGCGACTCGGCGGCATCGTCCATGCTGACGCCGTCGGCAAGGGGCATTTCCAGGACGGTCTGGCCCATCACATGCACTTCGGCGGGCTTGTTCTGATCGGCGCTCACGGCCCAGGCGGGGGCAGCGGCCATCAATCCCAGAACGGCGCTGGCCAGCAGGCCACGGACGGTACGGCTGATAGTGATGGTTTGCATGGGGACTCCTCTTCGGGTTAAAGAAAATTGTCGGACTAATATTGAGCGGCGAATTATATCGTAGGAAATATTCCTGATCGTTTTGTTAGGATTTGGTTCCGCCCGCCACGCCCGGCCGGGCCACCCACAAAACCCTAACGAGGAGAGAATCGTGCCCATGAAGTTACTTTACCTGCTGCATGTCCTGGCCACCGTCATCTGGGTCGGCGGCATGTTTTTCGCCCATGTCTGCCTGCGCCCGGCGGCCCTGGCCCAACTGGAGCCGCCGCAACGTCTGAAGCTGTGGCGCGGCGTGTTCGGCCGTTTTTTCCCCTGGGTCTGGGCCGCCGTCATCCTGCTCATCGCCAGCGGATTGATGCTGATCCTGCAACTGGGCGGCATGGCCGCCGTGCCGATCTACATCCACATCATGGCCACGATCGGCTATGTCATGGCCGGCATCTTCGCCTTCATCTTCTTCGGCCCCTACCCCCGCCTGCGCCGGGCCGTGGCGGCGGAGGACTGGCCTGCAGCCGGCGCGGCGCTGAACCGCATCCGGCCGCTGGTCGGTGTCAACCTGACCCTGGGCCTGATCAACATCGTCCTGGTCTTCGTCGCGCCCTTGTTTGGCTAACCGGCCTGTTCGGCCGGCACCAAGACCGCAACCCGGTGATAACGGGACCGGCCGCCGCCCAGTTCGCCGGCCGGCGCCACGTCCCAGCGCCACTCCGACAGACGGCGCCAGCCGGACAGCAAGGGCTCGAAATCGGCCACCTCCGTCACCGCCCCGCCGGCATCGAGCGTCACCTGTTCCAGATCGGCCAGCAGGCAGACCGGCACCCGAAAACGGGCCAGGTACTCCAGATGTTCGGCCATTGCCTGATCGGCCTGCATTCCATCAATGGCCGGTCCCGGCAACTGGGACAACAGATTAACCGAGGCCACCCAGTCGATGTGTTCGTCGTCCAGGAAACGGGTCGGACATATCCGACCGGTGAGACGCTCGGTGATGTCGTGCCCGATGAGCCGGACATTGCCATAGCGGCGTGCCCGACGGCGCGCCCGCCAGGGGTGGACCATGTCCACCAGCCAGACTTCTTCGAACAATCTGCTCAATTCCGCCAGCGGCACGTCCAGCAAGGGGCCCGAACCCAATACCAGCGCCACCCGCCGCAACGACGGCCTCCGGGCCGACGCCAGCAAGGCCTTGCGGCTTGCGGCCAGATGGGGCGCCCAGGCCATCCGGCAACGCCGTTCCCGGGCCATGATGGCGATGCTCTCCGACAGATGGCCGGTCCTGCGCGCCAGGGTGGATGCGGGCGTGAACAGCCAGGCGAGGACTTCGGTCAGCATCAGCGGACGAACTGGCCGTAACCCTTGAACGCCTCCAGGGCCTCCGCCATCTCGGCGTCGCCGAGCAGCACCGGTGTACCCAGCAGCGAGGCGCGCCAATACTGTTCGCACAGGGACTCGACCTCGACCGCCAAGGCGACCGCCTTGGCCGGACTGTCGGCCACCGCCACCATGCCGTGATTGGCCATCAGGCAGGCACGGCGTCCCTCGAGTGCGGCTAGGACATGATCGGATAGGGCCTGGGTACCGAAGGTGGCATAGCCGCTACAGCGGATGTCCTGACCTCCGGCCACGGCGACCATGTAATGGAAGGCAGGAATGCCGCGGCGCAGGCAGGCCAACGAAACGGCAAAGGGAGAATGGACGTGGACGATGGCGCCCACCTCCGGCCTGGACCGGTAGATATCGCGGTGGATGCGCCATTCGCTGGACGGCGGCAGTGCGCCCTCGGCTCCGCCCGCCATGTCCATCGCCACGACCTGTTCAGGCAGGACTTCGGCCGAGGGCAGGCCGGACGGCGTGATCAGAAAACCGTCGCCGGATCGAGCGCTGACATTGCCCGAACTGCCCCGGTTGAGGCCTTCGATGACGGTCGCGCGGGAGGCGGAAGCGACTGCGGTGCGGAGGTCTGTCATGGTCATGTTGGAATTTTCGCAAAGAAATTGACGATACATTATTGACAGAAAAATTTCCGCCGCTAGAATGGCGAGCCTCGTAGCGGGAGTAGCTCAGTTGGTAGAGCGCAACCTTGCCAAGGTTGAGGTCGCGAGTTCGAGACTCGTCTCCCGCTCCAAATTTCCGGGGAAAGCAAAATGCTTTCCCCTTAGCTTTTCTAGCTAACGGTTATAACGCGGCGCGTTAGCAAAGCGGTTATGCACCGGATTGCAAATCCGTGTAGGTCGGTTCGACTCCGGCACGCGCCTCCAGCTTTCTCTTGTCGGTATCGGCCCTCCCGGCGGCCCGGGTGGCGAAACAGGTAGACGCAAGGGACTTAAAATCCCTCGACCTTCGGTCGTACCGGTTCGAGTCCGGTCCCGGGCACCAAACACCCCCTTTCTCATCGTTATTTATTTGATCAACCAAAATCTGTTACAATTCAAAAGATATCGATGGGCGTCTCGCCCATTTTTTGTTTCTGGAACGATGGAACTGCAAACTTTGATCGAGCCGACCCTGGTCGGCATGGGATACGAACTGGTCGCCCTGGAACGCGTCGGGCGCGGGCTGCTGCGCGTCTATATCGACTCGCCGAACGGCATCACCGTGGACGACTGCGTCAAGGTCAGCAATCAACTGACCCGCATGTTCATGGTGGAGAACATCGATTACAGCCGGCTCGAAGTGTCGTCGCCTGGACTGGACCGCCCCCTGGTGAAGGAAGCGGACTTCGTCCGCTTTGCCGGCGAGAAGGCCCAGATCAAGCTGCGCATGCCCATGGAAGGCCGCAAGAAGTTCGTCGGCAACTTGGCCGGTCTGCAGGACGGCGTGTTGAATTTGGAAACGGATGCTGGTGTGGTGGCGATTCCGCTGATGGATGTGGAATCGGCCCGCCTGGTGCCGAAGATTTGAGAACCCGGAGGGTATGATGAGTCGGGAAGTACTGTTGTTGGCGGATGCGCTGGCGCGCGAAAAGAATGTGGATCTGGACGTGGTATATGGCGCCATCGAGGCAGCCTTGGCCCACGCCACCAAGAAGCGCTATAACGAGGACGTCGATGTGCGGGTCGCCATAGACCGCAAAACCGGCGTCTGCGATGCCTTCCGCCGCTGGGAAGTGCTGCCCGACGAGGCCGGCCTGGAAAACCCCGAGCGCCAATACCTGCTGTTCGAGGCCAAGGAAATCGATCCCGACGTCGAGGTCGGCGGCTATATCGAGGAACCGCTGGAAGCGGTGGAATTCGGCCGGATCGGCGCCCAAGCCGCCAAGCAGGCCATTCTGCAGAAGATCCGCGACGCCGAGCGCGAGCAGATCCTGAACGACTTCCTGGCCCGTAGCGAAAAACTGGTGTCCGGCACCATCAAGCGCATGGAGCGCGGCAACGCCATCATCGAATCCGGCCGCATCGAGGGCCTGCTGGCCCGCGACCAGATGATCCCGAAGGAAAACCTACGGGTCGGCGACCGGGCGCGTGCCTATCTGATGCGGGTCGAACGCGGCGGCCGCGGCCCCCAGCTGATCCTGTCCCGCACCGCCCCCGAGTTCATCATGGAGCTGTTCGCCCTTGAGGTGCCGGAGATTGCCGAAGGCCTGATCGAGATCAAGTCCGCCGCCCGCGACCCCGGTGTGCGCGCCAAGATCGCGGTCAAGTCCAACGACCCGCGGGTCGACCCTCAGGGTTCCTGCATCGGCGTGCGCGGCACCCGGGTCACCGCCGTCACCAACGAGCTGAACGGCGAACGGGTCGACATCATCCTGTGGTCGCCCGAACCGGCCCAGTTCGTCATCAACTCGCTGGCCCCGGCCGAGGTGTCCAGCATCGTGGTGGACGAGGAAAAGCACAGCATGGACGTCGTGGTCGACGAGATGCAGTTGGCCAACGCCATCGGCCGAGGCGGCCAGAACGTGCGGCTAGCCTCCGAGCTGACCGGCTGGGTCATCAACATCATGACCGAGTCCGAGGCGGCGGTGAAGAAAGAGGACGAAGTGTCCAGCATCCGCGGCCTGTTCATGGAAAAACTCGATATCGACCAGGACGTCGCCGACGTGCTGGTGGAAGAAGGCTTCTCGACCCTGGAAGAGATCGCCTACGTGCCGCTCAACGAAATGCTGGAGATCGAGGCCTTCGACGAGGACACGGTCAACGAACTGCGCTCACGGGCGCGCGATGCCCTGCTGACCGCCGCCATCGCCCAGGAAGAGACCGTGGAAAAGGTCTCGACCGACCTGATGAGCGTGGCAGGCATGGACACTGGCCTGGCCTCCGAGCTGGCGGCCAAGGGCATCAAGACCGCGGAAGATCTGGCCGATCTGGCCGTCGATGAGCTGGTCGATCTCACCGGCATCGCCGAGGATCGGGCCCAAGCACTGATCATGGCAGCACGCGCTCCCTGGTTTGACTGAGGACGCTAACGGAGCATAGGTGTGATGAACGTCGAACAATTCGCCAACGAACTGAAAGTTGCCCCCACGCTGCTGGTGGAGCAACTGCAAGCCGCCGGCGTGCCGGTGAAGACCCCAACGGATGTGCTGAGCGACCAGGACAAGACCCGCCTGCTCGACTACCTGCGGGACAAGCACGGCGCCAAGGCCCCAAAAACCAAAATCACCCTGACCCGCAAGCAGACCTCCGAAATCAAGACGGCCGACAGCAGCGGCAAGTCGCGGACCATCCAGGTCGAAGTCCGCAAGAAGCGGGTCCTGGTGAAACGCGAACCGGTTGCCGGCGAAGTCGCGCCGGTCGTCGAGGAAACCGCACCTGCCGTTCCGGCCGCGCCCATCCTCGACGAACAGGAACTGAAAACGCGCGAGGAAGAAGCGCAACGCCAGGCGGAACTGCGTGCCGTGCAGGAAGCCGAGCTGAAGGCCAAGCAGGACCGCGAAGCCCAGCGCAAGCAGGCCCAGGAAGAGGAAACCCCGAAGGAAGAACCCACCAAGGCCGAAACGGCGGAAGCGGCGAAACCGGCCACCGAAACCAAACCGGCCGAGACCAAACCGGCCGTCAAACCCAAGGTCGACAAGGGCGTCGCCAAGAAGGGCAAGACCCCGCAGGAAGAGGCCGCCGGCAAGAAGGGCGGGCTCAAGGTGCGCGGGTCGCTCGAATCCGAAAGCGGCTGGCGTTCGCGCAAGGCCAAGCACAAATCCGAACACGGCCACTCCCAGTTCAACCAGCCCACCGAGCCGGTGGTCAAGGAAGTACTGGTGCCCGAAACCATCAGCGTGGCGGACCTGGCCCACAAGATGTCGGTCAAGGCCACCGAGGTCATCAAGGCCCTGATGAAGATGGGCTCCATGGTCACCATCAACCAGGTGCTGGACCAGGAAACCGCCATGATCGTGGTCGAGGATATGGGCCACGTGGCCAAACCGGCGCCGACCGACAACCCCGAGGCCTATCTGGAGGACACCGGCGCCGAGCACAAGGAAGCCGAACTGCTGCCGCGCGCCCCGGTGGTCACCGTCATGGGCCACGTCGACCACGGCAAGACCTCGCTGCTCGACTACATCCGCACCGCCCGCGTGGCGGCCGGCGAAGCGGGCGGCATCACCCAGCACATCGGCGCTTACCACGTGGAAACCCCGCGCGGCATGATCACCTTCCTCGACACCCCGGGCCACGAGGCCTTCACCGCCATGCGTGCCCGCGGCGCCAAGGCCACCGACATCGTCATCCTGGTGGTCGCGGCGGACGACGGCGTCATGCCGCAGACCCGTGAGGCCATCCACCACGCCAAGGCCGGCAAGGTGCCGATCGTGGTCGCCGTGAACAAGATCGACAAGCCCGGCGCCAATCCCGAGAAGATCCGCCAGGAACTGGCCGGCGAACAGGTCGTCCCGGAAGAATGGGGCGGCGACACCATGTTCGTCGACGTCTCGGCCAAGACCGGCCAGGGCATCGACCAGCTGCTCGAATCGGTCCTGCTGCAGGCCGAAGTGCTGGAGTTGAAGTCCCCCATCGACACCTTCGCCAAGGGCATCGTGATCGAATCCCGCCTGGACAAGGGCCGCGGCCCGGTCGCCACCGTCCTGGTCCAGTCCGGCACGCTAAAGCGCGGCGACATGATGTTGGCCGGCGCGGCCTTCGGCAAGGTGCGCGCCATGCTCGACGAGGACGGCAAGCCCATCCAGGAGGCCGGCCCCTCGATCCCGGTCGAAATCCAGGGCCTGTCCGAAGTACCGGCTGCCGGCGAGGACGTCATGGTCCTGCCCGACGAGCGCAAGGCGCGCGAGATCGCCCTCTTCCGCCAAGGCAAGTTCCGCGACGTGAAGCTGGCCAAGCAGCAAGCCGCCAAGCTGGAAACCATGTTCGAGCAGATGGGTGAAGGCGAGGTGAAGAGCCTGCCGCTGATCCTCAAGGCCGACGTGCAAGGTTCCTACGAGGGCCTGTCCCACGCCCTGCTGAAGCTGTCGACGCCGGAAGTACGGGTCAACATCATCCACGCCGCCGTCGGCGCGGTGTCCGAATCGGACATCAACCTGGCCATCGCCTCGAACGCGGTCATCATCGCCTTCAACGTGCGTGCCGACGCCCAGGCCCGCAAGCTGGCCGAAAGCGCCGCCGTGGACATCCGCTACTACAACATCATCTACGAAGCCGTGGACGACGTTAAGGCGGCGCTGGGCGGCCTGCTCTCGCCAGAGAAGAAGGAAAACGTCATCGGCCTGGCAGAGGTCCGCCAGGTGTTCCGCATCTCCAAGGTCGGCGCGGTCGCCGGCTGCATGGTTCTCGACGGCGTGGTCAAGCGCAATGCCGGGGTCCGGGTCCTGCGCGACAACGTGGTGATCCACACCGGCGAACTGGAGTCCCTGAAGCGCTTCAAGGACGACGTCAAGGAAGTGAAGTCCAACTTCGAGTGCGGCCTCAACCTCAAGAACTTCAACGACATCATGGAAGGCGACCAGCTCGAATTCTTCGAAGTCGTGGAAGTGGCCCGCACGCTCTGACGCCAATTGGCACGTGGGCAGCCCGCCCACGTGCCATGCGAACCGACCACGATGCCTTCAGACTTTCCCCGTTCCCGCCGCGTCGCCGAACAAATCCGCCAGGAACTGGCCGACATCCTCTGGCGCGAAGTCCAGGATCCACGGGTCAAGGGCGTGACCCTGACCGCGGTCGAGGTGACCTCCGATCTGGAGCACGCCAAGATCTGGTTCACCCTGCTGACCGGCGACGTCAAGGAGACGACCCGCGGCTTGCAGCGCGCCACGGGTTTCCTGCGCCGCGAACTCGCCCACCGCATGCGGCTGCGCCTGGTGCCCAGCCTGACCTTCCTCTACGACGAATCGGTCGAACGGGGTACCCGGCTGTCCCACCTGATCGACGAGGCCGTCGAGGAAGACAAGCGCCATCACCGGGACGACCCGGACAAGACCGGCGGCTGACCCGACGACCGATGGCAAAACGCAAGATCGACGGCGTCCTGCTCCTGGACAAGCCGGCAGGCATGTCGTCCAACCAGGCCCTGCAGAAATCACGCTGGCTTTTCAGCGCCGAAAAAGCTGGCCACACCGGCACGCTGGACCCGTTCGCCACCGGCCTGCTGCCTTTGTGTTTCGGTGAAGCGACCAAGTTCTCCCAATTCCTGCTCGATGCCGACAAGACCTATCTGGCCGAACTGACATTGGGCATCCGTACCAGCACCGGCGACCCTGAAGGCGAGGTGCTGGAAACCCGGCCGGTCGACGCGACCCGAGTGACGATCGAGGCCGTGTTGCCCCGCTTCGTCGGCGACATCATGCAGGTGCCCCCCATGCATTCGGCCCTGAAGCGGGACGGCCGGCCTCTTTATGAATACGCCCGCAAGGGCATCGAAATCGAACGCGAGGCCAGGCCGGTCGTGGTCCATGCCATCGACCTGGTCTCGTTCGAAGGCAACCGGCTCGGCCTCCGGGTCCATTGCGGCAAGGGTTTCTATGTCCGGACCCTGGCCGAGGACATCGGCTCGGCGCTCGGTTGCGGCGCCCACCTGACCGGGTTGCGCCGGGAACGCGTCGGTCAGTTCGATCTGGCCGACGCCATCTCACTGGCGGAATTGGAGGCGATGCCGGTCGAGCAGCGCGACGGGCAACTGGAGCCGGCCGACTGCCTGGTCGAATCCTTGCCCCGCCTGGACCTGGACCTCGAGGCCGCCTGGCAGATGTGCCATGGCCAGTCGATCTGGCGCGCCGGCCTGGTAGTCGGCAGCCTGCTTAGGGTATACGATCCGGCCGGGCGCTTCCTGGGCGTGGCCGAAGTCGACCAGGACGGCAAGGCAGCGCCCCGCAGGCTGCTGGCCAGCTGAATGCACTCCCATGAATTGCTTGAGAAAACCTGAATAGACCGGGTAAAATCCCGCCCTTTACAAAATTGTTTTGATCGGAGTAGTTTGAGATGGCTATCGAAACCGCGCAAAAAGCGCAAATCGTCAAAGATTTCCAACGTGCCACCGGCGACACCGGATCTCCGGAAGTCCAAGTGGCTTTGCTGACCGCACGCATCAACGACCTGACCGGCCACTTCAAGGCCCACACCAAGGATCACCACTCCCGCCGTGGCCTGCTCAAGATGGTGAGCCAGCGCCGCCGTCTGCTCGACTACCTGAAGTCCCGCAACGTGGATGCCTACCGCACGCTCATCGACCGCCTCGGTCTGCGTAAGTAATCGGTCTTAGTGCTAACAACCATCCCCAACGAGACGAGGTCAGCGTGAATCCTGTCAAGAAGACATTTCAATACGGCCGCCATCAGGTGACCCTGGAAACCGGCGAGATCGGCCGCCAAGCCGACGGTGCCGTAATGGTCAACATGGACGATACCGTGGTACTGGTTACCGTGGTCGCCAAGAACGAAGTCAAACCCGGACAGGACTTTTTCCCGCTGACGGTCGACTACCAGGAAAAGGCCTATGCAGCCGGCCGCATTCCCGGCGGCTTCTTCAAGCGCGAAGGCAAGCCCTCCGAAAAGGAGACGCTGACCTCCCGCCTGATCGACCGGCCGATCCGCCCCTTGTTCCCGGATGGTTTCTTCAATGAAATCCAGGTCATCGCCACGGTGATGTCGCAGAACCCCGAGGTGGATTCCGACATTCCCGCGATGATCGGCGCCTCCGCCGCCCTGATGCTGTCCGGCGTGCCGTTCAACGGCCCGATCGGCGCCGCTCGCGTCGGCTACATCGACGGCCAGTACGTGCTCAACCCGACCCTGTCCGAACTGAAGAACTCCGATCTGAATCTGGTCGTGGCAGGCACGGAAGATGCCGTGCTGATGGTCGAGTCCGAAGCCAACGTGCTGTCCGAGGACATCATGCTGGGCGCCGTGGTCTACGGCCACGACCAGATGAAGGCCGCCATCGACGCCATCAACGACCTGGCCGACGAAGCCGGCAAGGAACCCTGGGACTGGGCCGCTCCCGCGCCCCAGACCGCGTTGGTCGACCGGATGAACGCCCTGTGCGCCGACGACCTGTCCAAGGCCTATTCGATCAAGCAGAAGCAGGCCCGCATGGCCGCCGTCGACGAAATCCGCAACCGGGTGTTCGCCGAACTGATCAAGGAAGACATGGACACCGTCCAGGTCAACGAGGTCAAGGATCTGTTCCACGCCCTCGAAGCCAAGGTCGTGCGCAGCCGCATCCTGTCCGGCGAGCCGCGCATCGACGGCCGAGACACCCGCACCGTGCGCCCGATCACCATCCGCACCGGCGTGCTGCCCCGCACCCACGGTTCCGCCCTGTTCACCCGCGGCGAAACCCAGGCCCTGGTGGTCGCCACCCTCGGCACCGGCCGCGACGAGCAGATCATCGACGCCCTGACCGGCGAATATACCGACCGCTTCATGCTGCACTACAACATGCCGCCGTTCGCCACCGGCGAAACCGGCCGGGTCGGCAGCCCGAAGCGGCGCGAGATCGGCCACGGCCGCCTGGCCAAGCGTGCCTTGCTGGCCATGCTGCCCAGCAAGGAAGAATTCGGCTACACCGTGCGCGTCGTGTCCGAGATCACCGAGTCGAACGGTTCCTCCTCCATGGCTTCCGTCTGCGGCGGCAGCCTGGCGCTGATGGACGCCGGCGTGCCGATGAAGAAGCACGTCGCCGGCATCGCCATGGGCCTGATCAAGGAAGGCAACCGCTTCGCCGTGCTGACCGACATCCTGGGCGACGAGGACCACCTCGGCGACATGGACTTCAAGGTTGCCGGCACCGAGGACGGCGTCACCGCCCTGCAGATGGACATCAAGATCGAAGGCATCACCAAGGAGATCATGCAGGTCGCCCTGACCCAGGCCCGCGAGGCCCGCCTCCACATCCTGGGCATCATGGCCCAGGCCGAGGCCACCCCGCACGAGATGAGCCAGTACGCACCGCGCATCATCACCATGAAGATCAACCCCGAGAAGATCCGCGACGTGATCGGCAAGGGCGGCGCCACCATCCGCGCGCTGACCGAGGAAACCGGCACCCAGATCGACATCGGCGAAGACGGCACGGTCAAGATCGCCTGCACCAGCAACGAGTCCGGCGAACAGGCCAAGAAGCGGATCGAGGACATCACCGCCGAGGTCGAAGTTGGCCGCGTCTACGACGGCACTGTGCTCAAGATCCTGGACTTCGGCGCCATCGTCAACGTCCTGCCAGGCAAGGATGGCCTGCTGCACATCTCCCAGATCGCCCACGAGCGCGTCAACAGCGTGGCCGACCATCTGAAGGAAGGCCAGGCGATCAAGGTCAAGGTCCTGGAAACCGACGATAAAGGCCGCATGCGCCTGTCGATGAAGGCCCTGATCGAGCCGCCGGCACCGGCCCAGCAGCCTGTTGCCGAACAGCCCGCGGAGTAAGCGCTCCAGAATGCCTGCCAGCGCGCAGGCAGGGCAACAAAAAAGCCACGGATTCCGTGGCTTTTTTGTTTATCGGGCCTGCTGCGATCTCAGAACTCGTTGCGGATCCGCTTGTAACCTTTCACCAGTTCATTGTTGGCGTTCGCCACGCTCTCGGAAAAGTCGGTCGCATCCGGCGTGACCGGCTCGATATTGGCCAATTCGGTATCCGAATGGACATTGCTGGTGGATGGGATGTAGAAGCCGGGCGGCACGCGGCAGTGCTCGACCACCGAGTTGTGGCGGACCACGGAACCGTCGCCCACGACACAGTCGAACAGCACCGAATTGAAGCCGATGAACACCCGATTGCCGACCCGACACGGGCCATGGACGATGGAACGGTGGGCGATGGAGGTATATTCGCCGATCTCGACCAGGCCGCCAGCCTTGGAGTGGATCACCACACCGTCCTGGATGTTGGAATGGGCGCCGATGACGATCGGCTCCATGCGGCCCTGCTCGTCCACCTCGTCGGCCCGGATCACGGCATAGGGGCCGATGAACACGTTTTCCTTGACGACGATCTTGCCGCACAGGATGGCGGTCGGGTCCACGAAAGCGGTATCGTGCACTTCGGGCAGATCGCCGCTCGGATTACGTCGAATCATAGTGTTCTAGCCTTTATTGACCGAAACCTTAACGGCCGACCACTTCCAGCAGGGCCCGGGGTTCGACCGTCTTGCGGCCGGCGTCCTCAACCGTGGCGCATTGCTGGAAGGCACGCTCGGCGCAGCCGGCGCACACCGACTTGTCCAGGTGGTTGTATATGACGTTGATCGGGCGGGTACCGGTCGGGAACACGTTGTATTCGCGTATGTCGTTCATGAAGCCGCCTTTCTGCAGCATGGCGGAGACACTGTCCTTCATCCGGTAGAAATAGAGCGCCCCGCCTTTCTTGCGCCAATGGCGCGCCTGCTCGGCCAGGAACTCGGCCCCCGCCAGATCGACGAAATTGATGCCGCTGGCCAGGATCACCACGTGCTTCAGGTTGGGTTCGCTTTCTTCCAGTTCCTGCATGCGCTGCTGCAGGTGGGCGACCGCGCCGAAGAAGATCGAACCGTTCAGGCGGACGAAACGGACCTGCGGGCATTGCGGCTGGTCCTCGGCCGGGACGAAGTAGTCGCTGCCCGGCGCGCTATCCGGCAGGACGTCCTCCAGATGCGGCCGCGAGGTGCGATAGAGGTAGAGCACCAGGGACAGCGCGATGCCAAAGAAGATGCCTTTCTCCAGGTCGACCAGGGTGCCGATCAGGGTCACCCAGAGCACGACCGTTTCCTGGCGGCTGATCTTGGGCAGCACGCCGATATGGTGGGTATCGATCAGGCCCCAGGCCACCAGGAACAGGATGCCGGCCATGGCTGCAGTCGGCAGGTAGGCGGCCAAGGGTGCCACCAGCAGCAGGATCACCACCAGGAACAGGGAAGCGAACACCGCCGCCAGCGGGGTGCGGGCGCCGGCAGCATAGTTCACGCCGCTGCGGTTGAACGAGCCGGACGAGGCGTAGCTGGAGAAGAAGCTGCCCACCAGGTTGGACAGGCCCTGGCCGATGAACTCCTGGTTGCCGTCGATGTGCTGGCCAGACTTGGTCGCCACGGCGCGGGAGATCGACACCGCCTCGGTCAGCGCCAGCATGGTGATGATCAGCGACGGGAACAGCATGGTTTCCAAGCCTTCGAAGGAGAAGTCCGGTATCGACAGCGGCGGCAGGCCGGACGGCAAGGCGCCCACGGTCTTGATGTGGGTCAGGGACTGGCCGAATCCGGCGTTCAGGCCAAGGGCCAACAGGCTGCCCACCACCATGGCGACGATCATGTAGGGCACCTTGGGCAACCAGCGTTTGACCGCGATCCCGGTCAGCAGGGTCACCGCCGCAACCGTGGTCACATACGGGTTGATGTCGCCGACGTGCCGGGCGAACAGGCCCAGCGTCTCGAAGAAAGGCGTGCCGCGCGGGATGTCCAGGCCGAAGAAATTCTTGATCTGGCTGCCGGCGATCAGCATGGCCGCGCCTGCGGTGAAACCGATCACCACGGTATGGGAGATGAAGTTGACCAGCACGCCCATGCGGGCCAGACCGAGCACCAGTTGGAAGACGCCGGTCAGGAAGGTCATGGTCAACACCAGGCCGATGAATTCCGGCGTGCCGGGCTGGGCGTAGGGACTGACCGAAGCGAACACGGCGATCGAGATCGCGGTGGTGGGGCCGGAGACAAGGTGCCAGGAGGATCCGAACAGGGCGGCGATGATGGCCGGGACCATCGCTGCATAGAGACCGAACTCCGGCGGCAGGCCGGCGATGGTGGCGAAGGCCACGGCCTGCGGCAGCACGATCAGGGCGCCGGTCAGGCCGGCCATGGCGTCGGCCCGGCCGGTATCCTTGTCGACCGTCGGCCACCAACGCAGGAACGGGAACGCCTTGTAGACCCAGAGCGGGCAACTGGCAGTCGTCAGGGAAAGAGTCTTCTGTGTCATAGCAAACCTTCTTCATTACAATGCCAGCCGGCCCCCGGGCTGGTAATGTCGGGTCTAACGATCAAAACATTCTTATTTTACATCAGGTTGAAACACTGCCGTGCGCCTGCTGATTATTGAAGACAATCGGGACATCGCCGCCAACCTCACGGATTTCCTCGAGGCGCGCGGCCACGTCGTCGATCTGGCCGGCGATGGGGTCGGCGGCCTGCACCTGGCCCTGACCAACGACTACGACGCCATCGTGCTCGATCTGATGCTGCCGGGCATGGACGGCCTGACCCTGTGCCGAAAACTGCGCACCGAGGTCGAACGGCATACCCCGGTCCTCATGCTGACCGCCCGCGACTCGCTCGACGACAAGATCCAGGGCCTGGAGGCCGGTGCCGACGACTACGTGGTCAAGCCGTTCGCCCTGCGCGAGGTCGAAACCCGCCTGCGCACCATTGCCCGCCGTGCCCAGCCCCAGGGCCAGGCCCAGAAACTGCGCGTGGCCGACCTGACCTACGACGTCGGCACCTACCGGGTCGCACGCGGCGAGCGGACCATCGAGCTGCCGCCCATCCCGCTCAAGCTGCTCGAACTTCTGATGCGCGCCTCGCCCAAGGTCGTCACCCGGCAGCAGATGGAGGCCGCCGTCTGGGCCGACCACCCGCCCGACAGCGACGCCCTCAAGGCGCATCTGCACGTGCTGCGCGACGCCATCGACAAGTCGTTCGACACCCATCTGCTGCGCACGCTACGGGGCGTCGGCTACCAACTCGCCGCACCCGATGCCTAAAGGCAGCCTACGCCTGCGGGCACTGCTCTTTTTCGGCGGCTTCGGCCTGCTGTTGAGCACGCTGCTGTCGGGCGGCACCTACCTGTTCATACACAGCAGCGGCCAACGCCACATGCGGGAAACGCTGGAGACCGAAACCCGCTACTACCTCAACCAGCGCCGGCTCGACCCGCAGGCCCCGCTGCCGGCCACCGCGATGCTGAGCGGCTATCAGATCACGCCCGCCGCCGACCTGCCGGCGCCGCTGCAGCATCTACCGGCCGGCTACCACCATGTCGATCTGAACGGCACCGCCTACCTCGGCCTGGTCACCGAGCGGCCCGGCATGAAGGTCGCCTTCCTGATCGACGAAACCGCCCAATCGGCCCGTGAACGGCACTTCCTGCGCGTGCTGGCCATGCTGATGGCCACCCTGACCGGCCTGATCACCCTGGTCGGCCTCTGGCTGACACGCCGGGTCGTGGCGCCGATCATCGACCTGGCCGCCCGAATCGTCGCCAGCGAATCGGGCACGACCAAGCCACAGACGGCCTACAACCTGGACCAGGTCTCGGAACTGGGCCTGATCTTCGAACGCTACCTGGAACGCATCCGCAGTTGCGCCGAGCGGGAACGCGCCTTCGCCTCGGACGTCAGCCACGAGTTGCGCAATCCGCTGGCCGTGATCCGCGGCGCGGTCGAGGTGCTGGAAGATGATGCCGGACTGGACGTCAACCAGCGCCAGCGCATCGCCCGCATCGAGCGGGCCAGCCAGGACATGGCCGAACTGACCAGTGCCCTGCTGCGCCTGTCCCGGGAGGAAAGCGGACAGGCCGAGGACAAGGAAAACTGCTCGATCGCCACGGTGGTCCGGGAATCCGTGGACAAGCACCGGATCCTGAACGGCGCCCTGACCGTCCAGATCGGCCTCAACATCGTCGACGCCCCCATGCTGGCGGTAGAAAAAGGCCTGGCCAACGTGGTGGTCGACAACCTGCTCGGCAACGCCATGCTCCATGCCCGCTCCGACCGCATCCAGGTCAGTCTGGAACGCAGCCGCCTGGTCATCAGCGACTCCGGCAAGGGCATCGACAAGGCGGAGCTGGACCGCATCTTCCAGCGCCATTACCGCGGCGCCGAATCGAGCGGCAGCGGCATCGGCCTGTCCCTGGTCAAACGCATCTGCGACCTGCACGGCTGGGACATCAGCATCGACAGCAGCCCCGGCCGCGGCACCTCGGTCGAACTGTTTTTCGGCAAGCGCCCCGTCCACCAGCCTTAATTCCATGTCTAAAGAATGGGTATTTACCTGTTCTTTACCTAATCACAACCTTGGCTTCACCTCAGCCGAACTAGGATGCGCCATCGGCGATGGCCCAGTGTCCCAAACGAAGCCCAATACGCCGGCCCCGCCCAGACGGAAATGGCACAGGCTGCCCCTGACCTGCGCGACTCCAACCCGGCTGGACATCCTCGACCGTACAAAGAAGGAGACAAACAATGACCGAGCATTTCGACCGGCGTAATTTCCTGAAGGCGAGCGGCGCCCTCCTGGCCGCAGGCAGTGCCGGGCTGGCTGGGCCGGCCCTGGCCGCCGGCAAGTCCGCCGCCGTCGCGACCGGCAGGAAGGCCAACCTGCCCAAGGCCAAGGGTCCGCGCCTGGTGATCGTCGGCGGCGGCACATCCGGCCTGACCATCGCCAAATACGCCAAGAAGGAATACCCGAAGTTCGACGTCGTGCTGGTCGAAAAGCGCGACATGTACTCATCCTGCTTCTCCAGCAACCTCTGGTACGCCGGCCTGATCAACCTGGAGTTCCTGGCCAACCACAGCTTCCTCGATGCCGCGGTCAACAACAACTACATCTACTTCAACGCCACCGTCACCGGTCTCGACCGCGCCGGCAAGACCCTGGTCACCAACGAGGGCGACATCGCCTACGACTACCTGGTCATCGCCCCGGGCATTTCCTACGACTACGACAAGATCGGCGTCAGCAACGTCGACGTGATGACCGCCCTGCGCCAGAAATATCCCGGCGGCTTCATCTCGCCGACCGAGCACGTCACCATCCACCGCAAGGTGCAGGAATTCGAAGGCGGAGTGTTCGTGCAGACGGTGCCCGGCGGCAACTACCGCTGCCTGCCCGGCCCCTACGAGCGGGCCTGCCTGATCGCCTCGGTGATCAAGAAGAACAAGCTCAAGGCCAAGGTGCTGGTGCTCGACGCCAACCCGGAGATCACCATCAAGGCCAAGGGCTTCCATGCCGCATTCAACGAACTGTACAAGGACATCATCGAGTGGAAGCCGAACTCGGCGGTGACCGGCGTCGACCCGGACAAACGCACCATCAGCACCGAATTCGACAGCTATACGTTCGACGACGCCGCGATCTACCCCAACGTCCGCGCCTCGACCCTGATCGAGCAGCTCGGCCTGATGGCACCGCCGACCAAGAGCTCGCAGAAGGAAGCCAACGTCGACACCCGCTACTACAACATCATCGGCGACCCGCACGTCTACGTCACCGGCGACTCCCGGCCGCACCCCTACTCGAAGAGCGCCAACACCTCCAATACCGAGGCCCACTACGTGGCCAAGGTGCTGGCCGCCCGTGCCCAGGGCAAGGAAATCGCCTGGGTGTCACCGGAGACCATCTGCTACTCCATGGTCAACGCCAACCCGATGGAAGCGATCTCGGTCGATGCGCGCTACGATTACAGTCCGGAGAAGGACGCCATCACCGGCTTCTCCAAGGACACCCGGACCTTCGAGGATCGGGATACCGCCAAGGGCCTGGCCACGCTGGAATGGGCCCGCGGCATCTATCGCGACATGTTTGAAGCCTGATAACGCATCTGCCCGGGGCCACCCTCGGGTGGCCTTTTTTTTGGAGGCCCGCATGGACCGCAGAAGTTTCGTGAAGTTGTGCACTGGCACCGTCCTCGCCGCAGGGTTCGCCCAGAGCCTGCGCAGCTACGCCGGCGCGATCGAGGATTTCGCCCCGGCCAAACTGGTCGGCGCGGACGGCGCCCCGATCAAGGCATCCGCAGTCGGGACCGAGGAGGCCATGGTGTTCGCCTATCCGTTCAATGCCATCCCCTGCTACCTGATCAACCTGGGCCAGCGCACCGCCCACAGCCAGACCCTGAGCTCGCCCGACGACGGCGACTACACCAACCCGGCCGGCGTCGGAAAGGGCCACAACCTGGTGGCCTTCGTCGCCATCTGCACCCACCAGCTGAGCTACCCGACTCCGCAGGTCAGCTACCTGCGCTACGCCGCCTCGGGCAGCGAACTGGCCGGCGGCCCCGGCCGCATCGTCTGCTGCGCCCACGGCAGCGTGTACGACCCGGCCGACGGCGCGAAGAAGCTTTCGGGACCGGCGCCCACCCCCCTGCTCCCGGTCCGCCTGGCCTGGGACCCGGCCACCGACGAGCTGACCGCGACCGGCACGGTCGGCCAGAAATTCTTCCAGCGCTTCTTCAAGACCTTCAAAGGCGACCTCATTGAACGGTTCGGCCCCGGCGCCTACCGCCAGGACGTCGGCCCGACCGCCAAGACCGTCCTGCTCAGCCAGTATTCGGGCATGGTCCCGGCCTGCTGAAGCGCGCACCGCCGAGGCCCGTCCCGCGGTGGACGGGCCTCGGGTTTTCTATCCCTCCTGGCAGTACGGGTTAACCATTTCCCCAGCACGGTTTAAGGGTAGAATCCGAGTCCATTGCCAACCTTAATAATAACCACGCCATGGAATCGAACGCTGCCATCGATCTTTCCAAACACATACTGCTGACCTTCGGCACCATCCTGGCCGTCGGCAGCTTTTCCGGCCTGATCGCCAGCAAGTTCAAGGTTCCCGACGTGGTGGTCTTCCTGCTGGCCGGCCTGCTGATCGGTCCCAGCATGCTCGGCTGGGTCGACATCAAGGCCGATTCCGCCATCAACCAGATGATCCTGATCTTCGGTTCCTGCTACATCCTGTTCGACGGCGGCGCTTCGCTGCGCCTCAGCGTACTCAAGGAGGTCTGGATCAGCATCGTGGTGCTGGCCACCGTCGGTGTCGTCATCTCGGCGGCCATCACCGGCGCCGCCGCCTATACCATCCTCGGCATCCCGCTCATCGTCGCCCTGCTGCTGGGCGCCGCCATCGCCTCGACCGACCCCGCCACCCTGGTGCCGGTCTTCAAGCAGGTCCGCATCAAGGAACGCGTCGCCCAGACGGTGATGAGCGAATCCGCCTTCAACGACGCCATGGGCGCCATCATCACCTTCACCGTGCTCGGCATCGCCATGGGCCAGGGCTCGTTCTCGGCCGGCGACGCCCTGTTCGATCTGCTCAAGCAATCGCTGATCGGCATCGTCGCCGGCGGCGTGCTGGGCTATCTGGCCGCCGCACTGATCGCCCACGAGAAATACGACTTCCTGGCCGAGTACTCGCCGGTCGTCACCCTGATGGCCGTGATCGGCGCCTATATGGCCGCCGACGGCCTGCACTCCTCCGGCTTCATGGCGGTGTTCGTGTTCGGCATCGTGCTCGGCAACAAGGACGTGTTCGGCTTCGAGATGGAAGGCAAGGAAGAGGAGAAGATGGAGGAATACGTCCTGACCACCGCCCTGATCATGCGCATGTTCATCTTCATCCTGCTCGGCTCGCAGGTGAACTTCGACCTGATGGGCAAGTATCTGCTGCCCGGCCTCGCCGTGGTCGCCATCTTCATGCTGGTGGCCCGTCCGGCCACGGTGTTCGCCTGCGCCCTGCCCGACCGCCGCGCCAAGTGGCAGCTCAAGGAGATGCTGTTCATGTGCTGGACCCGGGAGACGGGCGTCATCCCCGGCGCCCTGGCCGGCATGCTGGTCGGCATGAAGGCGCCCGGCGCCGACATCATCGCCTCGGTCACCTTCATCGCCATCCTGACCACCATCCTGATCCAGGCCACCACCACCAAGTGGCTGGCCGGCAAGCTCGGCCTGCTGCTCGAGGAAAACTCAGACTAGACCGCGCATCAGCCCGATCAGGGCGGCCGCGCCGACCACCCACAGGATATCCAGCCGGAAGCGCCACAGGGCGACGAAGGCGGCGACGGCCAGACCGGCCGCCGGCCAGTCGATGCCGTCCGCCAGGCCGTGGGGCCAGAACGTGTGGCCCGCGAAAAACACGGCCAGATTGAAGATCACCCCCACCACCGCGGCCGTGATGCCGGCCAAAGGTGCGGTGAACTTGAGGTCGCCGCGGCTGGCCTCAATCAACGGCCCGCCCAGCAGGATGAACATGAAGCTGGGCAAGAAAGTGAAGAAGGTCGCCGTCACCGCCCCGGCCACGCCGGACCAGAACCCCGAGGCCAGGATCGCCTTGGCCACGCCGCCCAGATAGCCGACGAAGGCGACCACCATGATCAGGGGCCCCGGCGTGGTCTCGCCCAGGGCCAAGCCATCCATCATCTGCGGCCCTGTCAGCCAGCCGTAGTGCTCGACCCCGCCCTGGTAGACGTAGGGCAGCACGGCATAGGCGCCGCCGAAGGTCAGGAACGCGGCCCGGGTGAAGAACAGGGCCATGTCGCGCAGGCTGCCGTCCAGCAGCAGGAGCGTCGCCGACCAGATCAGCACGAAGGCCAGCGCAGTCGCCGACAGCCGCCGCCAAGAGAACCGGGCATGGGCCGGCGTGGGCGTCTGGTCGTCGATCAGCGCCGGGCCGGCGGCATCGTCCGCCGGCGCCGGCCGCCCCTGGCCGAACAGCGCGGGCCGAAACCGGCCGAGCAGCGCGCCGGCCAGGCCGGCCGCACCGACGATCCAGGGAAAGCCCACGCCCAGGAAATAGATGGCAACGAAGGCCGCCAGGGCGAAGCCCCAAAGAAGCGGATGTTTCAGCGCCCGGCTGCCGATGCGCCAGGCGGCGTACAGGACGATGGCGACCACCGCCGGCTTCACGCCCCACAGCACCGCCGCCGCCAGCGGCAAGGCGCCGTAGGCCAGGTAGGTCCAGGCCAGGGCGATCAGGATCAGCAAGGAGGGCAGGAAGAACAGCACGCCGGCGACGATGCCGCCGATCACGCCGTGCATCAGCCAGCCCAGGTAGGTGGCCAATTGGGTGGCCTCCGGCCCCGGCAGCAACATGCAGTAATTGAGCGCGTGCAGGTAGCGGGCCTCGGAAATCCAGCGCCTTTTTTCCACCAGTTCCTGGTGCATCATGGCGATCTGGCCGGCCGGCCCGCCGAAGCTGACGAAGCCCAGTTTCAGCCAGTAGCCGAACGCCTCGGCCAAGGTCGGCGTCCGGGGCGCCGACAAGGGCTACAGGCCCAGCGGGTTGTTCGGATCGACCCCGTCCATGAACGGCAGCTTCCGGTCGCGGTGGGTGATCTGGTACATCAGGCCGATCCAGTTGGCGACCACGGCCTCGCCGGTGTCGTGCCAGGTATTGTCCAGCCGCGCCGCGACCTGCGCTTCGGGGAATTCGGGCAGCGGCTCGCCGCGGGCGACGGCGGCTTCCAGCCGGGTCCGGTATTCGTCGAGCAGCGCCTGTTCCTTGGCCCCGAAATAATTCTGCGGGAACGGCGGCGGCTGTTTCAGCACGCCCTTGCCGTAGAGCAGCAGGTCGCGCTTGTATTCCTTGAGCAGCGAGATGGTGTCGTATTCCGGGTGGCCCTGGAAGAACACCTGGCGGAAGCCGTCGGCGCTGGTCGCCAGATGCACGCCGACCTCGCTTTCGACCAGCACGCGCAGGCCGGCGGCGTCGAACTGGGCCCGGCTGACGTCGTTCCAGCGCGAGTGCGGCACGTCGAAGCGGGTGTTGACGTCGGCGACCAGGGGATGGGCCTTGTCCATCACCCGATGCTCGAACACACCCCAGACCTTTTCCGGCTGGGGCACCCGCACCTGGCCGTGTCTGAACTGCAGCACGGCGTGGGTGGTCAGGCAGGAGCAGAGGGTCGTGGTGACGTTGTCCCAGGCCCAGTCGATCACCCGGCTCAGCGGCGCCCAGAACGGCTCCTTGGACAGGTCGTGGCCGGCCACGTTGGCGCCGGTGATGATCAGCGCATCCAGGCCGTCGGCCATGATCCGGTCGAGCGGCTCGTAATACTTGTCGATGTAGGCCTGCGCCTCCGCACTGCGCTTCAGTTCCGGCAGGGTGAAGGGATGGACCCAAAACTGGGCGATCGGATTGGCCTCGCCGACCAGCCGGAAGAACTGCCGCTCGGTCGCCGCCAGGGCGGCGTCCGGCATCATGTTGAGCAGGCCGATGTGCAGCTCGCGGATCTCCTGGTGCAGGGCACGTTCGGCGCTGAGCACGGTCACGCCTTCCTGTTTCAGACGGCCGAAGGTGGGCAGGTCGTTGTGGGATACCAGCGGCATGTCAGCCTCCTTTTCTGGCGATCGCCGTTTCCAGCAGCGCCATGAAGTCCCGCTCGTCGCGCACGCCGGCCACCTCGCGCGAGGTCACGGTGTAGCCGTGCGGCCCGGCAATGGCTTCGTAGCGCGGGATGCGGGAGCGGAACAGGCGCGGGAACACCCAGCGCCCGAATGCGTTCGGGTCGACCTCGGCGGCGTATTGCAGGCCGCTCTCCTGCAGATAGAGGGCGAGCTGTTCCTGCAGAAAGGCGGGCCGATAATAGAGCGGCTTGGGATCGCTCACGGCGCGATCGATCAGCTTCTGTTCCTCTTCCTTGTCGGTCACCTGGATGTAGAGGATCAGGGTGTGGGCCGCCAGGCAGTCGACCACCCGGTCGTCGTCCATCTCGCACAGGCTGCCGCCGGCGTCGTTGACGAAGTGGTGGTAGCCGTAGATGTCGTGCGCCTTGCGGATGAACTCGGGCACGTCCAGCATGGCCGCGATCTCGGCCTCGCGGTACTGGGCCTGGCGGCGGACGAAGTCCTCCAGCGGCACGCCGCCCAGTTCCGGGTTGCCCAGCTTGCCGACGAAGGCCAGCACCGGGCCGAGGTCCTCGATCTTGATGTTGTTGTGGATGTCGATCCAGTCGCGCCGCAGCAGGTCGCGCAGGAACGGCACCTGCATGGCCTGCTGCTTGATCAGGTCGAGGATCGGCTCGTCCAGGTAGCGCTTGCCGATCCGGTAGTCGCCGGAATAGTGGAACCAGTCGTGGCCGCGCAGCATGCCGGACAGGTAGGTCTTGCCGACGCCGGACATGCCGAGCAGGGTGACGCTCTTGTTCTTCCAGGCGCGGAAGGATTCGGGAGTGAATTTCATGAGGTTCTCGAAGCGGAGTTATTCGCCGTCGCCGTAGGGATAGCGGACGTGGCCCAGGCGGATCACCAGCACCGCCAGGGCCAGCATGAGGATGGCCGCGGAGATGCCGAGCATCTTCCACTCGTCCATCTCCTTCATGTCCAGCACCATGTAGCGGGCCAGGGCGACGATGGCGATGTAGATGGGAAAGCGGACCGGCAGCTTGCCCGACCGGTAATACAGGCCGACCATGGCCAGCACTTCCAGGTAGAGGAACAAGAGCAGCAGATCGGTCAGGGTGACGGTCCGGGCGGCCAGCATGGTGCCGACGTCGGTCGAACCGGCGATGACCGTGGCCACGATGATGACGGCCAGGCCCACGTGTTCGATGACGCCGAGCACGGACAGGGCGGAGCGGGAAGCGAAATTCTGTTTCATGGCGGAAGTTTACCTTGCGCGGTGCCGGCTTGCAGCGCGGCCTGCCCAGGCAGGTGCTGTCGGCTTCGCGACAATCCCGGCCGATTGGCCGACGGGGCACGGCCCACAGCCCGAGCCAAGGCCGGCATTTCATTACAAAACAACCAGTTGACCTGCAGGCTCGACCGGCAAGCTGGAAGTACTCAAGCGGCCGGCCGCCGCGGCGACCCGAGGAGGCGGCCCGCCCCTCCCGGTGCTAAAACGGAAATTCCATAGCATCCAGACAGTTACATACAAGGGAGGGCACGATGAACCTGTTGCCGCTGAACAGACTGGGCGCCCGCGAAACCGCGCGCGGCGTGGTGGAGTTCGGGATTTTCCTGCCCTGGGTCTCGGCCGACCAGGGCAACCGCCTGCGGGTGAAGGTGATCCACGAGCGGGACCAGTTCCTGCAGGCGATCCCGCCTCTGGAATTCGAACTGCAGCACAGCGTGGATGCGGTGTACGGCGACTACTGGTCGACCACGGTGGACATCGCCCATACCCCTGCGCCGCATCCGCACTCGGCCTGGGGCCAGGACGGCCGCTATGTCTACCGCTATTGCCTGGACAACCCCAACGTCGGCCGCATCGACTGGATCATCGATCCGTTCGCCCGCGAATTCGGCGTCGGCAAGCTGTCGGCCATCACGCTCGGCTACCAGGCCTACGCCTGGAGCCCGGCCGAGGCCGGCTGGCGCACCCCGGCGCTCGACGACCTCATCGTCTACGAACTGATGCTGAGCGAATTCGGTGGCAGCCTGGACGGCGCCCGCGACAAGCTCGACTACCTGGCCGACCTGGGCGTGAACTGCCTGGAGGTGATGCCGCTGTCCAACGTATCGGCGACGGTCGACTGGGGCTTCCTGCCCATCGGCTATTTCGGGGTCGACGAGCGCTTCGGCAAGCGCAGCGATTTCCAGTCGTTCGTCGACGCGGCGCACCAGCGCGGCCTCGCGGTCATCGCCGACTCGGTCTACGGCCACACGGCGCCTGAATTCCCCTACGCCTACCTGTACCGCTGCCTGCGCTACCAGGAAAACCCGTTCATGGGGCCGTTCGCCCAGGACCTGTTCGGCGAAAGCACCGACTTCTCGCGCACCATCACCCAGGACTTCTTCTACACCGTCAACCACCACTGGCTGGACTGCTACCACATCGACGGCTTCCGCTACGACTGCGTGCCCAACTACTGGGACGGCTGCACCGGCCAGGGCTATGCCAACCTGGTCTACCACACCTACCAGCTCGCCGCCGCGGGCAGTTGGCCGCGCTTCGCCGGCAGCGAGGGGCTGCGCCTGATCCAGATGGCCGAACAGCTCGAAGCGCCCGAGGAGGTGATCGCCACCACCTACAGCAACCTGACCTGGCAGAACGGCACCCTCGGTGAGGCCGACGCGGTCGCCCACGGCCAGCCGGGTGCGCTGGAAGGGCTCGGTCAGCGGCTGGGACTGATGGGCTACGTCGGCGAGGTCGACTACAACGGCCAGCGCATGGCCAAGAGCGCCCTGCAATACATCGAGAACCACGACCATTCCCGCTTCGTCTGCAACTTCGGCATCGTCGGCCACGACGACAACATCCTGCTCGGCGAAGGCAACCGCGACAACTGGTTCAAGGTCCAGCCCTATCTCATCGCCCTGCTCACCGCCAAGGGTGTCCCACTGCTCTGGCAAGGCCAGGAATTCGCCGAGAACTACTTCCTGCCGGATGGCGGCATCGGCCGGGTGGTCATATTGCGCCCGGTGCGTTGGGATTATTTCTACGACGCGATCGGCGGCAGCACCATCCACCTGGTGCGCGCCCTGATCGCGCTCCGCCGCCGGCTGGCGCAGTTCAGGAGCGGCGACCACTACTTCCACAACGACTACGACGCCTATCTGTCGCGCGGCGCCCTGCTCTACACCCGCAGCCTGGGCGACGCCTGGAGCCTGGTCGCGCTCAATTTCACCGGCGCGGACATCGAGGTGCCCTACGCCTTCCCCCACGACGGCGACTACCACGAGGAACTGCACGGCCAGGACAACCTGAACGGCGTGCGGGCCGGAGGACAGATCATGCTCCGGCTGCCGTCGAACTATGGGCGGGTGTGGAGCCTGGTCTTGGCGTAGACGAGTCCAGGCTTTACACAGCCCAAGACGGCCGGATAGTTACTCCTCGCCCATCTGCCCATTGATCTCCACCACGTCGGCTTCGGTCAGAATCCCTGCGGCCGCCTTCAATTTGAGCACCTGATACAGGCTCTCATAGCGCGCCTTGGCCAAGTCCCGAATCGCGCCATAAAGTTGCTGTTGCGCGTTCAAGACATCGATGTTCGTGCGTATGCCCAGCTTGAATCCGGCCAGGCTGCCCTTGACTGCATTCCTGCTCGATTGCACCGCCGACTCCAGTGCTTCGACTTCCGCCACACCATTCTCAATGCCTACATACGCCTGATCGGCATCTGCGGCAGCCTGGCGGCGCGCCGCTTCCAGATCGGCTTGCGCCTTGAACTGATTGGCGACGGACGCCTTCACCCTCGCGCTGGACGCCCCGCCGGAAAAAATCGGAACATTCAGTTGTACGCCAGCCTGCCGTGAAACCGCCAACGTCGAATAATCGGTCGGCCAAGTCAGGCTTCCGGAGGAATAGTTCCGGCCGTAGGAGGCATTCAAATCGAGGGTAGGCAAGTGTTCGGCCCGATTTCGACTGACTTCCTCCCTCGCCGCAGCCAGAGACGCTTTCTGCGCGATCACGGCTGGATTGCTCTCACGCGCCTGATTCGACCAAGATTGGCTATCGCTGGGCTGCAATTGGGGCGTCACCGCCCCGGGCTTCAACTTGGCCAGCGGATAAGCGACATGGCCGACAATTTTCCCCAATTCGGTCCGGGTATTGGACAGCTCGTTGCGCGCCACGACCAACTGGGCCATCGCCAAATCGCGCCGTGACTTGGCCTCATAGACATCGGTTACGGCAAGCGTCCCGACCTGATGCCCATGCGTAGCCTGTGCCAGTTGCTCTTCCATCGCCCGCACCTGTGCCTCGGCTGCCGCGATGGCTTCCCTCGCGCTTACGACATCGAAATACGCGCGGGCCACACGCAGTATCAAGGCTTGTTCCGCCTGACTGAACTGAGCCTCGGCCTGCTCGACGATGGATTTCGACTCACGGTACGCGAACACGTTTTGGATGCGGATCAGCGGCTGGGTCAACTGAATCGTCCATGCCCATGCCTGCACATCACGATCCAATGCAGGCGAAGGTGCGAAGGTGGTGGTCGCATGAGTATTCGAGGCGTTGCCGCTCATGTTCACGCTGGGCAGCAAGCCGGCACGGGCTTCTGGAATCTTCTGCCTGGCAGCCTCCAAGGCTTGCTTGGCCGCCTCGAACGTCGGGTCGTTCGCCTGCGCCAGCCGGTATGTTTCGAGCAGATCCGCCCCCCACCCGGAAACGCTTGCCCCCCAAAGCACACAAAGCAGAACCGTGCATAGCCCTGCCTGCCGTATTCGACTCTCCCTCATTTTTCGTATCCCTTATATCCGTGCCACCGACAACCTCTTCGCCAACAGCGAGACGGTTGCAGTCTCCCCGATCTTCGCCAGCCGAACCCTGTCCACCGCCAACACTTTCGTTCGACGGCCAAACACGGTGCCGGCTAAGTTTATTGACCACTTTTTACTTCATTTGACATGTTGCCATTTAGCTTGCAACATTAAATAAAGATATCCGGGTCTGGATTGTATTGTATTCGACCCCGATGCCAAATCGTACGCGGGCTCAAAAAAGGGGATACAAACCACAGCCCGCGGCGGATAGTACACACAGGGAGAAAGATGAACATGCACGTCTTCGGCTCATTGCCGGAAGAGCGACCGGCCGCGCCATTTAAACCAGAAACGCGACAGTTACGCCGACACAACTCGGCGCAGCCTTTCTGACGCCGACGGGCAGCAACGCGCAATGAAACACGATGAAATCCGGGCCGAAGACTGCTTCTGGCTGCTTGGCAGTCTATGCAATCTCAATCGCATCCCGTTCGACGCAGCACTGGTGGCCAGCCAGTTTCCGCCCCCTTACACGCATGCGACCTTTCATGAAGCGGCCCGAGCACTTGGCTTCAAAACCGGCTCGAAATCGCTTAGCGGCCAATGGGACAAACTGCCCTTTCCCTGCATCGCCTTCCTGAAAGACGTCCCGCAGACCAACACCGATCAACTTGCGACCTGCGACGCTGAGCATCAGGTCATCCCGTTTCCAAAGCGGGCCACCCCAACCCAATCCGATGCCGATACGGAAGAGGCTGCCAATTCCTCCCAAGAAACTTCGGTTCCGGTTCTACTCATCAGGGCCAACGGCGAAACGCTACTTTATTTCCGTTCCGGGTCGCAAACCCCGGAAACCGTCGACATTGCCCAAGCATCCAGCATTTTCGAGCCTGAGCTGATCTTCGTGGCTCGCGAAAGAGCCGGCGAGGACGGCAAACCGGAAGACATCGCAGGCTTCGAGACGGAGAAACAGAAATTCGGTTTCCGCTGGTTCGTTCCCGAACTGCTCAAGCACAAAAACATCTGGCGTGACGTCGTGCTGGCTTCGCTTGCCATCCAACTGGTCGGCCTCGCCACGCCGGTTTTCACCCAAGTCATCATCGACAAGGTCGTCGTCCACCAGACCAACAGCACGCTCATCGTCATCGGCGTCGCGCTGCTCATGTTCATGCTCTTCACCATGGTCATGACCTGGCTGCGGCAATATTTAGTACTCCATACCGGCAACCGCATCGACGCCGTACTGGGCAGCCAGGTCCTGCGCCATCTGCTGCGCCTGCCGTTGCCCTATTTCGAACAACGTCCGACCGGCGTGCTGGTCGCCCGTCTGCACGGCGTAGAAACCATCCGCGAATTTGTCTCCAGCGCTGCGGTGACCCTGGTACTGGACTTCCCCTTCCTGCTGATCTTCCTGGCGGTGATGTTCTATTACAGTTGGCAGCTCTCGTTGATCGCCGTCTTCCTGCTCGGCCTCATCTGCGCGCTCAGCCTGCTGGTCGCCCCAGTATTCAGGGAAAAGCTCAACAAGCAATTCATGCTGGGTGCCCGCAACCAGGCATTCCTGACCGAATACCTGTCTGGCATGGCCACCGTGAAATCGCTGCAGATGGAACCGCACGTCGAAGCCCGATACAGCGACTATCTCGCCAGCTATCTCGCCTCCGGCTTCTCCACCAAACAGGTCGGCAACAGCTACAACGTCCTCGCCAACGGCGTCGAGCAGATCATGACCCTGTCCATCCTCATCGTCGGCGCCCTGCTGGTGATGCGGAACGACGGATTCACCGTCGGCATGCTGGTCGCTTTCCAGATGTTCGCCGGACGCATGAGCCAGCCCATGCTGCGCATGGTCGGCCTGTGGCAGGAGTTCCAGCAGGCCAACATCGCCGTCAAGCGACTCGGCGACATTCTCGACATGCCCAATGAACCCTACGCGCTGAGCCCGAGCCGCGAGAACGCCGGCCACGGCAAGATCGACCTGCTGGGCGTTTCATTCCGGTACGGCGAACACCACCCCTGGCTCTACCGCAATCTCGACATGAGCCTCAAACCGGGGCATCTCACCGTCCTGATGGGGCCATCCGGTTGCGGCAAGAGCACACTCGCCAAACTCCTGCTCGGTTTCTACCAACCGGCCGACGGTCAAATCCAACTCGACGGCCGCGACCTCCGCTATCTGGCAGCCAACGAACTGCGCCAGGTCTTCGGCGTCGTCCCGCAGGAAACCGTGCTGTTTTCCGGCACCCTGTACGACAACCTGATCATGGCCCACCCACATGCCACATTCGAGGATGTGATCGCAGCCTGTAAGGCCGCAGAAATCCACGACCACATCGATAACCTGCCCAATGGTTACCAAACCGAGATCGGTGAACGTGGCACGGGATTATCCGGTGGGCAGAGGCAACGGATCGCTATCGCAAGGGCGCTGCTCAAAAAGCCTAAGGTACTGATTTTCGACGAGGCGGTCTCGAACCTTGATCAACATACTGCAGAGCACTTCGCCAAGACCATCAACAAGCTCAAAGGCAAGGTGACTATGCTGTTCATCACGCACCAGATACCTAGGGGCTTGCAAGTGGATGAAGTATTCAACCTTGGAGAGAGCGCACATGGCGCGATGAAAATGATGGTGGTTGACGACAGGGGGCAAGGAGAGCGCGAGTGATTATCGACAAGGTGACGTTAAGCTACAGAGACTCACATAAAAGTGTAGGTAAGCGTCATTCGAAACGGACCTCTTTATATTGCTGCGTTGTGGGAGAGCAGCCTCAAGTCCAGTGCTGTGCAGGAAGATCATTATTTCCTACCGTGCTCACGCTATATCGAACCCAACCCAGTCCGAGCCAGCATGATGGCCGCCGCCCCAAGTTGTACCGCTGGCCAAGTTATCGCTACGACGATTGGAGTCTAGCCAATAAACGGCTGACCCTATATGCCGAATCTCCGCGCGGTGAGCATTCGAGCAAGACGGACTGGCTCACTACCGGTCGCCATTTCGGTCGCAACTGTACAAACAAGCGCTATCGGGCCTCTGCTTGGCTTTGTCTCAGGACCAGGCCTTGGGTAACAAGCCGTTTTCGTGAAGCGAAGTGCAAAGCCGCGGGACTGCGGCAAACTCAGGCGTGACAGGGAAACCCACAAAATCGATAGGCGATGCGATTGGCATTGACGGTGAACAATCTGGATTTGGATTTTGTTGATGACACGTAGGGAGACAATGAATGCTGATAATCAAATCGACACTAACCCATTTTATCGCAACAAATTTGATTGCCTTGGAAGAAATTTAAGGAGACAAATAATATCCATGGAAAATAACTTTGGGACGGCACCCATAAATTTTATATTACTCCCCGCAGTATTTTATTGAACAGCATACTTACTTATTTATTAAACCATATAACATCAAAACAACAACACAAAGAAAGCAACAACTGGCTGCCAAGGTTGACGAAAACCTCGCCGATAAACTAGGAAATATAATTAACTGGGTCTTTACTATTGCACTAACATTGTTATTGATTTTTATCACAATATTCTATTCATAAAAGGGAGTTTCAATGTCAACGACAGATACCGGAAATCCATACGACAGAATTATTGATTTGATTCTGGACATTCTTGGCATACCAAAATCAAGGGCAGATTTGTTTCGTGAACTCTTTTTACATTCGCAACAAAAGGGGTCAGTGTCGGATTAATTTCTAAACCAAGCCAATAACACCATGCCACGCCGCCCACGAATCCAACTCCCCAGCCTGCCCCAGCACCTCGTGCAACGCGGCGTCAATCGGGAGCCATGTTTCTTCGCCGAAGAGGATTATCACTGTTACCTCCATTGGCTGAAGAAATCGGCTGCCGATTATCGCTGTGCTGTCCACGCCTACGTGCTCATGACCAACCACGTTCACCTCTTGGTCACGCCCAAAACACCTGAGGGCATCAGTCGGCTAATGCAGTCGGTCGGCCGCCGTTATGTGCAATACATCAACCGGACCTACAAGCGTACCGGCACGTTGTGGGAAGGCCGTTTCAAGTCCTGTGTCGTGCAGGAAGCGCATTATTTCCTGCTCTGCTCCCGCTATATCGAGCTCAACCCGGTCCGCGCCGGCATGGTCGCCGATCCGGGGTTGTACCGTTGGTCAAGTTACCGGCACAACGGCCTGGGCCATGCCGATGAACGACTGACCCCGCACGCCGAATATCTGGCGCTGGGCGCATCCAACCAGGACAGACTGGCTCACTACCGGTCGCAGTTTCGGTCACAACTGGACGAAGAAGCGCTACTGGACATCCGCTTGGCGTTGACACAGGGCCAACCCTTGGGAAATTGCCGTTTTCGTGAAGCACAGTACAAGGCCGTGGGAATCAGGCAAACCCAGGCGCGACGGGGGAGACCACCAAAATCGATAGGCGATGCGATTGGCATCGACGGCGAACAATCTGGATTTGGATTTTGATGGTGACATGTAGGGAGACAATAAATGCTGATAATTAAATCGACACTGCCCCCTTTGATTCATCCCTTTGATTCATCCCGGGAGGCAGAACGGTATTTGAATCCAGAAAACGGGGGCAGAAACGACTGCCGATGGAGGTTTTCAGCATGAACACGATAGCGAAGAAATGGCTAATGACTGTAACTCTGACTATTTTGGGAGGCGACATGGGGGCTTGTACGTCGAGTGGTTCGACAAACTGGAAAGAAGAAGTGTTGTTACAAAACGGCACGAAATTGATTGTGGATAGATCGCAACGTTTTGGGGGGAGACATGAAATCGGGCAAGCCCCTCCAATCAAGGAAGAAGACATCACTTTCACCATACCCGGTTCAAGTAAGCCCACCACATGGACCAGCGAATACAGCGAGGATGTTGGCCGTGAAAATTTAAAGCCGCTCGCGTTGCATGTATTGGGTAAGGAAGCCTACATCGTAGCCACTCCAAATCTATGTCTGGCCTACAACAAATGGGGGCGCCCCAATCCACCGTATGTGGTTTTTAGATATGACGGAAATACCTGGCAACGGATTGTCCTTGTTGATCTTCCAGCCGAATTTAGCGGGATCAATTTGGTCATCAACACGACATCACACGATGCGGAAATCGCTCGTCGATCGATGATTCGTGCTGACACCGTTAGACGGCTCAACAGCAATTTAACGCAACCCTACTACCGAACCATTCTGCGAAAGCCTCTAAAACCAGGTGAGGGCGGTGTGGGGTGTGAGGAACTCATCTACTACAAGGGAGCTTGGGTAGGCCCTGGCGACTCAATTGGCCGCCGGATGATGGACCGCCAATCAAATTAGCATCAAAAAACTTTTTCGGGAGAAAACATCATGGCTTCACAATTCGAGCTGGACTGCGCATTGATGGCGGGGGCGGCGTACCGTTCTAACAGATTGGAGATTAATAGATTCCCAATCCCAGAAAACTGGTCTGAGCTTCCTTCTTCTCATATTGTCGGATCATCAGGTTTTGAAGCTATATCATTCCAATATGGTAGCGAAGTTGTAATTTCCTACGCCGGTACCGACCCGAGTTCACTCGGAGATTTATGGGCAGACGTGACCTTGGCGTCTGGATTTGGCTCGTCGCAACTCAATCAAGCCATGCTGTATTACCTACAGGTCAAGGCCGCGCATCCGAATGCCAGTATCAGTTTCACGGGCCATTCGCTGGGTGGTGGATTGGCTGCTGTAATGGGTATGTTGTTTGATTTGCCGGCAATCACATTTGACCAGGCCCCTTTCGCCAATTCCGTCAGCACCCCGTTACGCGACCAACTTGTCACGTGGTTGCACAGCAAAGGATACAACGACAGCCAATTGGCAGAGCTTGCTCCTGGATTATTGTCATTCTCTGTCCCGAATACACGGGCCACTAATGTCACAGGTTACTACGTACAGGGCGAGCTATTGCACTATCCGCCGTTTTCGCCGCCCTTCTCCACGATTGGCTCGCAAACCGAGTTAGGCCAAGGGTCCGATCTAGGTATTACGTCCGCTGTTAACTTGCATTCTATTGCACTACTCACGGCCTTTCTTCAAAACAATGCTTTCGAAAAGCTTACCTACAAACTGCCGGAGTTGTTGGGAATGGCATTCGATAGCACTTTGTTCTCATTCCCGACTGACCAGGGAAATGAAAACTTTCTCGAACGTTTAGTTCGTCACGAAGCCGGAGTCGGTGCTGACCCACAAACTGGCGCAGCGGCCATACCCGCCGACGCCATGCTCGATCGCTTTACCTCTGACCTACAGAAGGTGGCTCAGGACGGTGGCCTGACGATGACCAATGACGCAATCAAGCAGATGTTGGTGGCCTTCGCGATGCAGAAATACTATGACGAGCCGGCGAGCGGCGGTGATCATGGACTTGGATTGTTTAAGCCAGTAT
The DNA here is from genome assembly GCA_036391875.1 of Parasulfuritortus sp. Classification (GTDB taxonomy): domain Bacteria; phylum Pseudomonadota; class Gammaproteobacteria; order Burkholderiales; family Thiobacillaceae; genus Parasulfuritortus. Next base: position 121,770 of record DASVZA010000041.1, read on the forward strand.
CAGGCGGTATTCATTTCGACACCACAGAGGTGGCAGACACACTGTATCAGGCCAAGGGGTACTATCTGTACATGCCTACCTACTTGGACAGTTTGCCGATGGCCGAGCAAACTCTAGTTAGGCCTTTATTACCTGCACTGACCGATTGGTATGTCCAGGCCGGTGACCAGTCGTTGTCAGCAACGGCCGACACGCAAGGCGCCTTCATGTTGGGCGGAATCGGAAATGATTCGTTAGCGGGCAACAGTGCTAACGATTTATTGATGGGGAATGCCGGTGACGACCAGCTTTTCGGGGGGGCAGGTGATGACACCCTAATTGGCGGCGATGGCATCGACACGCTTGACGGTGGCGACGGCGACGACCAACTTTTGGGAGGGGCAGGTGATGACAACCTGATTGGCGGCGATGGTATCGACACGCTTGACGGCGGTGACGGGAATGACAACCTCCAGGGTGGAGGCGGCGACGACATGCTCGACGGCGGCTACGGCGATGACACACTTGACGGCGGCGACGGGAATGACAGCCTCCTGGGTGGGAGCGGCGACGACATGCTCGACGGCGGCTACGGCGATGACATGCTCAGCGGCGGTGGTGGCGACGATACGCTTATTGGAGGCGATGGCAACGACACACTCAACGGCAGCGATGGCAACGACACACTCATGGGCGGCGGCGGCAACGACGCGCTCAACGGCGGTGGCGGTAACGACACGCTCATCGGCGGCGACGGCGAGGATATGCTTGACGGCGGCGACGGTAACGATATGCTCATTGGAGGTGGTGGCGACGATACACTCATCGGAGACAGTGGCAACGACACGCTCATCGGAGGAGGTGGAAACGACACACTCATCGGAGGCGACGGCACCGACATTTATTATGCCGATACGGGCGAAACGATTGATGACAGCGACGGCTATGGCAAAGTCTACGTCGGTTCCATCCTGCTCACTGGCGGCGAATGGGACAAGGATGAAGGTTGCTATCTCAGTGCCGACAAAACCATCAGCTATACCAAAGCCGGCGGCGGCATCATCGCCGAGACCCCGCAGGGAACCGTCTTTATCCTAGCACCCAATTCAAGTGGTGGCGATGGCCTGCCCAACATGGGCATCCCCCTGATCGACAAAATCGACCCCAAGACAAGTACAGATTTCAACGCTGCTCAAAGCTATCCCTATCTCGTCGACCCGCTCACCCTCGATCTCAATGGTGATGGCCTCAACACCGTTCCTGTCAGTACCCCTCCTCTGCTTTTCGACATCAACGCCACCGGCATAAAAACCAGTGTCGGCTGGATTGCTGCCGACGATGGTCTGTTGGTCATGGATCGCAACGGCAACGGCACCATCGATTCCGGTGCCGAGCTGTTTGGCAACGCTACACCGTCTTATAGCACTGGTGGGAAAACCGCCAATGGCTTCGCCGCCCTGGCACAGGAAGACACCAACCACGATGGCGTTGTCGACGCCCAGGACACCAACTGGTCCAAGCTGGAAGTCTGGCAAGACCTCAACCAGGACGGCATCTCCCAAAGCGACGAACTGAGCACGCTCGACGAACTTGGTATTGTTAGTCTCAATGTCGGCAGCACCCGCAACCTGCAAGCCCTGGACAATGGTAACCAGGTGGCAGACATTGGAATGTTTACCCGTACGGACGGAAGCACCGGTACAGCCGGCACTCCCGTTGGAATGGCGGACATCAATCTCGCCGTGGATACCTTCCACCGCACCTTCTCCGACACCATCCCCACCACTGCCCAAACCGAAAATCTGCCCGACATGCAGGGTAGTGGCATGGTCAGAGATTTGCGCGAAGCGGCCAGTCTGCAAACCGAAGCTGGGCAAATCCTGGCGGCAAAACTCGCTCAGTATGCCAACGCAACCACACGGTCGGAGCAGATGGCCTTGTTGGATGACCTGCTCACTGCCTGGGGCAACACCTCTGGTTACGCTGATATGCGTACGCGTGCTCAACAAAATGGCTACAACTTTTATATCGCCGGCCACATCACGCCACTTGATGAAAGGCACTTGTCCGTATTGGAACAATTCAACGGACGTAGCTTCTACAAAATGCCTTGGGAGGACGGCAACAGCCTTGAGCAGGCCGCTCGACAAGGACTGCGATTCAGTGGGAACAGCATTTGGGTTGGATGGTCATGGATGGCGCAAGAACCGTTGCTGGACCAGGCCTATGACGCGCTCAAAGAATCGGTCTATGAAGCGCTACTGCCGCAAACTCGCCTGAAGCCCTTTATCGACCAGATCGACCTGACGCTATCCGAAGACGGCAGCATCGTGCTGGACTACTCCGCCGTGAAAGCAACCCTAATACAGGAAATCGACACCGATGCTGTCAAGGGCATCGGCGACTTGCTCGATTTCAACAGTTACGTTACTGACACGCTTGGTGAATCCACATGGCAGGGCCAAGGCACATCTTTGCTGCATGAGACCCTTGCAACCGTACCTATGACATCCGAACTTCAGAAATTGCTGTCGGACGCCAGCATTTATTTCGGCACGGATGGCACGAACGGCAACGACACCCTGTTCGCCGACGACTCAGGCGACACGCTGAATGCCTTCGCCGGAAACGACGATTTGTACAGCGGCAATGGCGCGGACACGCTTATCGGCGGGTCGGGCAGCGATATCTACCATTACCAGCGCGGGAACGGTTCGGACATCCTGCTGGACAGCGCATTCGGGGAAACCAACTCCCTTCGGTTTGGCGAAGGAATTGCCGCCAGCGATATCCTGGTTACCTACGACAGTATCTTGCAAGCCGTGGTACTGGACCTCGGCGGTGGCGACACAATCCAAATCGGTCCGCTGAACGATCTGGCTGTTCAGCAGGTCGCTTTCGCAGACGGCAGCACAATCACGACCGACGAGTTGCTCAAACAGACTGGCCTCATTCAGAACGGTACGGATGGCACGGATATTCTGCAAGGCTCCGACTCAACGCTCTATGGCGATGTGCTCATGGGTAATGCAGGCGATGACTCGCTGAATGGCGGAGCGGGCAATGACACTCTGACGGGGGATAACGGCAATGACACCCTGAGCGGTGGCTCCGGCAACGACACCTATGTCTACAACCTGGGCGACGGCGCCGACACGATCGCAGATAGCGGCAATCCCATGTATCAATGGTGGACGGGGAAAACGGTTTATTCCAACACGAACATCCTGCAATTTGGCGCCGGCATCGACGCCACCATGCTGACCCCAGTATTCGACAGCACAACGCAAACAGCCGTCCTGACGCTGCCGGATGGCGGGCGAATCGATATTGGGACCGTGAATGATCTTGCCGTCCAGACTTTGCAATTTGCCGATGGCAGCACACTCGCCGTCGATGCGTTGTTCAGCCAGCAATTGTTGGAGCAGATCGGCACTGAGAATGCCGATGTATTGACCGGCTCGGATTCGGCCGTCTACGGCGATCATCTGATTGGCCTGGGTGGAGACGACACCCTGAACGGTGGCGCAGGCAGCGACGTGCTGGAAGGCGGAAACGGAAACGACACGCTTGCGGGGGGAACCGGCAGCGACACCTACGTCTACAACCTCGGCGACGGAGCGGACACCGTCGTCGAAAGCAGTAGTTGGACGGACCGGAACACGCTCAGTTTCGGCACCAACATCACGGCCGACATGCTGACGCCGCGTTTCGACAGCGCCACCCAAACCGTCACGGTTGACCTCGGAAACGGCGACAGTATCGAAATCGGTACGCTGAACTCGCTCTCCATCCAGTCGCTGCAATTTGCCGATGGCAGTACGCAGACGCTGGATCAGTTCTTGCGTCAGCGCGGCCTCACAATTGACGGCACGGATAATTCTGACACGCTGTCCGGATCGGACTCGACCGCTTACAGCGATCATCTGTCCGGCGGAAAAGGTGACGACGCACTTGTTGGCGGTAAGGGCAACGATACCTATGTGTTCAATCTGGGCGACGGCTTCGACACGATCCAGGATGCTTCCACCGAACAAAACACGCTTTCCCTCGGCGACGGCATCACGGCCGATTCGATCCAGCCCTGGCTGGACGGTGTCACGGGCGCGTTGTGGCTGGACTTCAATGCCGACGATGGCGTGTCCGTGGGCAAGTACGACGCCAGCCAGTCCAAGTTGTTGCTTTACGTTTCGCAGGTTGCACTCTACGACGGGACAACCACCAACCTGAGCCAGCTATTGGCACAAAAGGATTTCCTCGTGGAAGGCGACGACACGGGTGACACCTTGCAGGGCGCCATTTCCAACCGAAACCGGATGTACGGCTATGACGGCGACGACACGCTGATTGCGGGACAGCGCGACGATATCCTCGATGGCGGCGCCGGGAACGACGCACTGATCGGTGGCTATGGCGATGACACCTTGGTCGGTGGCGCGGGCGATGATGCCCTTGAAGGGGGCGAAGGCAACGATACGTACGTCTATAACCTCGGTGATGGCAACGACACCATCTCGGACGTTAAGCGGTATAAGCAGACCAACACGTTGAGTCTGGGCTTCGACTACGGAAGCAACTTCGATCATTTCGAATACGAAGGCGGGCAACGGGGTGACTTGGTGTTTTACTTCAGCGACGGCGGCAGCGTTCGGATCGCGGATATCAATGCCAACGACGTCGCGAACACCATGTCGATACAGCATTTCAACTGGTCCGATGGCACGAGCCTAAGCGACCAATCGCTGCTCGAAAACGAGGTCATTTGGGTCGATGGAACCGACAACTACGGTTCCGACGGAGACCTACTGTACGGCACCAACTTCGACGACTCCATCTACGCCTACTATGGCGACGACGTTCTTCTGAGCGGCGCAGGGGATGACGAATTGGTCGGCGGGAACGGCAATGACACGCTCTCAGGCGATGCCGGAGACGACGAGTTGCACGGCGATGACGGCAACGACACGCTGTACGGTCGGGAGGGCAACGACTTCCTGATGGGCAACGCCGGCAACGATACGTTGCTGGGCGGCTCGGGCAACGATGTCTACGAGTTCGATATCGGCGACGGAGAAGACCGGCTTATCGACACTTCTGGCACTGACGAGTTGCGGTTCGGCTCCGGCATCGTCCAGAGCGACTTGATCTTCAGCAAGGCAGGCGTGGATTTGCGGATCGCCTTGCCGAACGGCTCGGATGCCGTCGTTGTGGAGAACTGGTTCACAGGCACCAGCACCGTCAACACGCTGGGTTTCGACGATGGCTCGACGCTCGATCTGACGACCATCGCCCAGGACTTGGCGGATCAGCCTGTCATTGGCACTTCAGGCGACGACACGCTGGTGGGCAGCATCTACAACGACACCCTGGAAGGTGGACCGGGCAACGACACCCTGATCGGCGGCACCGGAGACGACATCTACTGCTTCAACCTGGGCGACGGCAGTGACAAGGTTTACGAATTGTCCGCCACTCCAGGAGAGAAAGGCAGCGACACGATCGAATTCGGCGCCAGCATCACACCCGACATGGTGCGCATGTCGCTTGAGGTCGTGAGCCTGGACGGGGGCGTGACCTGGCCGAACCAAACGTCGTTCCCCGATCCCAACGCCGACCTGATGGTGGGCGAACAGCAACGTCAGGTACTGAACGTCCAGGTTGGCGATCAAGGCGATGCAATCCAGGTCATGTCGGGCAAGGGTGCGATCGAATATTTCCGCTTCGCGGACGGGTCTACCTACACCTGGCAGGAAATGTTTGAAAACCAGGATGGGGGCACGGTCACCGACAGCAACGACGGCGCCTGGACAGACCCCTACGGAACCTGGGACGGAACTCAGTGGATACCGCAAACCATCGTGCCACAACGCATCTTGGATGGGACCGGATTGGCTGCAACCTTCAACGGAGGTGCCGGCAACGACTTGATGTTGGGCGGCATGCAAGACGATGTCTATCTGTTCAATCCGGGCGATGGACAGGACACGATCGGCGACTTCGGCGGAACTGATGAAATCCAATTCGGCGCAGGAATCTCGGCTCAAGACCTAGTCTGGCAATACGATCCCTCCGCCACAACCCCATTCGTCTTGGACATTGGCTCAAACGGCGACTCCATTGCGATCATGAACGGAGAACAAGGCGCAATCGAGCGCTTCCGATTCAACGATGGCAGCGTGCTCAGTTTCGCCGACCTGATCGCCAGCCAAGGAGGCATCGACCTGTCGCCGGCGCCGGACACCGGCGAATACATCGACGGCTGGAATAGCCAAGGTCTGATCGTCGGAACCGACGGCGACGATACTATTTTCGACGGCGGCAACAGCAACCTCATCATAGGCGGCAAGGGCAACGATACGATCGAATTGAGCAACGCCAGCAACGTACTGCTGTTCCAGCAGGGCGACGGGCAGGACACGGTGGACATCACCGCCTCCTACGCTCCCGTTTCGACGCTGCTGTTCGGACCGGACGTCGACCCGTCCTCGCTGAAAATCGAGGTTACCCAGACGGTGGACGAATGGACCGGCGCCGTGGCACAAAACATGCGCATTGCCTATGGCGACCTCGGGGATGTCATCACGGTCAACGGCGCAGTCCCCGGCAGCAGCGGATATGGCGGCGAGTATTTCTACGCCATGAGTTCCAGTGTCGAAACCGGCTATGGCGGTGAGGTTGCGGCACTTCAATCGCGAATTCGCATTCAGTTCGTCGATGGAACGGTATGGAGTTATGACGATCTTCTGGCGCGCGCGCAGAACGTCATCGAGGCCTCCCCAGACAATCCGGCACTTATCGGCACAATGGGCAACGACACCTACGTCATCGGCGATCAGCCTGCAGAATATACGCTGCTGGATTCGGCTGACTCCGGGCACACGAACATCGTCGACTTGGCCTGGGATTATCAGGCCGGAGACATTTCCATCGACCCGATGACCGATCGCGAAATCATGGCTACCACGCCATTCTCGGTAACGGCCTCGGCGACGGAAACACCGCCCTATGCCGTCAGCCTGGCCGGCGGCAGCCTGAGCATCGAGTTCAACAATGGCGTAACGCTCAACATCGATGGGTTCGATCCCGAGGACCCGCTCGGCTCCAGCGCCATTCAGGAATTCAAGTTCGCCGATGGCACCACGCTTGGCATCGACCAGATACTGGCCGTGGGCATCCACATCGAAGGTACGGAAGGCTACGACGACATCACCGGAACCGCCGCCAACGACCTTATCGATGGTTTTGCGGATGACGACACGATTATGGGCGGCAAAGGAAACGACGTGCTTCGTGGGGGCGCGGGAAGCGATGTCTACATATTCAACCGAGGTGATGGCGCCGACGTCATCGAAGATTCGGCATTCGAACCGAACCAGCAGCAATTCGTACTCGACAGCAACGTCCTGGTCCTCGGTGCCGGAATCGCACCCTCCGACGTGTCGGTCAAATACGATTCCTCCAACGGGCAAATCTATCTGGACATGGGTGGCGGCGACAACGTACGAATCGGGACAACGCAGGATCTGGCCATCCAATCCGTCGAGTTCGACGACGGTACGACATGGGATGGCTGGGCGATCGTCAGCCAAATGACCGAGGGAACGGTCGCCGTAGCGAATCAGTCCGGCGATGTGGCCTATTCGGCAACCTTGGCTGACGGCTCTCCCCTACCCGACTGGCTAACCATCAACAGCGCAACCGGCAAACTCAGCGGCACGCCGGCAAACGGTGATGCCGGCTCGATCTCGGTGACGGTCACGGCCATGGACGCTGCCGGCCAATCGGCCGAAACGGCTTTCAGTCTCGACGTGTTAAGCGCAGCCCCGATAGCCATGCCGGACATGAAGGCCATAACCGAAGGAACAGGTGTAGCGACGATTTCCGCCGCGAGCCTGTTGGCGAACGACATCGCACCACTGGCCGGCGACATCCTTTCCATTACGGCCTTCGATTCCACCACGGCTGACGGCAACACCGTCGGAATGAATGCCGATGGCAACCTGACGATTGACATTGGTGACCGATATCGTGCTCTCGGCACGAATCAAACCGTCTCCGACAGCTTCAGTTACACCGTGACGGATACGCTGGGCCAGACATCCTCCACGACCGTCGACATCACCATCGTCGGCGCCGACGACGCGCCGATGGTTGTATCGCCGATCGCGGACCAGGCCACTCAGCAGGATGCATCGTTCAATTTTTCCGTTCCAGCGGATACCTTCTCGGACGTCGACAATGGCGATAGCTTGACCTACAGCGCCACTCTGGCGGACGGCACGGAGTTGCCTTCGTGGCTTGCATTCGACGCCAGCACCTTGACCTTCAGCGGCACCCCGCTCAACGAAGATGTGGGCATCCTGAACATGACCATCACGGCAACGGATACCGGAGGTCTGACTGCCAGCACCGCATTTGTATTGGACGTCGCGAATGTGAATGACGCACCTGTCGTTTCGGAACCGTTGATTGCCAAAACGACACTTGAAGACCAGGCTTTCAGTTACACGATACCCGCCACCACCTTCAGCGATGCCGATTTCATCCATGGTGACCGCTTGACCTACAGCGTCACTCTGTCAGACGGCAGCGCCTTGCCGAGCTGGCTGACCTTCGACGCCCAGGCGGGACGGCTTTCCGGCACGCCTGACAATTGGGATGTCGGCACGTTGGATGTCCTGGTCACCGCGACGGACAGCGGCGGCTTGAGTGCATCCAGCCAGTTCACACTGGACATCCTCAACGTCAACGACAGTCCCGTGGTTGCCCATGAGTTGGTGAACATGAGCGCTGTCGAAAATCAGCCATTCACGTTCTCCGTCCCATCGGACACGTTCAACGACGACGATCTCATTCACGGTGACGTCCTGACTTACAGCGCAACCTTGGTGGATGGGACTACCCTGCCCGATTGGCTGAGCTTCGACGCGTCGACGGGCGTCTTCACCGGCATGCCGGCTACTGCCGACATAGGCAGCTTCGATGTCGCCGTCACGGCAACCGATTCGGGTGGCTTGAGCGCATCCAGCCAGTTCAGCTTGTCTGTCGTCAATGCGAATAACAGCCCAACCGCGGCAGACGATGCCGGATTCGCCGTGGAAGACGGCGGCCCAGTGGTGATCGACGCAACCTCGCTGTTGGCCAACGACTCGGATCCCGATCAGGGAAACGTGCTTCACATCGTCGGAGTATCGCAGGCCGACTCTGGCGCAACGGTTTCGCTGATCGACGGCCATGTCCAATACGACATCGGTAATCTTTATCAATCTCTGGCAGCGGGCCAGACGGCAACCGACACGTTCAGCTACACGATTTCAGATTTGGCCGGAGCCACCAGTACCGCACAGGTGGTCATGACCATCACCGGCACAAACGATGCACCAACCGTAGAGGCAGACACGGCCTCGGTCCAGGAGGACGGCACGCTTACCGGAAGTGGCAACGTGCTGGCCAACGACAGCGACGTCGATAGCGGATCCATTCTGTCCGTGCAGAATCCCGGAATCCTAAAGGGTAATTATGGCTGGCTGACGCTTGATGCCGACGGCAGTTATTGCTATACGTTGAAAGACTGTTTGTCAGAGGTACAGTCTCTCGCTGAAGGCGAAACGGTCACAGACAGTTTCGCCTACATGGCTACCGATGGGATCGACACCACTCCGGGTACGCTGGCCGTCACGATCTCGGGCGAAAACGACATCCCCATCCTGGTCAGGCCGCTAGCCGACCGGCATTTAACTCGGAACACCGATGTCAGTTGGCAAATCCCGTCCGACAGCTTCATCGACATCGACCATGGCGACACCCTCGGCTACAGCGCGACACTGGCCAACAACGAGGCACTTCCGAGCTGGCTGAGTTTCGACGCCTCCAGCATGACCTTCAGCGGACATGTCCCGGCGACGGCGAATGGGAGTGTGGATGTACGAGTCACCGCCAGCGACGGCCACGGAGAGGCTTCTTCCGCCTCCGACGTTTTCCGGATCAGCTTCGGCTCCTGTTCCCATGACCCTGAACACGGCAGCCAATGGGATAACCATCCCAGCATGCCGACAGGAAATCATGGCCAGGACGGTGCTGATTGCCACAGCCATCCGCAACAGTGCGACGACAGGCACGAGCATGGGAAAGACCGAGACTGGAGCGGCAAGCCGAACAAGCACGCCTATCTCGATCTTGGGCACCTCAACCAGCATTGCGGTGCACCATGCGACGACAAGGACTGGCAGCACTCGTCGCAGACGACGGACAACACCGACTATTTCCGCAACTGGGTCGACGTCGACTTGAGGATCAGCCGCATGATGGAGGAAGACGACCGTATGGGCACATGGTCCAATTCGAACCATGGCGCCGATGTCGGTTCGCTTGGCGGGCTTGCCCATAGCACGCACGGCAAAGGAATGAGCGGCGCCGATCCTGTGTCGCTCCTGGCAGGGGCTGGAACCAACCTCAAGGGATTCCGAGGCCTGCAAGAGGGCATATGTCGTCTGGGTTAATTCCTGCCTAGCTGGCTTGCCGGTGTAGCTCGGACAGTCTTCAACCTTGGGTTGAAGACTGTCTACTTTTCTGGCGGGTAGAGACAAACGATGGGGCGTATTCTTTTTGCTTGGGAACTGGGTTCGAACTTCGGACATTTGGCGCGTGACCTGCGAGTGGCAGAGCAACTCCGACGTGTTGGACATGAGGTTCTATTCGCCGTACGCGATACCCGAATCGCCTCGGAGATCCTGGTACCACACGGATTTCCATTCGTTCAGGCGCCGATATCGTCACCCAGCATCCGGCTTGTCCGGCCACTGGCCAGCTACGCGGAAATTTTGCTGGCGGAAGGCTGGGGCGACCGAACAGGACTCCTTGGCCGACTGAGCGCATGGAGAACCCTGATCTCCTGGACCAGCCCCTTGGCGCTTGTTGCCGATCACGCTCCATCGGCATTGCTCGCCGCAAAAATCGCCGGCATCCCTGCCGTCGCCTTCGGTAGCGGTTTCGAAATTCCTCCAGCTGTTGCTCCCTTGCCATCATTTCGGCCATGGGCACAAACACCTTCTGCCTGGCTCGAGCAATCCGAGTCGATAGTGCTCGACGCCATAAACTCAGCCATGGGGGCACTCGGGGCAGATTCACTGGAGAGCGTTTCCGGGCTCTTCCCCAAAACCTGCCTGTTAGCGACTTTCGCGGAGCTTGACCACTACGGCGAGCGTCCCGGTGCCGATTACATCGGCTCGGTCCATGGCCTCGAAACGGCTAGCACCGTCGACTGGCCGAAGGGAGATGGAACCAGGATTTTCGCCTACCTCCGACCGAACCAGCGGGCAACCAGCGCAGTACTCGCCGCTTTGGCAGCAAGCAATTTCAATACACTCTGCGCCGCCCCGGGTGCGGACAGGACGTTCCTCGGAAATCATACCTTCCCGAATCTATCCATACACCCCGGCCCAGCTGCGTTCGACACTTCGCTGTCGTCTGACGGCATCATGATCCATTACGGCGGCATCGGCACGTTGGCCATGGGACTTATGGCGGGAGTTCCGCAAATCATCGTCCCCAGTACAGTCGAGCAGTTCATTGGCGCCCAAAAGATTGATTCACTCGGCGCTGGTATCGCCTTGCCTGCGAAAGCAAACCAAGACGATGTCCGTGCGGCCCTGCTCAAGGTCAATTCCAACTCAAGCTACCGCAAGGCCGCCCACAATTTCGCAGAAAAGTATCGTCTATTCGATCCGCAAGCATCCGCTCACCAAGCCGCCAAAACCATCATCGCCACTTCATCGATCTAAAAAGCCATGTCATTCCACGTCTTCACCAAAACAGATCTAGACGCTTTGGACTTTGCACCGCCCTTGCTGCGCCTCCAAAACCATCCCCCCAACCCGGTAGGCCGGGCGGTCATGATCACGCTGCTGGTCCTGCTGGCTGCGCTTCTGATCTGGGCGCTCGTCGGCAAGCTGGATATCGTCGCCGTCGCACAAGGCAAACTTGTCCCACAAAGCTATCTCAAGATCGTTCAGCCGGCCGACTCGGGAATCGTCAAAGAGATCCTGGTCAAGGAAGGTGATGAGGTGAAAGAAGGGCAGATCCTGATGCGCATGGATACGTTGATCACCGATGCCGATGCCAAGTCCCTGCATGATGAGTATCAGCGTAAACGGCTGGCCCTGCGCCGCATCGATGCGGAACTCGCCGACAAGCCTTTCTTCACCGAGGCTGGCGATCCACCAGACAGTGCGCGCAAAGCCGAAGCCCAGTACAGCGCCAACCGCTCCGCGCTCGATACTGCATTGGCCGAGGAACGGAGTCGTCTGGAGAAAGGGAAATTCGATCTTGCCTCTGCCGAGCAGGTGAAGGTCAAACTCGAGGAAGTCCTCCCCCATTACCGTACTCAGGACAACGCATTCGAAAGTCTCGCCAAGGACGGTTACGTGGGCACGATCGCCGCCAGCGACAAAAAGCGCGAACGCATCGAGAAGGAAGAAGAACTCAAGACCCAGGAATACTTGATCAAATCCACCCGATCCAGCATCGTTCAATCGGAAAAAAAGCTTGCCCAGATCGTTTCCGATTACCGGCGTCAGCTATATGTCGAGCGCAATGAAACCCAAAGCACGGTCGACAAACTGACTCAGGAAATCGCAAAACAGACACATAAGCAGGCACTACTTGAACTTCGGGCACCGAAAGACGCGATCGTAAAGGATTTAGCCACGCATTCTGCTGGCACCGTCGTACAACCCGGTACAGTACTGCTTACGCTGGTTCCCAAAGAAGACACATTGCGTGCCGAGGTATGGGTATCCAATGAAGACATCGGCTTCATTCGAAAAGGTCAGGAAGCAAAGCTCAAACTGGCCGCTTTTCCATTTCAGAAGTACGGCATGGTCGACGGTGAAGTCGAATACGTTGCGGCTGACGCGGCTGACGCGGCTGACGGCAATAGCGCCACCAACAATGAGCCGTTGCCGAACGACAAATCATCCAAGACACAGCCGCTGGTTTACAAAGCCCTTGTCGCGCTAAGGACGACTCACCTGGAGATGGATGGCAGACGATTTGGCCTGGAACCCGGCATGCAAGTCTCTGCGGAAATATTGCTCGGCCGGCGCACGGTCATGGAATACCTGCTCTCACCGGTGCAGAAGGCATTTCACGAAGCGGGAAGGGAACGCTAGAAATGGAGTTGCTATACTGGAGCCGTTTTCGTCTGGTTCGGGGCACGCAATGAACTACGGACAGGAATCCTTCGAACGCGGCCAGCCGCTGATGCGGACGGCATCGACCTTGCCTGCTGCGACCTACAACCTCACCCGCATTCTGCTCGCGGCGAGTACCACGGGCTGCGTCTTCGTGCCGATCCGCAGCATGCAGTACCTGGCCGTGATCGACCAGGAAGAGATCATCTTCGTCGACAGCCAGGTGAAACGTTGGGTGACGTTGGCCTGGCGGGGATTCAGGCCGCACGAACGCGAGGCCCTGGACCAGCCGGTGGCTTACGAGGCGGTGTATTACACCGAGGCTGGCGCCGACATCCAGCGCCGACTGCTGGGCGAGTTCCATACCGCGCTGATGCTGCTCGACTCGCGCGCCCGGCCGGCCGAACCGGCCAGCGTCCTGCCCTACAAGCGCAAGCCGGCGCCGGCCGACTGAGCCTGTCTCAGTCGTCGTCGCCCAGTTCCGGGTTCCAGCCTTTGTCGCTCGCCAGCTTCATGGCCTTTTCGTAGAGCTCGGCATGACGCCGGCGCAGGTCGTCGGGCAGGCGGCTGGGCAGGGCGCCATACTTGTCCCACTCCTTTTCCACCCTGTCCATCAGGGCCTGCATGCGGCCGATCTCCCAGCCCGAACAGTCCTCCGTTTCCGGAATGAAGCCGAACAGCCAGCCGTCGAGCACGATGCGGCCGAGCTGCGTCATGCCATGCTTGTCGTTGTAGAAGCCTACGTAGCGATTGTCGTGCATGTGGATTGTATTGGTTTCGATCGAGCCCGCAGTCTACCTTGCCGGCTGGCGTCCTGCACCCATCCCGAACGTCCGCAGCCGCCAAGATGCGCCGCGAGCGAAGCACTGCTGGCCGGCATGTGCCGCAACCGCACGTTCGACACCGACTACGGTCACGCCATGCCGCCCGGCGAGGGCGTCGGATTGCGCCGACGGTTCAGTCGGGCCAGATCCGGTTCGGGAACAAGGCCGTTCCTGACGCGTGCGGTTCGGGCGAGGCTTTCGCCGGGACCGCAGTCTTGCCTGCCGGCGCGGACACCGCGCTCTTAACGGCCGACGTTTTCGTTTCCGTCTCGGCCGGTTTCGCCTTGGTCTGCGGCTTGGCGGTCGCGGCCCGGTGGCCTGTGGCCTTGACGCTGGCGGCCAGCTTTTCGTTCAGTTTGCTCATGTTCGCAATACCTCTTCAAGGATAAGATCCATCTCCCGCGCCGCCTCGCGGCCCCGGGCACCCAGTTGATACACGCTCAGCCCTTCCACCGCCGCGGTCCGGAAGGCAGCCCGCCGCCGGACCACGCTCGCCAGCGAGGGGATGTCGAGCCCGGCCAGTGCCTCGCCCATGGCGCGGGAGATCGCGCTGCCTGGCTCCATCTGGTTCAGCAGCAGCCAGGCCCGCAGGGCCGGGTTGCGCCGCCTGGCGGCATCGACGGCCTCCACCGTGCTGGCGCCGGCCCAGAGATCCAGCGGCGAGGGCAGCACCGGGATCACCACCGCGTCGACCTGCTCCAGGATCCGGCCGGTGATCACCATGTCCAGCGAGGGCGGACAATCCACCACCACCCGGTCGTGCCGCCGCTTGGCCTTGGCCAGGACGCCGAGCAGATCGCCGCCGGCCTCGTACACCTCGGGCAGGACCGAATCGCCGGCCCGGTCGGCGGACCAGTCCAGCCAGTGGCGCACCGCCCCCTGCGGGTCGGCGTCGACCAGGCCGACCCGCTCGCGGCGGGCCAGTCCCGCCGCCAGGTTGAAGGCCAGCGTCGACTTGCCGCAGCCGCCCTTCAGGCTGGCCAGCGCGATCGACCGGACAGACATGCGCCCGCCCGGCTCAGCCGGCCAGCCGGACGGCGAGGCTGTCGACCTCGGCCGAGAATTCGTATTCCGTTTCGCCCAGGTCCTCGCCCTGCGAAGCGACGCTGACATTGACGTGGGTCTTGCCGAAATTGAGGTCCGGGTAGTAGCCGACCCGTTCGGACAGGGCGGACAGGTCGTCGAGGAACCGTCGCGTCTCGCCGTAGCTGGCGAAATCGTAGCGGCGGGTCATGATCCCGGGACGTTTCCGGATCAGCCAGTTTTCGGAAGGTGTCGCCATTTCATTGCTCCTTGTTCGCGAGCCCGGCCAGCATGCGGTCGAGCTCTTGCAGGTGGTGTTGCTCGTCGGCCAGCAGGTCGGCGAACAGCCGGCTCGATGCTTCGTCCCGGCAGCGCTGGGCGTAGCGCAGTGCGTCGTCGTAGAGCCGCACCGCCTCCTCCTCCAGGCGCCAGTCGAAGCTCAGCATCTCGGCCATATCCCGTCCCGGATGGGTCGGTTCGAGGCGGGTGGCGTTGGGCGCCAGCCCGAGCGTGAGCATATGGCGGATGATCTTACCGGCGTGTTCAAGTTCCTCCCCGGCCTCGCGGCGGAAGTAGGCGCACTCCTCGCCCATGCCCCAGCAGTCACACAGGCTGGCCTGGGTGAGGTACTGCTGCACCACGGTCATCTCGTGGCTGAGGGCCTGGGACAGATAGCCTGCCAAGCGGGGATTGGTCCACATGGCGGCCTCAGCTGCGCCGGGTAGTGATCTCGCCGTCGCGGCCGCCGCCGGCGGAACTGGGCTTGGCCGGCAGCACGTTCTCGACCTCGCCATGGACGCGGGCGATGATGTGCGCCGCCACCAGGCCGTCGCCGACCCGTTCGCAGGCGTCGGCACCGGCGCGGACCGCGGCGTTCACCGCGCCCGTCTCGCCGCGAACCAGCACCGTCACGTAGCCGCCGCCGACGAACTCGCGCCCGACCAGGCGCACCTCGGCGGCCTTGGTCATCGCATCCGCCGCCTCGATGGCGGGAACCAGCCCACGGGTCTCGATCATGCCCAGGGCAATGCCTGTGATTGCAGCCATGTCAAATCTCCTTCGCTTTCATCTGTGTTTCACGAGCGCGGGGGCCAGCCACGGCGGCCTTCCCCCTCCTCATGCATCAGGCGCTCGGCGCCGAGGGCAGGATGCCTTCCACTTCGCTGTGGACGCGGGCGATGATGTGCGCCGCCACCAGGCCGTCACCGACCCGCTCGCAGGCGTCGGCACCGGCGCGGACCGCGGCGTTCACCGCGCCCGTCTCGCCGCGGACCAGGACGGTCACGTAGCCGCCGCCGACGAATTGACGACCGATGAGGCGCACCTCGGCGGCCTTGGTCATCGCGTCCGCCGCCTCGATGGCGGGAACCAGACCACGGGTTTCGATCATGCCCAGGGCAATACCAGTCACTTCAGCCATTTCATTTCTCCTCAAAAGGACAGTTCACTACGACATCGATCAGTTGCTGCCGGGGGTCGGCAGGATGCCTTCCACTTCGCTGTGGACGCGGGCGATGATGTGCGCCGCCACCAGGCCGTCGCCGACCCGCTCGCAGGCGTCGGCACCGGCGCGGACCGCGGCGTTCACCGCGCCCGTCTCGCCACGGACCAGGACGGTCACGTAGCCGCCGCCGACGAACTGCCGGCCGATGAGGCGGACCTCGGCGGCCTTGGTCATCGCGTCCGCCGCCTCGATGGCGGGAACCAGACCGCGCGTTTCGATCATGCCCAATGCAATTCCAGTCACTTCAGCCATTTCATTTCTCCTTGGTCAGGTCAAAAAATCGGTACTGCTCACTTGCTCCTCGGGCCTCAGCCCTCGGGATTCCAACTATCGATGATCCCGGCGATGGTCAGGTCGGTGAGGACCTTGTAGTCGCCGGCCGCATACCGGGCGGCCGAACCGCCGACGGTGAACACCCACTTCCCCGGCGGCACGCCCACGGGATCGCAGGCCACGCTCCGGTTGCCCTTGGCGTCGGTCAGGACGCGCAGGGACATCTTCTTCAGCCCGTCGATGCGCCGGGTGGCGACCAGATCCGCTTCGACGCGCATGATTTCCATCAGGCTTTCTCCTCGGCACGCCAGTGGTCGATGATCCCGACGATGGTCAGGTCCGAGGGGTAGTCCTTGCTGCCGGCCGCCTCGCGCGCCGCCGACGAGCCGACGCAGATCACCCAGTCGCCGGGGATGCAGCCGATGGCATCCACCGCCACCTGGCGCCCACCGCCGACCTTCTCGCGCACCACCAGCAGCGGACGGTGGCCCAGTTCGGCGACGCGGTTGGTGGAGACCAGGGTCTTTTCCACTTGCATGATCTTCATGGTCAGTTCACCTCTTCCATAGTGCTGCCGGTAGGCAGGTCCTGGACCGAAAGATGGCAGGCCAATAGGCCCTGGGCAGCCAGATCGGGGTAGCGCGCATGGATCGCGTCGCGCACCCGGCAGGCCTTGTCCACGGCCCGCTCGCGCGAACCCGGGACGCGGGCGTCATAGCGGTAGTGGATGGCGACCGGGATCGGCAGGCCGTGCCTGACGTTGAGGCCCTTGAAGATCTTGATGCCGACATCCATGTCCGCCGCGCCCTCCTCCAGGGTGTGCAGATGGGCGTAGTAGGCGACGTTGCGCATCTGGACTTCCTCGAAGCCGTCGCCGACGCTGATATAGCGCTCGGCATGGCCGATGTCCGGGTAACGCTCGCCGTACACCTCGGCCACGTACTCGATCTGCGAGAAGTTGTTGATCAGCAGGTTGGCGATCAGCCGGCGCATGCCGTCGTGCGGCTCGCCTTCGCCCGCGCCCCAGCCCGTGGTCGCACTGGCCTTGCGGATCGCCTCGTAGACCGCGGCGCGTGCGGCGTCGGTCGACAGCCTGGCGGTGGCCTCGTAGAGCGCGGCGTTGTCGATGTAGCGGTGGGCCGACAGTGTGCCCTTGGCGTCGGGGACGTGGACCCTGATCGCGTCCGTGTCGGTGTCGACGCCGATCAGCAGGATGTCGGTGCTGGCGCCGCAGCAGAACGAATTCTCGATCGCCTGGCGGAACTGGGTGAGCCGTTCCATGGCCGCCTCGACCGCCTTGTGCTCGTTGCTGCCGTGGGCGGCGCAGCCCTGGCGGCAGGGATCGGACGAGCTGCCGTGGTAGACCGCGATCTTGAGATAGCGGGTGCCGGCGTCAGCGGTGGTCGGCACCCCCTCGCGGAAGCGGCGCAGCTCGGTCGCCGCCCAGTCCCTGACATCGGCCTCGACGTCGAACAGCGTGCCGGCATAGGCCTTGTGGCGCGTCAGCGAAGTCAGGGGCAGGCGCAGGATGTAACGCGTCAGGCCCTTGAGTCGACCGTCGGCACAGGCGCTGACGTTGACCGCGTGGTAGCCGCAATCCAGGAAGAAGTTGCGGGCATCCTGGACCACCTCGCGCTGGGCCTTGAGGTCGCGGGTGAACTGGTCGACCGAGGCCATCAGCGCCTTGAACGCGCAATGGGCGTAGAGCGCCTTCATGTCCATGCCGGCGACCCACGCATCGGCGAGGATGTCCTCGGGCAGCGTGTAGCCGAGCTCATCCCGGGCGATGCCCTGGGCCCGCGCCGGGAAGTCTTCCAGATGCTGCAGGGAAGAGAGCTTGCGCAGCGTCGGCGCGATGGCCTCGAAGCGGCCCTTCACCGAATCCTCGCAGTGCGCCAGCCGGGCGTTGGTGTTGCGGTCGGCCAGAGGATGCCGGCGTTCGCCGACGACCGCCCTGGCCTGGACCTCGGCTCCCCCGTCCGGACGCGCCTGCAGCGTCGCCGCCGGCGTGCCCAGGCCATAGGGCGCGGCGCCTTGGGCGCGCGCCCGACTGCGCTGGGCCGCGTGCAGGCGAAGTGCGTGGGCGTTGCGGGTATTCATCCCTTACCCCCTCGCGCCGCCGGAGACGGTGATCACAGCACCCTTGCTGGCGCTGCCGTTGCTGCCCGTGACCTTGGCCATGGGCACCTCGGGACGCTCGATCTCCTTGTTGGCCCAGGCGCTGGCTCCCATGCCGCGCCCGGCGCCGCGCAGGGTCGGATTGCGCGACTGCGCCCAGCGGCCCTCGGTGCCGGTGACGCGGCCGCTGCGGGCCCAATCGTCGCCGGTGATCCGGGGACCGGCCTCGCTGCCTTCGCCGGTGATCCGCTCGGCCACGGGTTCGGCCGGGGCCGGAGCCGTCATGGCCATCGGCGCGCGCATCGGGCTGTAGCCGTCGTTGTAGCGGAACTCGGGCGTGCCGGAGACCAGGCCGCCGGCCATGTTGACCGGGCCGGTGATGCGCCCGGCGCCGCCGTAGCCGGTGCCGGTGATGCGGCCGCGCATCTCGCCGGCCGGCGAGGACACGCTGAACGACTCGGGGCGCGGGGCCGCCGGCTTCATGGTCATGGCCATCGCGGGGCGCATGGCCGGGTTGCGGAAGCGCGGCGCCATGGCGTCGCCGTGCTGGCAGCCGCAGGGCGCGTCGATATCCTCGGTGCCGCCGTAAGGCGTGCCGCTGATCGCGAGACCGCTGCCCGGCTCGTCGCCGGTGACGCGGGACATGCCGCCGACCATGGTGCCCGAGACAGGCAGGCCATGCGGAGTCTGGCTGACGCCGACCTTCAGCGCGGACGGCGCGACGACGTCGGGGGTGCCGGCACAGGAAGCCGCGAAGTGCTCCTGGCCGTAATACTCGGTACCGGTGACGGGCTGGCACCCCCCGTGATCGTCACCGGTCAGTTTTGGGCTGCTGGCGAAGCCTCCCATCCTTGAACCCGTCAGGGCATGGCCGGCCATCGTCTGCATCATCGACGCCTTGTCCGGCCCGCCGCCGCACAGTGTGCCGCGCGCATACTGGGAACCGGTGACGCGCTGGCAGGAACCGGGCTCGTTGCCGGTCACCCGCTCGCTGCGGTCGACCAGGTTGCCGGTGATGCGCTGGCCGCGCTCGCTGGCATCGATGCCGACCTTGGCCGGGCTCGGCGCCGGGCGGCTGTGGCAGACCGACTGGAACTGCTCGTTCGACAGATACTCGGTGCCGGAGACGGTGCGGCAGGCCCCGGCCTCGTCGCCGGTGACCTTGCGCGAGCGGCCGACCTCGGTACCCGAGACCGGGCGGCCGGCCAGGGTGTGGGTCAGGGCGACCTTGCTCGGGCCGTTGATGGTCATGCGGGCGACGCCGGCATCGGCGTACTGCGAGCCGGTGATGGCCTTCTGCGCGCCTGGCTCGGTGCCGGTGACGCGCTTGGCGCGGGCCTCGTCGGAACCGGTGACGGTGATGCCCTTGCGCTCGGTGGCGCCGGCAACGACCTTCTCGGGACGGGCCATCAGGCCCTTGCCCTGGCAGAAATCGGAGAAGCTTTCGTTGCCCAGGTACTCGGTGCCCGAGATCGGCTTGCAGCTGCCCGGCTCGTCGCCGGTAACCTTGGCCGAGCGGCCGACCTCGGTGCCGCTCACCCACTGGCCGCGGCTGGTGGCGCTCATGCCGACCTTGGCCTTGGCGGCCTCCGGCTTGCTCGAACAGAATGACTCGAACTGCTCCGTGCCGACATACTCCGTGCCGGTGATCGGGCGGCAGCTGCCGGACTCGTTGCCGGTGACGCGCGCGGTGCGGTCGACCTGGTTGCCGGTCACGGCCTGGCCGGACAGGGTGGTGCCGGTCTCGACCTTGGCCGGGGCGTCGCCCTGCGGGCGGACGCGGCCGCTGGGGCGGCAGACCGGCGCGTCGCCGCGGCCGTTGGTGCACAGCTCGGCGCGCCGCTTGCGGGCGATGTCGCGGCCCGACATTTCGCCGCCGCCGGCGGCACGGTAGCCGTTGCCCGCCGACTTCTTCGGCACGGCGGCCTTGCCCTGGCTGGACATGGCGCGGCGGCGGTCGCGGCAGAGCTGACGCACCGTGCCGCTATCGTCGCCCAGCGCAGCGGGACTTTCCTCGACGATGGCGCACAGGGTGTCCAACTGCGCCTCGGCGACCTCGGTCGCGGCGGCGCGGGGGGGGATGGTTTCCTCGGCGGGCGCGGCCTCTCCGACTGGAGTCGACTCGAAGGCCGGCGCCGGGGCGGCGGCCTCGGCGGTCCGCGATTGGGTCCGTGTCTTGGCGCTGACCATGCCGAGGCCTTTCTTGCCGCCCTGGGCCAGCATGGCGCGGCGGGCGCGCGCCAGATCCTTGCCGCTGAGGCCGGCGGTACTCGATGTTGCTGTTTCTTCTGGCATGATTCTTCCTCTTGCAGAAATCACTATCCGGAATCCCTCTGGCGCCAATTTCCCGCCAGACGGTTCCGACTATAGGGACGGCTTGGAATGAACTACAGTTAATTGTTAATATGGTCTTCATTAACAGGAGTTAATCATTAACATCCGTCACGTCACGCTGCATCAATTGCGGTTGTTCCATAGCCTCGGCACCCACCGGAGCTACACGCGCGTGGCCGACGAACTGTTCCTGACCCAGCCCGCCGTCTCGATCCAGATCAAGCGCCTGGAGGAAAGCGTGGGCATGCCGCTGGTCGAACAGATGGGCAAGCGCCTGTTCCTCACCGAAGCCGGCTGCGAGTTGTACGATGCCGCGCGCGACGTGCTGGAACGGCTGCGCATCCTGAACGAGGACATGGCCGGACTGGAGAGCGGCGTGAAAGGCCCGATCAACCTGGCCGCCATCACCACCGCCAAGTACTTCATGCCCCACTTGCTGGGCGCTTTCCTGCGCGACTATCCCGAGGTGACGCCGCGCCTCACCATCACCAACCAGGCCCGCGTGCTGGAGCGCCTCGAAAGCAACCTCGACGACCTGGTGGTCATGGGCACCCTGCCGGAAAACATGGATGTGGACGCGGAGTTCTTCCTCGAAAACCCCATCGTGGTCGTGGCCCATCCGGAGCACCCGCTGGTCGGCGAGAAGAACATTCCGCTCGAGCGGATCGCCGAGGAACGCTTCCTGGCCCGCGAGCCCGGCTCCGGCACGCGGGCGGCCCGCACCCAGCTGTTCGCCGAGCATGGCCTGGCCGCCAACGTCTACATGGAACTGGGCAGCAGCGAAGCCATCAAGCAGGCCGTCATGGCCGGCCTGGGCATCTCCGTGCTGTCCAAGCACAACCTCGCCGTGGAACTGGAAGCCGGGCTGATCTCGATCCTCGACGTGGAGCATTTCCCACTCATGCGCAAGTGGTACACCGTGCATCTGAAAGGCAAGAAGCTTTCCAATACGGCCCGCATGTTCCGCGACTTCCTGCTGCGGGACGGCGCGCGCATCTGGGAGAAGGTGCAGCCGCACACGCACATGACATCGGCAACGGTGGCCAAGAAGACGCGTCCGACAGGACGCAAGAAGCCGACTTAAAGCGCAGCCCCGCGCAGGGCCGGAACCGGATGCGGTCAGCCGGCTTGCTCGCCGGCGCCGGTGAACTTCACCAGCCGCGTCACCAGGATGTCGGAGATGAACACCACGCCCGAATGCTTGCCGAAGAACGGGGCGTAGCCTTCGAGGATCGGCTTCACCAGTTCCTCGGGCACGGCCACGATGATCATGATCAGCGTGGCGTCCTCGTTGAACATCAGATGGCCTTCGTGGAAACCGTGCCGCCCCTTGCCGGAGAGGTTGTTGACGATGGTGTAGCCGGTGACCCCGGCCCGGTCGAGCAGATCGGTGGCGAACTCCTGATGCGCGCCTTCGACGATGATCTCGAGCTTCTTGAGGGGACTGAAGTTGAGGTTTTTCATGCCGCGAGCTCCTTGATGTCGTTGCCGAGGACACCGGCCGCGAGTGCGCGCCAGCCGCCGTCCTCGTAGAGATGGAAAGTTCCGGTCTCGGGATCCGCGAGCACCATGCGCACCCATTCGTTGCGGACCAGCGTCTTGACCTTGACCACACGCTCGATGGCCTGCCGGGCGTGTTCGAAGGGCGCCTCGATCACCGTCAGCAGGCGCATCGGCTCATGGTAGGGCCGGCCGTCCTTGAGCACGGTCTGGGCCGGCAGGCCGGTGCGCAGGTCGCTGAGGTTGCCGGTCATCACGCCGAAGCGGCCGGCGACGTTGTGGTAGACCTTGCTGCCGCTGCCGTAGCGCTCATTGTCGACGGTGGAGAAATAGTGCTCCATGTTGATCCACTGCCCGACCACCAGCGGCCCGGCCAGGATGTTCTCGAGCAAACGGCCCTTCGGATCGAGGCGGTAGTCGTAGGATTGCAGGAACGAGCGGCCGTCCAGGTCGAGCCTTTCGGTCAGGTCGCGGCGGCCGATGACGAACGCGGCGTTGCGCGACAGCCCCCACTCGGGCCGCACCTGCGACCAGTCCGAGGCATTGCGCTGGGCACAGCGGAAGGCATCGGCGGGGACATGCTTGCAGGCCGTCGGCTCCAGCATCGGCAGGCGCTCGGCCGCGCACAACCGCGAGGCCGCCTGCAGCCCGTTGCCGAGTCGGTCGAGGTAGACCAGATGGCTGGGCGGCAGCAGGTCGAGGTCATGCAGTTTCAGTTCGTCCGTGGTGGTGTTGTGCAGGGCAGGCACGAACCAGGTGTTGTCGTCGATGTCGATGCCCTGCTCGCGCAGACGTGCCCGCACCGTCGGCTTGTTGGCGATCTGGGCCAGCACCCGGGCGTTGACCAGGCCGTGGTTGCCACCGCAGGCACCGCAGTCGAGCGCCGACTCGTAGGGATTGTTCTCGGACTGGCTGCCGTGGCCGGTCACCAGCACGAAACGGGAGAAGCCTTCGGTCAGGCCGATGGAACGCAGCGCGACGCTGACGTAGTTGACCTGCTCGTCGAGCGTGAAGCCGATGCGGCCCAGGCGTTCGAGCTGGATCTGGGCATAGCCGGCGTCGATGCGGTAGACCTTGCGCAGGCGGCCGATCAGGCGGGCCTCGGCCGTCGCATCGAGCCCGAACCGCCGCGCCAGTTCGGTCTGTCCCTCGCGATTACCGAGCGCGGTCTCGCGCAGATCGCGGATGATCTCGTCGGTGATCGCCTCGCGCTGGATGCCCTGTTCGCGCACAACGGCCTTGACGATCATGGCGCGTTGCAGGGAGCGGATGATCGATTCGGCCTGCTCCCGGCTCAGCTTGTCGAGCAGCAGGCGGCTGTCCGGCTTATCCGGATGCAGGCGGCTACGCCAGCGATTGTAGGCCAGTGGCGCGAGGCTCTTGCCGAACATGTCCAGGCCGAACAGCAGGCCGATGGCCTCGACCGTGATGTAGGGCGACAGGACCGAGGCCTTGAGTTCGTGGAAGACGTGCTCGAGCACCGAGAAGAAGGCTTCCTGGTCGGCGCTGCGGGCGATGTCGAGTTCGACGACCAGGTTCTTCGGCGCGACCACCACCGGGCAGAGATGCGTCTCGCTGCCCTTCTCCAGGCCGATGAAGCCGACCGGGATGCCGAAGAAACCGGCGATGCCGAAGGTCTGGTAGTCGCCGACCTTCTCCAGGTGGCGGCGGATCCGCTCGGAACGCACGTCGATGCAGAACATGGCCTGGGCGAAGGGCCGCTTCTCGCGCGGCGGCATCACGGCCAGGTCGATGCCGCGCAGCAGCCGCTTCATGTAGTGCGCCTCCTGGGCCTTGAGCCAGATGACGCCTTCCTCGTCCTCGAACCGCGCAAGCGTATCGAGCAGCCGGGCGATCGCCGACGACGGCAGCCGGCGCAGGGCCTCGCCCTGCCCGGCCACGGCCGCCAGCCGGCGCAGCCGGGCCGCGATGCGGCGGGCTTCCTCGTCCCGCTCGTGGGCGAGATAGCGGGGCAGGCACTTAGCGATGCGGGCTGCGCTCCGGCTGTCGAGGGCATCCTCGACCGCGTGGGCCAGGGCCGGCAGGACGTGGCCGCCGTGCAGTTCCCGACGCAGATAGGCCTCGCCGGGCTGGCCGTCGATGAAGGCGGCCAGTGCCTCGACATCAGCCGGCGTCTTCCGGCGCTGGGCGTGCTCGCGCAGCAGGGCCAGGCCGAGCACCAGGCGGATGGCCAGGTAATCGACCAGGTCGGCCGGATAGCGCTGGCTCCAGTAGTGGCGCTTGGCGCCCGTGCGCCAGCGGATGAAGCCGGCCCAGCCGTGCAGGCGGGTGAGTTCGGCGGTGAAGTAGTCCATCCACGCGTCCTCGGGCACGCCCAGTTCTGTCATCACGTAGCTGATGACGCCCTCCGGCGTTTCGTCCACGGCCAGGATGCGCTTGATGTGCAGGCCGCGGATGAACAGGCGCAGGTTGCGCCGCGCCACCGCGCTCCAGGCCCGGAACAGCCCCTGGCTGCGGCCCGGCATGCGCCACACGGACTGGCCTTCGTCGAAGAAATCGAGACAGCTCTTGATGACCAGCTCGTCGAGGGTCTTGCCGATCCCGGTGCCGAACAGCGCGTCGATGCTGGCGTACAACGGCCGGTCCGGGCGCGCCTCGGCCGTCACGATCGCGGCCAGCGCGGCATCATCGACTCGACGTTCCGGCAGGGCCGCGCCGTTGAGGACGGCATGCACATCGGCCGCATCGGCCAGCAGCGGCGGAGCCTCCTGCGCGTTGTCCGACCGGGTCAGCAGGGCCATCAGCAGCGCATGCAGATCCAGCCCTTCGACGGCCGGCTGCGCAGCCAGGAAGCGCGAGACCTGCGCCACCAGCGCATCGACCTCGATGCTGCCCTTCTCCAGGAAGCGCTGGTACTGCGCCCGGTCCAGGTAGCCGCGGCCGTGGAACAGTTTTTCGCCCTCGGCCACCGCCTGCTCGAACTTCAGGTGTTCCAGGCCGTAGAGCGGGTTGTGGTGGATGAAGGTCCGCATCGGCCAGAAGAAGGGAATGGCCTCCCCGGCGACATAGACCAGCGTGCGGATGTTCAGGCGACGGCCGAGACGCAGACTCATAGTCCCCCTCCGGTGAAGAAGAAGCCGGCGCCGACGAAGACGGCCAGCACGCCGATCCAGGCCAGGGCCGCGCCCGGACGGAGATCGTCGATGCCGTCTTCCCGGCAGGTGCCGGCGACGAAGCCCTGGAGCAGACGTACCGCCGCCCAGGCCCAGCTCAGCCAGATGAGCAGAACGACAACGGCGGCCATGCCACCCAGACGGCCCAGCAGGCCGAGCAAGGCGAAGAAGCCCGGGAACGGCGGCGTGGCGACAGCTGCCAGCACGGTCGCAACCAGCAGGGCGGACAGGCGCGGCAGCGCCCCGCCCAGGCCAGGGCAGAGTCCGGCGTAGGCCGCGCCGAAGCGGCGGGCCAACATGCCGTCGAGCAGCGTCATCAAGGCTGCCGGCAGGCTCATCCAGAAGGCGAACAGGGCGAGGCTCTCAACACTGGCAGCGGCGGCGGCAAGCCCCCAGGTCAGCGCCGTGGCCGAGGTCGCCAGATAACCGGCGGCCCGGCCCAGATCGCGGCAGGTGAGCAGGCGCAGGGCGTACAGCACGGCGCTCAGCAGCGCCCAGCCGACCAGCCAGGTCGGCACGGCTGTCCCGGCTTGCGCCAGCAGCGCCACGCCGACCTGCGGCCAGGCCAGCAGCAGGACGAAACGTGCAAGGGGCAGGCGCAGGCGCGCCAGCAGGGCATTGAACGGCGCGCTCAACGGATAGAGCGGCAGGAACAGGGCAGCGATCAGCAATGGCTTCATGTCACACCCACCTCGACCAGACGTTCAGACGGCGCGATAGCGCGAGGATGCCCTGCGACAGCCAGGCGAAGACGTCGGCGACGTAGAACTCGCGCGAGATCAGCGAATACAGCGCCAGCCGGAAGGCCGAGGCGGGGCCGTTCTGGCGGCCGCGATTGGCGATGTTGTAGAAGGTCGCCAGCCAGCCCAGCACCACGACTGCGGTGACCAGTGCGACCAGGCCGTAGAAGGTGCCGAGCGGGATGCTGGCCGCCGCGTAGATGCTCTGGCTCAGCGTCGAATCCGGATAGAGGAACTGGCCGAAGGCATGCTCCATCAGCGTGTAGCCGGCGACGACGACGGTGAGCGACAGGATGATCATGGCCATCAGGCGCCACGGGCTCTCGGCCTGCATGCGGTAGGTGGCGAACAAGAGCTGCGCGCCGGTGACCCAGCCGAAGAAGAGCAGGATGATGGCGCCCTGCTCGCCGACGAAACCGCCGCCCAGCAGCCAGCGCGACAGGCCGAGCAGGATGAACGGCACCACCACGGTGATCGCCGCGGCGAGCAGCCAGGGCAGGCGCGAGCCGGCCGCGCGGCGCTCGACGACGAAGGTGTAGACCTCGTCGTGCGGGACGCCGTCCTGCTTGCGCGCGTTGCCGATCATGCCGCCGGAGCCGAGGAACAGCGTGCCCTTGAACAGGCCATGCGCGATCAGGTGGTAGATCGCCAGCGGGAAGGCGCCGACGCCCACCTCGACGAACATGAAGCCCATCTGGCCCATGGTCGAATAGCCGAGCGACTTCTTGATGTCATTCTGGATCAGCATCAGCACCGAGCCGAGGATGGCCGTGACCAGGCCGACCGCGAACACCAGGTGCAGCACGTCGCCGGCATGGACGTAGACCGGCGCGAAGCGGTTGATGATGAAGCCGCCGGCGTTGACGATGCCGGCGTGCATCAGCGCCGACACCGGGGTCGGGCCTTCCATGGTGTAGGGCAGCCAGGTGTGGAGCGGGAACTGCGCCGAGCGGGCGAACGCCGCCAGCGCCACCAGCAGGCCCACGGTGGGCGCCAGCGGCAGACCGAGGATCGTCGCCACGTCCGGCGTCTCGGCGACGTGCCGGAACAGCTCAGGCAGCGACACCGTGCCGAAGGCCTGGTAGAGCAGCAGCGCGGCCAGCACCATCGGCACGTCGCCCAGGCGATAGGTGATGAAGGTCCAGAAGGCGTAGCGCTGCGCCTCCGCCCGCCGCAGGTCGTGGCCGAGCAGGAAATAGAGCAGCACGCCGACCAGATGCCAGGCCACCAGCAGGGTGACCAGATCGCCCGCCGTCACCATCAGCAGGATGGTCATCGTCATCAGGTCGAGCAGCGCGAAGAAGCGGCCGTAGCCAGCGTCTTCGGCCATGTAGCGGACCGAATAGACATGCACCACCAGGCTGATCGCCGACACCAGCACGGCCATGACGCCGCCGAGCGGATCGAGGTACAGCGCGCCCCAGCCGAACGACACCGTATGCGATTGAGGGTGCCCGAAATGCAGCGCAAGCAGGACAATGGCCAGCAGCGCGGTAAGAACGGCGAAGCCGACGCTCAGCCGCGCGATGGCCGGGCGCTGCATCCGGCCCGAGAACAGGGTGATGAGGATGGCCGATACCAGCGGCGCGACGGGCAGGAGGATGGCGAGCTGATCCATCACGCCACCGCGTCAAGGCTGAGAAGTGTGTCTATCCAGGCAATCTGGCGCTGCATCGAAGACCTCGCAATTTTCGTCCCGATTGGGTCACGAGACGATGGTATGCAAGGCCTTACATAAACAAAAATTTTCGTTTTTTATGAAAGTCATTAACGATTGTTAATTGACTGACGTTTCGGGTGACCCGACGACAACAGGGCAACGTCCCAAATAAATAGGGTAATAACGAGCATATTGCCCCGTTTGTCATCGGCCACGCTTGGGGGAATCTGTCTGACCCCATTTGTTCGTAGGCATTAGTGCCCAAAGTTTGTCGTGGCCGCAGATTTCGCGGCTCACGAACGTTTATCCGATCGCGAGGCCGGTGGCGACGTGGTCTTTCCCGGGGCGGCGGCACTCCGACACTGGCCGGCGAAGTCCATTGAATTTTCTGATTGGAGCCATCGCCAGCAACAAAAGCCACATTCCGCCTTCTAAATAGATATCACCGAAGTAGAGGAAGGTTCTGTGGTCACAACCAACCCCTTTGCCGAACTGACGGTCCTCCTACCTCCGTTTGCCATGCAGGCCTACGTGGTGCTCATGGTCTTCGCGGTGGCCATCGGGACGCTGTTCGATATCCGACATAAGCGTAGCGCCGAGTATTTCTTGCGGGCGAGGGCGAAGTCGAAGGAAGCGGCGACGCGGCGGCTGAACGGCTCGGACACTTTCACCCTGTTCGCCAAGTTCATGCTGATCGACGTGGCTAGCGCCGGGGAATTCTGCAATCCGATGCGACGCATATCCCATGTCCTGATGTTTTACGGCTTCTTGCTTTACCTCGTCACCACCCTGGTACTGGTTTTCGGCTATATGACGCCGGGCACGCAGGCGCCGGCGGCCTGGCCGGTGTTGTGGAACATCGGCGCGCTGATGGTCATGGTTGGCGGCTACTGGTTCTTTTTCTTCATCCGGGTGGACGTCGCCAAGGAGCGGCAATCGCCCTTCCGCCTGAAACGGGCGGATCTGTTCATCGTCAGTCTGCTCGCGAGCGTCACCTTGGCGCTGGTCTGGGAAATCGTTCAGTTCGCGGGCTATCCGACGGCGACCAGGATCGTTTTCGGCATCTATATCCTGTTCACCACCTTACTGTTCGTGGGCGTGCCCTGGTCCAAGTTCGCCCACATGTTCTACAAACCCGCCGCCGCCTTCCAGAAAAGGATGGAACAGGCAAACGGCGCGTCCGACCTGCCGAGTCCGACGGGTCGTTACGAGGGGAGGTGATCGCGATATGCCCACCTTCGTCTACATGACGCGTTGCGACGGCTGCGGACAATGCGTAGACATCTGCCCGTCCGACATCATGCACATCGACCGGGTCTACCGCCGGGCCTACAACATCGAGCCGAACTTCTGCTGGGAATGCTATTCCTGCGTGAAGGCCTGCCCCCAGCACGCGATCGACGTGCGCGGGTACGCCGACTTCGCGCCTCTCAACCACAAGGTGACGGTGTTGCGGGACGAGGCGAAAGGCACGGTGTCGTGGAAGATAAGGTACCGTGATGGCCGGGTGAAGGAATTCACCTTCCCCATCAGGACGACGCCCTGGGGCTCGATCAAGCCGCCGACCGATTACCGGGCTCCTGACGCTGCAGCCCTGGACTCGCCGATGCTGGCCCACGAGCCCGAAGCGCTCATGATCGACACGCTGCCCAGCCTGCCACCCTTGGCGGCGGCGCCGGGGTGATGCCATGGGCCTGTTCAATGCCAGGAGAAGCCATTACGTCGACACCGACATCCTCGTGGTCGGCGGCGGCTTCGCCGGCTGCGGTGCGACCTACGAGGCGCGCTACTGGGGCCGGGATCTCAAGATCACCTTGGTCGAGAAAGCCAACATCGAACGCAGCGGGGCCGTGGCCCACGGCCTGTCGGCGATCAACTGCTACATGGGCATGCGCTGGGGCGAGAACCAGCCGGACGATTTCGTGCGCTACGCCCGCGGCGACCTGATGGGGCTGGTGCGGGAAGACCTGCTGTTCGACATCGCCCGGCACGTCGACGCCACGGTGCACAAGTTCGAGGAATGGGGGCTGCCGATCATCCAGAATCCGGAGACCGGCCATTACCAGCGGGAAGGCAAGTGGCAGATCATGATCCACGGCGAGAGCTACAAGCCCATCATCGCGGAGGCCGCGCGGAAATCCGCCACGCAGGTGTTCAACCACATCATGGTCACCCATCTGCTGATGGACTCGGCGCGCCCCAACCGGGTAGCCGGCGCCGTCGGCTTCAGCGTCCGGGACGGCGATCTTTACGTGTTCAGGGCCAAAGCCGTGATCGTCGCCGCCGGCGGTGGCTCCCACATCTTCCGGCCCCGGTCCATCGGCGAAGGCGCGGGCCGGACCTGGTACGCCCCCTGGAGCAGCGCTTCGGCCTACGGCCTGTTAATGGAGGCAGGCGCGCAGATGATCCAGATGGAGAACCGCATCGTGCTCGCCCGCTTCAAGGACGGCTACGGCCCGGTCGGCGCCTGGTTCCTGCTGCTCAAGGCCTTTGCCACCAACGCCTACGGCGAGGACTACGAGGCCGCGCACCTCGAGAAGATCAAGGCCATGGTCGGCAAATACGCCGAGACCACGCCTATGCCCACCTGCCTGCGCAACCACGCCATGCTGGAGGAGATCAAGGCCGGCCGCGGGCCTATCTACATGCATACCCAGGAAGTACTGGATACCAAGGAGAAGGAGGAGATCGGCTGGGAGGACTTCCTCGATATGACGGTGGACCAGGCGGTGGTCTGGGCCTCCCAGAACATCGATCCCAAGGAACAGCCCTCGGAACTGATCACCTCCGAGCCCTATGTCATGGGCTCCCACGCCACCTGTTCCGGTGCCTGGGCCAGCGGGCCGGAGGATTGCGCCCCGGCCGACTACCAGTGGGGCTACAACCGGATGACCACCGTCGAAGGACTGTTCGGGGCCGGCGACACCATCGGCGGATCCGCCCACAAGTTCTCCTCGGGCTCCTTCACCGAAGGCAGGATCGCCGGCAAGTCAGCCGTCAAGTACGTGCGGGATGCGGCCAGAAATCCGCCCGACGTGGACGAGGCGCAGATCAAGAGGATCGAAGCGGCCGTCTTCAGGCCGCTGGAGCACTACCGAATCTACCGCAACGAAATCGTGGCCGGCAGCGTGTCGCCGAGCTACATCACACCGCTGCAGGGCCTGCAGCGGCTTGAAAAACTCATGGACGAGTACGCCGGCGGCATCAGCACCTTCTACGTGACCAGCGAACCGATGCTCAAGCGCGGACTGGAACTCATGCGCATGCTACGGGAAGACCTCGACCAGCTCGGCGCCGAGGACTTGCACCAGCTGCAGCGGGCATGGGAACTCAGGCACCGCGCCCTGACTGCCGAGGCCGTGCTCAGGCATACGCTGTACCGGCCGGAAACCCGTTGGCCGGGCTACTACTATCGGGCCGATCATCCCCAGTTGGATGATCGCGAATGGCATGTTTTCACCGCTTCCCAATACGACGCTCGGGCGGATGAATGGCACATGGCCAAGCTCCCGGTGTACCACATCATCACTTGAAGACCACCTAGACCGCCGAGACAACCCACCACGCGAACCATTCAGGCGGCGTGCAGATAGCGTTCCTTGGCGGCCCTGGCCTCTCGTGCCTGTTTCGGCGTATAGGCCTTGCCCGACCAAAGCATGCTGTAGGCTATTTCCTCATTGCCGTTCTCGCACATTTCGAGAACCTTGGCGAACAAGGGCTGGAAGGTCGCAGAGCGATGTGATCGTTCATGGTCATCGAACGACTGCCAGAAGGTCACGATCAGCGCCTCCCTACCTTTCAGCGAGCTCCCCACCGGCTGGCCGATGGTAGAACCCTCGTTTGAAATCCGGCCCGAGTTCATGGCCACGAAACCGCCCACAAAGCCGGTCTCCGAATGGTAGGTCTTCACGTTCTCACACAATTCCGCCACCCTCAATTCCAGTTCGTCGATGTCGTATCCTGGCTTGAGGATCACCCGGTTCACAGTCACCACACCATCGGTCTTGAAGCCGTGAATAAGTTCAGACATTGGTTTTCTCCTTAACGAAAATCATGAACCACATATCAATGTGACTGTGAGCCGACAAAAAAGATCAGCCGTATGGAACTCAATATTTTTTATTACCAGGTCATGGGATAGGCAGATCTTCCTGGGGCTGAGTGGCTTCACCCTTCAGCCAGATCTCTTCAGCCCTGCCCGTGATAACACCGCGCTGATGCAGGTCATGGACCGGATCAACGCACAGTGGGGCCGGGGCACCTTGTGCTCGGCCGCGCAGGGGGTGACCAAGACTTGGCGAATGAAGCGCGAGCAGAAGTCGCCGGGCTACACTACGGACTGGAACCAGATCCCCGTCGTGTGCTGATCATGTGTGGACATTTTGCCCTCAAGGCGCCGCCAGCCAAGCTGGCAAGCTACTTTGGCCTGGATGAAGTCGCCGACTTCGCGCCGCGCTACAACATCCCGCCGGGGACCGATATCCCGGTCATCCGCCAATCGCCTGAACACAGGCGCGTGCTGCACCTTCTCCGCTGGGGACTGGTGCCGCACTGGTCCAAGGACCCGAGCGTCGGTGCCAAGCTCAATAACGCCCGTGGCGAGAGCGTGGCCGA
Source organism: Parasulfuritortus sp. (assembly GCA_036391875.1). Classification (GTDB taxonomy): domain Bacteria; phylum Pseudomonadota; class Gammaproteobacteria; order Burkholderiales; family Thiobacillaceae; genus Parasulfuritortus. The sequence goes on from DASVZA010000041.1 coordinate 154,663, forward strand.
GCAGCCTTCGTTCCGGGACGCCTTCAAGCGTCGGCGCTGCCTCATCCCTGCCGATGGCTTCTACGAGTGGAAAACGGAGGGCAAGATCAAGCTGCCGTACTACATCAGCCTGAAGTCGGGCGAGCCGATGGCCATGGGCGGCCTGTGGGAAAGCTGGAAGCCCCCCGCCGACGAGATCCAGTCCCTGGTCCGGCCCTACGACGCGGAGGCCATGCAAGCCTGGCCGGTCGACCGCCGGGTCAGCAAGGCCGCGGACGATGACGCTCGCCTGATCGAGCCGGTCTAGCATGACACTGAACCGCCTGGCCTTCGTCGACCTGGAAACGACCGGGGCCAATCCCGTCAGCGATCGCATTACCGAGATCGGCATCGTCACGATGGAAGGGAATACCGTCACCCGCTGGAACAGCCTGGTCAATCCCGGCTGCCGCATTCCCCCTTACATCCAGGTCCTGACTGGCATCACCCCCGACATGGTGGCCGAAGCGCCCAGCTTCGCGTCCCTGGCCGACGAGATTCATCAGCGCCTGCACGGCTATACCTTCATCGCCCACAACGCCCGGTTCGACTATGGCTTCCTCAAGAATGAGTTCAAACGGCTGGGCCAGCGGTTCCAGGCCGATGTCATCTGCACGGTCAAGCTGTCCAGGCGGCTCTTTCCGCAGTTCCACCGACACAATCTCGACAGTCTCATCGAGCGTCATCACCTGCAGGTGAGCCATCGGCATCGGGCCCTGGGTGACGCCGAGGCGATCTGGCAATTCTGGCATCAGCTGCAAACCAGTCCGGGACAGGAGGTCCTGAACGAAGCGATTGGCCATCAACTCAAGCGCCCGACCCTGCCCCCCAATCTCGATCCGGAGATCCTGGACGACATTCCCGACCTGCCCGGCGTGTACCTGATCTACGGCGAGGGCGACGTCCTGCTGTACGTGGGCAAGAGCGTCAATTTGCGACAACGGGTCCTCTCGCACTTCAATGCCGACACCCGGGAATACCGGGAATTGCGTCTGGGCCAGCAGACCCACCGGATCGAGTGGCGAGAAACCGTGGGTGAGCTGGGGGCCTTGCTGCTGGAGTCGCGCCTCATCAAGGAACTCCATCCCGTCCATAACCGGAAGCTGCGCCAGAATGAGGAAATATGCAGTTGGCGATTGGTCGAGAAAGCACCGGGCGATTACCGGCCGCAGCTGATCTGTGGCGATGCCCTGGATCTGTCGAGCGGCGAGAGCCTGTATGGACTGTTCACCAGCAAGCGGGAAGCGAACCACGCGCTCAGGAGCATTGCCGAAGCCAATCAGCTATGCCTCGCCGTCCTCGGCCTCGAGAAAACCACTGGGGCCGGCCGTGCCTGCTTTGCCTACCAGGTGCACCAGTGCCAGGGGGCCTGCATCGGCAAGGAGCCGATCGGCATGCACAGCGCCCGCCTGATGGCTGCCCTGTCGAAGCTGAAACTCAAGTCCTGGCCTTATGATGGACCGATCGGCATCGTGGAACGTGACGAGGTTAGCGAGCGGCAGGAGATCCACGTCGTCCTGGGTTGGTGCCATTTGGGCACCGCGCGCGATGAGGCTGAACTGGCTGAAATCCTGGCCAGGCATCGCGAGCCGGTATTCGACAGGGATACCTACAAGCTGTTGACCAAGTACCTCAGTACGCATCCCAAAATCTTGAACCTCAAAACTGGGCATAATCCCTTGCCCACCGCATCTGGTCAGTCATCCTGACCGCGGCACATAACATCTTCAACCCGAGAAACACCGCACACCATGATGAAATCGTTTACCTGTCTAGTCACAACCATCGCCCTGGTGGTGAGCGCACCGGCCTGGGCACACAGGCGTCATAACGCCGGAGGGATCGACGCAGAAGGCCGCTATAGCGTGGTCTTCCCGGAATCCGCGGCCCTGCCGAATCCTGGGCTCACTCCGGGCGCAATCAACCATGCCGTTACGCCAGCCACATTGGCTGAAACGATCTGCCGAAAAGGCGGCTACACCAAGTCGATCCGACCTCCCGAGGCGTACACAGAGAAACTAAAAAGGGAGCAGATTCGGGAATATGACTACTCCGATTACCGTATGCGGGACTATGAGGAAGACCACCTAATTTCTCTGGAACTGGGTGGCTCTCCTGATTCGCCTCGCAACTTGTGGCCGGAGCCTCATCACGTTATCGGTGGCTGGGGAAGTTACGCCAAGGACAAGCTGGAGAACCGATTACATACCTTGGTATGCCATCATCGGATCAGCCTGGCTACCGCCCAGCAGACGATCGCGGGCAATTGGATCGATGCCTACAAACGCTATGTTGGTTTCGACCCTAATTCACGTTAGCAATATGTTTCTGGCAATCTGTACCACACCGGCCAGCCCGGTCACTTCCACTAGCAACAATGGTCGCGGGCAGGTTGTCGGCCTTAGCCGACGCTGGCAGTGGCTGGACTGGACGGCCGGTGTAGTGCAGGTTGCTTCCGTAAACGGGGTCAATGGTACAAACGCCAGCTTTCCTTTATGGCGAACTCATTCTCCCGCCTCGTTGCGGTCATTGATGATCGATTGGAAAAATATCCGCTGTACGTGCTTTACCGGATGTTCGACGTCGAGCTAAGGGGCGACGCGCAAGCGCGGCGTCACACTTGAGCGAGGTGTTAGGCCTCATGTTGTGCGCCGCCACCTTCGTCTTCCTCTTCTATTTCGCCCGGCTGAAGATCATCCTCAAGCGGCTCTCGGTGAATCGCGCGTAGCTGAACCATCAACGCGTCTCCGTATGCGGTGAGTGTCCAGTACGTGCCAATATCCTTGACGCTTCGTTTCTTGTCATTGATCTTGATGAGTCCGAGTGCTCTCAACTGAATGATGCACGTGTCGATTTCACTAGATACGTGGGAAAACTCGATCAGACTTTTGTCTTTGAACTTCTTGTTGCTCTGATAAACGCGATTGGCCTCTTGAGAGATGAAGTCCTTGAGGGCGTTACGGAGCATATGATCAGTTGCTTCGTTTGTCATCGTCGGTGCCACTGCGCCGAAAATTTGATTCCAGGTGGGGTTGATTGACCCCCGGAATCGCAAATCCTCATTGTGAGGGTAGCGGGATCTGTGAGGTCGAGCTGTAAACATCACAGAAAGATCGACACGATCACTGCCTTGCGCTAGCCCCTCAGTGCCCGGAGGCGGACCGGCATCTCGCGCTGCTGAAGCGGATTCCAATTCGGCGACACGATTGCGAAGGGTCAGGACCTCGACAAGCGTTGCGCCGGTTGGCACCTCGTCTGCTCGCACCCATCCGACCATTGGCTGTCGCTTGATGATCGCGGTCAGGCCCACAATCACCTTTGACTTTAGATCTTCAGAGTTCTTCCAGTAGACGCAGGTGTGGCGCTTCTCAATCTTTTCGCGGAACGCGCTGAGTCGCTTCCATGCTACCGCGTCGGTCTCCGTCTTATCCCGAGGAAGATTGTCTGGATTCTCATGCAGCAGAGGAATGACAGGCTTCTTAGTGGCCAGGGCATAGTCATATTCCTTCTCGGTATAACCGATCCCTGCCTCGTCAAGCGACCCGTAGCGGCCGCCAATGATGAGGACGTAATAATCGGATGCGTCGATAACATCCTTGATTAGCTGCCATGCTGAAGCATCTGTGGCAGGAAATAGCTCCATGCCAGCAGGCATGTGATCCAGTTCAAGAATTGCCTTGAGCACAGCCTGGCGTTCATCCTTTAGGTCCGTGAAAGTGGAACTAACGAAGACTTGGTAGCGTTTGTCCATAGAGAAGTCTCCGCGAGGCCTAACGTAGGAATTCACCGGTCTGCGCGGCTTTTCGCGCAGGTCCGGTGGAATGATGGATTAGCCGGCGTCTTTGCCAGCGATAGAACCTGAATACCAGGGACAACTGGCAGGCCGACACCAGCAGACAATGGATATTCCTCCACCTCCCCAGTAAGAAAATAGCCGCGCCGTTCGTAGAACGCCAAGAGTTCTGGTCGTGAGGATAAAACCGACATCTTGAGTACAGAAGCCCCGAAATGTTTCGTGGCATATGCCTCGGCGTGGAGCAGCATTTGCTTACCGATACCTTGGGCTTGCAGCGTGGGATTGGTCGCCAGCATGCCAATGTAAGCGCCGGACTCGCCTCCTTGCACATGCACACATGCCACGATTTGCGGCCCGAGACACAAGAGAAGAATTGTAGACTGCTCGTGAAATAGAGAAAGCACTTGCTCAGTAGTCGTTCTTTCACCAGCCACCAAGTTTGCTTCGTGTGTCCAGCCCGCATCTTGCGGAGAAGGCCGGTAGGCTTTATTCACGAGGGCCGCAATTTCTTTGGCGTCTGCTTCATAAGCGATACGTAGTTCCAGAGGCATTCGGGTTGCCTTGGCTTAAGCCGGCTAACAGTTATTCAAGAGCCCCATGGGTCCGGGCATTTTTTAATATAGAGTCCCGGTAAAACGGGACTTAACTTGTTGATCAATGGTCACTGTTGTTATCTCCTGGTCTCCATATGCATGTATGAAAAGGTGAACGTGGCTTGAGCTTAGCGCATGGCAATAATGCTTGCCATCCCAAGGTCTCCAATTGGTCCTGTTGCGACACCTTGGCCACCTACGACAGAAACCTGCGCTACATCGGCCCTTCTGACAGGCCACTGCCAACGACAGCAACGGCCGAACAGCAGAAATACAGAATTAAAATAAATTGGCCGGATCACCCGGCCAATTTGATCAACGCGTCAAGCCCGCGTAGAGAAGCGGCAATTTCTCCGGCAACCGTTCCACATGGTCCACGACCATGTAGTTGCGCTGGCCGAAGATGCGGCTGACGTAGTTGTCGGCGCGCGGGTCCAGGCTCATGCAGTAGGTCATGACGCCGAACTTGGCCACGTCTTCCACCGCTTTCTTGGTGTCGTTGCGCAGGTATTGCGGGTCGCGCACGTCGACGTCGGCCGGCTCGCCGTCGGTGATGACGATGAGCAGTTTCTTGGCCGAGCGCTGCAGCTTGAGGTGGTGGCCGGCATGGCGGATGGCGGCACCCATGCGGGTCGAGAGCTGGCCGGTCATGCCGGCGAGGCGGGCTTTGGGCTCGTCGTCCCAGTGCTGGTCGAAATCCTTGAACCGGAAGTACTCGACGTCGTGGCGGCCGTCCGAGCAGAAGCCGTGGATGGCGAACGGGTCGCCGACCTTGCTGATGGCGTCGGAGAGCAGCACGCAGGCGCGCCGGGTCAGGTCGAGCACCGAGTATTCCTGGCCGTGGACCAGCTCGTTGGTCGACTCGGACAGGTCGAGCAGCACCAGGATGGAGAAGTCGCGCGTCTTGCGCACCGACCGCATCATGATGCGCGGGTCGGGCTGGTTGCCGAGCCGGATGTCGGTGAAGCCCTGGATCGCGGCGTTGATGTCGATCTCGTCGCCGTCCTCCAGCTTGCGGATGCGCTGGACGCCCTGCGGCTGCATCGCGTCGAGCAGGAACTTCATGCGATGGATCTCGCGCTTGTGCTCGGCGACGATGTCGTTGATGAGCTGCAGGTCGCCGATCTTGCCGCGCTTCTCCATCACCGTGGCCCAGGCCGGACGCTCGAGCTGGATCTGGTAGTCCCATTCCGAATAATGGAACGGATCGGAGACCGGCTCCTTGCCTTCCAGCGAGTTGATGGTGACGCCTTCCTGGTCGAGGTAGTACTCGGTCGGCAGCACCCAGATTTCCTGCGCGTCGTCGCCGGCGAGTTCGTTGTCGAGCTCGTTGATCATTTCCATCAGGCTGACGTACTTGCGCACCTGCTTGACGGTGTCGTAGCCGGCGTTGGCGGCCTTCTCGAAATCGAATTCCTCGAATTCCCAGAAGTAACGGTTGTCGTCGCGGTAGGGCGCGGTGAGCAGGTCGGTGCGCGGGTTGAACGGAATCTTCTTCTCGCCGAAGGTGTGCGCCAGCTGCACGCCGATATCCCAGGACGTGGTGTTGGTGTCGAGCCTGTCCTGCGCCTGGGCGAACAGCATGCGGCCCTCGGCGATCCAGGGATCGTCGTCGACGTAGCGGTCGTCGAGCAGGGCGCGCGCCAGGCGGTCGAGATAGTTGCCGACGGTGGCGTTCATCGCCGGGGTGGCGGTGTGGAACTGGCTCCAGAGCTGCTTCAGGCCGGGGAAGCGGCGGATCGACAGGGTCTCGACGCGGGCGTCCTCGATGACCGAGATCACGGCCATCTGGAACGGGTTCAGCGCCTCGGCGGAAATCGGCACCTTGGTCTCGACCACGTGCGCGGCGCAGTGCGCCGACGCGGCGCGGTACAGCTCGATGCCGGGGATCTTGTTCCCCTCGCCCCCCGGGAGAGGGGTTAGGGGAGAGGGCGCCTTACCTTTGCCGGCAGACGAGCTACCCTCTCCCCCGGCCCCTCCCCCCGAGGGGGAGGGGAGTTGGAAGTCGTCGAAGGCGTCGGGCAGGTGCAGCAGGTAGTCCTCGATGAAGGGCCGGTAGCCTTCGCGGTTCTCGAAGTCGCCCGAGGTCGGGCGCATGAAGAAGTCGCGTGCCCAGAGCGCCCGCAGGTACATGTTGATGCGGCGCTGGACGTCGACCAGCAGGGTGCCCTTGCGCTCCTTCTGGAGCATGGCGAGTGATTCCTTGCTCTCCAGGCCGAAGTATTTGACCTGTTCCGGGTAGTCGGTGCGGTGGGCGTGCGCGCCCCACAGCGCCCAGCGGCGCAGGCCGCCCAGGGTGAGGTTCTGGAACAGCACGTCGAGCTTGTCGAGCATCGGCCGCACGCCGCGCGGCGCCTGGGCGATGAGCGTGTTGATGAACTGCAGGTAGTTCAGGAACAGCTGCGCGTCGCCAAGACGGTTGGCCGCGGTGGGCGCGGTCGACAGCAGCAGCTCGATCACCGCGCCGGAGGTCTTGGAGGCCAGCATCAGCGAGGCGGTGGCCAGGTCGGCTACCACGTCCTCGCCGACTTCCTTGGCCACGCGCGGCGCTTCCTCGATCCAGGTTTCCACCAGCGAGTCGCCGCGGCCCAGGCCGCGGATGGCGGACACGCCCTTCAGGTAGTTGTCCAGGCCGCGCGGCGAGAAGACCTTGGTTGCCTCGTGCCAGTTGGCATCGAGCGCGTGCCGGCATTGCTCGGACAGGTCTTCGAGCAATTCGGCGTAGTCGTCTAGAGTGATGGCCATTTTCGTTCCTTCCGTTGGGGCCTCATGTTGCCAAGCCCGGCTTGCCCGTCATTCCCGCGCAGGCGGGAATCCAGTTCTCGATTTGGCTGGGCTCCCGCCTGCGCGGGAGCGACGAAGCCAAAACAATTGCCCTAAAACTCGTTCTGCAGCTTCTTGTAGCCCTGGACGAGGTTGATATTGGTGTTGGCGACGTCTTCGGAAAACTCGGCGAAGTCCGGCGTGACCTGTTCGATGGCGCTGAGGTCGCTGTCGGAGTGGATCGCCGTGGTCGACGGGATGTGGAACCGGGGCGGCACGTCGCAGCCTTCGACCACGGAGTTGTGCCGGACCACGGCCTCATCGCCGACCTTGCAGTTGAACAGCACCGAGTTGAAGCCGATGAAGACCCGGTTCCCGACCTCGCATGGCCCATGGATGATGGAGCGGTGCGCGATCGAGCTGAACTCGCCGATGACGACCTTGCCGCCGGACTTGGAGTGGATCACCACGCCGTCCTGGATGTTGGAGTTGGCGCCGATGACGATCGGGTCCATCGTGCCGTCTGCCTTGGTCTCGTCGGCGCGAATCACCGCATACGGCCCGATGAAGACATTGGCGCCGACGAAGACCTTGCCGCACAGGATGGCGGTGGGATCGACGAAGGCGGACTCGTCGATGACGGGCAAGTCGCCGCTGGGATTCTTCCGGATCATGACGTCGCGGCGTTCAGAAGAACGTGGTCACGGCGGCGTCCAGGGCGTCGCGCATGTCCGGATCGTCGGTGATCGGGCGCACCAGCGCGACCCGGCAGGCGGCCAGCGGGGCCACGCCCTTGGCGATCAGCGAACCGGCGTAGATCAGCATGCGGGTAGAGAGTCCTTCGTCCAGGCCGTGGCCCTTGAGGTTGCGCGAACGCTCGGCGATGGAGACCAGCTTGCCCGCGACCTCTGCGTCGACGCCGGCCTCGTGGGCGACGATCTCGGTCTCGACGGCGTGTTCCGGGTAGGTGAAGTCCAGGCCGCCGAAACGCTGCTTGGTCGACTGCTTGAGGTCCTTCATCAGCGACTGGTAGCCGGGGTTGTAGCTGATCACGATCTGGAAGTCGGGGTGGGCGTGGACCAGTTCGCCCTTCTTCTCCAGCGGCAGCACGCGGCGGTTGTCGGTCAGCGGGTGGATCACCACGGTGGTGTCCTGGCGCGCCTCGACCACTTCGTCCAGGTAGACGATGGCGCCGTGGCGGGCGCCGATGGCCAGGGGGCCGTCCTGCCACTCGGTGCCCGAGGCGGACAGCAGGAAGCGGCCGACCAGGTCGGAGGCCGTCATGTCCTCGTTGCAGGCGACGGTGATCAGCGGCTTGCCCAGCTTCCAGGCCATGTATTCGACGAAACGGGTCTTGCCGCAGCCGGTCGGACCCTTGAGCATGATGGGCATGCGCACGGAATAGGCGGCTTCGTAGAGTTCCACCTCGTCGGCCACGGAACGGTAGTAAGGTTCTTTCTCGATTCGGTACTGGTCGATGATGCTCATTTCGTTTTCCTTGTCTCTTTTGCCTTCGAAGCATGCGAGGCTTCGCTGTCCGCCAACAAACATGATTTCGGTACTGGTCGGCGGCGCACTTCCCGACACGTATTCACGCCCTGCGCGGATGAACAAAGCCCCCGCCACGCTGCTGCGCGACGGGGGCTGTGGGTACTTCAGTCCGCCAGGCACCCTGACAGGTCGCGCGGAAATCCTCTCAACTACGAATGTTCAGCGTCGCTGGGTGCGGGACGCTCGTACACTGGGTGCCCGCATCCAGCTTCGGGGTCGCACCTTCCTTCGGAAGGCACTGCTCCGCCCTGCGCTGTCGCCTTAGACCGTCTTGCCGCGGTAGATCACCATGGCCGCGCCCTGGCTCTGCGCGAAGTTGTCGTAGCCGACCAGGCGAACGTGGTTGTTCGGGTTGGCCTTGTGGCAGGCTTCGGCTTCGCCCAGGATGCGGTCCACGTCGGTCTCGCCGAACATCGGCAGCTTCCACATGTACCAGTAGGAGTCCATCAGGTGCTCGGGCTCGGTGTGCTCGATGGCGGGGTTCCAACCCTTGCCGACGATGTACTCGACCTGCTTGCGGATGCCGGCCGCGTCCATGGCGGGCAGGTAGGAGAAGGTCTCGAACTTGCGGCTGGCGGGATCGCTCAGGCGGCTCTTGTAATCAATCACTTCAGACATGGCATTTCCTTTCATTTGTAGGTTGGGCTAGGCGCAGCCGTAGCCCAGCTTCTCGCAACGATTCCGTTGGGCTTCGCCGTGGCTCAGCCCAACCTACGTCCATCACTTGTGGGCGACGTCCAGCTTGTCGACGGTGTCGAACTCGAACTTGATCTCCTTCCACGTTTCCATGGCGATCTTCAGTTCCGGGCTGGACTTGGCGGCGTTCTCGAGGACGGCCTTGCCTTCCTTCTCGATCGCGACGCCGCGGTTGCGGGCCTCGACGCAGGCTTCCAGCGCGACGCGGTTGGCGGCGGCGCCGGCGGCGTTGCCCCACGGGTGGCCCAGGGTGCCGCCACCGAACTGCAGCACGGAGTCGTCACCGAAGATGGTGACCAGGGCCGGCATGTGCCAGACGTGGATGCCACCGGAGGCGACGGCGAAGGCGCCGGGCATGGAGCCCCAGTCCTGGTCGAAGAAGATGCCGCGGCTGCGGTCTTCCGGCACGAAGGATTCGCGCAGCAGGTCGATCCAGCCCAGGGTGGAGGCGCGGTCGCCTTCCAGCTTGCCGACCACGGTGCCGGTGTGCAGGTGGTCGCCGCCGGACAGACGCAGAATCTTGGTCAGCACGCGGAAGTGGATGCCGTGGTGCGGGTTGCGGTCCAGCACGGCGTGCATGGCGCGGTGGATGTGCAGCAGCATGCCGTTGTCGCGGCACCAGTTGGCCAGGCCCGTGTTGGCGCAGAAGCCGCCGGTGATGTAGTCGTGCATGATGATGGGGGCGCCGATTTCCTTGGCGTACTCGGCACGCTTGTACATCTCTTCCGGGGTCGGGGCGGTCACGTTCAGGTAGTGGCCCTTGCGCTCGCCGGTCTCGCGCTCTGCCTTGTTGATGGCTTCCATGACGAAGTCGAAGCGCTGGCGCCACCGCATGAACGGCTGGCTGTTGACGTTCTCGTCGTCCTTGGTAAAGTCCAGGCCGCCGCGCAGGCACTCGTACACGGCACGGCCGTAGTTCTTGGCCGACAGGCCCAGCTTCGGCTTGATGGTGCAGCCGAGCAGCGGACGGCCGTACTTGTTCATGATGTCGCGCTCGACCTGGATACCCATCGGCGGGCCGCCGCAGGTCTTGACGTAGGCGATCGGGAAGCGGACGTCCTCCAGGCGCAGGGCGCGCACGGCCTTGAAGCCGAACACGTTGCCGACCAGGGAGGTGAACACGTTGACGACGGAGCCTTCCTCGAACAGGTCGATCGGGTAGGCGATGAAGGCGTAGAAGCAGGTGTCGTCGCCGGGCACGTCCTCGATGGCGTAGGCGCGGCCCTTGTAGTAGTCGAGGTCGGTCAGCAGGTCGGTCCAGACGGTGGTCCAGGTGCCGGTGGAGGATTCGGCGGCCACGGCGGCGGCGGCTTCCTCGCGGTCCACGCCGGGCTGCGGGGTGATCTTGAACACGGCCAGGATATCGGTATCCAGCGGCGTGTACTCGGGCATCCAGTAGGTCTGGCGGTATTCCTTCACGCCAGCGTTGTAGGTCTTGACGGCCATGAGCTGCTCCTTAGTCTGATGATTCGGTGAATCGTTTTCTCCGCGTATTGCCGCGGCGTGGGGCAATCTTGCAGAAATCGGATCATCAATAACAGTCAGTCTTTTCTATTTAGAGCATCGACTTTTATCTATACTTCGGACTTACCGGAATTCGATCCTCAGCCCCATGCGCCATCACACCACCTTCCGCCAACTGGAGATCTTCGAGGCCATCGCCCGGCTGGGCAGCTTCACCCGCGCCGCCGAAGAACTCTACCTGACCCAGCCGACCATCTCGATGCAGATGAAGAAGCTGGCCGACACTGTGGGCGCCCAGCTGATCGAACAGGCCGGCAAGAAACTGCTGCTCACCGAGGACGGCCGCGAACTGGCCAAGGCGACGCGCGAGATATTCGCCATCCTCGACCGCTACACCATGTCGGTCGCCGACCGGCAGGGCCTGAAGAAAGGCCGGCTGGCGCTGATGGCGGTCTCCACCGCCTCCTACTTCGCGCCGCGTCTGCTGGGCGAATTCTCGAAGCAGTACCCGGGCATCGACGTCTCGCTCAAGGTCACCAACCGGGAACAGGTGCTGGCCGGGATGAACGACAACCTGGCCGATCTCTACATCCTCGGCCTGCCGCCGGAGGACGCCGATGTCGTCGCCGAGCCGTTCATGGACAACCCACTGGTGATCCTGGCCCGGCCGGACCACCCCCTGGCCGGCAAGAAGAACATCCCGCTCGCCCAGCTGGCCAAGGAACCGTGGCTGGTGCGGGAAGAAGGCTCGGGCACCCGCGCCGCGGTCGAGCGGGTGTTCGCCGAGAAGGGCCTGGAGTTCCGGCCACGCATGGCCCTGGGCAGCAACGAGGCGGTCAAGCAAGCCATCCTCGCGGGGCTGGGCATCGCGGTGATGTCTACCCAGGCCCTGATCCTGAACGCACCCGACCAGTTCGCCATACTCAATGCCAAAGGCTTCCCGATCCTGCGCCACTGGTACGCGGTCTACCCGGCCGGACGCCAGCTCTCGGCGGTGGCCCACGCCTTCCTGACCTTCCTGGTCGACAGCAGCCGCGGCGCGGCATGACCTCCTCCTGAGACCGGCATGGCTCACTGCGTCGCCGACGGCGAGGCGCACCAACCCGCCCGCGCCGTCAAACCGAAACATTGGCTGGCGAAAATCGCGCCATGAGCCGCGCCCCATCCCCCCTACCGCTGCCCGTCGAGTTCACCCTGGTCTTCATCGGCCTGCCCCTGCTCGGCTGGTGGCAGAGCGACATCCTGAAGCGCTGGATCATCCCCCTGATCCTGTTCTTCACCTTCCTCTGCATTGCCATGCTGGCCAAGGACCGCGAGTTCCGCTTCCGCACGCTGCGCAGCACCGACCTGATCGGCCGGCCCCGCCTGAAGCCGCTGGCGCTGCGCTTCGTGCTGGCCGTCGCCCTCACCCTGTGGTGGTTCGCCGTCTCCGGTCACGGCGACTTCCTCCGCCTGCCGCGCGAACAGACCGGGCTCTGGCTGGCTGTGCTGATCCTTTATCCCCTGGTCTCGGCCCTGCCCCAGGAACTGTTGTTCCGGGTCTGCTTCTTCCAGCGCTACCGCGAGCTGTTCCTCACCGAGCGCCGCCTGATCTTCGCCAGCGCATTCGTGTTCGGCCTGGCCCACCTGATCCTCGACAACTGGCAGGCCCCGGTCATCGCCTTCATCGGCGGCCTGCTGTTCGCCTGGACCTACGCCCGCACCCAGTCGCTGCTGCTGGTCGCGCTGGAGCACGGCCTGTGGGGCGACTGGATCTTCACGCTGGGGCTGGGCAAGTACTTCTACGGCGGCCATTACTGACCGCGATGGACTGGAAACTCTTTATCCGGTTTTGTCGCTCCCGCGCAGGCGGGAGCCCAGTCGAATCAAACAGCTGGATGCCCGCCTGCGCGGGCATGACGAATAAAACGGCTCCTTATGGGTAAAGCAGATAGCGCTGCCGACGCTGCTCGAAGGCCTGCAGACCGGGCTGCCAGGCGGCCGCAATGGCGCGCGGGTCGTCGCCTGCGCGGATGGACTGGAGCACCGCGGCCGAACCGATGCTGCCCAGGGTGCGGTCCAGCTCGAAACGGTCCGGATAGAGCCGCTGCAATGCCGCGGCGAGCTCGACACCGAGCGCCGGCGAATCGAGCGCGGCGCGGTCGGTCACCTCGATGCGCACGCCGTGGCAGGCCTGGCCCTGGTAGCGGCTGGCGACCGGCGTGAATTCAACCGGGCTGAAACGCACGCCGGACAGCTTCCGGGCAGCCAGGTAATCGGCCAAGACATGGGCATCGATCCAGGGCGCACCCAACAGTTCGAACGGCGTCGCCGTGCCCCGGCCGACGCTGACGTTGGCGCCTTCCAGCAGGCCGACGCCGGGGTAGAGCGTCGCCTCGGCCAGGCTGCGCAGGTTGGGCGACGGCGCCCGCCAGGCGAGGCCGGTGGCGTCGTACCAGTCGCCCCGGGCATAGCCGCGCATGGCGACCACGTGCAGGTCGGCGCCGATGCCGGCCTCGGCGTTGTAGAAGCGGGCCAGCTCGCCGATGGTCATGCCGTAGCGCACCGGCACCGGGTAGAAAGCGGTGAAGCCGGTGCGGCCCGGGTCGAGCATCGGTCCCTGGACCATGGCGGCGTCGATCGGGTCGGGCCGGTCGAGGACGTAGATCGGGATGTGGCGCCGGGCCGCCGCCTCCATGGCGTAGGCCAGGGTGGTCGGGTAGGTGTAGAAGCGGGTGCCCACGTCCTGGATGTCGAACACCAGGGCGTCGATGCCGGCCAGCATGGCCTCGGTCGGCCGCCGGGTGTCGCCGTACAGGCTGTAGACCGGCAGGCCGGTGGTCGGCTCGGCGCCGGAGGCGATCCGCTCGTCGCGGTCGCCGTCCAGGCCGTGTTCCGGACTGAACAGGGCGACCAGGTTCACGCCGGACGCCGCGCGCAGCAGGTCGATATTGCGCCGGCCCAGGCCGTCGCGGCCGGTCTGGTTGGTGATGAGCCCGACCCGCAGGCCGCGCAGCGGCGCGAACGCCTCGCCGGCCAGCACGTCGAGCCCGGTCTGCACCGCGGGCGGCGTCGTGTAGCGCGCCAGCGCCGGCCGGGCCGCGGCGATGTCGGCCGGGGCAAGCGGACCCAGGGCATCGCCCAGCGCGGCGGCGACCATGTCGCGCAGCGGCTTCACGTCGCCGCGGCCGTCCGGATAGACCCGGTTGCTGAGCAGGATGACGTAGAGCTTCGCGACCGGGTCGATCCAGAGCGAGGTGCCGGTGAAACCGGTGTGGCCGTAGGCGCCGACCGGCGGCAACAGCGCGCGGTCGGCGGCGAAGGGGGCGGCGATGTCCCAGCCCAGGCCGCGCAGCCGGGCCTGGCCGGCCGGCGACTGGGGCTGGCTCATGGCCTCGACGCTGGCCGGCCGCAATATCCGCACGCCGTCCAGTTCGCCGCCGGCCAGCAGCATGCGGGCGAAGCGGGCCAGGTCGTCGGCGGTGGCGAACAGCCCGGCATGGCCGGCCACGCCGCCCATGCGCCAGGCGGTCGGGTCGTTCACCGTACCGGCCCGGCTGGGGCCGGTGGGCGCGATGCGGGTCGACCAGGCCGGCCGGAAACCGGTGTCGCGCATCCCGAGCGGCGCGAAGATGTGTTCCCGGCAGTAGGCGTCCAGCGGCTGGCCGGACACCCGCTCGACCAGTTCGCCCAGCACCTCGAAATTGATGTCGCTGTAGCGGTAGTGGCTGCCCGGCGCGTCGGTCGGCCGCGCCTCGATGATCCGCCTGCGGACCTCGTCGATGCCTGACCAGGGCCGCCTCAGGTCCAGGTCGGCCGCCAGGCCGGAATAGTGGGTCAGCAGCTGGCGCACGGTGATGTCGGCCTTGCCGTTGGCGGCGAACTCCGGCCAGTAGCGGGCGGCGGGCGCGTCCAGATCCAGCCGGCCCTGTTCGACCAGTTGCATGACGGCGGTGGTGGTGGCCACCACCTTGGTCAGCGAGGCGAGGTCGAAGATCGTGTCGTCGGTCATGGCCTGCCGTTCCGGCGCGAACTCGCGCGCGCCGAAGGCATGGCGGTAGTAGACGCCGTCCTCGCCGCCGATCAGCAGCACCGCGCCGGGCAGGCGGCCGGCCGCGATCTGGCCTTCGACGATGCCGCCGACCCGGTCCAGCAAGGCCGGATCGGGCACGCGCACCGCCCAGGCGGAAGGCACGGCGCAGAGCAGCGCGAGCAGGACCAGCAGCCGCTTCATCGTGCGCCCGCCGCCTTGTTCAGGCCGCCCTCGCCATAGACATTGCGCGGATTCCACAGCATCCAGCCGTCGCTGCCGAAGGCCTCGGCGGCGTCGATCTGGGCCCGGATCTGCTCTGCGCCGAAGACGCGGCGGTCGAAGGCATAGTCGCGGAAGGCCTGCAGCCAGGGCCGGAAATGCAGGCCGGACAGGCCGGTGCGCCGGCCGGCGTTGGCCAGCGACAGGCCGACGATCTCGCGCGGCGCCGCCACCGGATTGGCGTAGCCGGGAATGCCGAACGAGAAACTGGTTGGGTACAGCATGGGCGATAGGTAGTCCACCAAGGGCGCCAGGTCTTCCAGACGCTGGCCGATATGCGTGTCGTCGCGGTTCCAGAGCACGTAGCCGAATACGTCCGCGGAGATGAATACATTATACGGCGCCAGGCGCTTGCGCGCCTCGGCCAGGAAGCCGGTGATCGCCGCCACCCTGCTGGCCTGGGTCGACGGCTCGGCGAAGACCAGCCCGGCCTCGTCCGGGAAACGCAGATAGTCGAACTGGATCTCGTCGAAGCCCAGGCGGGCCGCCTCCTCGGCCACGTCCAGCACGTAGTTGCGGACCTCGGGCCGGAACGGATCGGTCCAGCTCAGGCCTTCCCGGTCGACGTAGAGGTTGCCTTCCCGGTCGTGGATCGCCCAGCCAGGCCGGGCGCGGGCCAGCGGATCGTCCTTGAAGGCCACCACCCGGGCGATGAGGTAGATGCCGCGGCGGTGCAGGTCGGCCAGCAGGGCCGGCATGTCGTGCACGGTGATGACGTTCTGGGCGCCGACCTCGGCCGCCAGGGGCACCGCGCTGCGGTAGGGAATCAGGCCGCGGTCGCCCTTCACGTCGACCACCAGGGCGTTGAGTTCGGTGGCGTCCAGCAGCTTGAGCGCGGCGCCGCGCAGCTCGGCGTTGCCGATGCCGTAGAAGGACAGGTAGAGCGCCTTGGGCCGGAACGGCTGCAGGCGGGCCAGGCGGGCGTTGGCCAGCGGACCGTCGTCCTGCAGTTCCAGCCGCCGGTAGCCGGCAGCGCGGACGGCGACCGTCCGCGCCGGTTGCGGCAAGGCCAGGAAGCCCTCGCTGTCGGCGGTTTCGGGCTTGCCGGCGACGGTGACGATGGCCCCCGCCACCGGCTTGCAGGTAGCCGCGTCGACCACCTGGACCCAGCCGACCGTCGCCGACGCGGGCGCCGCCAGCAACAGCCAGAGCAGGGCGAGCAATAGACGGCCAGTCATGGCTTCGCTCCCGGGGTTCCGGCCTGGCGCAGGATGGCGGCGAACGCCTTGTCGCTCACCGCGTCGGTGATCAGGTAGCGCGGCAGCGCCATCGGGTCGTCGCCGGCCCGGACCGGCCGGCGCTCCAGGGTGAACCCGGCGACATAGCCGAGTTGGGCCGCCCGCCGGCGCAGATCGGCGTCCTGCAGGCCGAACGGCCAGGCGAGCAGGTCGACCCGGCCGCCCAGCCGGGCCTCCAGCACCTGCCGGGAACGGGTCAGCTGCGTGTCGACCAGGCGGGCGTAGGCGACCGGATCGAGCCGCTTCCGCTCGCGCATGAAGTTCGGGTGCCAGTAGCTGTGCGACTGGATGTCGAACAGGCCGCCGGCACGCAGCTCGGCCAACTGGTCCCAGGTCATGGCATAGCGCGCGTTGGAGATCGCCGAAGGATAGATGAACAAGGTCACCGGGATCGGATGGCGACGCAGGATCGGCCACATCTCCGTGTAGACCGAGCGATGGCCGTCATCGGCCGTGACCGCCACGGAACCGGGCGGCGGCGGGGGAGCCCGTCCGGCCAGGGCGTCGACCACCCGGCGCAGCGGGATCACCGTGTAGCCGCCCGCCTCGATCTGGCGCAACTGCGCTTCGAAGGCCGCAGTGCGCACCATCATGCTGTCGGTCGCCTCGGGCCCGAAGCGGTGGTAGACCAGCACCGGCACCTGCCAGGCGAAGGCCGGAACGGGCAGGAACAGAATCAGCCACGCCAGCTTGAGGAACAGCCGGACAATGTCCCCTCCCCATCCCTGCGCGGACGCGCGGGACCGTTTCGTCAGATCGGATTCCGGCATGGTCGACTTCATCTCCGGCCGGAAGACTCGGCAACCGGCCTGCAACTCGTTGTTCTCATCATAGCCCCGCGCCGCCGGCGTTTCGCCATCGG
Organism: Parasulfuritortus sp.; assembly: GCA_036391875.1. Taxonomy (GTDB): domain Bacteria; phylum Pseudomonadota; class Gammaproteobacteria; order Burkholderiales; family Thiobacillaceae; genus Parasulfuritortus. The sequence goes on from DASVZA010000041.1 coordinate 171,935, forward strand.
CCACGGCTCGGCTAAACTGGGCGAGGTTTAACTGAACGCAGCGCAGAGTGAACCCTTCCATCCTGCTGGTCGAGGACGACCGGCCGATCGCCGAAAACGTAGTGCTCGCCCTGGCCCGGGAGAGCCTGGACTGCCATCACGTGACCCTGGCCAGCGAAGGGCTCGCCCTCCTGCGCCTGGACAATTTCGACCTGGCCATCCTCGACGTCGGCCTGCCCGACGGCAACGGCTTCGAGCTCTGCCGCACGCTGCGCACCTTCTCCGACATTCCGGTGATCTTCCTCACCGCCCGCTCCGACGAGATCGACCGCGTGGTCGGCCTGGAGATCGGCGCCGACGACTACGTCCTGAAGCCGTTCAGCCCACGCGAGCTGGCCGCCCGGGTGAAGACCATCCTGCGCCGCAGTCGGTCCATGCGTGCGGCGTCGCCGGCCCTGTCGGCCATGCCGACGGCACCCGGCCTCGCGGTCGACGAGGAGCGCGCGACGATCGCCTTCCGCGGCCGGCCGCTCGACCTCAGCCGGGCCGAATACCTCATGCTCAAGGCGCTCGCCTCGCGGCCCGAGAAGGTGTTCAGCCGGGCCGAGCTGATGGATGCCGCCGGCCTGGCCGAGGCCAGTCTGGAACGCTCGGTCGACACCCACATCAAGAGCCTGCGCGCCAAACTGGCGGCGCTCGCGCCCGACGCCGACCCGATCCGCACCCATCGCGGCCTGGGCTACAGCCTGGGAGTCGATCGAACATGAGGCTGATCTACTGCGCCGGTGTGATAGCGGTCCTCGCTCTCACCCTCGGCTCGAGACGATCGCTCAAGTCCGATCGACTCCTGGACGCAGCGTGAACTTCTTCGTCCGCTTCTTCGTCGGCTACGCCCTGGTCGCCGCGCTGGCCGTGCTGCTGGCGATGAAGCTGTTCACCGACCAGTTCGTGCCCGGCGTGCGCCAGTCGGTCGAGGAATCCCTGGTCCAGACCGCCAACCTGCTGGCCGAGCTCGCCTCCCAGGAAGCGGCGGGTAACAAGAGCACCACGGCAGGCATCGAGACGCTGTTCCGCGGCTACCAGAAGCGGCGCTTCGAAGCCCGCATCTACGGCATCCTCAAGACCAACCCCAACCTGCGCGTCTACGTCACCGACCACACCGGCAAGGTGATCCTCGACAGCAGCGGCAAGGACGTCGGCCAGGACTATTCCAAGTGGCTGGACGTCAGCCGCACCCTGGCCGGCGGGTACGGCGCCCGCACCTCGCGCGAGGACGAAGACGGCGTGCCGGGCAGCGTGATGTACGTCGCCGCGCCCATTCTGCGCGACGGCCAGATCGTCGGCGTGCTGTCGGTCGGCAAGCCCTCGCGCTCCTTCCAGAGCTTCATCGACATGACCCGGGACAAGGCCTGGCAGTCGGCCATCTGGCTGTTCGCCCTGGCCCTGCTGCTGGCGCTCGGCTTCTCCTACTGGATGACCCGCGACCTGCGCCGCCTGGTCGACCACGCCAACGAGGTGGCCGAGGGCAAGCGCGACCGCATCCCGATCGAGGGCCGCAGCGAGCTGCGCCGCCTGGCCCAGGCGCTGGAGCACCTGCGCGCCGAGCTGGACGGCAAGGCCCACGTCGAGAAGGTGTCGCAACTGCTGGCGCACGAGCTTAAGAGCCCGATCGCCGCCATCCGCGGCGCCATCGAGCTGCTGCCGGACGAGACCGACGCCGAGCGGCGCGCCCGCCTGGAGACCAACATCGCGACCGAGACGGCGCGCCTGCAGCGCATCGTCGAAGGCGTGCTCGATCTGGCCCGGGCCGAGAACCGCGGCCGGCTCGACGAGCGCGAGGAGATCGCATTCGATGAGCTGGTGCGCGACGTGCTCGCCACCCGCACCGGCCGTCTGGCCAGCAAGGAACTGCGAATCGAAACCGAACTCGCCCCGACCCGGGTCTCCGGCAGCCGCTTCCTGCTGCGCCAGGCGGTGGCCAACCTGATCGACAACGCCGCCGACTTCAGTCCGGCCGGCGGCACGCTGGAGATCGCGCTCGGCGATGGCGACGGCCAGGTTCACCTGCGCATCCGCGACCACGGCCCCGGCATCCCGGACTACGCCCTGCCCCGCCTGTTCGAGCGCTTCTACTCCGTGCCCCGCCCGGACAGCGGCGAGCGCAGCAGCGGCCTCGGCCTCAACCTGGTCCAGGAAGTCGCCCGCCTGCACGGCGGCGGCATCGAACTCGGCAACCATCCGGACGGCGGCGCCGAGGCCCGGCTCAGTCTGCCGGCTCTAAAAAACACTTGATCCACACATAACCCACACGGATTTCCCACGCGCCGGCGCCATCCTGGAAGCGTCGCAACAAGGGAGACCGTCATGGGGAAACTGCTCAACACCAAGTTGTTCGCGCTGGCCGTGCTGGCGCTGGTCCTGATCTTCGCCGTCAGCCAGGTGGAGTGGAAGGTCAACGAACGCCGCGCCACGCGCGACAACGCGGTGCAGACCATCGCCGACCAGTACGCCCGCGAGCAGCAACTGGTCGGGCCGCTGCTCTGGGTGAAATGCAGCGAGCCGGCCAGCGTCGTCGAGACCGACGCCAACGGCAGCCGGCGCCGAACGGTCGACCACGACTGCTCCCGCGTCGTCCGGCCCACCCTGCTCACCGGCCAGGGCACGCTGGGCGTCTCGGAGCGCTACCGGGGCATCTACATCGCCCACATCTACACCGCCGTGCTGAAGCTGCACGCGGTCATCCCGGCCTTCGCCGCCAAGCCCGGCCAGACCATCGAGGCAGCCGACCTGATCTTCGGCGTGGGCGACCCGCGCGGCATCAAGCTGGTCCGGATCGCCACCGCCGACGGCCGCGACCTGGCCGCCCAACCCGGCGTTCCAGGCGGCCCGGTCCAGTTCGGTTTCCACGTACCGCTCGATCCGGGCGCCTTGAACCAGGTTCAGAACCTGACCATGGACATTGAAATCGCCGGCAGCGGCCGCCTCGATTTCGCGCCGGTGGCAGCCGACAACGATTTCACCCTGCAATCGACCTGGCCCCACCCCAGCTTCTCCGGCCGCTTCCTGCCCGAGGCGCGCGAGGTCAGCGTCGCCGGCTTCAGCGCCCGCTGGCGGGTCAACGATTTCGCCACCGGCGGCGACCGGGTACTCGCCGACAAGAGCGCCGGCATCGAGCAGCCCGCCAACTGGCTGGCCGATTCGCTCGGCGTCTCGCTCATCGACCCGGTCGACGCCTACACCCAGACCGACCGCGCCGTGCGCTACGGCTTCCTGTTCGTGCTGCTCACCCTGGGCGGCTTCTTCCTGTTCGAGATGGTCAAGCGCAAGCCGGTGCATCCGCTGCAATACCTGCTGATCGGCTTCGCCGTGGTGCTGTTCTTCCTCCTGCTGCTGGCCCTGTCCGAACACATCGCCTTTGCCCTGGCCTATGAGATCGCCGCCAGCGCCTGCGTGCTGCTGATCACCGCCTACGGCCGCACCCTGGTCGGCGGCTGGCTCGGCGCGCTGGCCCTGGGCATCGGCTACGCCATGCTCTACGGCGGCCTGTACCTGATCCTGGCCTCGGAGGACTACGCCCTGCTGCTCGGCGCCTGGCTGGTGTTCCTGCTGCTGGCCCTGACCATGTGGCTGACCCGCCGGCTGGACTGGCACGCCGCCGAACGGCTCGCCGAGGAGGGCGCGGCATGATCGGGCGGAGCACCCCGCTGCCGGCGCCACGCCGTGAGCCAGACGTGAAGCGCCTGCGCCGCTTCCTCCTGCCGCTCGTCCTGCTGCCGATGGCGGTCGAATCGGTCGTGCCGCCCGGCACCTTCGTCCAGCCGGTCATGGCCGCCGGCCGCCGCGACTGGAACCCGGCCAGCTTCTGGCACGGCCACTGGGGCGCCTCGGGCGTGCACAAGGGCATCGACATCTTCGCCCGGGAGGGCACGCCGGTGGTCGCCGCCCAATCCGGGCTGGTGCTGTTCACCGGCCGGATCAGGCTGGGCGGCAACGTCGTGCTGGTGATCACCCCGCGCGGCTGGCTGCACTACTACGCCCACCTGCACGGCATCCGCACCGAGGCCGGCGACTGGTTGCCGGCCGGCGCCCCGGTCGGCTGCGTGGGCACCAGCGGCGACGCCGCCGGCCGTCCGGCCCATCTGCATTACTCGGTCATCAGCCTGGTACCCCGGCCCTGGGCGATCCGCTGGACCGCCCAAGGCTGGAAGCGGATGTTCTACCGCGACCCGGACCGGCTGCTGCCCTGAACCGCCCGCCATAGGTGACAAATCGCCGCCATAAATGACAAACACATCTTGAATCCGCCACCAACGACAAAGCTATCCAATTGATTCGTATGCGTTTAACAAAACTGGCACAGGCCATGCGTTAGTTACGTCAACGCCCGCGACCCGGGCACCCGCAAACCGATTCTGGAGATCGCTCATGACCGAAACCCCGTATCAACGCCTGGGCGGCGAACCCGCCATCCGCAGCCTGGTATCCCGCTTCTACGAGCTGATGGACGAACTGCCCGAGGCCTACACCACCCGCAAGATCCATCCCCAGGACCTCGGCCCGTCGGGCGAGAAGTTCGTCGCCTTCCTGTCCGGCTGGCTGGGCGGCCCGCAGCTCTACATGGAGAAGTACGGCCACCCGATGCTGCGCCGGCGCCACCTGCCCTATGCCATCGGCCGACAGGAACACGACGAATGGCTGATGTGCATGCGCATGGCCATGGAAGAGACCATCGCCGACGCCGAGTTGCGCACCATGCTGTACGAGGCCATGGTGCCCATCGCCGCACACATGATGAACCAGGGCGAGCAGGCCGGCGGCTGTTCCTGCAACCACTAGCGGTCCTCCGGTCCGGCTGCGCGCCGGGCCATCCGCTTTTACGGCGACACAGGATGGGCGGGGCGTCTAAGATGAAATTGCCCCTGCTTATGGCACAAGAAGCGAAATGCCCATCCATAACGCCGATATTGCCGCCATCTTCAGTGAAATCGCCGACCTGCTGGAACTGGAGCAGGCCAACCCATTTCGTATCCGCGCCTACCGCAATGCCGCCCGCATCGTCGGCGAACTGGGCCGCGACATCCGCGTCCTGGTCGAGCGCGGCGAGGACCTGACCGAACTGCCCGGCATCGGCGACGACCTCGCCGCCAAGATGCGCGAGATCGTCGAGACCGGCCGCTGCCGGGCGCTGGACAAGCTGCGCGGCGAACTGCCGGCGGCCATCACCGAACTCCTGCACCTGCCCGGCCTGGGCCCGAAGCGGGTGCGCACACTGTGGCACGAATTGGACGTGCAGACCCTGGAGCAGCTGGCCCGCGCCGCGCGCGACGGCCGCATCGCCAAGCTGCCCGGCTTCGGCGCCAAGACCGAGGCCAACATCCTGCAGGCGGTCGAGGCTCACCTGTCCAAGGCCCGGCGCTTCAAGCTCGCCACCGCCGCCCAGTACGCCGATTCGCTGGTCGCCTGGCTGGCCGGCGCGCACGGCGTGACGCGGGTCGAGGTGGCCGGCAGCTTCCGCCGCATGCGCGAGACGGTGGGCGACCTCGACATCCTGGTCACCACCGACGCGGCGAGCGACGTGATGCAGCGCTTCGTCGGCTACGACGAAGTGGCCGAGGTGCTGTCCCAAGGGCCGACCCGCGCCAGCGTGGTCCTCAAGAGCGGCCTGCAGGTCGATCTGCGCGCCGTCGATGAAACGTCGTACGGCGCCGCGCTCTGCTACTTCACCGGCTCCAAGGCGCACAACATCGCCCTGCGCCGCATCGCCCAGGAACGCGGCTGGAAGCTCAACGAATACGGCGTGTTCCACGGCAAGGAACACCTCGCCGGCGACAGCGAGGCATCGGTCTATGAAACGCTGGGCCTGCCCTGGATCGCACCCGAGCTGCGCGAGGACCGGGGCGAGATCGCCGCCGCCCGCGCCGGCCGGCTGCCCAAACTGGTCGAGCTGGCCGACCTGCGCGGCGACCTGCACGTCCACACCAAGGCCACCGACGGCCGCGACAGCCTGGCCGGGATGGCCGAGGCGGCCAAGGCCGCCGGGCTCGACTACCTGGCGATCACCGAGCACTCCCGGCGCCTGACCGTGGCCCACGGCCTCGACCCGCGCCGCCTGGCCGAGCAGTGCGACGAGATCGACCGCCTGAACGAGACCCTGCAGGGCATCGTCCTGCTCAAGGGCATCGAGGTCGACATCCTGGAGGACGGCAGCCTCGACCTGCCGGACAGCGCGCTGGCCCGGCTCGACCTGGTGATCGGCGCCGTGCACAGCCGCTTCGACCTGCCCCGCGCCAAGCAGACCGAACGCATCCTGCGCGCCATGGACAATCCCAACTTCACCCTGCTCGCCCACCCCACCGGCCGGGTCATCGAGGAACGCGCACCATACGACGTCGACCTGCTGCGCATCGTCCGCCACGCCCGGCAGCGCGGCTGCTTCCTGGAACTCAACGCCCACCCCGAGCGGCTGGACCTGCTCGACACCGGCTGCCGCATGGCCAAGGAGGAAGGCGTGCTGGTCGCGATCAACTCCGACGCCCACGGCCGGGACGAGTTCGCCAACCTGCGCTTCGGCATCGGCCAGGCGCGGCGCGGCTGGCTGGAGGCCGGCGACGTGCTCAACAGCCGGCCGCTGGCCGAGCTGCGCAAACTGCTGAAAGGAACGCGCTGATGGCCTGGGAAACCTTCGCCCACGAAGCCGACATCGGCGTGCGCGGCACCGGCCTGACCCAGGCCGAGGCCTTCGCCGGCGCCGCCCTGGCCATGATGGCGGCGATCTGCGAGCCGACCAGCATCGTGCCGCGCGAGGCGGTGCAGATCGAATGCGAGGCGCCCGACCCGGAACTGCTGCTGGTCGACTGGCTCAACGCCCTGGTCTACGAGATGGCCACCCGCCGCTTGCTGTTCGGCCTGTTCGACGTGGCCATCGAAGGCAACCGCCTGCGGGCGACCGCCTGGGGCGAGCCGGTCGACGTCGAGCGCCACCGGCCGGCCGCCGAGGTGAAGGGCGCCAGCTTCTGCGAACTGGCGGTCCGGCAGGAGGCCGACGGCCGCTGGCTGGCCCAGTGCGTGGTCGACGTATAAGGGGAGACCGGACCGGATGGTCTAAAACGGGAGTGGGGGTCTTACCCGGCATCAAAACAATGGAGACGCGATCATGGCAATCATCGGCATCGACCTGGGCACATCCAATTCCGCGGCCGCGGTGCTGCGCGGCGGGCGGCCGGTGCCGATTCCCAGCTCGGAAGGCATCAGCCTGGGCGGCAAGGCCTTCCCCAGCTACGTCGCGGTCACCGCCGACGGCCAGATGCTGATCGGCGAGCCGGCCCGGCGCCAGGCCGCCGCCAACCCGGAAGGCACGGCGACCGCCTTCAAGCGCCGGATGGGCACGCGCCAGACCATCCGGCTGCGCGACCGCGAGTTCACCCCGGAACAGCTGTCCGCCTTCCTGCTGCAGAAGATCAAGCGCGACGCCGAGGCCTTCCTCGGCGAGCCGGTCGACAAGGCCGTGGTCACCGTGCCGGCCTATTTCGACGACAACCAGCGCAGCGCCACCAAGGACGCCGCCGGCATCGCCGGGCTGGAGGTGGTGCGCCTGGTCAACGAGCCGACCGCCGCCTCCCTGGCCTACGGCCTGGACCGAGCCGGCCAGGAACTGCGCATCGCGGTCATCGACCTGGGCGGCGGCACGCTCGACGTCACCATCATGGAATTCGGCAAGGGCGTGTTCGAGGTCAAGGCCACCAGCGGCGACACCCAGCTCGGCGGCACCGACATGAACCAGCTGATCTTCGAGGCCCTGGCCCAGCGCTTCCTGGAGCAGAGCGGCATCGACGTGCGCCGCGACGCCAAGGCCAGCGCCCGGCTCATGGAGGCGGCCGAGATCGCCAAGATCGAACTGTCCACCGGCGTCAGCACCCACCTCTCGCTGCCCTATATCGGCGCCGTGGGAGGCGAACCCAAGCACCTCGAACTGGACCTCGGCCGGGCCGAGCTGGAACGGATCGTGCGGCCGGTGATCGAGCGCTGCCGCGGCCCGGTCGAGCAGGCCTTGCTCGATGCCGGCATCAGCGGCCGGCAGGTCGACCGGGTGATCTTCGTTGGCGGCCCGACCCGGATGCCGGTGGTGCGCGCCTTCTTCGAGGAGATATTCGGCCGCCAGGCCGAGATGGGCGTCGACCCGATGGAATGCGTCGCCAGCGGCGCCGCCATCCAGGCCGGCGTGCTGACCGGCGAAGTCGGCGACATCGTCCTGGTCGACGTGACCCCGCTGACCCTGGGCGTCGAAACCCTGGGCGGCGTCGCCACCCCGCTGATCAACCGCAACACGCCGGTACCGGTCAAGCAGACCGAGACCTTCACCACCGCCGCCGATCTGCAGAACTCGGTGACCATCCATGTCTTCCAGGGCGAGCGGGCCATGGCCGCCGACAACGTCAAGCTGGGCGAATTCAATCTCGACGGCATCCCGCCCGCGCCGCGCGGCATACCCAAGATCGAGGTCAGCTTCGACATCGACGCCAACGGCATCCTCAACGTCACCGCCAAGGACCTCGCCACCGGCCGCAGCCAGTCGGTGCGGATCAGCGGCTCGACCCGGCTCGCCCGCGACGTCAAGGAACGCATGGTCAAGGAAGCCGAGCAGTACGCCGAGGCCGACAAGAAGCGGCGCGAGGAGGCCGAGGTGCTGAACGAGACCGACGGCCTCTGCTACCAGGCCGAAAAGATGCTGGCCGATTTCGGCGACAAGCTGACCCAGGACCTCAAGGACAGGCTGGAACGCGCCCGGCGCGAAGCCAAGGAGGCCTGCGCCAAGCGCGACGCCGCCCTGGCCAAGGAGAAGGCCGAGGCGCTGCGCAGCGCGCTCAAGGAAGCGGGCACCGTGGTCTACGCCCAGAGCCAGTCGCCGGGCAGCGGCCCTTACCAGGAAGTGCGCTACGAGACCGGCCAGCCCGGCGGCCAATCCGGCGGCCCGCAGCAGGCCGCGCCGGGCGGCCACGGCCGGGTGGTCGATGCCGACTTCCACTAAGAGCCAGTTTCAGTAGGCTCCAAACATGGCCGCCGAAAAGCGCGACTACTACGACGTGCTCGGCGTGCCGCGCGACGCCGACGCGAAGGGGATCAAGGACGCCTTCCGCAAGCTCGCCCTGAAGTACCACCCGGACCGCAACAAGGAGCCGGGAGCGGAAGCGCGCTTCAAGGAGATCGCCGAGGCCTACGCCGTCCTGTCCGATCCCAAGAAACGCGCCGACTACGACGCCGGCGGCTTCGCCGGCCTGAAGGGCGTCCGGCCGGAGGACCTGTTCGGCGGCATCGACTTCAACGACCTGTTCGGCGGCCTGGGCTTCGACTTCGGCGGCGGCATCTTCGACGGCCTGTTCGGCCGGCACCGCCGCGCCGGTCCGCTGCGCGGCGACAACATCGAGGTCATGCTGCGCATCCCGCTCGAACGGGTGGCCAGCGGCGGCGAGGAGCCGGTCCGGGTCGCCCGGCCGGCGACCTGCCCGACCTGCCACGGCAGCGGCGCCAAGCCCGGCACCACGCCGCGCGTCTGCGACGTCTGCCACGGCACCGGCAGCGAGGTGAAGACCGGCAACGAGGGCGGCGTGATGTTCCGCCGCGTCACGACCTGCCCCGCCTGCGGCGGCCGCGGCCGGTTCATCGACCAGCCCTGCCCGGAGTGCCGCGGCCAAGGCCAGGTCGACCTGACCGAGACCCTGACGGTGAAGGTGCCGCCAGGCGTCGAGGAAGGCATGGCGCTGCGCATTCCCGGCCACGGCCTGCCCTCGCCCGAACCGAACGGCCCGGCCGGGGACCTGTTCGTCGTCGTCCACAGCCTGCCCGACCCGCGCTTCGAGCGGGCCGGCGCCGACCTCTGGACTGTCCGCGACCTGCGTCTCACCGACGCCGTGCTGGGCAGCGAACTCGACCTGCAGACCCTGGACGGCACCGCCAGCGTCAAGGTGCCGCCCGGCACCCAGCCGGACACGGTGCTCCGGCTGCGCCGCAAGGGGCTGCCGCATTTCGGCGGCGGGCCGCCCGGCGACCTGCTGCTCAAGCTGCGCGTGATCGTCCCGGAACACCTGTCCGGCGAGGAACGCAGGCTCTACGAGCAGCTGCGCCGCATCGAACACTGAACACGGAAGACAAGGCCATGGACATCAGCCGACTCAAGCAGCACGGACCCTACGAATGGCATCTGCCGGCCACCGGCCGGATGCGCGTGCCGGGCGTGATCTTCGCCTCGCGCGCCCTGGTCGAGGCGATGGACGACAAGGTGCTGGAGCAGGTCACCAACGTCGCCTGCCTGCCCGGCATCGTCGGCGCCTCCTACGCCATGCCCGACGCCCACTGGGGCTACGGCTTCCCGATCGGCGGCGTGGCCGCGTTCGACCCCGAGGCGGGCGGCGTGGTCTCGGCCGGCGGCGTCGGCTTCGACATCTCCTGCGGCGTGCGCACGCTGCGCACCGGCCTCCGGGCGGCCGACATCGAGAGGGTCAAGGAACGCCTGGCCGACGTGCTGTTCGCCCGCATCCCGGCCGGCGTCGGCAGCACCGGCGCAATCCGGCTCGGCGCGGCCGAGATGAAGGCCATGCTCAAGGGCGGCGCGCGCTGGGCCGTGCAGGAAGGCTACGGCGAGGAGACCGACCTGCACCACATCGAGGAATCCGGCTGCGTCGCCGGCGCCAACCCGAACGCCGTCTCCGACCAGGCCAAGAAGCGCCAGCGCGACGAGATGGGCACCCTCGGCTCGGGCAACCACTACCTCGAAGTGCAGCAGGTGACCGAGGTCTACGACGCGGTCGCCGCCCGCGCCTACGGCATCGCCGCCGGCGACGTGGTGGTCAGCCTGCACTGCGGCTCGCGCGGCCTGGGCCACCAGATCGGCACCGACTACCTGCGCGAGATGGTCATCGCCGCGCCACAGGCCGGCATCGCCCTGCCCGACCGCGAGCTGGCCTGCGCCCCGCTCGACTCGCCGCTCGGCCGCAGCTACCTGGGCGCCATGCGGGCCGGCATCAACTGCGCCCTGGCCAACCGCCAGATCCTCACCCACCTCGCCCGCCAGGCCTTCGCCGAGCTGTTCCCGGGCATCGTCATGCCCCTGCTCTACGACGTCTCGCACAACACCTGTAAGGAAGAGACCCACTCGGTCGACGGTCGCAAGCGCCGGCTGTTCGTCCACCGCAAGGGTGCCACCCGTGCCTTCGGGCCGGGCCACCCGGAACTGCCGGCCGAATACGGCAAGGTCGGCCAGCCGGTGCTGATCGGCGGCAGCATGGGCACCGCCTCCTGGATACTGGCCGGCGCGGCCGGCACCGAGGAACGCGCCTTCGGCTCCGCCTGCCACGGCGCCGGCCGGGCCATGAGCCGACACGAAGCCCTGCACCGCTGGCGCGGTCGGACCGTGGTCGATGAACTGGCCGCGCGCGGCATCCTGATCCGCAGCCCGAGCTGGCGCGGCGTGGCCGAGGAAGCGCCGCTCGCCTACAAGGATGTGGGGACGGTGGTGGAATCGGCCGAGCATGCGGGGCTGGCCAAGCGGGTGGCGCGGTTGGTGCCGATGGTTTGCGTCAAGGGGTAGTCAGATGCGCTGTTCGTGATGCCCCTCGCGGCCAGAAGGAAAACTCGCGCAGATACGACTGCGCAGAAGCCTCGAGGAGGGAGGTAGAAGTTTATCCTGTATAGATATGACGTAACGTGGGAGAGAGTTTAGCTTGACCACCAACGCCGAACGGCCGCGGTCAAGCTAATGATCCACGACCATAATGTCGGCTCTGCATGACGGCCATCCCCTCGAAGTTTGGCTTCATTAGAGCGAGCAAGGTAGACAGCTTGATCCCTTGCGTCCCTAGCCTTAACAAATGCGATTTCCTGAGGCGACATTGTGGCCGCCCAGACGATCCGATTTCGGATGATCAGGTAGTGCGACTTACACGGGAAAGACCAATTGCCTATGGATGGCTTTAGCGTAATTGCCTTTCCTTCCCGAATGTAGCGCCAACCCGCTGGGTTAAGTGGCGTTACCACCTCTCTTCCGCAGCCACAACAGCACTTGTGAAGCGCGGTATGGAATCGGTCCGAAATATAGAGCACTCCATCTTCAAGCTGCGCTGGTGCTGATTCAACGAATTCAGGTCGGATGAACTGTTCAGCCATATTACTTGCACTCTGTGGTGATATCGAGATGTAGGTGATGATCAAACACGCTATATACCCGGTGGTGCGATCTCTTGTGTTCAAGATAGAAGTGCCGGTATTGCTTCCAGCAGATCACCGCGTGCGCAGCGTTACACATATTCATGTCGGCCACCTGGATGTTGGATCGATAGACATCTTCAGTCTTCTCCTCGTCGTACGTGGGTACGCATTCGAAGAAATGCTTGCTCTGTTCGGGCGTGCACAACGTCACCCGGAACATTCCATGCAAGCCAATGGCTTCGTTGTTTAGCTGCAGATCCATTCCGACATCGATAAACGGAATCCCCTCCTCCTGCAGGTAAGCGCATATCAGTCGCCGTGCAGGACCAGAGTCCACTGAAACGAACACGAAATCCATCTCGTCTAACAGTGCGAGGTTATCCTTCGTGATATTGCAAAAATGGGTGACTATCCCATTTCGCATAGGAGCGTAACGCGCGGCGAAATAGCCCACCTTGGGTTCCTCAAGGGCAACGTCATCCTTACTTGCCGCCCCTGGGGCACGAAATGCGTTGTGGATTTTGAACCGATCACCGTCGAAGAGGTGAATCTCCTCCACAGGAGTCTTGGCCACTAGGTCCAAGATGTATGACCCCGTGCCACCAAGTCCGACCAAACCAATGCGTTCCGCACGCAACTTCTCTGTAACGGCAACAATTGACGCCCGGACGGAAGCCATGTCTTCATACTTGAAGACCGTCGGAGACTCAACAACCGAGAACTCTTTCCGAGTTCTCGCCGTGACACCGGGTTCGAGTACTCCTGCCTGAGCTTCAATCAATCCGATGTAGTGCAACATCTTGTCCGCGTATGTAGCGAACTCAGTTAAACCATGCGGCTTGTTGGAAAAGTACGCGGCGGCTGAACATCCATCCCATAACGGAATCGGTCCGCGTTGGTAGATCAGGGCCTCCATCGGCGCCCCGGTTGCATAGCAAGGGACTTCACCCACAAACCACGCTTGATGATGCGGCGGCTTCCCGAGCGGGCTTTCGGTCTTAGCCAGGTTGCATACGAGGATACCTCGCCGTACAACTTTCTCAGATGAGACGTAGGGTACGTTAAGCACGAGGAGGTAACCGCCACGAACAACCACCTCATAACCCTGCTCGATCAACGAGCTGATGGATGGATCACGAACGATTGGTGAGGCAGACATTGAACACCATCCCTTCCTTCAATTTGACATCACCGCCGACCCCAACCTTGCCACCGGGACCATGCTCGGTGCTATAAGTGATCTCATAGACCTTATCTGGGCTCGGCACGTCACCCGGGTACGCCAGGTTCACCAAATCCTGGTAGGTCAGGACCTTTTCCGACACAGTGAATTTCCTGGTGTTGATGTAGATAGTGATCTCCTTGTTGCCCTCGTCGGAGCCATGAGGGGGATGACCGGAGTGGCCGTGTTGGCCGTGTACAGAGTTAGCTTCGCTAGTCATTTCAAGTCCTTTATGAATTAAAACAATGTATTTTTTACATCGTGATTGCATACTAGACATGTAAAAAACATGTGTCAATAGCTTATTTATAGTTTATGTGCTGTTTGTTTTTAGTTGACGTTTTGCTTTAAAAACCTACAATTAGCCCATTGGGATCTAGTGGATCCCGTTATGCACGTACTTAGGAGACCCTCATGACTGCGACCACGCGTACACCCACCTCCGCGAAGAAGACGCTAACAATCGTCTTAAGTGATGCGGAAATGGACGTACTGGAAAACCTATCGAACTCGCGATCCCTTAGTAAGGTCGCGGTATTGCGCCAAGCGTTACGTCTCTACCAAACAATCGACGTCCGGCAGCAGCGCGGCGAGAAGCTTTTCTTCGAAAATGAGAAGAGCAAGGAGAAAGCGGAACTCATGTTGATCTGAGGCCAATCATGGTCATCCTTCAGAACCTCATAAGCGGGCAAGAAGAAGAAGCCGAAATCGTCTCGCCTATATCCGAGGAAGACATCAACTGCTTCTTGTCCGACTGGCAACCGGTTCTGAAGTCCAAGATCGACGAATTGAGAATTTCCGGGGAATACACTTCCGCGGGGTGCAGAAGGCACAATGTCGAAGACGCGCACTGGGAATGGCCCGCGAAGATGATTGATCGAGCCGGGCAACTACAATGGAATTCCTACGCCGTTCGCTGCGGAGGTAAAACCCAAGGCTTGATGTTCATTAACCTGCTTCAGCGCTGCAGGCATCCTAATCAGGCCAATGAGCATATGGTCTATATCGATCTTGTTTCGACTGCTCCATGGAACCGTCCTCGTCTTGTCCTGGAACCTACTTACAAAGGCGTTGGCTTAGTTCTTATAACGGAAGCCATCCTGCAAAGCCGCGATGAAGGTTTCGGCGGACGAATCGGACTGCACGCCCTTCCTGGCTCGGAAACCGTATACCGGGACAAGCTGAGGATGGAATTGCTCGGCCCTGATCCTAATTACCAGAATTTAAACTATTTCGAGATGACGGAAGCACGTGCAATTGAGTTCCTCGGCTCTTAGTTAAACCGAACAACTGCGCGGGAGACTGACATGACAGACAGAATTCGCCCATCGGCAGATTGGTACCGTCGCAAAATACAAGCGATCGGAAATCACGACTTCTTTATTGGCCCGAAGACTGATCCACAAGTGCACGGGGAGCATAATGTTCCCCGTGCACTTGCATTCGGCACACTGGTTAGGCTGGAACGGCGTAACAGCAAGCTGACGATAGCTGAATTAGCTAAGACCCTCGACATTGAGGAAGATGAACTTCGCGAGATTGAGCACGATCCTCAATATCAAGCGAGGCCACGAACAATCATAGAAATTGCCCGGTACTTCAAACTGCCGCCAAAGACAGTTATGAAGCTAGCGGGCGCAGCCGCCACGAACGATGAACGTTTTACTGAGAAGGCAATGAAGTTTGCTGCCCATTCAGACGATATCGGAACACTTAATGAAGAAGAGAAGAAATTGCTTCGTTCGTTTGTGGAATTCCTAAGAGACAGCTGACCTAACAGACAGAGGATTACTTGAGGGAACTGGTTGGCGCGAAAGAACAACACGATATTGATCGGTTGGTTGACAAGATTCTCCGGGATCTTGGCAGTCCCGAGCCTCCGTTACGCCTCGATCTGGTTAGAGATTTACTGTCCCTCGACCTCAAGTATTACTCGTCTACTGATGTCAGCCCGCTAGCAGAATTCGCACACCGCATTAAGGTGGCAGGCAAGCAACTGGTAGCACGACCATCACTGATCCTTGATGTCGTAAAAAAGGCGAAACTCAGCGGCCTGTGGTTACCAGACAACCGGCGAATATTCATCGACCAAGAAATCCCAGAGGCTAAGCATAGGTGGATTGAAGCGCATGAAGTCACGCACAGCTTTGTGCCTTGGCATCAAGAGTTTCTCTTGGGCGATGACGAATTAACGTTGGACCCTACATGCCACGAAATAATCGAGGCCGAAGCCAACTTTGGCGCTGGTCGTCTGCTTTTCTTTGGTGATCGATTCCAGTCGGAAGCCCGAGACTGCGAAGCAAACTTCAAAAGTATCAAGAATCTTGGCGATCGCTATGGGAACACCATTACTTCAACGTTCTGGCGTTTTGTCGAAGACAGGGATCCCGCCACTCCGGCATTTGGCCTGATCAGCCAACATCCTCTTCACCCCGATATTGGGCAGGGGCCTAATGGGGAGCCCATCCACCGATTTGTCACATCGGCTGGTTTCCGATCTCAATTTCCGCACATCAACGCAGCCGACATATACGCACTGATTGAGCGAAACGTATCTCGAAAGAGAAGAGGTCCTGTCATTGATGCCATCGACGTGCTAACTGATAGGGACGGGTTCCCTAAAAGGTTTTTTCTAGATGGCTTCTGCAACTCTTACCAAGTTTTAACATACGGCATACATCTTCCTTAGCCACGAGTCGACTGACCTTCAATGCTCCCTGCGGGAACCTTCATTTGAGCAAAACATTCCCTACTGATTGCGCCCCATCCACGACCTCCTCTCCCGCATCCGTTGGGATGCCTCCTTCGCCCAGGCCCAGTTCGAGATCGGCTACTGGGACCGGGTGGCCGGCCAAGTACAGCGCATCGACCTGCGGGAACTGGCCTGGGACGCCGACAACCCGTCCATGTTCGACGTGGTCGACGAGGACGGCGTCTGCCACAGCATCCCGTTCCACCGGGTGCGCGAGGTGTGGCGCGACGGCGTGCTGATCTGGCACCGCGAACTGCCCGGCGAGTGAACCGCCGGCCGCACGCATTCCACACCCAATCCACACACACGCCCCACAAATCCCCCACACACGCTTCCTAAGCTGACGTCACCTTCAACCCGACAAGAGGTGCCGCCATGAAAAGGGGACTCATCTTCCTGATGGCCTGCATGCTGTTCTTCAGCGCAGCCTATGTTTTCGCCGATTCCTACGGTTTCACACACGAAGGGCAGACCGAAGGCGACCATAGCCTGGCGCCCCGGCTGTGGATTCCGGATGGCGATCCCGCCACCGACCGCCTGCCGCTCAAGTCGAGCACGGCCGACATCGTCATCGACGGTCCGATCGCCCGGGTCACGATCACCCAACGCTACGGCAACGAGGGCAGCCGGCCGATCAACGCCCGCTACGTCTTTCCCGGTTCGACCCACGCCGCCGTGCAGGGCCTGACCATGAAGATCGGCAACCGCGTCGTGAAGGCCAAGATCAAGGAGAAGGAGGAAGCCAAGAAGATCTTCGAGGCGGCCAAGCAGGAGGGCAAGCACGCCGCCCTGCTCGACCAGAAGCGGCCCAACGTGTTCATGATGAACGTCGCCAACATCATGCCCGGCGACGAGGTCGAGCTGACCCTGCAGTACAGCGAGCTGCTGGTGCCCGAGGAAGGCGTCTACGAGCTGGACTACCCGACCGTGGTCGGCCCGCGCTACGGCGGCGACCCGGTGCGCGCCGCGCCCGACGCCGACTGGATCGCCAACCCGTACGCCAAGAACGACGCCGACGGCGCCAACCCGGCCCGGATCAAGACCGACATCCACGTCCACATCGCCAGCCCGATCCCGGTCAACGACCTGCAGTCGGTGCAGCACAAGATCGTCACCCGCTGGCTGAGCGACCGGGCCGCCGAGATCAGCCTCGACCCGTCCGAGACCGACGCCGGCAACCGCGACTTCATCCTCCGCTTCCGCCTGCAGGGCGCCAAGATCGACTCCGGCCTGATGACCTACAGCTGGAACGGCGAGAACTACTTCCTGATGATGGCCCAGCCGCCCAAGCGCGCCACGCCCGAGCAGGTGATGAAGCGCGAATACCTGTTCGTGGTCGACGTCTCCGGCTCCATGCACGGCTTCCCGCTCGACACGGCGCGCAACCTGATGCGCGAGCTGCTGGCCGGCCTGCGCCCGCAGGAGACCTTCAACATCCTGTTCTTCTCGGGCGGCTCGACCGTGCTGTCGCCGACTCCCCTGCCGGCCACCCCCGAGAACATCCAGCGCGCCGAGGCCATGATGCAGACCTTCCAGGGCGGCGGCGGCACGGAATTGATGCCCGCCCTGGAGAAATCCTTCGACATGCCGCGCACCCCGGACGTCGCCCGCAGCGTGGTGGTGGTGACCGACGGCTACGTCAACGTCGAGCGCGAGGCCTTCGACCTGATCAGGAAGAACCTCAACTCGACCAATCTGTTCGCCTTCGGCATCGGTTCCTCGGTCAACTACTACCTGATCGAGAGCATGGCCAAGGCCGGCGACGGCGAGCCCTTCGTGGTCACCAGCCCGAATGACGTGCCCAAGGTCGGCGCCCGTTTCCGCCGCTATGTCGAGGCGCCGGTGCTGAGCAACATCGCCCTGCGCGGCAACGGCGTCGAGCTGTACGACACCGAACCGTCCGACATCCCGGTGATGCTGGCCGAACGGCCCATCGTGATCTTCGGCAAGTACCGCAACGCCAAGCCGGGCGCCGCCCTGGAACTGACCGGCACCAGCGCCTCCGGCGACTACCGCGTCCGCATGCCGGTGGCCGGCGAAGGTAGCCAGCACCAGGCCGAGCTGCTGCCCGTGCTGTGGGCCCGGGAACGGCTGATGCGCATCTCCGACCTGCAGGGTAACGGCGTCGAGGCCAACCGCGACGAGATCGTCGACCTGGGCCTGCGCTACTCGCTGCTGACCCGCTACACCTCCTTCGTCGCGGTCGACGAGACGGTGGTCAACCCCGACGCCCCGGCCACCGACGTCAAGCAGCCCCTGCCGCTGCCCCAGGGCGTGTCCGAGCTGGCCCTCGCCCGGCCGGTGCCCGAACCCGACCTGTGCTGGCTGCTGACCGCGCTGCTCGCCCTGTTCGCCACCGAGCGCGTGGTGCGCAAGATCCGCCATGGCCGGTTCTGAGTCCCGACTGCGCGACTGGGCGCCGGCCATCGTGCTGGCGCTCGCCTTCAAGGCCTTCTACGCCGAGGCCGACGCGGGGCAGCTGCAATGGCTGCTCCGGCCCCTGGCGGGGCTGCTCAACCTGCTCGGCGGCTTCGCCTTCCAACCGACCCCGGGCGGCGAATGGCTCGACGCCGGCCACGGCCTGGTCATCATCAAGGCCTGCGCCGGCGGCAACTTCCTGATCGCTTCCTGGCTGGGCTACCTCTGGCGCCGGCGCGGCCAGCCGTTCGGCCCCGCCGTGCTGGCCGGCACCCTGGCCGCCGCCTGGCTCACCACCCTGGTCGCCAACGCGCTGCGCATCGTGCTGATCGCCCACGGCCAGGACGACCTGGCGCGCATCGGTCACCTGTCCGACGCCGACGCCCACCGCCTGATCGGCATCGCCGTCTACTTCGCCTGCCTCTGGCTGCAACTGGTCGGCGCGGGCGCCTGGCTGGCGGCGCCGGCCCTCTACCTCGGCGTGGCCGTGCTGCTGCCGGTGCTCAAGGCAGCGCTGTCCGGACACGGCATCGACGCGGGCTATGCGCTCTGGACGGCGGCGCTGCCGCTCGCCGCGGTGGCCGGCTACGGCCTGTGGCGGCGGCTCCGTCACCACGATGCCGGGCGGGCATGAGGATATGCCGGCATACTCGTCATACCCGCGCAGGCGGGTATCCAGTAAGTCGGGGCTGGGCTCCCGCCTACGCGGGAGCGACGACATGGAGAATGTCTGTCATTGGATTGAGAACACGGGGCTCCCGCCTGTGACCGACGCAAGTCCCTGTGGCATGCAGGAGCGGCGCAACTGGAAGCCATCCGTGACTCGGAGGCGGTCAGTCGGTCTCGCGGGTCAGCGGCACGAAGGCGACGGCGAGCACCGTGCGCCGGTCGCAGCCGCCGTCGGCGCGCTTGTCGAGCACCTCCAGCAGCTGGAAGCCGTGCGGCTCGCCGACCGGGATCACCAGCCGGGCGCCGGGCTTGAGCTGGTCGACCAGGGGCTGCGGCACGTGCGGCGCGGCGGCGGTGACGACGATGCCGTCGTAGGGCGCGTGCTCGCGCCAGCCGTGGTAGCCGTCGGCGTGCCGCACGTCGACGTTGGCGTAGCCGAGCCGGGCCAGGCGGCCACGGGCGGCGTCGGCCAGCGGCTTGACGATCTCGACGCTGTAGACCTGGCGCACCAGCTCGGCCAGCACGGCCGCCTGGTAGCCCGAGCCGGTGCCGACCTCCAGCACCACGCTGTCGGGCTTCGGATTGAGCAGGTCGGTCATCAGCGCCACGATGTAGGGCTGGGAGATGGTCTGGCCGTAGCCGATCGACACCGGGCCGTTGCGGAAGGCGAACAGGCGGTCCAGGTCGGGCACGAACTGCTCGCGCGGCACCCTGCCCATGGCGGCCATCACCCGGGGATCGAACGCGTCCTTGCCGATCTGGCGGCGGGTGGCCTCCACCTCGTACTCGATGTCGAGCAGCATGGCCTTGAGGCCGAGCCGCGCCGCCTCGCGTGCCTTGTCGTCGTCAGCAGGTGACATGGAACACCCCGACGACATGGCCCTTGGCCTTGTTCCAGCGTTCGACCGCCTCGGGCGTCGGCGCGAGGTCGACGGCGACCTTATGCGCGACGAAATAGGCCGCGGCCTCGTCCGACAAGCGCACCTGGTCGTGCTGGCCGGTGCCGACGATCAGCCGCTCGGCGCCCTTCTCGTAGATGGATTCGGCCTCGGCCAGGGAGACGGTGTGCGAGGTGCCGTAGACCGCCTTGGACAGCTTCTTCCTGCGCTTCTTCACCTCGCCGTCGAGGCGGATCAGGATGTCGTGCTCGATCCGCTCGCCGGCGACGGTGATGGAGCCGAACTCGGTGCCGTCGATCCGCGGTTTCACGGCTCACTCCGTGGTGGGCTCTGCGCCGCCTTCCGCCTTGCCCTCGTCGTGGTGGCCGGCGGCCGCGAAGGCCTGGCGCAGGGCGGAAAGCTCGGCCAGCTGGGCGGCGACGCGGAAGTTGATGCTGCCTTCCGGCAACAGGCCCTCGGCGTCGGGCTCGCCGGCCGGCACGCCGGTCAGCAGCTCGATGGCCTCGTCGACCGTCTTCACCGGGTAGATGGCGAACTTGCCGGCGGCGCAGGCGTCGACCACGTCCTGGCGCAGCATCAGGTGCTTGACGTTGGCGGCCGGGATCAGCACGCCCTGCCCGCCGCTCAGGCCGCGCGCCTTGCAGATGTCGAAGAAGCCCTCGATCTTCTCGTTGACCGCGCCGATGGCCTGCGCGTCGCCGAACTGGTTGACCGAGCCGGTGATCGCCAGCGACTGGTCGATCGGCGCGTCGGCCAGGTCGGAGAGCAGCGCGCACAGTTCGGCCAGCGAGGCGCTGTCGCCCTCGACCGGGCCGTAGGACTGCTCGAACACCAGGCTGGCGGAGAGCGAGAGCGGCACGGTGCGGGCATAGCGCGCGCCGAGGAAGGAGGCGAGGATCATCACGCCCTTGGAGTGGATGGCGCCGCCCAGCTCGGTCTCGCGCTCGATGTCGACCACATCGCCCTCGCCGATCCGCGCGGTGGCGGTGATGCGCACCGGGTGGGCGAACATGAAGTCGTCCAGGCTGATCACCGCCAGGCCGTTGATCTGGCCGACCCGCTTGTCGGCGACCGAGATGAGCAGGTTGTCGCGCAGGATCTCCTCCTGCAACCGGTCGCGCAGCCGGTCGGCGCGATGGATCTGGGCGTCGAGCGCGGTCTCGACGTCGGCCTTGGCCACCGTATCCCGGCCGGCCTGGCCGGCCCAGTGGTCGGCCTCCTGCATCAGGTCGGCGATCTGCCGCCGGCTGGTGGTCAGCCGCTCGGCGTCGCCGCTCAGCCGGGCGCCGTGCTCGATCAGGCGGGCCACGGCCTCGCGGCCGAACGGCCGCAGCTTGGCATCGTGCGCCAGGGTGGCGACGAACTCGGCATAGAGCCGGGTGTTGTCGGCGTCGCGCGCCAGCTCGTCCTCGAAGTCGGCGGCGATCTTGAACAGCTCGGTGAACTCCGGGTCGTACATCTACAGCAGGTAGTAGATGCGCCGCTCGCCGATCAGCACCACCTTGACGTCGAGCGGCATCGGCTCCGGCTCCAGCGAGATGGTGCTGACCAGGCCGTAGACCTGGCCGAGCGACTCGATCCGCACCTGGCTCGAGCGCAGCGCACGCTTCAGCCCTTCCCAGGCGTAGGGCTGGGTCAGCAGCTTGAGCGCGTCCAGCACCAGGTAGCCGCCGTTGGCCCGCTGCAACGCACCCGCCTTGATCAAGGTGAAATTGGTCAGCAGCGTGCCCAGTTGCGAGATGTGGTCGACCCGGCCGACCAGGTTTGGATAGATCGGGTTGTCCTCGTAGACGACCGGCGCCGCCTTGGCGTCGGCGTTGTCGACCAGCAGGTTGACCTGGTAGCGCTGGGTCGAGATGCTGCCGCTGACCACCAGATTGGACAGGTCGCCGTCGGCCTTGGGCTGCTCGCGCAACTGCTCGCCGACCTCGACCACGTCGTGCATCACCT
This sequence comes from Parasulfuritortus sp., assembly GCA_036391875.1. Lineage (GTDB taxonomy): Bacteria > Pseudomonadota > Gammaproteobacteria > Burkholderiales > Thiobacillaceae > Parasulfuritortus. The sequence continues at coordinate 194,022 of DASVZA010000041.1, forward strand.
CGTCCAGGAAGGCCAGCACCGCCGGCAGGTCGGTATAGCGTTCCTTGAGCTCCTCGATCAGGTGCCCCGCGGCCAGGGTCAGGGTCTCCCGGCTGGCGGTCTTGATCTGCGCCTGCACCTCGCGCCGCCAGCGGGGCAACTGCATCATCAGCTGCTTCAGCCGCTCGCCGTAGGACTCGATCAGCTTGCCGATCCGCTCCTTCTCCTCATCGGGCAGCTTGTCGAACTCGTCCGGCGCCAGCGGCTCCTCGCCCTTGATCGGCGCGAAGACGAAGCCGTGCGGCGTGCGCAGCAGGGCCACGCCGTCGTCCACCGCCGACTTGGCCAGTTCGCTCAGCGCCTTGTCCTCCTTCTCCTTGTAGGCGTCGTTGATCGCCTCGAGACGGGAACGGTATTCGTCGCTCTCGAACGCCGCCGGCACCGCCTTCGACAACTCGGCGACGAACTGCAGCATGTCGTGTTTCAACTGCCCGCCGCGCCCTGCCGGCACCTGCAGCAGGCGCGGCCGGTTCGCTTCGGCGAAGTTGTAGATGTAGCACCAGTCGCTGGGCGGCGGCTGCCGGCCGGCCTTGTCCTCCAGCAGGTGGCGCGCCGCCGAATGACGGCCGCTGCCCGGCTCGCCGAGCAGGAACAGGTTGTAGCCGGGGCGCTGGATGTCGATGCCGAAGCGGATGGCATCGACCGCGCGACCCTGGCCGACGATCTGGGTGGTTCCGGCCAGCTCGGCCGTGGTCTCGAAAGGCAGCGACACGGGGTCGCAGCGCCGGTACAACTGCTGTGCTTCCAGGGCTTTTACGGTGGGCATGGAAGGGCCTGTGTTTTGTTGTTGAATGGACGGGGCTTGTTATGCGTGTAATTCAATATAGCCGGCGGCAAGGGGATCGGCATCGGCGAACCGGCCGATACCGGGCGGGAATACGGGGCTCAGCCGCCCTTTTCGTCGCCACGCACCAGCAGGACCGGCGTCTGCGCGGTCCGGATCACGCCCTCGGCCACGCTGCCGAGCACCAGATGACTGAAGCCGCGCCGGCCGTGGGTGCCGATCACCACGAGGTCGGCGGGCCAGGCCGACGCCTCGCGCCGGATCAGATCGGCCACCCGCACGTCGTAGTGTTCGGCCTTCGGCATGCTCGTTTCGGCCTGGACGCCGGCGGCCTTGCAGACCGACAGCGCCTTGTTCAAGGTCTGGCGGCCGGACTCCACGAGATTGTCCTCGAGCGCGACGATGTCGACGAAATCGGCATTCCAGTCGAACAGCATCGCGGCGTCGACCACATAGACGAGGCGCAGTTCGGATTTCAGTTCGAGGGCGAGATTGATCGCCTCGGCCAGCGCCAGATCGGAGACTTCGCTGCCGTCGTAGGCGACGAGGATGTGCTTGTACATGAGGGAAACCCAAGTGCTGATGACGCTATTCACCATAGCAACGCATGGGGGAAAATCGAAACAGCACGAGTCGTCGTGCTTCCCCTGACTTTTCCCCGGAAAACCGACCCCGAGCGCTTCGGTGAGACCGCATGTAGGACAGTTCGAAAATGGGGAAGCGGACAATCTTGTCTGCAATGAAGCAAAGCCTTATCCTCATTCCGCATAAGTTTGTGTTCTACCTTCTGGGAACATTCACAACGAATAAGGGGGAAAAATGTTTTGCCAAAAATGCGGGGCCAAAAATGACGACTCGGCAAGCTTTTGTTCAAACTGCGGCACGCCACTGCATCTAGCAGACGCCGAACAACCCCACAGCCAGGAAGCGCTTTACAAAGCGGTTATCGGCCCCAAAAACCAGGACTATTACTTGCGGCACTTCGCCCGTTTCGACAAAGACGGGCGGGTTGGCGCCACATGGCATTGGCCAGCTTTCTTCGTGACCTTCTACTGGTTTCTGTACAGAAAGATGTGGATTCATGCCGCAGTCTATTTCTTCCTGCCTTATCTCGTAATGTTCGCATTGGGCATGGTTGGCGGCGTGCTGGGCGAGTCTGGAAAAAGCACGATTGGCATGGCTTATCTGGTGTATGTCGCCGCCACATTCCTGATCCCGCCGATGTACGCGAACGCTTTCTATTACAAGCAGTGCAAGGAGAAGATTTCAGATACAAGCCTAACGACCCATGACTACCAAAGGCAGCTTGGCGAGCTTTCGGGAAAAGGGGGAACCAGCAATGCGGCCCTGATCTTCGTACTCATCTTCGTCGTCATTGCGTTTATCGGCATTCTGGCCGCCATCGCCATCCCCGCGTACCAGCAATACACCACGAGGGCTCATACGGCCGAGGCGCTGACCGTCGGCGGAAAGGCCGCCGATTCTGTCGCCGACTACTACGACCAGCGCCATGAAGTCCCTGACGACTTGGCACAGGCAGGCTTCACCGCACAACTCCCGCCGTCGGTGACGGACCTAAGCCTGAATAACCAAAACGGCATCCTGACCATCACCATGGCCAATCCGCCGATCCAAGGGAAAACCATCCTGCTTGTTCCCTCCCTGGACTCGAACAACCGAGTCGTATGGACCTGTTCGAGCCGGGAAATCGAGGATAAATATCTGCCTCCGCAGTGCCGCCAGAAAAAATAGAGCAAGCCGATGCCGTCTTGGGCTGGCGCGATGCCGCGCCGGCCCGCTGACAACGAAATTGAGCGCGCTTAGGCAAGAAAGCGCTCGCAGAGATCAATCCAACCACTACAACGCGGCTGGGTTCGTGTTGATTCAGACTACCCCTCGCCCGGAGCTTACTTCGTAAGCGCCATGAAAAGCTCAGGCAGTTTCTCCGGCAATCGTTGGATATTGTCGACCACCGTGTACTGTCGGCCGAAGATGTCGCTGACGTATTCGTCGGCCTTGGGGTCGAGGTTGATGCAGTAGGCGAAGATGCCCTTCTGGTCGAGTTCGCGCACGGCGCGGCGGGCGTCCTCGATCAGCAGGCGCTCGTCCTGGACATCGACGTCGGCCGGCTGGCCGTCGGTGAGGATGAGCATCAGCTTCTTGTCGGCGGGGCGCGATTCCAGGTAGTGGGCGGCGTGGCGCATGGCGGCGCCCATGCGGGTCGAGTAGCCGGCCGACATGGCGGCGAGGCGGGCCTTCACCTCGTCGCCGAAGCCTTCGCCGTAGCCCTTGATGTGCATGTAGCGCACGTCGTGCCGGGTGTTGGAGTGGAAGCCGGCGATGGCGAACGGGTCGCCCAGGCGCTCGATGGCCCAGGCCAGGAGCGAGACGGCTTCCTGGCTGAGTTCGAGGATGGTCTGCTCGCCGCCGGCGGCCTTCTCGTTGAGCGATTCGGACAGGTCGAGCACCAGGCTGACGGCGATGTTGCGGCCGCTGGTGCGGTGGCTCATGTTGATGCGCGGGTCGGGCGTGGAGCCGCCCTTGAAGTCGATCAGCGAGCGGATGGCGACGTCGAGGTCGAGCTCGCTGCCTTCCTCCTGGTAGCGGATGCGGACCTTGTCCTGCGGCTTGAGCAGGTCGAGGATGCGCTTCAGCCGCTTGGCCAGGGCGTCGTGCTTCTGCAGCAGGCGGTCGATGTCGACGGCGCTGCCCTTGGGATGCAGGTGCTCGTACAGGCTGACCCAGTCCGGGCGGTAGGTCTGGCTGTTGTAGTCCCACTCCGGATAGTGGCGCGGCGGCAGCGACTGCAGCTCGGCTTCCTTCTTCAGCTTCTTGTCCGGGTCGTCGAAGAAGTCCTCGTCGTCGCTGTCCTCGATGTACAGCCACATGTGGCGGTTGTCGTCGCGGTAGTCGATCACCGTGTCGTCGAACCAGACCTTGGCGAACTGGTCGCTCTGCAGGCGGGTGCGGGCGGCGAAGGACAGCGCCAGGTCGGCGATCTCGCGGGTGCTGGATTCGCCTTGGGCGAGGATGTCGTTGAAGCGGCCGACGAATTCGTTGATGTGCGGGTTGCGGTAGCCGTGCTCCGGGTCGATCAGGGCGCGCGACATCATGGCCAGGCGGTGGCGCAGGCAGGACATGGTCTGCGGATCGCAGTCGTCCTCGCCGGGCTGCGGGTGCAGGCCGAGGAAGATGGCGCGCAGGCCGGGGTATTCGCGGATCAGCAGGTTCTCGATCCGGCAGTCCTCGAAGAACTCGACCGCCATGCGCTGCAGCGGGCTGTAGTTGTCGGCGACGATCTGCGTCGTCCAGCGCCGGTGGCCGACCATGTGGGCCAGCACGGCGCGGTAGCGGTCGATGCCCTTGATGCCGTTGGCGCTGTCGAACACGTCGGGCACCCGCATGCCCAGCCTGTCGTAGTAGGGCACCGGCTTGCGCAGCTCGTCGAAGGCGGTGGAATACGGCACCAGTTGCTCGGCGTCCTGCCACAGGCCGCGCAGGTAGAGGTCGAGCTTGCGCTCGACGTCGGCGAACAACACGCCATGGCGCTCGCGCTGCAGGACGGCGCGGGCGTCGGCCGACTTGAGGCTGAAATACTCCTCCTGGCGCTCGGGGTGGTTGCGGTAGTTGCGGATGCCGTATTCCACCCAGTTGCGCACGCCTTCCATCGACAGCTGGGCGAACAGGAACGGCGCCTGCTGGAAGAACTCCGGCAGGCCGGGGCTGGGGAAGGTGGTGTGGTGGCCGTGGATGGAGCCGGTCGTACGATCCATCAGGTCGCCGGCGATCTCCATGTAGCGACGCATCTGCTCGCGCGAATGCTGCCGGCGGGCGACCGGAGCCATGGTCTGCAGGAAGGGCGTGATGGCCTTGCCGTTGGGCGATTTCTGCATCTTCATGACGAAGGCCATCACCTCCGACAGCACCGCCTCCTGGCCCAGCGCCTCGACCACCGAGGGCCATTCCTCCAGGAAGGCGAGCAGCGGTTCGACGCCGCGGCCCAGCTTGCCGATGACGCGGGCGGCGTCGAGGTAGTGGTAGATGTCCTCCCGCGTCAGCACCGCCAGGGCCTCGGCCATGACGTCCTCGAACACCTCCTCCACCGGCTTGAAGCGGGTGTCGAGCTGGGCCCAATAGGCCTTCATCAAGGGGTGCTGGTATTCGGTTTCGGCTTCGCTCATGGCGATCGGCTCCGGCGTAGGTTGGGCTGAGGAACGAAGCCCAACGGCATTTCGGGCGAGGTGTTGGGCTTCCTCGCGTCAGCCCAACCTACGGTGCGTCAGGCAAACGTGGCGTCGATGGCGTGGTCGAGCGTCTCGCGGATGTCGGCGTCGTCGGTGATCGGCCGCACCAGGGCCATGCGGCAGGCGTCGACCGGGGCCACGCCGTCCTTGATCAGGGTGGCGGCGTAGACCAGCAGGCGGGTCGAGATGCCCTCGTCCAGGCCGTGGCCCTTGAGGTTGCGGGCGGTCTGGCCGATCTTGACCAGCTTGCCGGCGATGGCCGCGTCCAGGCCGGTTTCCTTGGCCAGGATGGTGGTCTCCAGCTCGGCTTCGGGGTAGTCGAAGTCGAAGGCGGTGAAGCGCTGCTTGGTCGACTGCTTGAGGTCCTTCATCAGCGACTGGTAGCCGGGGTTGTAGGAGATCACCAGCTGGAAGTCGGGATGGGCCTCGATCAGCTCGCCCTTCTTGTCGAGCGGCAGGGTGCGGCGGTGGTCGGTCAGCGGGTGGATGACCACGGTGGTGTCCTGGCGGGCCTCGACCACTTCGTCCAGGTAGCAGATGGCGCCGATCCGGGCGGCGGTGGTCAGCGGGCCGTCCAGCCAGCGGGTGCCGTTGGCTTCCAGCAGATAGCGGCCGACCAGGTCGGAGGCAGTCATGTCCTCGTTGCAGGCCACGGTGATCAGTGGCTTGCCCAGCTTCCAGGCCATGTATTCGACGAAGCGGGATTTGCCACAGCCGGTCGGGCCCTTGACCATCACCGGCAGGCGGTTGCGGTAGGCGGCCTCGTACAGCGCCACCTCGTTGCCCTGGGCCTGGTAGTAGGGCTCCTTGCGGACCTTGTACTGTTCCTTGTCGATGCTGGTCATCTTCAATGCTCCCGCCTTATCCATACTCGATGGCAGGGGATTGTACCCAGTCGATTCATAAATAAAAGTCAGGTGTTCTTATCAGAAAAATAAGTTTTTGCTTATGACACAAAACCTCCGCCCGTCGGCGGCCCCATCCGAAATACAGTCACGGCTAACCCGAACCCACCCTAAGCTAAAATCAGTGTCTGGGCTTGAGCCCCACGGCCCACACCGTCTGGTGGGAGAAGGAAAGATCATGCAAGCATCCGCGATGGAATACCTGGCGGCGGTCACCGCATCGTCCGTCGAGGAAACGCTCGGCCGCTGGCGCGCCGATTACCCCGAAATGGGCATCCTGGCCCTGGTGCCGGAAACCGAAAAGGACGCCGTGGCCGAATTGCAGCGGACCTGCAGCCAGGCCGGCGTGCCCCTGGTCGGCGCCGTCTTTCCCGCCCTGCTGCGCGATGGCGCATTCTGCGGCCAGGGCGCCTGGCTGCTCCGCTTCGACCAAATGCCCTACGCCGCGCTCCATCCCGACCTGCCCCGCGACGACGGCCTGCCGGCGGCACTCGACAAGGTCGTGGCCGGCCTCATGCCGCATCTGGACGGCAACGGCGACGTCACCCTGTTCATGCTGTTCGACGCCATGCTGCCCAACATCGGCACCATCCTCGACGAGCTGTACCTGCGCCTGGCCAACCGCGTCCACTACATGGGCGCCAACGCCGGCAGCGAGACCTTCCAGCCCATGCCCTGCCTGTTCGACAACGAGCGCATCGTCCAGAACGGCGTCCTGGCGATGCTGCTCGAACCGCACCGCGGCGCCATCCTGGAGCACGGCTACGAGGTGCCGGAGCAGATGATCACGGCCACCTCGACCGAGGGCAACCGCATCATGCAGATCGACTGGCGCCCGGCCTTCGAGGTCTATCAGGAACTGGCCCGCGCGCAGTACGGGATCGAGATCACCCGCGACAATTTCTACGTCAACGCCGTCCATTTCCCGTTCGGCATCGTGCGCGCCAACGGCATCACGGTGGTGCGCATCCCGGTGGCGCTGCAGGAGGATGGCTCGCTGTTCTGCGTCGGCGAGGTGCCGGCCAATGCCGTGCTCGCCTTGCTCCGGGCGCCGGCGGTGGATACCGGCCACACGCTGGACACCCTGCTCGACGGCCTGGCCGAACTGAACGGCGGGGTCGCCGGCCGCGATCTGCTGCTGTTCTACTGCGCCGGCCGCCGCCTGCACCTGGGCCTCGAAACGGCCGCCGCCGAACTGCGCCTGCTGACCGACCGCAGCAACGCCCGGCGGCTATGCGGCGCCCTGTCGCTGGGCGAGATCGGCAGCACCACGCAATGGGGCTATCCGCTGTTCCACAATGCCACCCTGGTGGCCAGCCTGTGGGGTGAGCCGGGCACGCCATGAACCGCGAACAGATCATGTCGGTGCTGTACGACATCGCCCTGGTGATCGGCGGCGAGGTCAGCGTCCGGCCGCTGCTGACCAAGACCGTCCAGCGTCTGCTCTATCACACCTCGTTCCCAACCGGCCTGGTGTGCCTCGACGTGCCCGACGGCGGCGGCGACACCATCGAGACGACGCTCGACGCCGCGGTCGGCGATTTCGGCTTCGCCGGCCTGGTCGGCTCGCGCATCGAACTGCCGGCGCAGCTGCTGCGCGGCGGGCCGAAAGTCTGCGAGGCCCCGGCACTGCTGGCCGGGCTGAGCGCCGCGACCCGCACCTACACCGTCTTCCTGCGCCTGCCCATCGACCACCAGGGCGTGCTCTTGCTGCTGGCGCCGCGCCGGCCCAGCACCCAGCTGCCCCTGACCGAGATCTTCCGGCCGGTGATGGCCAATCTGGCCAAGGCGATCCTGCTTTGCCGCCACAATGACGCCTACACCGCCGGCCTGCAGGCCGAGCGTGACGAAGCGCAGCGCTTCCTGGCCGAGAGCGAAAAGAAATTCCGCAGCATGGCTACGGCGGCCCAGGATGCGATCGTCATGATCGACCACGAAGGCCGCATCAACTATTGGAACCCGGCCGCGGAGCGCATCTTCGGTTATCGCGCCGACGAGGTTGTCGGGCACGACGCCCATTCGCGGCTGGCACCGGAACGCTACCGGCAACTGTTCCACGAGGGCTTTGCCCGCTTCACCGACAGCGGCCATGGCCCGCTCATCGGCAAGACCATCGAGATCGAGGCGCTGCGCAAGGACGGCCGCGAATTCCCGGTGGAGGTTTCCATCTCGGCGTTCAAGCTGCAGGGCCGCTGGCACGCGGTGGGATTGCTGCGCGACATCACCGAACGCCGCCAGGCGGAGCAGGCCCTGCTGCGCGCCAACCGCACCCTGAAGACGCTGAGCGGCTGCAACGGCATCCTGGTGCGCGCAACCGACGAATCGCATCTGCTGCACGACATCTGCAGCCTGATCGTCGACACCGGCGGCTACCGCAGCGCCTGGGTCGGCTATGAATGCGAAAACGGCAAGCGCTGCCTGAGCCCGGTGGCGAGCGCCGGCGAAGACCGCGATTTCATCGGCAACCTCGATATCGACCTGGACGACCGGTCGACGGCGGCCGGGCCGGCCGCCCGCGCCTTTTTGACGGGCAAGACCCAGCTCGTGCAGGACCTGGCCGCCGACGACAACTATCCGGCCCACCGGAACGACGCCCTGCAGCGCGGCATCGCCGCCGCCATCGCCCTGCCCCTGCTCGACGGCGGCACGCCGTTCGGCGTGCTCAAGGTCTACGCCGAAGCGCGCGAGGCATTCAACGCGGAGGAAGTCGCCCTGCTCACCGAGCTGTCCGAGGACCTGGCCTTCGGCATCGTCACCCTGCGCGGCCGGCGCGAGCGCGAGCGGCTGGAGGCGGCCGAGCACGAAGGCGCCGAACGGCTGAAGCGTGCCCTGCTCGGCACCATCCAGGCAGTCGCGCTCACGGTCGAGAAGCGCGACCCCTACACCGCCGGCCACCAGCAGCGCACGGCCCAGCTGGCGGTGGCCATCGCCCGGGAACTGGGTTGGCCGGCAGACCGGATCGAGGGCGTCCGGCTCGGCGCCATGATCCACGACATCGGCAAGGTCTACGTCCCGGCCGAGATCCTCAACCGCCCCGGCCGCTTGAGCGAACTCGAATACGGGCTCATCAAGGCCCACCCCGAGGTCGGCTACGAAATACTGAAAGATGTCGAATTGCCCTGGCCGGTGGCGCAGATCATCCTGCAGCACCATGAACGCCTGGATGGCAGCGGCTACCCGAAGGGCCTGGCGGACGGCGCGATCATCCCCGAAGCCCGGCTGCTCGCCATCGCCGACGTGGTCGAGGCGATGGCCGCGCACCGGCCCTATCGGCCGGCGCTGGGCCTGGAAGCCGCTCTGGGAGAGATCACCAGGCAGCGCGGCACGCTGTTCGACCCGGAGATGGTCGACGCCTGCCTGAAAGTGCTCCGCGAGCGGGGCTTCAGCTTCGGCTGAACCCCGCCGCACCGATCAGGACTGGGCCGACTCCTGGACGACCAGCACCGCGCTGTTGGCCGAACCGGCGACCCGCTCCGAAGTGCTGCCGACCATGAGCCGCTGCACCCGGTTCAGGCCGCGCCGGCCGATGACGATCAGGTCGGCACCGGTTTCCTCGGCCGCCGCGAGGATGGCCTGGTAGGGCTTGCCCTCGGTGACGACCCGCCCGGTGGCCTCGGCGCCCGCGGCGCGGAGGGTCGCCAGCGCGCGGTCGACGTTGGCCTGGGCGGCACTGCATTCCACCGTCTGGCCGTCCTTGCACTCGGCCACCGAGACGACGGCGAGAGGCAGGCCGCAGCGGACCGCGAGCGCGGCCGCCACGGCGGTCGCCCGATCGCTGTTGGCCGAGCCGTCGGTCGCCAGCAGGATGCCCTTGGACCAGAGCTGTGCCGCGCGCGGCACGGTCAGCACGTCGCAATGGGTGTGGCCGATGACGGTGTGCACCATCTCGCCCAGCAGCATGTTGGCCAGGAAGCCGCGCTTGCCGCGCCGGCGCAGGACGATGAGGTCGGCCTGGCGCTCATTCGCCTCGTCGACGATCTCGCGGAAGGGCGTCTCGCCCAGCCGGACGTTGCCCTGGATCTCGACGCCGCGTGCGGCGCCCGCCTGGCGCAGCGCTTCCAGCTTGGCCGCGGCCTCGGCTTCGGCCTTTTCCTCGAGTTCGGGCGCCATGACCTGGAATTCGGGATTGCTGACCATGGGCAGCACCGCCAGCAGCGGCTGGCCGCACTTGACCGCAAGTTCGATGGCCACGCGCTCGGCGCCGACGTCGAATTCGGTGCCCTCGGTGGCGAGAAGGATGTGCTTGAAGGGGGACGTCACTGTGTTCTCCCGGTCAGTGCAGGATATTGGAAGCGGACACCAGCAGCACCAGGATCAGCAGGATGGAGATGATCAGGTGCGCCTTCTCGCCCTGGCGGGCGAACAGCGGCAGGATGGCCAGCGAACTGGCGATGGAGGCGCTGGCCAGCACGACGATGCCGACGTAGTTGAGCATGTCGCCCTTGGCGATGTCCTTCACCCAGGCCCAGCCGGTCGGCGTGCCGGTGGCCTTGGCGTATTCGGCCGCCGACAGGCCCCAGTAATGGGAGACCTGGTCGACCGGCACCAGCGGCTGCAGGACGCCGGTCATGTAGAGCGCGAAGCTCACCACCAGCATGACGAAGCCGAGCTTGACGCCGGCACCCATGACCTTCGCGAAGCGCAGTTGCTCCTCGGAGGCGTATTTGTTCTGTTCGGACATTTCGCGTTCTCCCGTGCTTACATCCAGATGCCCAGGCCCTTGAGCAGGGCGCGGACACCGGCGAACAACAACATTGCGATCACCATCTTGCGGATCACCGAGGCCTTGACCACCTTCAGCAGGCGCACGCCGATCATGGCGCCCATCATCATGCCGATGATGGAAGGCACGACGATGATCGGCAGGATGGCGCCCTGGTTGATATAGACCCAGGCGGCGGACGAGGTCATCGACAGGATCAGGCTGCTGCTGCCGGCGGCCACCTTGAGCGGCACGCCCATAAGCAGGTTGAGGGTCGGCACGTTGGCCCAGCCGGCGCCGAGGCCGAACATGCCGGCCAGCACGCCGATGAAGACGAAGGTGAGCAGGGCCTGGGGCGTGCGATGCACGAGCCACTCGATGTCCTTGTTGTGCGCGGTGTCGTGGAACAGGCCGTTGATGCGCAGGGCGGCCGACAGCGGGTCGGCCTTCTGGATGCCGGGCACGTCGGCCTTCTTCGCGGTCAGCATCAGGAAGACGATGCCGAGGATGATGACACCGAGCGAGGTCTGGGCGATGGCCGCCGGCAGCAGGAGGCCGATCATGGCGCCGATGATCTGGCTGATCGCCACCAGCAGCGACAGCGGCAGCGCCAGACGCAGGCTGGCCAGGCCCAGGCGCAGCAGGCCGGGGCTGGCGGCCAGGGCGCTGGCCAGGGCGACCATCAGGCCGCCGCCGCGCACGAAGTCCAGGTTGAACGGGAAGAAGCCGCCGACGATGGGCACGAACAGCACGCCGCCGCCCACGCCCGCCGGCACCGCGACGATGCCGAGGAAGAAACAGACCACGAACAGCATCAGCGGCCAGGCCCACCAGGGCATGGTGCTGGCCGCAGCGGGCGCGCCGGTCGCCGCGAGGGCCGGGACGTTGACGCAGATGAGCAGGAGCAGGAGCGGGATCAGCGCCCGCCGGCCGGATAGGACATTTGTGAGTGACATCATGTTGGCTAGCTGTAGTTGGCGCCGCTGGCTGAGCGGCAACGTTGGGAAGGCGATACCCGCCGTTCCGGGCGGTTCTGGAATATCGGGCACGGTTCGACGTGCGGCAGCATGACGCGCATAGGCGTAACGACCCCTGGCTTGATTGAAACAGGTAAGCGACGTGATCGCTTCCGGCATTGCGGAAGCAAACCCGGCATAATTAGCAAGGATGGGGCCAGCTCCGCTTCCGGACGAATTGTCATTGCGCAGCACGGACTTGCCGGCCCAGGCGGCGGATCAAGCCAATCCGGCACCCAACACAATGAGTATGCCTCTACACAAATTGTTGCCACACAATGCGATGCGCATCAAGGAACAGGCCGCCACGCCGCGCACCGGGCGGCAACGCGCCGGCGCCGGCCGAACTCGTATTAGACTACGCTTGTTACGGCCCGAGCCGTCAGGCCCGCACCGAGCAGGAAGCGCATTCACCTGGTTCCGCCACGAGGACGCCCAATGAACATTCTCCTCATCGAGGATAATCGAGACCTCGCCCACAATATCTACGAGTTCTTCCAGGAAAAGGGCCACGAGATGGACATGGCCTGGGACGGCATTTCCGGCCTGCACCTGGCCGCCACCAATTCCTACGACGTCCTGATCCTCGATTGGATATTACCCGGCATCGACGGCCTCACCGTCTGCCGCCGCCTGCGCGAGGCGGGCAACCAGACGCCGATCCTGATGCTCACCGCACGCGACTCGCTCAACCAGAAGATCGAAGGGCTTCAGGCCGGCGCCGACGACTACGTGGTCAAACCCTTCGCCATGGCCGAGGTCGAGGCACGGCTGGACGCGCTCATCCGCCGCTCGCAACTGCGCTCCAAAGAAGCGGTGCTGCGCGTCGGCGACCTGGAATTCAACACCGGCACGCTCCGGGTCACACGGGCCGGCCGCCAGATCGAACTGCCCCGTATCCCGCTCAAGCTGCTGGAGATGCTGATGCGCGCCTCGCCGCGCGTGGTGCCGAGCGAGGAACTGGAAAAGGAGATCTGGGGCGAATCCGCCTTCGACCGGGAGACCCTGCGGGTCCACCTGCACAGCCTGCGCCATGCCATCGAACAGCCCGGCGAAAAACCGCTGCTCAAGACCCATCGCGGCATCGGCTACCAGATCAGCGATGACTGAAGCAGCCGGCTTTCCCGGGCAGCGCCTCTAACCGGCCGTCACTGCCATGGCATTCCAGCTGAAGAACGCCCTGAGCCGCCGCCTGCGGTTCCGTCTCGCCGCCACCTTTGCCCTGTTCGGCACGCTGGTCAGCCTGTTGCTGTCCGGCATCGTCTTCCTGGCCGAACAGCACGGCAGCGACCGCCTGATGGACGAGACCCTGCGCTCGGAACTGCAGGACTACATGGCGCGGCGGGCACGCAACCCCGCTTCCGTGCCGCCGGCGACGATCAGCATCCGCGGCTACGTCTTCCGGCCGGACGCGGAACAGCCGGACATCCCGCCGCAAATCCTGACCCTGCAGCCCGGCGCGCATCGCCTGGCGATGAACGGTATCGTCTACCGGGCGCGAGCCGAAAATCAGGGCGGCGTGCGCTACGTCATGCTGTTCAACGAGAGCCAGCAGCGCCTGCGGGACAAGGAGTTCCTGCTCCTGCTGGTCGTCGGCACCCTGGCCACTGCGCTGGTTTCCGCGGCACTGGGCTGGTGGCTGGCCTGGCGCCTGGTCGCCCCGGTGGCCAAGCTGGCCCAGCTGATCGGCAGCACCGAACCGGAACGGGCCAAGCTGGAAGCGACCGAATTCTCCGACGACGAGATCGGCAAGCTGGCCAGCGGCGTGTTCGGCGAGTACGTGAAGCGCATGCACGCCTTCATCAGCCGCGAACATGCCTTCACCACCGACGTCAGCCACGAACTGCGCACGCCGCTCTCCATCGTCCGCGGCGTGGTGGAACTGCTGGAGCGCGACCCGTCCCTGGACGAGCGGGCACACCTGCGGGTCGACCGGATCAGGCGCGCAGTCGACGGCATGATCGACACCACCTCCGCCTTGCTGCTCATGGCCCGCGAGGAAAGCATGCACCAGGCGCCGAGCGTGCCATGCGACGTGTGCCGGGTGGTGCGCGAAGCGATCGACAACCACAGCCACATGCTCAGCCCGAGCACCACCGTGCAGCTCGATTGCCGCAGCCAACCACAGCTGCCGGTCGAGAGCACATTGCTCAAGATCGTCATCGCCAACCTGGTGCTGAACGCCTTCACCCACACCACCCGCGGCAACGTCAACGTGGTCGTCGACGAGCAGGGCGTCACCGTGACGGACACGGGCAGCGGCATCTCGGAAGACGACATCAAGAAGATATTCCAGAAGCACTTCAAGGGTCCGCTCAGCACCGGCTCCGGCATCGGTCTGTCGCTCGTCAAGCGCATCTGCGACCGTTACGGCTGGGAAATCGCCATCCACAGCTCGGTGGACAAGGGCACGTCCGCCCAACTGCTCTACTCGGGTGCCAAACACCTGTCTTAAAGACGGCTTCAGCCGTTTTTTAACGTTTTCTTTATGTTCAGTGAACGTTGCCTGAAGGATCGCAGTGCTAAGTTGTCGTCGAGGCCTGAGCGGGCAACATCGCCCCCAGCGCCGTGAGCCTGACGAGATGCCGGACATGCGAGCCAAGTCCGGGTCGGGCAACCGATGGAACGTGTCCGCAGGACACATTTCGTTTGGGGGCAACCATGAAGACCATGTCGATGAACCATTCAGCTGTATCCGGCAGCCGAGCCGAGCCGCATGCCGGAAACGGCCTGTTCGCCCAACTGCGTGCCATGTCCCGCAGGCTGGCCGACGGCGTGCGCCGGCAAGATGACGTCTTCGCCGCCATCGGCCTGGCCGAGAACGGCGATATCGAAGGCGCGACCGAACTGTACGAGCAGACCCGGCGCACCAAGTCCTGAATACCCGATACTGAGCCGAAACCGCCCGGATCCCGGGCGGTTTTATTTTGGTCGCGACCAAATAAAAAGCCCCGCTTGCGCGGGGCTTTTTTCATGGCGAGGCAGCCGGCTGTGCTTACTTGTGCACGCCCAGCTTCTCGCGCCAGCCCGGGAACAGCTTGTCGGCATCCTTGGGGAAGGATTCGAAGGCACGGGCGAATTCCTTGTGCTCCTTGGCGAACTCGATCGGGTCGGCACCGGCCTTCCAGCACTCGTAGGACTGACGCAGGGAGATCGCGCCAGCCGCCGGGCTGTCGATGTGGCCGTAGGAGCCGCCGCCGGCGGTGTTGATCACGTTGCCGTGGCCCAGGTTCTCGAAGAAGCCAGGCAGACGCAGTGCGTTCATGCCGCCGGAGATGATCGGGGTGGTGGGCTTCATGCCGTACCACTTCTGGAAGTAGACCGGGCCCTGGCACTCGTCGCGCTCGATCATGTAGGCGATGATCTTGTCGTCGCCTTCGCCTTCCATCTTGCCGTAGCCCATGGTGCCGACGTGGATACCGGAGGCACCCTGCAGACGGCTCATCTTGGCCAGCACGAAGGCGGTGTAGCCGCGCTTGGAGCTGGGGGAGGTCACGGCGCCGTGGCCGGCACGGTGATAGTGCAGGTACTGACCGGGGTACTGACGGCGGGCGGTGGTGACCATGCCCGGGCCGCCGACGTAGCCGTCGACCAGGAAGGCCAGCTTGTCGGCATCGGGACCGAACACTTCCAGCGCGTAATCGGCGCGAGCGCACATTTCGTAGTGGTCGTCGGCGGTGATGTTCATGGAGAACAGCTTGGCCTGGCCGGTTTCGTCCTGGGCGCGCTTCATGGAGTCATAGACCAGCGGCAGCACCTTCTTCAGCGGGCAGAAGACCTGGTTGCCCTGGGGCTCGTCGTTCTTGATGAAGTCGCCACCGAGCCAGAACTGGTACGCGGCCTTGGCGAACGGCTCGGGGCGCAGGCCCAGCTTCGGCTTGATGATGGTGCCGGCGATGTAGCCGCCGTTCTCGACCGGACGGCCGAGGATGCGCCACAGGTTGGAGATGTCGGTGGCGGGGCCGTCGAACATCTGGATGGCGCGCTCGGGCACGTAGAAGTCGATCATCTTGGCGTGCTCGATGTCGCCCATGCCCTGGTTGTTGCCGATGGCCAGGGTCAGGAAGGAAACCATCATGAAACGGCCGTCGGTGACGTTGCGGTCGAACAGTTCCAGAGGATAGGCGATCCGCATGTCCTCGGTGGCTTCGTCGATGTAGTAGACCAGGGCGTCGACGCCCTTGGTGAACTCGTCGGTGGTCGAGACTTCGACGTTGGTGCCGGTGGAGGACTCGGCTGCGAAGTGAGCAGCGGCTTCCAGGTAACCGTAGCCGGCCTTGGGCTTCATCTTGTAGGCGACCAGAATGTGCTTGCCACCCTTGATCAGGTCCTCTTCCTTGAGGGACAGGTCGGCATAACGTGCGGATTGATCCATCTCTTGCTCCTTAGCGTCTGTGATTAACCGGGAAACCGGATTGCTTGATTACCCTACTCGAAACAGGGATGGACTATATCGGTAGCGATACATAAGAAAAATTCACGATTTTTTATACAATAAATAAGCCACAACTTATCAATCAATCATGTTGCACATCACCCTGCGTCAATTCCAGGTATTCGAAGCCGCGGCCCGCCACCTGTCATTTTCTCGTGCGGCCAAGGAACTGCACCTATCTCAGCCCGGCGTCTCGATGCAGATCAAGCAACTGGAGGAGACGGTCGGCCGGCCGCTGTTCGAGCAGATGGGCAAGAAGCTGTTCCTGACCGAGGTCGGCCGCGAGGTGCTGCGCGCCGCGCAGGCCATCGCCCAGCAGCTGGTCGATCTGGAGGACACCCTCGACGACCTGCGCGGCCTCAAGCAGGGCGCCCTCACGGTCGGCGTGGTCAGCACGGTGAGCTACTTCGCCATCCGGCTGATCAGCCGCTTCCGCCAGGAGCACCCGGAGGTGCGCATCACCCTCAACGTGGTCAACCGGGAAACCCTGCTGGCGCAGCTCGCCAACAACGAGGTAGACCTCGCCCTGATGGGCCAGCCGCCCAGCAACCAGGACCTCGATTCGACCCCCTTCATGGAAAACCCGCTGGTGGTGATCGCCCCCTACAGCCACCCGCTGGCCAAGCTGAAGCACATCCCGCTGACCCGCATCGCCGAGGAGGCGTTCGTCGCCCGCGAAACCGGCTCCGGCACGCGCAACGCGACCGAGGCATTCTTCCAGTCGCACGGACTGGTCCTGAAGGCGGCGATGGAGATGAACAAGAACGAGGCGATCAAGCAGGCCGTGGAAGCCGGCCTGGGCCTGGGCGTGGTGTCACGCCACACGGTGACGCTGGAACTGGCGGCGCGCCGGCTCACCACCCTCGACGTGGAAGACTTCCCGATCCGCCGCCAGTGGCACCTGGTCAGCCGGCACAACAAGCACTTCTCGCTGGCCGCCAGCGCCTTCGCCAAGTTCGTCCTGACCCAGGCGGCCAAGGAAGCCGCCTAGGCTGGCGTCTCGGACGATGGCCGATTCCGGCAGAGCGCCTTCAGGGCGAACGGCGCCAGCAAGGTGGTGAAGGCAACCACCAGCAGCAGGCCGGCGTAGACCTCGTTGCTGAAGATGCCCGAGACCCGGCCCAGCTCGGCGAAGATCAGGCCGACCTCGCCGCGCGGCACCATGGCCGCGCCGATCAGCCAGCGGCTGTGCCACGATTCCCGGGCCAGCAACAGCGCGCCGGCCACCTTGCCGACGATGGCAACCAACAGCATGCCGGCCGAGAACAGCCAGATGAAACCGGAACCCCAGTCGATCTCGCGCATGTTGAGCGACAGGCCGACGGTGACGAAGAAGATCGGTGTGAACAGGTGAACGATGGGCTGCATCTGGCTCTCGATCCGGTGCGCGAATTCAGGATCGGCCTTGAGGGCGATGCCGAACGGCAGGAAGAAGCGGCGCGACAGGGCGAGACCGGCGGCGAAACCGCCCAACAGCTCCGGCACGCCGAGGGCGTGCGCCAGCCAGGCGAAGAACAGCACCAGGGAAACGATGGTGGCCGGGATCAGGCCGGGAATGTCGCTGCTCAGGTCGACCCGCCGGATCATGAGCGACATCAGCTTGGCCAGCGCCGGCGCGATCAGGAAGAAGACCACGACGAACAGGACAACCTTGCCGGCATTGGCCAGGTTGACGCCGCCGCCGGTGGAAAACTCGTAGAGCAGGGCCAGCAGCACCACGCCCAGGATGTCGTCGAGCACGGCGGCGCCCAACACCACCTGGCCCTCCGGGCTGTTCTTGCGGCCGAGATCGGACAGCGCCCGGATGGTGATGCCGATGCTGGTCGCGGTCAGGGTACCGCCGGCGAACAGGGACGTCACCAGATTGAGGCCGAATCCCCAGCGCGCCAGGGCGAAACCGAGCAGGAAGGGCAGGACGAAGCCGGCCACCGCGACCAGTACGGCGCGCCCGCCGCTGCGCACCAGCTTGCCCAGGTCGGTCTCCAGGCCGACCTCGAACAGCAGCAGGATGATGCCGATCTCGGCCAGCAGCTTGACGACCTCGCTGAGCGGCACCCAGCCCAGCAGGCTGGGGCCGACCACGACGCCGGCCAGCAGCTCGCCGATCACCGCCGGTGCGTGCAGCCGCGCGGCCAGTTCGCCGAACAGGCGGGCCGCCAGCAGGATGATCATCAGCTGGAGGAAGAATTCGTGTGCTGCCATGGCTTTGCCGCCAGTCTACAACGTCCCGCGCCGCCGGGCCGCGGCGGCGCGGTGTTCAGTGGCTGTCTGCCGTCTGGCCGCCGTTCTTGCCGGCGGCGACCCGGTCGCCCACCGCGAACAGCACGCCGGAGACGACGAAGGTCATGTGGATGCCGACCTTCCAGGCCAACTGTTCGTTGGTCATGCTCTCCACGTGCATGAAGGCCTTGAGCAGTTCGATGCCGGAGATCGCGACGATGGAGCCGATCAGCTTCATCTTCAGCTCGGCGAAGCCGACGTGGCCCATCCAGGACGGGCGATCCTCGTGGTCCCCGGTGTTGATGCGGGAGACGAAGTTCTCGTAGCCGGCGAAGACGATGATGATCAGCAGGTTGGCCACCATCACCACGTCGATCAGCGACAGCAGGCCGATGATCACTTCGCTGCCTTCGGCGTTGAACACCATCGGCATGAAATGGACGAACTCCCTGCCGAACTTGACCAGCAGCAGGGCGAGGGCGACGACCAGACCGAGATAGAACGGGGCCAGCAGCCAGCGGGCGCCGAAGATCAGGGTTTCCAGACTGTTTTCAAAGCGTTTCAATGGACTACCTCTTCGGTTGAACGCGATCCGCAGCGGCCATACCGGCCGCCGGCGGGGATGTTCAGCGGATCTCGACGTTGTTGCGCAGCGCCTCGATGCGCTCTTCCAGCGGCGGATGGGTCATGAACAGGCGCTTCAGGCCGCTCGCGCCGCCGCCGGCGATGCCGAAGGCCGCCATCTTGTCCG
>DASVZA010000042.1:0-50921 GCA_036391875.1 Parasulfuritortus sp.
CTACGTTAGCCCTCTTATGACATCCGCGACCATCAAACTCTTTCTCCCACACGGCGACGCAAAGCGGTTGCGCGTCGGCGAAGTCTCGAACTGGACGGGCAAGGCGTTGGCTGCTCCGCGAACCGAACTGGAAGACCTCCTTCTCCGCGAAGAAGCGGAGAGCGCCGGTGTCTACTTTCTCTTCGGCTCAGACCCCGAGAGTGGCGACGCCTTGGCCTACATCGGGGAAGCTGAGGTAATCCGCGACCGACTGAAGCAACACAAGGCCAAAGATTTCTGGAACGCCGTGGTCGTCTTCGTGAGCAAGGACGAGAACCTCACCAAGGCACATATTCGGTACCTTGAAAACCGGCTGTTGCAGGAAGCAAAGCAGGCTGGTCGCTACCGCCTTGAGAATTCCAACACCAGCAACCCCAAACTGCCTGAGTCCGACCGCGAAGACATGGAGGTATTCCTATCTCGCATTCAGCAAGTCCTACCTGTGCTCGGCTCCGACCTACTGGCCCCGGTTTCCGGTTCCACCAAGACCGCTAAGCCGCAGAAAGAACTTCTGTGCAAGAACAAAGGCGCCGTTGCGCGTGGTCGGCGTACTGAGGGCGGGTTCGTCGTATTCAAAGACTCTACGGCCGTGGTCGCCGAACGGGCGTCCGCCGAGGCACAACATCCCTATGTCGTTGCACTTCGCAAGAAGCTAGTTCAAGACGGAACGCTGGCCGAAAAAAATGGTTTCTTCGTCTTCACAAAGGACACTGAGTTCGACAGTCCGAGTGCAGCAGCCGCTGTAATTCATGGAGGGGGAGCTAATGGCCTTACCGCTTGGAAAGATGCTAGTGGCAAGTCGCTCAAGGAACTCGAAGAGGGCTAACCCATCATTCCACCGGACCTGCGCGAAAAGCCGCGCAGGCCGGTGAATTCAGACGTTAGCAACTGTGTTGTAAGTCAAGATAAGGATTCCAGGGAGAGTGATGTTTGAGCATGGCGTTCATGATGACGAGCAGCTTGCGCATGCAAGCGGTGAGCGCCACCTTGGCCGGTTTGCCCTGTGCCCGCAGATGTTGGTAGAAGCTCCGGATCACCGGGTTGCAGCGCATTGCGCTGACCGCAGCCATGTACAACGCACGTCTCACCTGAGCACGGCCACCCCAGATGACTCGCTCTCCCTGATGCTTGCCGCTGTCCCGGTTGAATGGCGCCACCCCGGCCAGGGCCGCAATCTCCCTGTGGCCCAGCGTGCCCAACTCCGGCAGCAGCGCCAGCAAGGTGGCCCGCGTCACGGCACCAATCCCGGGAATGGCCTTGAGCAGTTCCTCTTTCTCGCACCACACCGCGGACGTTCTCAGGGTGTGGGTCAGGTCTGTATCGAGCCGTGCGATCCGTTCGTCCAGCCAGGCGATGTGTTCCTTGAGGCTGGCCCGCTGCATTGGCGAGGCCCGGCCCAAGCGCAACTTCTCCTGTACCCGGATGTCGATGAGCTGGCGTCGCCGCGCCAGCAGATCGCCCAGCGCGCGGGTCTCCTCGTCCGGCAAGGGTCGCACCTGGGGCCGGATGGCCCCCGCGAAGGCGGCCAGGACGAGGGCGTCGATGCGGTCGGTCTTGGCCAATCGGCCGCAGGCCTTGGCATAGTCGCGGACCTGTCGCGGGTTGACCACGGCGACGGGCAGGCCGGCAGCGGCCAGCGCCGAGGCCAGACGGGTTTCAAGCCCGCCGGTGGCTTCCATCACGATCAGGGTTGGGATAGCGGCGATGAAGCGTTCGCACAGGCCGGCGATGGCTTCAGCACTGTGGGGGAGATGCTCGGTATGGCCGTCCACGGAGAAACCGAGATCAAGCCAATCTTTGGCAATGTCGATGCCGATGAAGATTTCGTTCATTCTGGTACCCTGCCTTGCAAAAATCCGGGCTCGAGACGGCCCCATCAACTGTTCGGGTTACAAGAACGGACGACACGACGCCCCGCGCTAACGTACGGGTTCGATGACCCAAGGGCTCAACGGGCTGCCGTGTCGTTAACCGCAGGAGAAATGCTCTCCTGCTCAACTGCCGATTCTTCTACGGAATCGGTGGTTTGAACATACAAGAGCGCTTCCAATGGATACCTACGCAATCGAGCGATTTTGCGAACGCTGGATCGACAAAGCGGATGCTTATCGATCCAACAACCTCGAAGACTTATTCGACAGATTCTTCACGCTATTCGTTGCCTACAACCGCTTCTATTCCGCTGCTGCGGAATTGCACCGCGCCACCATTGATCCACGGCAAGCACAGATGCTCCAAGGAGATCGGCGAGAAGCCACTACTGTCATGGCGCGGCTCATTAGGCAATCGCGATTCGCCGATGCCATGAATGAAAACCCCGCAATTGCTGCTGCCTGCCAAGCTATTTCTACATTGCTACAGGAGCATCACTTCTTTCTTCATAGTGTTCGTGGCACGAAGGAACCAGACTTCGCGAGGGATGCCAAGCTTGCAGATGGTTTGCGCAAACACAGTCTCTTGTCGGTTCTCGAATGTCTTTACCAAATCCGCTGCAATATCTTTCACGGCGAGAAGGAGTTCGCGCCGCGGCAAGCAGAACTGCTTGCTCCAGCGATCACACTGCTTGAGGCTATTGTTTCGTTGAGCAGAGGAGCCTTGTATGACGCAGCGCTCTAACCCTGCGTATATGGACTCCCCCCAATAGCAAGGAAACCGATCGATAAGTGAGGCAGGGAGGAAACGTATGCAGTCGTATATCCGGCATCATGAGTGGGTTCTGAATGACCCGTGCCGACATGGAATCTGCCCACGGGGTGCCAATCGTTACAAGCGGCTGCTGTCGAGCCGGCAGAGTTATCGGCATCAATCCGTGTGGGTGCGACCTCGTTAGCCATGATGGGCGATCAGTCTCTCAGCAACGGCGGGGTGGGGAACAACGCTTTCTCCTTGCTCAACTCATTGGGCGATGGCGAACGCGGTACGTTCGAGCTTCTTGTTCGGCCGGCTGACCGGCTGGCCATAGGGTGCGGCATCCCGCAGTACGGCGAAGCAGATGCGGGCCAGCTTGTTGGCCAGGGCGCAGGCCGCCTTGTTGTGATTGGCCCGCGCCTGCACCGCCAGCGCCCAGCTTCGCAGGCCATCCAGACTTCGATTCGCCTGCCGGGCCACATAGGCGGCGCGCAATACCGCCCTGGCGCCGTGGGTGAGCAACATCCTGAGGTAGCGGTCACCCTTCTTCGAGATGCGGCCCAGGGTCCGGCTGCTGCCGGAGGAGAACTCCCGCGGCGTGAGGCCGAACCAGGAGGCGAAGTGACGGGCATCCTTGAAGTGCGAAACCGAACCGCCGGTCGCGGCCACCAGGGCGGTGGCGGTGAGCAGGCCGATGCCCGGGACGGTGAGCAAGGTGGCGCAGGCCGGACTATGGCGCGCCACCTCGGTCAGTTCCCGTTCCAGTTGGGCGATGCACTGTTCCAGCAGGCGAATCTCCTCGATGAGCAGATTCATCGATCCCCGGATCAGACCGGGTATCGTCACCCGAGGGTCGGCCAGCGCCCGGCCGATCGCTTCGATGCCGGTGCGCGCACCTTGGGGAATGACCAGGCCGAATTCCCGGCAGAAGCCGCGCAGGGCGTTGATACGGGCGGTGCGGGTGGCCATCCAAAGGGAACGAATACGGTGCAGCCCCTGCAAGGCTTGCTGTTCCTCGGACTTGAGTCGGACCGGGGCGATGTCGGAAGCGCGGGCGGCTTCGAGCAAGGCACGGGCGTCGGCAGCATCGGTCTTGTTGCGTTTCACGTAGGCGCGGACATAGGCGGCGGGCAACAGCTGAACCCGGATGCCGAGGCCGGCCAGACGCCGGCCCCAGTAGTGGGCGGAGCCGCAGGCCTCCATGATGACGGTATCGATGTCGCGGTTGTCGAAGAAGCGTTCGAACTGGGTGCGGGTAAGACGGTGGGATTCGACGACCTTCCAGTGAGCATCGGCGACGGCGAGTTGGAAAACGGATTTGGCCAGATCAACGGCCACGGTTGTACTAGCATTCATGGCGGACTCCTTTCGTCTCAACCTGACCCCCAACCTTTGGGTGGCCTTTGGTGCTTAGACACCGCGACAAGGCGGGGGGAGTCCATCCCATCACTCCAGCAGACAGGCCAAAAGCTGCGCTTTTGCCCGTCCGCTGAGCTTCAACGTTAGTCATGGATAAGCTAGAGCGAGAGGACAGAACGCCAGTTCTTGCGGAACGTTCGAGCCACATTGAGAACATCCTGCAGCACGCGTTCCTATTCGAGTTAGGAAGCCACGTGTGGCGCCAGGATCCGAGAGAACGCCTGACCATTCTCAAAGCCGAGGTGGATGATGCTGGGTACGACTTAATCGTTGAACGCGACGTTATGATTCGGCGTATTCAACTAAAGCAAGCCCACGACGGGAAGACGCCAAAGAGCTTTTCATTTAGGGTTGAGTTCGCGATGCACCCAGGCGCATGTATCGTGGTAATCCACTATTCAATGCGTGATCTAAGGCCCACTTCCTACAGCTTTTTTGGGCAAGGCCTCGAAGAAGAAATGCCTTATGTAGGGCCGGAGCGAGTTACATACGCGCCAGGGCGCAGAACGGCATCAGGCGAGAAGGTTGTCCGAACAAAATACAGAGACGCTCCGTTCTCGCAATTCAAGCAGAACTTGAGCATGGGGGAACTGCTTGATGAGTTGTTCCCGACAGATGCGCTTAGGTTATACGATTGAGAGAAGGAAAGAGATCACCTAACCAGGCGCTGCATCGGACGTCAAAGAGGCTACCGCCTCTTTGACGCCGCTGAGCTTTGGCGTTAGGCGTTGCGACATCGCCACCACAATGTCGCTAATCGTTTAAGGAGGAATGTACCATGACAGATCCAGTCGATTTAAGTGGCAAACAAGGCGTTGTTGATCCAAAAGACACCAAGAAGGATGACCCCAAACCGCCCAAGGTCGAGGGAAACGCCCCGCCAAAACCAAACCCTGGAGTCGACGACGAACACTATACAGTTCACACCACCGGTGAAGGCTACGGCGGTGTTCCCACAAGCGGGAGCTTCCCAACTAAACCAGAGAAGGCGGCACGCTCGAAGAAGAACACCTAACCTGACCTGCCCCCAACGGTACGCCCGTTGGGGGCAGGTCACGCCGGCAAGCCGGCTCCGCGCCCCATGTCGCGGGAACAAACGCCGGACGTCCGGCCACTAATACCTATAGTCCGCCGCACACGGCCTGCAACCTGGGCTCTCGTGCAATATGACGTATTGGAACTAAAAAGGGGTTTGCCATGAAACTGATACACCGCAAAGCACCATTGTTCGCTGCTGCGCTCATGATTCTTTGCAGCGCCGGCGCCTATGCCGACGAAACCGCCGGTTCGAAGCCGGCCTCGGGCAAGTCGGGCGGCACACTGGGCAAGGTCGAACATGCGCTCGATGTCGCCGCGACCGCGACCGAGCACGGCATCAAGAAGGGGGCGAAAGCGACGGGCCACGGCATCAAGGTCGGGGCGGAGGCCACGGCGCACGGCATCGAACGCGGCGCCGAGTGGACCGACCGCACCGCCCACAAGGTGGCCGACAAGATATCCGGCTCTTCGTCTTCGAAGGCGCCGTCATCCCCGCCGTCCAGCAAGTAGGCCGCGCCTTCTCCGGCCAGGTTACGTACCGAGGCCTGTATCCTGCCCGGCGCTGACGCCGGGAACCGAATCAACAGCAGCGCCGCCCTGCCCCCCCGTTGTAGCGCCGGTCGATCGCCTGGGCGGCGAACTCGCGCCTGGTCAAGGGCGTGAGTTCCGGGTGGTGGTCTGCCATGTGGGTCAGGTAACGATCATAGTCGGGGATGCCGAACATCTGAAGGTAGGCGCGCCGGATCTCGCCGAGCCAACCGGCCAGCTGACAACGCATCCTTGCCAGTTTGAATGTGCTCATGCCCGCACCTCCTGCACCGCGACGGCCGGCACCTCGACGGCGGTCGGCTGCGCCTGCTTCAGGGCGCGCAGGCCGACCCGGATGGCGAACAGGGCCATGGCGCAGACCAGGACGACGAATAGGCCGCACACCACCGCGTCAAGGGTGTTGTTGAAGGCGACGCGCTGCATCTCGGCCAGCGACTTGGCCGGTGCCAGCACCTTGCCCTCGGCGGCCGCCGCGCTGAACTTGTGGGCCAGCGACAGGAAGCCGACATGGGTGTCGGGGCTGAATATCTTCTCCAGGCCCGCGGTCAGGGTGGTCACCAGCAGCAGGGCCGTGGGCACCAGGGTCACCCAGATGTAGCGCTCGCGCTTCATCTTGATCAGGACGGTGGTGGCCAGGATCAGGGCGATGCCGGCCAGCATCTGATTGCCGACGCCGAACAGCTGCCACAGGGTGTTGATGCCGCCCAGAGGATCGACCACGCCCTGGTACAGGAAATAGCCCCAGGCCGCGACGCACAGGCCGGTGCCGACCAGGTTGGCAGGCAGCCACTTGGTGTTGCCCAGCGGCTGCCAGACGTGGCCCAGCATGTCCTGGATCATGAAGCGGCCGACGCGGGTGCCGGCGTCGACGGCGGTCAGGATGAACAGGGCCTCGAACAGGATGGCGAAGTGGTACCAGAAGGCGACCACGGTCTTGCCGCCCAGGGCCTGGGAGAGGATATGGGCCATGCCCACGGCCAGGGTCGGGGCGCCGCCGGCGCGCGACAGGATGCTGTTCTCGCCGATCTCCTTGGCGGTCTGGGTCAGCATGTCGGGGGTGATGGCGAAGCCCCACTGCGATATGACCTGGGCCGCGTTGGCCGCGGTGGTGCCGATCACGGCCGCCGGGGAGTTCATCGCGAAATAGACGCCCGGATCGAGCACGCTGGCCGCGACCAGGGCCATGATGGCGACGAAGGATTCCATCAGCATGCCGCCGAAGCCGATCAGCCGCATGTGCGATTCGCGCTCGACCATCTTGGGCGTGGTGCCGGACGAGATCAGCGAGTGGAAGCCGGACACCGCACCGCAGGCGATGGTGATGAACAGGAACGGGAACAGCTTGCCGCCGACCACCGGGCCGGTGCCGTCGATGAACTGGGTCACCTGCGGCATCTGCAGCGGCGGCGCGACCCAGAAGATGCCGATGGCCAGCGCGGCGATGGTGCCGATCTTGAGGAAGGTGCTGAGGTAGTCGCGCGGGGCCAGCATCAGCCAGACCGGCAGGCTGGAGGCGACCGCGCCGTAGACGATCAGCGCCCAGGCGAGCTGCGGTCCGGTCAAGGTGAACAGCGGCCCCAAGGCCGGATCGTTCGCCACCGACTGACCGTAGACCAGCGCAGCGAGCAGCAGGCCGATGCCGACCAGCGAAGCCTCGCCGACCCGGCCGGGCCGCAGGTAGCGCATGTAGACGCCCATCAGCAGCGCGATGGGGATGGTCGAGGCGATGGTGAACACGCCCCACGGGCTGGCGGTCAGTGCCTTGACCACCACCAGGCTCAGCACGGCCAGGATGATGATCATGATGGCCAGCACGCCGACCAGCGCCAGCGCGCCCGGCACGGGGCCCATCTCCAGCTTGATCATCTCGCCCAACGATTTGCCGTCACGGCGAACCGACACGAACAGGACGATGAAGTCCTGCACCGCGCCGGCCACGATCACGCCGCCCAGGATCCACAAGGCACCGGGCAGATAGCCCATCTGCGCGGCCAGGACCGGGCCGACCAGCGGCCCGGCGCCGGCGATGGCGGCGAAGTGGTGGCCGAACAGGACCCACTTGTTGGTCGGCACGTAGTCCATGCCGTCGTTGTGCCGATAGGCCGGCGTCTGGCGCCCTTCGTCCAATCCCAGGACGCGGTCGGCGATGAAGCGGCTGTAGTAGCGGTAGGCGATGAAGTAGATGGCCAGGGCGGCCGCGACCAGCCAGACGGCGTTGACGCTTTCGCCCCGGTTGAGCGCCACAGCCGCCATGGCCGAGCTGCCCACGGAGGCCAGGACGCCCCACAGGAGCATCGACATAATTTTTTTCTTCATGGTTCTCCTCGTTTATCGCTGCGACGGGTAGTCGTCGAGGCCATAGGGTAGCCAATTTAGTGCCGGCCCACTATGGCTTCGTGGGGTTGCCCCACCGGCCCCGGAACCGGAAGGCACTGCGCGTTCAGACAAAAAAATGGTGGCCGGGTGGCCACCATTGCGGGGACTGCCGCGCGGTTCCGATGGCGCGCGGAATGCGAAGCGTCTATCAGAAGGCGTAACCGATGCCGACCCGGTACATGGTCTTCTTGGTCTCGCTGTCGGGCTCGAGAAGACCCAGCCAATTCGGTTGACTCACGCCGTACTTGTAGTCGGTGTAGTCGAAGCCGACCATGCCATGAATTCGTTTGGTGAAGGCATAGTCCGCCGAGACGCCGAAACGGGTCAGAGAATCGGACCCAAGGTCACCCGAGTACAAAAGGCCGTTGGCCGCATCGAGGTGGGCACCGTGCGTCCGGCCGACCAGGCCGTCCAGGGTCAGGACCAGCTTATTGGCCGGCGAAAACTGGAGCATGGCACCGACACCGTAATAGCTGTGCTTGTAGGTCTCGTCGTAACTGCCGAGGCCACGGTCCCACTCGTGGGAACCGACTTCCAGATAGGGGATGGCCATCGCCTTGCCGCCGAGCACGAAGCCCTTGCCGTAGCGTAGGCTGTAATCGATGGTCTTGGCAGTATCAGTCTGGACTTTGGATCCATATGTGTTGACAGTGCTGGTCAGAGGCTGACCGACATAGTCCGTGTTGCCGTGGTTCTGGCCGTACTGCAAAGCCAGGTAGTCGTTCCCGAGGAACCAGTTGGCCAACGAAGAATAGGTCAGGTTGAAGCCGTAGACATCACCCTTTTCGGTATCCAGCGTGCCGGCGACTGCGGTGTGGACGCCGTCGCCGGTTTCCGTGTAGTCCAGATTCATGTCGGTCACCTGGATGCCTACCTGGTTGTCGGCGGCGACGATGTCGCTCATGCCAGCGGACGCGCCGGCCGAATAGACGAACGCCGGCAACGCAGCCAGAACGAATGCAGTACGTGTGAGTTTCATAATGTTCCCTGGTATCAAAATTAACCACGGCACCGGGCCCGATCCATCCTGGGCCGCGACGCCTTCCTGAATGCAATCGAAACATCGTTATTGCCTGACCCGGAACGATGGGAGCCCCATCGCCACAGGTACCGTCGGCAATTTTACGCCAGCTTCCCTATACACCATGTCGCAAGCCCGGCATTCAAGAATCGGTCAAATCGTTTCTGTTCCAATCAGGCCACAGGACACCAGCCGGATCGGTACATGCAGGCGGCTTGCATAGCAGTGCGGCCCCGGCACACTATGCACACCAATCGAAATCGGCCGTAGGAGTCGCACGAACATGTCCGCCTGGAAACGCATCGCCGCCTCGTTCCTGATCGCGGCAGGCACCGTCTGCCGGACGGCGTCCGCCGCGCCCGGCCTCGGCGAGGAGGATGACCGGATCGTCCCTCAGAACGAAATCGATGCCCTGATGCAGCAGGTGACCATACTGCGCAACGTCCGCTATGGCGACGACGACCGGCAGACCATGGACATCTATCTGCCGCGCACCGCCAGGACGGACATGCCGGTGATCTTCATGGTCCATGGCGGGGCCTGGCGGTTCGGCGACAAGAGTGCGCGCTCCGTGGTGCTGAACAAGGCGATGCGCTGGGTTCCGCGCGGCTTCATCTTCATCTCGGTCAATTACCGGATGCTGCCGGAGGCCGATCCGCTCCGGCAGGCCGAGGACATCGCCCAGGCGCTGGCGACGGCGCAGGCCAAGGCGGCCGCCCTGGGCGGCGATCCCGGCAAGGTCATCCTGATGGGCCATTCGGCCGGCGCGCACCTGGTCGACCTGCTCGATGCCAACCCCGACCTGGCCCTGAAGGCCGGCGCCCGGCCCTGGCTCGGCACCGTCTCGCTCGACAGCGGCGCGCTCGACGTGGCCAGGATCATGAATGCGCGCCACCTCAGGCTGTACGACCGGGCGTTCGGCAGCGACCCCGCTTTCTGGCACACGGTATCGCCGACCCAGGCCCTGACGGCGTCGGCCCGGCCGATCCTGCTGGTCTGCTCGACGCGCCGCGCCGATTCCTGCCCGCAGGCGCACGCCTTCTCCGCCAGGGCGAGCAAGCTGGGCGTGCGCGCCGAAGTGCTGGGCGAAGACCTGTCGCACATGGAGATCAACACCACCCTGGGCGAACCGGGCGCCTATACGGAAGCGGTGGAACGTTTCATGAGCGGGCTCGACCCGGCGGTGAAACGGGCGCTGGCGACGGTCGCGGCCCGGCAGTGATCGGCATGGCGGCTGTTCCGCGCCACGCCTACGCCTGTCGACCGTTCCTCGCCAACTTGACCAGTGCCGCCAACAGCTTCTGGACATGTTGCCGGGTCGGTTCGTCGATCAGGTTGCCGTCCGGGTCGAAGCGCTGGTCGGCATGGGCGATCATCACTTCCGGCTGGCTGATGACCGGCATGTTGAAGGCGACCAGGATCTGCCTGAGGTGGTACTGGGAGCGGGCCGTGCCGAGATTGCCCGGACTGGCGCCCATGATCGCCGCCGGCTTGCCCAGCCAGGCGTTGTCGCCATAGGGGCGGGAGGCCCAGTCGATGGCGTTCTTGAGCGCGCCGGGCACCGAGTAGTTGTATTCCGGGGTGGCGAACAGGATCGCGTCGGCCGCGCGGATGCGCTGCTTGAACTCGACCACGGCAGGCGGCGGCAGCTTTTCGTCGTCCTGGTTGAAGACCGGAATGCCGTGCAGGTCGAGTATTTGCAGAACCGCGCCGGCCGGCATCATGGTCCGCGCGGCTTCGAGCGCATGGCGGTTGTAGGAGCCCTTGCGCAAGCTGCCCAGAATTCCGAGTACGCTGATCTGATCCATGCCCGCTCTCCTCTCGTCAGTTTTGAACGATGCCGGACTTATCCGGCAACCGCATGGCCGACCAGCCTGAATTCGATCAGGACCGGATCCCGGACAGCGAGCAGGCCGCCCAGCACGGCATACGGCGTGATGTCGAAATCAGTCTGACGCAGAATCATCCGGCCGTCGACCGCGATTTGCCCAGGCGAGATGCGAACCTGCAGCGGCAGCCACAGGTCGCGCCGCCGGCCATGCATTTCGACCTCGACCCGGGCCGCGAAGGCCGGTGCCTCGCCCTCGACCTGCAGCGAACGGATGCGGACCAGCGGATAGCGGTCGGCCTGCATGTTGCGCTCGCCCAGCATGTGGGCCCGCACTCCGGCCAGGCTGTCGGCCGAAAGCACGGTGGCGAACCCCTCGCCGACCCGGTCGACCAGCGCGGGCGGATCGATCTCGAGCTGGTCCAGTCGGAAGACCAGATCGAAGCGGACATGGTCCACGCCCTCCTTCGGCAGCAAAACGCGGCCCTCGAAACGGGGTGCAGTCAGTATATGGTTATGGCCGAACCGCGCCGCCGGCCCGCCGCGGAACACGAATATCCGGATGTCGGATGCCCGCGGATCGATGCGGTAGAGCCGGCCTCCGGCCTTCTGCAATTCGGCATAGTCGGCATCCGGATTCGCCGCAGCGGCAGCCTGCCCGGCCTGGGGCTGAGCAGGTTGCGTAGCCACTGGGCCGGTCGCACAGCTCAACAGGGCCGCCGAGGTCAGCGCCATGGCCAGCCGAGCGGCATATCTTCCGGGCTTCATGGGTTCGGGAACGTATCCTGACAGGACACCGTCGCACGACAGCGGGAATCGGGCTGTCGGATGGCCGGCTCAGTACGGCCGCCACCCGACCGTCAACATTCAGTTCCGATCCTGGCCGCGGTCGTCGCGCCTGTCCTTGCGGTTGTCACCCTGCTGTCCGCGCTGCCCGCCCTGCTGCCCGCGTTGCTCGCGTTGAGGCGCCTGCTGTTGCTGGTACTGTTGCCGAACTTGGGGCTGTTCACGGGGCTGGTATTGCTGGCGCTGCTGCATCTGCTCGCGTTGCTGGATCTGTTCGCGCGGCTGATACTGTTGCTGTTGCTGTTGCTGTTGCCGTTGCTGCATCTGCTGGCGCTGCTGGATCTGCTCGCGCTGCTGGATCTGCTCGCGTTGCTGCATCTGCTCACGTTGCTGGATCTGCTGGCGTTGCTGGATCTGCTCGCGCTGCTGAATCTGCTCGCGCTGCTGAATCTGCTCGCGTGGCTGCATCTGCTCGCGTGGCTGGTACTGTTGCCGTTGCTGCATCTGCTCGCGTGGCTGGGATTGCTGGCGTTGCTGAATCTGCTCACGTTGCTGGGTCTGTTCGCGATTCCTTTGATAGAACTGCCGCCCCACCGTATCACGCGGCTGGTAGCGGTAATGCTCGGTACTGATGGACCGCTGCTGCTCGACGGCCCTGGGATAGCGATCGCCCTTGTAGTTGCGTTGATAGGTGGGCAAGGGCGCGGGCGCGGGGACGGACCTGCGGTCCCAACGGTCCCAATCGCCCCGGCGCTCTTCCCATGCGCGGCCCCAATGCTCGCCCCAGCGCGGCGGTGCATCGCGGTGCCAGCCATAAAAGAAGGGCGGCGGTACGCGGTAGTAGCGAACCGGGACGCGCAGAA
Organism: Parasulfuritortus sp.; assembly: GCA_036391875.1. GTDB lineage: Bacteria > Pseudomonadota > Gammaproteobacteria > Burkholderiales > Thiobacillaceae > Parasulfuritortus. The sequence continues at coordinate 12,548 of DASVZA010000042.1, forward strand.
TGAAGAAGGGCACCTGGTAGATGTCCACGACATACCACGGTCCGTTGTACCAGCTGCTGGCATACCAGTTGTCGTCGTAGAACACCCAATACAGGCCGTCGTAGAAGAAGTAGTTGCCATCCAGATATGGATCGTAATAGACCGGGTAGCCCGGTATCCGGACCAGGCGCGGATAAGCCGGCACGTTGATGCCGATGGAAACACCAGGGGCGTTGAAGAACAGGCCGACACTGACGTCGGCCTGGGCAGCCGGCAACGGCAACATCAGCAACGACAAGGCAATGAGCAGATAGCGCATTTCCGACCTCCAGAAGGATAAGGGCCACCACCACGACGGCCGTTCTGTTCGCCGCCACGGGACGAGGGCATCGGAAACGGTTACCGGCGGCTCTATACCCTGCCGCAACCCGCCCACTGCCGCGCGTCTAACTCCATCATAGCAACAGCCGCCCGAAAGACAGCCGGCCGGTTTCCATCCCGGCACTGCACGCCGGCCTGAAACATGAACCTAATGATGGCGTGCATGTCTTCCGCTCATCGCAGCCGCCTTGTCCGAATACCTTAAGCATCATCGTGAAAAAATGGCATTCCGTTCCCAACCCGAAGGATCTGACACGATGAAATCGCCGGCCGGCATCTTGGCCACCCTACTCTTGTGCCTGGGCGTGTGCGGTAGCGCCAGCGCCGACAAGACCATCGTCATCGTCCGGCACGCGGAAAAGCCTCCGCTCGGACTGGGCCAGCTCGATTGCCGAGGACTCAACCGCTCGCTGGCCCTGCCTTCGGTGATCCTGGCCCGCTACGGCAGGCCGGCGGCGATCTACGCCCCCGACCCGGCCGTACTCAAGAAGGACAAGGGCGTGCCCTATGCCTACATCCGGCCGCTGGCGACCATCGAGCCGCTGGCGATCCGCAGCGGCCTGCCAATCGACCTCGAATTCGGCATGACCCGGATCGAGCCGCTGGCCGACAAATTGATCGCCGCGCCGGGCGGCGTCATGGTCGTGGCCTGGGAGCATCACTGGGGCGAGGACCTGGCCCGGCGCCTGCTGGCAAAGCTGGGCGGCGACCCCAAGACCGTGCCGACCTGGCGCGACGACGATTTCGACAGCATGTACGTCATCCATGTCGCCGATGCCGTACCCGGCCGCGGCGTGCCCACATTCCGCCTGGACCGCGAAGGACTGGACGGCATGTCGGAAAGCTGCCCGGCACCCTTCCCTGCTCGACGCCAAGACTGAACCAACCAAAGGAACTCCATGTCAGAAGAACATTTCCACGTCCACGGCGCGCACGACCACGAGGTCGAACACGCCGCTCATCATGGCCCCGGCCTGGCCCAACAGGTCGCGATCTTCACCGCGCTCCTGTCGGCCATCGGCGCGGTGGTCAGCTACCAGGGCGGCAATACCGCCAACGAGGCCATGCTGTACAAGAACGAAGCCGTGCTGCAGAAGTCGTTGGCCTCGGACCAATGGAATTATTACGAAGCGAAAAGCACCAAGGTGCACCTGATGGAACTGGCGGCCGACATCGGCCCGGCTGCCAGGCAGGCGGCCTACCGCCAGCAGATCGAGAAGTACAATCGGCAGAAGGCGGAGATCAAGGCCAAGGCGGAGGCGTTCGAGAAGGAATCGGCGGCCGCCAACCAGGAAAGCCAGCGGGCGCTGCGGCCCCACCACAACCTGGCCCGCGCCATGACCTTCATCCAGATCGCCATCTCGCTGGCCTCGATCACCGTCCTGACCCGGGCCCGCTGGCTGTTCCTGCTGGCCGGCATCTCGTCCATCTCGGGCGTGGCGCTCTGGGCCTGGGCGTGGTTCGGCCCGGCCTAGGCTATATCTAAACCATGTCCGGCCGCCCCATTACCACTAATAAGGAGCAACCATGCCTAACAGAACGCTTGCCTTCTCCCTCCTACTGCCGCTGATCGCCGCGCTGGGCGGCTGCGCGAGCAGCATGATCGACGTGCGCCCGGGCTCGGACAAGGTCGCCGCCGCCACGCCGGCCCAGGTCGGCCAGTGCCGGCACCTCGGCAAGACCACCGTCAGCGTCCTGTCCAAGGTCGGCTTCGTCGACCGCAGCATCGAAGCGGTCGACGCCAACCTGCTGCAACTGGCGCGCAACAGCGCCGTGGACATGGGCGGCGATACGGTGGTGCCCGGCGAGCGGCCCGCGGTCGGACGGCGCGTGTTCGATGTCTACAAGTGCCGGCCCTAAAGGGGATATTTCGGGAATCGTAGGACCGGACCGAATCAACTTACCGGAAGGGAGGATGCGATGATCTACAAAGGCAGCTGCCACTGCGGCCGGATCGTGTTCGAAGCCGAGGGCGAGATCGAGAAGTTGACCGAATGCAATTGTTCGATCTGCAGCAAGCGCGGTTCGCTGCACTGGTTCATTCCGCGCGAGCACTTCCGCTTGCTCACTGCCGAGGGCGATACGGGAAGCTACCAGTTCGGCAAACGCACCATTACCCACCGCTTCTGCCCGACCTGCGGCTGCGCGACATACAGCGAAGGCCTCTCCCCATCCGGGGCCGCCATGGTATCGATCAACGCCCGCTGTCTGGATGGCGTGGACCTGTCGTCCATTGCGATCGGCCATTTCGATGGCCGCAGCCTGTAGCGATACGGCGCCCCGGTCGACGCATGCCCGCGCGAGCGGGCAACCGGGGCGTCGTTACTTCCGCGCCAATTCGATGCTGGCGACGGTCTGCTCGAAGGTCTTGAGGTCGCGCGGGTAGTAATAGGCGCTCAGGGCGCGGTAGAACACCACCAGCAGGCCGTCCTGGGTCGGCCGGCCGACCGCGACGAGGTCGAACGGTGCGCCGCGGCCGTCGCGGTACCGGCCATGCAGCCAGAAACCCGGCTTGCCGGCGACGCGGTAGGGCCGGTTCTCGACCACCTGGATGTTGGCCAGCGACGGATCGGCCTTCAGATCGGCCAGCATCAGGTCGGCCGCCTCGGACGGCAGCATGTCGGGAGACGATTTCTTCTTGATCGCCGGGAAGGCCTGGTCGTGCTTGCGGTATTCGATGCGCAGGATCTGGATCGGCCGGCCGTCGCGGGTCAGGTCGATGACCCGGTCGCCGGCGAGGTTGAAGCGCATCCAGCCCGCCGGGGGCTGGACGCTGAGGCCGTCGGGGCCGCTCAGGCGGGCCGCATCGAGCCGGGTCCAGACGGCGCAGGACGCCAGCATCGACGACAGGGCGACCAGGAACAGGGCGCGGATCAGACGTTTCATGGTTTCAGTTTCTCCCCAATGGTTTCCAGATAATCCCGGACGTAGCCCGCCTCCTGGGCGTTCGGCGCCAGGGTCAGGTAGCGGGTCAGATAATCGTGGGCCTTGACCCAGTCGTGTTTCTTCATGGCGGCAACGCCCAGTGCGTAGTAGCTGGGCGCGAACGCAGGATCGGCGGCCGCGGCCTGGCGCCACGCCGCCTCCGCCTTGTCGGCGTCGCCCTCCTCGCCGCGCAGGCGGTAGGCCTCGCCCAGGTAGTAGGCGGCGTAGGGCGGATAGCGGTGCAGCATGGCCGGATTCGACAGCACGTGGATGACGCTCTTCGGCTTGCCCTCGCTGATCTGGGCCTGCAGCCAGCGCTCGCGCAGCCCGCCCGTGGCGGCGGAATAACGCGCCTCGTCGACCTCGCCGCTGCGGCCGTCGTATTTGGCAATCAGCGCATTGAAGCTGTCGATGCGCTCCTGCAGGCGGGGATGGCTGGAGAAGAAATAGGGCTCCTTGATGTCCAGCGCCTTCACCTCGTCCGCCAGCAGCTGGAACACCTTGACCGACTCGTGCACGTCGTAGCCGGCGCGTTTCAGGCGCTCGTATCCCTGCCGGTCCGCCTGCCGCTCCATGTCCTGCGAGAAGCCCGACATCGACGAGATCGCGGTCAGGCTGCCGAGCAGCGCCCCGACGCCGCCGCCGACGATGCCGACGGTGAGCGCAAAACCGCTCAGGTTCTTGGCGCTCTGGTGGTTCTGGTAGGAGTGGCGGAAGACGAAGTGGGAACCTTCGTGGGCCAGGATGGTGGCGAGCTGCGCCTCGTTTTCCAGCCGTGCGAGCAGGCCCATGTTGACGAACACCGCACCCTGGGGCAGCGCGAAGGCGTTGAGGCTGCCGTCGTTGATCACCTTGACCCGGATCATGCCGCCGTACTCCGGGAACAGGCGGTCCATCACCCCCTGCACGTAGGCGTTCAAGGCCGGGTCGGGATAGACCTCGCCCGACTTGATCAGGCTGCGCTCGGCGAGATCGCCTTCGGCCCAGACCCGGTTCTCCTCGTCCAGGGTCGGCCGGGCGTCGGCCTTGCCCTGGAAGGGCGGCACGCCGGGATCGTCGGCCCAGGCGGCAGCGCAGGCCAGCAGGATCGCCAGCAGGAAGGCGAGCCGCATGCTCAGCGCTGGGCGAGCGGGCCGTCGGCCCTGGGCAGATCGGCCAGGATCTCGGTCAGCATCGCGTGCACCGATTCCCGGTCCTTCAGATCCTTCACGCCGCTCTGGCTATGGTGCATCCAGAGGATGTCGCCGTTGTCGAGATCGACCACGCCGACCGAGATCACCGACTGGCCGCCGGCGAGGCCCACGCCCATCAGCGCGCCGAGGAACATGGCCGCCTTGCGGCCGGACGAGGAGACGTAATCCTCGGCGATCACCATGATGGCGGCGTCGGCGCCGGTCTCCTGGCGGACGAAGGACAATCCTTCGCCCAGGGTGTAGTCGAAATGGTTGCGCTTGAAGGCCCATTCGCTGCCGCCGAAATTGGTCATCCAGTAGGCGGTGAGGCCCACCACCATGTAGGAGGCGACGTACTGGTCGAGTTTGTCCTTTTCCTCGGGCGTGAACGCGGGGGCGGGCACCAGGGTGAGGTCGGGGCGGCTGCCGATGATCTGTTTCAGCTCGTCCTCGATGTTGGCGTTGGCCTGCGCGGTCCATTCCGGCACCAGGTCGAGCACGCCTCCGGCCGAGATCTCCTTCACGCTGACCTGCGGGCTGAGCACGATCAGCTTTTTCGGAAACGGCCGGCCCGGCTTTTCCAGCAAGGTGTAATGTTCGAAGAAGCTATCCGCCGCCGAAGCGGATTGCACAAAGCAGAACAGCGCCAGCAGCGCGATGACGGCACGACCCATGTGTGGTCCCCAGATTGAATATTTATGGGCGAAAGTATCGTGCCGGCCCACCGGCCCGGTCAACCGAAAACAGGACCCCTCGCTCCAGTTTCGTGCTTGAATGGATGTAGCCATGATTTACCATGGTGTAAATAAGGTGATTGCATTAGGCAATACCTACTCCTCCCCATGGAGGCGGCCGCGGCGCATATCTATATTGCTGGTAACGGCAGCCGATGCCGCCCGATGAACCACCACGATGAGCTAGGAGCACATCATGCGAACCACAACGAAACTGCTTGTCCTTGCCCTGACCGCCACTGCCGCCGGGATCGCCGTCGCCGCCGACCCGATGCCGGCTCCGCCGACCCAGTACCCGCCCGGCGAACTGGGCGAGATGGTCAAGCTTGGGGAAGACATCATCATGCACACCAACACCCATCCGCTGACCAAGGACTTCGTCGGCAACAAGCTGACCTGCGCCAGCTGCCACATCGACGGCGGCAAGACCCACACCATCGGCACCTTCATCGGCACCGCCACCGTGTTCCCGGCCTATTCGGGCCGCGAGAAGACCGTGCAGACCCTGCAGGACCGCATCAACAACTGCTTCATGCGCAGCATGAACGGCATCCGCCCGATCATCGACACCAAGGCCTCGGTCGCCATGGCGGCCTACGTCACCTGGCTGTCTGACGGCATGCCGATCAAGACCAGCCAAGGCAAGCCGGTCACGCCGCTGTTCGCGACCACTTGGCCGGACAAGGATGTCGGGCCGCTGATCAAGGCCGCGACCCATGAAAACTACCTGCGCGGCCAGAAGCTCTACGCCGACCGCTGCGCCGCCTGCCACGGCACCGACGGCCAGGGCAACGCGGCCTTCCCGCCGCTCTGGGGCAAGGACACCTACAACACCGGCGCCGGCATGAGCAAGCTGCCCCAGATGTCCGGCTGGGTGGTGCAGAACATGCCCAAGGGCGACGCCAACCTGACCAAGCAGCAGGCGGTCGACGTCACCATCTACGTGGACGCCCAGCCGCATCCCGACTTCGACCTCAAGGCGCACCTGCTGCCGGCCTCCGAGATGGGCTACTACAACTCGGCGGTCCTCGACGAAAAGAGCAGCGTGCGGGCCAACTTCAAGGCCATGGGCCTGGACATCGACGCCATCCGCGGCGACCACCTGATCAAGTAAGCAGGCTACCCCTTAGACGGCCGACGGCGGTTCCGCCCTCGGCCGTCTTTTTTATCCCGTCCCTGCACCGGCAGCGGTTACCGCAATGGATCAGGCGGCCGGCTCGCCGCCCTCGCCCTCGATGCGCATCAGCAGCTGCGCCAGTTGCGCCGCGGAATGCACCCCCATCTTCTCCAGGACGTGGGCGCGATGCACCTGGACGGTCTTGTCGCTGATGTCGAGCTCGCGGGCGATCAGCTTGTTGGACAGGCCGCGCGCCACCAGGGTCGCCACCTCGCGTTCCCGCTGGGTCAGGCGATCCAGCAGGGTACGGGCCTCGGCGTTGCGCTGGTCGCGCGCCTTGCGGTGGGAACTGGTGCGCACCGCCTGGGCGATGGCATCGAGCAGCTGCTGGTCCTTGAACGGCTTCTCGATGAAGTCCTGGGCGCCCAGCTTCATGGCCTGCACCGCCATGGCGACGTCGCCGTGGCCGGTGATGAACACCACCGGCAAGGCGCAGTCCCGGCCATTCAGCACCTGTTGCAGTTCCAGGCCGCTCATGGTCGGCATGCGGATATCCAGGATCAGGCAACTGCCGCGCTCGGGGTCGGCCCGCGCCAGGAATTCCTCGGCGCTGGCGTAGGCCTGCACGGTCCAGCCCACCGACTCGGCCAGGAAGACGATGGAGCGGCGCATGGCCGCGTCGTCTTCCACCACGTAGATCAGATCATCCTGCATCGCTGTTACCCGTTTCCGCCTCCGCCAAAGGAACGGTGAAGCATACCGCCAAACCCCGGCCGTGCTCGCCCGGCTCGGCCCAGAGGTGGCCGCCGTGGGCCTCGACGATGCTCTTGCACAGGCTCAGGCCGAGGCCCATGCCGTCCGGCTTGGTGGTGTAGAAGGGCTCGAACAGATGGGCCCGGCCCTCGGCGTCGAGACCGATGCCGCGGTCGACCACGCAGACCCGGCAGAAGCCGCCCTCGCGCCGGCAGGTGACGGCCAGGCGGCGCTCGGCCGGCGCCGTGTCCTGCATGGCGTCCATGCCGTTCTTGAGCAGATTGAGCAGCACCTGCTCGATCTGCAGCCGGTCGGCCAGCACCACGGCGTCGGCCTCGGCCTTCAGCTCCACGGCCGGCGCCCGGTCGCCGACGCTGGCGAACAGGTTCACCGCGCTGTCGATGATCCGGGCCAGCTGCACCGGCTCGCGCCGGCTCTCCCGCTTGCGGGTGAAGGCCCGGATCCGCTGCATCACCTCCCGGGCGCGGTCGGCCTGCTCGGCCACCTCGCGGCTGGCGTCGAGCAGCGGCTCGGGCTCCAGCCGGCCGGCCTCGATGCGCCGCTCCATGCCGCGGGCGAAATTGCCGATGGCCGAGAGCGGCTGGTTCAGCTCGTGGGCCAGCATGCTGGACAGCTCGCCCAGGATGCCGAGGCGGGCCAGGTGGTCCAGCTTCTCCTGCTGCAGACGCGCCTGGTGCTCCATTTCGGCGTGGGCCGCCATGGCCTCGCGCAATTCGCGAGTCCGGCTGTGGACGCGCTGCTCGACCCGGATGGTGTGCACCAACCAGCCGAGCAGCAGGGCGACGGCAAACAGGAACCAGCCCCGGTAGCGGGCCAGGACGTCGCCCAGGCTTTCCGGATGCAGGTAGGCATAGGGGCCGGTGCGCAACTCGCGGTACAGGCTGTAGATGGGCTGGTAGTCGGTGGGCACGGTCCAGCTCAGGCCGTCGGCGCTGACCGGCATGGCGAGCAGGGCCGAGGCGACCTGCTTGGCCAGCGCGTGCGGCGTGCCGCGCAGAGCGGCGAACGGCCAGTCCGGATAGAGGTCGGTTGAGCGCAGGCAGGGGAAGCCGTCCTTTGCCGGCGCATCCAGGACGCGGAAATCGCTCAATCGGATCTCGCCGCGCGCCGCCATGCCCTCCAGGGCGCAGGCCCGGACGATGCCGGCGTCGGTCCGGCCATCGGCCACGGCCTTGACGATGCCTTGCAGCGGGAAGCCGGTGAACACCAGGGCGGCCAGGTCGCGGCGCGGCTCGATGCCTTGTCGGTGCAGCGCATACCAGGCCAGCTGATAGCCGCCGAAGGCGTCAGGCGCCACGGCCATCACCCGCTTGCCGCGCAGGTCGGATAGGTGCTGCAGGTCCTTCCGATCGGCGCGCACCACCACGGCCGAGGCGATGGCCCGGTCCGGGCTGGGCAGGCGGACGTCATCCAGGGTGGCGATGCGGTGGACGCCGTAGGCGGCCTCCAGTTCGACGTAATGGCCGCTGTTGGTGATGACGAAGTCGACCTGCTTGCCGGCGACCGCATCGCGCATGCCGCGCAGGGTGAAGAACTCCAGTTGGAAGTCGTGGCCCGGCACGGCCCGGTCGAGATAGGCGCCGACCTGCTGCCAGGTCCGGGCCGCCTGTTCCTCGCCCTCGGGGGCCAGGATGGCGATGCGCACCGGCGTGCCGGCCAGCGCCCAGCCCGCCCAGAATGCCGTCCAGAGCAGGACCAGCCACCTCGACCGTCCCGCCCAGCCACCTCGTTCCACCCGCCGTCTCCCAGGTCCGGTTGCCGCGCGGGATGCGCGGCGGGCATAGTTTAGAGCCTATTTCGGGGCCGAGGCACTTTCACCTGCGTCAGGCGTCCGCCGCCTCGATCACGTTCTCGAACACGAACCTGCCGTTCTCGACATCGACCCGGATCACGTCCTTGGGCCCGAAGCGGCCGGACAGGATCTCCTTGGCGAGCGGATTCTCCAGCTCCTGCTGGATGGCCCGCTTCAAGGGCCGGGCGCCGAACACCGGGTCGAAGCCGGCCTTGGCCAGCTCGGCCAGCGCCGCATCGCTGACTTCCAGCTTCATCTCCATCTGGGCCAGGCGCTTCTCCAGGTACTGCAGCTGGATGCGGGCGATGCTGGCGATATGCCGTTCGTCCAGGCTGTGGAAGACCACGACCTCGTCGATCCGGTTGATGAACTCGGGCCGGAAGTAGTTCTTCACCTCGGCCATCACCGCCAGCTTGATCACTTGGTAGTCGTCGCCGGCCATCTGCTGGATCATCTGGCTGCCCAGGTTCGAGGTCATGACGATCACGGTGTTGCGGAAGTCCACGGTGCGGCCCTGGCCGTCGGTGAGGCGGCCGTCGTCGAGCACCTGGAGCAGGACGTTGAACACGTCCGGATGGGCCTTCTCGACCTCGTCCATCAGGATCACGGAATACGGCTTGCGGCGCACGGCCTCGGTCAGGTAGCCGCCCTCTTCGTAGCCGACGTAGCCGGGAGGTGCACCGATCAGGCGGGCGACGGAATGCTTCTCCATGTATTCGGACATGTCGACGCGGATGATGTGGTCCTGGCTGTCGAACAGGAACTCGGCCAGCGCCTTGCACAGCTCGGTCTTGCCGACGCCGGTCGGGCCGAGGAACAGGAACGAGCCGTAGGGCCGGTTCGGGTCGGACAGGCCGGCACGGGAGCGGCGGATGGCGTCCGAGACCACGCGCACGGCCTCGTCCTGGCCGACCACGCGGTTGTGGATGCGGTCTTCCATCTGCAGCAGCTTGTCGCGCTCGCCCTGCATCAGCTTCGAGACCGGGATGCCGGTGGCGCGCGAGACCACCTCGGCGATCTCCTCGGCGCCGACCTCCTTGCGCAGCAGCTTGAACTCGCGCTTGCCCTCGCCCGCCGCCTCGGCCTGTTTCAACTGGGCTTCGAGCTGCGGCAGCTTGCCGTACTGGATCTCGGCCACTCGATCGAACAGCCCCTTGCGCTGCAGCTCGGCCATCTCGGCGCGCAGGTGGTCGATCTCTTCCTTGATGTGGGCGGAACCCTGGACCACGGCCTTCTCGGCCTTCCAGACCTCCTCCAGATCGGCGTATTCCTTCTCCAGCTTGCGGATTTCGTCCTCGATCAGCGACAGGCGCTTCTTCGAAGCCTCGTCCTTCTCCCGCTTGACCGCCTCGCGTTCGATCTTGAGCTGGATCACCCGGCGGTCGAGCTTGTCCATGACCTCCGGCTTGGAATCGATCTCCATCTTGATCCGGCTGGCGGCTTCGTCGATCAGGTCGATGGCCTTGTCCGGCAGGAAGCGGTCGGTGATGTAGCGGTGCGACAACTCGGCCGCGGCGACGATGGCCGGGTCGGTGATCTCGACACCGTGGTGGACCTCGTACTTCTCCTGCAGGCCGCGCAGGATGGCGATGGTCGCCTCGACCGAGGGCTCGTCGACCAGCACCTTCTGGAAGCGGCGCTCCAGGGCAGCGTCCTTCTCGATGTACTTGCGGTACTCGTCCAGCGTGGTGGCGCCGATGCAGTGCAGCTCGCCGCGCGCCAGGGCGGGCTTCAACATGTTGCCGGCGTCCATGGCGCCCTCGGCCTTGCCGGCGCCGACCATGGTGTGCAGCTCGTCGATGAACAGGATGATGCGGCCTTCGTCCTGGCCGACTTCCTTGAGCACGGCCTTGAGCCGTTCCTCGAACTCGCCGCGGTACTTGGCGCCGGCCAGCAGGCCAGCCATGTCCAGCACCAGCACCCGCTTGCCCTTCAGGGTCTCGGGTACCTCGCCGTTGACGATGCGCTGGGCCAGGCCCTCGACGATGGCGGTCTTGCCGACACCCGGTTCGCCGATCAGGACCGGGTTGTTCTTGGTTCGGCGCTGCAGCACCTGGATCGCGCGGCGGATCTCGTCGTCGCGGCCGATCACCGGGTCGAGCTTGCCCTGGCGGGCGCGGTCGGTGAGGTCGAGGGTGTATTTCGACAGGGCCTGGCGCTGGCCTTCGGCCTCCTGCGAATCGACACCTTCGCTGCCGCGCACTGCGTCGATGGCGGCGGCCAGATTGGCCGCCGTGGCGCCGTGCTCCTTGAGCAGCTTGCCGGCCTCGCCCTTGTCCTCCAGGCAGGCGAGCAGGAACAGTTCGCTGGCGATATAGGCGTCGCCGCGCTTCTGGGCCGCCTTGTCGGTCAGATTGAAGATGCGGTCCAGATCGCGCGAGATGCTGACTTCGCCGCCGTGGCCTTCGACCTTGGGCAGGCGGTCGAGGGCCTGCTGGATGCCGGTCACCAGGGCCGGCACGCGCGCGCCGGCGCGCTGCAGGATGGCCTTGGCCGAGCCGTCGTCCTGGTTGATCAGGGCGGCCAGCACGTGCAGCGGCTCGATGTTTGGGTTGTCGTTGCCGACTGCGAGGCTCTGGGCCTCCTGGATGGCGGACTGGAAGGGCGTGGTCAGTTTGTCGAAGCGCATGGTTTCCACTTGTCTTGAAGGTTCGAATTAACCTCAAGATAGGGAGGTCCAGGCGGATTTCAATGGCCGCTACAGGGTTTTCGGTTTTGGGCGTGTTCACGCTAAAGCATCAAGGTCGTCGGGATATGGCCCTTCTTGGCCTTGTACATCTGGGTGTCGGCGTGGCGCAGCAGGCTGTAGGCGTCCGCGCCGTTGTCGGGATACATGGCGACCCCGATGCTGACCCCCACGCCCAGTTCGCCGTAGCCGGTGCACAGCTCGCCCAGGATGTTCTCCTTGATCTTGCGGGCGATCCTGTCCACCTCCTCCCGCTGTTCCATTCGCTCCAGCAGGACGACGAATTCGTCGCCGGACAGGCGGGCCACGGTATCCTGGGCCCGCACGGTCTCCTTGATGGAGTCGGCCATGGTCATCAGGAAACGGTCGCCGGCGTCGTGGCCGTAGGTGTCGTTGACCGCCTTGAAATGATCGATATCGAGGAACAGCAGGGCAAGCCGGGTCGAGCTGCGCTTGGCGCGCAGGATCGCCTGTTCCATGCGGTCGAGCAGCAACGTGCGGTTGGGCAGGCCGGTCAGGGTGTCGTGGCTGGCCAGGTAGGCCAGGCGCAATTCATGCCCGCGCCGCTCGCGGTCGTGGCTGTAATGTTCCTTGGCCATCTTGAGCAGGAGCAGCAGGATGATGACCTGGACCAACAGCATGCCGACCACGACCGGCCAGTCCAGGTCGCTCCAACGCATCTGTTTGCTGACATCGATGATGAACGGGTCGTCGCCGCTGGCGCGCAGGTCCTTCCGCCATTTGAATTCCGGCAGGAACATCGACTCCAACCGGCCGGCGGGCTGCGCGGCGTGGTGATAAAGCAGTCCCCTCGGGTCGCCTGCGGCGAAGTCGGCCTGGTGGATGGTGACGCTGATGTCCCGCTGGTTCCTCAGCCAGAACAATTCGCCGAAGGTGTCGGTCCGGACGACGATCTTGGCGAAGCGGCCCCGTTTCATATCGACCGGCCGGATCATCATGTAGGCCCAGGGGCCGGTGACGATGTGATACGGATTGCTGATCGCGCTCCGGCCGGTACGGATCGCCTTGCGCAGGGCGATGGCCTGGGCCTGCGACGACTCGATGTCCATGCCGAGCACCTGGGCGGAAGATCGGCTGGCCGGCTCCATGAAGGTGACGACGTAATAATCGGCCTTGTCGTCCGGCGGCAGCCAGGTCCGGGACACGCCATAGTCGAAGGTGCGGATGCGGAAGCTGGTTTTCAGGAGGGCGCTTTCCCGTTTTTCGAAGTTCGGCAAATCGTCTCGCGGCACCTTCTCGACCAGTTCCAGCATGTAAACCTGGGGATAGATCTCGCGCATCTGGCTGGCATAGCGGGCCACCATGAGACGGTCGGCCGGGTCGTTTACCTTCATGACCTCCAACATGGCCGAGAAGCCCTCCAGAACCGAGCGGACGCCGTGCTCGAGTTCGGTGAAATGGCTGCCGATCGCTATCGCACGGTCATCGAAGACGCGTTCCACCCTGCGCGCCTGGGTATCCACGAAGGTGATCGCACCCACGATGGACAGCACCAGCCAGAAGAGCGGAAGCAAAAAATATGCGTGGCCTGTACCCGGCTTGTGGCGGAAACTTCCGTCACACCTGGACTCACCGGCGCCTCTCGATGTCATAATTTCTAATAGTTCTAAACGTCTGGAAACCTTACTCCACTGACTGAATATGCGGGATATTGCAAAAGTAATAGATTTGAATGAACAGATCTCCCTGGACGTGGACAACGCCTTTCACGAGGATTTGGCCGACCGCGGCGACCTGACCGCCGCTCTGATCCCGGCCGGGAAGACCGTCCATGCCAAGGTCGTCACCCGGGAAGACGGCGTGCTGGCCGGCGAAGCCTGGTTCGAAGCCTGTTTCCACAGGCTGGACCCGGGCGTCCGGATATTCTGGCTGGTTGCGGACGGTGAGCCGGTCGCTGCCGGCTCGACCCTATGCGAGATCGAGGGCGATGCCCGCGCCCTGCTCAGCGCCGAACGCTCGGCCTTGAATTTTCTGCAGACCCTGTCCGGGGTGGCCACCGAGACCCGGAACTATGTCGCCGCGGTCTCCGGTACCCGTGCCCGCATCTACGACACCCGGAAGACCCTGCCCGGCCTGCGAGCCGCGCTGAAATACGCGGTCCGCTGCGGCGGCGGCGAAAACCAGCGCATGGGCCTGTACGACGGCATCCTGATCAAGGAAAACCACATCGCCGCGGCCGGCGGCATCCGCCCGGCGCTGGAACAGGCCCGCGCCACGGCGCCAGCCGGCGTCGGCATCCAGATCGAAGTGGAAGACATGGCCCAGTTGGCCGAGGCCCTGGACGCCGGCGCCAAACTGATCCTGCTCGACAATTTCAATACGGAAGGCCTGCGCGAGGCGGTGCTGTTCACCGATGGCCGCGCCCAGCTGGAGGCCTCCGGCGGCATCACCCTGGACAACGTCAGGTCGGTTGCCGAGACCGGCGTCGACCGCATCTCCATCGGCAGCCTGACCAAGAACGTGCGGGCGCTGGACCTGTCGATGCGCTTCGTGGATTGACTCAGGGCCGCCGACCCAACGAAAAAGGCACCCGAAGGTGCCTTTTTTCATGGCTGGGAACCGGGTCAGGCGGCCGGGTGCTTCCTGCGCCGTGCGGCGTAGCCCAATGCACCGAGCCCGGACAGCATCAGAGGCAGGGCGGCGGGCAGCGGCACGGCGTTCAGGCGGACATTGTCGAGGCTGCCGCCGAAGCTGTCGCTGGTGCCCGCAGCGGCAAACTTGAGGACATCGGTTCCCGTCGCCGTCACCAGGAACGAATAGGTCTTCCACAGATTGGTGCTGCCGCCGTTGCCCGTGATGTCGGCCAGCAGCGTACCGTTCCAGTACACAGAGATGTCGTTGGTCGAGGCCGGTTGGCCGATACGGGGGGAGTAATCGAACAGGAGCTGGTAGACGCTGCCGGCCGTGGTCGAGGAGATGGTCTGGGCCATGGCACTGTTGGCCGTGGAGTCCAGCTCGACGAAGTTGACGCCGTCCGAAGCCTGGCCGACATTGTTGTTGCGCAGTTCGATGCTGGGACCGCTCACCAGGTTCCAGTCAGTCAGAGACGGATAGAGCCCCCAAGTTCCGGAAGGCTGGATATTCGCCTCGAACGAACCGTTCTGGACCAGATTGGCGCTGGCAACGCCGGAAATCGAAAGCAGAGCCGCAGACAACAACAGTTTTTTCATGGCGTTCCCCTTTTATGTACCGCACCTAGTTTGAACTCATTATCTCCGGAAAAAAACTCCACGCCATAGTCCATTCGGGTGGTAGCGGCCTGGCCGGCCATCCCTGTCCGCCCCGAGCCGCGCCGACCAGCAGCCGCAGGCTTATACTGCGCTTCCGGCAAGAGGGCGAACCAGGGGATACCGCCGGGCAGGCTCCATTCAGACCGCCGGCAAACGGCGGCCTGGCCGGCGGAACGAACAAGAACGAAGGGGACGATCATGTGGCTGATATTCGCCGTCTTGGGTTTCATACTGGGCGAGTCGTCGCACGGCCTGAGCGGCGCCGTGTTGGGCGGCCTGCTGGGCTATCTGCTGGCCCGCCAGAACCGGATCGAAAGCCGCCTCAAGGCGCTCGAGGAGCAGGCCGACAGGACCGCGGCCGAACGCCGGCAGAGCGCGACGACCGGCCCGGCAACGGCGGCGCCGGTAGAGGAACCGACACCGGCCAGCCCGCCCCGGCCCGTCGCCGCACCGGCCATGGGCACGCCGCTCCGCGTCGGGCCGGCCCCCGCTGTCCGGGCCGCGGCCGAGCCGACCGCCACGCCCGCGGCACAGCATCCGGAATGGGAAACGCCCAGCGCCGCGCCGCCCAGCCTCTCCCTGCCGGCCGACTGGCTCGCCCGGCTGCTGTCCGGCAACATCCTGGCCAAGCTGGGCATGGTCCTGCTGTTCTTCGGCATCGCCTCAGCACTGAAGCTGGCCGCCGAATACGGCGCCTTTCCGCCGTCGCTGCGCCTGATCGCCGCCTGCCTAGCGGGCCTGGCCAGCATCTGGGCCGGTGCCGCACCCGCTACCGGCCGGCCGTTCCGGCCGCATTGGCTGTTCCGCTTCGCACCGGTGTCGGAGCAGGCGCGGAGCGGCTTCGGCTTCGCCCTGGAAGGCGGCGGCTTCGGCATCCTCTACATCTCGACCTATTTCGCCTTGCAGCATTACGGCTACATCGGCCCGGCCCTGGCCTTCACGCTGTTCGCCGGCCTGGGCGCGGCCTGCCTGGTCCTGGCCGCGCGGCAGCAAAGCCAGAGCTTCGCGCTGCTCGGCGTGCTCGGCGGCTTCCTGGCGCCGATGCTGGTGCCCGGCCAGGGCGATTACCTGGTCCTGTTCGTCTACCTGGTCCTGCTCGACGCCTTCATCCTGGGCGTGAGCCTGTACCGGGCCTGGCGCCTGCTGATCGTCACCAGCTTCGCCTTCAGCGTCGGCCTCGGTCTGCTCTGGGCCCAGGCCAACTACCAGCCCGCCCTGCGCGGTGCCGTGGAGGGCTTCGTGCTGGCCCTGTTCGCGCTCTACGGCGCGGCTCCCTGGCAGGCGGCCCGGCGCGGGCCGCCCGGCCAATGGGGCTGGCAGTCCGCCCTGCTGCTGTTCGGGCCGCCCACCGCCGCGGCCGTGGCACAGACCGCCCTCTATCAGGGCGAGACCGGCTTCCTGGCCCTGAGCAGCCTGGGCGCGGGGCTCTGGTACGGCCTGCTCTACCGGCTGACGCGCGCCACCGACGACCGCCTGCTGAGCCAGGCCCAGGCCGGACTGGCCCTGACCTTCCTGTCCCTGGCGCCCTACCTGGCCTTCAGCCGCAACGTCGCCGGCGTCTTCTGGGCGCTGGAAGGCGGCGGCCTGATCTGGTTCGGCATCCGCGCCGGGCGGGTCCTGCCGGTGTTGGCCGGCACGCTGCTGCAACTGCTGTCCGGCCTGCTGCTGCTCGGGCTGTGGTGGCAGGGCCCGGACGGCCTGCCCTTCCGCGACAGCGTGTTCCATGCCAGCCTGCTGCTGGTGGCGGCCGGCGCGCTGAGCAGCTACGCCACCCGCGACAGCGCCACCTATCACCG
The DNA here is from genome assembly GCA_036391875.1 of Parasulfuritortus sp. Taxonomy (GTDB): domain Bacteria; phylum Pseudomonadota; class Gammaproteobacteria; order Burkholderiales; family Thiobacillaceae; genus Parasulfuritortus. Next base: position 29,155 of record DASVZA010000042.1, read on the forward strand.
GCCATTCCTGATCTGGACGCTGCTCTGGTGGTTCGGCATCTTCTATCTGGAACTGAGCCGCAGCCTGGACGAACCGCAAACCGGGGTGGTCATGCTCGGCCTGGCGGCCGCCACCGCCGCCGGCCTGGAGTGGCTGGGCCGCCGGTTCGCCCTGGACGACGTCCGTGCCGCCTCGCTCCTGCTGTTGCCGGCCATGGTCCTGAGCTTCGCCGCCAACTATGTCTATGCCGGCCATCCCCTGGCCAACGGTCTCTGGCTGATCGGCATCCCGGCCGTGGCGGCCCATCTGTTCTGCCTGTACCGCCAGGAGCGCGACAGCCTGGACTGGTTCACGGCCGAACGGCACGTCATCGCCTTCTGGCTGCTGAGCTGGGCACTGGCCTGGGAGACCTACTGGCTGGCGAGCCAATTCCCCGCGCTGGGCCAATCGATGCCCGAAACCTTGCGCGCGCTGGTGCTGGCGATCGCGCTGCTGGTCGTGCCACGGTCCGGCCCGGCCTGGCCGTTCGGCCCCCACCGCAAGCTGTTCCTCGAACGCGGCCTGGCCCTGCCGGCACTGCTGGCCTGGCTGTGGCTGCTCGCCGTCCCGTTTGGCCTGACCGGATCCTGGACCCTGCCCTACGTGCCGCTGCTCAATCCACTGGAGGCCACGGCCCTGCTGCTGATCTGGGCGCTGTACGGCCATTGGCGGGCCGCCGGCCGGTTCGGCCGGGAGTGGGGCTATCCCGCCCTGTTCGGTCTGGGGCTGCTGTCCTGGCTCAGCCAGATGCTGGCCCGGACGGTGCACCACTGGACCAGCGTGCCGTTCCTGGCCGACTCGCTCTGGCACTCCGCGTTGCTGCAGGCCCTGCTGTCCCTGAGTTGGACCGCGTTCGCGCTGATCGTCATGGTCGCCGCCTCGCGCCGCCAGGTCCGGCTGGCCTGGTTCGGCGGCCTCGGCCTGTTGCTGCTGGTCTGCCTCAAGCTGATCGGGGTCGATCTGGCCAACGTGAGCGGGATATTGCGGGTGCTGTCGCTGCTGGGAGTCGGCCTGCTGGTCCTCGGCGCCGGCTATCTGGCGCCGGTGCCGCCCAAGTTGGCCGCCGAGCCCGAGGAGGGCTAAAGCGCCGGTCAGCCGGCGAGCAGCGGATAGGCTGCGTGCCCGCCCTGCAGGAAGACCGCGAACGGCCGGCCTTCGGCCTGCCAGTAGCGGGCCGTGTCGGCCAGGATGGCGAGCAGGACGGCCCAGTCTTCCGGGGCGCGCTCTTCCGGCATCGCCGCCTCGTCGATCAGCAGGGCGACGCCGCCCTCCTGCCAGGACAGATCCTGCAGGCACTCCTCCAGGGCATCCCAGTTGAAGCCGAAATAGTCGGGGAAGGACAGGGCCGCCGCCACCGCCTCGAGCATGGCCCGTTTCGAGCTCAGCCGCCGGCCGGCCAGACGGATCGCACCGGGTGGAGCCGCCCCTTCCGGCAGCCGGTACAGGCCGTTTTGCTCGGGATGGCCGAGGACCGCGGCCGCGCCGGTCGGGCGTTTCATTCCTGGACCCGCCAGAAGGTGTGATAGTGGTCCGGGCTGTAGTAGAACTCGCCGCTCCGGCCGGAGATCAGCCGCCGCGCGCCGCGACCGCGGATGCCGGGCGTGGGCACGGTGTATTCGCGGTAGTAGCCGCGCGGCTCGGGCGGCAGCCGGTTCTCGCGGTTGTGGAAGACGATGCCGTCGCGGGCATAGGGAAACGGTCCGCCCTGGCGGATCCGGACCAGGGTCTGGCGGACTTCCAGCGGCAGGCCGGCGATGTGGGCGCTGGCGATCTTCTGCCAGGCCGGATTGTTCCAGAACGCCTGGGCACCGGACCAGGGCAGCAGCCCCAGCAGGGCGACCAGGATCAGGCGGGCGATCGTCTTGGACGCCATCCGGTCCGCTCCCGCCCGTCAGTCGTTGGCGTGGGCGGCGATGACCGCCTTGACCGCGTCGACGTTCACGTCCAGCACTTCGTAGCGCTGGGGCAGCGCCTCCAGGTTCTCCAGGCCGGCCGGGCGTTCCGGCTTGCGGCCCAGGGCCTCGACGATGGCGTCCTCGAACTTGGCCGGCAGCGCGGTCTCCAGGCAGACCAGCGGCACGCCGGCCGTGCGGTGCTCCAGGCCGACCTTGAGGCCGTCGGCGGTGTGGGTGTCGATCATGGTACCGAACTTGTCCCAGGCCATGCGGATGGTGGCCATGCGGTCGGCGTGGTTGCTCCGGCCGGAGACCATGCCGTATTCCGCGACCTTGTCGAACAGCCCGTGCTGCTTCAGATCGAAGGCCTTGCCCTGGTCGACTGCAGCCCACAGCTCGCGCACCTTGGCGGCATCGCGGCCGGTCAGGTCGAACACGAAACGCTCGAAGTTGGACGCCTTGGAGATGTCCATCGACGGGCTGGAGGTATGCCGGGTCTCGGCGGCGGTGCGCGGCCGGTAGACGCCGGTGCGGAAGAACTCGTCGAGCACGTCGTTCTCGTTGCTGGCGACGATCAGTTGGTCGATGGGCAGGCCCATCTGGCGGGCGATGTGGCCGGCGCAGACGTTGCCGAAGTTGCCCGACGGCACCGAGAACGACACCTTCTGGTCGTTCGACCCGGTGACCGCGAAATAGGCCTTGAAGTAGTAGATGGCCTGGGCCGCGACCCGGGCCCAGTTGATCGAGTTGACCGCGCCGATGCGGTGGTGCTGCTTGAACTCGAGGTCGTTGGAGACCGCCTTGACGATGTCCTGGCAGTCGTCGAACACGCCGCGTACCACCAGGTTGTGGATGTTGCCGTCCTGCAGGCTGTACATCTGGGCCTGCTGGAAGCGGGTCATGCCTTCCAGCGGCGAGAGCATGAAGACGCGCACGTTCTTCTTGCCGCGCATGGCGTATTCGGCGGCCGAGCCGGTGTCGCCTGAGGTCGCGCCCAGGATGTTGATGTCGCTGCCGGCCTTGTCCAGGGCATATTCGAACAGGTTGCCGAGCAGCTGCATGGCCATGTCCTTGAAGGCCAGGGTCGGGCCGTTGGACAGTTCCAGGATGTAGAGGCCGTCCTCCAGCCTGCGCACCGGTGTGATCTGGCCGAAATCGGAATCGGACCGGCCGTGGCCGTAGGTCGCCGGCGTGTAGGTCTTGTCGACCAGCGCCTTGAGGTCGGCCATCGGGATGTCGTCGGCCAGGCGCGCCAGGATGGTCAGGGCCAGTTCCCGGTAGTCCATGCCGCGCATGACGGCGAGGTCGTCGGCGCTGAAGCGCGGGTAGGCCTCGGGCATGTACAGGCCGCCGTCCGGGGCCAGGCCGCCGAGCAGTATCTGGGAGAAGGTTTGCGCGGGAGCCTTGCCCCGGGTGCTGATGTAGTTCATGGGTGTTTCCTTCTTTGCCGCCCCCCGTGCCTTGCACGGGGCGACGGGGACACGATTCAGCCGTTCAGCTCTTCCATCCGGATCCGGGTCACCTTGCCGCTGATGCTGTCCAGCGCCTCGATCCGGGCGATGGCGGCGTTGACGTCCTTCTCCTTGGCCACATGGGTCAGGATCACCACGTCGGTCCGGTCCGCGCCCTCGGCCGGCTCCTTCTGCAGCATGGCGTCGATGGAGATCGACAGGTCGGCCAGGATGCGGGTGATGTCGGCCAGCACGCCGGGCTTGTCGGCAGCGGACAGGCGCAGGTAGTAGGCGGTCTCCACCTCGTCCATGGGCAGCACCGGCAGGTCGGACATCCGGTCCGGCTGGAAGGCCAGGTGCGGGACGCGGTTCTGCGGGTCGGCGGTGTGCAGGCGGGTGACGTCGACCAGGTCGGCGATCACGGCCGAAGCAGTCGGCTCGGCGCCGGCGCCCTTGCCGTAATACAGGGTCGCGCCGACCGCGTCGCCCCAGACCAGGACGGCGTTCATGGCGCCCTCGACGTTGGCGATCAGGCGCTTGGTCGGGATCAGGGTCGGGTGCACGCGCAACTCGACGCCGTTGGCCTTGCGCTTGGCGATGCCGAGCAGCTTGATCCGGTAGCCGAGCTGTTCGGCGTACTTGATGTCCATGGCGTCGAGCTTGGAGATGCCCTCGATGTGGGCCTTGTCGAACTGGACCGGGATGCCGAAGGCGATGGAGGCCATCAGGGTCGCCTTGTGGGCGGCATCGACGCCCTCGATGTCGAAGGTCGGGTCGGCTTCGGCATAGCCCAGGCGCTGCGCCTCCTTGAGCACGTCGGCGAAGGCCAGGCCCTTGTCGCGCATCTCGGACAGGATGAAGTTGGTGGTGCCGTTGATGATGCCGGCCAGCCACTGGATGCGGTTGGCCGAGAGGCCTTCGCGCAGGGCCTTGATGATCGGGATGCCGCCGGCCACCGCGGCCTCGAAGGCGACCATGACGCCCTTCTTCTGGGCGGCGGCGAAGATCTCGTTGCCGTGCACGGCGAGCAGGGCCTTGTTCGCGGTGACCACGTGCTTGCCGTTCTCGATCGCCTTCATGACCAGGTCCTTGGCCACGGTGTAGCCGCCGATCAGTTCGACCACGATGTCGACTTCGGGGTCGTCGACCACGGCGAAGGCGTCGTCGGTGACCTTGGCCTGGCCGCCGGTCACGCTGCGGGCGAGTTCGACGTTGCGGTCGGCGACGTGGCTGATGCGGATCGGCCGGCCGGCCCGGCGGGTGATTTCTTCTTCGTTGCGTTTGAGGACGGTCCAGGTGCCGCCGCCGACGGTGCCGATGCCGAGCAGGCCGACATTGATGGGGTTCATGGTCATTTCTACGGTTTCACTCAATGGGGTTCAGGCGGGATGCCGTTTGCGGTAGCCGTCCAGGAATCGCTCCAGGCGCTGGAACGCCTCGCGCAGGACTTCCTCGTGGGGCAGGAAGACGACGCGGAAATGGTCCGGATTGGGCCAGTTGAAGCCGGTGCCCTGCACCACCAGCACCTTCTCCTCTTCCAGCAGTTCGAGGATGAACTGCTGATCGTTCTGGATCGGATAGATCTTGGGATCGAGCCTGGGGAACAGGTACAGGGTGGCCTTGGGCTTGACGCAGGACACGCCGGGAATGGCGTTCAGCATCTCCCAGGCGATGTCGCGCTGGCGGGTGAGGCGGCCATCCGGGGCGATCAGTTCGTTGATGCTCTGATAGCCGCCCAGGGCAGTCTGGATGGCGTGCTGGGCCGGCACGTTGGCGCACAGACGCATCGAGGCCAGCATGGTCAGGCCCTCGATGAAGTCGGTGGCGTGACGCTTCTCGCCCGACAGCACCACCCAGCCGGCGCGGTAGCCGCAGGAACGGTAGTTCTTGGACAGGCCGTTGTAGGTCAGGATCAGCAGGTCGTCGGCCAGCGAGGCGAGCGAGGTGTGCTGGCCGGCGTCGTACAGCATCTTGTCGTAGATCTCGTCGGCGCAGATCACCAGCTGGTGCTGGCGGGCGATCTCGATCAGCTCCTTGAGCAGGTCGGGCGGATACAGTGCGCCGGTCGGGTTGTTCGGGTTGATGATCACCATGGCCTTGGTCTTGTCGGTGATCTTCGACCGGATGTCGTCCAGGTCGGGCAGCCAGCCGGCGCCCTCGTCGCAGATGTAGTGGCGCGGCGTGCCGCCGGCCAGGGTCACGCCCGCCGTCCACAGGGGATAGTCCGGCGCCGGCAGCAGCACCTCGTCGCCGCTGTCGAGCAGCGCCTGCATGGTCATCACGATCAGCTCGGAGACGCCGTTGCCGATGTAGATGTCCTCGATCTGCACGCCCTTGACGCCGAGCCGCTGGGTCTCGTGCATGATCGCCTTGCGGGCCGAGAACAGGCCCTTGGAGTCGCAGTAGCCGGCCGCGTCGGGCAGGTTGCGGATCACGTCCTGGACGATCTCCTCCGGCGCGTCGAAGCCGAACGGCGCCAGGTTGCCGATGTTGAGCTTGAGGATGCGGTGGCCCTCTTCCTCCAATTGCTTGGAGCGCACCATGACCGGGCCACGGATGTCGTAGCAGACGTTGTCGAGCTTGGCGGACTTCTTCAGCGGACGCATACGGGGCTTTCTGACTCGTTTGGCAGGGCTCACGTCACGCCTTCCTTGGTGATGGGCGGCCTGAACGCGAACGCTGCATGGGCAATTCGTGCATGGTGGTGCGAGATGCTCGTAAAAGCGTGTAATCTTACCCGACGGACCATGAAACTGCATCTTTCCAACGCCCCCGGACTGAACCTGATTTCCGCCTATGGCAACGGCTACGTCCAGATCAAGGAACAGCGCCATCAGGCCAGCCTGATCGTGCTGCCGGAACGGGTCGTGCCCGACTGGCCGGTGACCGGCTTCGAGCAATTGGCCGCTGCGCACTTCGCGCGCCTGGCCGAACTGGGGCCGGAACTGGTCCTGCTCGGCACCGGCAGCCGGCACCGCTTTCCCCATCCCTCGCTCTACCAGGTCCTGATCGCGGCCGGGATCGGCCTGGAACACATGGACACCGGCGCCGCCTGCCGGACCTACAACATCCTGGCCGCCGAGGGTCGCAAGGTGGCGGCGGCCTTGATCGTCGAGTCCGTCTGACCTCTTCCGCGCCGGCCGCGGGCCATGCCATAATCGGCCCGCAGGAGATGGCATGCCTCCTAACAACCGCCGGCTCGCCCGGCTGATGATGCCTACACGTACCCGGCACGGGCGGTGTAGTCATGTCTGCGCCGGTCCGTGAAACACCTTCACTCTCGAGGACTGACGCATGTGGAAATCCGTTCTGGCCATCGCTTTCGGCGCCGCGCTCGGCGCGCTGCTGCGCTGGCAGCTTGGCCTGAAGCTCAACGCCCTGTTCCCCACCCTCCCGCCCGGCACCCTGGCCGCCAACCTGGTCGGCGGCTACATCATCGGCCTGGCCGTCGCCTTCTTCGCCGCCCTGCCGGGTCTCGCACCGGAATGGCGGCTGTTCGTGATCACCGGCTTCTGCGGCGGCCTGACCACCTTCTCCACCTTTTCCGCTGAAATCGTCACCCTGCTGCAGCAGGGACGGCCGAGCTGGGCGCTGACCTCGGTGGTGCTCCATCTGACCGGCTCGGTGCTGATGACCCTGGCCGGCATCGCCACCGTGTCCTGGGCCAGGAGCGCGGCATGAATGCGCCCTGCCCGTTCTGCAATCCGGCCGAGCCGCTGCTGGAAAACGACCTGGCCTTCGTCATCCGCGACAAGTTTCCGGCCAGCCCCGGCCACCTGCTGATCATCCCCCGCCGCCACGTCGCGGACTGGTTCGACACCACCGAACAGGAAAGGACGGCGCTGTTCGCGCTGGCCGACACGGCCAGGAACTGGCTGGCCGACAACCACGCCCCCACCGGCTATAACCTGGGTATCAACGTCGGCGAGACGGCGGGCCAGACGGTGTTCCACGTCCACCTGCACCTGATCCCGCGCTATCCGGGCGACGTACCCGCCCCGCGCGGCGGCGTCCGGGGCGTGATTCCGAATAAACAGAGCTATTGAACAGGGGGACACAATGGAAGGCTGCTTCATCCGCTTCTACCTGCACGAGAACCAGCGCTGCCACGGCCGCCTGGCCTGGGAATGGCTGCTCGACCAGGCCAACCGCCTGGGCATTCGCGGCGGCTCCGCGTTCCGGGCCATGGCCGGCTTCGGCCACCATCACCACCTGCAGGAGGACCACTTCTTCGAGCTGGCCGGCAACCTGGCGGTGGAGGTGGAGTTCATCGTCAGCGAGCAGGAATCCGAACGACTGCTGGAACTGGTGCGCCGGGAGGGCCTGCGGGTGTTCTACGCTCACATCCCGGCCCGATTCGGCATCGTCAACCCGGAGCGCGACGAACCGCCCGAGCCGGATGCGGTCCAAAGCTGAGCCAGCGCCGGGCGACGTACCGTAAGAAACGAGCGAGACAATGCCTGCCTGAACGGCAGACAGGCGAGGAAGGGAAGTCATGACCAGCAACCCGTGTTTGGGCGGTGTCGCAGTGCCTTTGCGTCCATGCCCCGTGCAGGCCCGGCGCCGTGCTTGACGCACTGCGCGCCCTGCCGCGCACCGTCTGGCTGCTCGGCCTGGTCAGCCTGTTCAACGACAGCACCAGCGAACTGGTCTATCCGCTGGTGCCGCTCTTCCTCGCCTCGGTGCTGATGGCCGGCCCCAAGGCGCTGGGCCTGATCGAAGGCATCGCCGAAGCCACGGCCAGCCTGCTCAAGTTGTTCTCCGGCGTGGTCATGGACCAGCGCGGCCACGCCAAGGGCTGGGTCGCGGCCGGCTACGGCCTGGCCGCATTCTCGCGACCGCTGTTCTACGTGGCCGGCAGCTGGCCGGTGGTGCTCGCACTGCGCTTCGCCGACCGGGTCGGCAAGGGCCTGCGCACCTCGCCGCGCGACGCCCTGCTGGCCGGCGCGGTGGACGACAGCCGCCGGGGACTGGCCTTCGGCCTGCACCGGACGATGGACAACGCCGGCGCGGTGATCGGCCCGCTGCTGGCAGCCTTGCTGCTGGAACGGGGCATGGCCCTGCGCGAGGTCTTTCTCTGGGCCATCGTGCCCGGCATCGTCACCGTCGCCCTGGCCCTGGCGGTCAGGGAGCCGACCGCCGCTCCCGCCGCGCGCAAGCCCTTCTCCTGGCGCCTGGCCGGCTTCCCGGCCGCCTTCAAGCGCTACCTCGTGGTACTGGCCCTGTTCACCCTGGGCAATTCGTCCAACATGTTCCTGCTGCTCCGGGCTCGGGAACTGGGCCTGGCCGAGTATCAGGTGCCACTCTTGTGGGCATTGACCTCGGCCGTGGCGATGCTGTTGTCCACGCCACTCTCCGCCCTCTCCGACCGCCTCGGCCGGGCCCGCCTGATCCTGGTCGGCTGGGCGGTCTACGGCCTGTTCTACCTGGCCATGGGCCTGAACGGCTTCCACACCCTGCTGCTCTGGCCGCTGTTCGCCTTCTACGGCGTCTTCCTGGCCGCCACCGAAGGTGCCGAAAAGGCCCTGGTGGCCGACCTCGCGCCGGAAAACAGACTCGGCACCGCCTACGGCTGGTTCAACCTGACCGCGGGCGCGATGCTGCTGCCGGCCTCGCTGCTGTTCGGCGAGCTCTACCAGCAGGCCGGCGCCCTGACCGCTTTCACCTTCTCCGCCCTCTGCGCCCTCGGCGCAGCGATCCTGCTGCCGCTCTGGGCGCTGGCCGGCGACCCGTTCCATCCGTCGACAAGGAGTGAATCATGAGTACCCGTATCCGCACGATCCGCGCCCGCGAAATCCTCGATTCGCGCGGCAACCCCACCGTGGAAGTCGAAGTCGGCCTGGACGGCGGCGCATCCGGCCGGGCGGCCGTGCCGTCCGGCGCCTCGACCGGCGTGCACGAGGCACTGGAACTGCGCGACGGCGACAAGGCACGCTACGGCGGCAAGGGCGTGCTGAAGGCGGTCGGCCACGTCAACGGCGAGATCGCCGCGACGCTGGCCGGCCTGGATGCGCTCGACCAGGGTGGCGTCGACCGGGCCATGCTGGCCCTGGACGGCACCTCGCACAAGACCCGGCTCGGCGCCAACGCCATCCTCGGCGTCAGCCTGGCCGTGGCCCGGGCCGCCGCCGATGCCTGCCGGCTGCCGCTGTTCCGCTATCTGGGCGGCTCGGCCGCCAACCGGTTGCCGGTGCCGATGTTCAACATCCTCAACGGCGGCGTGCACGCCAACTGGCAGGGCACCGACCTGCAGGAATTCATGATCGCCCCGGTCGGCGCGCCGACCTTCGCCGAGGCCCTGCGCTGGGGCGCCGAGGTCTACCACGCCCTGAAGAAAGTGCTGAAGGACGCCGGCCACTCGGTCGGCGTGGGCGACGAGGGCGGCTTCGCCCCGGCCCTGAAGCGCAACGTCGACGCCCTCGAACTGATCGTCCAGGCCATCGCCGCCGCCGGCTACAAGCCGGGCAGCGACGTCGTGATCGCCCTCGACCCCGCCTCCAGCGGCTTCTTCGAGGATGGCCTCTACAACCTGCGCACCGAGGGCCGCAAGGTCGACGCGGCCGAGATGGTCGCCATGTACGCCGACTGGGTGGAGCGCTTCCCCATCGCCGTGCTGGAGGACGGCCTGGCCGAGGACGACTGGGACGGCTGGAAGCTGCTCAACGCCAAGCTGGGCCGCCGGATCGAGTTGGTCGGCGACGACCTGTTCGTCACCAACGTCGAGCGCATCCGGCAGGGCATCGAGGCGGACGTCGCCAACGCGGTACTGATCAAGCTCAACCAGATCGGCTCGTTGACCGAGACCGTGGCTGCGGTGAACATGGCCTACGACGCCGACTGGGGCGCCATGGTCTCTCACCGCAGCGGCGAGACGGTGGACAGCTTCATCGCCGACCTGACGGTCGCACTCGGCACCGGCCACCTCAAGACCGGTGCACCGTGCCGCGGCGAGCGGGTGGAGAAGTACAACCAGCTGATGCGGATCGAGGAATACCTGGGCGGCTCGGCCGAGTTCGCCGGACGCAAGGCCTTCGTGCGCTGAGCCGGCCACCGCCCCCGGCCCGGCTGTCATGCGGACGCAACTTAGCGCTTGCATGTTGCCGGGCCGTCGGTATAATGCGCGACTTCCTGCAGCCGGCCAGTCCGCTGCAGTCGCAGTATAAGGAGTGGTAGTTCAGTTGGTTAGAATACCGGCCTGTCACGCCGGGGGTCGCGGGTTCGAGTCCCGTCCACTCCGCCAACCTTCCGCGCGAATCGCAATCCTTGCCGCGGTCCGCCTATCCCAGAAGTAGCTTGCATATCGGTCCGGCAACCCGGGCACGAATTGCCTCGCCGAACGCGATCAGAAGTTGTAGCCCAACCGTATCTGCTGGAAGTTGATGCCCGCATTGGGCATGGTCGTGTCGCCGTTCGACAGGTGCTGGAAACGGTAGCCGAGTTCGTATCGGCCGTGGTCGCCCAGATGCCAGCCAAAGCCGATATGGTCGCCGAAATTGAAATGGCTGCCGAACACGCGACTGGCGTCGATGCGGTTCTGCGACATGATGTGGACACCGATGCCCGCCTCCCAGAAAAAGCCGCTGTGCTTCGAATTGAGCCGCAGCACCGGCGTGAGGCCGATCTCCCATAGCGTCCTGCCGCCGGTCCGGTCGTTGTGCCAATTGCCGATACCTGCTTCCCACAGACCGCTGGCCGTCCAGTTCCGGCCCACATCCCATTGCTTGTGCCAATTCCAGTCCGTGGTCAGGCGGACCATCTTGGTCCCGACCCCGTAACCCAATTCGACGGCGGCACCGTCCACTGCAAGCACGGACTGCACGGGCAGCAAGACCAAAGGCAGGACAGCCAAAACGAACTTGTTCATATTCACTCCACTATCGATTCTTCGAGATCGGGCTCGGCCGCCCGGCCATTTATGTCTTCAAGATTAGGCTACTTTAATTCCTTCACCGGCCAATAGGACAGGTGTACGGCACAGCGCCATCCCGGCTTTTCGCAATCTGTCGCATGGCCGCCATGTCGGCCGTAGCCATCTGCGGTTACGGCAACACCGATCCGGAAACCGTGCGCCGCGCCGTAACCGAAAAGCGCAAAAACAAGACCTTGTTGCTAACATTGTCATATCGGGGGCGGCCGACCGGAAAAATTCCGGGGGAGCCGTAGATTCAGTCGACAAGGGCGGGCGATTCCACCCTGGCCGGCACAACATGCATTCCGGCAGATTGCCTTGAAAGGTTGCGATGGTGTTCTTCGATCGGGTTTCCAGGCTGCTTGGCGTTTGGAAACATGCCGCGGCGGTGACGGCCATCGTGTTGGCGCCGGCCGTGCAGGCCCTCGCCGCAGCGGGGCCGGTCTACACCCTGGGCGTAGTGCCCCAGTTCGAACAGCGCAAATTGTTCGCTATCTGGAAACCCGTCGTCGACGAACTCGAACGACGCAGCGGCCTGAATATCCGCCTGGTGGTCACCTTGACCATCCCCGAATTCGAAACCGCCCTGGAGAAAGGCACGTTCGACTTCGTCTACACCAACCCGTTCGAAATCCTGCGGGCCGCGGACCGCCAGGGCTACATTCCGCTGGTTCGCGACGCGCATCCGCTGTACGGCATCCTGGTGGTCCGCCGCGACAGTCCGCTGAACAATGTCGACCAGTTGCAGGGCAAGACCCTGGCGGTCCCTTCGCCCAACGCACTCGGCGCCAGCCTTCTGCTGCGCGCCGACCTGGAACGGCTGCACGGCATCCACATGGTCATGGTGAACGCCAAGACGCACAGTTCGGTCTACCTGCACGTACTCAACGGCCTGACCGACGCCGGCGGCGGCGTGCAGAAGACCCTGGCCGAACAACCGGCCGGTATCCGCGACGGCCTGAGGGTGCTGTACACCACCCGCGCCATGCCTTCCCACCCCATCGCCGCCCATCCCCGCGTGCCGCCTGAAATCAGGAAAAGGCTGCAGAAGGCGCTGCTGGAGATGGCCGTCACGCCCAGCGGCAAGGCCTTGCTGGACAAGATCCCGATGCCGGCGCCTGTGCCCGCCACGCTGGCCGATTACCGGCTGATGAAGGATTGGAAACTCGACACCTATTGGGTCGAGGGAGGGGAATAGGCACCCGTGTTCAAATCCCTGCGCTGGAAGCTGCTGCCGCCCCTGCTGTTGGCCAGCCTGGCCATCCTGGCCTATCTCAATTTCGTCTGGATTCCGCAGTACCTGGAAACCCAGAAGACGGAATACATCAACGAGGTCGACAGCCACCTGGACAGCGTCATCGAGGGCCTGATCCCGCTGCTGTTGGCGAACCAACTGGACATCGTCGACGAGAATCTGGACCAACTTAAGAAGAAGAACCCGGACTGGCACGTCATCCTGCTCACATCGCCCAACGGCAAACGCTTCTACCCCCCCTTGGTCGGCAATGCCGTGATCGTCGCCGATCGCCCGGGGTTGCTGACCCTGAACAAGCGCATCGCCTATATGGGCCAGCCGCTCGGGCGGCTGACCGTCCAATTGGACCTCAGCCACTGGCTCGGGACGCGCCATGCCCAACACCAGAGACTGATGCTGCTGCTGGTCGGCATCATCGCCCTGCAGGCGCTGATCTGGATCGCCGCCGTGGAGGGGATCGTGATCCGTCCGATGCGGCGCCTGTCCTTGGCCGCCAAAGCCCTGGCCAAACGGCGCTTCGACGCCCCCCTGCCGCGCAGCGGCGGCGACGAGGTCGGCGACCTGATCGAGAGCTTTTCCGCCATGCGCCACGACCTGGGCGTCTATCACGAAGAACTGCTCGACGAGATCAACGAACGCCAGAACGCCGAACTGGCCTTGCAGGAACACCGCCAGCACCTGGAGGAACTGGTCGCCGAACGGACCGCCGAACTGGTCTCGGCCAAGGATGCGGCGCTGGCCGCCAACCGGGCCAAGAGCCTGTTCCTGGCCAACATGAGCCACGAACTGCGCACGCCGCTCAACGCCATCCTCGGCTTCTCCGCCATGATGCGCCACGACGCCCAGTTGACCGACGGCCAGCGCGAAAACCTCGACATCATCAACCGCAGCGGCGAACACCTGCTGACCCTGATCAACGACGTCCTGGAGATGGCCAAGATCGAGGCCGGCCGTCTGCACCTCGAAATCGCCCCGTTCGATCTCGGCAACATGGTGCGGGACGTCATCGAGATGATGCAGCTGCGCGCCAAGGAAAAGGGCCTGCGGCTCCTGCTCGACCAGTCGTCCGAGTTTCCCCGCTACATCAAGGGCGACGAGGCGCGCCTGCGTCAGATCCTGATCAACCTGGTCGGCAACGCCGTCAAGTTCACCGAACAGGGCGGCGTGACCATCCGCCTGGGCGTCAGGGAAAACGCCCGGCACCACCTCCTGATCGAGGTCGAGGACTCCGGCCCCGGCATCAGCCCCGAAGACCAGAAGCGGCTGTTCCAGCCTTTCGTCCAATTGACCGACGGCGGTGCCCAATCGGGCACCGGCCTGGGCCTCAGCATCACCCGCCAGTTCGTGCAACTGATGGGCGGCAACGTCGACGTGGCAAGCGAAGTGGGCAAGGGCTCGCTGTTCCGGGTCGACCTGCCGGTCGAACTGGCACGCACCTCGGAAGTCCTCAAGCCGGAGGACCAAGGCGTCGGCGAAGTGGTCGGCCTCGCCCCCGGCCAGCCCCAGTACCGCATCCTGATCGCCGAAGACCAGGTCGAGAACCAGATGCTGCTGATGCGGCTGATGAACGCCGTCGGCCTGGAGGCCCGGATCGCGGAGAACGGCGAGCGCTGCGTCCAGCTGTTCCAGGAATGGCACCCCGACCTGATCTGGATGGACCGGCGCATGCCGGTGATGGACGGCATCGAGGCCACCCAACGCATCCGGAAGCTGTCCGGCGGCCGGATCGTGAAGATCGTGGCGGTCACCGCCTCCGCCTTCAAGGAGCAGCAGCAGGAACTGCTCGACGCCGGCATGGACGACTTCGTGCGCAAACCCTACCGCTTCGCCGAAATCTACGACAGCTTGGCCCGCCAGCTCGACCTAAAATACATCTACCATAGCGACGCCCAGGCGGCCCAGGCTCCGCCCGAGCCGCCGACCCCGGCGATGCTGGCCGTCCTGCCGCCGGCAGTGCGGGGCGCGCTGCGGGAAGCGCTGGAAAGCCTGGACAGCGACCGCATCGCGGCCGTCATCGGCCGGATCGCGGCCATCGACGCCGAACTCGGCCGCTCGCTGGCCGGCGTGGCCGACTACTTCGACTACCCGGCCATCCTGAATGCCCTCGACCATGTCGCGGACACCTGAGATGCCGGCTGCCGCGCGTCGCCTACCCATGCAACGGATTTCCGAAAGACCGAACAACCATGCCTAGCAAAGGCCACATCCTAATCGCCGACGACACGCCGGCCTCACTCAGACTGCTGACCGACATCCTCAAGGCCGAGGGCTACGAAGTACGCTCCGCGATCAGCGGCGAACTTGCCCTGCATGCCGCCATGGCCCAGCCGCCGGAACTGATGCTGCTCGACATCCGCATGCCGGGCATGAACGGCTTCGAGGTCTGCCAGCGGCTGAAGACGCAGGACGCGATCCGCGACGTGCCGGTGATCTTCGTCAGCGCCATGTCGGACACCCTGGAGAAACTGAAAGGCTTCGAACTGGGCGCGGTCGACTACGTGACCAAGCCCTACCAGCGCGAGGAACTGCTGGCCCGGGTGCACACCCACATCGAGCTGACCCGCCTGCGCCGACACCTGGAGGAAATGGTGGAGGAGCGCACCGAGTCGCTCCGCATCAGCGAAATGAAGCTCAAGAGCAGCCTGCTCGAATCCATTTCGGCCATCGCCGCGACCGTCGAGATCCGCGACCCCTACACCGCCGGCCACCAGCGCCGGGTCGCCCAACTCGCCACCGCCATGGCGCACGAACTCGGCCTGCCGGAACAGCGCATCGAGGGCTTGAACCTGGCCGCCGTGGTGCATGACGTCGGCAAGATCCAGATCCCGGCCGAGATCCTCAGCAAACCAGGCCGGCTGACCGAGCTGGAATTCTCCATGATGAAGCAGCACCCGCAGGTCGGCTACGACATCCTCAAGGAGGTCGATTTCCCCTGGCCGATCGCCGAATTCGTCTGGCAGCACCACGAGCGCCTCGACGGCTCGGGCTACCCGCAGGGCCTGGCCGGCGAAGCCATCCATCCGGAAGCGCGCATCCTCGCCGTGGCCGATGTCATCGAGGCAATGGCTTCGCACCGCCCCTACCGCCCCGGCCTCGGCGTCGAGATTGCGCTGGCCGAGATCGAGCGCCACAGCGGCATCCTGTACGACCGCGATGCGGTCGCTGCCGCGCTCAAGCTGTTCCGCCAGCAGGGCTACCGAATCCAGTTCGAATCCGGCCAGATCAAATAAGCCGCCGTCCTGGCCGACATAAACGTCCGCCAAGGCGCGACTCGCGGCTTTCAGGCCCATCCGTAGGTGGTGCCCGGTATAATCCGGCATGCCCCATCGCCTCCCCCCCTCCCTCCCGCCGACCGATGCCGAAGCGAAGGCCGTAGCCGCCGGCCCGGCCTTCGACCGATTGCCGCTGGCGCCTGCCGTGCTGGCCAATCTGCGCCGGCTCGGCTACCTGACCATGACCCCGATCCAGGCCGCCAGCCTGCCCATCACCCTGGCCGGCCACGACCTGATCGCCCAGGCCAAGACCGGCAGCGGCAAGACGGCGGCCTTCGCCCTGCCCTTGCTGGCCAGGCTGGATGCCCGCCGCTTCGCCGTGCAGGCCCTGGTCTTGTGCCCGACCCGCGAGCTGGCCGATCAGGTCACCCAGGAGATCCGCCGCCTGGCGCGCAGCGAGGACAACATCAAGGTGCTCGCCCTGGTCGGCGGCAGCACCATGCGACCGCAGATGGCCAGCCTGGAGCACGGCGCCCACATCGTGGTGGGCACGCCGGGTCGCATCATGGATCACCTGCAGCGCGGCAGCCTGGACCTGGCGGCGCTCAACACCCTGGTGCTCGACGAGGCCGACCGCATGCTGGACATGGGCTTCTTCGACGACATCGCATTCGTCGCCAAGCAGTGTCCGCGCAAGCGCCAGACCATGCTGTTTTCCGCCACCTTTCCCGAAGCCATCGACGCGCTGAGCCGCCAGTTCATGCGCCAGCCCCAGGCGGTGAAGCTGCCGGAGCGGCATGAGGGCGACAAGATCCGCCAGCGCTTCTACGAGGTGAGCAACGAGGAGCGCCTGCCGGCCGTGGCCAAGCTGCTCAACCACTACCGTCCGGTCAGCACCCTGGCCTTCTGCAATACCCGGCAGCAATGCCGCGACCTGCTCAAGGTATTGCGCGCCGAGGGCTTCCACGCCCTGGCCCTGCACGGCGAGCTGGAACAGCGCGAACGCGACCAGGTGCTGGTGCAATTCGCCAACCGCAGCTGCTCGGTGCTGGTGGCGACCGACGTGGCGGCACGCGGACTGGACATCGCCCAACTGGAGGCGGTCATCAACGTCGACGTGACGCCCGACCCCGAGGTCTACATCCACCGCATCGGCCGCACCGGCCGCGCCGACCAGGACGGCTGGGCGCTCAGCCTAGCCAGCAGCAACCAGATGCGGCGGGTTGCCGACATCGCCCGGGAGCTGGGCACGGAAGTGGAATGGCACCCGATCGACGAACTCACGCCGGCCGGCGATGAACCCTTGCGGCCGCCGATGGTCACCTTGCAGATACTCGGCGGCCGCAAGGACAAGATCCGGCCCGGCGACGTGTTGGGCGCGCTCACCGGCGAGGCGGGTTTCAGCAGCGCCCAGGTGGGCAAGATCAACGTCGCCGAAGCGACCACCTACGTCGCGGTGGCGCGCGAAATCGCCCATGAGGCACTGAAAAGACTGGCCGCAGGCAAGGTGAAGGGCAAGACCGTGAAGGTCCGCATCCTGGAGATTCCGGGCGAGACCGGAGCGGAGCCGGTTTCCCGCGCCAACGCCGGCATCCGGCGCCGGCCGCCGAAGCCGCGGACCTGAAGCCGCACGACAACAAGCTACCGAACCTAGAGGAGAATCGACATGAAATGGCTGTTCAGAACCTTTTTCCGGACCTTGCGCCTGATACTCGGCCCGGTGCTGCTGCTCAAGGAAAAGCTGACCGCGCCCAAAGGCCTGGTGCGCACGCCCGAGGCCCAGCAGGACGTGGACCGGCAATGCCGCGATCTGGCCCTGTACCAGTTCCGGACCTGCCCGTTCTGCATCAAGGTGCGCCAGGAGATGCGCCGCCTGGCGCTCGACATCGAACTGCGCGACGCCCAACACGACGCGGCCCATCGCGAGGCCCTGCAGCAGGGCGGCGGCAAGGCCATGGTGCCCTGCCTGCACATCCGCGACGAGCACGGCGCCAGCCGCTGGCTGTACGAATCGGCCGACATCATCGCCTACCTGCGCGGCCGCTTCGCCCAATGAGTCGGGCCGGCTAAACGGCCGGCGGGTCAGGTCTGGAACTTGGCGAAGGTCAGCGTCGTCTGCCTGGCCAGCTCGCTGATCTGCCGCACCGCTTTCGAGGTCTTCACGACCGATTGCAGGTTCTCCTGCGCCATCTCGGCGATCCGCTCCACGTTGCGGACGACGGCCTGACTGCTCGCCTTGTGTTCGGCCACCGAACTGGCGATACCGGCGACCCCTTGCCCGGATTCGACGGCCGCCTGGCGCGTGTCCTGCAGTGCGCTCATCACCTTGCCCAGGACGCCGTCGCTGGACTCGATGGCATCCCCGCCCTGCTGCACGGCCTGGTTCATCTCCTTGGCATGGCTGTCCAGCGACTGGGTGATGGCATCGATGTTCTGGGCCGAACGGGCCGACTTCTCGGCCAGCTTGCGCACCTCGTCGGCCACCACGGCGAAGCCGCGGCCGTGCTCGCCGGCCCGGGCCGCCTCGATGGCGGCGTTGAGGGCCAGGAGGTTGGTCTGCTCGGCGATGTCCTGGACCTGCTGGGTCATGGCGCCGATCTCGTCGGTCTTGACCAGGAACTGGCCGACCGACTGGTTGATGTTGGCCATGGCCGCCCGCACCTGGCCGATCTCCCGGGTCAACTCGTCGAGCAGCTTCTCGCTCGCCTCGGTGTTGTTCATGCTCTTCTCCGACAGCTTGCGCACCGAATCGGCGAAGCTGGCCACCGCGCCGATGGAATTCGAGAGTTGCTTCACGGCCTCGGCCGCTTCGGTCGCCTCTTCGTGCTGGCGCTGCGATGCCGTATTCACCTGTTCCGCGCTGCTGGATAGACGCACGATCTCCTGCGAGACCTGATCGCTGTTGCTGCGGGCCTGGTGGACGAGTTCGCGCAAGCCGGCCACGAAGCGGTTGAACGCCTGCGAGGTCCGGCCGATCTCGCATTTGCCGGTGACCGGCAACTCTGCGAGCAGGTTGCCGCCGCCTTCGGCCATGTCGGACAGGGAACGGTCCAGGAAGCCCAGCGATTTGCTGACCCGCTCCAGGACGTAGAGGGTCATGACCGCCGAAAAGGCCAGCACCAGCGCGACCAGGGCCAGCGTGGTCTTCAGCACCCGGTCCGCCCGGGACTTGATCTCGGCCTTGGCGGCCAGCGTCCTTTTCTGCGCCTGATCGCGCAATTGCAGCAGGGTGGCGCTCACGTCCCGCCAGAGCGGCACCTCCTCCTGGGCGAAGCGTTCCTTGGCGTTGCCGTTGACGCCGGCGATGTCGGCATACATCTCGCGCAGCTGGCTCAGCGCATCCCATTTGGCATCGACCTTGGCCAGCAGGGCGGCGCGCGGCGTGCCCGCCTCCGCCATCGACATGGCCTGCTTCAAGGACTTGCCGAAGGCCTGGTCGGCGGCGAGCAGGCCGGCCTTGCTCGCTTCATCGGCCGGATTGAGCAGCACGCTGCGCACGGCTTGGCCGCTGTTCATGCCCTGGGCATACATCGCATCGTAAGTCTGCAGCCGCGTGACGTCCTGGTCGACGAAGTTGGCGAATGAGCCGGAGACCGCCTGCAGCTGGAACAGGGTGAAGCCGATGCAGCCGACCACGACCAGGAAGGCCGGGGCGATCACGGCGAAGATCATGCCGCGCACGCTGTGTCTGAAACGGAATGCCTTCATGCCCAGGCGGGCGACGGTGGAATCGGTCATGTAACCAATCGGGAAGTGATGTCGGGTCCCGCAGTTTATGAAAGTGATGTGGCAGTTTTACTACAGCCGCCCCGCGCGGCCGTACCCTTGCAACCGGACCGCACCCTTGCCGGGCCGGCCCGATCAATAGACCGGCAAGTCTTTTTTTCAACTGAACTTGCCAGGCTCGCCTATCATTACGCCTTCAACGAGCAAGGAGATTTCCGGCAATGACCAAAAAGAAGCACCGCACCAAGTTCTGGGTGGGCAACGCCATCCTGGCCCTTTCCGCGGCCGTCCTGTTCTTCATGGGGCCGCTGGCCACCCTGATCGGCACTTGGGCCATGGCGCTCTGGATGGCCATGGCGGCAATCGGCTTTTACCTGGTCACCACGGACAAGAGCTCCGTTTCCAACGACGTCGACTGAACGCATCGGCCCGGAAGTTCCGGCCTTCAGGCAACGGGATTCATTCTGTTTTGCCGTTCCCGCGAAGACGGGAGTCCAGCCGAATCAAGGGCTCACTGCCCTGACGCCCACGACCTCGATCCGAGTCGGGCCGCATCCGGCGGGTTGGACGCAGGTCGGCGTCGAGAGGCGAGCGGCCGGCGGCAATCTTTGGCACTATTGGAGCATCTGTCCCGGATAACGCCCAGATGTCCCACGCCGTCTCACCCATCGCCCAGCGCCTGGACCTGGCCGGCCAGGTCCAGGGCGTCGGCTTCCGGCCTTTCGTCTACCGCCTGGCGCGGGAACTGGGCATCGCCGGCTGGGTGCGCAACGCCAACGGCCGGGTCGAAATCCACGCCGAGGGCCGGGCGGAGGACCTGGACCGTTTTCGCCGCGACCTGCTGGCTCGGGCACCGGCCATCGCCCGGCCGACCCTGGAACGGGTCGAGACCGTCCCGGCCGAGGGCCATGCCGATTTCCTCATCCGCGCCAGCGCGGCCGGCGCCGCGGCCGACATCCACGTGCCGCCCGACTACTTCACCTGCGACGACTGCCTGCGCGAACTGGCCGATCCGTCCGACCGGCGCCACGCCTATCCTTTCATCAACTGCACCCAATGCGGGCCGCGCTACACCCTGATCACCGCCCTGCCCTACGACCGGCCGAACACAGCGATGGCCGATTTCCCGCTCTGCCCGGCGTGCCGCAAGGAATACGAGGACCCGACCGACCGCCGCTTCCACGCCGAGCCGGTAGCCTGCCCGGTGTGCGGGCCGCACCTGAGCTACCGCGCCGGCGCTGAACGGATCGACGGCGACGACGCCGCGCTGGCGGCGGCGGTCGCGGCGCTGCAGGCGGGCCGCATCGTCGCGGTCAAGGGCATCGGCGGCTACCACCTGATGTGTGACGCCGGCAACGACGCGGCGGTCGGCGAACTGCGCCGGCGCAAGCGGCGGCCGGCCAAGCCGCTGGCCGTGCTGTTCCCGGCCGACCGGCGGGCCCTACTCGACGCCGTGCAGCCGACCGCCGAGGCCCTGGCCCTGCTCGACTCGCCGGCCCGGCCCATCGTGCTCATGCCGGTCCGGCTCGGCCACGGTCTGGCCGACGGCATCGCCCCCGGCCTCAACGAGATCGGCTGCTTCCTGCCCTATTCGCCCCTGCACCACCTGCTGCTGCAACACTTCGGCGGCCCGCTGGTGGCGACCTCGGGCAATGTCAGCGGCGAACCGGTGCTGACCGAAGCGGACGAGGCCGAGGCCCGCCTGGCCGCCATCGCCGACGCCTTCCTGCACCACGACCGGCCCATCGTCCGGCCGGCCGACGATTCGGTCTACCGGGTGATCGCCGATCGCCCTCGGCCGATCCGCCTCGGGCGCGGCTCGGCGCCGCTCGAACTGGACCTGCCCGAGGCCCTGCCGGAACCGGTCCTGGCGCTCGGCAGCCACATGAAGAACACCGTCTGCCTGGCCTGGGGCCGGCGGGCGGTACTCTCGCCCCACATCGGCGAGTTGGACACGGTGCGCAGCCTGGAGACCCTGGCCCGGGTCGCCGAAGACCTGCAGCGTCTGTATCAGGTCCGCGCCGAACGGCTGCTGCTCGATCACCACCCCGGCTACGGCTACCGGCCCTGGGCCCGGGAGACCGGCCTGCCGCTGACCGAAATCTGGCACCACCATGGCCACGCTTCGGCCCTGGCCTGGGAATTCCCCGCGGTCAAGGACTGGATCGTGTTCGCCTGGGACGGCGTCGGCCTGGGCGAGGACGGCACCCTGTGGGGCGGCGAGGCGCTGGTCGGCGAGCCCGGCCGCTGGCGCCGCGCGGCCGGCTTCCGGCCCTTCCACCCGCCCGGCGCCGACCGGG
>DASVZA010000043.1:0-54443 GCA_036391875.1 Parasulfuritortus sp.
CACCGGAACGGCCACGGCCGCCACGGCAACCTCGGCGGCGACCTATACCACAGCGGGGTTGGTGGCCAATGCCGGTTTCACTGCGCTGGCCACCCAGGCGGGCGTCAGCCTGATCAACAACAAAGGCGACCTCGGCAAGACGCTGGCCGACCTGGGCAGCAGCGAGAGCGTGAAGAGCCTCATCGCCAGCATGCTGACGGCTGGGTTGGAGAATATTCAGTTCGCCAATGGCCAAAGCCTCAATCAGCTGGCCGGGCTATCCAATTTGGGGGCAACCGGCAAGGCACTAGCAGACGGCAAACTCACGAATATTGGGTCTATGGTCGAGGGAATAGCCGGCCGGGCAGTCGTGAGCGCAGGAGTGAGCTCCGCCCTCCAAGGTACGGACCTCGGTCAGAACATTGTGGATAGCATAGTGACTGACGCCTCCGCCATCGGAGCTAACGCCATTGGCCAAGAATGGGGCGGCGGCAAGAACCCAGTGATGCAAACACTTGCCCACGCAGCATTGGGTTGCGTAACGTCAGGGGCAGACGGTGGGAATTGCAGCTCGGGGGCGGCAGGTGGCGCAGTGGAATCTGTACTTGGGAATCTGGTGACCTTGCAGGGGAACAATAATGGATACAGTAACGCCAGTAAGGTATTTTATGAGTCGAGTGCGGCTTTTCTCGGTGCTGTCGCTGGCCAAGCGGCAGGGGGCGATGCTTTGAGCGGAGCCAACTCTGCACTAAATGCGGCAGTAAATAACCGACTTAGTACGGCACAACTGGCGCAAAAGCAAGCAGCAGAGCAAGCATGCGGCTCAGATGCAATGTGTGTGTTATGGGTAGATACGAAATGGCAATTCGTATCGAGTTACCAGGATGCTCAATCCCTCGTAGATCAGGTTGGTCGTATCAATAAAGGGGCGGCCCTAAAATCCCTAGTTGATATCAGCGGAAATTCAGCAGGCGTTATTACCGGTAGCATATTGACTACTACTGGCGGCGCCTTGATTGTGGCGCCGGAACCAACGGTTAGTAAACCCGCCGGAGTCGCGACTCTAAGCATTGGTCTACTTGATCTGGCAGATTCCGGGATTGGATTGAAAAATTCTGTGGCGAATTTTATGACGGCACTCAGAGGCGGGAATGGGATATTGCCGACTAGCGGAACGACTTCCATTGCCGACACCTACTTCCCTGGCAATCAAACTGCACAGGATGCGGCCACCATAACGGATTTGTCACTCGCATTAGCCAGTGGGCGTGTTTATGTGGGGACAGCACAGATCAACACCTTTAGTGCCTTACAGCAACGTTCGGCAGTTAGTATAAATGGCATGCTGGATGCTAAGGCTGTTGCCGTACCAGATTCGATGAGTGGCATTTTCCTACAGTCAGCGGATTCGCAATATTCAACCGCATCTAAATTTCTTGATGTGACCCAAGTAGGGACAACCACACCTGTTCTACAGGATTCCGGAACAAGAATTATGAATTCCCTATACCCTTCCTCCGGGAATCAAGGAAAATAAGATGAAAACCGATGCTCAGTTGCTCTCGATATTGGCTGATTATGTTTTGATACCAATAATTATTTGGGGGGTAGCATTGCACAACGGTTTTAGTTGGATTGATTATTTATACAAATCAAAAATCAATCTCTTAGTTGGCAACTTTTTAGGTTTTACTATGATTCTCGCCGCCTCCTACAAGATGGGCTATCTTGGTTATTATAAATCCGGACGCAAAAACTATTTTTATATAGTGTTTATTTCGCCAACAATTATTGGCCTTGTAGGACTAACTATCGGATTTTTTAAATAGCCTCATTAATTCCAATCAACTGCCTTTCTCTCAATCACCAGACAAGAAAAGACAGTGATGGAAGAGAAGAAAGTTTTTCTACAACGGACCATTAATCATCCTCGATCAAAAGGGGTCAGTGTCGATTTGTTTTTCAACTCAAAAATAATTCGACACTGACCCCTTTTGTTGTTGGAGCCGCAAGCAATACCGCGAGTTATTACGCTACGACAAAAGATCCCAATGCGGAGGGAGCATTGATTGCGGCAGGCGTTGGGGGATTGCAGGGTTACCTGAATGTGAGAGCACCAGGAGGGGGGACTTTCACGCAGGGGGCAATTATTGGCGGGGGTGGCGATACTTTGACTCAAGGTGCAACCTTGCTAATGAATCATCAAAGCATCGTCGATAATTTTAATTTTGGCGAGGTTACTGGAGCAGCCATTGGCAGTGGTGCAATTACAAAATTCACTGGCCCTTCCGTACTGAATGTTGGATCAACGTTGGGCGAGCAGCTCGGCGTTACGACTGTGACCTGGCCTGTTTCCACAGGCTTTACCGCTATCGGTACAAATTTGGGTAAACCAGATCAACCATTGAATCAACCTACCCAAAGCCGCTGAGAAAGGGAACCGTTATGCCCCACGCATCTTCTGCGCCCCTTGCCGAACAAGAATGGAATGATGGTCGGTTTTGGTTTTCCCTGATCTTGACCCCACTTGGTATGCTGGCATGGGCTAGAGCCATACCCTTGGGACTTTATGTATTATTAGAACACAAATCCGTGCTAACCAGTTGGGCGCGTTTCATTGGGGTAAAAGCAATATTTATCCTAACGGCTTTTGTGAGTATTTGGCTCATCATTGCAGGCATCCAATCCTATTTCCTTGAGCCCTTCGAAATCTTCATCGTCCGCTGGGCACGCTATCGGCAAGGGTCTTTTGACCTCAAGGGTTATTTCTTCAAGGAAACACGCTTCGACTGCAACGATGTGATTACCGTCGAGAAATTTGTTGCGGATACCCATTGGTTTGGTCCACCAGGAAGTTGGCGCTATGGCACCAACCTTACTCGATCCAAGCGTATGCGCTGCAATTACAGCCTCAAGGTTTCGCTCAAGGATGACCGAGTCTTTTATTTCCCCGGCGAGATGTTCGAAAAAGAGGGGCCAGAAGAACTGCTCAAACGCCTGAAGCCTGATTCGGAATGGCTCGCCGCGCTCCAAACGCAACCCAAACCAGAAACCACGCTAGTTCCAAACCATCTTGCTTATCTCATGAGTGAGGAAGAAAAGAACGCTCTGGTCATCAGCAATACGCTCGACAGCCGCGTATCGCCCATCGAGCCCGACGAAGCCATCGAGGGTACACCGAAGGAACAGGTGATCGAAATGCCCAAAGCTACTGGCCGCCACGCCATCGGCGGCATGGTTTTCGATCTGCCTACAACCACACGACCCGATAAGCCCACGTAGTGGATTGCGGGTCAACCCGCAATCGACCAAGGTCCGCCAGCCGATGGCCGACGTGTGAGCTGGGTCGACTGAGCGCTGCGGTGGCCAGGACCGGTGCCGCAGGTCCGGGCCACCGTCGGATCAAGGCTGCTTGGCCGCGAACGGGCCGGGCGGGAGCGTCGGCAGGGTCCTGAAGTTGGCCGGCAGGGTGCCGGTGAGTGAATCCAGGAAGGCTACGATCTCGGAGACGTCCTGCGGCACAAGCTTCTTGCCCAACTGCACTTCGCCCATGACGCGCACGGCCTCCGGCAGGGAAGCGACCGATCCGTCGTGGAAATAGGGCGCGGTCATGGCCACATTGCGCAGGCTCGGCACCTTGAACAGGTATAGATCCGAGGCTTCGTGGGTCACGTCGAAGCGCCCCTTGTCGATGTTCTTGCTGCCGGTCGCCTTCCAGTAGTCTTCGAACATGCCGAACTTCTGGTACATGCCGCCGCCCACGTCGACCCCGTTGTGGCACGTGGCGCAGCCGGTCGCGATGAACTTCCTGAGCCCGGCCTGGGCGAGGGGCGACAGGGCATGGCTATCGCCCTTCAGGTAGGCGTCGAACGGGCTCGGCGTGACCAGCGTCCGTTCGTAGGCGCCGATGGCCTTGCCCCAGTTGTCCTGGTTGATGGGGCTCTTTTCGTTCGGGAACGCCTTCTTGAACATCGGCATATAGCCGGGGATCGCCTCGATCCTGGCCATGGCCGCGGCGTAATTCGGCTGGCCGAAGCTGGGCGGCCCGATCAGGGCCTGGGTGGCCTGATCTTCGACGTTCGCGCGGTCGCCGCGCCAGTGGGCGACGAATTCGCCGGCCGCGTTGAGCACCGTGGGGGCGTTGCGCGGATTGAGCCGGTTCTGGTTGCCGATCGGCAGCGGCAATGCGTCGGTGCCGTAGAGCGAAGGCTGGTGGCAGCGGCCGCAGCTGACCGTCCCGTCGACCGAGATCCGGGGGTCGAAGAACAGGGCGCGGCCGAGGGCGACGCGCTCGGCCGTGACCGGGAATTGCTTGGTCGCGAAATCGGCCGGCAGCGGCTTGAACAAGGCTTGCGCCTGTTTCAGCAGTTCGGCCTGGCCGTCGTCCGCGGCGAGCGCGCCGGAAACGGCCAGGGCGAGTGCGGCGGCGCCGGCGGTTTGGATCAGGGTACGGGGTGTGTTCATGTCGTTCCTCTTTAAGTTAGTTGTCGTGCGGGAAAATCAGCTTGGTTGTCGTAGCCGTGCGGCCATCGCCTCAAGCGCCGGTTCGTGGTCGGCGAGCAGCAGTACCGGGAAGCGGCCGGATGCCGGCAGGAAGCGCCAGTGCTGGCCGAGCCACCAGCCGTGGCCGGAGGCGTCGGGGACCGGGGCGCGGAAGACGAAGACCTGCACCGTGCCCAGATCGTCCATGAAGGCATCGATGTGCCAGGCGGGATAGGGGCCGATCGCGCAGTTCTTGCAGAGCTGGAGGATGCCCGGAAAGCGCTGGTCGGCGGGCAGCGAGAGCGCCTGCAGCACCGGCGCCATGTCCGGCACCAGGACGCCGCGCAGCGTCGCCTCCGCCGCCCCGTGGGCGGCGGAGAGCCTGACGATCCGGGGCGTGGCGGCATAGCTCGCCGTCACCCAGCCTGCTGCCCCCAGGGTGGCCAGTCCGGCCGCCACGGCAAGCCCCCGGCGCAGGAAATCGCGTCGTGCCGGCCGAATCGGCGCGAACTCGGGCACCGGCAGGCTGCGCAGGATGCGGCGCGCCTCGGAATCAAAACCATCGTCGTCTTTTCGATCCTCGACCATCTCACCCTCCAACGTCCATTAGTCGCCTGAGCGCGCTCCGCGCCCGATTGAGCCGGCTCATCACGGTGCCGCCCGGAATACCCATCGCCAGCGCCATGTCCTCGTAGCTCATGTCCGCCAGGTAGAACAGGACCAGTATTTCCCGGTGCAACGGCGACAAGGCCTGGAGCGCGTCGAGCAGGTCGATGCGTTCATCGGCGCGGCCCCGGTCGTCCGCCACTTCTTGGCAGGCGTCGTCGTCCCACGGGGCCCAGGGCTCGCGGTTGCGCCACTGGCGGGCGGCCTCCCGGCGCAGGATGCGGTAGAGCCACGCCTGCACGGCGCCGCCGTCGCGGAGCTGCTTGCGACCGCGCCAGGCCAGGGCAAAGGTCTCCTGGACAAGGTCCTGGGCCGCGCCGCGTTCTCCGGTGAGGGCCCAGGCCGCCCGGTACAAGAATGATTGGTAGTTCTCCACCCACTGCGCAAAACCCTTTTCGTCCATGAGGCCGCCGCCGTTTCTCCTTCATGAGCTAAAGAGGGGTGTTCGGGCCGAAATATTCCATGCCGAAGAAAATTGATTTCTGCGGCGGGCAGGCAGAATGCGGATGAGGCTTATGGGTGCGCTGATTTATTTCGTCATTAAAACCCGAATTTATCGGCACTCCCTTATCGGAGAGGGGGCGCGTGGAGGGGGAGGAAAGACCGGAAACCGGCGCAGTGTCCGTTCCCCGCTGAAAGCAGGCCTCAGGGCTTCAGTGAAGCTGGCTTTCCAGCAGCCGGGTCGCCTGTTTCGAGTCGATCGGTCGGCTGAACAGGAAGCCCTGGTAGGCGTCGCAGCCGACGGTCTTCAGGAAGTCGAGTTGCTGGAGGGACTCCACGCCCTCGGCGATCAGGTTCAGGCGCATGCCCTTGGCCATGGCGGCGATGCCGCTGACGATGGTCGAGCCGCCCAGGTCGGGGTCGAGGTCGTGGATGAAGCTCTTGTCGATCTTGAGGGTGTTGATCGGCAGCTTCTGCAGGTAGCTGAGCGAGGAGTAGCCGGTGCCGAAGTCGTCGATGGAGACCTCGACGCCCAGTTCGCTGAGCTGCTTCAGCTTGACGATGCAGCCCTCGATGTCGCGCATCAGGATGCTTTCGGTGATCTCGATCTCGATGCTGCGGCCGTCGAGCTGGTAGGCGTGCAGAGCCTGGCTGAAGTTGTCGACGAAATCGGGGTGCTCGATCTGGCGGGCCGACAGGTTGACGGCCAGTGTGATCGGCGGCAGCGCCATCTGCTGCCAGATGTGGGCCTGCTGGCAGACGGTCTGCAGCACCCAGTCGCTGATCGGGCCGATCAGGCCGCTTTCCTCGGCGACCGAGATGAACTCGGTCGGCGGGATGATGCCTTTCTCGGGATGGCGCCAGCGGACCAGGGCCTCCATGCCGATGATCAGGCCGGTCGGGATGTCGACCTGGGGCTGGTAGTGGACTTCGAACTCGCCGCGCTGCAGGGCGCGGCGCAGGCCGGTGCGCAGGTCGAGTTGGCCGGACAGGGATTCGTCGAGCGCCTTGGAATACAGGCAATAGCCGTTCCGGCCGCGGTCCTTGGCGTGGTACATGGCGATGTCGGCATGCTTGATGAGCGTGTCGAGCGTTTCGCCGTCGTCCGGGTAGATGGCGGCACCGATGCTGATGCTGACGAACAGTTCGTGTTCCTCGATGTGGAACGGTTCCCTGAGCGAGGTGATGAACTTCTGGGCCAGCGTGGCGGTGTTGTTCTGGGTCTGGATGTGGGGCAGCAGGACCATGAACTCGTCGCCGCCGATCCGGGCCAGGGTATCGGTTTCCCGCAGGCAGCCGCGCAGTCGGTGGCTGACGGCCTGCAGCAGCTCGTCGCCGAGCAGGTGGCCGAGGGTGTCGTTGACCATCTTGAAGTGGTCCAGGTCCAGGAACATGACCGCCAGCTTCTGGCCGTGGCGCTTGGCGTGGACGATGGTCTGGCCGAGCCGGTCGCGGAACAGGGTGCGGTTGGGCAGGCCGGTGAGCAGGTCGTGGTAGGCCTGGAAGGCGATGGTGGCCTCGGCGCGCTTGCGTTCGCTGATGTCGCGGGCGACGCCGTAGGAGCCGATGAACTCGCGCTTGCCGTCGGGCGTGTTGCGGTACAGGCCCATGGCGTTCAGTTCCACGGTGACGGTGTCGTCCGGCGCCGGCTTGCCCGAGCCGGCCGGCCAGAGCTTGAAGCGCAGTTCGATGTTCTGGGTGGCGCGCTCGCCGGTGCGCCGGTCGTTCATGGCGTAGCGGGCCAGGTCCAGGTCGCGGTCGTGGACGATCTGTTCGTAGGGCTTGCCGAGCAGGGTCCTGGCGTCGACGCCCAGTATCCGCTGGGCGCTTTCGTTGAGGAAGGTGAAGCGGCCTTCCTGGTCGAGGGTGTAGATGATGTCGGGCGAGTTGTTGACCAGCAGCCGGTGCAGGTATTCCGAGTGGTGCAGCATCTGCTGGAAGTTGCGGTTCTCGTTGTGCAGCTGCAGGCGCTGGGTCGTGTTGCGGATGATCTTGATCAGCTCTTCCGGTTCGTAGGGCTTGCGCAGGTAATCGTAGGCGCCGAGGCGCAATGCCTTGATGGCCGACTCGACGCTGGTGTCGCCGCTGACCACGATGATGATGGTCTCCGGCCAGCGTGCCCGCGCCCGGGTCATCACGTCCAGCCCGGTCATGTCGGGCAGGCCCAGGTCGAGCAGGACGATGTCGAATCGTTTCGACTCCAGGATGCCGATCGCCTGGCTGCCGGTCACGGCGGCGGCGATTTCATTGGCGTAGGGGGTCAGCAGGAGCCGCGTGCTTTCCAGGTAGCGGGCCTCGTCCTCGACGATGAGGATGCTGATGGCGTTGCCCTTGATGCCCTGATGTTCGATGGTGCCTAGCATCTTGATCCCCTCTGTCGAAAACGTTTGCCTGTCGGTCTCATGGTCGCTGTCCCGGGCTCAGTCCAGCGCTGCCGCGATCTGGAAGGTGGTGCCCTGGCCGCCGCTCCGGCAGGCGACGGTCATGCCCAATTCCCCGGCCAGGGTCTTGACGATGGCCAGGCCGAGGCCGGCGTGCTGGCCGGGCTTGCTCGACGCCTGCGGCTCGAACAGGCGCGCCATTCTTTCCGGCGGGATGCCCCGGCCGTTGTCGGTGATCTCGATCGCCAGTCGCTTCTTGCCCTGATGGTCGACGGTCGTATAGGCCTCGATGCCGACTTCGCCGTTGTCGGCGGGAGCGGCTTCGAGCGCATTCAGGACCAGGTTGAGCAGCAGTTGCCTGAGCTTGCCGGTGTCGGTGTGGATGGCCGGCGCGTTGGCGGCGAGCCGCAAAGCCACCCGGATGTGCCGGTCGGGCGGCACGGCGGATTCGGCGACCACGCTCAGGTCCCGGATGACGGCGTTGACGTCGCACGCCTCGTCGCGCGACGGGTTGCCGTCCTTGTTTTCGATCAGCGCGTGCAGGATGCGGGGAATGCGGTGCAGTTCCTGGCGGATGATGGCCAGCTCTTCGGCGACCGGATTGCCGTCGCCCAGCTTGGCGCCCAGGATGGCCAGGTAATTCTTGGCGATGCCGAGCGGGTTGTTGATCTCGTGCGCGGCGCGATGGGTCCGGTCCCGGTATTCGGCCAGGCAGTCTGCGGCGGGTCCGGGCTGCGGGTCGCGCGCGCGGGCCAGGGCCTGGCCGACCAGGCGGCCGGCGCGGCCGAGGAAATCGATCGACCGTTCCAGTCGGGGAATCTGGGCGAGGTCGACGCAGCCGAGCAGGATGCCGGCCATGCCGTCGTCGCCGACCGGGACGGCCAGCACGGCGTCCCGTTGCGCCAATGCCGCCAGCTGGATGTCGAGCAGGCTGACCGACTCGGCGTCCCGGGTGGAGAAGACGACCGGCTCCCGGCTGTTCCAGGCCCAGGCCGCGGCGCTGTTGCTGCCCGGCAGGCGGATGCGCAGGCCGGGGTGGGCT
This sequence comes from Parasulfuritortus sp., assembly GCA_036391875.1. Classification (GTDB taxonomy): domain Bacteria; phylum Pseudomonadota; class Gammaproteobacteria; order Burkholderiales; family Thiobacillaceae; genus Parasulfuritortus. The sequence goes on from DASVZA010000043.1 coordinate 8,992, forward strand.
CGGCTGTTTGCCGGGTGGGGGATCAGTTCGTTGCTCTTGCCGTCGTGGATCAGGTAGAGCGGTGACTCGACCCGGAACAACCGGGCCAGCATGTCCTGGGCCGCGTTGATTACCCGGTCTTCGCTGTCGGCATCGGCCAGTTCGTCCCGCATCTGTTCGAGCAGGAAATATCGCTTCAAGGCCTCGGCCAGTAGTTCCTGCTGTGACTGTGCCTGGTTCGGGACAGCGGGGTCGGCCAGCGTCTGCTTCAGTCCGGCGATCGAGGCGTCGGCTTCGCGCTGCAGGCCGTTCAGTTCGTCGGCGGCCAGGTCGGGCAGGAGGATGGCCGCCAGGCGGTGGGCATCGCCGTCGCCGCCCACCGCGGCGCGGGCGACCCGGAGCAGCCTGGCCAGCGGCAGCGCTTCGGCCAGGCGGTGCGGTTGCTCGGCTTGGGCCTGGATGGCGCCCGACAGGTAGGGCGCTTGCCGCCAGCCGGCCAGCCATCGGGCGATGCGCCGGAAATCGGGCGTGGCCTGGGGGTGTGAGGAAAGGAGGTCCAGGTTATGGAACAGGCCGGCGAGATAGGCCTCGCGTTCGTCCGGATAGCCGAGCCGGCGGGCCAGGGCCTGGCACAGGCTGGCACAGGTGACTGAATCGGTCCAGTGCTGCAGGGCGGCCGGTGCGGGCGGCTGGGACAGGGTTTCGATTGCGGCGGGCACCAGCCAGGACTTCAACCGGGCGGCGGTTACGGCCGGCTGTGCGTCGAGGGTACGGGCAGCCAGGGCCGGGTCGCGCAATAGCCAGGCCGTGGCTTCCGGCGATACGGAGACAGCCGCCCCCAGTTCATCCAGCAGGCGGATAAGAATCGACGGCTGGGCTTGAAGCGCCGGCATGGGCTCGTCATCGCGGTCGGATACGGTGCTGAGAGGTAACATCGTTATAAGTGGCGACTTCGCGTTCCTTTGCGGCGATGACGGGTCCCGATACCACACGAGTTTTAACAATTTTTAGGATATTTATACCATGATTTCATGGCTGAATTCGGCCTGAATGGCCATTCAAGTCAAATGGTTATGGCCGACCGCGGGCGTCATGCCGTCGGGATTCGCTGTGCAGGGTGAAGTGCGCGGGGCGCGCGTGAATGCTGATGGTGCCCGGAGCCGGGGTCGAACCGGCACGCCTTGCGGCGCGGGATTTTGAGTCCCGTGCGTCTACCAATTCCGCCATCCGGGCAGGAGTAGGGGCCGCGATTATCGCGAAAAACAGGGGGCGAGGGCAACGTATAATCCGCCCCTCATCATGAAAACAAGCGATTTCGACTATTTTTTGCCGGACGAACTGATCGCCCGCTATCCGCTGCCCGACCGGGGTGCGAGCCGCCTGCTGCACGTGGACGGTCCGGCCGGCAGCTTTTCCGACCGGATGTTCGCCGACCTGCCGGCCTTCTTCCTGCCCGGCGACCTGCTGGTGTTCAACGACACCCGGGTGATCAAGGCCCGGCTGTTCGGCGAGAAGGAGACCGGCGGCCGGATCGAGGCGTTGGTCGAGCGGGTGCTCTCCGAGCACGAGGCGCTGGTCTTCATCCGGGCCAGCAAGGCGCCCAAGCCGGGCATGCGGCTGCGCTTCAACGATGCCTTCGAGGCCGAGGTGGTCGAGCGCAGCGACGACCTGTACCGGCTGGTCTTCGATCCGTTCCGCAGCGTTCTGGATTGGCTCGATGCCTACGGCGCCTTGCCGCTGCCGCCTTATATCGACCGGGCCGCCGAGGCCGACGACGATGCCCGCTACCAGACCGTCTACGCCCGCGAGCCGGGGGCCGTGGCGGCGCCGACCGCCGGCCTGCATTTCGACGAAGCCATGCTGGAGCGCCTGCGCGCAGCCGGGGTCGGCACCGCCTTCGTCACCCTGCACGTCGGGGCCGGCACCTTCCAGCCGGTGCGGGTGGAGCATATCGCCGAGCACCGCATGCACAGCGAGTGCTATTCGATCCCGGAGGCCACGGTCGCGGCGGTGGCCGCGGCCCAGGCAGCGGGCGGCCGGGTCTGCTCAGTCGGCACCACCAGCCTGCGGGCATTGGAGTCGGCCGCCCAGTCGGGCGAGTTGCTGGCGGGCTTCGGCGAGACCGACATCTTCATCACGCCCGGTTACCGGTTCCGCGTGGTGGAGCGCCTGATCACCAATTTCCACCTGCCCAAGTCCACCCTGCTCATGCTGGTCAGCGCCTTCGGCGGCTACGACCTCTTGCTGCGCGCCTATCAACACGCGGTGGCCGAGCGCTACCGCTTCTTCAGCTACGGCGATGCCATGCTGATCGAGAGAAAAGATGAAGTTTGATCTGCTCGCCACCTCCGGCGGCGCCCGCCGCGGCCGTCTCGAACTGGCCCACGGCACGGTCGAGACGCCGGTCTTCATGCCGGTCGGCACCTACGGCGCGGTAAAGTCGGTGACCCCGGACGAGGTCAAGACGCTGGGCGCCCAGATCGTCCTCGGCAACACCTTCCACCTCTGGCTGCGGCCGGGGCTGGAGGTGATCTCGGCCTTCGGCGGCCTGCACGACTTCATGGGCTGGCGCGGCCCGATCCTGACCGACTCGGGCGGCTTCCAGGTCTACAGCCTGACCCACCTGCGCAAGATCACCGAGGAAGGCGTCAAGTTCGCCTCGCCGCTGGACGGGGCGCGCCTGATGCTGACGCCGGAGCAGTCGATGGCGATCCAGCGCGTGCTCAACTCCGACATCGTCATGATCTTCGACGAGTGCACGCCCTATCCGGCCGACTGGCCGACGGCGAAGATATCGATGGAGTTGTCCTTGCGTTGGGCGGAGCGTTCCAAGGCCGCCCATGCCGGCAATCCGAACGCGCTGTTCGGCATCGTCCAGGGCGGCATGTACGAGGACCTGCGCGACCGTTCCCTGGCCGAGCTGACCCGGGTCGGCTTCGACGGCTACGCCATCGGCGGCCTGTCGGTGGGCGAGCCAAAGGAAGACATGGCCCGCATCCTGGCTCACACCGCGCCCAGGCTGCCGACCGACCGGCCGCGCTACCTGATGGGGGTCGGCACGCCGGAGGACATCGTGTTCGCGGTCGGCCACGGCATCGACATGTTCGACTGCGTCATGCCGACCCGCAACGCCCGCCACGGCGTGCTGTTCACCCGCTACGGCGACCTGCGCATCAAGAATGCCCGGCACCGGACCGACACCGGGCCGATCGACTCGTCCTGCGACTGCTACACCTGCCGCAATTTCAGCCGGGCCTACCTGCACCACCTGTTCCGGGCCGGCGAGTCGCTCGGCGGCCGGCTCAACACCATCCACAACCTGCATTACTACCAGACCCTGATGCGGGAACTGCGTGCGGCGATCGAGGCGGACCGCTTCGCCGATTATGTTGCGGCCTTTAATAGTGAGAGAAAGGCCGCATGTTAGAATCCGCGAAGTTTTCAACCTGGAGCCCAAGATGTTGATTTCCTCCGCCTTCGCCGCCGATCAAGTCGCCGGCCAACCGAATCCGGTCATGCAGTTCCTGCCCCTGGTCGTCATTTTCGTGGTTTTCTATTTCCTCATCATCCGGCCCCAGATGGCACGCAGCAAGGATCAGAAGAAGATGCAGGAAGCCTTGCAGAAGGGCGACGAGGTGGTCACCTCGAGCGGCCAGTTGGGCAAGGTCGTGAAACTTTCCGAGCAGTATGTGACTCTTGATATCGGTGGCGGCACCGAAAGCGTCTTCCAGCGCGGCGCCATCCAGACCGTTTTGCCCAAGGGCACGATGAAAGACCTCTGAGCGAAGCGCCCATGGGATGAGGCGCATGCGCCGCCCCGGGGCCTTCACTCGAACTTAACGTTTCCCCCAGATAAAAATGAACCGCTATCCCCTCTGGAAATATGTCGTCGTCGCCGTCGCGGTGGTGGTCGGCTTTTTGTACGCCCTGCCCAATTTCTACGGCGAGGTGCCCGCAGTCCAGGTCTCGCCGGTCAGGACCACCGAGAAGCCCGACATGGCGCTGATGCAGAAGGTCGAGGGGATACTCCAGCAGTCCGGCGTGCCGCCGACCGGCATGCTCCTGGACGAGCACGGCGTCAAGGCGCGCTACGCCAGCACGGATACCCAGATCAAGGCCAAGACCGTCCTGGAGACGGCCCTGGGCAAGGATTACACGGTGGCACTCAACCTGCTGCCGGCCTCGCCCGCCTGGCTGACCTCGATCGGTGCGCTGCCCATGTACCTGGGCCTGGACCTGCGCGGCGGCGTCTATTTCCTGATGCAGGTGGACATGGCCAAGGCCCTGGACAAGGCCATCGAGCGCTATCAGGGCGACATGCGCACCCTGCTGCGGGAAAAGAAGATCCGCTATACCGGCGTGTCGCGCGACGCCACCAGCATCACCGTCCGCTTCAGCGACGCGGCGACCCGCGACCAGGCCCGGCCGGTGCTCGAGAGCGCCTATACCGACCTGCAGCTGGCCGACGCCGACACGCCTGAGGGCCCGGCCCTGGTCGCCACGCTGAAGGAAGCGGCCAAGACCAAGACCCAGGAATACGCGCTGCAGCAGAACCTGACCACCCTGCGCAACCGGGTCAACGAGCTGGGCGTGGCCGAGCCGGTGATCCAGCAGCAGGGCGTCGACCGGGTAGTGGTCCAACTGCCGGGCGTGCAGGACACCGCCAAGGCCAAGGAGATCCTGGGCCGCACCGCCACCCTGGAAATCCGGATGGTGGACGAGGAGGCCATGCAGGATCCGACCCGGCTGCAGGCGGCCCTGTCGGGCCAGGTGCCGTTCGGCGACGAGCTTTACTACGAACGCAACGGCCGGCCCATCCTGGTCAAGAAGTCGGTGGTCCTGACCGGCGACTACATCACCGACGCCACACCCGGCTTCGACAGCAACAGCCAGCCGGCGGTCCACGTCAACCTGGACGGCCGCGGCGCCCGCATCTTCCAGGACGTCACCCGCAACAACGTCGGCCGGCGCATGGCCATCCTGCTGATCGAGAAGAACCGGACCGAGGTGATCACCGCGCCGGTGATCCGCGAGGAGATCGGCGGCGGCCGGGTGCAGATCACCGGCATGGAGTCGATCCAGGAATCCAAGGACGTCGCTCTGCTGCTGCGGGCCGGCGCATTGGCCGCGCCGATGGAGATCGTCGAGGAACGCACGGTCGGCCCCAGCCTGGGCGCCGACAACATCGCCAAGGGCTTCCATTCCAACATATGGGGCTTCATGGCGGTGGCCGTGTTCATGATCTTCTACTACCGGGTGTTCGGCCTGTTCTCAGTGCTGGCGCTGTCGGCCAACGGCCTGTTCCTGGTGGCGCTGCTGTCGATGTGGCAAGCCACCCTGACCTTGCCCGGCATGGCCGGTATCGCCCTGACCCTGGGCATGGCCATCGACGCCAACGTCCTGATCAACGAGCGCATCCGCGAGGAACTGCGCCACGGCAATTCGCCCCAGGCCGCCATCGCCGCCGGCTTCGACCGCGCCTTCGACACCATCCTGGACTCCAACGTCACCACCTTCATCGCCGGCATCGCCTTGTTCTGGCTCGGCTCCGGCCCGGTGCGCGGCTTCGCGATGGTGCTCTGTCTCGGCATCCTGACCTCGATGTTCAGCGCGGTGCTGGTGTCCCGCGCCCTGGTCAACCTGACCTACGGCCGCAAGGCCCGTCTCACCAAGGTAGCCATCTGATCATGATCGAATTCTTCCACCTGAAAAAAGACATTCCCTTCATGCGCTACGGGCGCGTGACCACGATCATTTCCCTGGTGACCTTCATCGTTGCCGTCTGGGCGTTGGCGACCAAGGGCCTCAACCTGGGCGTCGACTTCACCGGCGGCACCGTGCTGGAAGTGAACTATCCGCAGGCCGCACAGATCGACCAGGTCCGAGCCGCGATCGAGGGACTGGGCTACAAGGACGCGGCGGTGCAGAACTTCGGTTCGGCCCGCGACGTGCTGATCCGCCTGCCGGTCAGGCAGGACATGAGCGGTTCGCAGTTGAGCGACCAGGTCATGGGTGTCCTGAAGACGGCCACCCCGGGCGTCGAGCTGAAGCGGGTCGAGTTCATCGGCCCGCAGGTCGGCAAGGAACTCTACGACAACGGCGCGCTGGCCCTGCTGGTGGTGAGCCTGGGCATCATGACCTACCTGGCCCTGCGCTTCCAATGGAAGTTCGCCCTGGCCGCGATCATCGCCAACATGCACGACGTGGTCATCATCCTGGGCTGCTTCGCACTGTTCCAGTGGGAATTCAACCTGACGGTGCTGGCCGGCGTGCTGGCCATCCTCGGCTACTCGGTGAACGAATCGGTGGTGGTGTTCGACCGGATCCGGGAGAACCTGCGCAAGATGCGCAAGGCGGCGATCCCGGACATCATCGACAACGCCATCACCACCACCATGTCGCGGACCGTGATCACCCACGCCATGACCCAGATGATGGTGCTGTCCATGCTCTTCTTCGGCGGCGAGGCCCTGCATTACTTCGCCGTCGCCCTGACCATCGGCATCCTGTTCGGCATCTATTCCTCGGTGCTGGTGGCCAGCCCGATCGTCCTGTTCCTGGGCGTGTCGCGCGAAGACTTCATCAAGCCGCCCAAGCCGGAAGCCGGCGCCATGGTCTGAGTCGGCTTCGGCCGCTGACCTTGCGATAGCGCCCCGTGCTCGCGCAGCTGATCGACCTCGTCCTGCACCTGGACGTCCACTTGGCGGCCTTCGTCGCCGAGCACGGCGCCTGGGTGTACGGCCTGCTGTTCCTGATCATCTTCATGGAAACCGGACTGGTGGTGACCCCCTTCCTGCCGGGCGATTCGCTGCTGTTCGTGGCCGGCACGGTGGCCGCCGCCGGCGGCATGGAACTGCCCTGGGTGATGGCGACCCTGATCGTCGCCGCACTGTGCGGCGACAACCTGAACTACTGGATCGGCCGCCTGCTGGGGCCTCGGTTGTTCAAGGGCGAGGACAGCCGCTGGCTGAAGCGCGAGAACCTGGACCGGACCCATGCCTTCATGGAGCGGCACGGTCCCAAGGCGATCATCATCGCCCGCTTCGTGCCGATCGTGCGGACCTTCGTCCCCTTCGTCTGCGGCATCGGCCGGCTGACCTACCTGCGCTTCCTCGGCTTCAGCCTGGTCGGGGCGCTGCTCTGGGTCTGCCTGCTGGTTCCCGCCGGTTTCTTTTTCGGCAACCTGGCCGTGGTCAAGAACAACCTGACCGCGGTCATCCTGTTGATCGTCCTGCTCTCGCTGCTGCCCGGCCTGTTGGAATATCTGCGCCATCGCCGGCAGGCGGGCCGGGGTGCCTGAACGAGACGGCCGCAGCCGATTCGAGGCCGTCTAAAGTTTGTCGCCAGCCTGCCGTTAAGCTAGCGTAGAGCCAGATTTGAGGCAGCTCATGGTTGAAGTTTTTCCTAGCGACGGTGGTTCGCATACTGGGCCGGATTGGCTGACGGGCCTCCTGAACCGAGGTGACTGTCTGGCCAGGCTGGCGGCCATTTTGGGCCATGCCCAAGGTGGCGATCCGCAGATCGCGGTGTTCTGGCTCAATGTCGATCGCTTTCGCCAGATCAATAATTCGTTCGGCCACACGGTGGGCGACAGCGTGTTGGTCGAGATGACCCGGCGCCTGGAGCGGGCGCTCCCGGTAGAGGGCCTGCTGGCCCGCATGGGGGGCGACGAGTTCGTGGTCATCTCGCCCTGCGTCGATGAACTCAAGGCCACCCGCCTGGCTCGCGACCTGCTGGCGGCCATCAGCCAGCCGCTGGGTGTGGGCACTCGACGCCTGCGTCCCTCGGTCAGCATCGGCGTCGCTCTGGCCGGCAGCGAGGATAGCGCCGGCGAGCTGCTGGAACGGGCCGACCGGGCCATGCTGGAGGCCAAACTGCAAGGCGGCGGGCGTTTCGTCATCGCTCCCGATCAACACCAGCCGCCGCAGGGCGGCCGCTATCTGGCGCGGGAGGAGCTGACCGTCGAGGAGATGCTCCACCGGGCACTGGAAACGGGCGGCCTATACCTCGACTACCAGCCCATCGTTCGCGTCTCCGACGGCGTGTCGGTGGCGGTCGAGGCGCTGATGCGCTGCCGGGTGGGCGATGAAATCGTCTCCCCCGGGCGCTTCATCCCGGTGGCCGAAAAGACCGGCCTGATCGTGCATCTGGGCGACTGGAGTCTGGTGACGGCAGCCGGCTTCATCAACCGCCTGCATTTCCAGGGGCTTAACCTCAAGGTGGCGGTCAACGTTTCCCGCGCCCAACTGCTGGCCCCCGCCTTCGCCAAGTCGCTGCATGGCGTATTGGCCTATACCGGCATCCAGCCAGGCCAGATGGAACTGGAAATCACCGAGTCCTTGTTCATGGACAGCTCGGATGTGGTGCAGAAAAACCTCGGCGCCGCCCTCGAGGCCGGCTTTCCCCTGGCTCTGGACGACTTCGGCACCGGCTATTCGAGCCTGGCCTGTCTGAAGGATCTGCCGGCCGGCAAGATCAAGCTCGACCGGGCCTTCGTCATCGACCTGCCCCATGACCGGCGCTCGTTCGGTGTCGCCAAGGCGGTGTCGCAACTGGCGGCCGACCTGGGCATCACGGTCGTGGCCGAAGGCGTGGAGACGGCGGAGCAATACGAGTCCCTGAGCGAAGCGGGCGTGACCGCGATCCAGGGGTATTTTGTCGCGCACCCCATGAGCGAGGTGGAGTTGCAGAAATGGCTGGCGGTTTGAATCATGGACGATGAGCAGAGGAACACGGCAATAGAATCGGACGGTGTCGCGGCGCTGGACCGGCAATTGGAGGCTTCGCTGCGCGATATCGGCATCCCGCCGCGGCCGCGCATCCTGGAGTTGATCAATCTGGAAGCACGGGCCGACGAGCCCGACCTGAATTCACTGGCCGAACTGATCCGGAGTGACGTGGCCCTGGCCGCCGGGTTGATCAAGACGGCCAATTCCCCCTTCTTCGGCTACCGTACCAAGACCCGCAACGTGCGCGATGCCCTGGCCATGCTCGGTCTGCGTGCCGCCGGCAACGCGATTGCCGGCCTGATCCTGCGCCAGGTGCTGGGACCGGCTCCGTCTGCGCAGCTGGAGCGGTTCTGGGATGCTTCAGAGCGCACCGCCCAGTTGTCGGGCTGGCTGGTGCAGGAACTGGGCGTGCGCTTCGGCGTGACCAGCGAGGAGGCCTATACCTTCGCCCTGTTCCGCGACTGCGGCATCCCGATCATGCTGCGCCGCTTCGCCCACTACTCCGAAGCGCTGGTCCGAGCCAATGCCGAACTCAGCCGCCCGTTCACCGAGGTCGAAGAGGAAAGCGTGCCGACCAACCATGCCGTGGTGGGCGGCTTGATGGCGCAGAGTTGGTGGTTGCCGGAGGATCTGTGCACGGCCATCCGGCGCCATCATGACGTCGCAGCCTTGGATCGAACCATCGGCGGCCTGTCCGGGGCGAGCTGCCGCCAGGTCGCCCTGGCCCAGCTGGCCGAGCGATTGCACCAGATGGCGACCGGCCTCAACCATACCCGGGAGTGGGACAAGCTGGGCCCGGTCTGCCTGCAGATCCTGGATCTGGGCGAGGATATCCCGGAGGAACTGGCCACCGGGGCCGACGAGTTCCTGCACGGCCTGATCGCCCTCTAGGTCCTGCCGGGCAGCCCGCGCAAGGCGGGCCGCTCCGCGTTCAGTGCACTTCGACGTCGTGTTCCAGATCGATGGTTTCGCCGTTGGCTTGGGCCAATGTGATGCGGGCCACCCAGCGCCCCGGCTCGAGGCCGGGCAGGGTGCCGTGATAGCCGCCCAGGCCGCCGCTCAGGGGCAGCAGCACGTCGCCCCGCTGGCCCGGGCGGCTCAATTCCAGCTTGACCGCCAGTTTTTCCACCGGCCGGGTCTCGCGGTCGTTGATCAGCACTTCCACCGGGCTGTCCACGCCGCCGCGCAGGTCTGACAGGCCGCTGACTTCGAGCCGCCAGCCGAGTTTTTCCAGCTTGTTCTGCATGTCCAGGTGGTAGGGGATGCTGTTGGCGGCCTCCTGGTTGTGTTCGACGACGCCGGCGAAGCCGGTGTGCAGGATCTTGCCCTTGGCGTCGGGCAGCAGCAGTTGCGCCAAGCTGGGCGGAATCCCCTGGCGGGCGATGTAGACGAAGGCGCCCATGAGCAGGGTCAGCAGGACGAAGAACAGCACGATCAGCTTGGGGATCCAGTGCATGTTGGCGCTGTGGTCGGCCTTGGTGCCATAGAGCAGACCGAACAGGACCGCCACGGTGGGATAGGCGACGACGTGGATGGTGATGACGTCCAGGCCGGGCTGGCGGATGGCGCTGTAGACCAGATAGGCGATGGTGGGAAGCGCGGCGGCGATGACGGCGGACCAGAAGTTGGACAGCCGAGCGAGCCGGCCCAGGCCGTACAGGACGGCGGTCAGCAGCATGCCGCCGAAGATGGTGACGAACAGGTTCATTTTTCGATCCGGGTGAAGAAGTGGGCGGGGGCCGTGACGGTGTCGCCTTTGCCATCGACGATGGTGAAGGTGAATTCTTTGATCCGCTCGGCCATTTCCGGCTCCAGCCTGACGCCGGCCTGGACGATGACGCTCTTGCCGTTGTGGATGGTGACCTGGCGGAAGTTGCCCAGGTCGAGCGCGCTGGCCGGCACGCCCTGGGCGCTGATGGTGTAGGTGTCGTCGTGGCCGGACAGGTTGGTCAGGCGGATCTGGTAGCGGTTGCGGATGCTGCCGTCCGACATCGTGACGAACAGCGGCTGGCGGATCTGCTGGACGCTGTGCTCGAAGCTTTCCTTGTGGGTGATGTCGTAGAACAGGTAGCCGGTCATCAGCACGATGGATACGCCATAGCCGATCACCTTGAGGCGCTTCCAGTCGAACCTGGGCTTGGCCGGCTGGGCGCGGACCAGGTTGGTCTCCGAGTCGTAGCGCACCAGGCCGCGCGGGTAGCCCATCTTGTCCATGATGGTGTTGCAGGCGTCGACGCACAGGCCGCAGGAGATGCACTTGTATTGCAGGCCGTCGCGGATGTCGATGCCGACCGGGCAGACCTGTACGCACAGGCTGCAATCGATGCAGTCGCCATGGCCGGCGCCGTGGCGCTCTTCCAGGCTGCGCAGCCCGGTCTTGGCCGAAGCCCGGCCCCGGTCGCCCTCGCCGCGCTTGCGGTCGTAATGGACGGTCAGCGTTTCCGGGTCGTACATGGCGCTCTGGAAGCGGCCGTACGGGCAGATGAACATGCAGACGTGCTCGCGCAATACGCCGGCGGCGAGGTAGGTCGACAAGGTCAGGACGGTGACCGTGATATAGGCGGCGCCGGCGGCCTGGCCGGTGAAGAACGCGGTCAGTTGCTCGGGCGCATAGCCGAAATAGAGCACGAAGGTCAGCGCGGTCCAGAACGAGAGCAGGAACCAGAGCAGCTTGGTCAGGCCGACCCGGGTCAACTTTTCACCCGCGTTCCAGGGCGTGCGGAGCAGGCGCAGACGGTTGGGGCGCTCGCCCTGGATCAGGTGCTCGATCCAGATGAAGGCGTCGGTCCACAGGGTCTGGAAGCAGAAGTAGCCGCAGAAGGCCCGGCCCGCCAGGGCGGTGATGAAGAACAGGACCACCGCGGCGATGAACAGCAGCATGGCCAGCCAGAACACGTCCTGGGGAAACACCGTCAGGCCGAAGATCAGGTAGCGGCGGCCTGGAATGTCGAACATGACGGCCTGGGACGGCGCATCCAGGCGGCTCCAGGGCAGCCAGGGCAGCAGGAAGTAGACGCTGAAGCCGAGCAGCAGGATGCTCGTCTTGAAGTTACGGAAGGCCCCCTTGATCGAGCGCGGCACGACCGGCACGCGTTTGAAATAAAGGTCCTTGTCCTGATTCTCGGTATCCACTTCGACTTCGCCCTGAAAATGGAAAAGCCCCGTTGCCGGGGCTCACTGGGAAACAACCGGCGCTTATTTGCCGCCGCCCAGTTCGTGCACGTAGACCGCCAGAAGCTTGATCTGCTCAGGCTTCAGGCGACCACCCCAAGTGGGCATGACACCCTTGTTCATGCCACCTTCGATGACCTGCTTGACCGCCGCCACCTTGCCGGCGGTGTCGGCGGCGTCGGGCACGTCGGCCCAGAGCCAGATCTTGTCGGTCAGGTTGGCCGAGCCGATGTCCGGGCGACCCTTGGCGTTGGCGCCGTGGCAGTAGAAGCAGGCGGCGGTGTTGGAATGGAACAGCGCGTCGCCCTTGGCCGCCTTGGCTGCGTCGACCTGGTTGCCCGAGAGGGACAGCACGTAGTTGGCCAGGTCGTCGATCTGCTCGGGCTCAAGGGCCTCGGCGAAGGGCGGCATGTAGCCGTGCCGGCCCCGGGTGATGGTCTCCTGGATCTTCTCGTAGGTGCCGCCGTAGATCCAGTCGTCATCGGTCAGGTTGGGGGCCATGCCTATCTTGCCGCCGCCGCCGCTCTGGTGGCAGGCGGCGCAGTTCTCGGCGAACAGCGGCTTGCCGGCGGACAGCACGAAGCTGTACAGCTGCGGGTCCTTGGCGATCTGCTGGAAGGGCAGGCTCATGATCTGGTCGTAGAACGGCTTCTGCTTGGCGACCGCTTCCTCGGTCTCCTTCAGCAGCTTGGCCCGGGTGTTCCAGTGCCAGGATTCTTCCTTGCCTTCGGAGTTGACGTAGGTGATCTTGCCGAAACCGGTCAGGAAGTGCTGGCCCATCGGCCAGGACGGATAGTAGAGCCAGTAGAGCACAGCGAACACGATGGTGGCGTAGAACGCATAGGTCCACCAGACCGGAAGCGGGTTGTTGTATTCCTGCAGGTTGCCGTCCCAGACGTGGCCGGTGGTCTGGGGGCCTTGGTTATTTTGCGTGTTGTCAGCCATTGGACTTGTCCTTAGATACTTGATCGAGATCGTCGTCGAGGAAAGGGATGTTCTTCTGGTCTTCCAGCCGGTCCTTGCTGGCGAACACCCACAGCAGGACCAGACAGAAGGTGACGAAGAAGATCACCAGCCCGAGCCCCTTCAGGTTCTCTGCTCGGGCCAACCATTCCAATACCATCAGCGGTACTTCACCAGGTCTTCGGGTTTGACCTTGCTGAAGTCCACCATGGTGCCCAGCACCTGCAGATAGGCGACCAGCGCGTCCATTTCGGAAATGCTGGAACGGTCGCCGTCATAGTTGCCGGCTTCGGCCTGGGCGATCAGGTTCTGCTGGGCATGGGAGATGTCGAGCATCTTGGCGGTGGCGACGCCGAAGGTCTTGACGTTCTTCTCGTATTCCTCGGTGCTGGCCGAATACGGCACGCCGGTGGTGCGCAGGGCGCGCATGCGGTCCTCGACGTCGGAGTAGTCCAGCGGGGTGGTCATCAGCCACGGGAAGTTGGGCATGACCGATTCGGGCACCACGGAACGCGGCGCGATCAGGTGCTGGACGTGCCATTCGTTGGAGTACTTGCCGCCGACCCGGGCCAGGTCCGGACCGGTCCGCTTCGAGCCCCACTGGAAGGGGTGGTCGTACTTCGATTCGGCCGCCAGGGAGTAGTGGCCGTAGCGCAGTTGCTCGTCGCGGAACGGACGGATCATCTGGGAATGGCAGAGATAGCAGCCCTCGCGGACGTAGATGTCGCGGCCGCGCAGCTCCAGCGGGGTGTAGGGCCTGACGTTGACGCCGGGCAGGCTCTCCACCGTGTCCTTGATCAGGAACAGGGGAACGATCTCGACCAGGCCGCCGATGCTGATGGCGATCATGGTGCCGACCAGCAGGATGCCGACGTTGGTTTCCAGGATTTCGTGCTTGAGGTTTTTCAGCATGATGGTGTCCTCGTCTCCGGTCAGGCGGCGGCCGCGACGGGTTGGCCGGCCACATTGGCCTCGCGCACGCCTTGGCGGATGGTCATGAAGATGTTGAAGGCCATGGTGCACATGCCGGTCAGGAAGAACATGCCGCCGATGGCCCGCATCATGTAGAAGGGATGCATGGCCGCCACGGATTCGACGAAGGAATACTGCAGGTTGCCGTACTCATCGAAGGCGCGCCACATCAGGCCCTGGGAGATGCCGGAGATCCACATCGCGGTGATGTAGAGCAGGACACCGATGGTCGCCAGCCAGAAGTGGACGCCGACCAGCTTCTCGCTGAACAGCTTGGTGTTCCACAGGCGCGGGATCATGTGATAGAGCGAGCCGAAGGAGATCATGGCCACCCAGCCCAGGGCGCCGGAGTGGACGTGGCCCACGGTCCAGTCGGTGTAGTGGGACAGGGCGTTTACGTCCTTCAGGGCCATCAGCGGGCCTTCGAAGGTGGACATGCCGTAGAACGACAGGGCCACGATCATGAAGCGCATGACGTAGTCGGTGCGCAGGCGGTCCCAGGCGCCGGACAGGGTCATGATGCCGTTGATCATGCCGCCCCAGGAGGGCAGCAGCAGCATGATGGAGAAGGTGGCGCCCAGCGTCGAGGCCCAGTCGGGCAGCGCGGTCCAGTGCAGGTGGTGGGTGCCGACCCACATGTACATGAAGGACAGGGCCCAGAAGTGGACGATGGACAGGCGGTAGGAGTAGACCGGCCGGCCGGCATGCTTGGGCACGAAGTAGTACATCATGCCGAGGAAGGCGGCGGTCAGGAAGAAGCCCACGGCGTTATGGCCGTACCACCACTGCACCATGGCGTCCTGGGCGCCGGCGAACAGGCTGTAGGACTTCAGGGTGAACAGTCCGACCGGCACGGCCAGGTTGTTGAAGGTGTGCAGCAGCGCGGTGGCCAGGATGAAGGCCAGGTAGAACCAGTTGGCCACGTAGATGTGGGGCTGCTTTCGCTTCATGATGGTGCCGAGGAAGATCGCCAGGTAGGAGACCCAGATGACCTCGATCAGCAAGTCGATCGGCCATTCCATCTCGGCGTATTCGCGGCCCTGGCTGTAGCCCAGCATGTAGGAGATGTCGGCCAGGAGGATGACCGCCTGCCAGCCCCAGAAGGTGAAGGGGATCAGGCCGCCGCCCCAGAGGCGGGCCTGGCAGGTGCGCTGGACCACGTAGTAGGAGGTGGCGAACAGCGCCGAACCGCCGAAGCCGAAGATCACCGAACTGGTGTGTACGGGACGGAAACGACCGAAAGTGATGTACGGAATGTCGAAGTTCAGGAACGGCCAGGTCAGCTCGGAGGCGATGTAGACGCCGACGAACATGCCGACCACCGCCCAGACGATGGCCATGACCGAGAACTTTTTGATGATTTCGTAGTCGTACTGATCCGCAACAGACGCGGCATTGCTTCCAGACATGACTTCTCCTCGGGGGGGGATTGCCTGATTATCCATCTCCAGAGCGCGGGACCGCTTGGGGACTCGTACCGAATTACCGGCAATTTGTTAAAAAAAGACGCAGGAGTATATGCCTAAATTCGGCAGGGTCGCAAGGAGCGGCCAGGCTACTCCTGGAGGAGCAGTTTCAAGTCGTGGGCGATGTCGGCGGGCGGTTGGCCGAAGGGTTGGAACAGACGCAACCGGCCTTCCCGGTCGAGGACGTAACTGCCGGCCGTGTGGTCGACCAGGTAGCCGATGGCGCCCGGTTCGGCGTGCTTCGCGTAATGGATGTGGAACTCTTTCGCCGCGGCCGCCGTCTCGGCCGGGGTTCCGTACAGGCCCAGGAAGGTCGGATAGAAATACGGCACGTATTCCCTGAGCACCTGGGGTGTGTCGCGCTCGGGGTCGACCGTAACGAACAGGACCTGGACCTGTTGTGCCTGGTCGGGTGTCATCTGCCGGAGCGCCGAGGCGACGTCGGCCAGGGTGGTCGGGCAGACGTCCGGGCAGTGGGTATAACCGAAAAACAGCACCACCAGCTTGCCCCTGAAGTCGGTCAGCGTCCGGTGGACCCCGTTGTGGTCGGTCAATGACAGGCTTTTGCCGAAATCGGCCCCGGTGATGTCCGTGGCCTTGAAGTCGGCCCGCTTGGCGGGGCCGCAGCCGGTCAGCAGGGTCAGCAGAAGAATGAACGCTGCGACCAGCCAGGGGCTGCGGCGTACCGTCATCAGGCGGCGAGGGCCGAGCCGGGCAGGTCGGCCAGTCGGTATTTGCCGGTCAGAACGGCCTTGGCCAGTTCTTCTAGGGTCATGGCGTTGAGCATGGCGATGATCCTGTTCTTCACCGGCTTCCACTTGAAGTGCATGGGGCAGGCCGTCTCGTCCGAACATTCCTTTAGGCCGAGGATGCAGTTTTTGGTGAAATCCGGGCCTTCGGTCAATTGCAGGACCAGCATCAGGCTGCTTTTCTGCATGCCTTCGCGCAGGCAGAAACCGCCCAGACGGCCCCGGAAGGAGTCGAGCAGGCCATGCTTGCAAAGGTTCTGCAGAATCTTCGCAAGGTAGGCAGCCGGGACGTTCAGCCGTTCCGCGATATCACGGTTCAGAACAGGCTCGCCGGGGGCCTGGGTGGCAATGTAGATCAGTGCCTGTATGGCGTACTGACTAGTACGGGACAAGACCATTTAGAACTCCTTAAAGAGTTTTTTGTCCGAATTATAACGGGGTTGGACGTTTTGCATAGGGTTGCCGGCAAATTTGCCAGGAGCGGGTTAAGCGGGGCTTAAATCGGTCAGCCATCTGCTCAACGATTTGGTCGGGACGAGGTGCGCGGCCCGGGCGGGATCGGGCTGGTTCTGATGCGGCAGGACGGCCAGGCAGGGGGCGGTCAGGCGTGAATTCAGCGCGGCCAGGTTTTCGTCGAAAGCGGCCATGTCGGGATCGATCCGGTTGGCGATCCAGCCGGCTAGTTTCAGATTCCGGGCGGCGATCGCCTCTGCCGTGAGCAAGGCATGGTTGAGGCAGCCGAGCCGCATGCCGACAACCAGAACTACCGGCAGGCCGAGCGCCACGGCCAGGTCGGCGGTGTCGCGCTGGTCGTCGAGCGGCACCCGGAAACCGCCCACGCCTTCCACCAGTGTCCATTCCGCCAGCCTGGCGAGTTGCTCGTAGGCGTCGACGATGCGGGGAATCTCGATGTGCACGCCCTTCCGGTCGGCGGCGATGTGCGGCGCCAGTGGTTCCCGGAACAGGTAGGGCGTGACCAATTCGGCCGGTACGACGACATTGGCGGCGGCCCCCAGGATCGCCACGTCCTCGGTGATCCAGCGGCCGTCGATCAGGTCGGCGCCGGCCGCGATCGGCTTCATGGCCGCGGCGCGCAGGCCGAGCGCGGTCATGGCGTGGAGCAGGGTGGCGGTGGCGAAGGTCTTGCCGATGCCGGTGTCGGTGCCGGTGATGAACAGGCCGGGCATCAGTCCAGCCCTCCCCGGCGCTGCTCGATCTTGAGCTGGATGACTTTGCGGCCGTCCTCGTGGGCCGGCTTCACGGCACCGACCCAGGCGTGGCCGTAGATCACCTCGTAGGTGGCGGGCAGCTTGCCTTCGCGGCGGAAGGCTTCGTAGTTGTCGACCAGCCGCTGCCATTCCTTGCGGCCCATCAATCCTTCGCGCCGGCGATCGACCACGGTGTGGGCGCCGATGCCCTTGAGGTCGCGCATGACGCCCTTGAGGTCGTCGTAGGTCAGGGTCAGGTATTCCATTTCCATCACCGGGTTGGCGAAGCCGGCGTGGATCAGCGCATCGCCGACGTCGTGCATGTCGAGGAAGCGGTTGACGTGGTTGTAGCCGTCCAGCCCGGCGAACGCGGCGCGCAGTTCGCGCAAGGTGTCCGGGCCGAAGGTCGAGAACAGCAGCAGGCCACCGGGCTTCAGCACCCGGCGCATCTCGCGGAAGCTGGCATCCGGCGTTTCCAGCCACTGCAGGGCGAGGCTGGACCAGAGCAAATCGACGCTGTCCGAGGCCAGCGGCATGGCCTCCATGTCGGCGCCGACCAGGGGCGCCGGCCTGCCATTGAACGGTGCCAGGAGGCGTCCGAACAGGGTGGGCTTGGGCAGCCGGTGCCGGGCTTCGGCGAGCATGGCGTGGGCCAGGTCGAGGCCGACAAGATGGGACTGCGGATAACGCTGGCCTAGCAACGGGAAGGCGAAGCCGGTACCGCAGCCGGCGTCCAGGATGCGCTCCGGCTGCAGCCGCATCATGTCCAGACGGTCGTCCATGCGCCGCGCCACCTCCTTCTGCAGGAAGGCGGAGTCGTCGTAGGTCCGGGCCGCCTTTTCGAAAGAGGCGCGGATCTTGGTTCTAAGCGCGGATTTCATCGAGGAATGCGTTTATCTGGTCCGTGAACCAGGCCGGATGGGACAGGAAGGGGGCATGCGCTGCTTGCGATTGTAGCGCGAGGCGGGCGTCGGGAATGTGGCTGGCCAGCCATTCGCCGGCGGCGGGCGGGCAGAGCGTGTCGCGGCCGCCGTGGACGACCAGGGTCGGGCAGGCGACCCTGCCCGCTTCGGCGCGCAGGTCGACGCTGCGCAGCAGTTCCAGGCCGGCAGCCAGGGTGTCGGGCCGCGGCTCGCCGCGGTCGATCACAGTTTGCCGCAGCCGGGCGATCACCTCCCGCGCCGCATCGCCGCCGCGGGCCTGGAGCGACAGGAAGCGGAGCAGGGTGGCGCGGTAGTCCCTGGCCAGCGAATCGGCGAAGCCGGCCAGCACATCGGGCGCCATGCCGTGCGGCCAGTCCGGCCGTTCGACGAAGGCCGGGCTGCTGCCGACCAACACCAGGGCCTTGATCGGGTAGCGGGCGGCCAGGGCCAGCGCCGCCATGCCGCCCATCGACCAGCCGATCACCACGGCGTCGGTTGGCAGGTCGGCGGCGACGGCCTCGGCCAGATGGGGGGCGTCGTAGGGTGTGCAGGACGGAACCGTGCCGTAGCCCGGCAGGTCGGGCGTCCGCGCGTCGCGCGGCGCCAGGGCGGCGGCGGTCTCGGCCCAGATGCCGCCGTGCAGGCCCCAGCCGTGCAGGAAGACCAGCGGCAAACTCATCGCGCCAGTTCCGAGAGGCCGGCCAGCAGCCGGTCGATGTCGGCCTCGCTGTGGGCCGCGGAGAGCGAGATGCGCAGCCGGGCGGTGCCTTCCGGCACGGTCGGCGGCCGGATGGCCGGCAGCAGGATGCCGCGTTCCAGCAGGCTGTCCGCCAGGTGGAGGGCCTTGTGGTTGGTGCCGACCAACAGCGGCTGGATCGGCGTGTCGGACTTCAGCAGCGGCCAGGGCAGACGGGCCACGCCGGCCTTGAGCCGGGCGATCAGCGACTGCAGATGCCGGCGCCGTTCAGGTTCGCCGGCGATCAGGCCGAGGCTGGCCGACAGGGCCGCCGCCAGCATGGGCGGCTGGGCCGTGGTGTAGATGTAGCTGCGGGCCTTGTTGACCAGCCATTCGGTCAAGCCTTCGCTGCCGGCGACGAAGGCGCCGGCGACGCCGGCTGCCTTGCCCAGGGTGGCGAGGTAGATCAGCCGCGGCGAGGCGGTCAGGGCGAAGTGCTCCAGCGCGCCGCTGCCGCGCTCGCCGAGGACGCCGAAGCCGTGCGCGTCGTCGACGTAGAGCCAGGCGTCATGGCGTTCCGCCAGGGCGAGCAGGTCCGGCACCGGGGCAAGGTCGCCGTCCATGCTGAACACGGTGTCGGTGGCGATCAGCTTGGTCCTGGCCCGACTCTGGGCCAGCAGCGATTCCAGGTGGTCCAGGTCGAGGTGGCGGTAGCGGACGTGTTCGGCCCGCGACAGCAGCGCGGCGTCGACCAGCGAGGCGTGGTTGAGCCGGTCGGCGAACACCGCGCCGTCGCGCCCGACCAGGGCGGTGACCACGCCGAGGTTGGCCATGTAGCCGGTCGAGAAGAGCAGGGCCGCGGGCAGGCCGACGAAGGCGGCCAGCTCGGTCTCCAGTCGTTCGTGCAGGACGTGGTGGCCGGTCAGCAGGTGCGAGGCGCCGCCGCCCACGCCGTAGCGCTGTGCGGCCTCGCAGGCCGCGGCGGCGAGCGCCGGATGGCTGGCCAGGCCGAGGTAGTCGTTGCTGGCGAAGGACAGGCAGTCCCGGCCGTCGACCGTGACCTGCGCGCCCTGGGCGCTTTCCAACAGCCTGCGCCGGCGTTTCAAGCCCTGGCCCTCCAGTTCGGCGAGCCGGGCGTCAAGATCCGCCATCAGGCCTCGGCGCAGCGCCGGCCCTTGACCGGTTCCGGCTTCAGGCCCAACTTGGCGAACAGCGCCTGGTCGGCCTGCCAGTCGGCGTTGTCGGTGGTCAGCAGGCGGTCGCCGTAGAAGATGGAGTTGGCGCCGGCCAGGAAGCAGAGCGCCTGCACGGCCTCGCCCAGTTCGCGCCGGCCGGCCGACAGGCGGACGTGCGAGCCGGGCATGGTGATGCGGGCGGCGGCGATGGTGCGGACGAATTCGAGCGGATCGAGGTCGGCCTCGGCCGCCATCGGCGTGCCCGGCACCTTGACCAGCATGTTGATCGGCACCGACTCGGGCTGCGGGTTCAGGCAGGCCAGTTCGCTGATCAGCCGGGCGCGCATGGTGCGCGTCTCGCCCATGCCGATGATGCCGCCGCAGCAGACCGAGATGCCGGCCTCGCGCACTTGGCGCAGGGTGTCGAGGCGGTCGTCGTAGGTGTGGGTGGTGATGACCTGGCCGTAGAACTCGGGCGCGGTGTCGAGGTTGTGGTTGTAGTAGTCGAGGCCGGCGTCCTTCAGTTTCTCGGCCTGGCCCTCCTTGAGCATGCCGAGGGTGACGCAGGTCTCCATGCCCAGCGCCTTGACCTGGCGGACCATGTCGATGACGTTGTCGAGATCTTTGTCCTTCGGGCCGCGCCAGGCGGCGCCCATGCAGAAACGGGTGGCGCCGCCGTCGCGGGCGGTCTTGGCGGCGGTGACGACCTCCGCCACGTCGAGCAGGCGTTCCCGCTCCAGCCCGGTGTCGTGCCGGGCCGACTGCGAGCAGTAGCCGCAATCCTCGGAACAGCCGCCGGTCTTGACCGAGAGCAGGCTCGACATCTGCACGGCATTGGCGTCGAAGTGCTCGCGATGCAGGGTCTGGGCCCGGAAGATCAGGTCGTTGAAGGGCAGTTCGAACAGTTCGGCCACCTTGTCGGCCGTCCAGAGGGGCTGTTGCTGCATTTCGGAAAGATCAGTCATTTGCGTTTGCCTCGATGATGGTGTCCTGCCATGCCTCGCGGCCGGCTTTCCAGATGTCGTAGGAAGCCCAGGGCACGAGGGCCAGGACGAAGAAAATCCAGATGCCGCCCCAGCCGACGACATGGGCGGCGTCGTTGGCGACGACGACCAGCAAGCCGATGATCGCGTAATAGCGGTAGCCGGCCCACTTGTTGTAGTGCCGGACGCGCAGGTTCGGATGGTGGGCGATGGCGGCGTAGACGAACATGGAGGCGGCGACCCAGATCATGATCGGCGGCAGCGACATGGCCAGCGGCAGGAAGGCGAGCTTGGTGTTGCCCAGCGTTTGGCCCAGGGTGTATAGAGTGGCCGACAACAGGGTGGTGCCGATCGAAAGATAATTGAACAGGCGTGCGCTGAGCCGCGATGCGCTTGCGGTGATGATGCGTTGATCGGCCATGGTCGACGGAATGAGTCCCGGAAAGTCGGGCATATTCGGGCAAGGGGGGTATCTTGTCAAATCAGCTGTTTTCGCTGCTGAATAGCTGCATAAAATATGTGCAATCGCATGTCGCGCAGCCCTGCTTCCTGTGTGGCGCGCGCAGCGTAGGCGCCTTGTTGTGCCCGGCCTGTGCCGCCGATTTGCCTAGGCTCGCGGCGGAGCGTTGCCCGGTCTGCGCGACCCCGACATTGGCCGGCGCGGTCTGCGGCCGCTGCCTGAAACAGCCGCCGGCATTCGAGCGCAGTATCGCCGTCTACCGTTATGACTTCCCCGTCTCGGTGCTGGTGCAGCAACTCAAGTACGGCGGCGAACTCGCCCTGGCGCCCTGGCTGGCGGACCGCCTGGCTGAGCAGGTCGGTACGACCGGCCTGCCCGACCTGCTCATCCCCATGCCATTGCATGCCCGGCGTTTGCAGGAGCGGGGCTTCAACCAGGCCGCACTGATCGCCGGCGGATTGGCCAGGCGGCTGGACCTGCCGTCCGGCCTGGACGTTTGCCGCAGGGTGAAGGACACCCGACCGCAGGTCGAACTGCCGATCAAGTCGCGGCGCGGCAACATGCGCAACGCCTTCGTCTGCGATGCCGACCTGTCGGGTAGGCGGGTAGCCCTGGTGGACGACGTCATGACCAGCGGCGCCAGCCTGAACGAATTGGCCAGGGTGGTCAGAAAGGCCGGCGCAACCGAGGTGGCGGCCTGGGTTCTTGCTCGGACCGTGAGGTCCTGACATATCTTGAAACAATTCGGCCGGCGGCAGCGGATATACTTCAGAGCGTATGAATATGCTTATGCGCAACTTCCTGATCCTGCTCTTCGCACTGCTGCAAGGCTTTGCGCCGCTGCTGCACGCCCATAGCGGGTTCGTGCTCGGCCACGGCGGGATTCATCTGCCGGACCTGGACGGCAATGTCGTCCATCATGGCCCGCCTGTATTGGAAGAAGTGCACCATCACGCGACCATCGGGGTGGCAGATTCGCTGGAATCCCGGCGCGGCGACGTGCCGTTCCCCCCCAGTCCCGTTCTGGCCGGGCGTCTGCCCGGCCTGGATATCGACCAGGCCCTGCCCTGGGTGCCTGTCCCCGTGCTCAAGTCGGTCTACAGTCGGGCCGACTATCTGCGTCCATATCCCTGCGCGCCGCCGCGCGTCTGAACTCCTTTCCCTCGCTGATTTAGGTCGTATCCGGACCCCGGTCCGGCTAGGCCTGCGCCTGAGCGCTATAACTAGCAATGTATTTACGCCGCCCGGATATTGAGTCCGGAAGCGGCCATTGGAGAGAAGGATGTTCAGACTATCGACCTTGGTCGTTACGCTGTTGCTGTCTTTGCCGGCCGTTGCCGGCGACAAGTTGATTGCCGTCACGCCGGCCCAACGAGCCGCCCTGAAAATCGTCAGCGCACCGGTGTCTTCGGGTGTCGAGGCGCTTACCGTGGGGCTGCCAGCCCAGGTTTCCGTCCCCCCCGCCCAGGAGCGAGTCGTCGCTGCGCCCGTTGCCGGTCTGGTTACCGAGGTTCGGGTCGCGATGGGCGATGCCGTCCGGGCCGGGCAGGTCCTGGCGATCTTGCGCAGCGAGGAGCTGGCGGGCGCGCAGAGGGATATCGTCCAGGCCGCGGTCCAGACCCGCCTAGCTGCGGAAACTGTCCAGCGCGACGAGGCGCTGTACAAGGAAGGCATCATTTCCCAGTCGCGCCTCCAGACCAGCCGCGCCGCACTGGAACAGGCGCGCGCCATGCTCAACGAGCGCCGTGCCTGGCTGCGCCTGATGGGCATGTCCAAGAACGCGATCCAGGCCGCCGAGAAAGGCGAACGGCTGGCCGACAGCGTCGCTCTGGTTGCGCCCATCTCGGGCGTGCTTGTGGAGCAGACTGCCGTCACCGGTGCCCGAGTGGGCGCCGCCAGTGCCCTGTTCAAGGTGGTCAAGATGGACCCGCTGTGGCTGGACATCCAGGCCCCGGCCGACGTCGCCGCCATGGTCAAGATCGGCCAGAAGGTTAGCGTCCCGGGTACCGGCTCGACCGGCACCGTGCTGGCGATCGGCCAGAACGTAAGCGCCGCCCAGACCGTGTCGATCCGGGCCCGGGTCAACAACGCCGACGGCCTGCTGCGCCTCAACCAGAGCGTATCGGTCAAGCTCGAAGGCGTGGCCGGCGCCAAGCAGTGGCACGTGCCGGTCAAGGCCATCGTCCGCCAGGGCGGCCAGAGCTGGGTGTTCGTCGAACGCCAGGGCGGCTTCGAGCCCGAGGCGGTCAAGGTGCTGAGTCAGTCGGCACAGTCGGTCGCCATCGATGCGCCCTTCACCGGCAAGGAAAAGGTTGCGATCGAGGGCGTCATCGCCCTGAAGGCGATCTGGCAGGGCGCGGGGAAATGACATGCTCGCCAAACTGACCGAATTTTCACTCACCCAGCGGCTGCTGACCCTGGGCCTGGTGCTGCTGCTCGCCGCAGCCGGCATCCAGGCCTGGCGTTCGCTGCCCATCGATGCCTTCCCGGACGTCTCGACCACCCAGGTCAAGCTGATCCTGAAGGCGCCCGGCATGACCCCGGAGGAAGTCGAGACCCGGGTCTCGGCGCCGATCGAGATGGAGATGCTGGGCATTCCCAAACAGCGCATCCTGCGCTCGACCTCCAAGTACGGCCTGGCCGACGTGACCATCGACTTCGAGGACGGCACCGACATCTACTGGGCGCGCCAGCAGGTCGCCGAGCGCCTGAACAACGTCCTGGCCGACCTGCCGGCCGGCGTATCGGGCGGCCTGGCGCCGATCACGACCCCCCTGTCCGAGATGTTCATGTTCACTGTGGAGGGCGACAACTTCAGCCTGGCTGAGCGGCGCGAACTGCTCGACTGGGTGATCCGGCCCAAGCTGCGCACCCTGCCGGGCGTGGCCGACGTCAATGCCCTGGGCGGCATGGTGAAGACCTTCGAGGTGGTGCCCGACAACGCGGCGATGAGCGCACGCGGCGTCACCCTGGCCGAACTGCGCGACGCCATCCAGGCCAACAACCGCAACGACGGCGCCGGCCGCCTCACCGAAGGCGAGGAAGTCTGGCTGGTGCGGGTCGAAGGCGCGGTCAAGACGCTGGACGACCTGTCCGGCATCGTGGTCAAGAACGTCGCCGGCGTGCCGGTGCGGGTCGCCGACGTGGCCAAGGTCCGGCTCGGCAGCCTGACCCGCTACGGCGGCGTGAGCAAGGACGGCAAGGGCGAGGCGGTCGAGGGCCTGGTGCTCGGTCTGCGCGGCGCCAATGCCCAGCAGGTGGTGCAGGCGGTCAAGCAGCGCCTGGCCGAGATCGCGCCGACCCTGCCCAAGGGCGTCACGATCAAGCCGTTCTACGACCGCTCGTCTCTGGTCGAGCGCGCCGTGCATACCGTGTCCAAGGCCCTGACCGAGGCCATCGTCCTGGTCCTGGTCCTGCTCTTCCTGTTCCTCGGCAACGTGCGAGCCGCGCTGACCGTGGCGCTGACCCTACCGCTGGCGGCCCTGGCCACCTTCATGCTGATGAAACAGTTCGGCATGTCGGCCAACCTGATGAGCCTGGGCGGCCTGGCCATCGCCATCGGCATGCTGGTCGACGGCGCCGTGGTGGTGGTCGAAAACGTGGTCACCCACCTGGCCCACGACGATTCGCCGCAGTCCAAGCTGCACCGGGTGTTCCGCGCCGTGCGCGAGGTGGCGACGCCGACCGCGTCGGGTGTGCTGATCATCATGATCGTGTTCCTGCCGCTGCTCACACTGGAGGGCCTGGAAGGCAAGCTGTTCATCCCGGTGGCGCTGACCATCATCTTCGCCCTGGGCGCGGCCATGCTGCTGTCGCTGACCGTGGTGCCGGTGCTGTCGGCCTATCTGCTGAAGGAGGGCAGCCACGGCGATCCATGGCTGGTCCGCCTGGCGACCCGGCTGTACACGCCGATGCTCGACTTCGCCCTGGCCCGCGGCAAGGTGGTGATGCTGACCGCCGGCGGCCTGCTGGC
This sequence comes from Parasulfuritortus sp., assembly GCA_036391875.1. Taxonomy (GTDB): domain Bacteria; phylum Pseudomonadota; class Gammaproteobacteria; order Burkholderiales; family Thiobacillaceae; genus Parasulfuritortus. The sequence goes on from DASVZA010000043.1 coordinate 34,419, forward strand.
CCTGGCGGTGGCGCTCTACCCGCTGATCGGCAAGTCGTTCATGCCGACCCTGGACGAGGGCGACATGCTGATCCAGCTGCAGAAGCTGCCGTCGATCAGCCTGGAGGAAAGCATGGCCATCGACCGCAGCGTGCAGCAAGCGCTGATCAAGCGGGTGCCTGAGATCGCCGGCGTGGTGGCGCGGACCGGCTCCGATGAGCTGGGCCTCGACCCGATGGGCCTCAACGAGACCGACTCCTTCCTGGTGCTCAAGCCGCGCGACCAGTGGCGCAAGCCGGACAAGGAATGGCTGATGGAGGAGATCCGCAAGGTGATGGCCGACTACCCGGGCGTCGACTACGGCTTCACCCAGCCGATCGACATGCGCGTCTCGGAGATGCTGACCGGCTCGCGCGGCGACCTGGCGATCAAGGTGTTCGGCCCCGATCTAGGCAAGCTGAACGACCTCGCCGGCCAGGTCGAGTCGACCCTGAAGCAGATTCCCGGCGCCCAGGACGTGTTCAGCATGAAGAACGCGGGCGTGCAGTACTTCAAGGTCGAGATCGATCGCCTGGCGGCCGGCCGCTACGGCCTGTCCGTGGACGACATCTCGGCCTTCCTGCGCAGCAACCTGGAAGGCCTGCGCCTGGGCATCGTCCAGGAAGGCGTCAAGCGCACGCCGCTGGTGCTGCGTTCGGGCGAGGACGTGCGCATGTCGCCGGCCCTGTTCGAGGCGCTGCGCATCCCGACCCAGGCCGGCGTCGCCATCCCGCTCACGGCGGTGGCCAAGCTGGTCCGCACCGACGGTCCCGTGGCAGTCAGCCGCGAGAACGCGGCACGTTACGTGACGGTGCGCTGCAACGTGTCGGGCCGCGATCTGGTCGGTTTCGTCGACGAGGTGAAGACCAAGATCGCCAGCCAAGTGAAGCTGCCGGCCGGCTACCAGGTGGTCTACGGCGGCCAGTTCGAGAACCAGCAGCGCGCCGCCGCCCGTCTGGCGGTGGTCGTGCCGATTGCGCTGGCTCTGATCTTCGCCCTGCTGTTCGCCACCTTCAAGTCGGTGCGCCAGGCCATCCTGGTTATCGCCAACGTGCCGTTCGCCCTGGTGGGCGGCATTGCGGCCCTGTGGCTGACCGGCGAATACCTGTCGGTGCCGGCCTCGATCGGCTTCATCGCCCTCCTGGGTATCGCCGTGCTCAACGGCGTGGTACTGGTCAGCTATTTCAACCAGCTCGCCGGCCAGGGCATGGCGCCCGACCAGGTGGTGCGCGAGGGCGCCTTGCGCCGGCTGCGCCCGGTGCTGATGACTGCCAGCATCACCGCCTTCGGCCTGATCCCGCTGCTGCTGGCCACCGGCCCCGGCTCGGAGATCCAGAAGCCGCTGGCCATCGTCGTGGTGGGCGGCCTGTTCACCTCCACCGCCCTCACTCTGCTAATGCTGCCCGTGCTGTATCGGCGCTTCATCCTGAAAGGGGCATGACATGAGCCCGGCACAACAAAATCTGGTGCAACTGACCCTGGCCGCGCCGCGCCATCTGGAAGATGAGCTGATCGAGCAGTTCCTGTCCCATCCGGACTGGGCCGAGGGTTTCACTCTATTGAAAGCGGAAGGCTACAGCAGCCGTCACGAAGCGCTGAGCACCCAGGAGCTGGTGCGCGGCCGGGCCGAGCGGATGGCGGTCAAGATCGTGCTGGAGGCCGACAAGGCCCAGGCGCTGCTGGCCTACCTCAAGAGCCGCTTCCCGAAACGGGACGTGGCGTACTGGCTGACGCCGGTGATCGAATTCGGGAGATTGGCATGAAATCGTTGTTTATCGGTTGTTTGATTGGAACCGGCCTGGTCTGTGCCCAGGCCTTCGCCGGCACCACGCCGCCGGCCGACCTGCCGCCGGCGGCGGTGGCGGAAGGTATCCTGGCCATGCAGCCCATGGTCAAGGCGGCCGAGGCCGACGTGCGCGGCGCCCAGGCCGAGCAGAGCCGGCTCAAGGCCGGCGGCTACGAATACGGCGTCAAGGTCATGGGCCAGCGCCGCAACGTCGCCGGCGGTCCGAACTACTCGGAATGGAACGCCACCCTGGAGCGCGGCCTGCGCCTGCCGGGCAAGGCCGGGCTGGACCAGCGGATCGGCGAACAGGGCGTGCTGGAGGCGACCGAACGGGTCGCCGATGCCCGCCACGAGGCCGGCCGGCAGTTGCTGTCGATGTGGTACGCCACCCGCCAGGCGACCCTGGAGGCCGGACTCTGGCGCAAGCAGGTCGAGCTGCTGACCCAGCAGAAGCGCATCGTCGAGATCCGCGTCAAGCGCGGCGACGGCACCCAGCTGGAACAGCTCCAGGCCGAGGCGGCGTTGTCCCAGGCCATGTCCATGAGCGCCGTAGCCGAGGCCAAGGAACGGGCCGCGCTGGCCGAACTGCAGGCCCGTTTCCCCGGCCTGCCGGTCCCGGACGACAGCCAGGCGGCACCGCCCAAGCCGGACGGCACCGAGACGACCTGGCTGGACCTCATGCTGGCCCACAACCACGAACTGCTGGCGATCCAGCGGGCCGCGGAAAAGGCTCGCCTGCAGGCCCAGCGGGCCGAGGCGGACCGGGTGCCCGATCCCACCGTCGGCCTCTACGTCGCCAACGAGCAGGGCGGCAACGACCGGATCGTCGGCTTGAGCCTGGCTGTGCCGCTGCCGGGCGAGGCCCGGCGTTCGCAGGCCAGGGTGCAACTGGCCAAGGCCGAGGCGATGTCGGAAATGGAAGCGGCCACCCGGCGCCGGCTGATGGCCACTTCGGCCGGCAACTGGCAGCGCGCCACGGCCGGGGTCGACAGCTGGCAACGGCTGGACGAGGCCGCCCGCGCGGTGGTCCGTCATGCCGATCTGGCGCGCCGGGCCAACGAGCTGGGCGAACTGGGCCTGTCCGATGCGCTGCTGGCGCGTCGAGCCGCACTGGATGCCGAACTGGCCGCCGGCCAGGCCCGGCTGTCGGCCAACGAGGCGGTCGCCCGGCTGATGCTGGATGCCCATCAACTCTGGTTCACGAGCGGCGACGATGAACACCAATGACCGCTGGCTGTCCAGCCACGCGGATGCGGCCATGCTGCTGGGCGGCTGTGCCACCGGTCTGTCGCCCGGCGGCGGCCGCAGTTTCCGCCTGCGAGGCACCGACGGAGCGGAACCGCCGGACTGAGCGGCAGTCGCGTGGGCCGCAGACGGGGCCTATCCCTCTGCGGTCTTCCGCAGTTGCCGGGCGTTCCGCCGCCGGTCCGACGTCATGGCGCTACGGAAAAACCTGGCTCGTGGATAGTCGTCAGCCGAAGCGGGCGGACAAGCCGGGCGCCTCCTGTTGCGAGGCCAGGTCGCGCGCCTTCCGGTAATGCAGCCGGGCTGCGTCGTCCTCTCCGCGTCTTTCCAGGCATCTGCCTTTCAGCCACAGCAGGTCGGCAAGGCAATATTGTTCTTCCAGGAACTCGATCTCGCGCAAGCTGACGTCCAGCAGTTTTTCCATTTCCGGCCACTCGTCCCGGGCCAGCAGCCCGTGCAGGACGATCCAGCGCGACGTCGTCACCCGGCTCGGGAGCGCCTGCTGAAGCATGGCGGCCGCGCCGAACAGCGTGCTCGAATCGGCCATGCTGCCGCTGCTCGCCTGGGCCCAGAGCAGCAGCAGGCTGGCGCCGCCCTCCCAGAGCGGAAAGGCGTATTGCTTCGCCAGGCCCAGGGCTTCGCCCGCGAAGGCGGCCACCTTTGCGACGTCGCCACGGCACCAGTGCAGGCAGGCGGCGAAGATCAGGACGAAGCACAGGCCGTGCGCCCGTCCGCCCTTGCGGGCGAGCGCCAGGGCCTCGTCGGCAAGGGCGCAGGCCTGGGTGTCCTCGCCGAGGAACCACAGCGTCCAGCTGTGGAACGAGCGCGAGGTGAGTTGCGGATCGTCCACCCCGTAACGGATGCGGTCGACGAGGGGGACCTCGGCGGCCAGTTCGATGCACTGCCGCTGCCAATGCGCGGCCTCCCGGAAGTGTCCGAGCCAGAACAGCGTATTGCCGAGCGCGAAGTACGCCATCAGCCGTTCGGCATCGTCATGGGCCAGGGCCTGCAGGCGCCGGGCGATGCGTAGCCCCTCGTCCCGGTTGAAGGAACTGCCGCCCATGTAGCAGCCGCTCAGCGCCGAGAAGAGTTGGCCGGGGTCGTGGTCCGGAACGGCTTCGATCTCGGCCACCATGTCGGCGAACAGGCGATAGGTCAATTGGGAGCCGTAGCCTTCGGCGACCTGGGCGGCATAGCCCAGGCGCATGCGGACGGTGCGCGCCAGCGCCGGATCGGCCGCGGGTCCCGCCGACGCCAGTTGGTCCAGGGCCTTCTGGAAACTCACCACGGCGTCGGCGGCGAATTCTCCGGCCATTGCAGCTTCCCCCGCCTTGAGCCACCAGGCGACGGCTTCGTCCCGGCAACCGGCGGCGGTGAAGTGCTGCGCGACTTCTTCGGCCGACACGGCCGGCTCCGCCATGAACAGCCGGGCCGCCCGTTCATGCAGTTGCCTGCGCCGGGTCACCGGCAGGTACTCGTAGGCGGCATCCTGGATCAGGGCGTGCCTGAAGACGTAGCTTCCCGCCGAGGCTGCATCGATCAACTGCCGGTCGATGGCGCGCGTCAGCGCCGTGGCCACGTCGGCGTTGGGCAGCAGGGCGGCCAGATGCTTCCTCTGGAAACGGTTGCCGAGCAGGGCGGCGGCCTGGAGGACCGGCTTGTCGGTGCCGAGTCGATCCAGTTCGCCCTGCAGCAGGCCGGTGATCGAGAACTGGTGATGCCCGCCTTCGATGCGGCTTTTGACCTGGCGTTCGATGAACAATGGGATGCCGGCGCAGATGGCCACGATGTGGGCGCGTTCGTCCGGGGCGATGGCGTTCGCCGAGTCGTGCGCGTCGATCATCGAAAGGGCCGCGCCCTCGTCCAGGGTCGGGAGTTCGATACCCTCGCCGAGACCGGCCGGGAGGTCGAATTCGATCTCCGGGCGTGTCGTGACGACCAGCAGCAGACGCTGCGCTGTCAGCCCGTGGCCAAGCTGAACCAGCAGTTCCCGCGTGGTGCGGTCGGACCAGTGCAGGTCGTCGATCACCAGCAGGGTGGGCGTGTCCTCGGCTTCGGCGTTCAGGCGGGCGATGACATCGGCGAACAGCGCGCTCTTCGAGCGGGCTTCTTCTCCGTTGCGTGTCGGACCGAACTCCGCCAGGACGGGCGCCAGGGGTTCGTGCTGGTGTTCCAGGCGGCACTGGATGCGCCTTACGCGGCCGCCCTTCGCGGTCACCAGCTGCGCCAATGCCGCAGCCAGCCGCGTCTTGCCGTAACCGGCCGGCGCACGCAGGATGGCGACCCGGGGCCGCCCGGCGGCAGCCTCGTCCCACCATGCCGCCAATTGGGCGAGTTCCCGGTCGCGCCCGGCAAGCGGCATGTCGTCCTGGCCGGCCGGGCCGAGCCTGCCGGCCAGGCGGTAAATCTTGTATCGGCCTTCGATGCCGGGCAGGCTTCTTTCGTCCTGGAGCTCGAACCGGAACCATTCGCCGGCCTGGAGTGCGACGGCTTCGCTCACCAGCGTTTCGCCGGGTTGGGCGCTCCAGCCCAGCAGTTTCGCGATGTCGGGCATGTCGCCGGCCAGATAGGGCATGTCGGCGCTCGGACGCAGCAGCACCCGGCCGGCGCTGATGCCGATGCGAGGCGCGGTCAGGCCGCTCGCCGCGCCCGGCAATAGGTCGCGCGCGGCCAGTACTGCACGCTGCGGGGCGCGTTCCGCGCTGTCGCCCGCGCCGAATACCGCCAGCAGGCCGCGGCCGAGCGCGGAAACCGCCTCGCCGCCCCATTGCCGGACGACCGATTTGAAATGGTCCGTGAAATCCTCATCTTCCTCGTCCGGCTCGCCCCGGTTGGGGACGCAATAGAGCGCGACCAGCTGTCTGAGTTCGGGTTCGCCGACGTTGCCCAACGGGGACTGGCCGGAGGCCGTTTCGACCCGCCGCGTCAGTTCGTCCCGCAAGGCCAGCAGGGCGTGGCCCGGCGCCACGCCCAGTTCCGCTGCCAGGCCCCGGCAGATGTTGCCGCAAGCCTCCAGGGCGCCCCGCAGGTCGCCCGCTTCGGCGAGCAGCGACATCAGCAGCAGGGTGTTGTTCTCGTTCAACGGCGAGAGGCCGACCAGGCGGCGGGCGGTACCGATCGCCGGTGCCAGGCGTCCCTCCCCGTGTTGGGCCAGGCACAGTTTTTCCAGCAATAGAAAGGTGCGTTCCTGAAAGCGGAGGCGCTGCATCTCCAGCCACGCGCCGAATTCAGGCGTATTGGGCAGCCACAGTCCGGCCATGAATTCCCCGCCCGGTTCGGCTGCCCATGGTTCGACTTCCCGTTCCCGCCAGAGCCGGGCCGCCGGGGTGTCGGCCGAAATGCGGGCCAGTGCCGGGTCGGACAGCAGTTCGATATCCATGGTCATGTCCGCGCCGGGCGCGATGGCAACGGCGGCGCCGTCCTTTAGCAGGACGTCGCCGGAACGGTTCAGCAGCGTTCCCAGATTGTTGAGTACCTGGCGCAGGTTGGTGCGGGCCGCGGCAAGATCGAGGTCGGGCCACAACAGGTCCGCCAGTGTTTCCCGCGTGAACCAGGTCCCGGCATGGGTCGCCAGATAGCCCAGCAGGGCGATGCCTTTGCGGTATTTGATTTGGCCGGTGACGTCGTTGCCGGCATGGGACAGGCGCGGCCGTCCGAGCAAAATCAGCCTCAACGCCGTTTGCGGTTGCGTAGCCTGCGGTTCCGGTTTGTCTTTGCCCATGGTCACGATGCGGTCCGCCGGAATTATATCCTAAGATATAGGACTTGATCGTCTGAATACGGGCGCTCGGCCCGCTGTTGCGCGGCAGGGCGGGCATCCGCCACCCCCGCCGGGGGGGCGGTGTTTCGCTAGGCCAGTTCCTCGATCTCGAAGATGCGGCGGTGTTCGAGGATGGCGTAGCGGTCGGTCATGCCGGCGATGTAGTCGCAGACCGCCCGCTGCGGGTTGTCGCCGGCCCGCTCCTGGTATTCGGGCGGCAGCAGCCGGGGCTCGCCGACGAAGGCGTCGAACAGCTCGCGGATCAGGCGCCGGGCCTTGCCGCTCATCCGCGCCACGCGGTAGTGGCGGTACAGGTTCTGGAGCAGGAAACGCTTCAGGGCCTGGCTCTCCTCCCGGATGGCCGGGCTGAATGCGGCCAGCGGCGGGCAGGCGCGGACGTCGTCCAGCGTCTCCGGCTTGTGCGTCGCGATGTTGGCCCGGGTCTGCTCGACCAGGTCGACCACCAGGGTGTTGATCATGCGCCGCACCGTCTCGTGGATCAGCCGGCGGTCGACCAGGTCCGGGTAGCGTTCGCGCACCGTGTCCAGGTGGCGGCGGAAGAGGGGAATCGTCTCCAGTTGTTCCAGCGTGATCAGGCCCGAGCGCAGGCCGTCGTCGACGTCGTGGTTGTTGTAGGCGATCTCGTCGGCCAGGTTGGTGATCTGCGCTTCCAGGCTGGGCTGGCCGTTGTCCAGGAAGCGGCGGCCGACGTCGCCTAGCTTCTCCGCGTTCTTCCGCGAGCAGTGCTTGAGGATGCCCTCGCGCGATTCGAAGGTCAGGTTGAGGCCTTCGAATTCAGCGTATTTCTGCTCCAGGGCGTCGACCACCCGCAGGCTCTGCAGGTTGTGCTCGAAGCCTCCGTGCGCCTTCATGCACTCGTTCAGGGTGTCCTGGCCGACGTGGCCGAACGGCGTGTGGCCGAGGTCGTGAGCCAGGGCGACGGTCTCGATCAGATCCTCGTTCAGGCTGAGGATGCGGGCCAGGGTGCGGCCGATCTGGGCCACCTCCAGGCTGTGGGTCAAGCGGGTGCGGAACAGGTCGCCCTCGTGGTTCACGAACACCTGGGTCTTGTACTCCAGGCGACGGAAGGCGGTGGAATGGATGATGCGGTCGCGGTCGCGCTGGAATTCGGAACGCGGCGCGGCTGGCGGTTCCGGGTGGCGCCGGCCGCGCGAGCGGTCGGAGTGGGCGGCGTAGGAAGCGAGGTCGGCCATGAGGGTCCTTGTCTGCGTCGTCAGGTCTTGCGTTGCCACCGGGTCAGGATCGGCTGCGGCTCGACCGGGATCAGCTGGACGTGGCCGTGGCGCACGCCGGTCTCGGCGATCACCGACTGGGCGAAGTTACGCACCTTGGCGGTGGCGCCGCGCAGGATCACGGTCTCGACGCAGTCCTCGTGGCTGATGTGGGCATGCATGGTGGCGATGGCGAGGTCGTGATGGTCGTGCTGGATGTCGGTCAGCCGGCTGGCCAGTTGGCGCTCGTGGTGGTCGAAGACGTAGCTCAGCACAGCGACGCATTGCTTGGCCTTGCCGGCGGCGAGGTCCTCCTCGCCCAGCTCGCGCCGCAGCAGGTCGCGAAAGGCCTCGGAGCGGTTGGCGTAGCCGCGCCGCTGGATCAGCTCGTCGAAGGACTCGGCCAGGTCGTCGTCGAGCGAAATGGTCAATCTCTGCATCATGGGCTCCAAATCACGGATCGGCGTCCCGGCCGGCGCGAAACGGGCCACCGAACGCGACAGCCAGTCTAACAGAGAGCCATGATCTTCCGTCGGTCTGCCTAGCCGGTGGGGGGCGGGTTGTTTCATACGAAAAAAAAATTGGTATTACAATGAAACGTCGCCGCCGGCCTCCGATCCAGCGGAATTGCCGGCCGGTTCCTCCCATCGCCCTATCCGGACAGGAGATGTCAGATGCACATTCCAGACGGCTACCTGAGCCTCTCGACCTGTGCGGCGGCCTACGCCGCGGCCCTGCCGTTCTGGTACATCGCCTTCCGCCGCGTCAGGCGCCTGCTGCACACCCGCATGGTGCCGCTGCTGGCGGTGTTCTCCGCCTTCTGCTTCGTGATCATGATGTTCAACCTGCCGCTGCCGGGCGGCACCACCGGCCACGCGGTCGGCGTGGGCATCGCCGCCATCGTCCTGGGGCCGTGGGCATCGATGGTGGCGATCTCGGTCGCCCTGCTGATCCAGGCCGTGTTCTTCGGCGACGGCGGCATCACCACCTTCGGCGCCAACTGTCTGAACATGGCGGTGGCCGGCTCGCTGGTCGCCAACTGGACCTATACCCTGGTCGCCGGCCGCTCCGCGCCCGACTCCACCCGCCGGCTGGTCGCGGCCGGCGCCGCCGGCTACCTGGCGATCAACGTCTCGGCCCTGCTGGCCGGGGTCGAATTCGGCATCCAGCCGCTGCTGTTCCACGACGCGACCGGCGCGCCGCTCTACGCGCCCTATCCGCTGTCGATCGCGCTGCCGGCCATGATGATCGGCCACCTCAGCTTCGCCGGCCTGGCCGAGCTGCTGATCTCCGCCGGCCTGGTCGCCTACCTGCAGCGTGCCAACCCGGAGCTGCTCGCCTTCTCGGCCCCGGGCCGGTCGCCGCGCCTGGCTGCCGCCGGCGCCTGGCGCTCGACTCGCAGCCTCTGGTACGCCCTGGCCGGACTCATGATCGCGACCCCGCTCGGCCTGCTGGCCGTCGGCACGGCCTGGGGCGAATGGGGCACCGAGTCCTTCGCCGACGCCGGGGCGCGCCAGGCGATCCTGCGCGCCTCGGGCAACGTCGCGCCGCCCGTAGCGGCGCCGCATGGCATGGAACGGCTGGCCGGCGTCTGGACGGCGCCGATCCCCGACTACGCGCCGGCCTTCATGCACAGCGCCGGCTTCGGCTACATCCTGTCGGCGGTGTTCGGCGCCGGGCTGATCCTGCTGCTGCTCCTCGTGGTGTCGCGCCTCGTCTCCGGCAAGGCCACGCCCGAGGCATGATGGCCGCCCGGGACGCGCAGCCATGAGCGAACAGTACTTCGTCGCCGGCCGCCACGGCCCGCGTCGCGGCTTCGTCGAGCGTCTGGCCGGCGACCTGGTGGCCGTGTTCGACCATGCCCTGGACGCCGAGGCGAGCAGCGGCCGGCGCGGCCTGCTGCAGGGCCTCGACCCGCGCTGCAAGCTGGTGGCGATCCTGGCCCTGATCCTGTGCGCGGTGCTGACCCGCTCGCTGACCGTGCTGGCGGCGCTGTTCCTGCTGGCCGTGGCGCTCGGCCTGGCGTCCGGCATCTCGCCGGCCCGGCTGGCCCGCCAGGTCTGGCTCGGCGTGCTGCTGTTCACCGGGCTGATCGCCCTGCCGGCCATCGTCCTGGTGCCGGGCGCGCCGCTCTGGCAGCTGCCGTGGCTGCACTGGAGCGTGACCCTGCCTGGCCTGCGCAGCGCCGCCTTCCTGGTCGGCCGGGCCGAGACCGCCGCCACCTTCGCCCTGCTGCTGGTCCTGACGACGCCCTGGATGCACGTGCTCAAGGCCATGCGCGCGCTGGGCGTGCCGGTCGTGATGGTGGCGATCCTGGGCATGACTCACCGCTACCTCTTCGTCTTCCTGCAGACCGCGCTGCAGATGTTCGAGGCGCGCCAGAGCCGCATCGTCGCGCCGCTGGCCGGCGCGCAACGGCGCCGGATGGTGACGGCCGCGGTCGGCGTGCTGCTGGCCCGCACCTTCCAGCTGAGCGCCGATGTGCACCTGGCCATGGTGGCGCGTGGCTACCGGGGCGAGGTCCACCTGCTGGACGATTTCCGTGCCCGCCGCCGGGACTGGGCCGCGCTGTCGTTCGCCCTGGCGCTGCCGGCGGCGATCCTGTGGAGCCAGCGATGAGCGATGACGTATTCGAATTGGCCGACGTGGCCTACCGCTACCAGGACAAACCGGCGCTGGACGGTGTGTCCCTGCGCATCCGCAAGGGCGACCGGGTGGCGCTTCTGGGCGCCAACGGCTCGGGCAAGTCCACCCTGCTGCGCTTGCTGGACGCGCTTTATTTTCCGGCCGGTGGCGAGCTGAAGGCATTCGGGGTGCCGGTCACGGAAGCGGCGCTGGCCGACGACGCGATCAACTTCGCCTTCCGGCGTAGGGTCGGGCTGGTGTTCCAGAATCCGGACGTGCAGCTGTTCAATCCGACCGTGTTCGACGAACTGGCCTTCGGCCCCCTGCAACTGGGCTGGCCGAAGGAGCGGATCCTGGCCGAGATCGACGGGATGCTCGACCGCTTCGCCCTGCGTCCGCTCAAGGACCGGGCGCCGCACCGCCTGTCGGGCGGCGAGAAGAAGCGGGTGGCGCTGGCATCGGTGCTGATCATGGCGCCCGAGGTGGTGCTGCTGGACGAGCCGACCGCGTCGCTCGACCCGGAGAGCCAGGCCGAGGTCATCCGATTTTTATTGGAGAGCAAGGGCAGCGGCCGGACCATCGTCACCGCGACCCACGACCTCGACATCGTCGAGGACATCGCCGACAGCGTGGTGGTGCTGGCCGACGGCAGGGTGGCGGCGGTGGGAGCGCCGGGCGAGATCCTGGACGACGCCGAATTGCTGAAGCGGACCCGCCTGGCCCACGCCCACTGGCACCACCATGCCGACGGCGCGGTGCACGCGCACCTGCACAGCCACCGGCACCATCACGACCATCACGACGGGCCGGGGCCCAGGCTGATCAGCGGGAAAGGGTGAGCGTCGCCCTGAGCAGGTCGGCCGGCGCGTCGGCGGTGACGTAGCACTCGCCGACCGTGCGGAACAGCACGAAGCGCATCTTGCCGGCCTCGACCTTCTTGTCCACGCCCATGTAGTTCAGGTAGGCCTCGACGCCGAGGTCCGGCGCCGCGACGGGCAGCCTGGCGCGCTGGAACAGGGCGGCGATCCGTTCGACGTCGGCCTCGGCGATGTTGCCCATGCGGCGCGACAGGTCGGCGGCCAGCATGGTGCCGGCGGCGACGCCCTCGCCGTGCAGCCAGACGCCGTAGCCCATGCCGGCCTCGATGGCGTGGCCGAAGGTGTGGCCCAGGTTGAGCAGGGCGCGCTGGCCGGCCTCGCGCTCATCGGCGGCGACCACCTCGGCCTTGTTCTCGCACGAGCGGCGGATGGCGTAGGCCAGCGCCGCCGGGTCGCGCGCCATCAGCCGGTCCATGTTCGCCTCCAGCCATTCCAGGAAGGGCAGGTCGCGGATCAGGCCGTACTTGATGACCTCGGCCAGGCCGGCCGACAGCTCGCGCTCGGGCAAGGTGTTCAGCGTCCCGGTGTCGGCCAGCACGACCTTGGGCTGGTAGAAGGCGCCGATCATGTTCTTGCCCAGCGGGTGGTTGATGCCGGTCTTGCCGCCGACCGAGGAATCGACCTGGGCGAGCAGGGTGGTCGGCACCTGGATGAAGGGCACGCCGCGCTGGTAGCTGGCCGCGGCAAAGCCGGTCAGGTCGCCGATCACGCCGCCGCCCAGGGCGATCAGCGTGGTCTTGCGCTCCGCCCGGTTGGTGAGCAGGGCGTCGAAGATGAGGTTCAGCGTTTCCCAGTTCTTGTAGGCCTCGCCGTCCGGCAGGACGATGGGCAGCACCTCGACGCCGGCGTCGGTCAGGGTCTTGCTCAGGCGGTCCAGATAGAGCGGCCCGACCGTGGTGTTGGTGACGATGGCGACGCGCTTCTGCGCCAGGTGGGGCAGGATCAGGTCGGCCCGGTCGAGCAGGCCGGCGCCGATGTGGATGGGATAACTGCGGTCGCCGAGTTCGACGGTGAGCGTTTGCATGTGCGTTTCGATCCAGTGGTTTGACCGAATTATAAACGGCTGCCCCCGCCGTTCAGAAATTGCTGCGCGGCAGCATCAAAGCAGCAATCCACCCTTCCGTTGGCGGGCCGCACACGGGTGGCCTTGTTCGTGCCGTCCAGCACATGGGCGGACGATGCTCCGCGCTCTTACGTTTCTCTTACGCTCCGTTGCTATTTTTCGCCGTCGCTTTTGTCGGGACAGACGCCGTCCCGGTTGCGCCAGGGATTCGGCTGTATGCAAGAGCGCTTCCCGATGGCCGGACAGTCTCGAATGCAGCATCAACGACATAGGAAATCACCGCCATGCATGCGGAAAAACAAAAACATCGCGGCCCGCGCCCGGAAATGCGCCGGTCGAAAATTGAAGATCCACGCTGCGCCGGCACGCTCCCGAGTCTTCTCGCGGCGGCGCTGCTGCTGGCCTTGGCCGCACCGGCGCAGGCCGGCGGCACGTTTACCGTCCTGGGCGATTTCGCCATCCCTGCCAGCATGTGGTACAGCCAGGCGTTGGGCGTTTCTGCCGACGGCAGCACGGCGGTGGGCGCGGCCGGGCTGGGCGATACGCCCGGCACCGACGCTTTCCGCTGGACCGCGTCGGGCGGCATGCAGGACCTGGGCAATCTGGGCGGGTCGAACAGCGCGGCCACCGGCGTCTCCTCGGACGGATCGGTGGTGGCCGGGTGGAGCTACGTCGCAGGGAACGCCTATTACCGGGCCTTCGTCTGGACCAGTGGCAGCGGCATGCTGGACCTGGGTACCTTGGGCGGAACGGGGAGTTCCGCCAGCAGCATCTCCTCCGACGGCACCACGGTGGCCGGCTGGGCCAACATCAGCAGCGGTGCCTACCACGCCTTCACCTGGACCAGCGGCGGCGGCATGCAGGACCTCGGCACACTGGGCGGCACGAATAGCGATGCCCGGGGCCTCTCCGCCAACGGCTCGGTTGTCGTGGGGGTTTCGGACACCGGCGGCGGCAGCAGCCACGCCTTCCGCTGGACCAGCGCCGGTGGCATGGCCGATCTCGGCACCCTGGGCGGAACCAACAGCCAGGCCAGCAGCACGTCTGCCGACGGCTCGGTGGTCGTCGGTTTCGCGAACGTCAGCAGCGGCAACAACCACGCCTTCATCTGGACCGGCGCCGGCGGCATGGCCGACCTCGGCCTCCTGGCCGGCGGCACGTACAGCCTGGCCAACGGCGTTTCCGGAGACGGCAAGGTGGTGGTGGGTTATGGCGACGATTCGGGCGGCCTCGACAACGCCTTCCGCTGGACGCAGTCGACTGGCATGCAAACCGTGGAGCAGTGGCTCGCCGCGGCAGGCGTCACGCTGCCTGTCGGCTTGGCGTTGACCACTGCCACCGCCACCAATAGTGACGGTTCGGTGGTGGTGGGTTACGGCAACAATCTGCACGGCAATACCGAGGCCTGGCTCGCCCGGGTCAGTGCCCTGGGCAGCGGCTTCATGAATGTTTCCGACTACACCCCGACCCTGGCCAGGAACGGCGACGTGCCCCGCATGGGCATCGATCTTGCCAGCCTGACCCTCTTCGGCGTGCACCACCGCCCCCTCATGGACAGCGGATTGCCGGCCGGTAAATGCGGCTGGGCCACGGCCGATGCGGGCCACAGCGATATCTACGACACGGACCGGCAGCTCACCGAGGTCGGCGCATGCAGCGATCTGGCCGACGACCGGTGGCGTGTCGGCGCCGGCTTGGGCGCCTCCTGGTCGCGCCAGGGATTCAGTTATGGCGGCGAAGGGAAGTACAACGGGAATTACCTGTATGCCGAGGCCGACTACGCGCCCGAATCCCGCCGCTGGATCGCCAGCGTCTCAGCGATGTACAGCAATTGGAACACGACCATCTCGCGCGGCTATCTGAACGGCGGGAGCAACGATCGTTCCACAGGCAGCCCGGACGCCACCGGCTGGTCTCTGCGCGCGCGCATGGATTGGAAGGACCTGGCCCGCTTGGGCGCCTTCGCCGTTTCTCCGTTTGCGGCGGTGACCCACACCGTCAGCCACCTGGATGCCTATACCGAGACCGGCGGCGGTTTCCCGGCACGGTTCAATGCCCAGGACTGGAGTTCCGACGAGGTGCGCGTGGGCACGGTGCTGCAAAAGGCCCTGTCGCCCGCCACCGACCTGCGCCTCAACCTGGAGGCGGCAAACCGCCTGGACGGGTCCGGTCCGGGAGTTTCTGGCCAGGTGCTCGGATTGTTCTCCTTTTCCTATGCCGGCGCGGACGTGAAGAGCACCTGGCTACGGGCCATGGCGGAGGTGGATCACCGCCTGTCGGACAAATCCCTGATCTCCGCCAACATCAATGCCGCCTCATCGGGCGAAGACCCGAGCTGGGGGGCGAGCATCGGCTACAAGCGGGCGTTTTGATTGAAGGTCGCCATGGCCGGCGACGGGCTGATCAACGTCGCCAACGGCGGCATGCATTTACTGGATAGGCTGCGGCAGTAAGCGGTCAGGGAGCGTGATGCAAACCGGTTTTCCGGGAAAAATTAGATAAGCCACCGCCCGAGGCTAGCACCGGATAAACGCCGGTCTCGGGCGGCAGGCATACGGTTTCCAGTTTTGCCGTCTGGCTGGCAAAATGGTGCCGAGGCCGCCGTACCGGTCAGTCCCGAACCGCCAAACGAATCCCCGAACGCCATGAAGATCGCCACCTGGAACGTCAACTCCCTCAAGGTCCGCCTGCCGCATCTGCTCGACTGGCTGGCCAGCGAACAGCCCGACGTCGTCTGCCTGCAGGAGACCAAGCTGACCGACGACAACTTCCCCGCCGAGGAACTGGCCAAGGCCGGCTACCGCGCGGCGTTCAGCGGCCAGAAGACCTACAACGGCGTTGCCATCCTGAGCCGCGAGGCGGCCGGCGACCTGGTCATGGGCATTCCCGGTTTCGCCGACGAGCAGAAACGGGTGCTGGCCGCCACCGTGAACGGTACTCGGGTGATCTGCCTATACATTCCCAACGGCCAGAGCGTCGATTCGGACAAGTACCAGTACAAGCTGTCCTGGCTGTACGCCCTGCAGGGCTGGCTGAAGAACGAACTGGCCGCCCACCCGCGGCTGGCGGTGCTGGGCGACTTCAACATCGCGCCGGAGGACCGCGACGTGCACGACCCGGCCGCCTGGGCCGGACAGGTGCTCTGTTCCGAGCCGGAACGCGAGCATTTCCGCGACCTGCTCGGCCAGGGCCTGAAGGATGCCTTCCGGCTGTTCGAGCAGGAAGAGAAGAGCTTTTCCTGGTGGGACTACCGGCAAGGCGGCTTCCGCCGCAACCTCGGCCTGCGCATCGACCACATCCTGCTGTCCGAGGCATTGGCCGCCACCTGCAAGAATTGCCGCATCGATAAGACGCCCCGGACCTGGGAGCGGCCGTCCGATCATGCGCCGGTGGTTGCCGAAATCGGGATCGCCGGCTAGACCGAAACATCGCCGATGGCTCAGGCGGAACGGCCATCCGGCCGGAGGTGGTCAGGCGCCGCAGGCCGGTTCCGCAGCAGACTTTCAGGATATCGATGGGACTTGGCACGAACCATGCATATGGTGTTCATGGTAGCGGTTAACACCACATTTAGTGTATGGTGACTGCCTTGGTTCCAACCGTCGCATGGGAGAGATGACGATGCAAGAAGCGCTGTTTCCGGAACTGGACGAACAGGACATCTCGGCCGAGGTGCTGCTCGAAAAATACGCCAAAGGGGATGAAAAGAACGTCACCGACGTGCGCCTCAGGGTCGCCCGTGCCCTGGCGGCGATCGAGGACAAGAAGACCCGTCTCCAGTGGGAAAAACGCTTCTTCGAGGCCATGGAGGCCGGCTTCATTCCCGGCGGCCGGATCAACTCGGCGGCCGGCACCGAGCTGCAGGCCACGCTGATCAACTGCTTCGTCCAGCCGGTGGGCGACGCCATCTCCGGCATCTCCGACGGCAAGCCCGGCATCTACAACGCCCTGGAAGAAGCGGCCGAGACCATGCGCCGGGGCGGCGGCGTCGGCTACGACTTCTCCACCATCCGGCCCAAGGGCGCGCTGGTGAAAGGCACCCAGTCGCGCGCCAGCGGCCCGATCTCCTACATGCGGGTGTTCGACCGCTCCTGCGAGACGGTCGAGTCGGCCGGCGCCCGGCGCGGCGCCCAGATGGGCGTGCTGCGCTGCGACCATCCGGACATCGAGGACTTCATCCACGCCAAGGACCAGGGCGACCTGCGCAACTTCAACATCTCGCTCGGCGTCACCGACGCCTTCATGCAGGCGGTGCAGGACGACGGCGAGGTCGAACTGACCCACAAGGCCCCGCCCGGCGACGAGCAGATGGCGGCCGGCGCCTACCAGCGCGGCGATGGCCTCTGGGTCTACCGCAAGGTCAAGGCGCGCGAACTGTGGGCCCAGGTCATGCATTCCACCTACGACCACGCCGAGCCCGGCGTGCTGTTCCTCGACCGGATCAACAAGGACAACAACCTCGGCTACTGCGAGACCATCGAGGCCACCAACCCCTGCGGCGAGCAGCCGCTGCCGCCCTACGGCTGCTGCTGCCTGGGCTCGATCAACCTGACCCGGTTCGTGAAGTCGGCCTTCCTGGCCGAGGCCGAGTTCGACTTCGCCGGCCTGGGCAAGACCGTCGCCGTCGCCGTGCGCATGCTCGACAACGTGCTCGACCTCACCGCCTGGCCGCTCGACAAGCAGCATGCCGAGGCCCAGTCCAAGCGCCGCATCGGCCTCGGCTTCACCGGCCTGGGCGACACCATGGTCATGCTCGGCCTGCGCTACGACACCGACGCGGCCCGCGACTTCGCCGGCCGGGCTGCCCGCTTCATGCGCGACGAGGCCTACAAGGCCTCGGTCGAGCTGGCCAAGGAGCGGGGCGCCTTCCCGCTCTTCAACCGCGACCTGTACCTGACCGGCAGCACCTTCGCCTCGCGCCTGCCGGCCGAGGTCAAGGCCGAGATCCGCGAGCACGGCATCCGCAACTCGCACCTGCTCTCCATCGCGCCGACCGGCACCATCTCGCTGGCCTTCGCCGACAACGCCAGCAACGGCATCGAGCCGCCGTTCTCCTGGTACTACACCCGCAAGAAGCGGATGCCGGACGGCGGCCACAAGGAATACCAGGTCGAGGACCACGCCTACCGGGTCTACCGCGACCAGGGCGGCGACATGGAGCATCTGCCGGAGAGCTTCGTCACCGCGCTGGAGATTTCCGCCATGGACCACATGAAGATGGTCGCCGCGGTCGCGCCCTACGTCGACTCGGCCATCTCCAAGACGGTCAACGTGCCGGCCGAATATCCGTTCGGCGACTTCCAGGAGCTGTACAGCGCCGCCTGGCGGGCGGGCCTCAAGGGCATCACCACCTACCGGCCCAACGCCGTGCTGGGCAGCGTGCTCTCGGTCGAGCCGGACAAGGCCGCGCCGCAGGACTTCCAGCTCACCGACGTCAATCGCCGGATCGAGATCAAGAACGTCCCGGCCCCGGTGCTCGATTCGCTCAAGTGGCCCGGCCGGCCGAAACTGCCGGGCGGCAACGAGGCCTGGAGCTACATGATCGAATCGCCGCACGGCAGCTTCGCCATCTTCGTCGGCCACGTCATGAACGGCGGCGGCAAAGCCTGGCCGTTCGAGCTCTGGGTCAACGGCGCCGAGCAGCCGCGCGGCCTGGGCGCCCTGGCCAAGTCGCTGTCCATGGACATGCGCGCCAACGACCGGGCCTGGCTCAAGATGAAGCTGGAGACCCTGGCCAAGACCCGCGGCGACGACGCCTGCTTCATCCCCTTCCCGCCCAACGGCGAACTGCGCTCGGTGCCGAGCATGGTCTCGGCCATGGCCCAGATCGTGCAGTGGCGCCTGGAACAGCTGGGCGCGCTCAACGTCGAGGGCCCCAGCCCGCTGACCGACGTGCTGTTCAGCCACAAGGAACCCAAGACCGGCACCGACGGCACCCTGTCCTGGACGGTGGACGTGCTCAACCCGTCGACCGACGACGACTTCGTGCTCGGCCTCAAGGAGATCACCCTGCCGGACGGCGTCACCCGGCCCTATTCGGTCTGGCTGTCGGGCGACTACCCGCGCGCCCTGGACGGCCTGTGCAAGGTGCTGTCGCTCGACATGCGGGTCATCGACCCGGCCTGGATCGGCATGAAGCTGCGCAAGCTATTGAACTACCAGGAGCCGCTCGGCGACTTCATGGCCAAGATCCCCGGCTCGGAAAAGAGCCAGACCTGGCCGTCCACCGTGGCCTATGTCGCCCAGCTCATCATCCACCGCTACGCCATGCTCGGCCTGCTCACCGAGGACGGCGAGCCGATCAAGCAGATGGGCATCCTGCAGGACCCCGCACCGGTGGGGCAGGCGCCGGCGGCAATGCATGCGATGAAGGGCAAGCGGTGCAAGGAGTGCGGGAACGATACGGTGATCCGGAAGGATGGGTGTGATTTTTGTACGGCTTGTGGGGCGGTGGGGGCGTGCGGGTGATGAAGGTGCCTGGCGGCTGGTTGGGGCTGTGCGTCGCGCTGCTCCTGGCGGGGTGCGCCGTCGGCGCCCCCGTGGTTTCCGCGCCGGATGACTTTGTCAGTGCGACTAGGCTGACTTCGGCCGAGGTCGTCTGGGTCAAGAAGGATGCCCTGAAAATCGCAGTCGCCAAGAATGGATACATGGCGGCGCCGGCAATCACGGATCAGGAGAAGGCAGATGCCCAGCACGCCATTCTCGTGTTGTCAGCACTTCTGGAAAAAGTGGCGGTTCCGAGAATCCAGAAGAGATTGACCGAGCATGGCGTCAGCGATGGCCCCGCAGCGGTGCTTGAAATCGAACCGTTGACGGCACGCTATCTCGTGAATGGGGAGCGGGCAATCTGGGTTCGCGTTTCGATCAGGCGGCCGCACGAATCGGTGCCGGCGTGGTCCGAGGAGATGAAGGTATTTGGGCTTCTCAGTCAGAATGGATCGAACGTTCTGAACAACTTCGTCGACAAAGTGATATCGGAGATGCAGCGGGTCAAGTGGATTGATTGAGGTTGGGCTGACGCAGGAAGCCCAACATCTTGGGCCGCCCTTGTAAATGCTATTGACCGGCATTGGCCGGGGGCGGCCCGGCGGCCGGTTACTTTCTTTGCTCGTGCAAAGAAAGCTAACCAAAGAAAGCACGCCCCGCATCCGTCGAAACCCCGAGATTTCGAGCCGAGGCCGGGCGGCTGCGCAACTCGCCCTTCGGGCTCAGACAGTGCTCGCCGACATCCCCCGGCCTCGCCCCGAAATCTCGGCTCCGGCTGAAGGGGGAGCAAAGCAAACCGCCTGCAATGCAGAGGCGTAACCACTTGGTGGTCGGTGTGATGTACTGAAGGTTTGCTGTTCGCCCCCTTCTGCGCCGCCAATTTTTTCGTCAGCGTTCGGGGGCAGTCGGCGAGCACTGTCTGAGGCCGTAGG
>DASVZA010000044.1:0-180932 GCA_036391875.1 Parasulfuritortus sp.
AGCGTGCGTAGGGCAGGCGAGCGCATGATCCGAGTACCCATGATGGCCGGCACATTGCAGCCGAAGCCCATCAACTGCATGACGAAGGCGCGGCCGTCCAGGCCCAGCCGACTCATCAGCGCATCGGTCAGGAAAGCAGCGCGGGCCAGATAGCCGCTGTCCTCGACGATGGCCATTAGCAGGAAGAACATGGCGATGATGGGCAGGAAAGTCAGGACGGTACTGACGCCGTCGAAAAGCCCCTCGAGCACCAGACTCTTGAGTGGTCCGGGCCAATGCGCGACGGCCGGTTCGAGCAAGGCGGTCTTGAACTGGTCGAACAGCCAGCCCATGCCGTCCTGCAGCGGCGTGCCCAGGCCGTAAATGGCCTGGAACAACAGGAACATCATGAGGAAGAAGATCGGCAGGCCCAGCCACGGATGCAGCAGGACACGGTCCAGGCGATCGGTGGTGGACTCGGCCAGGCTGATGGGGGTGGATATGCTCCGATGCACCAGGGCGTCGAGTTCCTGCTCGATGCGCAGATCCTGGTCGAATGCCTCGGCGTTGGCCTGGCTCAGTTTCGGGTGACGGTGCAGCTGGCTGACCAATTCCTGTTTCACCTTTTCGACGCCGGTGCCGAACTTGGCCGCCAGGGAGATGACCGGCGCGGATAACGCCTCTTCCAGTTTTCGCATGTCGATGCGGATGCCGAGCTTGTTGGCTTCGTCCGACATGTTGAGCACCAGGCACATCGGGATGCCCAGTTCGCGCAGTTGCAGGGGCAGGGCCAATTGCCGATCGAGCTGGCTGGAGTTGAGCACGACCAGGAGCAGATTGACCGGCTGGGTTTCCAGGAAATGGCGGACGACCGCCTCGTCTTCGGAAAAGCCGTGCAGATTGTAGAAGCCGGGCAGGTCGACGACTTCGACCATTGAGTCGCCGAGCAGGATCTTGGCCGACAGCAGGTCCACAGTGACACCCGGCCAGTTGCCGACATGGGCGCCGGCCCCGGTCAGGCGATTGAACAGGGTCGACTTGCCCGTGTTGGGCATGCCGAGAACCGCAATGCGTTTCATAGCGCCAGGCAGACTTCGATATGGGCGGCGTCGGTCGGCCGCATGATCAGGTCGGTATGGCCGATCCGGATCTGCAACGGGCCATTGAGCGGCGATTGACGGATGACCCGCACCCGGATGCCAGCACGAAGCCCCAAGCCAGCCAACCTGCGTCGCAACTCCTGTCCGGCATGGATGGTTTTGATGGTGCCGACATGGTCAGGCAGCAACTGGTTGAGCGGGATCGACATGATCGCTCCTAAACGAGAATGGTTCTCATACTAATCGAAGCATCAGGAAAATGCCATATTCGCGCAAAAAAGACCGTGGCGTATCCACTTGCCCTATCGAGAAAGCAAAGCCGTGCCAGGGTAGTGGGCCAGGAGCGCTTCCCACGCGCCGGGCTGGTCAGGGTCGAAGCGATGGGTATGTTCGAGCTCGACGCCGGCCAATGGCTCGAGGCTTTTTTGTTGCGATTCCAGCACGGCCAATCCAGCTTCCGATGCGTCGTCGGCACGCCGTTCGCGGGCCAGGATGCGGGACCGCATGCGTTCGGCGTCGACGCCCATGGCGACGATATCGATCGGCCATACGCCGCGCCGCGCCAGTTCGAAGAAAGGCCGGCGCCAGTCATGGGTCAGGAAGGTGGCATCGACGATGGTGGCAAAGCCACATGCCAGCAGGGTTTCGGCCAATTCGAGCAGGCGCATCAGTGTGCGCTGGTTGGCGTCGGCTCCGTATATGCCGCCCGCCACCGCCGAACTATCGTGGAGCGCATCCAGTCCATACAGTCTTTTGCGTTCCACGTCCGAGCGCAGACGGACAGCGCCCACCGCTTCGAGCAGTCGTTGCGAGGCCCAGGTTTTGCCGCTGCCCGAACAGCCATGCATCAGGGTCAGCGACGCCGGGGTCTGGCGGCATAGGCGTTGCGCCAGGTCCAGATAGCGCAGCACTTCGGCGGAATCGGCCTGGGGAGCCTGGGCGTGGCGGATACCGGCGACCTTGGCCCGCACCATGGCCCGGTAGACCAGATAGAAGCGTAGTCCGTCCAGGCCAGCGTAGTCGCCGGTGTGTTCCAGCCAGCGGTTGAGGAAGCGCCAGGCCAGGTCGGCGTGGCCCCGTTCGATGAGATCCATGAACAGGAAGGCGACCTCGCTGATGATGTCGACGTGGCGCAGAGCCGGGTTGAACTCGATGCAATCGAAGATGAGCGGCTCGCCATCGACCCAGGCGATGTTGCCGAGATGCAGATCGCCATGGCAGTCGCGGACGAAGCCGGCCGCCTTGCGGGCACTGAAAAAACGGGCCAGCCGGGCGCCCTCCGCCTCGCTCCAGCGCTCCAGTGATTCGATTTTTTCGACAGCCTCGGGGCCGACATCACCGGCATCCTGAATCAGCGGGCGCAGTTGGCTGAAGTTTTCCCGCACCGGATGCATGACCGATTCCGGTGTGCCGTAGGAATCCGTTTCCTTGGCTGTATCGATGGTCTTGTGGAAACGCGCAATTCGATCGGCGATAGCGTCGACCTGTGCCGGCGTGATCTCGGCATCCCGGTCCAGGGTCGCGTCGGCGGGAAACGCCTTCATGCGTACCGCCCATTCCAGCACCGGCCCGTCGCCCCGCAGTTTTGCGCAGGTTTCGCTGCCGGTGATGGGCACCACGTCGAGATAGATGCCCGGCGCCAAGCGGCGGTTCAGGCGGATCTCTTCCTCGCAGTAGAAGCGCCGCTTGTCCAGGCTGCTGAAATCAAGGAAACCAAGGTCGACCGGCTTCTTGAGTTTGTAGGCGTATTCGCCCGCCAGGAGCACCCAGGAGATGTGGGTTTCGATCAGGCGGACTTCGGTGACCGGATGCGGATAGGCATCCGGACGGAGGAGGGCGGCGATCAGCGCGGACATGGCGACACTCGGCCTGGGGCTTTCATGATAGCCGACCGGACACCGCCTGCCTGGAAGACCGGAAACCTGGCGCAGCCCGTCGCTTCGGCCGCTGCGCCGCGATCTCAAGCGAGGGCCTGGGCGATGCGCTCGATGGCCTTCCTGAGGTTGTCCATGGAGGTCGCGAACGACAGCCGCATGCAACCTTCCGCGCCGAAGGCGGAACCGGGCACGACGGCGACGCCGTGTTCCAGCAGGTAGGCGGTCAGGGCCATGTCGGTGGCTTCCGCGATCTTGCCGGCGGCATGCAGCTTGGCGATGGCCGCGCTGGCTTCCGGGAAGGCGTAGAAGGCGCCGCCGCTGTCCACGCACTTGATGCCGGGAATGGCATTCAGGCCGTCGACCACGAAGCGGTGGCGCTCCTTGAAAGCGGCCAGCATGGGCAGGATGCAGGCCTGGTCGCCGTTCAAGGCGGCTTCGGCTGCGACCTGGGAGATCGAGGTCGGGTTGGAGGTGCTTTGCGACTGGATGTTGTCCATCGCCTTGATGATGCCGGCGGGGCCGGCGGCATAGCCGATCCGCCAGCCGGTCATGGCATAGGCCTTGGACACGCCATTCAGCACCATGGTCCGGTCGTACAGGTCGGGACAGGCGTTGACGATGTTGGCGAACGGCTGGTCGTTCAGACGGATGTGCTCGTACATGTCGTCCGAGGCGATCAGCACCTGGGGATGCTTGCGCAGCACTTCGCCCAGGGCGGCCAGCTCGGCCAGGGTGTAGACCGAACCGGTCGGGTTGGACGGGCTGTTCAGCACCAGCATCTTGGTGCGCGGCGTGATGGTCGCTTCCAGTTGCGCCGGCGTGATCTTGAAACCCTGGTCGATGCCGGCCTCGACGATGACCGGCTTACCGTCGGCCAGGATGACGATGTCGGGGTAGGACACCCAGTACGGGGCCGGGATGATGACCTCGTCCCCACTGCCGATGACGGCCTGACACAGATTGAAGAAGCTCTGCTTGCCGCCGCAGGACACCAGGATCTGGTTGGCGGCGTAGTCCAGGCCGTTATCGCGCTTGAACTTGTCCGCCACCGCCTTTTTCAGGCTGGGCGTGCCGCCCACCGCCGTATATTTGGTGAAGCCGTTGTTGATCGCGGCGATGGCCGCGTCCTTGATGTGCTGCGGGGTGTCGAAATCGGGTTCGCCGACGCCCAGGTTGATGATGTCCTTGCCTTCGGCCTTGAGTTGAGCGGCGCGGGCGGAAATGGCGAGGGTGGGGGAGGGCTTGATGTTACGGACGCGTTGCGAGAGTTCCAATTGGCATGCCTTGAGCAGTTGATTCGCCGGCCGGGGCGGCGCGGTTTATTGACCCAGCAGATGCGCGCAATTTTACAGTTTGCTGACACAATGCCCAATAGTTTCAGCGCCTGGATGCGGGCCGGCTGCGTTTGCCAGGATATGGCCGTTCTATGAAACCAAGAGCCAAGCCCTATGGACGGGATCGGTCAACGCCGCCGCAAAGCCCGAAGAGCACTGAAACACCCCGATCCAGGAGGCGCCGTCAGTCGTTGTCGCCGTCCAGCAGCCCGCCGAAGCCACCCAGCAGCGACCCCTCGCCCTTGGCGCTGCCGCCGGCGCTGGGTGCCGCGGCGAGAATCCGGTTGGCCAGGCGCGAGAAGGGCAGCGACTGTAGCCAGACCTTGCCGGGCCCTCTCAGCGTCGCGAAGAACAGCCCTTCGCCTGCGAACAGCGCGGTCTTGATCTTGCCGACGTACTGGATGTCGAAATCAACCGAGGGCTGCATGGCGGCGAGGCAACCGGTGTCGATGCGCAGCACTTCGCCCGGCGCCAGCATCTTTTCGGCCAGCGTGCCGCAGGCATGGAAGAACACCAGGCCGTCGCCTTCCAGTTTCTGCAGGATGAAGCCCTCACCGCCGAAGAAGCCGGCGCCCAGTCGGCGCTGGAAGGCCATGCCCAGGCTGACGCCCTTGGCGGCGCACAGGAAGGCGTCCTTCTGGCAGATCAGTGTGCCGCCGATCTGCGCCAGGTCGACCGGGATGATCTTGCCGGGGTAGGGGGCCGCAAAGGCGACCCGGCGCTTGCCGATGCCCTGGTTGGCGAAGATGGTGGTGAACAGCGACTCGCCGCTGAGCAGACGCCGGCCGGCGCCCATCAGCTTGCCCATCAGGCCGGATTGCGCGGCCGAGCCGTCGCCGAACACGGTCTCCATCTCGATTCCGTCCTGCATGAACATCATCATGCCGGCCTCGCCCACGGCGGCCTCGCCGGGGTCCAGTTCGATCTCGACGTACTGCATGTCGTCGCCGAAGATTTCGTAGTCGATCACG
Organism: Parasulfuritortus sp.; assembly: GCA_036391875.1. Classification (GTDB taxonomy): domain Bacteria; phylum Pseudomonadota; class Gammaproteobacteria; order Burkholderiales; family Thiobacillaceae; genus Parasulfuritortus. The sequence continues at coordinate 5,262 of DASVZA010000044.1, forward strand.
TCCATCGCCATGGTGGTCTGTCTCTCTTCGTGGTGGGGGAAAAGTATGCCGTATCGGCCGCGCGCGCCGCCCGAACGAACGCGATTGTCGCCAGCGGACCGGCCGGCTGGCAATGCTAGAATCACCGAAAACCGTTCCAGTCCGAGATGGCCACCACCTTTCCCAACAGCCCCTACCTGCTGAATCAACCCTTCGAGCCGTCCGGCGATCAGCCGGCTGCGATCGCCAAGCTGGTGGAGGGCGTGGACAAGGGCATGAAATGCCAGACCCTGCTCGGCGTCACGGGTTCGGGCAAGACCTATACCATGGCCAACGTCATCGCTCGGACCGGCCGGCCGGCCTTCGTCATGGCGCCCAACAAGACCCTGGCGGCCCAGCTCTATTCCGAGTTCCGCGAGTTCTTCCCGGAGAACTCGGTCGAATACTTCGTTTCCTATTACGACTATTACCAGCCCGAGGCCTACGTCCCGTCGCGCGACCTGTTCATCGAGAAGGACTCCAGCATCAACGAGCACATCGAGCAGATGCGGTTGTCGGCGACCAAGGCCATCCTGGAGCGACGCGACTGCGTGATCGTCGGCACGGTGTCGGCCATCTACGGCATCGGCGATCCGTCCGACTACCACGACATGATCCTGCACCTGAAGGCGGGAGAAAAAATCGAGCAGCGCTACATCATCAAGCGCCTGACCACCATGCAGTACCAGCGCAACGAGATGGAGTTCAAGCGCGGCGTGTTCCGGGTCAAGGGCGACGTGATCGACATCTTCCCGGCCGAGCACGCTGATTCGGCGGTGCGCATCTCGCTGTTCGACGACGAACTGGAGTCGATCACCCTGTTCGACCCGCTGACCGGCCAGGTCCAGGGCAAGGTCGGCCGTTTCACCGTGTTTCCGTCCAGCCACTATGTCACGCCGCGCGAAACCACCTTGCGTGCCATCGAGACGATCAAGGCCGAATTGCGCGATCGACTCGAATTCTTCTATGGCAATCAGAAGCTGGTCGAGGCCCAGCGCATCGACCAGCGGACCCGTTTCGACCTCGAGATGCTGGAGCAACTCGGCTTCTGCAAGGGCATCGAGAACTATTCCCGCCATCTGTCCGGCCGCCGGCCCGGCGACCCGCCACCAACCCTGATCGACTACCTGCCCGAGGACACGCTGATGTTCCTCGACGAATCGCACAACACAGTGCCCCAGATCGGCGGCATGTTCAAAGGCGACCGGGCGCGCAAGGAAAACCTGGTCGAATACGGCTTCCGGCTGCCTTCGGCGCTGGACAACAGGCCGCTGCGTTTTGACGAGTTCGAACGGATGATGCGCCAGACGATCTTCGTCTCCGCCACACCCGGACCTTATGAGCAGAAGCATCAGGAACAGGTGGTGGAGCAACTTGTCCGGCCGACCGGCTTGGTCGACCCGGAGATCATCATCCGGCCGGTCGGCAGCCAGGTCGACGACCTGATGAGCGAAATCTCGCTGCGCGCAGCCAGGAACGAGCGGACCCTGGTCACCACCCTGACCAAGCGCATGGCCGAACAGCTCACCGAGTACTACTCCGACCACGGCATCAAGGTGCGCTATCTGCACTCAGACATCGATACCGTGGAGCGGGTGGAGATCATCCGCGACCTTCGCCTAGGCGTGTTCGATGTGCTTGTCGGCATCAACCTGTTGCGGGAAGGTATTGATATTCCAGAGGTTTCGCTGGTCGCCATCCTGGATGCCGACAAGGAGGGCTTCCTCCGTTCCGAACGTTCCCTGATCCAGACCATCGGTCGGGCCGCCCGCCACCTGAGCGGCACCGCCATCCTCTATGCCGACAGGATCACCGATTCCATGCGCCGAGCCATCGACGAAACCGAGCGCCGGCGCACGAAGCAGACCGCCTACAACACCGAGCACGGCATCGTGCCCAAGGGCGTCCAGAAGCGGATCAAGGACATCATCGACGGCGTCTACAACCTGGAGGAAGAGGAACACGCCCTGCAGGTGGCCCAGGAGCGCGCCCACTATGCCGCCCTGGACGAAAAGACGCTGACCAAGGAAATCAAGCGTCTGGAAAAGGACATGCTGGCTGCCGCCAAGGATCTGGAATTCGAACGGGCGGCACAGATCCGGGACGAAATCCACAATCTCAAGAAACTGCTGTTCGGCGTCGACGAAAGCGATCCCGCTTGATCGTTCGATGCAGGCACGGATATTGCAGGTCATATCTCCAGGAAAAGACGTTTTCCCCATGCAGGCGTAGTTTGTCCAGCACGTTGAGGCATTTTTTGCCGCGAGCTCGGCTATCGGAGACTCATGACGGCAAAAATTGCCGCCCTGAGGCTTATCGGATGGGGAAGCATCATGAATGGAGCAATGATGAGCATATCGAAGATCGTCAACGAGACCGCGCTGAGCCAGGTCACAAAGCACACTTCCAGCGCCAACCAAGCCCAGCAGGATTTCAACGCCCTGTTCCAGGCCATGGCCAACAACGACATTTCCGGCGCACAAGAGGCCTACGCCTCGATCCAGCAATCGCAGTCGGCCCAGGCGAATGCGCAAGGCGGCGCGGCGGCGGATCCCCTGACCGCCGTGAAATCGGATTGGGCTTCACTGGGGCAGGCCTTGCAATCCGGCAGCCTGACCTCCGCCCAGCAAGCCTTCAGTCAACTGGGGCAGGATGCACTCGCGGTGCAACAGGCGCGCCTCCAGCACGTGATCGCCAGCACTTCGGCACTGAAGAACGACGTGCAATCCATCGATCAGGCATTGAAATCGGGCGACACCTCATCGGCCCAGAAGCTGCTGGCCCAGTTGGAACACAACCTGCAGAGTTCGCGCATGGCATTCGGCTATGTGCCGGCCCAGGATCCGTCGACCACAGCGACCGGTACGACTACCACCCCATCGGCTGCCGACCCCTCGGCCACCTAACGGCCCCACTGCCGGCCGAACACATCCGCCGGCATTTTTCCCGCATCCCCATCGCCATGCCTTGCCCCGTTGGGGAGGGCGTCGCTTTGAACTATGGGATCAGCCTGCGCCACAGAGTAAAATTACCGATGCAGGTTCGGATCGATAACCGCCCCCCTCTCTGGTCGGTCTCCTGATGTTGACAATCGACATCAATTTATTGATATATCAGATTGAAATTAATGGATAAAACAAAGGTTCTTTTTGTCTGCATGGGCAACATCTGCCGCTCCCCGACCGCGGAAGGCGTCTTCCGCAAGACGGTGCAGGAAGCCGGAATGGCCGATCACATCGAAATCGATTCGTCCGGCACCCACGCCTATCACGTCGGCTCGGCGCCCGATGCCCGCGCCCGGCAGGCGGCGGCCGGGCGCGGCTATGACCTGTCCGGCCTGATCGGCCGGCAGGTCGACGCGAGCGATTTCGAACGCTTCGATTACATCCTGGCCATGGACATGGAGAACCTGGAAAACCTGCATCGCCGCTGTCCGGACGAACATCGCCACAAACTGGCCCTTTTCCTGACCTACAGTACGCGTTACAAGGATAAGGAAGTGCCGGACCCGTATTATGGCGGGGCACAGGGATTCGATCTGGTGCTCGACATGGTGGAAGACGCCGCTGCCGGCCTGCTGGCCGACATCCGCGGCCGCCGGCCTTGAAAAGCCCCGGCACGGCCTCAAAACCATTGGACGGCAACAACCTGCGTAGACCATGAGCGAGAACCACAACTCCATCGAAGGCGAGATCGTCGAAACGACCGAGGATGAATCCTTGCAGTCCGCGATCGGGCTGCCGGCCCAGACCCTGCCGACCACCATTCACCTGCTGCCCATGACCGAGAAGCCGTTTTTCCCGGCCCAGACCCTACCGCTGGTCATGAACCAGGGGCCCTGGATGGAGACAGTGAAGCAGATCGGCGAGACGGCTCATCATCTGGTCGGCCTGGTATTGGTCCACGGTGAAAAGTCGGACGATGCTCAGCCCGAGGACTTCTATTCGGTCGGGACCCTGGTCCGGGTGCATCATCCGATGCATTCCGACGGCAAGATCCAGTTCATTGCCGAGGGCATCACCCGTTTCAAGGTGGTGGAGTGGGTTTCCGGCAAACCGCCTTATTTCGCCCGGGTCGAATACCTGACTTCGCCTCGGCAGAACCACAGCGAGGAGATCAAGGCCTATGCCTTGGCCATCATCAACGCCATCAAGGAGTTGCTGCCACTCAACCCACTCTACTCGGAGGAGTTGAAGTTCTTCCTCAACCGCTTTTCACCCAACGAACCGGACCTTTTGGCCGACTTCGCGGCAAGCCTGACTACGGCGCCGAAGGAAAAGCTGCAGGAAGTGCTGGAGGCCTCCAACCTGCGCCGGCGCATGGAAAAGGTACTGGTGCTGATCAAGAAGGAACTGGAAGTCGCCAAGCTGCAGACCCAGATCCGCGAGCGGGTTGAGGAGAAGATGACCGAGCAGCAGCGCGAGTTCTTCCTGCGCGAACAGCTCAAGGCCATCCAGAAGGAACTAGGCATCGCCAAGGACGACCGGACGGCCGACCTCGAACTGTACACGGAACGGATCAAGAAGCTCACGCTGCCGCCCCACGCCGCCAAGAAGATCGACGAGGAGATGGGCAAGCTGTCGGCGCTGGAGCATGGCTCGCCCGAATACACGGTCACCCGCAACTATCTCGACTGGCTGACCAACCTGCCCTGGGGCAAGCACACCAAGGACAAGCTCAACCTGGAGCGGGCGCGCAAGATACTGGACCACGACCACGACGGCCTGGACGACGTCAAGGAACGGATCATCGAGTTCCTGGCCGTGGGCACCATGCGCGGCGAGATTTCCGGCTCCATCCTGCTGCTGGTCGGCCCGCCCGGGGTCGGCAAGACCTCCATCGGCCGCTCCGTGGCCAATGCCCTTGGCCGCAAGTTCTACCGCTTCTCGGTCGGCGGCATGCGCGACGAGGCCGAGATCAAGGGCCACCGCCGCACCTACATCGGCGCCATGCCGGGCAAGTTCATCCAGGCGATCAAGGAAGTCGAGTCGGAAAACCCGCTCATCATGCTGGACGAGGTCGACAAGATCGGCGCTTCCTACCAGGGCGACCCGGCCAGCGCACTGCTCGAAGTGCTCGATCCTGAACAGAACCACGAATTCCTCGACCACTACCTCGACGTCCGCTTCGACCTGTCCAAGACCCTGTTCATCTGCACTGCCAACCAGCTCGACACCATCCCGGCGCCACTGCTCGACCGGATGGAGATCATCCGCCTGTCCGGTTACCTGACCGAGGAAAAGCTGGCCATCGCCAAGCACCATCTCTGGCCCAAGCAGTTGAAGAAGGCCGGCCTGACCCGCGGCCAGGTCAACATCACCGACGGCGCCATCCGCAAGATCATCGAGGGCTACGCCATGGAGGCCGGTGTCCGCCAACTGGAACAGCATCTCGGCAAGCTGATCCGCAAGGCAGCGGTGCAAATCGTCCGCCACGAAGCGGAAAAGGTGCACATCACCGCCGCCGACCTGGAACAGATGCTCGACCAGCCGGCTTACATCCGCGAGAAACCGCAAATCGGCATCGGCGTGGTCACCGGCCTGGCCTGGACCGCCCTGGGCGGCGCCACCCTGACCATCGAGGCGACCAAGGTCCACACCCTCAACCGCGGCTTCAAGCTGACCGGCAAGCTGGGCGAGGTGATGCGCGAGTCGGCCGAGATTGCCTACAGCTACATCTCCAGCCACCTGAAGCAGTTCAAGGGCGACCCCAAGTTCTTCGATGCCGCCTTCGTCCACTTGCACGTACCAGAGGGCGCCACGCCCAAGGACGGGCCGTCGGCCGGCATCACCATGGCCTCCGCGCTGCTCTCCCTGGCCCGCAACGAGAAGCTGCTCCGGCCGCTGGCCATGACCGGTGAACTGACCCTGACCGGCCAGGTGCTGCCGGTCGGCGGCATCCGCGAGAAGGTGATCGCGGCCAAGCGGGTCGGCATTTCGGAACTGATCCTGCCGGCCGCCAACCAGTCCGACTTCGACCGCCTGCCGGACTACGTCAAGGCCGGCCTGAGCGTGCATTTCGTCAAACACTACAAGGATGTTGCCCGGATCGTGTTCGCATGACCGCTCACCCACGATGATCGAAGCCGAACAGCAGGAACTCGACGTTGCCCCGCCGGTTGCCAGGGTGCTGGGCCAGGACTGGAGCGATCTGCCCCAGGACCTGTACATTCCGCCCGATGCGCTGGAGGTCATCCTAGACGCCTTCGAAGGCCCCCTCGACCTGCTGCTCTGGCTGATCCGGCGCAACAACATCAATGTCCTGGACATCCCGATGGCGGACCTGACCCGCCAGTACGTGGAATACGTCGAGTTGATGCGCAAGCATCGGCTGGAACTGGCGGCTGACTATCTGGTCATGGCCGCCACCCTGATCGAGATCAAGTCGCGCATGCTGCTGCCTCGTCCGGAAAAGGTGGAAGAGGGCGAAGAACTCGACCCGCGGGCCGAGCTGGTGCGCCGCCTGCTGGAATACGAGCAGATGAAGCGCGCGGCCCAGAACCTCGATGGCGTTCCACTGTTGGGCCGTGACTTCCAGATGGTCACGGTCTATCTCGACCGCCTGGCGGTCAAGCGCCTGCCCCAGGTCAGCACCGACGATCTGATGGCCGCCTGGGCCGACATCCTGAAGCGGGCCAAGATGAACACCCACCATAAGATCGGCCGCCAGGAACTGTCCGTGCGCGAACACATGAGCCGCATCCTTAAGACCCTTCAGGAGATCGGCCACGCCCTGTTCACCGAATTGTTCCCGCACGAAGCCGGCCGGCCGGAATTGGTGGTAACCTTCCTCGCCCTGTTGGAACTGACCCGGGAACGCCTGGTCGACCTCACCCAGACCGAGCCTTTCGCCCCCATCTACGCCAGCCTAGCCCATGCCGCCGATCAACAACCTGGATGACGCCAAGACCGTACTCGAAACGGTGCTGCTCAGCACCAGCGAACCATTGACGCTGAACGAGCTGAAGCGCGTGTTCGAGGACGAGCTGAACGCCGATTTCCTGCGCATCGCCCTGGAGGAACTGCGCCAGGAATGGCAGGGCAAGGGCGTCGAACTGACCTTGGTGGCCGATGGCTGGCGCTTCCAGACCAAACCCGACTACCAGCACTACGTCGACCGCCTCAACCCGGAAAAACCGCCCAAATACTCCCGCGCCGTACTGGAAACCTTGTCGATCATCGCCTATCGTCAACCTGTAACCCGGGGCGATATCGAGGAGATCCGCGGCGTGACCGTGAACAGCCAGATCGTCAAGACGCTCGAGGATCGAGGCTGGATCGAGGTGGTGGGACACAAGGAGGTACCGGGGCGGCCGGCCCTGTTTGCGACCACCAAGCAGTTCCTGAGCGACCTCGGCCTGAGGGCGCTGTCCGAGCTGCCCGCCTTGCCCGAGATGGCCAAGGAAACCCTGTTCGCCGAGCTGCCCGAAGCGGGCGAATAAGCGCAAAAAATTTAGGAAAACAACAACATGCCCAGATTTTCATTCCTCGGGCGTCCGCTCAAGGTCGATCCGGACGTCGCGAGCCAATCGGAGAAACTGCACAAGATGCTGGCAGGGGCCGGGCTCGGCTCGCGCCGCGACATGGAAACCCTGATCGAATCCGGCGCCGTCACCATCAATGGCCGGATCGCCAAGGTCGGCGACCGGGTGTCGCCGGGCGACACGGTCAAGGTGAACGGCCGACCGATCGGGCTGACCTGGGAAAAGTCGCTGCCGCGCGTCCTGCTGTATCACAAGCCCGAGGGCGAGATCGTTTCCCGAGACGATCCGGAAGGCCGCCCGTCGGTATTCGCCGCGCTGCCCAGGCTGAAGGGCCAGCGCTGGATATCGGTCGGCCGGCTGGACTTCAATACCGAGGGCCTGCTGATCTTCACCACCAACGGCGAACTGGCCAACCGGCTGTCCCATCCGCGCTACGAGGTCGAGCGTGAATACGCCGTCCGGGTACTGGGCGAGCTGACCCAGGAGCAGATGGACACCCTGACCGGCGGGGTCGAACTGGAGGATGGCACGGCCTATGTCGAAAGCATCTTCGCCGCCGGCGGCGAAGGCGCCAACCAGTGGTATCAGCTGGTCATCAAGGAGGGCCGCAACCGCGAAGTCCGTCGCCTGTTCGAGGCCCTGGGTCTGACGGTCAGCCGCCTGATCCGGGTCCGCTTCGGCCCGATCGCCATGCCGCCCAAGCTGAAACGCGGCATGCAGATGGAACTGACCGACGATCAGGTCGCCGACGTGTTGAAGTGGTGCGAACTGGACGTGCCCAAGACGCCGAAAACCAAGACCACCGGACGCAAGATCGAAGTCCAGAAGAAGGCCGCCCACCCTTACCGGCGGCGCATGGCCAGGACCGACAAGTCGGATTAGGCGATCTCCGGTTTGCGGGCCGGCCTGCCTGCCGCCCGCTGGGCGGCAGGATGGCGTTCAAGATCGGGCCGGCCGCCCGAAAATCATTTCTTTTGTTCGAGGTGGTCGGCGATGACCTTGGCCGCCCAATCCCGTGCGCCCAGTCCGAAGGCGATAGCAAAGGCCAGGCCGACCGCGCCGAAGGCGATGATGAAGGCGGCGGTGAGCAGTTCGTTGGCGATCTGCAGTTGCTCCATGGCCATGAAGAAGACGAAGACCATCATGGCGTATTCGGAGAAGGTCGACACGGTCAGCGCGCCGGAGAACTCGACGTTGCTGAGCCAGGCGAAGACCAGGCGGTTGATGAAGCGGGCCAGGATGGTGCCGAACACCAGCACCAGGATCGAGACGATCACGTTGGGGATGTAGAGCACGACCTTGTTGAACAGGTCGGCCACCATCTGCAGTCCGAGCGAATTGGCCACCGTGACGATCATCAGCAGGATGATCATCCAGTAGGCCAGGTTGCCGAGCAGGGCGGCGATCGACACCTCCATCTCGGCATGTTTAAGGAAGGTCTCCAGGCCGGACTTTTCGGTTGCCCGATCGAACTTGAGCAGGACCAGTAGGCGCATGATGCCGGTCCGGGCCAGCTTGGCCAGCATCCAGCCCAGGATGAGCACTGCGATGGCGATCAGCAGCCTGGGCAGGAAGCCGACGACCTCGGCCAGCGAGGTGGACAGCGACGACAGAAAGATATCGATTTGATCCATTTTTGTACTCCGAGCAGTTGATTCCTGGTTATATATCCTCTCGCCGGACCAGGAACAGCGTGTCTTCGCCGCCTTCCAGTTCCGGCCAGATGAATTCGATGTGCGGGAAGGCCGCTTCCAGCGCCTCCCGGTTGTGGCCGATCTCGACCGCCAGCAGGCCCCCCGGATTCAGATGCTTCGGGGCCTCGCGCAGGATGACCCGGACCGCATCCAGGCCATCGGCCCCGGAAGCCAATGCCAGTTCCGGTTCATGGCGGTATTCCTGCGGCAAGGCGGCCATGGAGGGCGCGTCGACATAGGGCGGATTGGACACGATCAGGTCGTAGGTCTTGCCACCCAGGCCGGCGAACAGGTCGGAATGGACCAATTGGACGCGATCGTTCAGGCCGTAGTCGTCGACGTTTTCCTGCGCCACCGCCAAGGCCTCCGGCGACAGGTCGACGGCATCGACCTCGGCGTCGGGGAAGGCCAGTGCGGTCAGGATCGCCAGACAGCCGGAGCCGGTGCACAGGTCGAGCGCGGAGCCGACCTGCTCGGGTGTTTCCAGCCAGGGATCGAACTGTTCCAGGATCAGCGGCGCCAGGAAGGAGCGGGGCACGATCACCCGCTCGTCGATCTTGAACCGGTAGCCCTGTAGCCAGGCTTCGCCAGTGAGATAGGCGGCCGGTATTCGCTGTTCCACGCGGCGGCGCAGGACGTCAGCCAGACGGCGATTCTCGGCGGGCAGCAAGCGGGCGTCCAGGAAGGGCTCCAACTGGTCCAGCGGCAGGTGCAGGGTGTGCAGGATCAGGTAGGCGGCCTCGTCGTAGGCATTGAGGCTGCCGTGGCCGTAGGCCAGGCCGGCTTCGTGGAAGCGGGACACGGCGAAACGCAGCCAGTCCCGTACGGTGGACAGCTCGCGCAGGGCGGAATCAAACATCGAGCAAATTCTCCAGGGTGCGCCGGTAGATGTCGGCCAGTTGCTTCAATTCGTCCAGGCCGACGCTTTCGTCGATCTGGTGGATGCTGCGGTTGATCGGGCCGAATTCAACCACCTCGTTGCAGATGTCGGCGATGAAGCGGCCGTCGGAAGTGCCGCCGGTAGTGGACAGCTCGGCCTCGACTCCGGTTGCCTCGCGGATGGCGGCCGACAGGGCGTCGACCAGCTTGCCGCGCGGCGTCAGGAAGGGCTTGGCGCCAACCTCCCAGTCGATGTCGTATTCCAGGCCGTGCCGGTCGAGGATCGCGTGCACGTGTTTCTGCAGGCTTTCGACCGTGCTGGCCGTGGAAAAGCGGAAATTGAAGACGATGTCGACATGGCCCGGCACCACGTTGGTCGCGCCGGTGCCGCCGTGGATGTTGGATATCTGCCAGGTCGTCGGCGGAAAGTATTCGTTGCCTTCGTCCCATACCGTGCCGGCCAGCTCGGCGATGGCCGGCGCCGCCAGGTGGATGGGATTCTTGCACTTCTGCGGATAGGCGATGTGGCCTTGCACGCCCCTCACCGTCAGGCGGCCGTGCAGCGAGCCGCGCCGGCCGTTCTTCATGGTGTCGCCGAACGCCTTGGCGCAGGTCGGTTCGCCGACGATGCAGTAGTCGAGCCGCTCCTTGCGCATGGCGAGACGTTCGACCACCCGGACGGTACCCTCCACGGCCGGGCCTTCCTCGTCCGAGGTGATCAGCCAGGCGATGCTGCCGGGATGGTCCGGATGACGGGCGACGAAATCCTCGACCGCCGCCAGGAAGGCGGCCACCGAGCCCTTCATGTCGGCCGTGCCGCGGCCGTATAGCCGGCCGTCGCGCTGGGTCGGGGTGAATGGATTGTTGGTCCAGCGCTCAAGCGGACCGGTCGGCACCACGTCGGTATGTCCAGCGAAGCAGACCAGCGGCGCCGCCGCGCCGCGTCGGGCCCACAGGTTGCTGACCCCGTCGCTGTTGAGCCGCTCGATGTGGAAGCCGAGCGGGACGAGCTTTTCCGCCAGCCAATCCTGGCAGCCGGCATCCTCCGGCGTGATGGAATTGCGGCCGACGAGCGCCTCGGCGTAGGCGATGACGGAGCTCTGGCTCATTTGGCGAAGAACTCCACGTATTCGGGTTCCTTGAAGCCGATCAGATAGCGGCCGTCGCGTTCCAGGATGGGGCGCTTGATGACGCTGGAATTCTCCCGCATCACGGCCAGGGCGGAGTCGATGTCCGCGACCTGGGCCTTGCGCTCGTCCGGCAACTTGCGCCAGGTGGGGCCGTTGCGGTTGACGAGCGGCTCCCAGCCGCGGCTTTGCATGAGGGATTCCAACATCGCCTCGGGCACGCCTTGTTTCTTGAAGTCGTGGAATTCGTAGGCTTGGCCGTTTTCCTCGAGCCAGGTACGTGCCTTTTTCACGGTACTGCAGTTGGGAATGCCGTAGAGTTTCATGGCAAACTCGTCGTTATGTAACAAGCTGCTATTCTAACCGTGTTCAGCCGCCTCAAACCTCTACCGCCCGCTGTAAATATCCGCCCCGCAGACTGGCTGGCGGATGCCCCGGCGATCGCCGCGATCCGCCGGACGGTGTTCATTGACGAGCAGTCCGTGCCGGAAGAGCTGGAATGGGAAGAGATCGACGCGGCCTGCACATGGTTCTTGGCCCAGCATGGCGACGAATCGGTGGCGATCGTCCGCCTGACGCCCGCGGGCCGCATCGGCCGGATGGCAGTGCTTGAAGGCTGGCGCGGGCAAGGCATCGGCTCCCACCTGCTGGCCGCGGCGCTGGCGGCGGCCCGGCAAGCCGGCCTGCCCAGTGTCGAACTGCATGCCCAAAGCCATGCGCTCGGCTTCTATGCACGGTTCGGTTTCGCCGTGGCCGGTCCGGAGTTCGACGAGGCGGGCATACCGCACAGACACATGACATTGCATTTTTCGAGGTAATCGAATGGATATCCGCATCGGCCACGGTTTCGACGTACATGCCTTCGCCGAAAATAGAAAACTCATCATCGGCGGCGTCGAGATTGCCCATGAACGCGGCCTGCTCGGCCACTCCGACGCCGACGTGCTGCTCCACGCCATCTGCGACGCCTTGCTCGGCGCCGCCGGCCTGGGCGACATCGGCCGCCACTTCCCGGACAGCGATTCGCGCTACAAGGGCATCGACAGCCGGGAGCTGCTGCGCCACGTCCAGGGCCTGCTGAAAGAGCGGGGCTGGCAGATCGGCAATGTCGATGCCACGATCATCGCCCAGGCGCCGAAGATGGCGCCCCATATCGCGGCCATGCGGGCCAACATCGCCGCCGACCTGGAAACGTCCGCCGAGGCGGTCAACGTCAAGGCCACGACCACCGAGCGGCTGGGCTTCGCCGGCCGGGGCGAAGGCATCGCGGCCGAAGCGGTATGCCTGATCGCGAAGGCCTGAAACCGGCCCGCGTATTCCTGGCCTTGTGGCCGGACGACACAGTGCGCAGCCGGCTCGCCGCCGAGGGCCGCAAACTGCACAAGACCCTGTCCGGCAAGATGAGCCGCACCGATACCATCCATCTGACGCTGGTGTTCATCGGCCCTTTGGCCGCTGATCGCCTGACGGAACTGAAAAATGCGCTGTATTCGGTCGCGGCACCTCGCTTCGAGGTCGTGTTCGACCAGGCACAGTGCTGGTCGCACAACCGGATCGGCTTCCTTGCCCCGCAGCAACCGCCGCAAACCTTGTTCGAACTGGTCGCTGAATTGGAAAAGGTCCTGGATGGGTTGGGAGTCCCCTACGACCGCCGCCCCTACACGCCGCACATTACCCTGATCCGCAAGGCGGACTGCCCAAAAAAGAACCCGGCCGAAGGCCGGGTTCCTGTCTCGCCCGAGTGGGGCGATTTTGCGCCGATCGAATGGTCGGCCGACAACTTCGTACTCGTCGAATCGGTGCTCTCTGCCGAAGGTTCCGCCTATCGGCTGGTGGAGCGATTCGCGCTGTCATAGATAGACGAACCCCTCCAGATGCCCAGCAAGTTCCTTCAGCGTCAGCCCGGTGTAGTCCTTGTTGATGCTTTCGCTGATCTTGTTGCGCACCTGCTGGCTCAAGCGGCCATTCAACAAGCCCATGAAATGGGAAGAGGTCACCAGAATCAGCTTTTCATAAGCGTTGTTGACCCGCCCGTGCTCCAGTTCCTGGGCGATTTCCGAAGCAAACCGCTCGGCCTCGACCTCCTTGGGTGGAGTCGGCTGGGCATAGCTTCCTGAACCGGCGTAGTTGCCGATCCGGTCGCTGACCAATTCAGCCGCCTTTTCGCGGCTTTCCGGATGGATGAGTTCCTTGACGAGTTGCAGGCCTTTTTTCGGACCGTCATTTCTGAACAGTTTGGCTTGGCTGGCATTCGCCACCATGATCCAGGTAATGGACATCGCTATCCTTTCAGGCAAGTGGTTGAAACCGGTGGGGAGTGACGGTCGTCATCTCTCCGCCACAATTTCAACTTAGCAGTGGCCTAGGGGGCGTCAAGGACCTGCCTTGCCAGGCTGCTTATGGCATCCGGGGCGGCGGACTGCAACACGAACCGGGGGCCTCGGCTCGCCTGGGGAAAGTTGTGCGACAAGGATCGGTGATAGGCCGGGTCGTAATGGTTTGTCAGAAGCTCGGCAACAAGTTCGTCCCACCGGCCGGCGGCCACCTGCCTCTTCCAGAGTTCGACGGTTTCCCTGCCGCGGAGGCCGATCAGGCGATCCAGTTCCCGGTTGAGGCGCTCGGGATCGCTCAGGAAATGGGCGTATTCCTCCTTGAGCAGACTGACTCGGACCGGGATGTCCGCCTCCAGGCTGAGGCAATCGGCCTCGCGCATGCGCAGCAATAAATGGTCGGGGGTATGCAGCTTGCCGATCTTCCGGCTTTCAGATTCCACGAACACTGGCCGGGCCGGATCGAACCGGCGCATGACCGACCATATCCGGCTTTCGAACTGCTTCTGGCTCGGTTGCGCCTCGGTCGGATAGGCCCCCAGCACCGACCCCATGTGGGCAGCCAGCTTTTCCAGGTCCAGAACCTGGCCGCCCAGTTCGTCCAAGGCGCGCAGATAGCGGCTTTTGCCGACTCCGGTCGGGCCGCAGACAACGGTAAAACGGAACCGTTCCGGCCAGTTCTCCAACTCGGCGATGACCGCGCGGCGATAATCCTTGTATCCCCCATCCAACTGGGCGGCCTGCCAGCCGATGGAACGCAGGACATGGGTCATGGCCCCGCTGCGGGAACCGCCGCGCCAGCAATAGACCAGCGGCCGGTACTTCTTAGGTTTGTCGGCCAGCCAGCCTTCCAGGTGCCGGGCGATGTTGCGGGATACCAGTGCGGCGCCGAGCCGTTTGGCTTCGAACGGCGAGACCTGCTTGTAGATCGTGCCGACCCGGGCGCGTTCCTCGTCGTCGAGGACCGGTAGATTGATGGCGCCGACGATGTGGTCTTCCGCATACTCGCCGGGCGAACGGGCGTCGATCACCTCGTCGAACTGATCCAGTTGATCGAGACCGACGATGCCGGGACGCCCTTTCGCCGGCTTGTCGTCATCGCACGGCATCATGCCTCGTGACGCATCAGGCGAGCCTTTTCGCGCTGCCAGTCGCGCTGCTTTTCGGTCTCACGCTTGTCGAACTGCTTCTTGCCCTTGCCCAGGCCGACCTCCAGTTTGACCCGGCCCTTGGTGTAGTGCATGTCCAGGGGGATCAGCGTGTAACCGGCTCGCTCCACCTTGCCGATCAGCTTCTTGATCTCCTCCGCGTGCAACAACAACTTCCGGGACCGGGTCGGGTCCGGGGTGATGTGGGTCGAAGCCGCCGTCAGGGGGCTGATATGACAGCCGATCAACCAGACCGCGCCGTTACGGAGGACCACGTAGGCTTCCTTGAGTTGCACACGGCCGGCTCGGATGGCCTTCACCTCCCAGCCCTCGAGGACCAGTCCCGCCTCGTATTTTTCCTCGATGAAGTAATCGTGGAAGGCTTTGCGATTGTCGATGATGCTCATGTAAAGGTGAGGGAGACAGTGGTTTTCGTGTATTTTAACAGGCCCGTCATCAATGCCTCGCCTGTTCGTTCATATGTCACAAGTCGTGAAGTCCGTCCTGGTCCCTTATACCCCGACGGAAATGTTTAAATTGGTCGATGGCGTGGAGGATTATCCCAAGTTTCTGCCCTGGTGCGCCGGCAGCGAATTGCATTTTCGCGACGAGGCGACGACCGATGCGACCATCCACATCGGCTACATGCAGATCCGCCAGCATTTCTCCACCATCAACACCAAGCGCTTCCCCGAGGAAATGGAACTGCGCTTGAAAAGCGGGCCGTTCAAGAGTCTGGAGGGCTACTGGCATTTCAGGCCATTGGGGGATAGTGCGTGCAAGATCGAGTTCATGCTGCAGTACGATTTTTCCAGTAATCTGCTGGAAACGGTTCTGGGGCCGGTTTTCGGCCATATTGCCAACAGCCTGGTGGATGCCTTCGTCCAACGGGCAGAGAAGGTCTACGGTGAACGATGATTAACGTCGAAGTGGTATACGCTCAGAAGAATCGCCAGAAGGTCGTCCGGCTCGCGCTCGAGGAAGGCTGCACGGTGCAGACGGCGATCGAGCATTCCGGCCTGTTGCAGGAGTTTCCCGAAATCGATCTGGGTAAGAACAAGCTGGGAGTCTGGAACAAGCTGGCCAAGCCGGATGCGGTACTGCGGGATCACGACCGTGTGGAAATCTACCGCCCGCTGATCGCCGACCCGAAGGAAGTGAGAAAACAGCGTGCCGCAGAAGGCAAGGTGATGAAAAAGGGTGGGGGAGATGCGGCCGGCTGAGAGCCGGGGGCCGGGCGGCGCAATGCCGCCCGCAGGGGTTACTTCGGTTCGGTGGAGGGATCGCTGGCCTGGGCAGTGGCGATCTTGTTCAAATCCAGAACGACCGCGGTTTCCTTCAGTACGGTAGCGCTATCGCCGACTTTGGCCGCAGCTTCAGCCTTCTTGTAAGCCGTTTCGGTCGGGATCCACAGCGTGAAGTTGGCCTTGGCCGTCTTCACAGCGGCATCCGCCTCGGCCATGGCAGCCTTGGCTTCTGCGCTCAGCACCGGATTGGCCGGGGCGGCAGCCTCCTGGCTGGGGGCGGTGCTGCAACCGGCAGCGAACAGGGCCAGCAGCGAAGCAATAGCCAGGGAAGCGGGTTGAAGTTTCATCTTTATCTCCTCTCTTTCGGAACCGGAATTGCACTCAAGCAAGCCTGGAAGTTAATTGTTGAGATCGAAACCGTCAATCCTTTTGGGAAATTAAGTATTGGCCGACCGGGGCCAAGATGCCCCTCCCATGAGACGAAGGGAGCCGGTATAATGCCGTTTTGCGTGCAAGGTCACCGTTATGCGCATCCTCCAGAAAGCCCTAACCTTCGACGACGTCCTGCTCGTCCCCGCCCAATCCGACATCCTGCCCCGCGATGTCAGCCTGAAAACCCGCCTGACCAAGAAAATCGAACTGAATCTGCCGGTATTGTCCGCCGCGATGGATACGGTCACCGAAGCGCCCATGGCGATCACACTGGCCCAGGAAGGCGGTCTCGGCATCATCCACAAGAACCTGACCGCCGAACAGCAGGCGATCGAGGTGGCCAAGGTCAAACGGCATGAGTCCGGCGTGGTCAAGGACCCGATCACCGTCAGCCCGAACATGAGCGTGCGCGACGTGCTGGAAATCACCCGCCGTTACCGCATTTCCGGCCTGCCGGTGGTGGACAAGGCCGGCAAGGTGGTCGGCATCATCACCAACCGCGACCTGCGCTTCGAAACCAACCTGGACCAGCCCGCCCGCGCCATCATGACGCCGCGCAAGAAACTGGTGACGGTGAAGGAGGGCGTTTCCAAGGAAGAAATCTTTGCCCTGCTGCACAAGCATCGCCTGGAACGTCTGGTCGTGATCGACGACGACAGCGTGCTGAAGGGCCTGATCACCGTCAAGGACATCAGCAAGTCGAGCGAACACCCGCTGGCCTGCAAGGACGATCATGGTCGCCTTTTGGTCGGCGCCGCGGTCGGGGTCGGCCCCGAGAATGAGGAACGCATTGCCGCCCTGGCCGAAGCCGGCGTCGATGTGATCGTGGTCGATACCGCGCATGGTCATTCCCGCGGCGTGCTCGACCGCGTCAAGTGGACCAAGATCCATTACCCGCACATCCAGGTCATCGGCGGCAATATCGCCACGCCCGAGGCAGCACTGGCCCTGGTCGACCACGGTGCCGACTGCGTCAAGGTCGGCATCGGCCCCGGCTCCATCTGCACCACCCGCATCGTCGCCGGTGTCGGCGTGCCGCAGGTTTCCGCCGTAGCCAACGTAGCCGACGCGCTGGCCAAACAGGGGATTCCTTGCATCGCCGACGGCGGTATCCGCTACTCCGGCGACATCGCCAAGGCCATCGCGGCCGGCGGCAATTGCGTCATGCTGGGCGGCCTGCTGGCCGGTACCGAAGAAGCCCCGGGCGAGATCGAACTGTTCCAGGGTCGCTCCTACAAGTCCTACCGCGGCATGGGTTCGCTGGGCGCCATGCAGAAAGGCTCCAAGGATCGCTACTTCCAGGACAACGAAGCCAACGCCGACAAGCTGGTGCCGGAAGGCATCGAAGGCCGCGTGCCCTACAAGGGGTCGGTGCTCGGCGTGCTGCACCAGTTGATGGGCGGCCTGCGTTCCTCCATGGGCTACCTAGGCGCCAAGGACATCGCGACCTTCCAGAAGACAGCCCAGTTCGTCGAAATCTCCAACGCCGGCATCAAGGAGTCTCACGTCCACGACGTGCAGATCACCAAGGAAGCCCCGAACTACCACGTCTGACCGACAAACCGGAAGAGGAGGGCGCCGCCCTCCTTTTTTATTTGAGCCGACAAAATGCACCAGAAAATCCTCATCCTCGACTTCGGTTCCCAGTTCACCCAACTGATCGCCCGCCGCGTGCGCGAGCACAACGTCTATTGCGAGCTGCACCCGTTCGACGTCAGCGAACAGTTCATCCGCGATTTCGCTCCGGCCGGCATCGTCCTGTCCGGCGGACCCGCCTCGGTCACCGAGGAGGAAACCCCGCGCGCACCGCAGGTGGTGTTCGAACTTGGCGTGCCGGTGCTGGGCATCTGCTACGGCATGCAGACCATGGCCGCGCAACTGGGCGGCAAGGTGATCAACGGCAGCCATCATGAATACGGCTATGCCGAAGTCCGCGCCCACGGCCATTCGCGACTGCTGGCCGGCATCCAGGACCGCGCCGATCCGGACGGCAAATGCTGGCTGGACGTCTGGATGAGTCATGGCGACCAGGTCGAGAGTCTGCCGCCCGGTTTCAAGGTGATGTGCGAGAACGCATCGACGCCGATCGCCGGCATGTTCGACGAGACGCGCAATTTCTATGCCGTGCAGTTCCATCCGGAGGTCACCCACACGATCCAAGGCAAGGCCATCATCGGCCGCTTCGTGCATGACATCTGCGGTTGCGGCCAGGACTGGAACATGCCGAATTACATCGATGAGGCGATCGCCAAGGTCCAAGCCCAGGTCGGCAGCGACGAGGTCATCCTCGGCCTGTCCGGCGGCGTCGATTCCTCGGTCGTGGCGGCGCTGCTGCATCGCGCCATCGGCACTCAGCTGACCTGCGTATTCGTCGATACCGGCCTGTTGCGCCTGAACGAGGGGCAGATGGTCATGGACATGTTCGCCCGCAACCTGGGCGTCAAGGTCATCCATGTCGACGCCAGCGAGCGCTTCATGGCCAAGCTGGCCGGCGTCAGTGATCCGGAAAAGAAGCGCAAGATCATCGGCGGCGAGTTCGTTGCCGTGTTCCAGGAAGAATCGGCCAAGCTGAAGAGTGCCAAATGGCTGGCCCAGGGCACCATCTATCCGGACGTCATCGAGTCGGCCGGTGCCAAGACCAAGAAGGCCCACGCCATCAAGAGCCACCACAACGTCGGCGGCCTGCCCGAGGACATGCACCTCAAATTGCTGGAACCGCTGCGCGAACTGTTCAAGGACGAAGTACGCGAACTGGGCATCGCCCTCGGCCTGCCGCACGAGATGGTCTACCGTCATCCGTTCCCGGGTCCCGGACTGGGCGTGCGCATCTTGGGCGAGGTGAAGCGCGAATACGCCGATCTGCTCCGTCATGCGGATCACATTTTCATTGAAGAACTGCGCGCAAGTGGTTGGTATGAAAAGACTTCTCAGGCATTCGCCGTCTTCCTGCCGGTCAAGGCCGTAGGCGTCATGGGCGACGGCCGCACCTACGATTACGTGGTCGCCCTGCGTGCCGTCCAGACCCAGGACTTCATGACCGCACACTGGGCCGAACTGCCCTATTCGCTTTTGGCCAAGGTCTCCAACCGCATCATCAACGAGATCCGCGGCATCAACCGGGTCACATACGACATCACCGGCAAGCCGCCGGGCACGATCGAATGGGAGTGACTTCGAACCGTTGACGGCGTAGCCGCATGCAGCGCGATGCGTCTCCCGCTGAAATCCTGGCCTGGCTGACGACTCGGCCATCGCTGGCGGCGTTGTGCGAAACCTTCCCGGAGGAGTGGGATACCGTACGGAATGAGATCGCCGCCGCAGTGGCAGGACAGGACCAGGGCAGGCTGCATCGTCTGCTGCAACCGGTCAAGATGCCCGGCCCCGGCTTTCGGAAATCGGATCCTAGCCGTCTGGTCCGGGCTGAAATCCGGCGCCGCATGGCTTTGCTGGAGGTCGAGCGCCGCAGCCTGGCGCTTGCTGCGGGCAAGACGAATGACGGCAAGATCAAGTTCAACCTTTTAAACGGATTCGTCGCGCAGCGGATTCTTTTCAAAAGAGATTTCGAGCGCAAGCCGGTATCCATCTTCTGGTTCAGGTTGCTTTGGCCGCTAGTCTGGCAGAAACGCTTTCTGATGCCGCTGGTCAAACAACGCGGTATCTATTGCTTCTATTCTTCGGCACTGATCTCCCGTCTGGCCGACGAGATCGGCAAACACCGCTGTCTCGAGATAGCAGCCGGCGACGGCACCCTGACCCGCTTCCTGCGGGAGGCAGGCGCCGACATCCGGGCGACTGACGACCATAGCTGGCAGCACGACGTCCGTTACCCGGACAGCGTCCTCAGGATGGACGCCAAATCGGCGCTCGAACATTTCTCGCCCGAGGTGGTCGTCTGCTCCTGGCCGCCCGCCGGCAACGACTTCGAACGCCAGGTGTTCCGCACCCGGAGCGTGTCGACCTATATCGTCATCGTCAGTCGGCAGCGGACCGCCAGTGGCAATTGGTCTGAATACGAAGGCCAGAACGACTTCGATTTTGCCGAAGACCCGTCCTTGAGCCGCCTGGTACTCCCCCCCGAACTGGGATCCGCAGTGTATGTTTTCCGCAGGAAACCCCTTCCGTGAACACACCTGAACCATCGCGCCGGCGAGCCAGCCGGATCAAACGCTGGTTGATCGAGGCGGCCGTATTTGCCGCCATCTTTTTCGCCGTCCAGGCTTGGCAGCAGCGCGATGTCCCGCATGGCGCCGCGCCCGGGATCGTCGGCACCCTGGCCGACGGCCGCCCCTTCGAATTGGATGCCTGGCGGAAAGCCCATGCCGGCCACGCCGTGGCACTACATTTCTGGGCCGACTGGTGCCCCATCTGCAAGACGGAGGAGGGCAGCGTCAGCGCCCTGAGCAAGGATTGGCCGGTGATGACCGTGGCCATGAGTTCCGGCTCGGCGGCTCAGGTCGCGAGCTACCTGAGCAAGAAAGGCTTGGCCTGGCCGGCATTGGTGGATACGGACGGCAGGATCGCAGCCGCTTACGGCTTGAAGGGTGTGCCCGCCCTCATCGTGATCGACCGGCAAGGAGCCATCCGTTCCGCATCGATCGGCTATACCAGCGAATGGGGCATGCGGCTCCGCCTGTGGTGGGCGGAGCACTTCTGACGGCGGTTATTCCGGATCGACCGCCAGGCCGGCCGTGCTGTTGAAGCCGGAATCGACGTAGGTAATCTCGCCGGTCATGCCGGAAGACAGGTTGGAGAGCAGGAAGGCGGCGACGTTGCCGACCTCCTCGATGCTGACGTTGCGGCGCAGCGGCGAATGCTTCTCGCCCCAGGCCAGCAGCTTGTTGAAGTCGGCGATGCCGCTGGCGGCCAGGGTCTTGATCGGGCCGGCGGACAGGCCGTTGACCCGGATACCCTTGGGGCCGAGCGCGGCGGCCAGGTAGTAGACGCTAGACTCCAGGCTGGCCTTGGCCAGACCCATGACGTTGTAGTGGGGCACCGAGCGCACGGCGCCGAGATAGGTCATGGTCAGCAAGGAAGCGTCACGGCCTTCCATCATGGGCAGCGCCGCCTTGGCCAGAGCGGTGAAGGAATAGCTGGAAATATCGTGAGCGATACGGAAATATTCCCGGTTGATGTTCTCCAGGTAGTCCCCGGCCAGCGCCTGTTTGGGCACGAAGGCGATGGAATGAACGATGCCGTCCAGGCCGTCCCAATGTTCGCCGAGGTCCTTGAATAGCTTTTCGATCTGTTCGTCGCTCGACACGTCGCAGTCGAAACACAGTTTGGAGCCGAAATCCTTTTCGGCGAATTCCATGACCCGTTCCTTGACCCGGTCGCCTTGATAGCTGAAAGCCAGTTCCGCACCTTCCCGTTTGCAGGCCTGGGCAACGCCATAGGCAATGGAACGGTTGCTGATCAATCCTGTGATGAGTATTTTTTTTCCGGCAAGGAAGCCCACTTTTCTTTTCCTTCTTGGGTTAATTCAACGATTGGCATCAATTATAACCATGCACTATGCATGGTCAGGTACTGCTGATCGCATCCCCGACGGATCAGCCCCCAGAGTACCGCGTAGCGATTGTAAATAGGCGGCTGAACGGACTTCATCCAACCTTGCCCTGGCTCGCTCCAGGCGTCCCGATATATCGAAACGCGCGACCAGGTCCTGATGGCTGGGACGCGCCGCATAAGCCTCCAGATAGGCCACATGGCGCTCCCATAAGCGCACATCTACGACTTGCTTGGCCTGCAAACGTTCCCGGTACCAGTCGGAGGCGAGCAGGACATCGCGCGCGAACAGGGCGCGGATTTCCGGATGGTGTGCATCCTTACCTTCGTACTGGCCATAGGCCATGATGTGCAGCAGGGCTTTCAGGGGCGGGCAGGCATCTTCGATGCTGCCGTCCTCGAAATAGCGCTGGGCCACCCGCTGTTGGGCCTCGACGATATTGTCGATGCCGTCGACGAACACCGCCAGGTCCTGCTTTTCCGGGCGCAGGATGTGGTCGGGCAGGACGGCGTTGGGCGTATCGAAGATCTTGCCCATGAAGCCGTGCACGAAACGATCTGTGATCCGGTAGCCCAGGCGGCTGGCCAGGACGGTTCGGCCTTCGTATTCGAAGTCATGCAGCGGCTCCAGGCAGCCGGTCTCGATCAGCCAGGCCGGATCGCGCTCGCGTGCCGTCAGGCGGGACCAGATCTCCGGCACCAGCAGACTGATGTCATGGTCGACCCGGAATTTCGGGCCGATCCAGCCGGCGGCTGTGGAATAGCCGGCGTAGCCGGTCAGGATGAACGACACCAAGGCATTGTTCAAATCGATGGTCGGCCGCAGGGCATTGAACGGCCCCTTGGTCAGCGCCCCCTCGGAGCCGGCTCCGGTCGTGGAGGGCGACTTGCCGGTCAGGCTGCAGATGAAATCCATGAACAGCTCGGGCAGTTCCTGATAATGGATCGGGCCGTATACCGCCAAAGGCCGGATGCCGGGCTCGGGCGGATTGTTGCGGCGGCCGACCAGGACCGCATTGACGGGTTCGCACAGTGCCTCGCCGAGCGGCACCTTGCGGCTGAACCGGGTACCGACCTCCGCCACGTGGCGGCGGACGGGATCGGCCAGATCGGGACGCAACTGGAGATAGCGCGGATTCTTGCTCGGCTTGCCATCCACCAGGCGGGGATGAGCCGACGACACCACGTAGCCATGGCCTTCGTCGTAGACGGCCTTGAGCATGGTGCGCATCGGTTCGGTGTATTCGCTGAAGCCGACCACGTCCTCGACGATCTCGGTCAGAGGGCCGTTGCCGAGCGGCTCGAAATTGGCCAGGAAGTTGTCCTGGCGCGCCATGTCGGCCTCGGCCTGCTTGTCATAGCCGCGATGGATAGCCTCGTCGGGACGCTGGAACAGGCGCTCCTCGCAGTTCTTCACCAGCTTGACCGACGGATCGCTGCTCTTGGGCGACAGGTTGCCCAACTGCTCGGCCGGTACCACGACGCTGGCGGAGATGTCGTCCTCCATCTGGATCTTGGCGGCGGCGATGAAGTCCTGGCGCAGCTTGAACACCCGCCAGGCGCCGTTTTCCTCGAAGCCGACCCGCAGGTAGGAACCGACCAGCTTGCGCTCGCCCAGCTTGAGCTCGTGGCCGGGCTGGCCGTTGATGAAGTCGACCGACAGTTGTTTGCGCCAGTCGTCGCCCCATTCCGGGCGGTACATACGCTTGATGACGAAGGCCAGGGCCAGGATGCGGTTGGGAATGCCGTCCAGCCAGGCGTTATAGGCCTCGGTGTAGGAGGGCGAGGGCGTGAGCAGCTTGATCATCGAGCCCAGGCTGCGCTCTGGATTCAGCGGCTTGCGTGTGGCGTCCCGGTCCTCGTGCTCGAAGCCCAGCAGGAAACGGTCGGTATAGTCACGCTCGAAGATAGCCCGGACCTGGTCCAAGTCCTTTTCCAGGTCATGCACGAACAAGGGGCCGTAGATCACGGCATCGTTCAGCGATTTGGAAATCTCAGATTTTCCGCCGCCGGAGACGGTGCATGGCTTATGACAGAAAGTTCCCTCGGGATCGGTACCGACCAGGCGCCAGGACGGCGCACCGGGATGCTTCAGCATCTCGATCTTGTAGCCGTTGGGCTGGACGTAGATCTTGCCCGGTTTGAGCTTGATGCTTTGCGTGACGCCGTCCTTGTCCCAGGAGATGGTCTGGCTGGGCAGGTCCATGCGCACCGCCTGGGGCACATAGATCACGTCCGGAAAGCGCTTGTCGATCGCATAGCCCTCGGGCTGGACGTCCATCAGGTCGCCGTAGCCGGCCACCATTTCGGCGAAATAATAGCCGGGCGGGCGGGTGCCGCTGTCCACGCCGTATTCCTCGCCATGATTGCGGCGCGGGAAGGCCAAGGCGCCGCCGGCGTGCTCCTCCTCGGCCAAGCCGAACAGGTTGGCGGCGAAGCTGATCTGGGTCTTAACCTCTTTCTTGCAGTAGCCGTAGTAGTTGTCGGCGATGATGGTCACGATCACGCCGCTGGCGTCGCGTGCGGTCACCTTGAAGGCCGCGCCCTCGTTGTAGAGCTCGTTCTCGTTCTGCCAGCACATGCCTTCGCGGCGCTGGCGCTCGCTGGCCGCATCGATATGAGGCAGGCCCAAGGCCTTCTTGGTGAAGCGGTTCAGGTGCGGAGCCAGGAGCACGCAGCCGGTGTGGCCGGTCCAATGCTCCGCGTCCAGGCCGGCATCGTGCGAAGTCAGGAAAGGGTTGCCGGCATTGCCGAATATGCTTTCGACGAAGTCCAGGTTGCTGACCAGGGAACCCGGCCCAAAAAACCTGATTTCCATGGATTTTTCCGCTTCCTTGCCGGGAATCTCGGGACACACGACCGGCCTGAGCAGGAGCGAGGCGAACATCCGCGCCTCCTGCGGCTGGCCCTGGGTAAACGGGATGGAGAGCAGACCTTCGGGCGGATTCAGCGCCTCCTGCAGCAATCGGGCAAACACCACCTTGGGCACGGCCTTCTTGTCGCCCGGGATGGGCAGGCCGCCTTCGACGACGTGGAACGATCCCTTGGTGGTACGGCGGTCGCTGGCCGGGTTGTGCAGCACCCCGTTGCGGATGCGGTAGCTGCTGACATATTCGTTGCTGAACACATTGCTGTTGGTCGGCAGGGACAATTCCCGCGCCATGCCTTTGCGGTCCAGGTTCAGCGTATTGTCGGGCAAACGCGGCACCGGGGCGCCGATGTCGGCCAGATAGGCATCGAGGAAATCCTGGATGCGGCGGTCGGGCGGACAGAGGTAGCCGGCCAGCAGCCGGGATTTTTCCCGGTAGCTCTTGAGCAGGTCCTCGGCCACGGCCAGGAAGGCATGATCGCGGCCGTCCTGGCAGGGTGGCTGGCCGGACGCGGCCAGCTTCAGATTGATGTACATCTGGATGCTTTCGCGGGCATCCTCTTCCTCGTGTGAACCGGCAAGCGATCCGAATTGCTGTATTAGATTCATGCGCGTGACTCGAAATCCGGGCGCCCGGGCAACACGGGCAAACGTCACATTCTATGCCAAAACGCGGCCAGCCGGCCGGGACTCTTCGGGCTCATTCTCCAAGTGACTGTATTGTTAAGGGAATTTTGGCCGGGTATGATTGTTCGCCTACCGCAACGTAGCTGATCCCTCAATTGCCCGCCAGCACCGACCAAGACGAATTTTTCATGCGCGAGGCCCTGTCCTTGGCCGATGAAGCCTGGAAATTGGGCGAAGTGCCGGTCGGCGCCGTCGTGGTCAAGGACGGCATGGTCGTCGGCCGGGGCTTCAACCACCCGATCGCCGCCCACGATCCGTCCGCCCATGCCGAAGTCATGGCCATGCGCGACGCAGCCCGCAACCTCGGCAACTACCGACTGCCGGACTGCAGCCTGTACGTCACCATCGAGCCCTGCGTCATGTGTAGCGGCGCGATCTTCCATGCCCGCATCGCCCGAGTGATCTATGGCGCCCCCGAATACAAGACCGGCGCCGCCGGCAGCGTGGTCGACCTGTTCGCCGAACCTCGCCTCAACCACCACGCCGACATCGTCGGCGGCGTCCTGGCAGTCGAATGCGGCGGCCTGGTTTCCCGCTTCTTCGAGGAAAAACGGGCTGCACTCCGAGCAAAAAAAGAGGGCGTCGAACAATGAAGATACACGTCAGCCTGGCCCAGCAAATACTGGAATTGCTCGACGATGAAGGCGAGGTGACCGCCTCTTGGCCGGTATCGACCGCAGCGAACGGGGCAGGGGAGCAGAGCGGCAGTTGCCGGACTCCGCGCGGCAGACACATCGTCCGGGCCAAGGTCGGACAGGGTCAGCCGATCAACACGGTATTCGTGGGGCGGCGGCCGACCGGCGAAATCTACAACCCGGAACTGGGCCAGCAGGAGCCCGAGCGGGACTGGATATTATCCCGCATACTCTGGCTGTCCGGCACCGAACCCGGCTTCAATCGCCTGGGCGACCGCGACAGCATGCGCCGCTACATCTATATACATGGCACGCCGGACGAGTATTTCGAACAGGTGCCGAGATCCCACGGCTGCATCCGGATGCGCAATGCAGATCTGGTCGAACTGTTCGATCGGGTACCGGTTTACACGCCGGTCGAGATCGACGAGGCTTGATCAGCGCCCTTTGAGCAAAACCACCATGGCACCGGTGCCGCCGTCCGCGGGGCGGGCCGAGACATAGGCCAGCACCTCCTCCCGCTGGGTCAGCCAGTGGCGGACATGAAGCTTCAGGACAGGCTCCCGGTTGGGCGAACGCAAGCCCTTGCCGTGGATGATGCGCACACAACGCACCCCGCGGCGCTTGCACTCAAATAGGAATTCGGTCAGTTCGATCTTGGCTTCGGCCTTGGTCAGGCCGTGCAAATCCAGTTCGGCCTGGATCAGCCAGTCGCCCTGTCGCAATCGTCTGAGCGTCTGGCGCGACAGGCCAGGGCGGACGAACGACATGTCTTCATCCAGTTCGACTTCCTCATGGCCTCGCGGATCCTGCATCGACTCCAGGATGACCTCGCGCTCATCCCTGAATCGGCTCAAGGGCAGGGGAGGCATACGCGTCGGTGAATGAAGGTAGCGCCCGTGATGGGAGAGGGGAGTCACCTCCCCGATCTCCCGGGCAAAGTCGACATCAACTTCGGAACGCTCGGCGGGAGTCTTCGTTTTCCCGCTTTTATTCATGGCATTAACGAATATATTGAATCTTATTTATCAAGAAATCGCTCGGCATCCAAAGCCGCTTGACAGCCGGAAGCCGCGCTGGTGATGGCCTGCTTGTAGATCATGTCCTGTACGTCGCCGGCAGCGAACACACCCGGAATGCTGGTCTGGGTCGCGTTACCGGTGTGGCCGCCCTGGGTCACCAAATAACCCCGGTCCATCTCCAACTGGCCGACGAACAGGTCCGTATTGGGCTTGTGGCCGATGGCGATGAAGATGCCGGACAACTTGATCTCCTTGGTGGCATCGGTCTTGATGTTCTTCAGACGCATACCGGTGACGCCGCTGTTGTCGCCCAGCACCTCGTCCAGCACGCTGTCGGTTTCCAGGACGATCTTGCCTTCCTTAACCTTTTCCATCAGGTGATCGACCATGATCTTCTCGGCCTTGAAAGTGTCGCGCCGGTGAACCAAGGTTACCTTGCTGGCGATATTGGCCAGGTAGATGGCTTCCTCGACCGCGGTGTTGCCGCCACCAATGACGGCAACCTCCTGATTCTTGTAGAAAAAACCATCGCACGTGGCGCAACCAGATACGCCTCGCCCCATGAATTTCTGTTCCGAATCGAGGCCCAGATACATGGCCGAAGCACCGGTGGCGATGATCAGCGCATCACAAGTGTAGGTGCCGGAATCGCCGATCAGGGTGAACGGTTTTTCGGTCAGCTTGGCGGTATGGATGTGATCGAACACGATCTCCGTATTGAAACGCTCGGCATGCTGCTGGAAGCGGGTCATCAGGTCGGGGCCCTGAACTCCGTTGACGTCGGCCGGCCAGTTATCGACCTCGGTGGTGGTCATCAGTTGGCCACCTTGCTGCAGACCGGTCACGATGACGGGCTTGAGGTTGGCACGAGCGGCATAGATGGCGGCGGTATAGCCGGCGGGGCCGGAACCAAGAATCAAAAGAGGACAGTGCTTAACAGACATGCTTACTCCAGGAATCAGTGGGGGAAGTGACGGCGTATAAATCTGGTCAACATTGTACCAATTCAAGTCCGAGCGTCAGGCTCGGATATTATTTAACATAATATACATTAGGCGTGTTGTTCAGGGGTCAAATGCGGAACAGTTTCTGGATCATTTGGAGCTTTAACTATGTCTCAGGAATACATCGATCGTCTCAACCGCTGGCATCTCGACCTGGCTATTTTGCAATCCGCCTTTGCTCACCTGGTGTCTACCCTGATCGACTTCGACCTGGCTGAAGGGCCGGACTCTATTGCTCGTGTGTTGTCTGATCGACTTGATCAGCTTGTTCAGTCTTGTCCGTTTCCGTCCTCTGGCCAGCCATCTGGCGGCCACTCCTGCGTCCAAGCTGGAGTGGCCGCTGAGGAGTTCCAGCCATGAGCCAGGTCAAGACTGCGAATCATGCCCCCGAAGCTGCTGGCGCTGTCTCTGTGCGTGCTCTTGCTGATCGGCTGGGCCTCCATGAGGCCACCTTGCTTAAGTGGTGCCGCAAAGGTCGCGTTATCGGCGCCTTCAAGCATCCCCTGACCAAGAAGTGGTGGGTGTTCCCGCCTGCCCGGATCGTTCGGCCGTGAGGCGCAGGCGGCACAAGTGCAAACCCTACCGTCCCATCGACCCGGCCAAGTTCAAGGCTACCCGCCAGCTGGCGCGGCTCTCTATCGAGTCCGTGGCCGCTCTGCTGCATGTCACCCCGCGCACGGTTTCGAACTGGGAGCATGGCCGTGTGGCAATCCCCTATGCAGCGTTCAAGCTGCTGCGAGTGCTGCTGGCCGTCGAACTTCCGCACGAGGCATGGCAGGGCTGGACGATTCAAGGCGATACGCTTTGGTCTCCGGAGCGCCGGCCCTATTCCGCCGCCTATCTGGGGTACAACTGGCTGACCTTCACTATGGCCCGGAACTGGGCCGAGTACGTCCGCATGGCCCGGGTAGCGGCTGCAATGGCGCGCGAGCGCCATCCAGCCGCCACCGGGCCTTCGCTACGGCTTGTGCAAACCCGCACCGGTTAAAGGCCGCGCCAGCTTCCCCCCTGTGGGGGGCCAGGGGGGCCGGCGCAAACCGGCTCAGCAACAGGATCGAAGGCGCGCTTCTGGCCTGCAGGCCTGCTGTCGGTGTTGAGGTCTCAGGCCCCCGCCCCCCCCTTCCCTGCAAAACTCAACCGCCAGTAACACTCGGGATTTGTCTCAAAAATGAGACTGACGGCGCAGGGCGAAAGCTTGTAGTGGTGCGGCTTTCCAGCCGGTTTGGAGGGGCAAAACTGTTCCGGGCAGTTGGCAAAACTGTTCCGGGGGTCTGCACCGTGTTGGTGCGTCATTGGGTAGGGGGTGAAAGGTGTCCTTTTTAACGGTGGGTGTCAGGCGGGCTGCCGAGTTGCTGGGCTGCTCGACTCGTCGGGTTCGTGCCTTGTTGGCTGACGGGCGTTTGGGGGGCTTCAAGCGGGAGGATGGGTGGCAAGTGTTCTTACCCCTCCAGGTTACGCCCGGTCGACGTGGGCCGGACCTGCGAAAGTATCCGGCTCGCCGTTTATATCCCCGTGAGTTGCTGACACCGGAGCAAGTGAAACGTCGTTCGGTGCGTTGAATAACCCCTTTTTATTTGCTCACGCGCGGAACAGTATTTGATTTATGATTAACAGGAGACCGGAAATTATTACTGCACTGATAATGCACCAGCAGGATATTAAATTAACCCTGTCCGGTATTAACTGCCGCGATTATTACCCCGTATACATTATACGTTGATCAGGTATATTTTAACCTGTTGCCATAGCCATAGAGAACGACTGGGCTGCTGCCGATTCCATGGACACCAACCTAAGCTTTTTGAGCGTTTTCAAACTCTACCGGACTGACGTAGCCAAGGTTGTAAAACCGCTCGATGTAGAAGAATCGGCGTTTTATGTGGCGTGCACAACCGGGAAACAGAAGTCCTGAACAACGCCTACAAATAACCTTTCCTCATCATCCCGGCCGTTCGAGGACTCCCCTATAATCCAATTCAACTCAGCGAGAACACCATGCCCGACAAACTCAACCGGCTATGCGAGCTGGCAGGGATACTGCCCGATTACTACGACATTTGGGGAGGACGCCATGAAGCGACAGAGGCGACCAAGCACGCCCTGCTGACGGCGATGGGATTCAAAGATACGACCGAGACCGATCTGGATGTCGGCATCGGACGGATCGAGACCGCCACTTGGCAGGAAATATTGCCTCCAGTCCAGATCGCCCAGATCGGTCAGCCGACCGAAGTGACCTGGCGTCTATCCGAACAGGAAATCGGCCTGACCCATGTCTGGAAGCTCACCCTGGAGGACGGCTCGACATTGACCGGCCAAGCCAAGGCGGCCGACCTGCCTCAGATCGGCTCGCATACGGCAGACGGCAAGACTTCGATCGCTGCCCGACTCCCCTTGCCGGCACTGGACAAGCTGGGTTACCACAATCTGACGATTGGCCTGGGCGATGACGTTTCCGCCAGCTGCGTGTTCATCAATTGCCCGCCGACCGCCTATATGCCGCCGATTTTCGCCAACGGCAATCGCATCTGGGGGCTTGCGATCCAGTTGTACGGCGTACGTACGCGCCGGAACTGGGGCTTGGGAGATTATGCAGACCTGCGCCTAGCGCTCGATTGGGCGGCCGACTCCGGTGCCAGCCTGATCGGACTCAATCCGCTGCATGCCCTCTTCCCGCACAATCCGCTGCATTGCAGCCCCTACAGCCCCTCCAGCCGGCAATTCAACAACGTACTGCGCATCAGCGTCGAAAACGTTCCCGAATTCGCCGAGTGCGCCGAAGCCCGGGACCAGGTTTCGAACCCAGCATTCCAAGCCCGACTCGATGCATTGCGGAAGGCCGAATTCGTCGACTACCAAGCTGTCGCCAACGCCAAATATCCGGTCCTGGCGATGCTGTTCCGGCATTTCCGCAGCCAACATCTTGCCCACGGCACAGATCGCGCCCGGGCATTCCTCGACTACCAAAAGCAGGGCGGAGAGGACCTTCGGTTTTTCGCGCTCTATCACGCTATGCAGCAGCATTTCTTCGACCAGGACAACGCCCTCTG
Source organism: Parasulfuritortus sp. (assembly GCA_036391875.1). Taxonomy (GTDB): domain Bacteria; phylum Pseudomonadota; class Gammaproteobacteria; order Burkholderiales; family Thiobacillaceae; genus Parasulfuritortus. Next base: position 36,392 of record DASVZA010000044.1, read on the forward strand.
GGGCTGGCCGGTCTGGCCGGCGGACTACCAGACCCCCGCCACGCCCGAGGTCGCGCGCTTCGCAGCGGAACACACTGAACAGGTCGAATGGCATATCTGGTTGCAATGGCTGGTGGACGAGCAATTGACCGCGGCCAAGGCGCATGCCCAGGCACGCGGCCTAGCAATCGGCCTCTACCAGGATCTTGCCGTGGGCGTGGACAAGAGCGGCGCCGAAACCTGGATGCACCGGGATATGTATGCCCTGGATTGCCGGGTCGGCTGCCCGCCGGACGATTTCAACCTGCTCGGTCAGGACTGGGGCCTGCCGCCCTGGATACCGCACAAGCTGAGGGCTGTGGCATACCGGCCCTTCATCGCCATGCTGCGGGCCAATATGAAATACGCCGGCGCCCTGCGCGTCGACCACGTCATGGGCCTGATGCGGCTGTACTGGATTCCGCCCGGCATGAAGGGCGACGCCGGAGCCTATCTCGCCTATCCGTTCGCCGACCTGCTCGCCATCCTGGCCCTGGAAAGCCATCGCAATCAATGCGTCATCGTGGGCGAGGACCTGGGCACCGTGCCCGACGAGGTGCGTCATGCCTTGCGCGAACGGGGCGTGCTGACCTACCGGCTGTTCTATTTCGAGCGCCAGCAGGACGGTCATTTCATGCCGCCGGCCTGGTATCCGGAACAGGCGCTGGTCGCCGCCACCACGCACGACCTGCCGACGCTGGCCGGCTATTGGCGGGGCCGTGACATCGAAGTCCGCACCGAACTGGGACTGTTCCCGAGCGAAGCTGTGCGCAATAACCAAATCCACAGCCGCAGCGAAGACCGGGGCCGCCTGCTGGCCGACCTGGCCCGCGAAGGCCTGCTGCCGGAAGGCATCTCGACCAACCCGGACGACATGCCCGAATTGCCGCCCGCCCTCCTTCGCGCCGTATTGCGCTACGTCGCCCGCACGCCGTCCCGGATCGCCTTGGTTCAGGCCGAGGACATGCTTGGCCAGCTGGAACAGGCCAATCTGCCCGGCACGGTCGACGAGCACCCCAACTGGCGCCGCAAGTTGAGGCTGGAACTGGAACGGTGGCGGGACGATCCGGATTGCCAAGCCGTCGTGGCATGCATGGCCGCCGAGCGGGGAATGCCGACCTAAATCGGTTATTTTCGTCAGGCCACTCGGCAATCACCGGCTTGGCCGTCCGCATAAGATAAAATCGCTCCATCTCCAACTCGATGAGAAGTCATGGCGGTTAACGTTCGTCGCCCTCCTCCTTCCCGCAAACAACGCAAACCGCTCGCCCCCAAGGTTGCCCGCTTGCTGCGCGAGGCCTGGTGGATCCTGGCGGTCGGCCTGGCACTGTTCCTGGCCATGGTGCTGGGCAGCTACAACCCGGCCGACCCGGGCTGGTCGCGCACCGGCACCTCCGACCTGATCAGCAATGCCGGCGGCGCCTTCGGAGCCTGGCTGTCGGACCTGCTGCTCTACCTGTTCGGCGCCTCGGCCTGGTGGTGGGTGGTGCTGTCGATTTTCCTGGTCTGGTGGGGCTACCGCCGGATCGGCGAGGCGGAGCTGGAACACAGCAACGGCCTGCTGATCACCCTGAGCGGCTTTCTGGTCATGCTGCTGGCCAGTTGCGGCCTGGAGACCCTGCGCCTGCACTCGCTGTCCATCGCCCTGCCCATGTACCACGGCGGCGTACTGGGCACCGCCATCGCCACCGCAGGGCAATCGACTCTGGGCTTCAACGGCAGCACCGTGGTCCTGCTATTGCTCTGGGGCATCGGCTTCAGCCTGTTCACCAGCCTGTCCTGGATCACGATCGCCGAGATGTTGGGCGGTGCGCTCGAAACCACTTATTTCGCACTGGTGAACCACTGGCAGGCTCGCCAGGACCGCAAGGCTGGCCTGCAGGCCAGCAGCGTCAGGGAAGAGGCGCTGGACAAGGAACGCAAGCGCCGCGAGAAGGAAACCCCGATCCACATCGAGCCGCCCCGTGTCGAAATCCCGAAATCGAAGCGGGCCGAACAGGAACGCCAGGCCTTTCTGTTCCACGACACTCCGGACAGCCAGCTCCCGCCGCTCCATTTGCTGGATGAAGCCTCCGGCCAGGTCGCCAAGGTCGATGAGGCCGGCCTGGAAGCGACTTCCCGCCTGATCGAACGCAAATTGCTGGAATTCGGGGTCGAGGTCAAAGTCCTGGCCGCCTACCCCGGCCCGGTCGTCACCCGCTACGAGATCGAGCCGGCCTCGGGCGTGAAGGGCGCCCAGGTCACCAATCTGGCCAAGGACCTGGCCCGTTCGCTGTCGGTGATGAGCATCCGGGTGGTCGAAACCATTCCGGGCAAGAACTGCATGGCACTGGAAATCCCGAATACCCAGCGCCAGACCGTGCGCCTGTCCGAAATCCTGGGCGCCAAGGTCTATGCCGAAATGGGCTCGCCGCTGACCATGGCCCTAGGCAAGGACATCAGCGGCAACCCGATGGTCGCCGACCTGGCCAAGATGCCCCACCTGCTGGTCGCAGGCACCACCGGCTCGGGCAAGTCGGTGGCGATCAACGCGATGATCCTGTCCCTGGTCTATAAGGCGTCACCGCAGGACGTCCGGATGATCATGGTCGATCCCAAGATGCTGGAACTGTCGACCTACGAAGGCATCCCGCACCTGCTCGCGCCAGTGGTCACTGACATGCGTTTGGCCGCCACGGCGCTCAACTGGTGCGTGGTCGAGATGGACAAGCGCTACAAGCTGATGTCGGCGACCGGCGTGCGCAACATCGCCGGCTTCAACCAGAAGCTCAAGGAAGCTGAAAAGGCCGGTACGCCGCTGATCAACCCGTTCTCGATCACCCCGGAGAATCCGGAACGGCTGGAACACCTGCCCTACATCATCGTGGTCATTGACGAGTTGGCCGACCTGATGATGGTGGCCGGCAAGAAGGTCGAGGAGCTGATCGCCCGCCTGGCGCAGAAGGCCCGTGCCGCCGGCATCCACCTTATCCTGGCCACCCAGCGGCCGTCGGTCGACGTGATCACCGGTCTCATCAAGGCCAACATCCCGACCCGGATCGCCTTCCAGGTCTCCAGCCGGATCGATTCCCGCACCATCCTCGACCAGCAGGGTGCCGAATCCCTGCTTGGCCAGGGCGACATGCTTTACCTGCCGCCCGGCCACGGCGTGCCGACCCGGGTCCACGGCGCCTTCGTCTCGGACGACGAGGTCCACCGGGTCACCGCCTGGCTCAAGGAAATGGGACCGCCGAACTACATCGAGGCGGTCACCGCCGAGCCGGAGGAAACCGGCGGCGAAGGGAGCGAGGGAACCGACGCCGAAGCCGACCCTCTATACGATGAAGCCGTCGCCATCGTGCTGAAGACCCGCAAGGCCTCCATCTCGTCGGTCCAGCGCCACCTGCGCATCGGCTACAACCGCGCCGCCCGCCTGATCGAAGCCATGGAGCAGGCCGGGCTGGTCTCCCCCATGCAAAGCAACGGAAACCGCGAAGTCCTCGCCCAGAACAATGATTAAGACGCTATTCGCCCTGCTGGCCGGCCTGGCCGTCGCCCTGCCCTACCCGGCCTTCGCCGATGCCATCCAGCGACTGCACGCTTTCGTCGGCGCAACCCACACCTTGAGCGGCACATTCAGCCAGACCGTCTACGACAGCAAGGGCCGCAAGACCCAGGAAACCTCCGGCGAGCTTTATTTCTCCCGGCCCGGCAAGTTCCGCTGGATCTACCACAAACCCTATGAGCAACTCATCGTCGGCGATGGCAAGAAGATCTGGATCTACGACCCAGACCTGGAACAGGTCACGGTCAAGCGGCTGGACAAGTCGATCGGTCAAAGCCCGGCTGCACTGCTGGCCGGCAACAACGACATCGACCGGCATTACAACCTCAAGGACAGCGGCAACAAGGATGGCCTGGAATGGCTGGAAGCGACGCCGAAAGGCAACGATGGCACCTTCAATGCGGTGCGCCTGGGCTTCCGCGGCGACAGCCTGGCGGCCATGGAACTGAAGGACAGCTTCGGCCAGACCACCTACCTGACCTTTGCCGGCATCAAGAACAATCCTCAGCTCGGTGCCGACCTGTTCCGCTTCACGCCGCCCAAGGGCGCCGACGTCCTGAACAGCGACTGACCGGTTCCGGTCAGGCCGCGGTCTCCGGCAGGTAATCCAGGCCGGCCCGGCCCAGCCAGTAGCCGTCGCACGGCTCCGCCGGCATCAAGCGGCGAAGCGCGGCCGTATCCGCCGCGTCGCCCGCCAAGGCATCCCGGTAATGCGCCACCACGGCCGCCATGTGCCGCGCCTGCGGCGACAACCTGACGACATCGACACCGGCCAGGCTCAGCTCGTTCATCCTGTGCGACAGGCTGTATATCCGTGCCGATTGGGTCTGGATGCCGTTCATGGCCAGGAACGGTTGCGCCTCGCGGGTATATAGGGTCAGGCCATCCGGATGCTCCAGACACTTGAACTGGCAGTCGTCCTTCTGCAGGTTGTAATGACGGGCAGTGAAGCAGCGGGCCGAATAGGCCAGCGGTAGGCGGCCGTAAGCGAATAGTTCGGTCTCCACACCGTCCGGCACCGGCATGGCCTTGAGCATGGCGTGACCCATCTCCACCGGCGGCACCCAGCGGCTCGCCCCCAGTCCGGCCATCATGGCCAAGGTCTCAGGGTTGTACAGGTTCATGGTCGGGCCGGCCACGAAGGCGATACCGGCCTCGGCACAGAGCCGGGCGGCGCCGAAATCGTTGGCCTCGACCTTGTGTCGGCCGTTGCCGACTAGCTTTCGGAGGGTCTTGAGATCGGATTCGGACTCGATCAGCGGCAGGCTGGACAGCACCACCTCCTTGCCGGCATCGGCCAGCCGGTCGGCCAGCTCCAGCCAGTCGGGCAGGCGCAACAGATGGCGACGGGAGCAGACCGTCTCGCCCAGGTAGACGATGTCGACCGGCCAGGACGCGGCCTCCTTGTAGAAGGCCAGCACATCCTCCCGGGACCAGTAGTACAGCAGGGGGCCAAGCGATAGTTTCATGGGTATCCGATCTCGGCTGGCCGATCACTTCCACGGCCGGTAATAGGCTCCCAGGGTATGCATGCTGCCCTCGGACACCTTGTCGAGCTGGGCGGTCCAGGCCGGGTTGGCATCGAACCCTTCAGGCGCTCGCTTGGCCGCATCGATCGCTGACCGCCAGACGCTGGTGACCTGCGCCACATAGGCTGGGCTGCGCTGCCGCCCCTCGATCTTGATCGCCGACACCCCCAGCCGCAGCATCTCCGGCAGCATCTCCAGGGTGTTCAGGCTGGTCGGCTCCTCCAAGGCGTAATAGGTTTCGCCCTGGACCGAAAACCGGCCCTTGCACAGGGTCGGATAACCGGCCTTTTCGTTGTCCTCATAGCGATCGATCAGCATGCCATTGAGTCGTGTCTCCATCCCCTGGGCGGTCTGCTGCCAGCGCACGGCATGGCCGGGCGAACAGGCGCCGAAGGTGTTGGGCGAGTCGCCGCAGGCATAGGACGACAGCAGGCAGCGTCCTTCCACCATCACGCACAGGCCGCCGAAGCCGAACAGCTCGATCTCGACCTCGGTATTGGCCAACACGTTCTCGACCTGGGCCAGCGACAGCACGCGAGGCAGAACCGCCCGCCGGATGCCGAACCGATCGCGGTAGAAATTGATGGCCTCGTAATTGGTGGCCGAGCCCTGTACCGACAGGTGCAGGCGCAGATCGGGATGGGTCTTGCAGGCATAGGCCATGAGTCCGGCATCGGCCAGGATGATGGCATCGACGCCCAGTTCGGCCGCCCGGTCGACGGCCCGGTGCCAGCGCTTCAGGGTCGCCGGCTGGGGATAGGTGTTGAGCGCCATCAGCACCTTCTTGTTGCGGCTGCGGGCGTAGCGGATACCCTCGGCCAGGGACTTGTCGTCGAAATTGAGGCCGGCAAAATTGCGCGCGTTGGTGTTGTCCTTGAGGCCCAGGTAGACACCGTCGGCGCCATGATCGACCGCCGCCTTCAGGGCCGGCAGGCTGCCTGCCGGACAGATCAGCTCCAGGCTCGGATCAGGCGGCATAGCGTATGTCCCGTTCGATGACGCCGGCCCGGCTGCCCTGGCGGGTCTGTCGGCGTTTCAATTCGTTTTCGATGCCGTTCAGCACGGCCCACTTCTGCTTGCACCAGGCCGGCGCCAGCAGAATCTCGGCCGAAGCGGTGCCGGTCAGTCGGTGGAAGGTGATGCGCTCCGGCGTGCGCTCGATCAGATCGGCCGCAAGCCGGATATAGTCGTCCATCGCCATGGGGCTGTATTCCCCTCGTCGCCATTGGTTGGCGAGCAGGGTGTGCTTCACGACGTGGAGCGGATGCAGCTTGAGCCCGTCGGTGCCCACATCGAGCACCCGTTCCAGCGTTTCATGACTGTGCCAGTCGGTTTCGCCGGGCAGACCGAGTATCAGATGCGTGCAGACCGGCAGTCCGCGCCGCCTGGCTTCGCGGCAGGTGTCCTCGTATTCGGCGAAGCCATGGCCTCGGTTCACACGGACCAGGCTTTCGTCGAAGGCGGACTGCAGGCCGAGTTCGAGCCAGACCTCCTGCCCCTGATCCCGGTAGCGCTCCAGCAGGTCGAGCACCGCCGGCGGCACGCAGTCTGGCCGGGTACCGACCGACAGGCCGATCACACCTGGATAGGACAGGGCCTGATCGTAAAGCGCCTGCAGTTGTTCGACGTCGGCATAGGTATTGGTGTAGGCCTGGAAATAGGCCAGGTACTTGTCCGCTCCGGTGCAACGCCCCACTCCGCGCCGCCCGGATTCCATCTGTTCGTCCAATGACTTGCGTTGCCGCGAACCCGGGCTGAAGGAGGCATTGTTGCAGAATGAACAGCCGCCGATACCCTTGCTGCCGTCCCGGTTCGGGCAACTGAACCCGACATCCAGGGCGATCTTGTGGACGCGCTGGCCATGCTTGGCAAGCAGCCATTGGCCGAAAGTGTGGACGACGTCTGAAAGGGACATGATTGAACGGTATCTAATGCGATAAAAAGATACCACGGTATGAATAATCCTGGCTAATGCTCTTCGTCGTTTCCTTCTAGACTTAGCCAGAGGCAGTCGCCGTAGTTAGAAATACTCTACGGAACGGTCCAGAAAGCCGTATCATTTAAAGTCTTTGTGCCTAGAATTCGGGCACACATTGGAACAAGCAGAACTGAATGACGATGAAATGCGTGGATGACTTCCGCCTGCGCTTCGGCAAGCGGGAATTGGTACCGATCATGATCGGTGGGATGGGCGTGGATATCTCTACCGCCGAATTGGCTCTGGCAGCCGCGCGCCTGGGAGGCATCGGGCATATTTCCGATGCCATGCTGCCGACTGTCGCCGACCGGCGCTACCAAACCAGCTTCGTCAAAGACAAGCTCAAGCAATACAAGTTCAACGTTCCCAACGCCGACAAATCGGCCGTCAAGTTCAACCTCGGCCAGATCGAGGAAGCAACCCGCCTGCATGTGAGCAGGACCATGGAAGCCAAGCAGGGTGAGGGCATGGTCTTCATCAATTGCATGGAAAAGCTCACCATGAACGCGCCCAAGGAAACCCTGAAGGTGCGTTTGTCGGCCGCCCTCGACGCCGGCATCGACGGCATCACCCTGGCCGCCGGCCTGCACCTCGGCTCGATGGCCCTGGTCGAGGACCACCCTCGTTTCCGCGACGCCAAGATCGGCATCATCGTCTCCTCGCTGCGCGCGCTGCAGCTCTTCCTGCGCAAGAACAACCGCACCGGCCGGCTGCCCGACTACGTGGTGGTGGAAGGCCCGCTGGCCGGCGGCCACCTCGGTTTCGGCCTGGACGACTGGATGAAATACGACTTGGCCACGATCACGGCCGAGATCACCGCTTGGCTAAAGGCGGAACAACTGGACATTCCGATCATTCCGGCCGGCGGTATCTTTACCGGCAGCAACGCGGTCGACTACCTGGAGCGTGGCGCGGCGGCCGTTCAGGTTGCCACCCGGTTCACCGTGACCCAGGAATGCGGTCTGCCCGACCCGGTCAAGCAGGAATATTTCAAGGCGAACGAAGACGACATCGAGGTCAACGGCATCTCGCCGACCGGCTACCCCATGCGGATGATCAAGGGCAGTCCGGGCATCGGCGCCGGCACCCACCCGAACTGCGAGTCGTTCGGCTATCTGCTGGACGCGAACGGCCGCTGCGCCTACATCGACGCCTACAACCGCGAGGTGGCGGCTCATCCCCATTCAAAGAAGGTCAAGGTCTACGACAAGACCTGCCTCTGCACCCACATGCGCAACTTCGACATCTGGACCTGCGGCCACTACACCTACCGCCTCAAGGACACCACCCGCAAAGCCGAGGACGGCAGCTACCGCCTGCTCACGGCGGAACACGTGTTCAGGGACTACCAGTTCAGCAAGGACGGGAAGATCCTGCTTCCGGAGTGATGCACCGTGCCGGCCGGCAAGCGTTGGGACATCTTCTGCACCGTCATCGACAACTACGGTGACATCGGTACCACCTGGCGCCTGGCCCGACAACTGGCACATGAACATAATCTCCAGGTTCGACTCTGGGTCGACGACCTGGAAAGCTTCAGGCATATCCGCCCAGAAGTACGACCCGAACTGACCAGCCAACGGGTTTTCGGCGTCGAAATCCGCCACTGGAGCAAACCGTTGCCCGCCGTCGAGCCCGGCGACGTGGTCATCGAGGCCTTGGCCTGCCACTTGCCGGCCGAATTCGAGCAGGCCATGGCCCGGCGCCTGAAGCCGCCAGTCTGGATAAACCTGGAATACCTGAGCGCGGAAGACTGGGTCGCCGGCTGCCACGGCCTGCCCTCCCCGCACCCCCGCCTGCCGCTGACCAAATATTTCTTCATGCCGGGCTATGTCGCCGGCACCGGCGGCGTCCTTAAGGAACGCAATCTGTTGGCCGAGCGGGATGCGTTCCAGGCCTCGAGCGCGGTTCAGGACGAGTTCTGGCAATCCATCCAGGTCCCGGCAAGCCGGGATGGCGAAACCCGCGTCTCCCTGTTCAGCTATGAAAGTCCGGCGGTCGAAGATCTGCTCTCGATCTGGAGCATGAACAACTTCCCCATCCGATGTCTGGTTCCCGTCGGCAAGAACCTGGTCAACGTATCCCGCTTCTTCGGTCAATCGAGACTCGGCATCGGCGAAACTCTGGTCCGGGACAACCTCACGGTCCACATCCTGCCCATGCTCGACCAGGACGGCTACGACCGCCTCTTGTGGGCCTGCGACTGTAATTTCGTGCGTGGCGAGGACTCCTTCGTCCGTGCCCAGTGGGCCGGCACGCCGCTAATCTGGCAGGCATACCGCCAAGAAGATGGTGCCCACTGGCCCAAGATCGACGCCTTCCTGAAGTTGTATTGCGAAGGCGTGCCGGCGGTAGACGCCGACGCATTGCGCCGATTGTGGCGGCTATGGAATGAAGACGGCCCGGCCGGCGAAGCCTGGCCTGCATTCTGGGCGCGAGATAAACAGTGGACCCGCCACGCCGCGGCCTGGATAACCCGCCTGGAAGCGATCGGCGACCTGGCCGGCAATCTGGTGAAATTCTGTAATGAAAAATCAAAATAAAAAGTTATAATAATCAGCTTTTTACAGACTCGACTTTCAGATCACATTATGAAAACCGCACAGGAACTCCGCGCTGGCAACGTCATCATGGTAGGCAATGACCCGCTGGTGGTCCAAAAGGCCGAATTTTCCAAATCCGGCCGCAACGCCTCCGTGGTCAAGATGAAGCTGAAGAACCTGCTCACCGGCGCCGGCACGGAAACCGTGTACAAGGCCGACGAAAAGTTCGACACCGTCACGCTCGACCGCAAGGAATGCACCTATTCCTACTTCGCCGACCCAATGTATGTCTTCATGGACAGCGAATACAACCAGTACGAGATCGAACCCGACAACCTGGGCGACATGCTGAACTACCTGGAAGACGCCATGCCCTGCGAAGTGGTGTTCTACGAAGGCAAGGCCATCACCGTGAACATGCCCCCGTATGTCGTGCGCGAGGTCGAATACACCGAACCCGCGGTCAAGGGCGACACCTCCGGCAAGGTCATGAAACCGGCTCGCATCAAACCCACCAATCATGAGATTTCGGTTCCCGCTTTCGTCGAAATCGGCGACAAGATCGAAATCGACACGGCCACCGGCGAATACCGCAACCGCGTCAAATAATCCTGCAGGTCCTGCCCGCGCGGGGCCGACGGAAGAAACAAAAAAACCGCCCTCGAGCGGTTTTTTTGTTGGGGAACTACTCGGTGGCGTTTATTCTGAGCCGTCTGCCTCACCGGTCTCGTCATCGGCTTCTTCCTCGTCGCTTTCCGACTCGGCCACACGCTGCAGGCCGGACAACTTCTCGCCCTTGTCCAGGTTGATCAGGGTGACGCCCTGGGTAGTGCGGCCCATCTCGCGGATTTCACCGACCCGGGTACGGATCAGGACGCCACCGGTGGTGATCAGCATGATCTCATCTGTCGGGTCAACCAGGGTTGCGGCGACCACCTTGCCGTTGCGTTCGCTGGTCTGGATCGCGATCAGGCCCTGGCCGCCGCGGTTGTGGCGGGTATATTCGGCCACCGGGGTACGCTTGCCGTAGCCGTTCTCGGTCGCGGTCAGGACCGACTGGTCCTCGCTCTCGGCCACCAGCAGAGCGATCACCTTGCCGCCTTCCGGCAGCCGAACGCCGCGCACGCCACGCGTATCGCGGCCCAAGGGACGAACGTCATCCTCGGCGAAGCGGTTGGCCTTGCCCTCGTCGGTGAAAAGCATGACATCGTGCTTGCCGTCGGTGATCGCCACGCCGATCAGGTAATCGCCTTCATCCAGGCGCACGGCGATGATGCCGTTCGAACGCGGACGCGAGAACTCGATCAGCGGGGTCTTCTTGACCGTGCCATTGGCCGTGGCCATGAAGATGTAATGCTGGTCGTCGAACTCCTTGACCGGCAGGATGGCGGTCACCTTCTCCTCGCCTTCCAGCTTGAGCAGATTGACGATCGGCTTGCCGCGGCTGGTGCGGCCACCCTGGGGCACTTCGTAGACCTTGAGCCAGAACATGCGGCCGTGGTCGGTAAAGCAGAGGATGTAGTCGTGGGTGTTGGCCACGAACAGGTTTTCGATGAAGTCTTCTTCCTTGGTCGACGCCGCCTGCTTGCCGCGGCCGCCACGCTTCTGGGTACGGTATTCGTCGATCGGCTGGGATTTGATGTAGCCGGTGTTGGACAGGGTGACCATCACCTCTTCCGGCGTGATCAGGTCTTCCAGACTGAAGCCGACGGCATGCTCGACGATCTCGCTGCGGCGCTTGTCGCCGAACTGGTTGCGGATCGCATTCAGTTCTTCCGAGATGATCAGCGTCACCCGTTCCGGCTTGTCCAGGATGTCCAGCAGATCGGTGATCCGGTCCATCACTTCACGGTATTCGTTCAGCACCTTGTCCTGTTCCAGGCCGGTCAGGCGCTGCAGGCGCAAGTCGAGGATGGCCTGGGCCTGGACGTCGGACAGGTGGTAACCATCCGGATGCAGGCCATATTCCGGTGCCAGACCGAACGGGCGATAGGCCTCCCCGCTGGCCGCACGCGACAGCATCTCCTCGACCAGGGCGGAGCGCCAGGCGCGCCCCATCAGGCCCGCCTTGGCATCGGCCGGCGTCGGGGCGGCCTTGATCAGGGCGATGATCTCGTCGACATTGGCCAAAGCCACTGCCAGGCCTTCCAGGACATGACCGCGATCCCGCGCCTTCTTCAACTCGAACTTGGTGCGGCGAGTGATCACCTCGCGCCGATGGCGCAGGAAGGCCTCCAGCATCTGCTTCAGGTTGAGCAACCGAGGCTGACCGTCGAGCAGGGCCACCATGTTCATGCCGAAGGTGTCCTGCATCTGGGTGTGCTTGTACAGGTTGTTGAGCACGACCTCGGGCATCTCGCCGCGCTTCAGTTCGATCACCACGCGCATGCCGGACTTGTCCGACTCGTCGCGGATCTCGGAAATGCCTTCGATGGACTTTTCCCGGACCAGCTCGCCGATCTTGGCGCACAAGTTGGCCTTGTTCACCTGGTAGGGCAACTCGTCGATGATCACCGCCTGGCGGCCGTTGCCCTTGTCGATCTCTTCGAAATGGCACTTGGCCCGCATCACCACCCGGCCGCGACCGGTGCGGTAGCCTTCGCGCACGCCATCGACGCCGTAGATGATGCCGGCGGTCGGGAAGTCCGGCGCCGGCACGATGTCGATCAGTTCGTCGATGGTGATTTCGGGCCGCTCCAGCACGGCCAGGCAGGCGTCGACGACCTCGTTCAGGTTGTGCGGTGGAATGTTGGTCGCCATACCCACCGCGATACCGGAAGAACCGTTGATCAGCAGGTTGGGGATCTTGGCCGGCAGGATCAGCGGCTCGTGCTCGGAACCGTCGTAGTTGGGGCCGAAGTCGACCGTTTCCTTGTCGATGTCGGCCAGCAGTTCGTGGGCGATCCGCGCCATGCGGATTTCGGTGTAACGCATGGCGGCGGCATTGTCGCCGTCGACCGAGCCGAAGTTGCCCTGGCCGTCGACCAGCGGATAGCGCAGGGAAAAGTCCTGGGCCATGCGGACGATGGTGTCGTACACCGCCGTATCGCCGTGCGGGTGGTACTTACCGATCACGTCGCCGACGATACGGGCCGACTTCTTGTAGGCCTTGTTCCAGTCGTTCGACAGCTCGTGCATGGCGTACAGCACCCGCCTGTGCACCGGCTTCAGGCCGTCCCTCACATCGGGCAGCGCACGGCCCACGATCACGCTCATGGCGTAATCGAGATAGGAGCGGCGCATCTCCTCTTCGAGGCTGACGGGAAGGGTCTCTTTGGCGAATTGTTCCATGGCGGAGCTTTATGTCGTTATGGGGCTGCAAAATTCGTGTAATTTTAACACGAAAGCCGCGTCAGACCGAGCTTTGCGCTTGTCTTGGATCGCCGGCATGAATAGCATTCGGGCATGCGTAACCAAACCGTAGTAGATCTCCGCATCGATGCCGACTGGATCGTGCCCGTGGAGCCGGCGAACAAGGTGCTGGAGCATCACAGCCTGATCGTCGGCGAGGGGCGGATCCAGGACATTCTTCCCAGCCACGAGGCGGATGCCCGCTACCTTTTCCGAGAGCGGATCAGACTTCCCGGCCATGTCCTGATGCCTGGCCTGGTCAACCTGCACACCCACGCCGCGATGACGCTGCTGCGCGGTTTTGCCGACGACCTGCCCCTGATGGCTTGGCTGCAGGAACACATCTGGCCGGCCGAGGGACGCTGGATGTCGCCCGAGTTCGTCCTGGACGGCAGTAGGCTGGCCTGCCTGGAGATGCTGAAAGGCGGCGTCACCTGCTTCAACGACATGTACTTCTTCCCGGACGCCACCATCGAGGCGGCACTGGAAGCGAAGATGCGGGTCGCCTCGGGCCTGATCGTAATCGACTTCCCTTCAGCCTGGGCAGCCGATCCGGACGGTTACCTGCAGAAAGGCACGGAGGTCCGCGACGCCTACCGGCACCAACCCCTGGTCTCTTTCTGCCTGGCGCCGCATGCACCCTATTCCTGCAGCGACAAGACGCTGGAGAAGGTGCAGACCTATGCCGCCCAACTGGACCTGCCCATCCACATGCATGTCCACGAGACCCACAGCGAAATCCATCAGAGCCTGGAAACCTATAAGGTTCGCCCCCTTGAGCGCCTGCGCCTGCTGGGCCTACTCGGCCCCCAGTTCATCGGCGTGCATGCCGTGCACTTGCTCAACGAGGAGATCGATATGCTCGCCGAACAAGGCTGCCAGATCGCCCACTGCCCGTCGTCGAACCTCAAGCTGGCGAGCGGCATCGCCCCGAAGACGGCCATCCTGGAAGCTGGCATCAACGTCGGCATCGGCACCGACGGCGCGGCCAGCAACAACCGCCTGGACGTCTGGGAGGAGATGCGTCTGGCCGCCCTGCTGGCCAAGGGCATGTCTGGCCGCGCCGACGCCATGCCGGCCCACGTCGCCCTGGCCATGGCCACCCTGAACGGCGCCAAGGCATTGGGCCTGGACAGTCAAATCGGCTCCCTCGTGCCGGGCAAGCAGGCCGACATCCTGGCGGTCGACCTATCGGGCGCCGCCACCCAACCCTGCTACGACCCCATCTCCCAGCTGGTTTACAGCGCCGGACGGGAACTTGTCCGCCACGTCTGGGTAGCCGGCGAGATGGTGGTCAAGGACGGCCACTGCCTTTCCCTCGACGAGGCCAGCCTGATCCGCCACGCCCGCCTGTGGCGGGAGAAGATCGGGGCCGGGCGACCGGTGGACTGACCTCCGCCAGCCGCCACTCTCCCGGCGCAATCCCCTCCAGCGCCCAATCGCCGACCTGCCAGCGGATCAGCCGTAGCGTGGGCAGGCCGACCTTGGCGGTCATCCGACGCACCTGACGATTCTTGCCCTCGGTGATGGCCAGTTCCAGCCAACTGGTGGGAATGCTTTTCCTGAACCGGACAGGCGGTTCGCGCGGCCACAGACCGTCGGGCTCGGCGATCTGGCGCACTTTGGCCGGCCGGGTGACGAAATCGCCTAGATCGACGCCCCGTCGCAACCACTCGAACATCTCCTCGGTCGGCACGCCCTCGACCTGAACCAGATAGGTTTTTTCCTTGCCGAACCTGGGATGGGCCAACTGATCCTGTAGCCGCCCGTCGTCGGTTAGAATAAGCAACCCTTCGCTGTCCGCATCCAGCCGGCCCGCGGCGTAGAAACCAGGCAAGGTGATGAAGTCACCCAGACCAGGATGGCCATGCTCCGAAGTGAACTGGCTCAATACGCCATACGGCTTGTTGAATAGGATGATGCGGCTCATTTATTTTTTGAGTATCTATCAGGAGTTACCGTGACCTCTCGAATCCAGGTGCCCGCCCAGGGCGAAAAAATCACCGTCAATGCCGATTTTTCGCTGAACGTGCCCGACCGCCCCATTATCCCCTTCATCGAGGGCGACGGCACCGGTGTCGACATCACGCCGGTGATGCGCGAGGTACTCGATGCCGCCGTGGCCAAGGCTTATGGCGGAAAACGCAAGATCGAATGGATGGAAGTCTATGCCGGCGAGAAGGCCACCAAGGTCTACGACGCCGAGACCTGGCTGCCGGACGAGACCGTGCAGGCGGCAAAGGACTACGTAGTCTCCATCAAGGGCCCACTGACCACCCCCACCTCCGGCGGCATCCGCTCCCTCAACGTAGCCCTGCGCCAGATGCTGGACCTTTATGTCTGCCTGCGCCCTGTGCGTTATTTCCAAGGCGTTCCTTCCCCGGTCAAGGAACCGGAAAAGGTCGACATGGTGATTTTCCGCGAGAACACAGAGGACATCTACGCCGGCGTCGAATGGGAAGCCGGCTCGCCCGAAGTAAAGAAGGTCATCGAATTCCTGCAGAAGGAAATGGGCGTCAAGAAGATCCGCTTCCCGGAAACCTCCGCCATCGGCATCAAGCCGGTCTCCGTGGAAGGTTCCGAGCGGCTGATCCGCAAGGCCATCCAGTACGCCATCGACAACGATCGCAAATCGGTGACCCTGGTCCACAAGGGCAACATCATGAAATTCACCGAGGGCGGCTTCAAGAAATGGGGCTATGAACTAGCCGTGCGCGAATTCGGCGGTGAACCGATCGACGGCGGCCCCTGGGTCAAGCTGCCCAACGGCATCGTGGTCAAGGACGTGATCGCCGACGCCTTCCTGCAGCAGATTCTGCTGCGACCGGCCGAGTACGACGTGATCGCCACCCTCAACCTGAACGGCGACTATGTCTCCGACGCGCTGGCCGCCGAAGTTGGCGGCATCGGCATCGCCCCCGGCGCCAACCTGTCCGACTCGGTGGCCATGTTCGAGGCCACCCACGGCACCGCGCCGAAATATGCCGGCCAAGATTACGTCAATCCGGGCTCCATCATCCTGTCCGGGGAAATGATGCTGCGCCATATGGGCTGGCTGGAAGCGGCTGACCTGATCATCAAGGGTATGGATGGCGCGATCCAGTCGAAAAACGTCACCTACGACTTCGCCCGCCTGATGGACGGCGCGAATCAGGTTTCTTGTTCTGGTTTCGGGAAGGAAATCATCCGCTGGATGTAACCGCGCCGGGCTGCCATCTCAGGACGGATCTTCCTCGTCTTGAGGTGGTGTCAGGCCGTGATACCGGAAGATATTGAGCAACTCGTCGGCAATCAATCCGAGTTCTTCGCGCTGCTGAAACAACCCATTCAACAACCGTTCGACCGATAGCGGCAAATCCTGGCTGTGTTGGGAGACGTCACCTTCTGGGCACATCTTGCACTCCTGTTATACCCCATCTTTTCTGTCGGTATAGCACAGGAGCGCCAGAAAACAGGCCGAGATTTCTCAGGGCCTGCGAGGCTGTTGCTTAGGCAGCCTGAATATTGGCGGCTTGTTTGCCTTTGGGACCTTCGGTCACGTCGAAAGTAACGCGCTGACCTTCTTTCAGGGACTTGAAGCCCTTCATGTTGATCGCGGAGAAATGGGCAAAAACGTCTTCACCTCCACCATCGGGAGTGATGAAACCAAAGCCCTTCGAGTCGTTGAACCATTTAACGGTGCCAGTGGCCATATAAAACTCCATTAAGAAAAAAAATAATGCGTTTGGGCCAAGCCAACACCTTTCAACCTTCGGTAAAGACGGTAGGACTCGAACAGCTCCAAACGGTGGCTTTTTACCTGCGCCCCAAGTCGCAGTCAACCA
Source organism: Parasulfuritortus sp. (assembly GCA_036391875.1). GTDB lineage: Bacteria > Pseudomonadota > Gammaproteobacteria > Burkholderiales > Thiobacillaceae > Parasulfuritortus. The sequence goes on from DASVZA010000044.1 coordinate 53,179, forward strand.
CCTTGAAAAAAAAATTTATGCACTCACAATAACCTCAACAGAACTGGCTTAGATCCGATATGCCGACCAAACGACAGGAGGCGGTTTTAGTGGAGCCGCAGAAGACGAACGCGGCCCCTCCGCCGATGTATAGAGTGCTCTTGCTGAACGACGATTTCACTCCGATGGAATTCGTCGTCAACGTGCTGCAACGTTTTTTCGGCATGCCCCCGGAAAAAGCCACCGCCGTGATGCTAAAGGTCCATAATGAAGGTGCAGGTCTGGCAGGAATTTACCCGCGCGACATCGCTGAAACAAAGGTAAGCCAGGTTGTTGAATTTGCCCGTGAACACCAGCATCCCTTGCAATGCGTGATGGAGGAAAACCGATGATCGCCCAGGAATTGGAAGTCAGTCTGCACATGGCCTTCATGTCGGCCCGGCAGAAACGCCACGAATTCATCACCGTCGAACATCTGTTGCTGGCCATGCTGGACAACCCTTCGGCGGCGGAAGTCTTGCGTGCCTGCGCCGCGGATCTCAACACCCTGCGCCAACAACTCACCGAGTTCATCGAGAAACACACGCCCCAAGTGCCCGGTGAAGACGAGGTCGACACCCAACCGACCCTGGGCTTCCAGCGCGTCATCCAGCGGGCGATCCTGCATGTGCAGTCTTCCGGCAAGAAAGAGGTCACCGGCGCCAACGTCATGGTCGCCCTGTTCGGGGAAAAAGACTCGCATGCGCTGCACTTCCTCACCCAGCAGGGCTTGACCCGCCTGGACGTGGTCAACTACATCTCGCACGGCATTTCCAAGGCGCCTCAGGAAAGCGCCCCCGGCGGCACGCCCGACGCCGCCAACCCCGAGAAGGAGGACGAAGCGGCCAGCGCTTCACCGTTGGATGCCTATACCACCAACCTGAATGCCCAAGCCCTGGCCGGCCGGATCGACCCATTGATCGGCCGGGAGCGTGAACTCGAACGGGTCATCCAGACGTTATGCCGGCGGCGCAAGAACAATCCTCTTCTGGTCGGCGAGGCGGGGGTCGGCAAGACCGCCATTGCCGAGGGTCTGGCCCGCCGCGTGGTGGAGAACAACATCCCCGAGGTGCTGGCCGATTCCACGGTCTACTCCCTGGACATGGGCGCATTGCTGGCCGGCACCAAATACCGGGGTGACTTCGAGCAGCGCCTCAAGGCCGTGCTCAAGCAACTGACCGCCAACCCGAAGGCCATCCTGTTCATCGACGAGATTCACACCCTGATCGGTGCCGGCGCGGCCTCAGGCGGTACGCTCGATGCCTCGAATCTGCTCAAGCCGGCCCTATCGTCCGGCCAATTGCGTTGTATCGGTGCCACCACCTACAACGAATACCGCGGCATTTTCGAAAAGGATCACGCCCTGTCGCGGCGTTTCCAGAAGGTGGACGTCACCGAACCCAGCGTCGAGGAAACCGTCGAGATCCTGCGTGGCCTGAAATCGCGCTTCGAAACCCACCACGGGGTCAAGTACACCAACGCGGCGCTGTCCACCGCGGCCGAACTCTCCGCCCGCTACATCAACGACCGGCATCTTCCGGACAAGGCCATCGACGTCATCGACGAAGCGGGTGCCGCCCAGCGGGTGCAGCCCAAGTCGAAGCAGAAGAAGCTCATCACCAACAGGGACATCGAGGACATCATCGCCAAGATCGCCCGCATCCCGGCCAAGACCGTGGCGGCCGACGAGCGCAATTCGCTGAAGACGCTGGATCGCGACCTGAAGGCCGTGGTCTACGGCCAGGACAAGGCCATCGACGCCTTGGCCAATGCCATCAAGATGTCCCGTTCCGGCCTCGGCAACCCGCAGAAGCCGATCGGTTCCTTCCTCTTCACCGGCCCGACTGGCGTCGGCAAGACCGAAGTCGCCCGCCAGTTGGCCTACACCCTGGGCGTGGAGCTGATCCGCTTCGACATGTCCGAATACATGGAGCGGCATGCAGTATCGCGCCTGATCGGCGCGCCTCCCGGCTATGTCGGCTTCGAACAGGGCGGCCTGCTGACCGAGGCGATCACCAAGCATCCCTATGCCGTCCTGTTGCTGGATGAGATCGAGAAGGCCCATCCGGATATCTACAACGTCCTGCTCCAAGTCATGGACCATGGCACGTTGACCGACAACAACGGCCGCAAGGCGGACTTCCGCAACGTGGCCATCATCATGACTACCAATGCCGGTGCCGAGACGCTGCAGAAATCAGGCATCGGCTTCACCCTGGCGGAGAAGAAGGGCGACGAGATGGCCGACATCAAGCGCCAGTTCTCGCCCGAGTTCCGCAACCGCCTGGACGCCATCATTTCCTTCGCTGCGCTCGATCAAGAAATCATCCTCAAGGTGGTGGACAAGTTCCTGATGCAGTTGGAAGAGCAGCTCCACGCCAGGAAGGTGGAAGCCCATTTCAGCGATGCGCTGAGAGCCTTCCTGGCCAAGAACGGATTCGACCCTCAGATGGGGGCTCGACCGATGGCGCGTTTGATCCAGGATACGATCCGCAAGGCCCTGGCCGACGAGCTGCTGTTCGGCAAGCTGGCCGACGGCGGCGAGGTTACCGTCGATATCGACGAAAACGAACGGATCAGACTGGACTTCGAGGAGGAAGAGGCGGTAACCGCCTGATTCAGCGTGCCGCCTGGAACAGCCGGAAGAAATTCCGGCTGGTGATATCGCCCAACTCCTCGGCTGCCATATCCCTCAATCCAGCGATGAACTCTGCCACTTGACGGACGTAGGCGGGTTCGTTGCGCTTGCCACGGTACGGTACCGGCGCCAAATAAGGTGAATCCGTCTCGACCAGCATCCGATCGAGCGGCACCCTGCGGGCCACCTCCTGCAAATCCTGGGCGCTCTTGAAGGTCACGATCCCCGAAAACGAGATGTAGAAACCGAGTTCCAGCGCAGCCTCGGCGACAGCCCAGTTCTCGGTGAAGCAATGCATGACCCCCGATGCCTCCGACGCACCCTCTTCCCGCATGATGGACAAGGTATCGGCCGCCGCATTGCGGGTATGGATGATCAGCGGCTTGCCCGCCTCTCGTGCGGCCCGGATGTGAACCCGGAAACGCTCTCGCTGCCAATCCACCTCGTCGCGGGGTTGTCGGTAATAGTCCAGGCCGGTCTCGCCGATCGCCACCACCTTGGGATGTTTGGCCAGATCGACCAGGGTCGACACGTCGGGCTCGGTGGCATCCTCATGATCCGGATGCACCCCGACCGAAGCGTAGATATTGGCATGTCGTTCGGCCAGATCCAGGATTCGGGGCAGATTTTCAAGATTGACCGAGACGCATAGCGCATGACTCACGGCCGCTGCCTGCATATGCTCGAGCAAGGGCTGGGAGCCTTCGGCGAAATCCGGAAAATCGATGTGGCAGTGTGAATCGACAAACATGTCTGGATCGCAGAGAGTTGAATGGTCCGCACGGCGCAGCCGTTCGCCGGGCGGACCATTCGGATTGAATTACATCGTATGGGTCGGGCGGGTCGCCTTCATGGCGTTGCCCAGGATCCCTTCGATCTTGTTGCGGACGACCATGGCTGCCTCGTTGTCGTCGAACTGGACCCCGATCCCCTGCTGACGGCTGCCCTGTGCTCCGGACGGCGTGATCCAGACTACTCGACCAGAGATCGGCAGCTTGGCGGGGTCGTCCATCAGGGAAAGCAACATGTAAACCTGGTCACCCATCTGATGCAGGCGGGCGGTGGGAATGAACAGACCACCGTGTTTCAGATAAGGCATATAGGCGGCATACAGGGCGGCCTTTTCCTTGATGCTGAGGGAAAGCATCCCGGCTCGGCCCGCCATCTGTCCAAGCGCATTATCGTCCATCGCCTGTCTCCATCGTATCCAAATAGAGTATCAGCCAGGATTCTAACAACAACTGGCCGTTCAGCGGATGTTTAAGCCAGCGCCCGGCCGAGAGCAGTTCCCGCTGCATGTGCCATAGAGCAATCGGCCGGGCACGCCTTGCCAGGCGATCCAGTACGCCGGCCTGTTCGGGAAAATAACGTGGGGTGCCAGCGGCTTGGATGGCCAGCAGGTCGAACAGCCAGCGCACCAGCCAGCCCCAGCTCTCTTCCAGGCGCTGCTGGAACTCCTGGGCCAGCGACGACAAGCCCCCTGCGTCGGGCGCCGCCAGAGCGGCCAGGAACCTGCGGCGGCGCTCCAGGCGATCCGCCTCCGCGCATTCCATGGCCAACAACGGCGCACCACCGACTTCGTTCAGCACATCGACCGCCCGGCCAGCACCGCTCGCGACGAGCCAGTCGCGGGACTGGTCGCGGCTGGGCAGCATCATCGCCTGCTTGCGGCAGCGCGACAGCACGGTCGGCAACAGGCGCCGTGGTTGATGGGCAATCAGGATCAGCAGCACGTTCGCCGGGGGCTCCTCCAGCGTCTTGAGCAAGGCATTGCCGGCCGCGGGATTCATCGACTCGGCCGGGTGGATCAGCACGACACGCCAGCCGCCCTGATGCGAAGCCAGGCCCAGGAAATCGCCCAAGGCCCTGATATCGCCGATGGCGATCTGTTTGCTCGCCTTCTTGCCGCCCTCCTCCTCTTTGCCCGCTTCGGCGGCCGGTTCGACCAGTTTGAAATCGGGGTGGCTGCCCTGCTCGAACCAGTTGCATGCCTTGCAGTTGCCGCAAGCCCCCTCCCCGCTCGGCGATTCGCACAGCAGCCATTTCGCCAACGCCAGGGCGAAGCCGCGCTTGCCGACGCCTCTGGGGCCATGCAGGAGCAAGGCATGCGGCAGCTTGGCCCGGTCCTGGACCAATTCGCGCCAGAGGCCCTCGTTCCAGGGATGGATGCTCACACACCCTCCAGGAGCGCGCGCAACTGCTCCCTGACCTCGGGCAGGGTCTTGCTGCCGTCGATGAGCCGGATGCGCCCTGGAAACGACTCTGCCCGGCGCAGATAGGCGGCTCGGACCCGGGCATGGAAGTCCATCTTCTCCTGTTCGAAGCGGTCGGGCGCGCGGGCCCCGCTCAAGCGGGCCTGGGCGATTTCGCTCGGCACGTCGAAAAGCAGGGTCAGATCAGGTTGCAGGTCGGCATGGACCCAACTCTCCAGGGCCTCCAGCTTGCTTTCCGGCAGTCCTCTGCCGCCGCACTGGTAGGCGAAGCTGGCATCCGTGAAACGGTCCGAAATGACCACGTCGCCACGCGCCAGGCCGGGCCGGATGACGAGTTCCAGGTGTTCCCTGCGGGCGGCGAACATGACCAGAGCCTCAGTCTCCGGATGCATGGCCGTGTGCAGGACGATTTCGCGCAGCTGTTCGCCGAGCGGCGTGCCGCCGGGTTCGCGGGTGAACACGACCGTGCGGCCCTGATTGCGGAAGTGCTCGGCCAGCCACTCGACATGGCTGCTCTTGCCGGCGCCGTCGACGCCCTCCAGCGTGATGAACAATCCCTTCATGCCCCACCCTTTATCTGGTAGCGGTAGACCGCGCGGTTGTGCTCTTCAAGGGTATCGGAGAACTGATGCCGACCACCGCCTTTGGCAACGAAATAGAGCGCCTTGCTGGTGGCCGGATGCAGGACTGCCTGAATGGACTCTTCGCTGGGCAGTGCAATGGGGGTCGGCGGCAGACCGCGGCGGGTGTAGGTATTGTATGGCGTATCGGCCTGCAGGTCGGTTTTGTGGATATTGCCGTCATAGCGATCGCCCAAGCCGTAGATGACCGACGGGTCGGTCTGCAGGGGCATGTCGATGCGCAAACGGTTCAGGAACACCGATGCGATCAATGGTCGCTCGTCGGGGGCGCCAGTCTCCTTTTCGACGATCGAGGCCATGATCAAGGCTTGGTAAGGCGTTTCGTATGGCAAGCCTGCCGCCCTGTCCTGCCAAGCCGCCACCAACCGCTTTTGCATCATGTGGTAGGCCCGCCGATAGATGTTCAGGTCGCTCTCGCCGGCGTCGAAATAATAGGTATCGGGAAAGAACAGGCCTTCGGGGTAGGATTCGCCGGCCCCGATGGCCTGCAGGATGGCCTGGTCGGACATGCCCGCACTGTCGTGCCGGATGTCGGGCAGGCTGTCCAGTTCGCTGCGCATCTGTCGGAAATTCCAGCCCTCCACGATCGTCACCTTGCTGAACAGGGTGTCGCCAGATGTTATCTTGACCAACAATTGATAGGGCGTGAACGGCTTGGCGATCAGGTAGTTGCCCGCCTTGATCTTGTTGGCCTGCCCCATGATCCGGCCCAGTATCACGAAGCCGATCGGCTGGCTGACGATGCCCTTGGCTTCGAAACTGCGCGCCACCGCTTTCAGCGAACTGCCGGCCGGAATGGAAAACTCGACCGGAAGATGTTCCGGCGTAACTTGCCTGCTGCCGTACCAACCCAGCCACGCCAGTCCGGCGGCCATGGCCAGCAACAGGAACAAACTCAACCTTCTGAACACAGTCTCTCCAAGACGACATCGAAATCCGACGGACGGCTCCAGCACCGTTCGCCAAGTGCGGAAACCCAGCGTAGCCGTATCAGGCTATTGCTGAGCAATATGGTATCGGCAGCCAGCAATTCCGCCAAAGTGATTCGGGCCTCTTCCGCTGCGAGTTGGCGCAGCAAGCGGCCACGGGCAACTCCGGCCACACCGCACAGATCCAGCCGGGGCGTCCGCCAGACACCGGCATGACGGATGAAAATGTTGCTCATGACACCGGAAATCACCTGACCTGCCGTATCGAGCAGGATGCCCTCGTCGATATCGGCGTCGTCCCACTCCATCCGGGCCAACACGTTTTCCAGGCGGTTGAGGTGCTTGACCCCGGCCAGGGCCGGCTGATGGCCCAAGCGCAGATCGCATACCCTGAGCCGGGCACCGGTTCCCGCTACGGGGTCGGGAAAGTCGGGCAACGCCGTGGCGATCGCGATACGGGTGGGGAAAACCGGATCGGGCAGTCGGTAGCCACGCGGCCCCGGGCCACGGGTCACCATCAGTTTCAGGACCGCATCCGGTTGTCGAACCGCCAGCCAGGCGATGTCCTGCTCCCACAGAGTGCGCGACGGCATATCAAGGGAAAGCCGACGGCAATCCGCTTCCAGCTTGGCGAGTTGATCGGACCACCAGACTGGCCGACCGGCTTCCATCCGGAGGGTACGGAACACGCCGTCGCCAAAGGCCAGGCCACGTTCCAGAGGAGAAACCACGGCTTCCGGCGAACCGTTAATCAATATCAACGGTTCGCCTGGAGACATGGTCGAAGAAGAAGCGAGCCGGACGGTATCGGTCCGGCATCGATCGGGTCAGACCCGACGGAACACCAGGCTGCCGTTGGTGCCGCCGAAGCCGAAGGAATTGGACACCGCCACGTCGACCTTCGCTTGTCGGGCCGTATTGGGCACGTAATCCAGATCGCACCCTTCGCTCGGTTCGTACAGGTTGATGGTCGGCGGCACGGCCTGATTGGCCACGATGAGCGAGGAGAACACCGCTTCGACCCCGCCAGCCGCGCCCAGCAGGTGGCCGGTCATGGACTTGGTGGAGGTGACCATGGTCTTGTAGGCATGGTCGCCCAGCACCAGCTTGACCGCCTTGGTTTCGGCCAAATCGCCCAGCGGCGTGGATGTGCCGTGGGCGTTGATGTAGTCCACTTGGTCCGGATTGACGCCCGCGCTGCGAAGCGCATTCTTCAGTGTGCGGGCAGCACCCGATCCGTCTTCGGTCGGCGCCGTCATGTGATAGGCATCCGCGCCCTTGCCGTAGCCGGCCAGCTCGCAGTAGACGCGGGCACCGCGCGCCTTGGCGTGCTCGTACTCTTCCAGCACCAGCACCCCGGCCCCCTCGCCCAGCACGAAGCCGTCGCGGTCCTTGTCCCAGGGACGGCTGGCGCCGGCCGGGTCGTCGTTGCGGGTGGACAGCGCGCGAGCCGAGGAGAAGCCGCCGATCGCCAGCGGGCAGACCGTGGCTTCGGCACCGCCGGCAACCATCACGTCGGCGTCGCCGTATTCGATCATCCGGGCCGATTCGCCGATGGCATGCGTGCCCGTGGTACAGGCCGTCACCACGGCCAGGTTCGGCCCCTGCAGGCCGAACATGATGGACAGGTTGCCCGAGATCATGTTGATGATCGAACCCGGGATGAAGAACGGGGAAATCTTCCGTGCGCCATCGGTCAGGTAGGTATTGTGGGTGTCCTCGATCATGGGCAGGCCACCGATACCGGAGCCGATGTTGACGCCGATCCGCTCGCGGTTGGCGTCGGTCACCTCGATGCCGGAATCCTTGATGGCATCGATCCCGGCCGCCAGGCCGTAATGGATGAAGGTATCCATCCGGCGTGCTTCCTTGGGCGACAGGTACTTCGACACATCGAAGCCCTTGACCTCGCCGGCAATCTGGGATGCCATGGCGGACGCATCGAACTTGCTGATGCTCACGATGCCGGAACGCCCGGCCAGCAGGTTCTGCCAGGCATCGGACACGGAATTGCCGACCGGGGAAATGATCCCCAGACCGGTTACTACAACTCTGCGCTTGGACATGTAACTCCTAAGCGTATTTGATTTCAGTTCAGGTGGGCGTTGACGTAATCGACGGCCTGTTGGACGGTGGTGATCTTTTCGGCCTCTTCGTCGGGGATTTCGCACTCGAATTCCTCTTCCAGGGCCATCACCAGTTCAACCGTGTCGAGAGAGTCGGCACCCAGATCGTTAACGAAGGAGGACTCCAGCTTGACGTCCGCTTCGTTGGCGCCCAGTTGCTCGGCTACGATTTTCTTGACACGTTGTTCGATATCGCTCATTTGAAGTAAAACTCCCTAAAGGGCTAAGGACAAGGTCCTGAATACTGAACTTTCAGACCGTCAGGACCGCTGAGAAACCACGGCATTCTAGCAAATTCATCCTATCCGGTGAATTAACCAAAAAGCCTTTTCAATCCATGTACATACCGCCATTTACATGCAATGTTGTGCCGGTGATGTAGCCGGCCTGCTCGGAGGACAGGAAAGCCACGGCCTGGGCGATGTCGTCGACACTGCCCAGACGGGCCAGCGGAATGTATTGCAACAAGGCCTGGCGCTGCGCTTCAGGCAAGGCACGGGTCATGTCGGTATCGATGAAGCCGGGAGCGACGCAGTTCACCGTCACGCCTCGGCTGCCGACTTCCTTGGCCAGCGATTTGGTGAAGCCCATCATGCCTGCCTTGGCGGCGGCATAGTTGGTCTGGCCGGGGTTGCCCATCGAGCCGACCACCGAAGCGATGCTGACGATGCGACCGGCACGCGCCTTCATCATGGGCTTGATGGCGGCCTTGGACATGCGGAACACCGAGGTCAGGTTGGTCTGGATGACCACATCCCAATCCTCGTCCTTCATGCGCATCAGCAAGGTGTCGCGGGTGATGCCGGCGTTGTTGACCAGTACGTCCAGTTTGCCCTGAGTCTTGACGATGTCGTCCACCAAAGCCTCGCAGGCCGCGGCATCGTTGACATCCAGCACCCTGCCCTCGCCCTTCAGGCCGGACCGAGTCAAGGCCTCGCCGATCGCCTTGGCGCCGGATTCGCTGGTTGCGGTGCCGACGACATAGGCACCACGCTTCGCCAGTTCGTGCAGAATGGCCTGGCCGATGCCACGGCTGGCGCCGGTGACCAATGCAATCTTTCCTTCCATCGCTCCGCTCCTTCTTATTGTTCCAGCGCGGCCGCCAGTGCAGCCGCATCCGCCAACGCCAGCGTCGGCACGTTGTCCAGAATTCGTTTGTTGAGGCCGGCCAGCACCTTGCCCGGTCCGCACTCGGCAATCCGGGTCACGCCCTGGGCGGCCATTGCCTGCATGGACTCGACCCAGCGCACCGGACTGTATAGCTGGCGAGCCAGCGCATCGCGGATGGCCGTCGGGTCGCTATGGGAGGCAACGTCGGCATTGTGTATCACCGGCACCCGCGGCGCCTTGACCTCGATGGCATTGAGCGCGACCAGCAGTTTTTCGGCCGCCGGCTTCATCAACGCGCAATGGGAAGGGACCGACACCGGCAACGGCAGGGCCCGTTTGGCGCCCTTTTCCTTGGCCAGCGCACAGCCGCGATCGACTGCGGCCTTGTGGCCGGCGATCACCACTTGGCCGGGCGAATTGAAGTTCACGGCTTCCAGCACTTCGTCCTGAGCGGCCTCGGCGCACACTGCCCGCACCGTATCGTCATCCAGGCCCAGCAGGGCCGCCATGGCCCCCACGCCCTCGGGAACGGCCGACTGCATGGCTTCGGCCCGCAGTCGGACCAGTTTCAGGGCATCGGCGAAGCCGAGTGCGCCGGCACAGGCCAAAGCGGTGTACTCGCCCAGGCTATGGCCGGCCATCAGTGCCGGCTGAGCGCCGCCACGGGCCAGCCACAGACGGTAGACCGCCACGCCGGCAGCCAGCATCGCAGGCTGGGTATTGATCGTCTGATTGAGCGCTTCGGCCGGACCGTCGGCCACCAACGCAGCCAGATCGAAACCGAGCGCATCAGAGGCCTCGGCGAAGGTGTCGCGAATGACAGCTTCGTCGCCGTAGGCCGCCATCATTCCGACAGATTGGGAACCTTGCCCAGGAAAAACAAAAGCATACGTCATATTTTAAAACTCGATCATTAAAAACGAAGCAGCACGGAGCCCCAGGTGAATCCGCCGCCGAAGGCTTCCATCAAAACCATTTCGCCCGCTTTTATCCGCCCATCACGCACAGCGGTATCGAATGCCAGCGGTATCGAGGCAGCCGAGGTGTTGCCATGCCGGTCGACCGTCACCACCACGTTTTCCATGCCCATGCCCAGCTTCTTGGCGGTAGCCTGGATGATGCGGATATTGGCCTGATGCGGCACTAGCCAATTGATATCGGTTTTGGCCAAGCCGTTCGCCTCGAGGGTTTCGTCGACAATGGCATCGAGCGTCTTCACGGCCATCTTGAACACGGCGTTGCCCGACATGCGCATGTAGCACTCGCCCTCTTTTTTCAGCGAAACGCCGCCATCCACGAACAGCAAATCCTGGTAGCGGCCGTCGGCATGGATATGGGTGGAAATGATGCCCGGCTCCGTATCGGCCTTGAGCACCACCGCGCCGGCCCCGTCACCCCACAGGATGCAGTTGGAACGGTCGGACCAGTCGGTGATCCTGGACAGAGTTTCGGCACCGACGACCAGGGCATGCCTGATCTGGCCCGACTTGATGAACTGATTGGCGACGGTCATCGCGTAGACGAAACCGCTGCAGACCGCCTGCACGTCGAAGGCCGGACAGCCGTTTTCGATGCCCAGCTTGGCCTGCAGGGCGCAGGCGGTACTCGGGAAGATGCGGTCCGGGGTCGTGGTGGCAACGACGATCAGGCCGATTTCCGACACTTCGATGCCGGCGGCCTCGATGGCCTTCTCCGCCGCCTTCAGGGCAAGATCGCTGGTCAGCTCGCCTTCACCGGCGATGTGACGCTCACGGATGCCGGTCCGTTCGACGATCCAGGCATCGTTGGTCTCGACCAGTTTTTCGAGATCGACATTGCTCAGCAGCTTGGCCGGCAGATAGCTGCCCGTACCGATAATTCGCGAATACAGCGTTTGAGAGGCATTGCTCACGCCGCGATCCCTTCTTTTTTCGTATGGGTGGCATTGTAGGCGCTGACCTGGTCTGCAATCCGGCGCAACAGACCGCCACGCACCTCCTCCACGGCCTGCTGGATGGCGTGCTTGTAGGCGAACACGTCGGCCGAGCCGTGGCTCTTGATGATGATCCCGTTCAGGCCTAGCAGGCTGGCGCCATTGTAGGCCCGTGGATCCATGTCGCCCTTGAATGCCTTGAGCACCGGCAGCGCGATCAGACCGGCGACACGGGTAAACAGATTGCGCTTGAAATGGCGTCGCAGTTGTTGCGTGATCATCTTGGCCAGACCTTCGATGGTCTTGAGCGCTACGTTGCCGACGAAGCCGTCGCAAACGACCACGTCGACGGTTCCTTTGAATATGTCGTCGCCTTCGATATTGCCGTAGAAGTTCAGACCGCTGGTGGCAAGGAGCTCACCGGCCTGCTTGACGACATCGTTGCCCTTGATCGCCTCTTCGCCGATGTTCAACAAACCGACGCTGGGCGACTCGGTGTGCTTGGTGACTGCAGCCAGGGCCGCCCCCATGATCCCGAACTGCAGCAGGTGCTCGGGCGTGCAATCGACGTTGGCGCCCAGATCGAGCACATAGCTCATGCCTTTCTGGTTCGGAATTGCGGTAGCAATCGCTGGACGGTCGATACCGGGCAAGGTCTTCAGCACGAAGCGAGACACCGCCATGAGCGCACCGGTATTGCCGGCCGAAACTCCGGCGTCGGCCTCACCCCGCTTGACCAGATCAGCCATCACGCGCATGGATGAGTCTTTCTTGTTGCGCATGGCAAGCGCGGGCGAATCGTCCATGGTGATCACTTCAGTGGCGTTATGAATGCGTAGCCGCGGGCTGACCTGAGCCTTGCGCACCTTCAATTCCGAGGCAAGCGCATCCTCAAGACCTACAAGAATGATGTTGACGCCCTCTTCCATCGCCAAGATTTCGAGGGCCGCCTGGACAGTGACATGGGGGCCGTGATCGCCCCCCATGGCATCGATGGCGATATTGATTTCGCGCATAGTCGCTATGCCCATTCAGGAATGGGCATGGCTGCGTGACGATGGATCAGGAATTGTCAGCCTTGGTGTTGACCACTTTGCGGCCCCGGTAGTAGCCGTTCGGGCTGATGTGGTGACGCAGGTGCATCTCGCCGGTCGTGGGCTCCACGGCGGTCGGCGGGTTGGTCAGGAAGTCGTGGGCACGGTGCATGCCGCGCTTGGACGGGGATTTTTTGTTTTGTTGAACAGCCATGTTGTAACTCCTTGCAGTAACCTAAGCATCAACTCTGCCGCATGCGTCTCCCGGATGGCGGGGCGCCACAGGCAGGCTGAGTAAAATTTCGTCTTCCACCAACGTCAAGACATCCAATTCCGGGTCTGCCACCAAGGCATCCAGCATCGGATCGTCCTGTTCCCAGCGCGCCAACTCCGCTTCGTCGCGAGCCAGCGGCATGATCTGCTCAATCCGTAGATCATGCCGATACGGCTCCAGACAATACTGACAGCGCAGCATCACGCAGGCTTCCACCTCCAGACGCAGCACCGGGCGCCCCGACTCCACTCCACCCCGGAGCCGGTACTTCACGCTTCCCACATCCGAAACCAAGCTACCACTCAACCGATCGAAATCAGCAAGCAGTGCTTCGCCGGAGAGACTCTCGCCAGCGCGTGCGAAACGCATGGAATCCAACGTCGGCCGTGCAGACATAAGCATTGGATGATATCCTTGCCAGGCTTTCATGTCAAAAACAGAAACCCGTCCGAATCGCTTGCCATGACGCAAGGCCACGGCGACAACGGCGCGTTCTCCGGATAGACTATAGATATTGCGCTGACCGCCATAAATGGCGTCAATGATGTAAGCCGCTCAAACTTTAACTGTTGCCATGATCAAAAAGATACTCATTGCGAACCGCGGGGAAATTGCGGTCCGGATCATTCGCGCCTGCCGCGAGCTGGGCATACGCTCGGTCGCCATCTATACCGATGCCGATCGTCATGCCCTGCACGTCAAGAAGGCTGACGAGTCTTACAACATCGGCTCGGATCCGGTCGTCGGCTATCTGAATGCCCACAATATCGTCAATCTGGCCGTCGCCTCAGGCTGCGACGCCCTGCACCCCGGCTACGGCTTCCTGTCTGAAAACCCGGTGCTGGCCGAAATCTGCGGCCGCAGGGGCATCAAATTCATCGGCCCGTCGCCTCAGGTCATCCGCCAGATGGGCGACAAGATCCAGGCCCGGCTGGCCATGATCAAGGCCGGCATCCCGGTCGTTCCGGGCTCGGACCACAACCTGGAAAACGTCGAGGAGGCCCGCACCCTGGCCGGCAAGATCGGTTACCCAGTCATGCTCAAGGCCACCAACGGCGGCGGCGGTCGCGGCATCCGGCGCTGCGATTCCGAAGAGGATCTGCTGAAGAACTACGAGCGGGTGGTCTCCGAAGCCAGCAAGGCGTTCGGCAAACCCGAGGTATTCATCGAGAAGTGCGTGGTCAACCCCAAGCACATCGAAGTCCAGGTCATCGGCGACAGCCACGGCAACTGCATCCATCTGTACGAGCGCGACTGTTCCATCCAGCGCCGCAACCAGAAGCTGATCGAGATCGCGCCTTCGCCGCAGTTGTCCGAGGCCCAGCGCGAATATATCGGCAAGCTGGCCGTGCGCGCCGCCAAGGCGGTCGGCTATGTCAATGCCGGCACGGTGGAGTTTCTGCTCGACCAGGACAACCAGTTCTATTTCATGGAGATGAACACCCGTCTTCAGGTGGAACACTGCATCACCGAAAACATCACCGGCATCGACATCGTCCAGGAGCAGATCCGGATCGCCGACGGCAAGCCGCTGCAATACAAGCAGGACGAAATCCATCACCGCGGCTTCGCCATGGAGTTCCGGATCAATGCCGAGGATCCGAAGAACGGCTTCCTGCCCAGCTTCGGCCAGATCACCCGCTACTACGCCCCGGGCGGCCCAGGCGTCCGGATCGACGCGGCCATGTATTCCGGCTACGTCATCCCGCCCTATTACGATTCCATGTGTGCCAAGCTGATCGTCTGGGCGCTGGACTGGCAGAGCGTCATCGAGCGCGGCAAACGCGCCCTGGATGACATGGTGGTCTATGGCGTGAAGACCACCATCCCCTATTACAAGGAGATCCTGGGCAACGACGAATTCCGTTCCGGCAAGTTCAACACCGGTTTCGTCGAGGCTCACCCGGAACTCATCAATTACCACGTACGCCGTCCACCCGAACTCACCGCGGTGGCGATTTCGGCGGCCCTGGCCGCCCATCTCGGCATGTAACCCCAGGAAACAAAAACAATGGCAAAAGTTCAAGTCACCGATCTCGTCCTGCGCGACGGCCACCAATCCCTCATCGCCACCCGCATGCGGACCGACGACATGCTGCCGATCTGCGGCAAGCTCGATCAGGTCGGCTTCTGGTCGCTGGAGGCATGGGGCGGCGCGACCTTCGATTCCTGCGTCCGTTTCCTCAAGGAAGACCCTTGGGAACGCCTGAAGAAGCTGCGCAAGGCGCTGCCCAACACCCGCATCCAGATGCTGCTGCGCGGCCAGAACCTGCTCGGCTACCGCCATTACGCCGACGACGTGGTCCGCGCCTTCGTGCAGAAGGCCGCCGACAACGGCGTCGACGTGTTCCGGGTGTTCGATGCCATGAACGACATCCGCAACATGCGGGTCGCCATCGAAGCTGTGAAGAAATCCGGCAAGCACGCCCAGGGCGCCATCTGCTACACGGTCAGCCCGGTGCACGACATCCCCTATTTCGTCGAGATGGCCAAGCAGCTGACCGAGATGGGCGTCGACTCGATCGCCATCAAGGACATGGCCGGCCTGCTCACCCCCTACACCGCCTATGACCTGGTCAAGGCGATCAAGGGCGTCACCAGCCTGCCGGTCAATACCCACAGCCACGCCACCGCGGGCCTGTCGACCATGGTCCACATGAAGGCGGTAGAAGCCGGCGTCGACATCATCGACGGCTGCAACTCGGCCTTCTCCGAGGGTGCCAGCCACGCCACCACGGAAAGCATGGTCGCCGCCCTGCAGGGCACCGAGTACGACACCGGCCTGAGCCTGCCGCTGCTCCAGGAGATCGCCGCCTACTTCCGCGAGGTGCGCAAGAAGTACTGGCAGTTCGAGATGGATTCCCACCTGGTCGACACCCGCATCCTGACCTCCCAGGTTCCCGGCGGTATGATCTCCAACCTGGCCAACCAATTGAAGGAACAGGGCGCCCTGAACCGCATGGACGACGTCATGCTGGAAATCCCGCGCGTCCGCGAAGACCTCGGCTTCCCGCCGCTGGTCACGCCCACCTCCCAGATCGTCGGCACCCAGGCCGTGCTCAACGTGCTGACCGGCGGCCGTTACAAGTCGGTCACCAACGAGGTCAAGAACTACCTGCTCGGCCGCTACGGCCAAGCCCCCGGCGCCGTCAACGAGGAAGTGCGCAAGATGGCCGTCGGCAACCAGGAGGTCATCACCTGCCGGCCGGCCGACCTGATCAGCGACGAACTCGACAAGCTGCGCGCCGAAATCGAAGGCTTGGCCAAGGCCGACGAAGACGTGCTGACCTACGCCATGTTCCCCGATCTCGGCCGTACCTTCCTGCAGGAACGCGCCGCCGGCAGCCTGTCGCCGGAGCCCCTGCTGCCGCCAGAGGCCAGGGAAGCCGCCGCCTGCCCGGCGATCTACGCGCCGAATGAATTCAAGGTCACCCTGCACGGCGAGACCTACCACATCCGCATCACCGGCACGGGCCACGGCGGCGAAACCGAACGGCCGTTCTACGTCCACGTCGACGGCGTTTCCGAGGAAGTGCTGGTCGAAACCCTGGACGAAATCGAGGTCGTGGCCGGGGCCGCTCCCGCGACCGGCCGCAAGGCCGGCAAGGGCAGCGGCGATTCCGGCGGCGCCAAGGCCCGGCCCAAGCCCAGCCATGCCGGCCACGTCACCACCGCCATGCCCGGCACCATCGTCGACGTCAAGGTCAAGGCCGGCGACAAGGTCAAGGCCGGTGACGGCGTGCTGATCATCGAAGCCATGAAAATGGAGAACGAGATCCAGGCCGCCGTGTCCGGTACCGTGGTTTCGGTCTTCGTCGCCAAGGGCGACGCCGTCACCCCGGACCAGGTCCTGGTGGAAATCCAGCCGGAATGAGGCTGGTCCTCGCCTCCACCTCGCCCTATCGGCGCGAGTTGCTGTCCCGGCTCGGCGTGCCGTTCGAGATCGCCGCGCCGGACATCGACGAAACGCCGCTGGCCGGGGAATCGCCGGACGATACGGCCCAGCGCCTGTCTGTGCTGAAGGCGCAGGCTGTGGCTGAGCAATTCCCCGACGCACTGATCATCGGCTCCGACCAGGTCGCCCTGCTCGAAGGCCGACAACTGGGCAAGCCCGGCACGCACGAAAAGGCGGCCGCGCAGCTGCGCGCCATGCGCGGCAAGACGCTGGAATTCCACACCGCCCTGACCTTGCTCAACGCCGCAACCGGCCGCACCCAGACCGCCAACGTGCCTGTGCGGCTGGTCATGCGCGACTACAGCGACGCCCAGATCGAGGCCTACCTGCGCAAGGACCAGCCCTACAACTGCTGCGGCAGCGCCCGCAGCGAGTCGCTGGGCATCGCCCTGATCGCCCGCTACGAGACGGAAGATCCCAACGCCTTGGTCGGCCTACCCCTGATCAAGCTGACCGAGATGCTGGCCAACGAAGGCCTGGATGTGCTGACTTGGCAGGCACCCTCTACCTGATTCCCACCCCTTTGGGCGAGACGCCGCTTGATCTGGTCCTGCCCGAGGAAACCCGTCGTATCGCCGCCCGGCTGAGCCACTTCGTCGTCGAACACCCTAAGACCGCGCGCGCCTTCCTGAAGCAAGTCGGCACCGACCTGCCCATCCAGCAGCTGCACCTGCAGGAACTGAGCGAACACACCAAGGCCGACCAACTGGAAGCGCTGCTACAGCCTTTGCAGGCTGGCATCGACGTCGGCCTGCTGTCCGAGGCGGGCTGCCCGGCAGTGGCCGATCCTGGTGCCGAACTGGTCAAGTTGGCCCACTGCCGCGGCATTGCCGTGAAGCCCTTGGTCGGTCCCTCCTCCATTCTGCTGGCCTTGATGGGTTCCGGCCTGGTCGGTCAGCGTTTCACTTTCCACGGCTACCTGCCGGCCAAGCCGGACGAACGCGCCGGCGCTCTGAAGGACCTGGAGAAACGGGCGGAAAAGGACGACGCCACCCAGGTCTTCATCGAAACGCCCTACCGCAACCGGGCCATGCTCGAATCGATCCTGGCCGCCTGCCGGCCGGATACCTGGCTCGGCCTGGCCTGCAGCCTGACTACGCCGGGCGAGTTGGTCGCCACGCGCCGGGTCGAGCAATGGCGCAAACAGCTTCCGGAAGTCGAGCGCAGTCCCTGCGTGTTCCTGATCCACCGCTGAGCCCCTTCCGCCGGCGTAGAATGCGGCCGTGACCTACGATCTTTTTGCCCCCCAGACGACGCCGGCCGACCTGACCTCAGCCCCGTTGGCCGAGCGTCTGCGCCCGGCCGATATCGACGAGATGATCGGCCAGTCCCACCTGCTTGGACCGGGCATGCCCTTGCGCCTGGCCTTCGAGTCGGGCCGGCTGCATTCCATGATCCTGTGGGGTCCGCCCGGCGTCGGCAAGACCACCCTGGCCCGCCTGACCGCACACCATTTCAACGCCGACTTCATCCAGATCTCGGCCGTGCTGTCCGGGGTCAAGGAAATCCGCGAAGCGGTGGAACGGGCCCGGGTCAACCGGACCCAAGGCCGGCAGACCATCCTGTTCGTCGACGAAGTGCACCGCTTCAACAAGGCCCAGCAGGACGCCTTCCTGCCCCACGTCGAATCCGGCCTGGTGACCTTCATCGGCGCGACCACGGAAAATCCTTCCTTCGAGGTGGTCGGCGCCCTGCTCTCCCGCGCCCAGGTCTACGTCCTGAATCCGCTCAGCGAGGACGAGCTGGCCACCCTGCTGCACCGCGCCCTCGACAAGGGCGGCATCGCACTCCAGCTGGCTCCCGAGGCGGAAAAGCTGCTGGTCGCCTATGCCGACGGTGACGGCCGCCGGCTGATCAACCTGACCGAGCAACTGGCCACCGCCGCGCTGACCGCGAAGCGCGCCTCGGCCGACGCCGAGTTCGTCGCCAGCGCGCTGTCGCCGTCGCTGCGCCGCTTCGACAAGGGCGGCGAGGCCTTCTACGACCAGATCTCCGCCCTGCACAAGTCGGTGCGCGGCTCCGACCCGGACGCGTCACTCTACTGGTTCTGCCGCATGCTCGACGGCGGTGCCGACCCGCGCTACCTGGCCCGCCGCATCCTCCGCATGGCCTGGGAGGACATCGGCCTGGCCGACCCGCGCGGAGCCGAGATCGCACTCAACGCCGCCGACACCTACGAGCGGCTCGGCTCGCCGGAAGGCGAACTGGCCCTGGCCCAGGCCCTGATCTATCTGGCCTGCGCGGCCAAGTCGAACGCCGGCTACATGGCCTACAATCAGGCCCGCGCCTTTGTCCGCGAAGACGGCTCGCACGAAGTGCCGATTCACCTGCGCAACGCGCCGACCAAGCTGATGAAGGAATTGGGCTACGGCCGCGCCTACCGCTATGCCCATGACGAACCGGAAGCCTACGCGGCCGGCGAGAGCTATTTCCCGGACGACATGAACCAATCGCCGCGCTTCTATGTCCCAACTCCACGCGGACTGGAAGGCAAGATCGGCGAAAAGCTGGCCCATCTGAGAGAATTGGACGCCGCCCGGGGCAAGAAGAAATAGGCATCACCGAAACGCGGCATGGTCGAACCGGCCTGCCCACGCAACAAGGGAAAGTTAAAAGTGTTCAGATCATCTTATGTTTATTCGGCCGCTCTGGCTGCCCTGCTGGCTTCCCAGACAACGCTGGCCGACTCCTATGGCCTCAAGGGCGTGACGCTGGGCTCGAATGTCAGCCTCATCGCCAACAACACCAAATTCGAATGCCGCTCGGTCAATACGCCGACATCCGACCGGATTTGCAGCCTGCGCAAGGATGAAACCGAAACCATTGCCGGCGTCAATCTGGACGGCCTGTTCTACTTCTACTACCAGTCGGCCCTGACCGGCATCACCATGAGCCTGGAGGAGAAGAACTTCCAGCGCGTAGTGGGTGCCCTGCGCGAGAAGTATGGCACGCCGACCCAACGCAGCGAACCCATCAAGACCCTGGCCGGCAAGGTGTACGAGAATGTCGTCTACCGCTGGCACCAGGGCGACCAGAGCATCGAAGCCGAGCGTTATTCAGGTCAAATCGATACCTCCGCGATCCGCATCACCGACGACACGGCCGCGCAGCGCATCGAACAAAGACGGCAGCAACTCGCCAAGGACCCGCAGAAAGACCTGTAAGCGATGCAGTCCCCAACACGGGAAATGCGCCGGCCAGATTCCAATTTCCGCTTCCGCCTGGTAGAATCCGCGCTCCCGATTTTGGGAAATCCACACATCCGCCCTCGTTAAGGTGCCTGGACAGGTATCGGCGGATGGAGGCTCAACCTTAACTACTGGAGTAGTGCTATGTCCGTGACCATGCGTCAGATGCTGGAGGCCGGTGTTCATTTCGGCCACCAAACCCGTTACTGGAATCCCAAGATGGCCCCCTATATCTTCGGCCATCGCAACAAGATCCACATCATCAACCTGGAAAAGTCCCTTCCCATGTACGAGGAAGCGGCCAAGTTCATCCGCCAGCTGGCCTCCAACAAGGGCACCATCCTGTTCGTCGGCACCAAGCGCCAGGCCCGCGACATCATGGCCGAAGAAGCCGCCCGCTGCGGCATGCCCTGGGTTTCCCACCGCTGGCTGGGCGGCATGCTGACCAACTTCAAGACGGTCAAGCAGTCGGTCAAGCGCCTCAAGGACATGGAAGCCATGCTGGCCGAAGGCGCTCGCGAGTCGCTGAACAAGCGCGAAGTGCTGGGTCTGCAGCGCGAATACGACAACCTGAACCGTTCCCTGGGCGGCATCAAGGAGATGGCCGGCCTGCCCGACGCCCTGTTCGTGGTCGACGTCGGCTACCAGAAGATCGCCATCACCGAAGCCAACAAGCTGGGCATCCCCGTGATCGGCATCGTCGACTCCAACAACACCCCTGAAGGCGTCGACTACGTCATCCCCGGCAACGACGACTCCAGCCGCGCCATCCGCCTCTATGCCCGCGGCATCGCCGACGCCATCCTGGAAGGCAAGGCCAACATGGTCGAGGAACTGGTCGCCGCGGTTCAGGAAGACGAATACGTCGAGGTCGAAGAGAACACCAGCGCCGAGTAACGGCCCTGTAGCCGGTGACGGCTAAACTCGATTCGATCGTGAACGCCCCGGTATCGGGGCGTTTTTACAACATTTATCAACTGGATTTGGAGAAAGAAAATGGCGGAAATCACCGCTTCCATGGTCAAGGAACTGCGCGAACGCACCGATGCTCCCATGATGGACTGCAAGAAGGCCCTGAACGAGGCCGAAGGCGACATGCAGAAGGCTGAAGAGATCCTGCGCGTCAAGTTCGGCAGCAAGGCCGCCAAGAGCGCCGGCCGGGTCGCCGCCGAAGGCATCGTCGGCATCCACATCACCGCCGACGGCAAAATGGGCTCCATGATCGAAGTCAACTGCGAGACCGACTTCGTGGCCAAGAACGACGACTTCCAGGCCCTGGTCAAGAATCTGGCCGAGATGGTCGTGACCCAGAACCCGGCCGATGTCGCCGCACTGTCCGCCATGAAGATCGGCGACAAGACGGTCGAGGAAGTCCGCACCGAGCTGGTCGGCAAGATCGGCGAGAACATGAGCCTGCGCCGCTTCGTGCGCATCGCCGCCCAAGGCAAACTGGCCAGCTACGTGCACGGCGGCGCCAAGATCGGCGTGCTGGTCGACGTGACCGGCGACGAAGGCCTGGCCAAGGACATCGCCATGCACATCGCCGCCGCCAAGCCCAAGGCCATGGACGCCTCCGGCGTGTCCCAGGACCTGATCGACTCCGAGCGCCGCGTCGCCGAGCAGAAGGCCGCCGAATCCGGCAAGCCGGCCAACATCGTCGAGAAGATGGTCGAAGGCAGCGTGCAGAAATTCCTCAAGGAAGTCACCCTGCTCAACCAGCCCTTCGTCAAGGACGACAAGCAGACCATCGAACAGGTGCTGAAGTCCAAGGGCTCCCAGTGCCACGGCTTCACCCTCTACATCGTCGGTGAAGGCATCGAGAAGAAGGTGTCCGACTTCGCCGCCGAAGTCGCTGCTGCCGCCAAGGTGTAATCGGTGGCCGCCGTCGCCTATCGCCGCATCCTGCTGAAGCTGTCGGGCGAGGCCCTGATGGGCCCGGACGCCTTCGGCTACCACGCCGAGACCATGGCCGGCTTCGTCAAACAGATCGACGAGGTCGCCGGCCTCGGCGTCCAGATCGGCATCGTGGTGGGCGGCGGTAATCTGTTCCGCGGTGCCACCGGCGCCCTGTCCGGCATGGACCGGGCCACCGCCGACTCCATGGGCATGCTGGCGACGGTGATGAACTCGCTGGCGCTCAAGGACGCCCTGATGGCGGCCGGCGTGCCGGCCCAGGTGATGACTGCCGTGACCATCGCCCACGTCGGCGAGCCGTTCGAGCGCGACGCTGCCGTGCGCTACCTCGAAGCCGGCCGAGTGGTGATCTTCGGTGGCGGCACCGGCAATCCCTTCTTCACCACCGACACCGCGGCCGCCCTGCGCGCCGCCGAAATCGGTGCCGACCTGATGCTCAAGGCGACCAAGGTCGACGGCGTCTATACGGCCGACCCGAAGAAGGACGCCACGGCCACCAAGTACGACAAGCTCAGTTTCGACGAGGCCATCGCCAGGAATCTCGGTATCCTGGACACGGCGGCCTTCGCCCTCTGCCGGGAACAGAAACTGCCTCTGCAAGTCTTTTCGATTTTCAAGGAAGGTGCGCTGCGGCGCGTCGTCCATGGCGAACCGGAAGGCACGCTGGTCACGCTTTGAGCCCATTTTAGTAGGAGACCGTCATGATCAACGACATCAAGAAAACCGCCGAAGACAAAATGAAGAAATCGGTCGAGGCACTGAAGACGGAATTCAGCAAGGTGCGTACCGGCCGTGCCCACGCCGGCATCCTGGACCACGTCAAGGTCGATTACTACGGCAGCCCGATGCCGATCAACCAGGTCGCCAACATCAGCATCCTGGACGCCCATGCGCTGAGCGTCCAGCCCTGGGAAAAGGGCATGGGCGCCAAGATCGAAAAGGCGATCCGCGATTCCGACCTGGGCCTGAATCCGGCCGGCATGGGCGACCTGATCCGAGTGCCGATCCCACCGATGACCGAGGAACGGCGCAAGGACCTGGTCAAGGTGGTGCGCGGCGAAGCGGAAAGCAGCAAGGTCGCGGTGCGCAATATCCGGCGCGACGCCATCGCCCATCTCAAGGATCTGCTCAAGGAAAAAGAGATCAGCGAAGACGACGAGCGCCGAGCCCAGGACGACATCCAGAAGCTGACCGACCGCTACATCGCCGAGGTGGACAAGACCCTGGCCGAGAAAGAAAAGGATCTGATGGCGGTTTGAACGGCCGGCCAATCCGATGATCCGCAGATTCTTCAGCTCGACCAGCGAAATACCCGAAGTCGCCGCGGTCCCGCGCCATATCGCCATCATCATGGACGGCAACGGCCGCTGGGCCAAGAAGCGGCTGATGCCGCGCGTGGCCGGCCACGTCCAGGGCGTCGAACGGGTGCGCGACATCATCAAGGCCTGTGCCGACCGCGGGGTCGAATACCTCACCTTATTCGCCTTCAGTTCGGAGAACTGGCGCCGGCCCAAGGACGAGGTGACCAAGCTGATGGAGCTGTTCGTCATGGCGTTGGAGCGCGAGGTCGACAAGCTGAACCGGAACGGCATCCGGCTCCGCATCATCGGCGACCTGTCCCGCTTCGACGACAAGCTGCGCCAGTTGATCGCCGCCGGCGAGGCCGCCACCGCCGAACACACCCGCCTGACCCTGACCGTGGCCGCCAACTACGGCGGCCGTTGGGACATCATGCAGGCGGTCAATGCCTGGCAGCAAGCCAACCCCACCGGCGAGATCACCGAAGAGGCCCTGGCCGAGCACCTGTCCATGGCCTACGCGCCCGAGCCCGATCTGTTCATCCGCACCGGCGGCGAGCAGCGCATCAGCAACTTCCTGCTCTGGCAGCTGGCCTATGCCGAACTGTATTTCACCGAAACGCTCTGGCCGGATTTCGATGCCGCCGCACTCGACGCCGCCATCGCCTCCTACCAGAAGCGGGAACGCCGCTTCGGCCGCACCAGTGAGCAACTTGTCCAACCTTAGCCTGCGGCTGATCACGGCCGGCGTCCTCGGCGCGGCCTTCCTGTCGGCGCTGTTCCTGGCGCCACCCCTGCTCTGGTTTGCCTTCATCGCCGCCTTCCTGACGGCGGCCGCCTGGGAATGGGCCGGACTGATGCATCTCGGCCCCAAGCCACGCCTCGCCTATGCCGCTGCCACCCTGGTCCTGGCCCTGGCCGCCCACTGGCTCACCGTCGACGGCCGGCTTGCGGCCTACGCCCCGGCGCTGGCATTCTGGGTCCTGCTCGCGCCGGTCTGGCTCGAACGCGGCTGGAGCCTGCCCGCCTCCTGGCTCGGCCTGCTGCTCGGCTGGGTATTGCTGCTGGCCACCCTGCTGGCCCTGGTCCATCTGCGCGCTGCCTCGCCCTACCTGGTCCTGGCCCTGGTCAGCATCGCCATCGTCGCCGACACCGCCGCCTACTTCACCGGCCGCGCCTTCGGCAAGCACAAGCTAGCCCCGTCCATCAGCCCTGGCAAGACCTGGGAAGGCGCCATCGGCGGCGCGGTTGCCGTGGCCGTCTATGCCCTGCTGCTGCCGACGCCCGAGGGCATGTACAAACCTTACCTCGTCGCCGCCGCCCTGTTCCTGGGCGGCCTCAGCGTGCTCGGCGACCTGTTCGAGTCCTGGATCAAGCGCCGAGCCGGCGTGAAGGACAGCAGCCGTCTGCTGCCGGGCCACGGCGGCATCCTGGACCGCATCGACAGCCAGTTGGCCGTGTTGCCGGTGGCCGCATTCATCTGGATTTGGCTCAAATGACCGTACACAACCTGACCATCCTGGGCGCCACCGGCACCATCGGCGTCAACACCCTGGACGTCGTGGCGCGCCACCCGGACCGCTTCAACGTCATCGCCCTCTCGGGCCAGAACCAGATCGACAAGCTGGCCGAGCAATGTCGCCGCTTCCGGCCGAAGTACGCCGTGGTGCTAGACCCGGCCAAGGCCGATGAACTGAAGGATACCCTGGCCGGCTTGGCGATCGAGGTGCTGCACGGTGTCGAGGCGCTGGAACACGTCGCCAGCCTGCCTGAGGTCGACAGCGTGATGGCCGCCATCGTCGGCGCCGCCGGCATGCGGCCGGCCCTCGCCGCCGCCCAGGCCGGCAAGCGGGTATTGCTCGCCAACAAGGAGACCCTGGTCATGGCCGGCCAGTTCTTCATGGAGGCGGTGAAGGCCGGCGGCGCCACGCTGCTGCCGATCGACAGTGAGCATAACGCCGTGTTCCAGTCGATGCCCGAGCCCTACACCGGCGATCTCGCCGCCCATGGCGTGCGCCGTATCCTGCTCACCGCCTCGGGCGGCCCGTTCCGTACCCGGCCGGTCGAAACCCTGGCCGCCGTCACGCCGGAAGAGGCCGTGGCCCATCCCAACTGGGTGATGGGCAAGAAGATCTCGGTCGACTCGGCCACCATGATGAACAAGGGCCTGGAGGTGATCGAGGCCCACTGGCTGTTCAGTGCCCGCCCCGAGCAGATCGACGTGGTGGTCCATCCCCAGAGCATCGTTCATTCCATGGTCGAATATCAGGACGGCTCGGTGCTGGCGCAACTGTCCAACCCCGACATGCGCATCCCCATCGCCCATGCCCTGGCCTACCCGGAACGGGTGGCGACCGGTGTCTCCTGGCTTGACCTACCGAAGCTCGGCCAGCTCACCTTCGAAGCGCCCGACACGGCACGCTTCCCCTGCCTGCAACTGGCCTACCAGGCCCTGGCCGCGGGCGGCTCCTCCGCCGCCGTGCTCAACGCCGCCAACGAAGAAGCAGTCGCCGCCTTCCTCGACCACCGCATCCCCTACCTGGCCATTCCGGCCACGCTGCACGACGTGCTCGACCGGCTGGGCGGACGTCCGGCCGCCAGCCTGGCCGACCTCGAAGCCATCGACGGCGAAGCCCGGGCCCTGGCCAACGCACTGCTGGCAAAACGATGACCACCCTGCTCGCCTTCGCCATCACCATCGGCATCCTGGTCGTCATCCACGAGTTCGGCCATTACGCCGTCGCCCGCGCCTGCGGCGTCAAGGTGCTGCGCTTCTCGGTCGGCTTCGGTCCCGTGATCGCCAGGCGGCTGAGCAAGAGCGGCACCGAATGGGCCCTGTCCGCCATCCCGCTGGGCGGCTACGTGAAGATGGTGGACGAGCGCGAGGGCGAGGTTGCAGCCGAAGACCTGCCCCATGCCTTCAACCGCAAGCCGGTCGGCCAGCGCATGGCGATCGTGGTCGCCGGCCCGGTCGCCAACCTGCTGCTGGCCGTCCTGATCTACTGGGCCCTGTTCGTCACCGGCATCACTGCACTCAAGCCACTGGTCGCCGTCCCCGAGGCCGGCTCGCCCGCCGCCCGGGCCGGCTTCCAGAACGGCGAGCTGGTCACTTCAATCGACGGCGAGGCGGTCGAGGACTGGCAGGATCTCTATTGGCTGGTGCTGAAACGCGGCCTGCAGAACCACGCCATGACGGTGGAAACACGCGATGCCGACGGCCACGTCAATGACCGTCGTCTGGACGTCTCGGGCATCGACCTGGCCGATGCCGACGGCGATCCGCTAGCCCGCATCGGCCTCGCCCGCTACCTGCCCGACCTGCCGCCCGTGATCGGCCAGGTCATGCCCGACAGCCGCGCCGCCGCTGCCGGTCTGCGCGCAGGCGACCGGATCGAGCGCATCGACGGCACGCCCATCAAGGTCTGGGACGATATGGTCAAGATCGTCCAGGCCAGTCCGGACAAGCCGCTGCAACTGGATCTGACCCGGGCGGGCCAGACACTGGCCATCACGGTGACACCCGCCATCACCCAGGAAGACAAGCGAAGCATCGGCCGCATCGGCGCCGCACCTCAGATCGACGAGGCGTTGTTCGCCCCTCTGCAGACCGAAATCCGGTTCGGCCCGGTCGTCGCCCTGAAGCGCGCACTGTACAAGACCTGGGACCTATCCAGCTTCAGCCTGGAGATGATGGGCAAGCTGGTCACCGGCCAGGCCTCGCTGAAGAACATCTCCGGACCGGTCACCATCGCCGATTACGCCGGCCGCTCCGCCGAGGCCGGACCGACCGCCTTCATCGCCTTCCTGGCCCTGATCAGCGTCAGCCTGGGCGTGCTCAACCTGCTGCCCATCCCGTTACTGGATGGGGGGCATTTGCTGTATTATTCCGCGGAATTTCTGACGGGTCGGCCGGTTCCCGATTCGGTCCAGGAAATTGGCCAGAAGATCGGTGCCGCCTTGCTTGCCGCACTGATGTTTTTTGCCCTTTTCAATGACTTCCACCGCCTGCTCACCGGCTGAGACGACCATCGACATGCGAACGACGACTATCCATAAGCTATCCCTCCTGACGGGTGCCCTGCTGCTTTCCTACCAGGCATCAGCCTTCGACGCTTTCCAGGTCAAGGATATCCGGGTCGAGGGCATCCAACGGACCGAACCGGGTACCGTGTTCAGTTATCTGCCGGTCAAGGTCGGCGACACGCTGACCGAAGACAAGGCCGCCGCCGCCATCCAGGCCCTATACGCCACCGGCTTCTTCAAGGACGTCCGGCTGGAGAACCAGAACGGCGTCCTGATCGTCGAGGTCGAAGAACGTCCCGCCATCGCCCAGCTCGACTTCAGCGGTATGAAGGAATTCAGCAAGGACGACATCAAGGCCTCGCTCAAGCAGCTTGGCCTATCGGAAGGCCGCATCCTGGACAAGTCGTTGCTCGACAAGGCCGAACAGGAACTGAAGCGGCAGTACTACAACCGCGGCTACTACGCGGTGCAGGTCAACACCGTGCTGTCCCCCATGGAGCGCAATCGGGTCGCCATCAGCTTCAACGTCACCGAAGGCGACGTCGCCAAGATTCGCGGCATCAACATCGTCGGCAACCACGTCTACACGGAAAAGCAGCTGAAGAAGCTGATCACCCTGCGGACGCCCGGCTGGCTGACCTGGTTCACCAAGAACGACCAGTACTCCAAGCAGAAGCTCTCGGCCGACCTGGAAACGCTGCGTTCCTTCTACCTCAACAAGGGCTACCTGGAATTCCGCATCGATTCCACCGAAGTGTCCATCACCCCGGACAAGAAGGACATCTACCTCACGATCAACGTCACCGAGGGCGACAAATACAAGGTGTCGGGCTTCAAGATCGCCGGCGACCTGCCGGTGCCGGAAGCCGAACTCAAAAAGCTCGTCACACTGAAACCCGGCGACGATTTCTCGCGCGAGCAGTTGAACATCTCGATCAAGAAGATCGGCGACCGGCTGGGCAACGACGGCTACGCATTCGCCAACGTCAATGCCAACCCGGACATCGACAAGGAGAAGAAGCTGGTGTCCTTCACCTTCCTGATCGACCCGGGCCGCAAGGTCTATGTCCGCCGCATCAACATCACCGGCAACACCCGTACCCGGGACGAAGTGCCCCGCCGCGAAATGCGCCAGATGGAAGGCGCCTGGTATGACGCCGAGAAGATCAACCGATCCCGCGAACGGGTCAACAAGCTCGGCTACTTCAAGGACGTGACGGTGGAGACCCCGCCGGTGCCTGGCACCAACGACCAGGTCGACCTGAACATGAACGTCACCGAGCAATCCACCAACAGCTTCATGATCGGCGCCGGCTTCTCCAGCTCCGACGGCATCGTGCTGTCCGGGTCGGTCACCATGAACAACATGTTCGGCTCGGGCAACAACCTGACCGTGCAGGCCAACAGCGGCAGGATCAACAAGGTCTATGCCATTTCCTATACCGAGCCCTATTTCACCAAGGACGGCGTCAGCCTGGGCTACGACCTCTACCAGCGCAACGTCGACACGACCAGCATCAGTTCGGTCGTGGCCTACAGCACGAAAACGTATGGCGCAGGCATCCGGCTCGGCATCCCGGTTTCGGAATACGACACGATCAACCTGGGCACGGCCCTCGAGCAATACACGCTCAACCTCTCGCCCGATACGACCGTGACGCCGCCCCAGATGACAAACTTCGCCCTGGAGCACGGCGGCACGACCTCGGGCGTGACCACCAAGTCGCTGAAATTGACCGGCAGTTGGTCGCGCGACAGCCGCGACAGCTTCTTCTACCCGACCAAGGGCACCTTCCAGCAGGTCGGCATGGAAGTCGGCACGCCGGTCGGCGACCTGCAATACTACAAGCTGTCCTACCAGTACCAGTGGCTGCACCCGCTCTTCCGCGAATCGACCCTGATGCTGAACGGCGAATTCGGCTGGGGCGGCGGCTTCAATGGCCAGACCCTGCCCTTCTTCCAGAACTTCTATGCCGGCGGCATCGGCTCGGTGCGCGGCTTCGATACCGGCACGCTGGGACCCAAGGCACTCAGTTCGGGTTCGATCGTCGCCATCGGCGGCAACCGGCGCGTAGTCGGCAATGCCGAACTGCTGTTCCCCTTCCCCGGCGCCGACAACGACCATTCCCTGCGCATGAGCGTATTCGTCGATACCGGCGCGGTCTGGGGTCCGAACGACATCTACGGCCGCTACAACCAATTCTCGCTGTCCGACCTGCGCTACTCCACCGGCGTGGCCGTCACCTGGATCTCGCCGATGGGCCCGATCAAGATCAGCGTGGCCAAACCCATCGTCTCCAAGCCGGATGACAAGACCCAGCTGTTCCAGTTCCAGCTCGGCCAGGTCTTCTGAAACACGTAACTTCCAAATAGGTAATCCACATGCGCAAACTACTGACCGCTGTCCTGTTTGGCCTGATCGTCGTCAGCCCGTTGGCATCGGCCGATATGAAGATCGGGTACATCAACACCGAACGCCTGTTCAAGGAATCGCCGATGGCGATCAAGGCCCAGAAGCATCTCGAGCAGGAATTCTCCAAGCGCGAGCAGGACCTGCAGAAGATGATCAAGCAGGCTCGGGACATGCAAAGCTACCTGGAAAAGGAAGGCATGACCCTGTCCGACAACGACCGCAGCCGCAAGGAGCGCGACCTGTCCAACTTGACCCTGCAGATCCAGCAGGCACAGCGGGAATACCGTGAAGACCTGAACCAACGCAAGCAGGAAGAGTTCGCCGACATCAACCAGCGCGCCCGGACCGTGATCAACGACATCGCCACCAAGGAAAAATTCGACCTCATCCTCGAGAACGTCGTCTATTCCAGCCCCCGGATCGACATTACCGACCGCGTCCTGAAGGCCATGGATCACTGACGCGATCCATGGCGGAGCATTACACCCTGTCCCAACTGCAGGCCAGGCTGGGCGGCGACATCCATGGCGACGGCGACGTGCGGCTGAGCAATGTCGCGTCGCTGGGCAATGCCGGACCGGAAGACTTGAGCTTCGTGGTCAGCGCAAAACACCTGGAAGCCGCGCGCGCCTCGTCGGCAGGTGCGCTCGTCGTGCCGGTCAAACTGGCCGGCGAACTCGACCGCCCCGTGTTGGCCGTGGACAACCCGCATGCCGTCTTTGCCCGGGCCGCCGCGCTGTTCCATCCTGAACCGTCCCTGCGATCCGGCATCCACGCCTCGGCCGTGGTCGACGCTTCGGCCGTGGTCGACCCCAGCGCCGAAATCGGCCCCCATGCCGTCGTCGGCGCCCACAGCCGGATCGGACGCGGCTGCCGCATCGCCCCCGGCTGCGTGATCGGCAACGATGTCGTGCTGGGCGAGGACTGCCGTCTTTACCCAAACGTGACGCTGTACGCCGGCTGCCGGCTGGGCGACCGGGTCACCCTGCACGCCGGCTGCGTCGTCGGCTCGGACGGCTTCGGCCTGGCCTGGGAAGGCGCCGCCTGGACCAAGGTGCCCCAGGTCGGCAAGGTCGTCATCGGCGACGACGTCGAGATCGGTGCCAACACCACCATCGACCGCGGCGCCCTGGACGATACCGTGATCGGCAACGGCGCCAAGATCGACAACCTGGTCCAGATCGCCCACAACTGTACGGTCGGCGAGCACACAGCCATCGCCGGCTGCGCCGGCATCGCCGGCAGCACCAAGATCGGCAGCCGCTGCCTGATCGGCGGCGCAGCGATGATCCTGGGCCACATCGAGATCGGCGACGGGGTCACGGTGTCCGGCGCCTCGTTCATCGGCAAGTCGATCAAGACGCCGGGCGTGTACACCTCCACCCAGCCCCAGATGCCGCATGACGAATGGTTGAAGAATGCCGCCCAATTGCGCCATCTCGCCGACATGCGGGACCGCATTCGAACATTGGAAAAGAAGTTGTCGGACAAGGAAAAATAATGGAAATCACAGAGATCATGCGGCATCTGCCGCACCGCTACCCCTTCCTGCTGGTCGACCGGGTCCTTGAGCTGGTGCCCAACGAAAGGGTGGTCGCCATCAAGAACGTGAGCATGAACGAGCCGCACTTCCCCGGCCACTTCCCGCACCATCCGGTCATGCCCGGCGTGCTCATCATCGAGGCCATGGCGCAGGCGGCTGGCCTGCTCGCCTTCCGCAGCTCCGGCAAGGAAACGACCGAAAACTCTGTGATCTATTTCGTCGGCATCGACAATGCCCGCTTCAAGCGCCCAGTGGTGCCGGGCGACCAGCTACGCCTGGAAGCCAAGATCACCAAGAACATACGCGGCATCTGGAAATTCGAGGCCCGTGCCCTAGTCGGCGACCAATTGGCCTGCGAAGCCGAACTGATGTGCACCCTGCGCGACCTCGACTGATGAGCCAAGCGAACGCGTCCATACATTCGACCGCGCTGGTCCACCCCGGCGCCCGGCTCGGCGCCAATGTCGAAGTCGGCGCCTACAGCATCATCGGCGAACACGTCGAGATCGGCGACGACTGCAAGATCGGCCCCCACGCGGTCATCACCGGCCATACCCGGATCGGCCGCGGCAATCGGATATTCCAGTTCGTCAGCCTGGGCGAGGAGCCGCAGGACAAGAAATACGCCGGCGAGCCCACCCGCCTTGAGATCGGCGACGGCAACACCATCCGCGAGTTCTGCACCATCAGCACCGGGACGGTCCAGGACGTCGGCGTCACCCGGCTCGGCAACCGCAACTGGATCATGGCCTATGTCCACATCGCCCACGACTGTCAGGTCGGCAGCGACACGATCTTCGCCAACAACGCCACCCTGGCAGGCCACGTCCAGGTCGACGACTACGCTATCCTGGGCGGCTTCACCGGCGTGCACCAGTTCTGCCGGATCGGTGCCCACGTGATGATCGGCATCGCCTCGGTCATCACCCAGGACGTGCCGCCTTTCCTCACCATCGCCGGTACGCCGACGGCCCCGCACGGCATCAACAGCGAAGGCCTGAAACGACGCGGCTTCAGCCCGGAAGCCCTATCCGCGCTGAAACGGGCCTACAAGACCCTGTACAAGTCGGGTCTGAGCCTGGACGCGGCCCGCAGCGCCATCGCCGAACAGGCCGAAACCGTTCCAGAACTCCGCCCCCTGGCGGACTTCCTGGCCATACAAGGGCGCGGCATCATTCGCTGAATTTTCCAGGTGACCTATGACGGGTGACTCACAACCTGATTCGGTGCGTCGCGCCTCCCGCCCGCCGGTCGGCATCGTCGCCGGCGAGGCCTCGGGCGACCTGCTCGGCAGCCTGTTGATCCGCGCCCTGCGCGAAGCCGGCCTGGAGGCCGACTGCTACGGCATCGCCGGCCCCAAGATGCAGGCCCAGGGTGCACGTTCGCTGTTCCCCATGGAAACGCTCTCGGTCAACGGCTACGTGGAAGTGCTGCACAGTCTGCGCCGGATCCTGTCCATCCGCAGCCAGTTGAAATCGCGCCTGCTGCGTGATCGCCCCAAGCTGTTCATCGGCATCGATGCGCCGGACTTCAACCTGTCCCTGGAGGCGAAGCTGAAGCGGGCGGGCATCCCCACCGTCCATTTCATCAGCCCGTCGATCTGGGCCTGGCGCCGCAAGCGCATCGACAAGATACGGCGCGCCGCGTCCCACATGCTGCTGATCTTCCCGTTCGAGGAGGAAATCTACCGGCAGGAAGGCATTCCGGCCACCTACGTCGGCCATCCCCTGGCCCACGTCCTGCCGGAAAAACCGGAGCGCGGCCCGGCCCGCGACAAGCTCGGCCTCGAAGCCGACGGCACCTATTTCGCCTTGCTGCCGGGCAGCCGGCAAAGCGAGTTGCAGCAACTCGCCGGTCTCTACTTGGAAACCGCCAAACGCCTGTTCGCACAACGGCCGGAAATCCGCTTCCTGGTTCCCCTCGCCACCCGCGAAACGCGCAGGCTGTTCGAGCAAGCCATGCACGAAGCCGACGCCGAAGACTTGCCCATCCGGATCGTGTTCGGCCATGCCCACGACGTCCTGCAGGCCGCCGACGCCGCTCTGGTCGCCTCCGGCACGGCCACCCTGGAGGCAGCCCTGCTCGACTGCCCGCACATCATCACCTACAAGGTGCCTTGGCTGACCTATCAGATTATGAAGCGCCAGGCCTACCTGCCCTGGGTCGGGCTGCCCAATATCCTGGCCGGCCGCGACGTGGTGCCCGAACTGCTACAGGAACGGGCAAACCCGGAAGCCTTGGCGGAAACCGCCTTGGCCCTGCTGACCGACGACACCCTGCGCAAAGGCATGCTCGATGCCTTCGCCGACATCCGCCGCAGCCTGCGCCGGGACACCCCGCGCCTGATCGCGCAAGCCCTGGCCCCCTACCTGAAATGAGCACCGAATCGCCGCTGGTCTGCGGGGTCGACGAAGCCGGACGCGGGCCGCTGGCCGGGCCGGTCGTTGCCGCCGCCGTCATCCTCGACCCGAGCCGGCCGATCGCCGGACTCAAGGATTCGAAAAAGCTGTCGCCCGCCGCCCGGACACGACTGGCACGGGAGATTCGCGAGCGGGCCCTGGCCTGGGCCGTGGCTGCCGCGGACGTGAAAGAGATCGAAGAACTCAACATCCTGCATGCCACCATGCTGGCCATGCGGCGCGCGGTCGCCGCACTCGAGCCGGCAGCCGAACTGGCCCTGGTCGACGGCAACCGCTGCCCGGACCTGGTCATCCGCTGCCGGGCCATCGTCATGGGCGACGACCTGGAGCCGGCCATTTCGGCCGCCTCCATCCTGGCCAAAACCGAGCGCGATTTGGAAATGAGCCGGCTGTCTATCCTATATCCGGGGTATGGCTTTGAGCGGCATTCAGGGTATCCTACGGCCCAGCACATCGCTGCCCTCAAGACACTGGGACCGTGTCCGGCGCACCGGATTGGATTCGGGCCCGTGCAAAAAGTGATCGCCACGAACTCACAGTTGAATAGCGGATAAGGAGTACACGACAATGATGGTGATTATCGGCTGGGTGCTTGCCCTGGCCGGCATCTTTGGCGGTTATGCCGCGGGAGGTGGCCACCTTGCCGCCCTGTTCCAACCCCTGGAAGTGGTCATGATCGCCGGCGGTGCCGCGGGGGCCTTCGTCGCCGCCAACAACATGCATGGCGCCAAGCACACGATCTCAGGACTGGTCAGCTGCTTCAAGGGGTCGAAGTACACCAAGGCCTTCTACATGAACCTGCTCGGCCTGATGTTCGAACTGCTGGCCAAGGTCCGCAAGGAAGGCCTGATGTCGCTGGAAAACGATGTCGAGGAGCCGGACAAGAGCGCGATCTTCGGCAAGTATCCCGACATCATGGCGGACCACCACGTGGTCGAGTTCATCACCGATTACCTGCGCCTCATGGTGGGCGGCAACCTCAACGCCCTCGAGATCGAAAACCTGATGGACAACGAGATCGAGACCCACCACCACGAGGAGATGCACCCCTCCCACGCCGTCGCCAAGATGGCCGACGCCATGCCCGCCTTCGGTATCGTCGCCGCGGTCATGGGCGTGGTGCACACCATGGAATCGCTCGACCGGCCGCCCCAGGAACTGGGTGTGCTGATCGCCCATGCCCTGGTCGGCACCTTCATGGGTATCCTGCTCTCCTACGGCTTCGTCGCCCCTCTGGCCGCCGTGCTGGAAGGCAAGGCCGCGGAGGGGACCAAGGTGCTGCAGACGGTCAAGGTCGTGCTCCTCGCCTCGCTCAACGGGTTCGCGCCCCAGGTATGCGTCGAATTCGGCCGCAAAGTATTGTTCTCCACCGAGCGCCCCACCTTTCTGGAGCTCGAGGAGGACATCAAGGCCCGCAAGGGCAAATGACGCGCAATCCAGATTGCCCGGACCGTTATCGCTACTCAGGCTGAGCCATGGCTGACGACTCCCAACGCCCGATAGTCATCAAGCGCATCAAGAAAGGCGGCGGCGCCACGCACGGCGGCGCCTGGAAGATCGCCTATGCCGACTTCGTGACGGCCATGATGGCCTTCTTCCTGCTCATGTGGCTGCTCGGCTCGGCGACCAAGGCCCAGTTGGCGGGCATCTCTGATTATTTCAAGACACCGCTGAAAGTGGCGATGTCGGGCGGCTCCGGGGCCGGTGACGCCACCAGCATCATCAAGGGCGGCGGCCAGGACCTGACCCGCAAGGCAGGCCAGGTGATGAAGACCGACGAACCCGGCAAGAAGAAGGTCATGTCCAGCCAGGACAAGGCCCTGGCCGAGCGGGAAGAGAAGGCCCGCCTCCAGGAGATGAAGACGAAGCTGGACAAACTGATCGAACAGAACGCGGCACTCAAGCCCTTCAAGAATCAGCTCAAGATCGATATCACCGACGAAGGCCTGCGGATCCAGATCGTCGACGATCAGAACCGGCCCATGTTCGACTCGGGCTCGGCCGTAATGAAGCCATACACCAAGGAAATACTGCATGCGATCGGCAAGACGCTGAACGAACTGCCCAACCGCATCAGCCTGTCCGGCCATACCGACTCGGTGAAATACACCAACGGCGAACGCGGCTACAGCAACTGGGAACTGTCGGCCGACCGGGCCAACGCCTCGCGCCGCGAACTGGTGGAAGGCGGCCTGGAGGACGGCAAGATCATGCGGGTCGTCGGCCTGGGCTCCGCGGTGCCGTTCGACAAGGAACATCCGGACGACCCGGTCAACCGGCGCATCTCCATCATCGTCATGAACAAGAAGGCGGAAGAAGCCATCGCCAGGGAGGCCGGCAGCCAGATCGAAGGCAGCACGGCAAGCGACATCGGGTCCCAGCTTGAGCAGCACAAGTGACTTCTTGAACGCATCAGCCGGGCGGACCTATCCGCCCGCCCTGCTTTCGCTTCTGCTGCAGTCGGCGGCCTGCCTCTGCGTCCTGCCTATGCTGGTTCTCGGCTGGCCCTTGGCATGGGCGGTGGCCATGCAAAGCGGCATCGCCCTTATGCTCAGCCGCTGGCAAGGCCTGCCCGGCTGGTGGCAACTGATCAACCTGCTGTTTTGCCCCGCAATCTGGCTGACGCAGGACAGCGGTATCGATCCGACCTGGTTTCTGTTCGGTTTCGTGCTGCTTGCCCTCACCTCGCTGGGCAGCCTGTGGACCCGGGTACCGCTCTACCTGTCCAGCCGGCGTGCCGTCGCGGAAGTTACTGCCCAGCTTCCTGAGCGGCCCGGCATTGCCGTCATCGACCTGGGCTGCGGCCTGGGCGGGCTGCTCAAAGGCATGGCCGGCAAACGGCCGGATGTCCGCCTGCACGGGGTCGAGATGGCCCCTTTCAACTGGCTGGTGAGCCGCCTGCGTCTGGGCCGCAAGGCCGATATCCACCTCGGCAGCCTGTGGCAGGTGGATCTTTCCGCCTATGATGTGGTGTATGCATACCTGTCACCCGCGCCCATGGCCCGGCTTTGGGACAAGGTCTGTCAGGAAATGCGGCCCGGCAGCCTGTTCATCAGCAACAGTTTTGCGGTGCCAGGTAGCGAGCCCGACGAGACGGTGGAACTTCATGACCTGAATGATTCGAGGTTGCTGATATGGCGGCGTTGACCCTTGAGCATTGGCTGGCCAGATTGAAACCCGGCGAGACGCCGGTGTTCCAGCATACCAAGGAGAAGCTGCTGCAACTGGCTCCGCGTGGCGAGCGACTCAGCGCCAAGGAAATCGCCGTGCCGATCCTGGCCGACCCGTTGGCCACCCTGCGCGTCATCTTCAACGCCAACAACCGCACCAGCCGCCGCTTCAGCACCGAGGTCGCAACCGTGGAGCATGCCGTCCTCATGCAGGGCGTCAGTATTTTCCTGTCGATGGCGCAAGACCTGCCCGTGCTGGAACACACGCCCCAGGGCCGCGACAAGGAAATTCTCGGTTCGCTCTATCGCCTGGCCAGGCTGGCGCAGCATGCCGCCTGGCAGGCACGCGACTTCGCCACGCTGCACCACGACGTGAGGGCCGACGAACTGCAGATGGCGGCGGTGCTCTATTACGCCCCCGAATTCCTGTTCTGGCTCGATGCGCCCGATATCGCCGACCAGCTCGCCCAGGCCCGACGCACCATGTTATCGGTCGAAGCGGAGCAGCAGGTGCTGGGTTTCGACCTGAGAGAGATGCGCCTACTGCTGCTGGAGGCCTGGAAAATACCGGACGGCATCCGCGACCTGCTCGACGAGCGACTGGCCGACCGGCCGCGCCAGACCATCTTGAGGATGGCACTCAAGATCACTCACCGCAGCAGGCACGGCTGGTGGGACGAGCGCCTGCTCGAAAGCTACCAGACCCTGGCCGAAGTGGTCGGCATGTCTTTCGACGACGTCGTCAGGACGGTGCACGACAATGCGGTCCGGGTCGCCCGGGCCGGCCATTGGGTGCCCGCCCCACCCGCTGCCGCATGGTTGCCCATGCTGGATGGCGAATGGCCCAGGGAGGCTGAGCGCAAGACGGCTCCGGCCAGTACGCCGACAGCCAAGCCCGATGCATCCACCGAGCCCGCCCACACGGCATGCCCCATGCCGGTCAAAGCGGTGATGGACGAGACGATTGCCAATATCCGGGACCACCTGGACGGCAGCCTGAACCTGAACCAGATGCTGGCCATCATCCTCAAGGGCCTGCATGTCGGCCTCGGCCTGTCGCGCGTCCTGTTCGCCCTGGTCACGCCGGACGGTAAGCGCGTGAAATGCCGTTTCACCCTTGGCATCCCGGGCGACGCCCCGCTGCGCCATTTCGAGTTCGCCTTGGACAGCAAGGACCTGTTCGGCCAGGTCATGCGCAAAATGCAGGGCGTCTGGGTCAACGACGAGAACCGCGGCAAGCTATGGCCCATGGTCGCACCCGACCTGCGCGCCATGATCGGCCGCGGCGACTTCTACGCCATGTCCCTGTTCGGCAACGGCCACCCGATCGGCCTGATCTATGCCGACCGCGGCCACGGCGACTGCGAATTGGACGCCAAGACCTACAACGACTTCAAACTGCTCTGCCTGGAAGCCGCCAAAGGGCTGGGCCAAATAAAAAACCAATAAAGCTTCACCGCGTCCGCACGTTCCGTGCCCCGTGCCAACCAGCGCCACTCATCGCAATGCGATGCGATGCCGCGTTAAAGAATCCGTAAACCATACCGATAACACGGGAAAGCGACTATTCGAAGATTTCGGTCACCGATTTCACTCAGAGGGGGAGTACGCATGCGCAGCAACCTGCCGGTTACAGGAGAGGAGCGTCAGCTCAAGGAAAAGATGGTCCTGATTTCCAAGACGGATGCAAAAGGTGCCATCACCTATGCAAACGACGATTTCGTGGAAATCAGCGGGTTCTCCCGCGATGAATTGATCGGCAAACCCCACAACATGGTCCGCCACCCGGACATGCCGCCCGCCGCGTTCGGCGATCTGTGGCGCAGCCTCAAGGAAGGCAAGACCTGGACCGGCTTGGTCAAGAACCGCTGCAAGAACGGCGATCATTACTGGGTCGAAGCGACAGTCCGCCCCAACCCGGACGGCGGTTTCACCTCCGTCCGCATCCGGCCTTCGCGGGAAGCGGTCCGCGATGCCGAAGCGCTCTACAAAAAGATACGCGAAGGCAGTTCCCCTTTCATCCTGCATTACGGCCATATCGTCAAGCCGACTCTGTTCTGGCGTATGACCAACTACCTGCGCGGAATGAACACCCATATGCGCCTGTGGAGCGCGCTCGCGGTTTCCACCCTGCTGGTGATCCTGCCGGGCCTGCTCACCTGGATGGATGTCATCCCGACCAACAACATATCCCACGCCTTTTCCGCCACCTTCGGCATTGCAGTCATGCTGTCCACCGGCCTATGGCTGAGCCACGATCTGATCGGCCCGATGAGCGAAATCACCGAGCGGGCAAAGCGTCTGGCCTCCGGCGATCTGACCCAATCCGTAATCGGTCGAAGCAACAATGAAACCGGACGGATACTCGATGCCCTCGGCACCATCAGGAACAACTTCCACGAAACTCTGTATTACATGCGGACCAGCGTGCAACGATTGGAGCACGCCACCTCGGATCTAACGTCGAACGCCGACCGGGCCGCACAGGCCGCCGCGACCCAGGCCGAGTCGGCCGCAGCGGTCTCGGCCACCATGGAACAAATGTCCGTATCGATCGACCAGGTCGGCGATCACGCGCAGGAAGCAAAAAACACCTCGCACGAATCCGGCAGCCAGTCCGAGCAGGGCGGCCAGGTGATCGAGCAAGCGACCGAATCCATGCGTTCCATCGCCGAATTGGTGCACGATTCGGCACGCGTCATCCGGGAACTGGAAGACTCCGCCCGCGAGATCACGACCGTCGTCACCGTCATCCGGGAGATCGCCGATCAGACCAATCTGCTTGCACTCAATGCCGCCATCGAAGCGGCCCGGGCCGGCGAACAGGGCCGCGGTTTCGCTGTCGTGGCCGACGAAGTCAGGAAGCTGGCAGAACGGACGGCCAATTCGACCGAGGAAATCGCCGCCATGATCACGAACATTCAGAGTGGCGCCTCGCAGGCGGTCACGCGCATGGAATCGGGTGTGAGCCGGGTCACCGAAGGCGTGCAGCTTGCCCACCAGGCGGGCAACTCGATCAACGCCATCCGGGAAAGTGCAAACCGTGTCGTGTTCGCCGTCGACGACATCAGCGCAGCGCTCAACGAGCAATCCAGCGCCGCCCAGACCATCGCCCAGAATATCGAGCGCATCGCCCACATGTCGGATGAAAACAGTGCGTCGGCTGCACAAACCGTCTCTGCCGCCCGCATGATCATGGGCATTTCGAGCGACCTCAGGACGACGGTGGAGCAGTTCAGGGTATAACGACCGACGGGCATTACGGTTTTGCTCAAAACAAGGAAATCGGTCCGCCGCCATAGCCGTACCAAGTAGCGCCATGAAAAAAACTGCTTCATTCATATGAAGCCGGAAACAACAAGGGCCGAACAGATCGCTCTGTCCGGCCCTCTGTTTGTGGCTGTGTGTTGCTACGTCAGCGGCTGCGGCCGGCCAGACGGGTCCAGGTCGCGACCACCGTATCCGGATTGAGCGACAGGCTGTCGATGCCCTGCTCCATCAGCCACTCCGCCAAGTCGGGGTGGTCCGACGGGCCCTGGCCGCAGATGCCGACATACTTGCCGGACTGCTTGCAGGCCTGGATGGCCATCGCCAGCAGCCGCTTCACCGCCGGATTGCGCTCGTCGAACTTCTCCGCCACCAGGCTGGAGTCGCGGTCCAGGCCCAGGGTGAGCTGGGTCAGGTCGTTGGAACCGATCGAGAAACCGTCGAAGCGTTGCAGGAATTCCTCGGCCAGCAGAACGTTGGACGGTAGTTCGCACATCATCACCACCTTGAGCTCGTTTTCGCCGCGCTTCAGGTCGTTGTCGGCCATGACCGCCAGTGCGTCGTCGGCGTCTTTCAACGTGCGCACGAAAGGCAGCATGACCTCGACGTTGGTCAGGCCCATGTCCTCGCGCACCCGCTTGATGGCCCGGCATTCGAGTTGGAAGGCACGGCGGAACATCGGATGGGCGTAGCGGCCTGCGCCGCGGAAGCCCAGCATGGGGTTTTCCTCGTCCGGTTCATACTGCGGTCCGCCGATCAGGTTGGCGTACTCGTTCGACTTGAAGTCGGACATGCGCACGAT
The DNA here is from genome assembly GCA_036391875.1 of Parasulfuritortus sp. Lineage (GTDB taxonomy): Bacteria > Pseudomonadota > Gammaproteobacteria > Burkholderiales > Thiobacillaceae > Parasulfuritortus. Next base: position 94,067 of record DASVZA010000044.1, read on the forward strand.
CACCCGTTTCGGCCAGAAGGCGGCGGCGATGGTGGCGACGCCCTCGGCCAATTTCTCGACGTAGAAACTGACCGGATCGTGGTAACCGACGATCTTGGCTTCGATGGCCCGTTTCACTTCGTCCGGCATCTTCTGGAAATCGAGTGCGGCGTTGGGATGGATGCCGATGGCGTTGCTGATGATGAATTCCAGGCGGGCCAGGCCGACGCCCTCGTTGGGCAGCATGGCGAAGTGGAAGGCCTGCTCGGGGTTGCCGACGTTCATCATGATCTTGACCGGGATGTCGGGCATGGCCTTGACCAGGGTTTCGGTCTTCTCGAACTTGAGCAGGCCCTGGTAGACATGGCCGTCCTCGCCCTCGGCGCATGACACCGTGACCTCGGCGCCCTCCGGCACGGTGCTGGTCGCGTTGCCGGCGCCGACCACGGCCGGCACGCCCAGTTCGCGGGCAATGATGGCGGCATGGCAGGTACGACCGCCCCGGTCGGTGACGATGGCCGAGGCCTTCTTCATGACCGGTTCCCAATCCGGGTCGGTCATCTCGGCGATCAGCACGTCGCCCGGCTGGACTTCATGCATCTGATCCAGGCTCTTGATGACCCGGGCCTTGCCCGAGCCGACCTTGCTGCCGATGGCGCGGCCGACGGCCAGCACCGGTCCCTTCTCCAGCATCTTGTAGCGGACCTGGACCTGGCCGGCGCGCGACTTCACGGTCTCGGGCCGGGCCTGCAGGATGTAGAGCTTGCCGTCGTGGCCGTCGCGGCCCCACTCGATGTCCATCGGGCGGCCGTAGTGCTGCTCGATGGTCATGGCATAGCGGGCCAGTTCGAGCAGTTCGTCGTCGTCCAGGCAGAAGTTGTGGCGCAAGCCCATGGGCACTTCCTCGACTCGGGTCGAACGCTCGGCCACAGATTCGGAGGCGAATACCATGCGGGTCGCCTTGTCGCCCAATTTCCTGCGGATGATCGCGCGCTTGCCGGCCGCCAGGTTGGGCTTGTGGACGTAGTACTCGTCAGGGTTGACCGAGCCCTGCACGACGGTCTCGCCGAGGCCGTAGGAGCCGGTGATGAAGACCACGTCCGGGAAGCCGGATTCGGTATCCAGGGTGAACATGACGCCGGCCACGCCCAGATCGGAGCGGACCATGCGCTGGATACCGGCCGACAGGGCGACGACTTCGTGGGCGAAGCCGCTGTGCACCCGGTAGGCGATGGCGCGGTCGTTGTAGAGCGAAGCGAAGCAGCGCTTCACGGCGTCGATCAGGTTGTCGGCACCCTGGATGTTGAGGAAGGTTTCCTGCTGGCCGGCGAACGAGGCGTCCGGCAGGTCTTCGGCCGTGGCGGAAGAGCGCACCGCGAACAGCAGATCCTCTCCGGCCTCGGCGCACATCAGGCGATGGTTGTGGCGGATACCGGCTTCCAGGCCGGCCGGCAACGATGTCTCCATCATCCAACCGCGGATTTCGCGGCCGGCGTTGACCAGGGCCACGGTATCGTCGACGTTGAGGGATTCCAGCTTGGCTGCGATCCGATCGGCCAGCCCGTCCTGGCTGAGAAATTCGCGGAAGGCGTCGGCCGTGGTGGCGAAGCCGTCCGGCACCCGGACCCCCTTGCCGGCCAGGTTGGAGAGCATTTCACCCAATGAAGCGTTTTTACCTCCGACCCGCTCCACGTCGTGCATGGACAGGGTCTGAAAGCGCGCGATATATTCCATTTCCATCCTCGGTTAAGCGAGGGTCAGGCCCGGCACCCAACGCCTCCCCACGAAGCGCGACAGCCGTTACCCCAAATTGAACACCCGCGAGCCCCCTCCCCCATGAACCCAACCCGACCGGTTTTCATCATTTCCGACCACACCGGGATCACGGCCGAGATCATCGGCAAGAGTCTACTCTCGCAATTTCCCGGCGAAGCGTTCGCTACCGAAAGTTTACCTTTCGTCGATACCTTGGACAAAGCACAAGATGCGGCCAACCGCATCCGGGATGCATGGAAAGTGTCGAGTTTGAAACCGCTGGTGTTCTCCACCATGACCGACGTCGAGGCGCGCGCGGTACTGGAGGCGACCGGCGCGGTGGTCATGGACGTCTACGGCCATTTCCTGGGCATGATGATCGGCGAACTGGGCCGCCCGGCCGTGCCGGTGAAAGGCCAGTCGCACAGCGCCTCGGACGCCGACGCCTACCACGGCCGGATCGACGCGGTGAACTACGCCCTGGCCGCCGACGACGGCCTGTCGACCCAGAAATACGATCTGGCCGACCTGATCCTGGTCGGCGTTTCGCGCTGCGGCAAGACGCCGACCTCGCTCTACATGGCCATGCAATACGGCATGAAGGTGGCGAACTATCCGCTCACGCCGGAAAACTTCGAGCACCCGGGCCTGCCGGAAAGCCTGCGGCCCTATGTCGGCAAGCTGCGCGGCCTGACCCTGAAGCCGGAGCGGTTGGCCCAGATCCGTTCCGAACGGCGGCCTAACAGCACCTACGCCGCGCTGGAAACCTGCCGCCAGGAACTGGCCGCCGCGGAGAAGATCATGCGCGAAGTGGGCATCCCGGTCATGGACTCCAGCGCCCGCTCGATCGAAGAGATCGCCGCATTGCTGCGGCAATCGTTGTTGAAGCCGGAGAAATAACCGGTTATCTGGCGGGCGCCGTCGTCCCGAAATCGACCGTCGGCGCCGTCGAGATCGCCTTCTCGTTTTCGACCGTGAAATTGGCCTTGGCCCGCATGCCGAACACCTTGGCGGTCAGGTTGCTGGGGAAGCTCCTGACCGTGATGTTGTAGGCCTGGACCGCCTGGATATAGCGGTTGCGCGCCACGGTGATGCGGTTCTCGGTGCCTTCCAGCTGAGCCTGCAGGTCGCGGAATGCACCATCGGCCTTCAACTGGGGATAGTTCTCCGACACCACCATCAGCCTATTCAGCGCACTGGACAGTTCACCCTGCGCGGCCTGGAACTTGGCGAATGCCGCCGGATCGTTGACCAGTTCCGGAGTCACGGCGATCTGGCCGACCTTGGCCCGAGCCTCGGTCACCCGGGTCAGGACATCCTTCTCGTGGGCGGCATAGCCTTTCACCGTGTTGACCAGATTAGGCACCAGGTCGGCCCGGCGCTGGTATTGGTTGAGAACCTCCGACCACTGCGCGTTGACCGCCTCGTCCTGGGCCTGCAGGGTGTTGTAACCGCAACCGGAAAGCTGGGTCAGCGAAAACACAAATATAAATACAAACAATATATTGCGTAGCATTTAAAACCCCTTTCGTTAATCTTTTTTGTCTTTTTCGACCAGACCCTTTGCCATGCACAGGTCGTCCCAGACCTTGGCCTTGTCGGCCGGATTGCGCAGCAGATAAGCCGGATGATAGGTCACCACCATAGGCACGCCACGGTATTCGTGCACCTTGCCGCGCAGCCTGGAAATCGAGGTTTCGGTCAGCAGCAGGCTCTGGGCCGCGATTCGGCCGAGGGCCACGATGATCTTAGGCTTGATCAGGTCGATCTGCCGCTCGAGATATGGAATGCAGGCCGCGACTTCCTCGGGCTTCGGGTCCCGATTGCCGGGCGGACGGGATTTCAGGACATTGGCGATGTACAGGTTGTCGCCGCGCTTCAGGCCGACCGAGGCCAGCATGGCATCCAGCAGCTTGCCGGCCTGACCGACGAAGGGCTCGCCCAGGCGGTCCTCTTCCGCGCCCGGCGCCTCGCCCACGATCAACCAGTCGGCGTGGACATCGCCGACCCCGAACACGCCCCGGGTGCGTGATTTGTGCAGTTCGCAGCGGGTACAGCGGGCGACTGCCTGGGCCAGTTCCTGCCAGTCCATGCCCGCTATGCTGCCGGAGATGCTTGGCACGTCACCCGCCGGTTCGGCAACTGCCGGGACCGGCTCTTCGCTCGTCTCGGCGGCCGGCTCGACCTCATGGCGCAAACGCCAAACCGGCCACAGGCCCAGTGTCTTGAGACGTTCCTCCTGTGGCATGGTCATGGTCACAGGCAGAACCTCATCACCAGCGCATCCTCCCGCCCCTGGTCGGCAGGATAGTAGTTCCGCCGCAGGCCCACGGTCTCGAAGCCCAGGCTTTCATACAGGCTGATGGCCTTGCCGTTGGTCGGGCGCACTTCCAGGAAGATGCAGTCCACACCGTAATCCGGCGCGGACTGCATCAATCTGATCATCATGGAGCGTCCCACGCCCCTGCCCTGCCAACCCGGTGCCACGCAGCAATTGAGCACATGGCCCTCGCCCGCACCGGCCATCAGGATGCTGTAGGCCACGACCTCGCCAGCGATCTCCGCCACCCAGCAGCTGTAGCCGGAGGCCAGGCAGTCGACGAAGTTGCCGCGCGTCCAGGGATAGGGATAGGCCGCCCGTTCGATGAGGATGATGCGATCGATGTCCTCGGTCCGCATCGGGCGGAAATCGAGGGCGCGCTGAGAGGCTATGGCGTTCATCGCTCGCAGGTCTTCAGCGCCACCTTGTCGCGCACGTAATACGGCTCGGCGGAGTCGGGCGCGGCACCGCGCCCGGCCGCGAAAACAGGCAAGGCCAACTCGGCAACCGCCTTGGCGTGGGGAAACGCATCGGGCCGCACGGCCCGCAGCCGGTCCGCCAGCAAATCCGGATAGGCCGCAAAACCGGTGCCGCAACCCAGCCAATCACCGTCCGCTGGCAAGTCCAGGTCGGCCGGCTTCAACACGGCCGGCGGTGACAGTTCGATCATTCCATCGTCCCGACGCCGATAGGCCGCAGCATAGACCTCGTGCATGCGCGCATCGATGCAGGCCAGCACCTGGTCCGCTCCGGCCGCATAAGCCATGGCTTCCAGGGTGATCACGCCGGTCACCGGCAGATCCGCCCCCAAGGCCAAACCTTGGGCCGCGCCGCAGCCGATGCGCAGGCCGGTGAACGAGCCCGGGCCCTTGCCGTAGGCCAGTCCATCCAGGTCACGCAGACCGATCCCGGCCTCCGCCAGCAGGGACTCGACCATGGGCAACAGCAGCTCGGAATGGCGATTGCCAGCCATCTCCTCGCGGACCAGCCAGGCGCCATCAAGACAAAGCGCAGCGGAGCACAGCTCGGTGGAGGTATCGAATGCCAGTATCTTCAAGAATGGGAACGGAATGATTGTGGAGCAGCGATTTTACCCGCTCGCCCCGTTTAACGCCCGTCGTCGACGATCAACACCTCGAACAGCACCCGGCGCCAGGGGTTGCGTCCCGGCTGGAGATTGACGATGCGGCCTTCTACCCGAGTGCCATGGTCCATCAGTCTGGCCAAGTCGACGTTCTCGGCCCGCGGCGCGTAGCCGATCATGGCGCCGCGCCATTCCACCCGCACCGCCTTCGGGTCATGAGGATTGTCCGGTTCCCGGACCAGTTGCAGGCGATCGCCCACCTGCATCAGCGGGAACAGCGGCCGGCCGGCGTAGTACTGAAAGCCGGCCAGGGGCGAGGTTTGCAGGATGATGGCCGACTCCACGTCCGCCCAGGCCGACCAGGGCATGGCCGCCAAGGCACAGAGGACGATGACGCGGAGCCGTGGCAAGCTCATCGATGGATCGGCGCCGGACCGTGGGCGAACGCAGCCACCGGGCCCCGATGATGCATCTTGCTCAACTGCTGCCGGTGATGAAGACGATGATGGTGCTCGACCATCGCCCGTTTGGCCACGGGCTGGTGCACCGCAATGTGGTGATTGCCGTGCATGACGACGGGTGCGGGCCCATTGTGGCCGGGGCCGGCCGCCAGGGCGGAACCCGCACCCAGGGTGACAAACGCCAGAACGATCAGGGACTTTCCGATATTGCGCATGATGAACTCCTTCAATTGGCTCGCGTCAAGGCAACGCGCAATGTCAGATTAATTTTTCCAGGTTATCCGACTGTCTCCGAACTGCAAGCAATTGTTTCGGTCTGTTGCCGTTCGAAAAACGCCACCGCATCGACCTGCTTGCGGCTACGGGTCATGGGCGGCAGCGATTGCCAGATGCGCCTGCCGTAGGGTTTGTCGACCAGGCGTGGATCGCAGATCATCAATACGCCGCGGTCCGTCTCGCGCCGGATCAGGCGGCCGGCGCCCTGCTTCAGGTTGATCACGGCATGGGGCAGCTGGTAGTCGAAGAACGGATTGCCGCCGGCCTTTTTCATGGCCTCGATGCGGGCCGCCAGCACCGGATCGTCGGGCGGCTGGAACGGCAGGCGGTCGATCACCACCAGGGAGAGCGCCTCGCCGGCTACGTCCACCCCCTCCCAGAAGCTCTGGCTGCCGAGCAGCACGGCGTTGCCCAGCTCGCGGAAACGGTTCAGGAGTTCGCTCCGGCTGCCCGTGCCTTGCAGCAGAAGCGGCATGACCGGCCCTTCGCCCGCCATCTTTTCCTGGACCAGGGCGTGGGCCTCGTTCATGGCCCGCAGCGAAGTGAACAGCAGGAAGGCCCGCCCGCCGCTGGCCTTCAGTACCGGCCAGGCAGCCTCGACCACGGCCCGGGTATAGCCGGGCGAATTGGGGTCGGGCATGCCCTCCGGCACATAGAGCAAGGCCTGGTTGGCATAGTCGAACGGACTGTCCCAGTAGGCGGTTTCCGCGTCGACCAGGCCGATCTGGCCGAGGAAATGGCTGAAATTGCCGCGCACCGCCAGGGTGGCCGAAGTGAAGATCCAGGCCCGGCTGTCGTTCGCCAACTGGCGGGCGAACAATTCGCCGATGTCGAGCGGCGTGATGTGCAGCAGGACGGCGTGCTGGGTCGCCTCCAGCCAGCGGATCTGGCCGCCCTCGCCCGCCGCATCGAGCCAGTCGTCGAGCACCGCGGCGGCCTGACGGCAACGGTCCAGGCAGTTCTTCAAGCCTTCCGAACGCTCTGCCTGCGACTCCAGCAGGCGATCGAGTTCGCCCAGCTCGGTACGCAACAGCTGCAGGGCATGGGCGAATTCGTCCTTGACCATGGCCTGGGCCGCGGGCAGGCGCATCGGCAGCGTACCCAGGGTGAGCCGGACGTTGCGGGCGGCGGCGTCCACCTCGGCCGCGCGCTTGGGCAGTTCGACGAAATCGCCGGCCGCCTCGGCCGCTTCCTGGCGCACGTCGCGGGTCAGGTCGACCACCATGCCGGTGGTCACCGTCCGGCCGAAGAACAGGCTGGCGATCTCCGGCAGCTGGTGGGCCTCGTCGAAGATGACCGCATTGCAGGCCGGCAACAGCTCGCCCGCCCCTTCGTCCTTGAGCCAGACGTCGGCGAAGAACAGGTGATGGTTGATGACCACCAGGTCGGCCTCCAGCGCCTTTTTGCGGGCCTTGAGGACGAAGCAGTCCTGGTGCTTGGGACAATCGCCGCCCAGGCAGTTGTCCCGGGTCGAGGTGGCATAAGCCCAGGCCGGAGAGTTCTCCGGAACTTCGGACAGCGCCATCCGGTCCCCTGTGCTATCCACTTGAGCGAAGCGGGCGATGACGCGCAGGTGGCGTGCCTGTTCCTGGGTCGTCAGGCGGGCGTCGGCCAGGGCGTGTTCGAGGTGATAGGGACAGACGTAGTTGGCCCGCCCCTTGAGCAAGGCGACCTGGATCGGCCGGTTCATCGCCTGGCGCACCGCCGGGATGTCGCGGTGGAACAACTGGTCCTGGAGCGTCTTGCTGCCGGTCGAGATGATGCACTTGCCGCCTTCGAGCATGGCGGGCACCAGATAGGCCAGCGTCTTGCCGGTGCCGGTGCCCGCTTCCAGCACCAGCTGCGTGCGGGACTCCAGCGCGGCAAACACCCGCTGAGCCATCTCGCGTTGCTGATCACGCGGCCGATAGTGTGGAATAACCCCATTCAGTGGGCTATTAATAGAAAAATAATCATTCAAATCCATCGCGCCAGTTTAGCGGATGGGTACTGAGGAGAGGAAACGAGATGATTCGGCAATGGCTGTTTCTCGTCGGTATTGCGCTGGCGACGTCCGCATCCGGCCGGGAGATCATCCTGGAAATGCCGAACCACCTGGCCGCACGGGCCGAATACCTGGCCGGGGCCGCCGACAAGCCCGCCGTCCTGATCCTGCACGGATTCCTGCAGACCCACGACTTCCATACCGTCCACAGCATGGCCGAAGGGCTCAGCGACGCGGGCTATACCGTGCTCGCGCCGACGCTCACGCTCGGCATCCCCTACCGCGAACAATCCATGGCCTGCGAGGCCATCCATGGCCATAGCCTGCAAGACGACGAAGCCGAAATCGGCAGCTGGCTGACATGGCTGGAAGCAAAACGACACGGCCCGATCATCCTGGTCGGCCACAGTACCGGCAGCATGGAGCTGCTGGCCTACCTGAGCCACCACCGCGATCCGAGAATCGTTAAGCTGATCGGCGCCAGCATCATCGAGGCCACCCTGAACGGCGGTGAGCCGGCCCGGACCAGACTGGCCACCGACCTGGAGCGGCGTATCAAGGCGCACGACGGCACGCCGGTCACCCACCAGTTCTCCTACTGCGGCCGATACACATCGACGCCGGCCGGCCTGCTTTCCTATCTGCGCTGGTCCCCGGAACGCATCCTCGAAGCCGCCCGCGCGCTCCGGGTCCCGGTGACCTTCATCATGGGCGGCAGCGACGACCGTCTACCATCGGGCTGGACCGAGCGGCTCATGCAGACCGGCAAGAAGGTCCGCATCATTGGGGGGGCCGGCCATTTCCTGGATGGCGAACATGAATTCGAGCTGCAGGATGCCCTGACTGAAGAAGCACGGCTATGAGATGGGGCGCCGCCGGAATGAGCCGAACTTATAAAGTCGCTCATCTGAGCACACTCTTCATCCTGGTCGTCGCCGCGCTGATGCTGGTGCTGGGCATCCAGATGTACCTCGAAATGCAGGGCATCCGCGCCGAGTTGGGGCGGAGCCAGGCGGCAAGTGCCCGCCGGGAAGTGACCGAAGCCGTTGCCAGCGTTGATCAGGACATCAGACGGCGCGCATCCCGCCTGGCGCATTGGGACGAGGCCCGCCAGCAGCTTGCCGACCGGCAGTACTACATGCTCTGGCGCGATGTCCGGCTCCGGGCGAGCGGCCTGATGACCTCATCGATCGACAGCATCGGGCTGTATGACCGGGCTGGCCGCATCCTGGCCCCGGACAAACGGCACGACGCCCTGCCGGCGAAGATGCCGGACGGGCCGGGCTATTACGACCGCCACTCGACGGACCACGACGACCTGCTGTTCTTCTTTCCCATCTACGCCGACCCGGACCAGCACATTCTGATGGGCTACGGCGGCTTCAGTTTCGATCTGCTGGATGCGGTCAGGCACATCCGCCAATTCAGTTTCGCCGACCCCGCCAGCTTCAGCCTGGACAGGCTGAACAACAGTCGGATCGACATGACCAAGCTGGCCGGTCGACTCCACTTCAAGTTGCGTCCGCAACGCAATTTCGACCAGTTTCTGCTCGTCCTCCAACAGGGCTTCGCCCGCCTCGCCTCGTTCGCCCTGGTCATCCTGCTGTTGGGCGCCTTCCTGGTCCATCGCTTCCTGGTCCAACCCTTGCGCCGGATTTCAGACGAATTGAAGGGGCTGCACGAAACGCATAGCTTCATTCCCCAGTGGGCGGACCCGGCCGGCTTTTTCCATCTCGAGGAACTGGAGAACGTGCGCCGTTCGCTGCACGAATATCAATCCAGGGTGACCACGCTGAAACAGGACCTGGAACGCACCAACAATCTGCTGTTCGAACAGGCCCATCACGACGCCCTGTCCGGCGCCTACAACCGGCGCGCCTTCGACAGCGACTGCCAGCGCCTGACGAAGGATTGGCCGTTCGGCCAATATGCCCTGCTGCTGTTCGATTGCGACCGCTTCAAGGCCATCAACGACAACTATGGCCATGCCGTGGGCGATCTGGTCATCAGCACCCTGGCCGCCTGCCTGCAACAGGCCCTGCGCGCCGACGACCGGCTGTACCGGCTGGGCGGCGACGAGTTCGCCACCTTGCTGCTCGATACCGACCGGGAACAGGCCCAGGCCGTGGTCGAGCGTTGTCTGGAACAAGTGGGGAAGGAAGACCTAACGCAGCACGGCTTGCGGGAGCCGATCGTCCTGAGCATCGGGGTTGCGCTGGCCGATCCGGACATCTCGTTCAACGAGGCGCTCAGGCATGCCGACATCGCCATGTACCGCGCCAAGCAATCGGACGAACGGAAAGTGGTGTTCTACGACTCCGAACTGGAAACAACACCACAACGAAAGTGCGGCTAGGCGGCTTCGACCAGCCTGACCGCATCCGCCACATCCACCGCCACAGGCCGCGACACGCCGGGCTCCGGCATGGTCACGCCGACCAGATGGGTGGCCAGTTCCATGGTGATGCGGTTGTGGGTGATGAACATGAACTGGGTCTCTTCCGACATCTTCGCCACCAGCCGGCAGAGGCGTTCGGTGTTGGAGTCGTCGAGCGGCGCATCGACCTCGTCCAGCATGCAGAACGGTGCCGGGTTGAGGCTGAAGAAGGCGAACACCAGCGATATGGCGGTCAGCGCCTTCTCGCCGCCTGACAGCAGATGGATGGAACTGTTCTTCTTGCCCGGCGGCTGGGCCATGACCACCATGCCGGCGTCGAGGATCTCCTCGCCGGTCAGGATCAGTTCCGCCTCGCCGCCGCCGAACAGTTCGGTGAACAGTCGCTTGAACGAGGCGCTGACCGTGTCGTAGGTCGACTTGAGGCGGGAGCGGGTCTCGGCGTCGATGCGCTGGATGGCCTCCTCCAGGGTCGCCGCCGCCGTGGCCAGGTCCTCGGCCTGGGCATCGAGGTAGTCCTTGCGCTGGCGGGCCGTCTCCAGTTCCTCCAGGGCCGCCATGTTGACCGCGCCCAATTCGGCGATGGCCCGGCCCAGGCGCTCGATGTCGGCGTTCAGGCCGCTGTCGCGCATCTCGGGGGTCAGCTTCTCGGCCAGTGCCGACTCGTCCTGCTCGAGCAGCTGTTCGGCGAACTGCTCTTCCTTCAGGCGGGCCTCCTGCAGCTTCAGCTCCAAGGCCTGGACGTTGGCCCGCAACGGCTCCAGTTTGCGCTCGGTCAGGATCCGGTTCTGCTCCATGTCGCGCAGCTTCTGGTTGGCCCCTTCCATCGCTTCGCGCGTCTCGACCAGGGCGATCTCGGCCGCCTTGCGCCGCTCGATGGCCGCCAGCACCTCGCCTTGGACCACGACCTCGTCCTGGCCTTCGAGCTGGGCCTGCAGCTCCTGTTCGCTCAAGGCCAGCTCCTGCAGCAGCCGTTCGGTCTGCTGGCGCCGCTCGCCCAGATCGTGGAAGCGGGTGACCAGGGTCTTGACCCGGAAGCCGGCTTCCTGGGCCTCCCGTTCGTCGCGCCGCAGCTGCTCGCGCAAGGCCGCCACCACGCCCTCCTGTTCGCGCCGCGCCTCGCGCTCGGCGTCCAGGCTTTCCTGGGCGTATTCGTGCTGCAGCTTGGCTTCCTGATAGCGGGCCTCGGCCTCTTCCCGGCCCATGACCTCTTCGGCCAATTGCTCGGCCAACTCGGCCAGTTCGTCGTCCAGTTGCCGGCGGCGCTCCTCGAGGCGCTTGACGGTCTCGCTCTCCTTGAGGAAGACCATCTGCCGCTCGTGAGCCTCGGCCTGGGCCTGGCCGATGGTGGCCTGCATGTTCTCCATCTCCCGGCGGGCATCCTGCACCCGCTCGTTGGCCTCGTCGGCCATCTCCCGGTATTCGTCGTGACTGCGCTCGGCCTCCTTGAGCCGGACGGCCAGGATCTCGATGTCGCGCGAACGCTTGAGCAGGCCGTGGTGGCCCTTGTTCGGGGCGTTGTAGGTGACGCCGGAGCGGCTGACGATATGGCCCTGCGGCGTGGCGATGATGGCGCCGACCGGCAGGTGTTGGCGCTGGGCCAGGGCGGACTGCAGGTCGGGGGCGGCGAACACCAGGGCAAGCCAGTCGTTGAGCAGGCGTTCGGCCAGATGCTCGGCGGTGCGCAGCCGTTGCAGGATGGGCGTCAGTTCGGCAGGCAGTGCCAGGTTGCCGGGCTGACCGGCGATCCAGGGCAAGACCAGGTCGACCCGGTTCTCCGGCGGCTCTGCCAGCCAGCCGTCCTGGTTCTCGGTCAACAAGGCGGCGAGACGCTCGCCCAGAGCCGCCTCGACCGCATCTTCCCAGCCGGAGTCGACCCGGATCGCCTGCCACAGGCGACGGCATTCGGTCAGCCCCTGGCGAACCAGCCAGGACTGACCTTCCTGCTCGGCATGACTGGCCTGTTCCTGCAGCTTGCGCAACGCGGACAGTTCCGCCTCCAGCTTGTGCAGGTTGCGGCTCGATTCATCCAGTTGTTCGCCGGCGTCGCGGCGGGCCCGCTCCAGGGACGGGAAATCGGCGCGCAGGTCGTCCAGTTCCTCCTTCAGCAACTCGACCCGCTGGTTGGCCTCTTCCAGGTCCATCTCCAGTTGGGCCAGATGCTGAGGCGTGGCGTTGCCCAACGCGCCGCGTTCCTGGCTGAGCCGGGTCTGGCGGGTCTTGAGCTGTTCGATGGCGCGGTCGGCGTGCTGGCGGTGGGTCAGTTCGACCTGGGCCTGATGCTCCAGGGCGGCCAGTTCCCGCTGCCGTTCGGCGAATCGGCGCTGGGCCGCTTCCAGGGCCTGCTCAGCCTCGGGCATCGCCTTGGACGATTCCAGCGCCCGTTCGGCCAGGGTCTCGGCCAGTTCGCGCGCCGCCTCGCCGTCCATCTGGCATTGCTCGATCTGCTCGGCCAGGGTCTCCTGGTCGAGCCTGGTCTGCTCGACCCGCTCGGCCAAGCGGCGCAGGTCGTTCTGCAGCCGTTCGCGGTTTTCCCGGACATGGCGCTGGGCCTGCTCCAGCCGGGTGGCCTCGGCGCCCTCGGCATAGAAGTGGGCCTGGGCCTGGTTGACGGCCTCGGTGGCGGAGAACTGCTCCAGGCGGGCGGTTTCCATCTCGCTTTCCAGGCGGCGCAGGTCGGCCATGGCGGCCTCGATGTCGTTGCGGGCCCGCTCCATGTCCTGGGCCAGCTTGGCCTGGCGGGCCTGGGCATCGCGCTTGCGCAGCAGGGCCAGCAGGCCTTCCTTGAGGATCTTTTCCTCGTTGAAGGCGAAATAGCGCCGGGCCACCTCGGCCTGGACGGTCAAGCGCTCCAGTTGGGTGCCCAGCTCGGCGCGGATGTCGTCGACCCGGGCCAAGTTCTCGTGGGTGTCGCGCAGGCGGGCCTCGGTCTCCTTGCGCCGCTCCTTGTACTTCGACACCCCGGCCGCCTCTTCCAGGAAACCGCGCAGTTCCTCGGGCTTGGATTCGATGATCCGGGAGATCATGCCCTGCTCGATGATCGCGTAGGCGTCGCCGCCCAGGCCGGTGCCGAGGAACAGGTCGTAGACGTCCTTCCGGCGCACCTGGATGTTGTTGATGTAGTAGCTGGAGTCGCCGGTCCGGGTCAACTGGCGTTTGACCGAGATCTCGGCGTATTGCGACCACTGGCCCTGGGCTCGACCCTCGCTGTTGTCGAACAGCATTTCCACCGAGGCGCGCGAGGCCGGCTTGCGGTTGGCCGAGCCGTTGAAGATGACGTCCTGCATTGACGTGCCGCGCAGTTCGCGCGCCTTGGACTCGCCCAGCACCCAGCGCACCGCGTCGATCACGTTCGACTTGCCGCAACCGTTCGGACCGACGATGCCAGTCAGGCGGGCGGGCGCCGGGATGGTGACCGGGTCGACGAACGACTTGAAGCCGGCGAGATGGATGTGTTTAAGACGCAAGGAATGTCGGTTCGGGTTTTATAATTGCTGTCACATTTTAACTTGACCGGCGAGAAACATGCCCAGCCAACCGCAAAAAACCCTGGAAACCTTCGACAGCCCCAACTCCGGCCGCGATTACCACATCCATATCGAGATCCCCGAGTTCACCTGCCTGTGTCCCAAAACCGGCCAGCCCGACTTCGCCACGCTGTTCCTGGACTACATCCCGGACCAGAAATGCGTCGAATTGAAGAGCCTGAAGCTCTACATCTGGTCGTTCCGCGACGAAGGCCACTTCCACGAGGCCGTCACCAACCGCATCCTGGACGACCTGGTCGCGGCCCTGGAGCCGCGCTTCATGCGCCTGACCAGCAAGTTCTACGTGCGCGGCGGCATCTTCACCAACGTCGTCGCCGAGCACCGCAAGGCCGGCTGGCAGCCGGCGCCCTACGTCGAACTGAGCCAGTTCGCGCCGCAGACGAACACCCGCGGCTGATGGCCGCAACGAAAACGGGCGGCCCAGGCCGCCCGTCACATCACCCATTCCGGGCCGCCGATCAGGCCTTCTTCACGAACTCCGACTTCAGCTGCATGGCGCCGATGCCGTCTATCTTGCAGTCGATGTCGTGGTCGCCCTCGACCAGGCGGATGTTCTTCACCTTGGTGCCGACCTTGACCACCAGGGACGAACCCTTGACCTTGAGGTCCTTGATCACGGTGACGCTGTCGCCGTCGTTCAGCACCGTGCCGTTGGCGTCCTTCACCACCTTCGCCTCCTCGGCATTTACCGTCGGCGCATTCTTCGGCCACTCGTGGGCACATTCCGGGCAGACGTACATCTCGCCGTCTTCATAGGTGTATTCGGAGCCGCACTGCGGGCAAACCGGCAAATTACTCATGTGAAACCAAACCTTTCGTAAACATATCAACCATCCGGCCTACAGGCCGGAGCACATCAAGCGGCATAGATCAGCCCGCCAGGCCGAAGGCGCCGTGTATGCCTTCGACCGCCATCTGGGTCCCGATCACGGCCAGGATCAAGCCCATCAGCCGGGTGATCGCCCCGAGGGCGACTGTGCCGATATAGGAGACGAACTTTTCGCCGAACACGAAAAAGGCATAGGTGATGACGCACAGCACCCCGAACATGGCGATCGTCACCAGCATGTCCAAAATGCCGCCGCGCGCCGAAAAGCTCATCGCGGTCGCAATGGTACCCGGACCGGCCAGTATCGGCATAGCCAGGGGGAACACCGCCACGCTCAGCGACGCCTCGCGCGCCTGCTCCGGATCGGCTGCCTTCGGGTGATGGATCCGGGAATGGTCGCCTTGCAGCATGTGAAAGCCGATGAGGAAAACCAGGGCTCCGCCGGTAATCCGGAAGGCAGGAAGGGTCAGCCCGAACAGTTCGAAGATGAGCTTGCCGGCGAAGGCGAAAAACACCACGATCAGGAAGGCCAGCAGCAGCGACCTGAAGGCCACGGCGGCCACCGTCCGGCCATCGTCGCCGTTGGTAAGGCCGAGGAAGATCGGAACATTGGCGATCGGATTCATGATGGCGAAAAAGCCCATGAATATCGTGACCGCATGGAGCAGCGTACTGTTCATGCCGAATCAGGCTCCTTTTCGTACTGGCGCGCTCACCGCCCCACGATCACCCGCCCTGACCCGCCAGGGCGAACAGCAATGCAGCGACTGCTGCCACGGTCGCGATCGAAACCGCGGCTGCGAGCCAGAAAATACCCCGCCGGTACACCTCGATCCGGGCGATGAGCTGGCTGTTCTGATCGGCCAAGGCCCGGATCAGTTCCGAGGAGGCCAGCATCTGGCTGTGCAGATCGGCCACCTTGACCTCCAGGATATCCACGCGCCCGGCCAGGATGGCGCCCGCCGCCGCCTCCTTGGACGGCCGGGGTGATTCCCCGGATACCGGCTTGCCGGAAACGGCATCCCACAATTTCCTGGCTCCATCCATCACCGCCGGCGCGGTACTGATCACGTCGGACCAGGGAACGATCTTCAAAACGGAAAGCAAGCCTATGGCCATGGGTAACCTCTCGTCTGCAAACACAACGGCCGCACGGGCGGCGATAGTGAAAACGCACCGGCCGGCCCTGGCCTTCGTAAATGACCGGCCATCTTAAGGGTTAGGAACGGAAGGTACCGCCACTACCCGCTCCAGGCCGCGGCGGCTGATTGAACGTCCAGTGGTTATACTTGCATCCGACGGCGCCCGCCCCGGTCCTCCGCCCTGATGATAGCGGCGCTTAATCCGAAAACCATCATAGACGCACACTGAATCGAACATGGCATCGTCATTCTTCCTCGGCCTCGATTTCGGCACTTCCGGTGCCCGAGCCTGCGTCATCGCAGAAAACGGCGAAATCGAGGAGTTCGCCAAGCTCGGCTTCGGCAATCTGGCGGATTTCGAGCTGGCCGCTAGCTGGCGCAACGCCTTGTTCGACCTCCTGGCCGACCTGCCGGCCGGCCTGCGCAAACGTCTGGCTGCGATCGCGCTGGACGGCACTTCGGCAACGGTCCTCGCCTGCGACGAAGCATTGAACCCGACCTACGCCCCCCTGCTCTACAACGATGCCCGCGCCCGGCCGGAGGCCGAACTCATCGGCCGCGCCGCGGGCAACAGCCACCCTGCCGCTACGGCAACATCGGGCTTGGCCAAGGCGCTATGGCTGAGGCGGCACCTACCCAATGGACGGACCCACCTGTTTCTCAACCAGGCGGATTGGTTGACCGGTTTGCTCTCCGAGCTGCCCGGTATTTCGGACTATCACAATGCCTTGAAGATGGGTTTCGAACCAGGTGGCAGCGCCTGGCCTGACTGGGTCGGCCATCTGGTCGATATGGACTCACTGCCCAATGTCGTTCCGCCCGGCAGCCCGATCGGCATGCTGTCCCGACCGCGGGCGCGGAACCTGGGCATACCGCTCGATTGCCTGGTTCGCACCGGCACGACCGACAGCATCGCCGCCTTCCTGGCCTCGGGCGCGAGCCAGCCCGGCGAAGCAATTACCTCGCTGGGCACGACTCTGGTCCTCAAGCTTGTTTCCGAGCGGCGGGTGGATGACGCACGCCACGGCGTATACAGCCATTGGTACGGGAAATATTGGCTGGCCGGCGGCGCTTCCAACGCCGGCGGCGGCGTGCTGCGGCAATATTTCAACGACCACGATCTGGCCGAGCTCTCGACCCGGATCGACCCGCACTCGGCCAGCGGCCTGGAGTACTACCCCTTGCCCTCGCCCGGCGAACGTTTCCCGGTCAACGATCCGGACATGCCCCCACGCCTGGAACCGAGGCCGGCTGAACCCGCCCGGTTCCTGCATGGTCTGCTCGAAGGCCTGGCCAACATCGAAGCACGCGGCTATGAAAAACTCGCCGAGATGGGGGCCAACCGGCTCGGCCGGGTGTTATCCTGCGGCGGTGGCGCGAGCAACCCGGTTTATTCGCGGATACGGGAACGCCGTCTGCGGGTGCCAACCGGCACGGCGGCGCACCAGGAAGCCGCCTATGGCAGCGCGCGCCTGGCCCGCCACGGAATCTGCCTCTTTCCGGGAATGTGCGATGACTGAATCCGGCCTCACCGTCGAAATCGACCTGTCCTTTCACTGGGAAGCGGGGAGCCTCACGGCTGCGCAACAACAGGCAAGCAGGCTGTTGTTGCGGGTGGTCAACCTGATGGACGTGCACGAGCCGGAACAGGACAGGGCCAGCGAACGCATCGAGGCCAAGATCGATCTGATGCTGCACTGGCTGGGTTCGCAACTGTTCGGTACCGTCGACCTCTACCCGAAGGTCCATTTACGCCTGGGCCAGGATTCAATCGAATGGCAAGACGCCGGATCGGCCGAGGCCGGCAGTGAGGTCATTCTGAGCCTGGGACATCCCGCCATCACCAGTCCGTTGCGTTTGGCTGCGCGGATTTCGGCCAACGACGGCGGCCGGATTCTGGCCCGACTGATCTTTCCCGATGAGGAACAGGAAGACGCCTGGGGACAATGGCTGTTTCGCCTGCACCGACGCGCCATCCAGGAAGCCCGGCAACGCGCGGATGCGGACTGACCCGGCCTGAAAAACAATCGGCCGGCGCGTCGGACCACGGGCCGGCCGAAGTCATCCGATCAAACCGGCGTCAGTCCGCCTTTTTCTCCAGGACAGCGTCGTCGATCTTGACCCCCGCCTTGGCCTTGGCATAGGCCAGGTAGGCATCCATCTCCTGCTTCATGACCACGCCGGCCAGATCGCGCTGGATGCCCTGGATCTGGGCCTCTGGCGGCGCCGGGTTGAGCACGCGGGTGAGGCGGAACAGGTGGTAGCCATCGTCGGTTGCCACGCCGATCGCGGCCGGCAGCTTGCCGGCGTCAGCCTTGAAGATGGCCTTGATGCTGTCCGGAGACAGGTTCAATGGCTGCATGCGGGAGACGGTCATGGGTGCGCCCAGGCCGGCCACAGCCTGCCCGGCCTGGGCCTGCTTCAGGGCCTGCTCGCCGGCCTGGACGGCCTTGGCCTTGGCCGCCTGGGCAACCAGGCGGGCGCGGATGTCGGCCGACACCTCGGACAGCGGACGCGTACCGGCCGGCTTATAATCGACGACACGGGCCGATACCAGGGTATCGGTAGCGACCTCGATCGCTTCGGTGTTCTGACGCTTGTCGAGCGAGTCCTGCGAGAAGATGGCATCCATCAACTCCGGCTTGGCCAGGAGGGCTGGATCGGCATGGTCGCGGCTCATCCAGCCGCTTTCCTGCACCTTCAGGTTGAACTGCTTGGCGGCCGGGTCCAGGCTGTCGGACTGCTCGTAGACCATGTTGCTGAACTTGTCCGCCTCGTCGGCGAACTTGCGCTCGGCCTCCTGCTGTGCCAATTGGCCAACGATCTCGGCCTTGACCGATTCGAACGGCACCTGCTGGCCGGG
Source organism: Parasulfuritortus sp. (assembly GCA_036391875.1). Taxonomy (GTDB): domain Bacteria; phylum Pseudomonadota; class Gammaproteobacteria; order Burkholderiales; family Thiobacillaceae; genus Parasulfuritortus. Next base: position 112,703 of record DASVZA010000044.1, read on the forward strand.
GGTGATCCCATCCAGACGGATGATGTGGTAGCCGTACTCGGTCTTCACCGGCGGACTCAACTCACCCACCTTCATGCTGAATACCGCATCGGCGAAAGGCTTCACCATGGTGTCGCGGGTAAAGCTGCCCAAATCGCCTCCGTTGGCGGCTGACCCCGGATCCTGCGAGTCCTGCTTGGCCAATTCGGCGAACTTGCCCGGGGCGGCACGCAGTTCCTGATAGATCTTTTCCGCCTTGGCCTTGGCTGCGGCCTGGTCGGCCGCCGACATGGTGCTGTCTGCCTTGATCAGGATATGGCTGGCGTGCCGTTGCTCGGGCTGCTGATACTTGACCTTGTTGGCTTCGTAATACTGGCGGGCAGCCTGGTCGCTGATATCGATGCCGGACTTGATGGCATCGGCCGACAGCACCAGATACTGGACGCGAACCTGGGCGGGAACCGCATAATCCGCCTTATGGGCGTTGTATTCCGCCTCTACCGCCTTGTCGTCGACCGTCACGCCCTTGGCGTAATCCTTGACGCTGAACACCGCTTCATTCACCTCGCGCTGCTGGGCCAGCAAGCCGGCCAGTTGGGCCACGCCGGCAGTGGACACCAGGGCACCCTGGCCATAGCCCATCTGGAATTGCTGGACGTAGGAATCCTGCTGCAGCAGGCGGATCAGCCCCTGCTTGGTCAGCCCCTGCTTCTGCAGCCAACTCTGGAACAAATCTTCCGAAAACGCGCCATTGCTCTGGAATATCTGCGCGGACTGGATCATGGCCTCGATCTGCCCGGTAGGAACGACCAGGCCATTGGCCCTGCCCGCCTGGCTCATCAGGGTGGTATTGACCAATTGATCCAGAACGCCGGTCCGGAAGTCCTTGTTGTCGATATCGATCTTGGTGTGCAAACGCTGCTGCAAGGCGTCGCGCTGGCTTTGCAGAGCCTGGAAGAACTCGCGCTGGCCGATTTCGTCCTTGCCCACCTTGGCGACCGCCTGTTCCTTACCATCGCCTTTGAAATACGAGTCGATACCCCAGAGAGCGAAGGGGATGATGATGAGGGCCAGAATCAGTTTCGCTATCCAGCCCTGGGCGTGCTCGCGTATGGCTTCTAACATGACGTTCCGTTCCGTGATGACAGAAAAAAGGCGAACTAGAGTTCGCCTTCGGTATTACTGGCGGAGTGGACGGGACTCGAACCCGCGACCCCCGGCGTGACAGGCCGGTATTCTAACCGACTGAACTACCACTCCTGAATTCCTCGCTGGTGGGTGCTAACGGGATCGAACCGCTGACATCCTCCTTGTAAGGGAGGCGCTCTACCAGCTGAGCTAAGCACCCACGAAGCCGATCAGTTTACAGCATCCTTAAGACCCTTGCCAGCGCGGAACTTGGGCACTTTGGCTGCCTTGATCTTGATGTTGGCGCCGGTCTGAGGATTGCGGCCGGTACGAGCGGCGCGCTTGCCGACATAGAAAGTACCAAACCCGACCAGGGTGACCATTTCGCCCTTCTTCATCGCCTTCTTGATGGCATCCATGGCGCCATCCAAGGCGCGTCCGGCAACGGCCTTGGAAATATCGGCGGAAGTTGCTATGGCATCAATCAATTCAGACTTGTTCACGGAAATCCCCTTTCTGTGGAAGAGATGCAGTTGAAGCCTGCCCGAACGTTATAGCAATCGGTAAAACCGGGTGTCAAGGACGGGCAGGCTTGGGGAAAACTGCGTCAATGCTTGATTACAGCAGGGGCTTCCTCGGGCTTCGAAACCGCGCCGGAAGCATCCTGCTCCTCTTCCGTCAACGGCTCAGGCTTGCTCTCCAAAGCGAAGTCGAGCACTTGTTCGATCCACTTCACCGGCTGGATCTCGAGCCGGTTCTTGATGTTGTCCGGGATATCGACCAGATCCTTGACGTTGCCTTCGGGGATCAGAACGGTCTTGATGCCGCCGCGATGGGCCGCCAGCAGTTTTTCCTTGAGGCCGCCGATGGGCAGCACCTCGCCGCGCAGCGTGATCTCGCCGGTCATGGCGACATCGCAGCGGACCGGAATCGAGGTCAGCACCGACACCATCGCCGTGGTCAGGGCGATGCCGGCGGAAGGACCGTCCTTGGGCGTGGCACCTTCGGGCAGGTGGATATGCATGTCGTTCTTCTCGAACTTCGAGACCGGGATGCCGAGCGAACGGGCCCGGCTGCGCACCACCGTGCGGGCGGCCTCGATGGACTCCTTCATCACATCGCCCAACTGGCCGGTGCGGATGATGTTGCCCTTGCCCGGCATGACCGTGGCTTCGATCGTGAGCAGTTCGCCGCCGACCTCGGTCCAGGCCAGGCCCGTGACCTGACCGACCTGGTTGGCCTTCTCCGCGATGCCGTAGGTATAGCGACGCACGCCCAGATACTTGTCGAGGTTCTTGGGCGTGACGTTGATCTTCGTCTTGACCTTCTTCAAGGTATGAGCGGTCACCGCCTTGCGGCAGATCTTGGCGATCTCGCGCTCCAGGCTGCGCACGCCGGCTTCGCGCGTGAAGTAACGCACGATGTCGCGCAGAGCGGCCTCACTGACCGACAGTTCCGCATCGGCCAGGCCGTTGTTCTTCATCTGCTTGGGCAGCAGGTAACGGATGGCAATATTGACCTTCTCGTCTTCCGTGTAGCCGGAAAGGCGGATGACTTCCATCCGGTCGAGCAATGGGCCGGGGATGTTCAGGTTGTTGGCGGTGGCCACGAACATGACGTCGGACAGGTCGAACTCGACCTCGACGTAATGATCCTGGAAGGTGTGGTTCTGCTCGGGGTCGAGCACCTCCAGCAGGGCCGACGACGGGTCGCCCCGGAAGTCCTGACCCAGCTTGTCGACTTCGTCGAGCAGGAACATGGGGTTGCGCACGCCGACCTTGGTCATGCTCTGCAGGATTTTGCCCGGCAGCGAGCCGATATAGGTCCGGCGATGGCCGCGGATCTCGGCCTCGTCGCGTACGCCGCCCAAGGCCATGCGCACGTACTTGCGGTTGGTGGCACGGGCGATGGACTGGCCGAGCGAGGTCTTGCCGACGCCGGGCGGTCCAACCAGGCAGAGGATGGGGGCCTTCAGCTTGTCGACCCGCTGCTGCACGGCCAGGTATTCGACGATGCGTTCCTTGACCTTGTCCAGGCCGTAATGATCCTGGTCGAGTATGGCCTCGGCCTTGGCCAGGTCCTTGCTGACCTTGGTCTTCTTCTTCCAGGGCAGGTTGACCAGGGTCTCGATATAGGTGCGGACCACGGTGGCCTCGGCCGACATGGGCGACATCATGCGCAGCTTCTTGAGTTCCGCCTCGGCCTTCTTGACCGCCTCCTTGGACATGTGCGCATCCTTGATGCGCTTGTCCAGCTCGTCCAGTTCGGCGCCTTCCTCGATTTCACCCAGTTCCTTCTGGATCGCCTTGACCTGTTCGTTCAGGTAATACTCGCGCTGGCTCTTTTCCATCTGGCGCTTGACGCGGCCGCGGATGCGCTTTTCGACCTGCAGGATGTCGATTTCGGTTTCCAGGAAACCCATCAGGTGGTCCAGGCGGCCCTTCAACTCGAAGATCTCGAGAATGGCCTGCTTCTGTTCCAGCTTGAGCGGCAGGTGGGCGGCGATGGTATCCGCCATCCGGCCGGCGTCGTCGATGCCGGCCAGGGAGGCCAGGATCTCGGGCGGGATCTTCTTGTTCAGCTTGACGTAGTTGTCGAACTGGGTGATCAGGGCGCGGCGCATGGCCTCCAGCTCGCTGCCGACCTCGACGTCTTCCTCGATCGGTTCGGCATGGCCGGAGAAATGGGTCTGCTCGTCCACGAATTCGGTGACCCGGACGCGCTGGGTGCCTTCGACCAATACCTTCACGGTGCCGTCCGGCAGCTTCAGCATCTGCAGGATGCTGGCCACGGTACCAACCTCGTACAGGTCCTCGAAAGCCGGCTCGTCCTTGGCCGCCGACTTCTGGGCCACCAGCAGGATCTGCTTGCCGGCCTCCATGGCGTTTTCAAGTGCCTTGATCGACTTGGGGCGTCCCACGAACAGTGGGATCACCATGTGGGGGAATACCACCACGTCCCGCAAGGGCAGCAGAGGCAGATTGACTGGGGTGGTGAATTGCGCGTTAGAGCTCATGTGATCTCACTCTGGCGGGACGCCAAGTTTCCAATGAAGGCTATATTACGGCGCCGGGCGATATTTCAACCCGCCGCCGACCAGGGTCTTCAGCCGGCTTGGGCCGACTGCTTGGACGCGTCGGCATACATGAGCAGGGGCTTGCCCTCGCCCGTGATGCCTTTTTCGTCCAGCACCACCTTCTGCAAATCCTTCAGGCTGGGCAAATCGAACATGATGTCCAGCAGCGAGTGTTCGATGATCGAACGCAGACCACGTGCGCCGGTCTTGCGCTTGATGGCCGCCTTGGCGATGGCGAGCAGGGCCTCCTCGCGGAACTCCAGTTCGACCCCTTCCATCTTGAACAGCTTCTGGAACTGCTTGACTAGGGCGTTCTTGGGCTCGGTCAGGATCTGCACCAGGGCTTTCTCGTCCAGCTCTTCCAGGGTGGCGATGACCGGCAGACGGCCGACGAACTCGGGGATCAGGCCGTACTTGATCAGATCTTCCGGCTCGACCATTTTGAAGACCTCACCGACATCCTTGCGGTTGTCCTTGCTCTTCACCTCGGCACCGAAACCGATCCCCGATTTCTCGGTACGGTTGCGGATGACCCGCTCCAGGCCGCTGAAGGCACCGCCGACGATGAACAGGATGTTGGTGGTATCGACCTGGATGTATTCCTGGTTCGGATGCTTGCGGCCACCCTGGGGCGGGATCGAGGCGGTGGTCCCTTCGATCAGCTTCAGCAGGGCCTGCTGCACGCCTTCGCCCGACACGTCGCGGGTAATGGACGGATTGTCTGACTTGCGGGAGATCTTATCGATCTCGTCGATGTAGACGATGCCGTTGCGCGCCTTCTCGACGTCGTAATCGCACTTCTGGAGCAGCTTCTGGATGATGTTTTCCACATCCTCGCCGACATAGCCGGCTTCGGTCAGGGTGGTGGCATCAGCCATGACGAAGGGCACGTTGAGCAGCCTGGCCAGGGTCTGGGCCAGCAGAGTCTTGCCGGAGCCGGTCGGACCGATCAGCAGGATGTTGCTCTTGGACAGCTCGACATCGTCCTCTTTGCCCAGGCTGGGGCTGCGCAGACGCTTGTAGTGGTTGTACACGGCAACCGCCAGGGCGCGCTTGGCCATCTGCTGACCGATTACGTATTGGTCCAGTACGTCCCGGATCTCCATCGGAGTCGGCAGATGGTCGGCCTCGTCCTTGCCGCCGGCGGCGTTCTGCACCTCTTCTCGGATGATGTCGTTGCAGAGCTCAACGCATTCGTCGCAGATGAATACCGAGGGGCCGGCGATCAACTTGCGCACTTCATGCTGGCTCTTGCCGCAGAAAGAGCAGTAAAGGAGTTTCTCGTGTTCTTGCTTGTCAGCCATGTTGCCGTCCCAAATACCTGAATATTTCAGTCAAGTTTATACGGCATCGTCGCGCTTAGCCAGTACCTTGTCGACGATTCCGTAGTTGACCGCCTCGTCGGCGCCCATGAAGTAGTCACGATCGGTATCGCGCTCGATGATGTCGAGCGGCTGGCCGGTATGCTTGGCCATCAGGCCGTTGAGCCTCTCGCGCAGGAACAGGATCTCCTTGGCATGGATCTCGATATCCGAGGCCTGGCCCTGGAAGCCGCCCAGCGGCTGGTGGATCATCACCCGCGAGTTGGGCAGGCAGAAACGCTTGCCCTTGGCACCGGCGCCGAGTAGGAAGGCACCCATGCTGGCCGCCTGGCCGATGCACAGAGTGGACACATCCGGCTTGACGAACTGCATGGTGTCGTAGATACCCATGCCGGCCGTGACCGAGCCGCCCGGCGAGTTGATGTACAGATAGATGTCCTTGTCCGGATTTTCCGATTCAAGGAACAGGAGTTGGGCCACCACCAGGTTGGCCGTGGTGTCGTTCACCGGGCCGACCAGGAACACCACGCGCTCCTTGAGCAGGCGGGAATAAATGTCGTAGGAGCGTTCGCCCCGACCACTCTGCTCGACCACCATGGGGATGTACCCCAGCATGGACGGATCGGGCATCGTGGAAATGAGTTCTCTGCTGAACATCAGGCTTTCCCCATCAGTTGTTCAAGGGTAGTAGGCTCGTCGGTAACCTGGGCGCGTTCAAGGACCAGCTTGACCACATTGTCCTCGACCACCATTGCCTTGGCTTCCTGCAGCCGGGTCTTGTCTTGATAGTACCACGCGACCACCTCGGAGGGATTTTCGTAGCTCTGCGAGAATTCTTCGACCAGGGCACGGACCTGAGCCTCTTCCGGCTTGACGTCGTTGGCCTCGGCGAAGCTGTTCAGCATCAGGCTGATCGCCACGCGGCGCTTGGCCTGGGGCTCGAACACCTCGTCGCTCATCCGGATGTCCTGTTCCTTCATGCCGCGGGCCTTCAGGTCGGACACGGCGCGCTCCAGCATGCTGCGGCGTTCCATCGCAATCAGGCCCTTGGGCACGTCGAACGGCGTCACGGCCAGCATGCCGTCCAGCACCTGCTCTTTGAGCTTGGTCTGGATGCGGCGCTTGGCTTCGCGGCTCAGATTGCCGGCCACCTCTTCGCGCAGCTTGGCGGCGCCACCTTCATGGATACCCAGCGACTGGGCGAAGGCATCGTCGACTTCAGGCAGATGGGGCTCGTGCACCGACTTCATGGTGGCCTCGAAGCTGGCGGTCTTGCCGGCCAGTTCCTTGGCGAAATAATCGGCCGGGAAAGTCACGTCGAAAGTCTTGGTCTCGCCCGCCTTCATCCCGGTCAGGCCGGCTTCGAATTCGGGCAGGGTGCGACCCTCGCCCAGAACCAGCGGGAAATCCTTGGCTTCGCCGCCTTCGAAAGGCTCGCCGTCGATCTTGCCTAGATAGTCGACATGGACGCGGTCACCGCTCTGGGAGGCACGCTCGACGACATGGAAATGGATGCGTTGCTTGCGCAGGACATCCAGGGTGCGGTCGACGTCGGCATCGGTCACTTCGACCACCGGCCGGCTGATCTTGATCTGGCCGAGGTCGCCGACGGTGATGGCCGGAAACACTTCGAAGGTGGCGGCGAAGGCGCCCTCGCCGGCCGGGGCGAACTGGGGATAGCCGGCCACGTCCAGTTTGTTGGCCTGCACGGCCTCCACGAAGCGGGCCTGCAAGGCGTCGCCCAGGACTTCGTTGCGCACTTCGGCGCCATAGCGCAAAGCCACCATCTTCTGGGGCGCCTTGCCCGGGCGGAAACCGTCCAGCTTCACATTCCTGGCAAGGTTTTGCAGGCGCTTGCCGACTTCGGATTCGATCTCGGCCGGGTTCAGACTGAGGGTTACGCGGCGCTCGAGGCCTTCCAGGGTTTCTACGGTCACAGACATTACGGTTCCTTGTTGGATTGCTACATACTGGTGCGAAAGGGGGGACTCGAACCCCCACGCCGCAAGGCGCTGGAACCTAAATCCAGTGCGTCTACCAATTCCGCCACTTTCGCGAAAGCGACGAAGTGTAATATAGCGCCTCTCTGCTGTCAGCCGTGCCGCTCCGCCCTGCACCGATAACCTCATGATCCGAAATGACTAATCAAAACAGCAATCTGATCAACGCCGGCCATTACGAAAACTTCCCGGTCGCATCGATCTTCCTCCCCCGCAGATTGAGAGCCCCGGTCCGGACCATCTACGCGTTTGCCCGGGCCGCTGACGACATCGCCGACGAGGGTGATTTCACGCCGGCGGAACGCATGGCCGGCCTTCAACAATTTCGTAGCAAATTGCATGCCCTGGAACGGGGCGAATCGACCGATGATCCTATTTTCATAGGCTTAGCAGAGACCATCCATAAACACGATCTGCCCTACGCGCCGTTTCACGACCTGCTCGATGCCTTCAGCCAGGATGTCGAGAAGACGCGATACGCCAATTTCGGCGAAGTCATGGCGTATTGTCGCAAATCCGCCAACCCCATCGGCCGCCTCCTGCTCGTGCTCTACGGCGACCGCGACCCGAAGCACCAGGCTTGGTCGGACGGCGTCTGCGCAGCCCTGCAGCTGATCAACTTCCTGCAGGACGTGGCAGTCGACTACCAGAAAGGCCGCATCTACCTGCCCCAGGACGAAATGGCCAAATTCGGCATCAGCGAACGGCAGATCGCCGAAGGCCGGGTCGACGCCCTCTGGCAGCAATTCATGAAGACCCAGATCGAACGGACCCGACGCATGCTGGCGGCCGGCGCCCCGCTCGGGCTGGCCCTGAAAGGCCGCATCGGCCTGGAAATGCGGCTCATCATCCTGGGCGGCAGCCGCATCCTGGAAAAGCTGCACGACAGCCGGGGCGACATGTTCCGGCAGCGCCCCGTCCTCGGTCCCATCGACTGGCTGCACATGCTGCGCGGCGCGCTCTGGCCGGGCAAGAAGAAAAGCAACCCCGCGCAAAGCGGATGCGGCAGTTGCGGTTCCGGGTGCGGCCGGTGACCCCTCAGCAATACTGCCGGGACAAGGCGGCGACCAGCGGCTCCAGCTTCTACTACAGCTTCCTGTTCCTGCCCAGACCGAAGCGCGAGGCGATCACCGCCTTCTACGCATTCTGCCGGGAAGTGGACGACGTGGTCGACGAATGCCACGAGCCCCAGATCGCCCGGACGAAACTGGACTGGTGGCGGACCGAGCTGGACCGGCTCTACGCCGGCCGGCCCGAGCATCCGGTCAGCCGCGCCCTGGCGCCCGCCATCGCCTCCTTCCCCATCGCCCGCGAACAGTTGGAAGAGATCATCGACGGCATGGCCATGGATCTGGATCAAGTCCGTTATGCCGATTACAAGGACTTGCGCCTGTACTGCCACCGGGTGGCCGGCATCGTCGGCGAGGTCGCGGCCGGCATCTTCGGCGCCAGCGCGCACGCGACCATGAAATATGCCGCCCAGCTCGGCCTTGCCTTCCAGCTGACCAACATCATCCGGGACGTGGGCGAGGACGCCCGCCGCGGCCGGATCTATCTGCCGCAGGAGGAACTGGCCGAGTTCGGCGTCGCTGAAACGGACATCCTCCAAACCCGGGAAACGGACAACTTCCGCACGCTCATGGAGTTCCAGTACCAGCGAGCGGTCGCCACCTACGATCAGGCCTTCGCCCTGCTGCCAAAGGTCGATCGCAAGGCGCAACGACCCGGCCTCATCATGGCGGCGATCTACCGCACCCTGCTGGACGAGATCCGCCGCGACGGCTACCCCGTGCTGCATGCCCGCATCGCCCTGCCGGCGCCCCGGAAACTCTGGCTCGCGGCCAAAACGTGGCTGACCGCCTGAGCCCAGCGATCGCAGTAATCGGCGGAGGCTGGGCCGGATTGGCGGCCGCCGTAACCTTGGCCGAAGCCGGCCATCCGGTCCAGCTATTTGAATCCGCCAAGCAACTGGGCGGACGAGCACGCAGCGTGGTCTGGGACGGACTGACGATCGACAACGGCCAACACCTCATGGCCGGGGCCTACCGGCAGACGTTGGCTCTCATGGCGCAACTCGGCACGCTCGATCTGTTGGAAAGGCGGCGGCTCGATCTGCGCGCCCCCGGATTCCGGCTTGTCCTGCCCGGCCTACCGGCACCGTTCCACCTCGCTGCCGGCCTGCTGGCCGCACGTGGCCTGAGCCTAGCCGACAAGTTGGCCGCGGTCCGCTTCATGCTGGACCTGAAAGGCCGGCGCTTCATCCTCGGCGAAGACCTCTCCGCTTCCCAATTGCTGGCCCGCCACCGCCAGCCTCATTACCTGATCGACCGCTTATGGGAGCCCATCTGCGTCGCCGCGCTCAATACCCCTCTGGCGCAGGCCTCGGCCCAGGTCTTCTGCAACGTGTTGCGCGACAGTCTGGCCGGAGGCCGCAAGGACAGCGACATGCTGTTCAACCGGGCCGACCTCGGACGCCTGCTGCCCGACGCCGCACGGCAATATCTGATCGAACACGGCAGCACGGTCCACCTGTCCAGCCGGGTCACGGCCATCCGCCGCGAACAGAACCGGTTCCGACTGGTCGGCCCGGACATCGCGGCCGACCAGGTCATCGTCGCCACCCATCCGGCCCAGGTTCCTGCCCTGCTGGCCGGCATCGACGGCACAGCGGAGACAGCCGCCATATTGAGGCAGTTCGCTTGGCAACCCATCGTCACGCTCTGGCTGCGTTTCGCGGCCGCCGTCAACCTGCCCTATCCCATGCAAGCGCTCGGCCACGGCACGGCGCCTTGGGCATTCGAACGTGGCGACCTCGGCACCGGCCTGATCGCCATCGTCGCCAGTGCCGAGGGACCCCACCTGCAGCAGGCGCCGGAGACCCTGCTCGACGAATGGCTCGAGCGACTGAGCAAAGCGACGGGGCCCTTGCCTCCCTTGCTCGCCTGGAAGACCATCGTCGAAAAACGCGCCACCTTCGCCTGCAGCCCCAGCCTGCGCCGCCCGGACAACCGCACGCCGATACCCGGCCTCTATCTGGCCGGCGACTACACGGCCGGCGATTATCCGGCCACCCTCGAAGGTGCGGTCCGAAGCGGCGTAAAATGCGCCCAACTGATTCAGGAACGAACGCGATGAACGACTCCGCAACCAAGTCTCTGCAAGATCGGGTGATCCTGGTCACCGGAGCCGGCCAGGGCATCGGCCGGGCTGCGGCCAAGGCCTTCGCCGCCCAGGGCGCCACCGTCATCCTGCTCGGCCGCAGCACGGCCAAGCTGGAACAGGTCTACGACGAAATCGTTGCCGCCGGCGCCCCCATGCCGGCCATCTTTCCGATGGACCTGGAAAAGGCGACCGACCGCGATTTCGAAACCCTGGCCCAGACCATCGGCTATCAACTGCACCGCCTGGACGGCATCCTGCATTGCGCAGCCGCCTTCACCCGGCCCAGTCCGCTCGACCTGCAGACCGTGGAGCAATGGCAGTCACTGTTCAAGGTCAACGTCACCGCGCCGTTCGCCATCAACCGTGCCTGTTTTTCCCTGCTCAAAGCCGCGCCGGACGCCGCGGTCGTCCTGGTCGGCGAAAGCCACGGTCACGAGCCCAAGGCATACTGGGGTGGCTTTGCCGTTTCCAAGGCCGCGTTGGAGGCCTATTTCAAGGTCCAGGCCGAAGAGTGGGAAGAACTGCCCAACCTGCGGCTCAACCTGGTCATCCCCGGCCCGATCAATTCCCCGCAGCGGGTCCTGAGCCACCCCGGCGAAGCCAAGGACAGCCTGCCGCAACCCGACATGCTGGCCGCCGACCTGGCCCGCCTGATCGGCCCTTCCGGTCGCGACCAAGGCGATCGGATCATCGAGTGGCGTCCCCTGCCCGCCTGAGCCGGCCACTTCGTCTGCCTTGCCCCGAATGGCGACCGAGCCGGATTTCTTCCGGTTCGATTTCCGCCAATTGGTTCGACATTCCATCAGCGAAACTGCTAAGTTGACAGTTGCGGCATGCCTCGATTCGGCCCGCTCCATAACAGGAAAAAACTTGGCACCCCGGGATGAGTTATTCGCAAAGACACTTTGCCCGCCTGAAGACGCGGCAGTTGGCCAACATGGTGTTCTCCAACGGGGAAAAGCTCGCCTGCGAGATTTGCGACTTCTGCCAGAAAGGCCTCAATCTGCGGCCCGTCGGTAGTGCCCCGCTCGACAATGTCGGCGCGCGCCACTCGAGCGGCGAAGAAGTCGAAGTCGAATTTCCGGCAACCGGCCCGGGCACTCACCACATATTGCACGGCAAGCTCATCCACAGTTCGGCCACCGACTTCGGCCTCTATGTCGACAACATGTCGGGCGAGGCCTTCCAGACGCTGTTCGATGCCCGGGCCGAATTGCCGCAATCCGGCCTCAGCCAAGGCAGCCTGCTCCCGGAAGAACGCCAGGCCATCTTCCGGGACTGCGTCAACCTGTTCCATACCTTTCTCGGCCAAGCCTGGGATGAACTGATCTCGCACGTCAGGAAACGGGTCAACGAGCGGGATGCCTACCCCCTACCCCTGGGCGAGCACTCCCGCTTTCTGAACGGCCTCACCGACTTGCTGCTGCGCATCGGCGACGTCCGCCAGCGGCATTTCGACTTGCTGGTCGAGCGCATGCAGCACATCGACACCGCCGAATCGAATGCGCTGCCCGAGTCCATCGGCGAACTAGCCATCGTCGACGAGGACAGTTTCGAAGACTGGCTGAACATTTCCGGCCTATTCAACCGTCTCGAAAGCGATAACCGCGGCGTGATGTTCCAGTTCGCCCTGCGCTTCAGCCGTGTCGCCCCAGCCATGGTCACGCCCCGCAACGATCCGTTCGGACCTCAGGCGGTCTGCCAAACTTTCCAGCAAATCCTGGGCGGATTCGATTTCAACAACGCCATGCGGGCAGTCCTGTACAAGCGATTCGCGATCGCGCTCGAAGAGAACTACGGCGGCCTGTACACTCAACTCAACCAGTTGCTGGCACCGCTCAAACCGGTCGACATGGCGCTGGAAAGCGGCCACGAGCCGGGGCGTGTGCCCCGTGCCGCAGCGGAGCAGAAACCGCCCGCACAGAACAAGGAGGACATCGCGGATCAGGTTTCCAAGCTGACCGAGATTGCCGAGAAGCTGTTCACCCTTTATCCGCCCACCCCGCCGAGCAGCGAACCACAGACTCCCGCGCCACCGGCCGGTCCGGCTCAGGATCGGCAAACCACCCCCGGCCATGCCGCCGTACCGGAGAACAGTGCCGAAGACGCGGCCGCCTACCAGCGACAGTTGCAGCAGATCCTGGAACAAATCGCACCCGCCGCGCCGACACCGGCCACACCACCGCCCACGCATACCGGGCCGGCTGGCATATCGACGGATCACGGAACCCATCCCCGGATCGAGACCCTGTTGAGACAGTTCGACTCGGTGCAGGCGGTGGTCGACGAGGCCAGCCTGTCGGACCGGATTACCCGTCTGCTCAGCCAACCCACCTTCGCTGGACAATTGTCCCAGCCCCTGCGCGAGGAACTGGGCACCTTGGCCGGCCTGCTCAACCGGGCGCTGGCGGAACACAGCAGTCAATCCGACATCGACCGGCTGCTGAAAAAGATCGAGAAGCCGTTGTACGACCTCGCCTTGCGCAGCGACGAGCCGATCCGCCTGGAAAACCATCCGCTCGGCCGTCTGATCAACTTGGTCGATCGCTTCGCCATCGTCGCCGACGACAACGGCCGATTCCGCGACCCACAGTTTCGCGACCTGATCGAGTCCATCATCGACAAGAGTCTCGGCCAGGCCGAGCTGAATTCGGGCGAACTGGAACACACCTGCGACGCATTGGAAAAACTGCTCAAATTCCCGATCCAGGTACGCAAACAGCGGGTCGACGGCTACCAGGAAATCAGCGAAGCCAAGGGCCGCATCCGGGACAGCAACCAACTCGTCGTCGAAGAGCTGAACCAGCAGTTGGCGGGTCGTGCCGTGCCGAAACTCATCCCCAGGCTGCTGGAGCTTGGCTGGCAGCACCGCCTGGTGCTGCTGAAGCTGCGCGGCGACGACATGGAATGGGACCAATCCTGGCAAATCCTGGCCGAACTGGTCCATGCCTCGGAGTCGGCATCCGGCCGAACCACCCCCTCCGGACGAACGCAGCTCCTGGACGCGGTCGAGTCCCGCCTGCTGACGGTCACCGTCACCGGCCGGCAACTCGACGAATTGATGAAGGAGCTGGTCGCCTACCTGCAGAATCCGTCCCGGGCCGAGCGCGTCCTGATTCCGGAAGGCTGGTTCAAGCTGGCCGACGTTCAAACCGGCAGCCTGTCGCCGGAGGACGAATCCCTGTCCGGACAACTGCGCGTCGGCGACTGGTGGGACATCGAACAAGACGGCAAGATGATTCCGATGCAACTGATCTGGCTCAGCCAGCCCCCGGGCAGGATCTGCTTCGTCAACCGCCCCGCGGACCGCAAGCTGGACCTGACCTTGGGCGAACTGTCGACCCTGATCGACGAGGACCGGGCCAAGCCCGGCGAGGACCGCGACCTGCCGCTGCTCGAACGTTCCGAATACGGCGTCATCGATGCCATGTACCGGCGCCTGGTCCAGCAAGCCACCCACGAGCCGATCACCAACCTGCCGAACCGCAAGGCCCTGCTCGTCTACGTCGACCAGGGCGTCCACTTCAAAAGCGTGAACAGCTTCTGCGTCCTGCGCTTCGAACCGTACCGGATGATCTTCGATCATTGCGGCATCCAGGCCGGCGAAAACCTCACCCGGACGCTGGCCGCGATGACCGAATACACGCTGGGCAGCAACGACCGCCTGGCCGTGATCGGAGAAGGCGTATTCGCCATCTTCCTGCCCGGCCTCAACCTCGATGCCGCGCAGCACTTCACGGAACGACTGCGCAAGGACTTCGAAGGCTTCAACTTCCGACACGACGGGGAAAACTTCTCCATCCAGGTATGTTTCGGTCTCGCCAGTTACCTGCCCGGTGCGACCGAAGCCGCCGAGTCGCTGCGCCGGGCCACCTCGGCCTGCGAGGTCGCCCACTCGGTCGGGCCCGGCACGATCCAGGTCTACGCCGATTCCGACAACCTGATCCAGGACCGGGAAACCATGGAAGGCTGGGCCGGACAGATCAACGACATGCTGTCCAACGAATACCTGTTCCTGCGTTGCCAGAAAGTCGCGCCGCTCCAGGAGATGGAGGCATTGCCCTACTACGAAGTCCTGCTCGGGGTGCGGGACAAGAATGGCATCCAGATCGACCCGCAGCCATTCGTCCTGGCCGTGGAGCGCTGGAAGCGCGCCCATGAACTCGATCTATGGGTGTTCAGCAGCGCAGTCGCCTGGATCCGGCGCCATCGCGCCGAGTTCGAGCGGACCGGCGGCTTTTCCATCAACCTGTCGGCCCAGTCGCTGTCCAACTCGGACCTGCTCACCGCCCTGCACCGCGAACTCTCGGCCGGCGACCTGCCCTGCAACAAGATCATCTTCGAGATCACGGAGACCGCCACGCTGTTCAGTCACGCCGTGGCCCAGGACTTCATCCGCCAGATCCGGCGCTACGGTTGCCGCTTCAGCCTGGATGACTTCGGCAGCGGCAACGCCTCGTTCAGCTACCTGCGCAGCCTGCGCACCGATACCCTGAAAATCGACGGCGCCTTCATCCGGGACATGGCCGGGGACCCGGAACTGCAGGCCATGGTGCGATCGATGAACGAGATCGGCCACACCCTGGGCATGAAGACGGTGGCCGAATTCGTGGCGACGCCGGAACTGCTCGCCCTCGTGCGGGAATTCGGCATCGACTACGCCCAGGGCTATGAGGTCGAGAAACCCATCCCAATCGACCGATTGATCGACGGGTCTTGAGAAACCTCCCCAGGCCTACAGGTTGCGCAGGAAATCGAGCACTTCCTGCAAGGTGGACACTCCCTTGACCTGGACCCCGGCCGGCATCAGCTTCGGCATGTTGGCCTTGGGCGCCAGGATCAGGTTGAAGCCCAGCTTCGCCGCCTCCTTCAGCCGCTCCTGACCGCGCTGTACTGGGCGGATCTCGCCCGACAGACCAACCTCGCCGAACACCGCCAGCTTGTGCGGCAATATCTTGTTCCGGATCGAGGAGACGGCCGCGAGCAGGATGGCAAGATCGGCCGCCGGCTCGACGATGCGCACCCCACCGACGACATTGACGAAGACATCCTGGTCGAAGCAGCCGATGCCGCCGTGGCGATGCAGCACGGCCAGCAGCATGGCCAGCCGGTTCGGGTCCAGCCCCACGGTCAGGCGGCGCGGCGTCGGCGTATGCGAGGTGTCGACCAGGGCCTGGATCTCGACCAGCAGCGGCCTGGTGCCTTCCTGGGTCACCACCACGCAGGAACCCGGCGCCTCCTGCTCGGCCCGGTTGAGGAACAGGGCGGACGGATTGTTCACGCCCTTCAGTCCCTTGTCGGTCATGGCGAACACGCCAAGTTCGTTGACCGCACCGAAGCGGTTCTTGAACGCCCGGATCAAGCGGAAGCTGGAGCCGGTATCGCCTTCGAAATAGAGCACCGTGTCGACAATGTGTTCCAGCACCCGCGGACCGGCCAGGGCACCTTCCTTGGTGACGTGACCGACGAAGATGACCGAAGTCCCGCTCTGCTTGGCATGGCGGGTCAACTCCTGGGCACATTCGCGGACCTGGGAAACGCTGCCCGGCGCGGCCTGCAACGCCTCGGTATAGAGGGTCTGGATGGAGTCGATCACCGCGACCTGGGGTTGCTCGTGCTTTAGGGTGGCGAGCACCGATTCCAGGCGGATCTCGGTCAGGATCGGAATGTCGCAATCGGCCAGGCCGAGCCGGTTGGCACGCATGGCGATCTGGTCGGCCGATTCTTCGCCGCTGACATACAGAGTCTTGCGCTGGGTAGCGAGCGCCGCCAACGCCTGCAGCAGCAGGGTCGATTTGCCGATGCCCGGATCGCCGCCGATCAGCACCACGCCGCCCTCGACCAGGCCGCCGCCCAGCACCCGGTCGAATTCGGACAGGCTGGTGGCGATGCGCGGCGTATCCCGGGCCTGAACTTCCGACAAGCGCTGCACCTCGCCGCTGGCCGCCAGGGCCTGGAAGCGTCGAGTCTTCACTTCCGCGGCAGTCTCGCTCAAAGTATTCCAGGCCAGGCAATGCGGGCATTGTCCTTGCCATTTGGTGGTCTGGCCGCCGCATTCGGCGCAAACGTAGAGGGTCTTGTCTTTGGCCATCTGTACTATCTATGCAAAAAATGCCGGCTCGCAATAGCCGGCACCGCGCTCATCAATTTCGGGAAGACCCAAACGGTCGTGTCGCCGGCGATCACGATTCATCGAATGATCCCGCCGCGCAGAGCCACCGGCAGACCAACCGCGAACCGGCGCAATTCTAGTTAAGGATGGGTGACTCAGGCCGGTAAACCGGCAGCCAAGCCGGGGCCGTTACCGGCCATTTTCCGACGCAATGCCCCCAGTAGACTGGCGGCCGGTGCCGGCATCGTCGCCAGCAGGCTGTCCAATTCGACCGTATCCAACAGGTTCTTCACGGTCAGGCCGAGGTCGGTATTGCCCTCGATGAGCAGGCGGCGGTTGAAAAACAGGGTATCCGG
This sequence comes from Parasulfuritortus sp., assembly GCA_036391875.1. Lineage (GTDB taxonomy): Bacteria > Pseudomonadota > Gammaproteobacteria > Burkholderiales > Thiobacillaceae > Parasulfuritortus. Next base: position 129,838 of record DASVZA010000044.1, read on the forward strand.
GTCCTCCAAGCGCAATGCCAGGCGAAGGAAGTCTTCGGCGGTTGCGGTAAAGGTCACGTCGGCATGGTCGGCCATTTCCGGCCGCAGTCCCTTCCCGGTCACCGAGAAATAGCTTTTCCCGCCCAGGTCGCGGACATGGACGCAGAAACGTTTTCCCTGCAACGCCGACCAGTCTAGATCGCGCAGACCGCGCCAGGCCATCCGATTGAACAACGCCACGAAGGCAGCGGAAACAGGCAAGCCGGGCAGCTTGCCGACCAGTCTCGACAGCGATTGCGGCATGGCTGGCAGATCGAACATGGTCACCCCCTCATCCAGGACAGACAGGTCTTCAATACTGCCACAGCGCATCAGCCACGGCCATAGACATCCTCGAAGCGGACGATGTCGTCCTCGCCCAGGTACTCGCCGCTCTGCACCTCGATCATCACCAGATTGAGGATGCCTGGATTTTCCAGGCGGTGGGAATGCCCGGCCTTGATGTAAGTGGATTCATTGCTGCGCACCAGCATGACCTGCTCGCCGTTGGTGACCCGGGCGGTGCCGCTGACCACGATCCAATGTTCGCTGCGGTGATGATGCATCTGCAGCGACAGCGAGGCACCCGGCTTGACCTCGATCCGCTTGATCTTGTAGCGGTCGCCTTCCTCCAGCACCGAATACGTGCCCCAGGGGCGGGCCACCGTGCGGTGCAGCTTGTAACTGTCGTGGCCGGAATCCTTGAGTTGCTTCACTACCTCCTTCACCCGCTGGGTTTCGTCGCGGTGGCTGATCAGCAATGCGTCAGGTGTGTCGACGATGACCAGGTCGTCGAGGCCGATGGTGGCCACCAGGCGGTCCTCGCTCTGGACGTAGCAGTTCCGGCTGCCGACATGGATGACCTCGCCCTGATTGCGGTTGCCGGACTCGTCGGCCTCGACCAGGTCGGCCAACGCCTTCCACGAACCGACGTCGGTCCAGTCGAACGTGGCCGGCACCACGGCCGCGTCGTGCACCTTTTCCATGATGGCGTAATCGATGGAGATATTGTCCAACCCGGCGAACGTATCGGCATCGATCTCGCAATAGGCGTCGGAACACTTGGCTTGGGTTGCGTCCCAGCAGGCCTCCCCGGCCGCCAGCATTTCCGGCGCATACCGAGCAAAGGCATCGATCAGACTGCCGACCCGGAAACAGAACATGCCCGAATTCCAGAAATGACCGCCGGCGGCGATCATCGCAGCGGCCTTGTCCTGATCCGGTTTCTCGATAAAGCCGGCGACCCGGCGACCCCGACCATCGCCGAGCGCCTCGCCCGTCGCGATGTAACCGAAACCGGTTTCCGGATGGCTGGGAGGGATGCCAAAGGTCACCAGATGCCCGGCCTGAGCCAGGGATTCGGCCTCGGCCACGTCGGCGGCGAAGGCCGAAACATCCTGGATCAGATGATCGGCGGCCAGCACCAGCATCACGGCATCAACACCGTGCGCGGCCCTCAGCATCAGCGCCCCAAGTAGAATGGCCGGCGCGGTATTCCTGCCTTCCGGTTCGAGCAGGAAGCGCAACGACCGCTTGTCGCCGACCTCGGCCTGCCAGACATCCTTGCTCTGAAAGTAATAATCGCGGTTGGTGATGGTCAGCACCTCGCCGACGTCCCGGCAGGACAGCGCACGGGCGTAGGTCTTGCCCAACAACGTGCCACCGTCGGACAAGTGTATGAAAGGCTTAGGCCGTCCTTCGCGGGAAACCGGCCACAAACGGGTACCGGCACCGCCGGACAGGATCACGGGAATCAACATCGCTTCACACTCTCAATCGTTTTCGAAACCATTCGGATTCCGGCTCTGCCAGCGCCAGGTATCGGCGCACATGGCGGCGACATCTCGCTCTGCGCGCCAGCCAAGCAAACTGGCCGCCCGAGCGGGATCAGCGTAGTTGCAGGCGATATCCCCGGCTCTGGGCGGTGCGATCCGGTAAGGCACCTCGCGGCCGCTGGCCTCGGCGAAAGCCCGCACCATCTCCAGCACGCTGTAGCCTTGCCCAGTTCCTAGGTTTACCGTCAGCACGCCGGCATTGGTTTCCAGGTAGCGTAGTGCCGCGACGTGGCCCAGCGCCAGATCCACCACGTGGATGTAGTCTCGCACGCCGGTGCCGTCCGGCGTCGCATAGTTGTCGCCGAACACATTCAAGTACGGCCGCCTCCCGATCGCCACCTGGGCGATGTAAGGCATCAGGTTGTTCGGGATACCGTGGGGGTCTTCCCCGATCAAGCCCGACTCATGAGCGCCCACCGGGTTGAAATAACGCAACAGGCCGATCCGCCAGGAAGGATCCGAGATATGCAGGTCGCGCAAGATCTCCTCGACCATGAACTTGCTACGGCCATAGGGATTGGTGGTCGCGCCAGCCGGTAAATCTTCCTTGACCGGCACCGCGTAAGGGTCTCCATACACGGTAGCAGAGGAACTGAACACAATGCGCTTCACCCCTGCCTCGGCCATCACCTCGCAGAGGCTCACCGTACCGCTGACATTATTGTCGTAATAGAGCAGCGGCTTGGCCACCGACTCGCCCACCGCCTTCAGGCCGGCGAAATGGATCACGGCAGAAAGCTGATACCGGGCGAATATGGCCCGCAGCGCATCCTTGTCCCGGACATCGACATGATGAAAGGCCAACTTGCGGCCGGTAATGCGTTCCACCCGGTGGATCGCGGCCATCTTGCTGTTGCTCAGGTTGTCGACCACGACCGGTTCATAACCGGCATTCAGCAATTCGATGCAGGTATGGGTACCGATGTACCCTGCCCCGCCTGTCACCAACAACTGCATCCGTCTGCCTCCTGAAAATTTTCCCCAAAGGGTATCCGAAAAACATGTCGATCACTAAGCGCGTATTCGCGGTAGGCACGGAACCTTGTCCAGGGTGCGCTTTCTGACGGGATATACGAGGCCCTTCTCCTAAGCCGATTTGAACATGTACATCGCGTTTCTGATCTGTGTGGTGCTGCTGCTCGCCACGACAGTCCTGCACTACGAATGCCTGCGCGGGCTATCGTCGCTGCTGCCCAGATTGGCGGTCTCCGGCAGGCTGCGGGTATTGATCGGTATCCTCGGCACGTTTTTTGCCCATATGCTGGAAATCACCCTGTACGGTCTGGCCTATTACTCATTGCGTGACCATTTCGACCTGGGCAATTTCGGCGGCCATTTCGCCGACAAATTCTCGACCTTCCTGTATTTCTCGGCGGAAACCTTCACCTCGGTCGGCTTCGGGGATATCTACCCCGCCGGCGCACTGCGCATGGTCTGCGGCTTCGAAGCGCTCAACGGGTTGCTGCTGATCGGTTGGTCGGCCTCGTTCACCTATGTGTTCATGGAGCACTTCTGGAAGATCGGCGGCTCGGGCAACGGACCAAATACGCTCTCCGGCCGTTAAGGCGCCTGCAGGGTGATGAGGGTGATCTCCGCCGGCGCCAGGATACGAATCGGTGGACCCCAGGTGCCAGTGCCGCGGCTGACATACAGTTCGCCGCCGTTGGGCAGGCGATATAACCCTTGCATCAGGGGATAGACCTGCCGCACGGCAAAGTTGAATGGAAATATCTGTCCGGCATGGGAATGGCCGGAAAGCTGCAGGTCGAAGCGGGCACCCACCGCTACGACGGGCTGATGCTTTAGCAGTATGACAAAACGATCCCGGGAAATGCCCGCCAGTATTTCCGCCTCACCGGTCGCCCCTCCCAGGACCGCGGGATCGTCGACGCCGACCAGGGTAACGTTGTCCGGCAGATCGACCCTGTCTTCCCGCAACAGGGTGAAACCCGAACGGCGGTGGAAGTCGACGGAATGTGCCAATCCGGCATAGTGCTCGTGATTGCCGGTCACGGCGAACTTGCCATAGCGTGGCTGATAGGCCGCAAAACGCGCCGACAAGCCATCCAGATACTGCGCCTGGGCGTCGACCAGATCGCCCGTCGAGACCAGGATATCAGGATGCAGTGCAGCCACCTGTTTCAGAATGGCGTCGAGCCGCTGCCCGCCGGCCAGGACGCCCAGATGGACATCGGATATCTGGACGATGCGCAGACCGGGAAAGCCGGCTGGCAATTTGGCCGAGCGGATCGTGACCCGTTCTGTGCGGGGATGCCGCGCGTCATGGAATCCGTATGCCCAAAGCGAGAGGGCCATGGCCGATACCACGACCATGGCTGGTCCAGGTGCGAACACAGGCAGGCCGGCCCAACCGGCGATAAGACGATAGGCCTCCCAAACCAGGCCCACCCAGAAAAAAAGAAACGAGAATCCCATCCAACCGTAGATCAACCAAGCACCGGTCACCGCCACGGCGTGGCATTGGGCACAGCGTTCCAGCCGCCAGAGCAATAGCGGGCCGAAAATCATCAGGATGGCGAAGGCGACTATGGCAAGGCGCGCCGTCCAGACTGGATTGGCGGCATGTATGAGTTTGGCCGCAAAGTAGGCTTGGATACCACCGTAAAGAAGGAAAATCAAAAAAAAGCGCATGTTGTCTTTATAGCTGGCTAAGCCGCCCCGGCTCCGCTATAAAATAGCTTCGACTGCCCATTTTTTGGAAGGACCAGTTCATGAAGCATTTCCTGTTGGCCGTAGCCATGGCCGCCGTGGCCAGTCCCGTGTTGGCTGCCGATGTCGGCGTATCGATCAACGTCGGAGAACCCGGTTTCTACGGCCGCATCGACATTGGCGATTTTCCCCAGCCACAAGTCATTTACCAACAACCTATCATCATCCATCGTCCTCCTGCGCCGATGATGGTCGCACCGATTTATCTCCGTGTTCCTCCGGGTTATGAGAAACACTGGGGCAGGCATTGCCACGAATACGACGCCTGCGGCAAGCCGGTCTATTTCGTGCGCGACAAATGGTACAACGACGTTTACGCCCCGCGTTATCGTGAACACAGAGGTTACCGGGACGAACGCCGCGACGAACGAGGCGAGAAACGCGGCCATGGCCGCGGCGGCGACGGCCCTCCCGGACATGACCGCCGCGACCGGGATTGACGAGCCTGACTGCGCTGCGGACACCCACCTCAAAGGGCTGGTCGGTGCTGTTCGATCCGGGCCAGAGCAGCGTCCAGCCCGATTGTTGCCATAACCAGGAAGATGGGTTCGGACAAGCAACAGCAAGTAATAACCGAACACCATCTGGCCGCTCAGCATAACGTGTCCGTTTTTGCTCATGGGAAGGACCGTCCCGAAACGGATTCCGCAAAACGGTCACCATGTAACATCTTGAAACATTTGGAAGCATGCCGGAAATCTGCCGAAATCGCCCATTGGCTAGCATGGAATCGTCAAGACAAAGGAGAGACGCCATGAAAGCCAAGTTCGCCATTCCCATGCTCGTCGCTGCAGTTGCAGCCACTGCTTCGACAGCTGCATCCGCGGACGAAATCCTGAACGTGCTGGTCGGCGGCGGTCTTGGTGCCGCGGTGGGTCATGCCATCGGCGGCCATGAAGGTGTGTTGCCAGGTACAGTCATCGGCGCAATCGCCGGAGCGGCGGCTTCACAATCGGAGCCGCGTCGTGTCTACGAACGCCGCGCGGTATACGCCTATCCGCCCACCTACACGTATTACCAGCAACCTGCAGTGGTCTATCAAGCCCCGCCGGTCGTCTATACCTCCACACGGGTCGTGTACCGTGACCAGCACGAGTGGCGCCATCGCCATGGCGATTTTCGCCGCGGCTACCGCGGCGATGACGATCGCGGCGAAGGATACTACCGCCGAGATCGCTGGTGATTCCGAGTGTTCAGAAATAAAAAAGCCGCCTCGAGCGGCTTTTTTATTAGGTGGCATACTGCAAATCCCTGACTCCCGCCTCCCTCCTCGTCGCACGAAGGGAAGTTTGTCGCTTATTGCATACAACGACGATATCTCACAGCCACTCTGAAATTAAATTAATACAAAATTTAAGTTAAAATCTTAACCACAAATATATTATGGAGCGGTGAGCACTCCATAAACACAAGAAACGGTTAAATGAGAGGAACCAGTGGCTAGTGCAGAACTCCTTGATGCGGACAGGCGCGACAGGCTACTCGGACTCATTCAAGAGTCCCTAAGCATTCGTTCGCATCTGGAGTTTTTCGTCTGGATGCAGCTCGGCATACGCGAATTCTTGTCGCATGATGTCTTGATCGCTTCCTGGGGCGATTTCGTATCGGGAGAACTGAATTTCGACATCTCCTCGGCACTCCCCGGAGTCAGAACCGGAAAGTGGTCCAAGCGCCCCGACTTGGTCCCTTTTGCCCAAGGCATCCAGGACCGCTGGCAGCGGCTGGACCGGAAACCCTTCTGTATCAAGCAAGAAAAAGAAAACGAAGCCCTCGGGGATTTTCCTAGCCTCGACACGCACAATCTTTCCAGTGCGCAATCCTTCCTGGTACACGGCATTCACGACAAACGTGACAACAACGATTGCCTGTATGTCTTTGTCGATTACCACCACGGCTACGATCAAGAGACCCGGCAAATCTGCAATCTATTGCTGCCTCACATCGACGCGGCCCTGCGACGTGTCGACACACTGCCCTCCCCCCCCAAAAGCGATAGCCAGCCTGCGCTGTCCACACTTGAAGACTTCGGCATCAGCGACCGCGAGAAAGAAATCATGCAATGGGTTTGTATCGGCAAGACAAACCCGGAAATCGGCCTGATCCTTGGAATCAGTGCCAATACCGTCAAGAACCATCTGAAACGGATCTTCGAAAAACTGGATGTCACCAACCGCGCTCAAGCCGTTTCCAAATTCAAGGTGGATGCCGTCCATCCTTGACGCCCCGCAAGCGCACATCCCAAATCCGACCTCTCTGCAAAGCGAATCCCCACCTTGGATAACACGCCCGAAAAATCAAGCAATGTCGTCTGGCACCATGCCACGGTCAATCGCCTGCGTCGCGAGCAACTGAATGGCCACCGCAGTGCGGTGCTTTGGTTTACCGGGCTTTCCGGGGCTGGGAAATCCACCCTTGCCCATGCCGTCGAGGAGAAGTTGTATCAAGTCGGCTGCCGAACCTTCGTATTCGACGGCGACAATGTGCGCCATGGACTGTGTGCCGACCTCGGCTTCTCGTTGGAAGACCGGAGCGAGAATATCCGGCGGATCGGCGAGATGACCAAACTGTTCTTGGAAGCAGGTGTTATTTCGCTGACCGCCTTCATTTCCCCCCTGCGCCGGGATCGTGAACGGGTACGCTCTTTGCTGCCTCATGGCGACTTTATCGAGATCTACACCCGCTGCTCGCTGGAGGTCTGCGAAACACGGGATGTAAAAGGCCTCTACAAACGCGCTCGCGCAGGCGAGATCAAGGATTTCACGGGCATTTCATCCCCTTACGAAATCCCTGAACGCCCCGAACTGGTCGTGGATACGGATCAGCAGCCCCTAGAGGACTCGGTCGAGTCGGTGATGGAGATGCTGCGTAGTCGCGGTGTGATTCCGCGGTAAGGGCAGTCAATCGCCGGCTGCGAATCCGCGCCGGCTACTCCTCTTTACTGAGCAGGCCGAATTCCTGCCTGTCGCTCAGGACATCCTCGACGATATCCAAGCCAATCTGCTCGGCCTCGGTCGAAAAACCATAAACCATGGCCATATCGCACAGGATGTTGATGCTGCGTGGAATGCCGTTACTGGCCTTGGCGATCCTTTCGCACGCCTCCGGGCTGAACAAAGGCGCATCCCGCCCGGCGACACTCAGGCGATGCTGGATATACATTTCCACTTCCGCACCGATCAGGGGGCGGATAAAAAAATCCACCGACACCCGTTGGGCGAACTGGCGCAAATCCTGCCGTTGCAGCAAATCCTTCAGCTGGGGCTGACCAACCAGGATCATCTGCAGCAACTGATCCTTGTCGGCATTGATGTTGGACAACATGCGCAGAAACTCGAGCGTCTCCGGCGTCAGGTTTTGCGCTTCGTCGATGATCAGTACGACTCGCTGGCCACGGGCATACTTGCCGATCAGGAAGTTCTGGAAATTGTCATACAGTTCGACGCGGGAAAATCCTTCGTAAGGCTGCCCGAAAGCCAACATGACCCATTTGAGCAGGTCCTCGGTTTCCTTGTGCGTGTTGTAAACCAGGCCGACGACGATTTCCGGCCCCAGGTTGTTGAGCAGGTGCCGGATCAAGGTCGTCTTGCCGCAACCGATCTCGCCGGAGATTACGCAAAAGCCGGCCCGGTTCATGATGCCGTGCTCGAGCATGGCGTATGCCAACGAGTGGCGTTTCCCCATGAACAGGAACTCCGGGTCCGGCTGGATCAAAAAAGGCTTTTCCTTCAGCCCGTAGAATGCTTCATACATAAATTATCTCGGCAAGCCGGCAAAGCTCGGCATATTTAAAACCTCAAAGGCCCTGCAGCGTCTTCCGGATATCGTCGGCTTGGGCAAAGGGACCGTTTCCAGCCAACTCCAGCGCCTTCTGCAACTCCTGCTTGGCCATGCCCTTGTCCTTTTGGGCCAAGTAGCTCATGCCAAGATGGTAGTGGAAAATCGCCATGTTCGGCATGGCGTCGGTCGCACTCTTCAATAGCCGGGCCGCGTCGTCGATCCGACCCACCTTGTAGTCGGCCCAGCCCAACGTATCTTTGAACTGGGGAATATCGCTTCGTTCAAAACGCTTGGCCAGTTCCACCGCCTGATCCAGGCTGGCCTTGTCGGTCCGATATTCCGACAACAGGCTGGCCAGATTGTTGGCGAGCACGTCGGCGTTGGGGTGTTCCTTGAGCAGGGACTGGTAGGCCCGGATGGCGTCGTCGACCTTCCCGACCAATTCGTACTCGCTTGCCCGGATGACTCTCAAGCCGACATCACCGGGAACGGCCGTCAGCCCCTGGGCGATCACCTTATCCGCATCGTCATAGCGCTTGGCGCGGAGATAAAGACTGGCCAACTCGCGATAACCCACAGGATTCTTGGGATCCTTGGCAATCACGGTGGTAAAGGACTGTATCGCCTGACTCTGGTCACCCTTGAGACCATACAACTGCCCCTGCAGCAGTCGGATATCGTTGTTGTTCGGGTTAGTCTGCAGCACCGAGTTCACGAAATTGAGGGCATCGCCCGGTTTGCCCGCCATGAGGTAGGCACGCACCAGCGACATGACCGGCTGGGCATCGTTTGGCGCAGCCTCGGCAGCATGCTTGAAGGCCGAAATGCTTTCCGCATAGTCCTTCTTGTTGGCGAAAATCGTGCCCATGATCTGGTCAGACACTTTGCCTTGGTCACCCATGCCCTTGAGCTTGTCGGCAACCTGCTGAGCGCCGCTCCAGTCGCCCTTGTCGATGCGCGCCTGGGCGAGCATCTTCATGGCCAGAATGTTTCCAGAATCCGAATCGACGACCTGTTCCAGGATTTTCTCCGCCCGATCAGGCTGGTTTCGTTTCAGGAGAAAATCGGCATAAGCCATACCATAGGCGGCAGCATTCTTGCTGCCCTGATAGGCCCTCAGATAGCTTTCATCCGCCAGTTCGGGCGAACCCGACAGTTCATAGGCTTTAGCCAACAAAAGTTGGGTTCTGATGGAACCTGGTGCATCTCGCAGAACAGTGCGCAGATCGGCGATCGCCTGGTCCAGCTTGCGATCGTCGATTTCCATGCTGGCCTTGATCAGCAGGGCCTGCTCGTTGCGTTCATCCTGACCGAGGATGTCGGCGACCAGATCGCTCGCGCCTTTCTTGTCACCGGAACTCAGCAGCGCAGCCGCCAGCGCACCCTTGGCCTTGATGACGGTCTGGGCCGCGCCGCCCTTGGCGATGATGCTTCGGTAAATGTCCTCCGCCGCCTGGGTATTCTTCTGCATCATGTCGAAGCTTGCCATGGCGAACTGCAGGTCGACATTGCCGGGTTCCTGGGCGACCAGCGCTGCCAATTCCTGATGTGCCGCCTGCGGACCCTTCACTTCGTTGAGGAAACGCACCACATCCAGTTTGGCGGCCAGGTCGTTGGGATGCATCGCGACGATGGCGCGGTATACGGCCTCGGCATCGGCCGGACGGTTGTGCTTCAGATAGAAAGCCGCCAGGGCGTGGCGCAGGGTGCGCTCCTCCGGGTAATAGGCGATCAGTTTCTTGTACACCGCCTCGGCGGAAGCCGCGTCGGACATCTTGTCCAAGGCCTGGATCTTGATCAACTGCAGGCCGACGTTCTTGTCGTTCTGCTTCAGGCCACGATCCAGATATTCGATCGCCTTGGCCGGATCGTTCGCGACCAGGCGTTCCGAAGCCAGCACCACCAGGGCATCGACATTGTTCGGATTCTTGGCCAAGACGGCATTGGCCTGCTCCACCGCGCCTTTCTTATCGTCCAGCTTGAACAAGACAGCCGCGCGCAGGGTCAACGCGGACTCGTCATCCTTGTTCAGGGCCAGAGCAGCCTTGCTGGCCTCCATGGCCTTGTCGAGCTGACCGGCAGCCAGCAGCAACCGCCCCAGCTTCACGCGGGCATCCAGATTCTTCGGATCCAGTTCCACGACCTTGTTCAGCAGGCCGTACAGCTTCGGCCAGTCGGCCTGGCGCTCTGCGATCGCCGCCAAGCCGAGCCAGGCCTTGGTCATGTTGTTCTTGATCTGAAGCGCATTCTTGAACTCGAGGCCAGCCTTGACCAGTTTGCCCTGTTGAAGGAGTGCCTCCCCCTTCTGGTAATACGCCTCGGCCTTCTCCTCCGGCGAGGAGCAGCCAGCCAGGCCGATGGTCAGTGCGAGGACGCACACACCCAACCAACGCGTTGCCAGAGTGACTAGGTTCTGCTTGCGAACTTCATACATGAATCTTTACCCCCAAAAAGCGTTCCGCTTCAACATCATACCCAGCATCCCGATCGAACAGAGCAGCATGCATCATTCCGGGACGAACTGCGCCAGCCTCGGCAAGGCCAGCTTCATGAATGCGATGGCACGGCCATCCACATCGGCTATGGATTCACCGGATTGCTGCTGCAGGGTGATGCGCACCAGGGCACCATCGGTCCGGTTGCGCAGCAGGGCATCCTCGAGCAGATACCATTTCGCCCAGTATTCGTTGGCGATCTGACGGCCGCGCTCGTCGAACCAATAGTAGACAACCATGTGGTTGCCGTTGCGCGAGATCACGGTTCGGTTCACCTTGAAGGGCGGCCGCCCATCCATAGCGACCGGTATCTGTGTCAGCGAGGTGATCAACCAGCCGCCACCGGGAATGCATACTTCAGGCGAATGCGGAGAAGCGCCTTTGCGCTGCGAGGCATAATAAGCCACGTAAAAATTCACCGTACCCTTGTCTGGGCTCTGGTAATCGGCCATCAGATAATCGTCCAGCTTCAAGCCCTTTTCAATCGATTCCGGCAGGCTAGACTGGGTGGCGCGCCATTCGCCCAACTGGAGAGGAAAATTGACGAACGCTTGGCGCTCTGGCCTGATTTCCTCCCGCGAGCCGACCAGACGAACCACCGCCGCCGACGCTACGATGATGATCAAGGCCACGATCAGGATGTAGCTACGCCCGTTCCGGGGAGCCTCGCCGATTACGGCCGGATCGATCTGCGGGACGCCTAGCGCATCCCGGAAATGGCGCCGCGAGCCGAAGCGTTCGAACAACACTATCTCGGCCAACAGGATCGCCAAACAAGCCATGAAGATGACCCAGCCCTCGAAATAGTGCAGGAAGCCATCCGCCATGCCACTCCCCCAGCGCTCGACCAGCAGGCCGACCATGGCAATGCGCAGGCTGTTCATCAAGACCGTGATGGGAATGGTCGACAGGAACACGACGACGCGCTTCCACAACGCCGCCTGATACATGTAGCTCATCAGGAAGCCTAGGCTGAGCAGCGGATACAGGTAGCGCAGGCCGCTGCAAGCATCGACGACCTGCAATTTGTAAAGCCCCAGGTCGATGACGTTGCCCTCGATGTACACCGGCACCCCGACCTGCTTCAGGAAACCGGCACCCAGTTGGGACGAGATCAGTTGCAAACGCCAGGACAATTGGGCATCGATGAAATAGGGCAGCGGGATAGCGAATAACAGGAAGGCGATGGGCAAGAAAGACACCCTGAGGAGCGGAAACCCACCTAGGAGCAATACGATGCCGATCAGGGCGATCAGGAATCCGATCTGGATCAGCAGATAAATCGCGGTAAGTTCACCCAGTACCAACAAGCCGGCCGCGATGAACACCAACAACAGTCCGGTCCACGCTGGCTGACCAAAGCTTTGCCGCAATGCCGAGCGGCGCCGCCAAAGCAGCCATAGCGAAATCAGCGGGATGAAAAAGCCATGCGAATACTCTTCCTGGTTATCCCAGCGCCGGACCAACTCGGTCAACCCGCTCCAATAGGCCAGGAAAAGCAATGCCAGGGCAATGCCCCATATGATGGGCGATACGGCTTTCTCCCCCGTGCCAGACAACCTGCTCGCATCAGCCATCACACCCTCTCTCATCCACGCCGTCCGAGTCCGGGGTCCCACATGTTTTCCCGAAGCTCCTGAAATGAAGATCACCACCAGAATCGATCAATTTACCATCACTCGAAACAGTGCCACTATGGCCTGACCGGGCTAGTCCGAGCCGGCAAGCCTTTAGGGCAACAGATACTCCGCCAAGTTCCACCTGAACAGCCGCCGTGCGCCATCCGCCACCCCGTAAACCGTGAGCGGCAGCCCAAGTCCATCCAGCCGCTTTTTCAGCACCAATACCAGCCCGACGAAACGGGGGCCGAAACGATCAGCCTTCGACATGTCCAGAACCACCGGTTTACGACGTTCGACAGCTTCTCTGAAAACGTCGCGCAGCGCGTCCGGAACGCTTTCGGCGACAGAGCCCGAAACGATGATCCTGCTCATGGCTTCGCCCCGCTCCAGATCGACAAACAATTCAGTTTGGCGACTCCGAGAAAACCGGAGCCACAAGGCATATGGCAAGACGATTCCGAACATCAATCGGAACAAGCTCAGGCCATCATGCCAGTAGCGCCGCCATAAATTCGGCTCCTCCTTGATGCGCCACAGCCACTCCAAACCGGTGCGCTGCATCCACAGCGGCGCCCGGCTGACCGAGCCGGCCACGAAATTGACCACGGCGCCGAGATGGCTGACCACCGGCACATCAAGACGGTCGAGGTTGTGTTCGATCCAGGCCTGGCCCTTGCGCGCGCCCAGGGCTACGACCAGAAAATCCGCCTTGCTCGCGTTGATCCGGTCGATACGCTCGTTGCCGCTTATCGATTCGACCGGCTCGAAGCCGGGCGATTGCCAGCCCACACAACGCACGCCAGAGGGATGCGCGTTCAGGATCGAGCAAGCCCGTTCGGCCACGCCGTCCGGGCCGCCGAAAAAATAGATTTTCATCGGATTTTCCACGGCATCGCCCCCCCTCAGCACCTCGAACATTCCCGAGCCTGCCACACGCTCCCGAATCGGCAAACCGAGCAGCCTGGCGATCCAGACCAGGGGCATGCCGTCGGCGATGCTCAGGTCGCTATGGATGACGGAATCCCGGAATGCGGCATCGCTCCGGCAGCCGATGAGAAAATTCAGGTTGGGGGTGGTCAGGAAACACCGCGTACCGCTGTCGGCCGCGGCACGCACACGCCGTACGGCCGCCGCCATGTCCACGGCATCGAACGGCAGGCCCAACAGACAATAAACGTCGCGGTCGAAATCATCCATGCGGCCTAATCCCGTTCGGTCCTGACCCACTCCTTCTGGCGGCGGGTCCAGAATCGAATGTAGAGGGGAATCTTGGCAAGCACATAAAAGGGAACCGAGAGCAAAGTAGAGAGCGAAATCACCGCCCTGCCCCAGCCCAGCCAAGCCAGGAACACGGCGACACCGACCAGGGCCATGGCCAACCCGGCGACCAGCAAGGGGAACATCCCGCCACCGATGGACGCCACCACACCGGTTGTGGCACACATCCCGGACAGTGACAGTACCAGCAGCGCCAGGGGCGGAACGGCCAGGTCGAGCGCCAACGCCATCGCCCGAATGTCGCCACGCAGCATCCCTCGCCCGAACAAGCGGGGAAACTCCTTCAGGATCACTTCCAGGTGACCATGCTCCCAACGCGTCCGCTGGCTCTGTTCCGCGGAGGCGGTCTCCGGAAAGGTGCTGCTGACGTGCGCCTCCGGACAGAACAGCGCCGGCTTGCCGGAAACGGCCAGATCGACGCCAAGCTTCATGTCCTCGACGATGTTGGCATTGGCCAGTTTGGCATCCCTGATCGAGACCCAGGGAAACGCCATGCCCGTTCCCATGAGCTGGCAGGGCAGCCCCAGGCGGTGGTAGCCGAGCGGACGTACCCAGTTCTTCACGCGCCAGGCGAACTCGGCGAACTGCTGCCGGAATCCGGCATTGCCGACAGTACCCATCAGGTACAGTGCCTGGACCGGCCGCTCGCTCTGGTGGCTGATCCGGGTGAGCCAGTCGATCGCTTCCGGTCCGATCCTGCAGTCGGCATCGACGATGATCACGACATCAGGCGGTGCCGACTCCAGATGACGAACACCGAAATCAAGGGCATAGCCCTTGCCGCGCTGCTGCGCGTTCTGGCGCTCGATCACCTCGGCTCCAGCGTCTCGCGCGATACGTGCCGTGTCGTCGTCGCAATTGTCGGCCACGACCAACAAACGGTCGCCGGCCTGCAATTGCGGCACGATCGATGCCAGCGTGCCCGCGATCACCGCAGCCTCGTTGTGGGCGGGCATCAACACCGCCAATGGTGGCCGCCTTCCCGCCAGCGCTACGAGCCGCCGGGCGGGCAGCCAAGCCAGCACCACCTGGACGAACAACACCAGCGCCGGCACCAGCAACAGGACGGCGAAAAGACCGAGCGGCCAGGCCAGCGCGCTCAAGCCGCTCCCCTTCCGAACAGGGCTGCCAGCTTGGCCGCCTCCCGGTCGATGTCGTGGCGTTCCAGCACACGGCGATAGCCCGCTTCCCCCATGCGCTCTAGCACACTCGACGGTGTCGCCAGAAAATCCTCCAAAGTAGCGGCGAGCGCCTCGACCGAGCCGGCCGGAAACAGCCAGCCGTTTTCGCCCGGCCTGACCAACTCGGGAATACCCGCCACATACGTCGTCAATATCGGCCGGCGCAGCGCCATGGCCTCCATGATGACCACCGGCAGACCTTCGGCGAAGCTCGGCAACACCATGCCGCGCGCAGCGAGGATTTCCTCCCGCACCCGGTCGCTGCTGATCCAGCCCGTGATGCGTACCCGGCTTGCCAGGTCGTGACGCGCGATCAAGGCTTCGACTTCCTGGCGCATCTCGCCGTCACCGGCCAGCACCAACTCGAAATCGATTCCTTTCGCAGCTACCCGCTGCGCCGCCTCGACCAGCAGCAACTGGCCCTTCTGCTCGCACAGGCGGCCCACGCACACCAGCCTCGGCCGCTCTGGAATAGGTACCGGCGCCACAGCATGGAAAGCGGCTTCGAGTCCGCAGCGAACCACCTCGACCTTGCCCCACTGGTCATGTCCGACCCAGCGATACAACTGGCTCCGGCCGAACGAACTGATCGCCACAACGAAGGCCGCGCGCCGGATTTTTTCGCCTAGATGAATGAACTGCGGTTTGTCGAACTCCTCGGGGCCATGCACTGTGAAGCTGTAGGCCGGTCCGCCCAGGGCATGGGCCAACATCACCACCTCTGCGGAATTTGTGCCGAAATGAGCGTGGATGTGACGTGCCCCTGATTCCTGTAGCCAAGGCAGCATGCGGCAAGCCTCGGCCAGGTAGATCAGGTGGTAAGGCCAACCGCGGTCGGCATGACGCCCCATCCTCAACGCCAGCGACAGGGCGGAAACGAACTGTGCCGGTGCCGACAGCACTGTCCTGAGCACCGCCGACAATAATGAGGCCAAGCCGGCTCGCAGAACGTAGCGTGTCAACTCACGCTCGCGGATATCCTCGGCATCGACCAGATCGCCGTCCCAACCGCGCAGGGCGATGCGCTGCACCTCGAAGCCCTGCCTCTCGAGCGCCAGAATCTCGCGCCGGATAAAGCTGTGGCTGACCTTCGGATATTGGTTGATAAAATAACTTATTTTATTAATTTTATTCATACCAAGACAATTAAACAAACCCCCTACGAAAACAACAAAATTTATTCATAAATACATAAAACAACAAGCCAATAACGTCCCTTCTCGAATAATAAAAATATTTATTTTTAATAATCAAAAAAAACCTCCTAAACAAAGACCTCCCTTTAAAAATATACAAGTACTCAGAATACTCTATGGCCGCACCACCCCTCACTTCATCAGCACAACATAAATATATATTTGAGACCTCTGGCTGAACATCTATTGTCAACTTCAATGAAGGAAAATAAGAAAACAAACCTTTTGTTTTAAGCTGTCCCTGTCTTGGCGCCCCGCTTCCTATGACGTTGTTATTGTGTTGTCTATATAGCAGTAACGCCTTATTTATATAACATCTAAATCCAACAAATCCTGCGATTAGCGCTGCTTGATAGTCATAAGGCAGAGCCGACTTGGTCTTCAGAAGATGCCTTTTTAACGAATTATTGATAAGAGATCCCGCCCCCTGCACACAATTAGACATGAGAACACCCGAGATACCTTCTTTCTTGCCCCTACCACCGATAAATCTTGATCTAACTATTTTTGCTTCCGCATCGACGATTGCTGCATCGCAATGTACCAGACATGGAGCATCGCCATATTTTGACTCCATTTTTTTCATGACAGACATGGATTCTTCTATTTTAGTGGGTAGCCAAATATCATCTTGATCGCAAAACATTATATAATTAGCTTGCGAAATAGAAAGCAACCTCAAAAAATTATTGTTATATCCTAAATTCCCACGATCATCGTCAACAAAAATAACTCTACCATCACCCGCGCCTAACTCCCTAATTAAATTAACAGTACCATCATGTGACCCATCATCGCGAATGATCAATCTCCAGTTTTTCCATGTTTGTCTCATTATGGAGTCAACTTGCTCACGGATGAAGTTTTCACCATTATATGTCGCCATCAATATATCAACGACATACATAGTATTTTCTCTTTCGGCTGTGCCAGTTCTGTTCAATTTAACGTCACTCTTTAAATTCATCAGAATTTATTCACACTACTATTCGTTGCCTTTGCCCGGATCGTAGCAGGTACCCCCACCGCCATACAGTTAGCCGGCACATCGGTCAGCACCACCGCATTAGCGCCGATCAACGCATGATCCCCGATAGTGACGTCGCCCAGTATCTTCGCCCCCGCACCGATATCGACATGACCACCAATCCTGGGGGCGCCCGGCCGTCCCCGGGTACCAATAGTGACCTGCTGAAAAATCAGGCAATTCGGCCCGATCTGGACATCTGGATGAATGACTACGCCGTTCGGATGAGGCAACAGCAACCCACCACCGATCAAGGAATTGATCGGTATGTCTGCTCCCGTCAATATGCTCCAGAAACGGTGGCGCAGAACCGCCCATTTTTTGAGCAGCACCCGTAAGGGGTTGCGAGAAGCAGCATGGCACTGATAATCCCGAATGGCTGCCAATAACGATTTGGATGGCTGCCAGGCAAAGTGGCGTTTATGCTCGCGACTCCAATCCGGGATGACCGGAGATATCTCGCTCATCACCTCTTCTCCAGGGTATTTAGATAGCGAAGCAGATAATCGACCCATCGCCCTTCGTCGTGCTGGCTGGCAAACTCGAATGCGCCCTGAGCCAGTCGCTCATATAAAGCCTGATCCTGCCACAGCGTCTCGATGTTTTGCCTGAGGCCATCGACATCGCCCGGCATGCCAACCAATGCATTCCTATCATGCTGCACATATTCCTGGGTCCCAGTGGACAAGGTCGACACGACCGGCTTACCGAGCAGCATGCTGCCCACGATGGAAATGTGGCCGCAATTTGTCGCCTGATCCCGCAAGGGGATAACCACGAAGCGGGAAAATTTAACGATGTTCCAGAACTGGGAGCTCGGCAAATTGGTACGGGCTGCAATATGGGCCGGCAACACCATGCCGGCAATGTTCTGCGGCCGTACAGCCATGACAACCGGTATGTCTGGCAGCGCCCGGCAGGCCTCGACCATCGTCTTGTAATCCCGCCCCTCCCCGCCAATCGCACATATATAGTCGCCCGCTACCAGCGGCGTTTCGGGACGGGCAGCAGGGGTCTTCATTGCCCAGGGTAGAACATCGATACGCTCCGAGTCGATCCTGAAATATTCTGAGTACAGCGTCTTTTCCGCTCTGGAGAAGACAACGAACCGATCGACACGCCGAAAAGCAGAAGACATCAACCGGTGCGTGAGGCCGGTTGGCAGGTCGGTGAAATTAAACGAGAAGGCAATGTGTTTTGTCTTGGCCGCAAACAATCGGCCAAACAGCGCCACCCACCAGGTCATACGCGGCAGATGGGAAATCACGACGTCGGCGTTTCTCGCTTCGATAGCGGCTCCGGCCGCGGCACGATAGCGGGCGATCTTGGGGCGCTTGACCAGACGCTCGATCCAGTTCTGCGGCGAAGCGGTATGGAACGACCATGCCAGACTGCCTGCCGGCATCTTGTCTTTCAGGAAAGTCCAGCCTTCCTGCGCCAATTCGGCACAATTCACGATATGGATCGGTTCACTCATCGGCCAGCATCCATTTCCTGTATCACGTCATTTGTATTCAATCAGCCGTCCCTGGCCGCCAGTCGCACGGCGCAGCAAAAACTGCACCTGGCCCAATGCCTCCGGAAACTTGCCGAGTACCAGAAACAAGGCACGCCAACCGTTCTCTCTCGCACTGCTCCGTCCACCTCTGGCGGCCAACCTGAACACCTGCGCAGGATAGATAGCCAGGGCCAGCAAACCGAGCATTGGCGACAACATGGCAGCCAGCAGTGCAATTGTCGGCAAGCCCAAACCCCAGAGCCAGGCGCTGCGCGACTCCCGTACCCAATGACGCTCAGGCGGTGCACCGTGCAGATAGGCGCCTTCGGCGAAGGCGAAACCGGCCCGCCTAGTCCGTTTCCACCACTGCCCGAAATGGCTCATTGCGGCATCGTGCAAAGTCATCTCCTCGCCCAGGCGCCAAATCTTCCAGCCCGACCCACGCAGACGGACACACAATTCCGGCTCTTCGCCAGCGATCAAGTCTGGCCGAAAACCACCCACCGACTCGAAAGCAGTCACCCGAATCATCACATCACCTCCGCAGGCCTTGGCCTCACCGACTGGTGTATCCCATTCGATGTCGCACAGCATGTTGTACACGGACTGCTCCGGGTAACGCTCGCGGCGACGGCCGCAGGCCGCGGCAACGTTGACATGCAAATCAAGGAATATCTTTGCCTTGTCGAACCAGCCATCGACGATTTCGCAATCACCATCTACGAACTGCACATAGGTTAAATCCGGCTTTGACTCAAACAACCGGCGGAAGCCTTCGTTTCTAGCTCGCGCGGCTGTAAACGGGACAGTCAAATCCAATGAAATTACTTGTGCCCCGAAGGTCAGTGCCAATTCCCGGGACCCATCCGTCGAACCCGAATCAACATAAACTATGCTATGCCCAAATTCAGAAATCGATTGAAGACAACGCCGAAGACGAAGCCCTTCGTTTCGTCCAATAACGACCACGCCAATTTCTTCGGTTTCATTTGTTTTCTGTCCGGAATGCATTATCACCCATCTGCCTATTTTATTGAAGTTCAGGTTATGTTCATAACTGCTTATTAACCTTGCTCCTCTCTGCGAATACCGGAAACAGTGCCTCGCTGCAGCCTCTTCGACAAGCTTTTACCATAGGAAATACATTTATGCTCATAATAATATGTAGAAAAATGGGCGAGCATCCACAAAACAATAAATAATAATGGCCTTTTGGCATATCTTTCAAAAACATCACCACTACCGAGCCAGCTATACATAAGCAAGGGGTGAATCACGTAAAGAGCATAAGAAATCGCAGCCAGGTAAATCAGCCACCGGTTATTCAAATAAGTGGACATACTCTCATTTTTTTTAGTGATCGTTATCCCCACCAATATTCCAGCAAGGTATGGTCTTAAATAGTTCATAAAGCCGCTATCAGGATGCGATGAAACGAGTAACAACACCAACACAACCCATGGATTAAAACCGCTTATAATTTTTCTTGGCAAATCACCAAATTTATTAAAATAAACCAATGCCAACGTGCTTCCCGCAAGGATCTCATCAACTCTGAAATACGTGTTAATGGCAACATGCACACCGTTATCGATTCGGAATAGCGTAATTCCCAGGCCCAACAACGGCAGCAGCAATAGCCCTCGGTGCCTCAACAAGGCAAACAACAATGCGATGCAGATATAAAACTGAACCTCAACGCACAAACTCCAAAGATGCCCCCCCACTTCCACAAGCTGCATGGGAGGCCAATTTGCAATAAAAAGCAAATTAGCCAGCCACATTCCGAATGTTGCCTTTGACAATATCATTGCCAAAACTATATACAGCCAGGCCAACGGTAGAATTCTAAATAACCGCCTAATAAAAAAATCAACAATACTGCTGTTTTTAATAAAAAAACTCGTTATCAAGAACCCGGATAGAGTAAAGAAAAGCGACATCCCAATCACACCGGCAGTGAAGTTTAGCTGCCAACTCTTAGGCCCCAGAGGCAACATATGTGCCGCCAAAACAAACAAAATACTTAATCCACGCCATCCATCCAACGCGGAAAAGCGGTTTGCCTCCAGTTGGTTACTCATATGGATACCTCTCTTGGCTTTTCTTTAATTTAAATACTTTGCTACGATAAACCCTTGGTCGTTAGACAAGGCACAATCTAGGACCAGTTCAATGTATTTGTCGAAGTAATTTCTTTGAAACAGGCGCAATCCAGTGCCTGCCCCAGCCAAGCACCCAACTCGGCTAGATCGCGGTCAAACACAAACTGTAATTCAGTCCGGACCGTTTCACTCAGCTCCGGGCGTTTCTTCATGGTCAAGCGCTCTTTTACCGCATCCCGCCACCCCTGTGGAACCAGGTTGCGGCGCAGCCAGGTCGCCTGCCCCGACTCCACCAGCATGCCGTACAAAGGGAAACGGCGGATCCGTTCGCTAGATATGTTGCTCGGCTTCAAGTCATGCTGCCAGATCGGCGCACCCGGATAGCCGATGAACCGGCAGACCCGCTCCAATTCGGCCTGCGGCTCGCGGATCAAACGGTCGAAAAACACCGGCAACACCGCCTCCCTACCGAAGGCCTCGAAATAAGGCTTCAGTTGCATCGCATACTGGCCGTACGCCACCAACTCCGGATAACGCCCCACGGCCTCCTCGATCTCGCAGTTGTATACGCCCATGCTCCATTCATGGATGTAATGCGACACCAGTCGGTCGACCGGATGCCGCATCACATAGACGAAGCGGGCATCAGGGACATGCTGTTTCAGGCGAGCAACGGCATTCGGGTGGGTCGGCAGCTTGGTGTAATGCGTGCTGGCCTCGCCCAGCAACGCCCCTTCCTCCGCCTCGGCGAACAGGCCGGCATACCAACCCATGCCCCGTGCAAACTGATCATCGTCGCTGAAGAAATTCGGCTCCTTCGGCTCCGACATGAATATGCCCGGCTGTACGACCAGTTGTTCCTGCAGCGATGAGGTCGCGGACTTCATGGCCCCGACGATGATGAAATGCGGTAGACGCATGCTTGCAAGCTCCCTCGTTCTCGATCTATTTCGGCGGCGTGTAGGGTTTCATCGGATCCAGCCAATGGGTCCAGATATCCAGCCACTGGCGCTCGACTGCCGTCTTGTCCGAACGGCCAAACCACTGTCGGGCCTTGGAAACCGAACGACCGAACCACCACATCAGATTGGCCGCGGTCAGGCCCCACCAGCCATAGGCCTGATAAAAAAACCGAGTCCTGGACTCGTAGTAATAACGCGGCACCCGCTTCTTCAGCCGGGTCTGCTCCTTCACCGGCGAACTGCCGCCGCGCAGGTGCACCACGCGCGCATCCGGATCGTGGACAATCCGCCAACCCGCCTGGCCGGCACGATGACAGAACTCGACATCCTCGAAATACATGAAATAACCCTCGTCCAGCAGACCGACTTGCTGGAACACCTCATCCTTTATCAGCACACAGGCGAAACTGGTCCACTCCGGCCAGGCCACCGCTTCCTGCACCGGCAGGTAGACGATGTACCTGCGCAGGAGACGGTCGATCATCCCCGTATGGGCGGCACCGAGCAACTCACTGAACGGGCTATGGAAACGGAAGCAACTTTCCTGTCCTTTGCCGTCTGGCCACTCCAGGCGCGGGCTGACCAGGCCCGCCTCTGGGTAGCGGATGGCGGTGGCCAGGATGCTGCGGATCGCCCCTGGCCGCACTAGGGTGTCGCTGTTCAGAAGCAGGTAATGGCACGCCCGCACGGCAGCTATCCCCGTATTGTTGCCGCCGGCGAAACCGGAATTACGCACAGAAGGAATCAGCCTCACTTTCCTTTCGGTATCGTGGTCGGCCAACCAGGCTCCGACTCGAAGACAGGAGTCGTCACCCGAATTGTTGTCGACGATGACGACCGCGGCATTCAAGCCTTCCAACTCCAGCAGCAACGTCCCAAGGCAATCAATGACGAAATGCGGGGTCTTGTAATTGACGATGACCACACAAAGATTGACTACGTCATCGGCTGAATTATCCAGAACGGTTGTTTCCATAAATTGAAATCAGCGTTGCTTCGCTTGCATGATATCGATGCAATGTGAAATACGACGCTTGAATGTCGTTTCAAAATTGTTATCCATAGCGAACCGTACCGCCGCCCTTGACTTCGCCTTGATCTCATCCCTTGATAAATGCAATCTGGCAATCAGGTCGGCCAATCCGGCCACATCGTTCATGTCCACCTTCCAACCGACATCATGCTTGGCCAGTATTCCCGCGTGCGCCTTGTTGCCGTAGCCGGCGATGGGCACCCCGCAGGCATACGTCTCCAGATACGTGCACGAAGGGTCGCTCTGCCGATGGCAGACGACAAATAAATCGATGTTCTTTTTGACGTATGGCACCAACTCGTTCTTGAAATCAACAGCACCATGCAGCCGCACTTGGGCCGAGATGCCGTAATTTTTAATTTTTGCATCCATCTCCGGCAGCAATTCGCCATCACCAAAGATATCCAGACTGAACGGCACGCCTCTCGCGTGCAACACGCGGCCAAGCTCGACCAGATGATCGGCGCCTTTTATACCAATCAGCCGACCTGAAAAACCGAGGCGAAGCGGCTCTTTCCTGTCAAGGAACGACAATCTTTCGCCGAGCTCGGAATGAGAGATGCCCATCCCCTCTTCAATCCGGGTATCAAAATAGATCAAAGGGTTGCGAACGAATCTTGAATAAACATCGTAGGCCGGAACACCGTTCGCCTGGACGCTATCGGCCTGTTTGAGTGCATTTCGCCGTTTAAATTCCGCATACAGCAGCCAGACTGCCGATTTCGCCAATTGCAGCGGATTGCCGGCACTGATGCGCAATATCTGCAGACGGGTCTCGAGTATGTATTCGATCCCGTAGATGCAGGCGACGTTTAGTTTTTGACACAAAGAGGCAACATGAAAATTCTTATGATTGTCGGCCGAAGCCAAGACGATATCGACATCCCTCAGGTGAGCCTCCAGCACCTCCTCCTCTGCTCCGAGGAAAACGAATCGAGCTCTGGCGTTTTGCTCTTCATATTTGATCAAGCCAAACTTTGGCGGTGACCCGTGGTCGATGCGAATGCCCACGCGGACCTCGCCTGGCCATATTTCCGTGTACAAGGAAAGTCCGTCATAGAATTTCCGGTCGAAGTACAAATTGCCATCCATCCGCCACACGGCGGCGGATGGCAAAATCAACAATATCTTCGAACTGCCATTTTCGATTATCGAGCGATCAGGCATGTCCACCCATTCGTGAAACAGCCAATGTAAGCGCCTTGCCATATTTTCCGACCGACAGACATTTCTTGACCGTGTCCAGCCTGTGCCAAGGGTTGGATCGATCGATCATCCCGCGCAAAATATCCTTGTTCACGTATTTTTCTTTCTTAAGCGTCTTGGCCGCCACATGTAAAACAGTATCGTCCCTATCATCAAAATGATCCGAATAAATGTGTGCCACACAGGCCCCCCGTGCCAATAGAGGTGACATCACGATTTGGGCATTATATTTATCCGAAAGGACTTTGAAGGCGTAGTCATTCGTATCCAACAGGCAATTGAATGCAAATTGATCATTGGGTTTCCCCGTCTTCAACAACTGGCTCTCCCACAGCCCGGCTAATTTTCTTCCAAACTCCAGTGCATTCGACGTTTCATTATAAAAAACGACACCGCCGTTATAGTATCCCGCAGGCGGAAACCGCCAACCCATCAATTCATAAACAGATTTCAGAGTATCGTTATAAACATATTTTCGTGGCGAGATATTAAAATCCCGACATACCGCCATATCCGTATCGGCCTGCCATATGCCATCCAGCTTATTTAGAATCAGCGTATCCGTATCGAGATACACGAAACTATCCTCCAGAATGCTCCGCAGATTTACTTTAATGTAACGACTTCTCACAACCTGGCCATCATATTTCGCTTCAACCGCCACACGTCGATCCGCCAATTCGCATATTTCAGTCATACCTGGACTAGCCAGCCGTTCAGTCTGCTTGTCGAACACGACCACAATTTCCGCATCCGGATTTGTCATCTTCAAGGTATGCATCGAAATCGCCGCCATTTCGGCTTGGTGATCCTCGCCAGTCGTAGACAAAACATAAACATATCTTTTCATGTCGGATCCCTCGCTTAACGATGTCATTCATAAAGTTTTTTCGAAAACTCATTACGACACCTACTCAATAGCGATGGGATGGCCGCCAATTAAAATATGCAGGCTAGCTAACCTGTTGCCCCCCCATCTCCGTCAAAACAAAATCCAACTGAGTCCCCTTTCATTATTTCACTTGTATTTGTTGGCAACGACCAGCTATTTCGCCTTTTCTGGCGCGTTCACACGCATGCAAAAGTGCATTCTCGAACATATCTGCGGACAAATCCCATGAACTATCTTTTACAGTTTCATAAGCATTGCGCGACATCGTCCGCCATGCCTCATCCGGCAACGACAGAATCGACACCGCATTTTCAAACAAGGCGTCGACATCATCAACCTCGACCAAGGCACCGTTCTTTCCGGTGACGACCGCTTCTTCAGGCCAACCGGCCTTGGTCGAAAGTACAGGTGTGCGACAGGCCATCGCCTCCATCGCCGGCAGGTTATAGCCTTCGGAGCGGCTGGCCGTAATCCATACATCACACTGCGCATACAGATTGCGCAAATCCTTCTGTGGAGGCGAATAGCTAAATTCGATACCCGTTCCATTATCCCATTCCGGCCGAGCCGAGCCGAATGAGATAACCCGCAAATCAGGAAAGCGCTGCCTCAACAAATCGATTACCTGTAGGGTGACATCGACTCCTTTATATGAAGATTTAGAGTATAGGAAACCTACTGTCGGTACCAACTGCTTTCCGCGTTCGGAAGCAAAAAAAAGTGAATGGTCCACACTATTTGGCACTAAATCTATTTGACTATCTTCATATTCGTTATTCATTATATTATTCAGCCATCTGGCGATGACGATCTTGTGCAATGGCAAACGATAGGTCGCCTTGCAGCGTTCGATTGGTAAATAGGGATGAATTTCATAATGCTGGATGAAATAGGCTTTGGCGCCTTTACAGGCACTCAAGGCAGCCACCCATTCCGCCGTCTCCCACCAAGTCGCCACGATGACGTCGGCATCGGGCACATCGTCGTCTTTGGGCGCACGCCAGCTATTAAGCTGCTTGTGGTTCAAATGCAAACCGTCGAGATGGGATTCCCGTTTGCCCTGTTCGGCCGGCCACCCCTTGCCTGTCAGAAACGATTTGACTTTCTGGCGCAGGGAGATCGGCCAGGGTGCGGGCGATATCAGCGTCACGGCATGGCCTTTGTCGGCCAGTGCCTTGGCGTAGATCGCCACGACCCGAATGCCGCCTGTCAGATTCACGGTGGGCAGGATGAACGTAATACGCATCGTTATTGGGTCACACGATTATTTTGCTGGTTTCAACAATAGGGCAAACAAGCTTCGCCAGGAACGCATATCCCACGGGGAACGCTGTACGGCCCTGAATCCTAGGCCGAGTGCCTTGAATTTGTTGCCGGCGGCATGTTCGCGCCAGGCCAGGCCGGTCAAATAGCCCCCGATCTGCGAACCGACGCTGCCAGCCGCTTCCACCCCGGCTTCAGGCGGGGCGGGAGGGCAACCCCGCTGCAGATCGTCCTGGCCGTCTGTCTTGCGCTGCTCCTGGAAAAGTCGGGCCGTGTTTTCGAAAAAGAGCCGTTTGGCGTTGCCCTGGGTATGGGTGATCGACGCATCATGGAGGCGATACAGATAAAACGTCCTCGGCAGATACATGACACGAGCGACTTCGCCAAGACGCAGCTGGAAATCGATATCCTCGGCGGTCACGAAAAAGGGCCGGAAGCCATCCAGGCCGCGCAATACATCCATGCGGATCGCGTAAGAACAGAGATGGGTTCTGGTCCTACTGTTGTTCAGTTCTTCGGTGATCTCTTCGCCAATATCGCCCGTCACCAGATCGGCCACCACACGGCCCGACTCGTCCATGGTCGAAAAACTGCCGCAGACCGCCCCGTATTCCGAATGGGCATCCAGCCAGGCCAATTGTTCACGAATGCGCCCCACCGGATACAGGTCGTCGGCATCGCAGCGCATCAAGACCTCGCCGCGGACAGCGGCCAGGCCTGCATTAAGGCAGGCTGCGATGCCCCTGCCCGGACCTTCGACGACGCGAACCCTTTCGTCTCGAATACGTTTCACCACATCCAGCGAGTGGTCGGTGGAACGGTCGTTAACGACCACCACTTCGATCGGCACCTCTGTTTCCTGCAGGATGGAGTTAAGGGTCTGCGCGATATAGGGCTCAGCATTGTGTAGGGGCACGAGCACGCTCACCCGCTGGACACGTTCCCCCACCATACTCAGCCTCTGCCTACGCTGGACAAGGGCTTTATCAAGGCCACCAGCAGCAACCGCCATCCAGCCATCGACAAGGGCCGCACCCGAATTGCCTTACAGCCATAGATGGCTGCTGTTTTGCGTTGCCGGCTGCTCCAGGCCCACCAACCATACTTGATCATGTAATCATGACGCGAGGCCGCATCTGTCCCAGGCCGCCAAGCACCACCCGCCATGAATACCCCCTCGATATTTCTACGTTGCCAGGCCGCCTCGCAAGCGCGACGGGTCGCTTCGCGCTGTTTGTTACCCGCCTGTTCACTGATCGAATTACCGTGCAGACGGTATTTCAAGACTGGTGACTCCAAGTTTGCCAATTCCCCCACTTCGCCAAGTCTTAGCCATAAATTCACATCCTCGGCAGGATAATAGGCCGCATCGTAGCCACCGACCTTGATAAGTGCGTCACGCCGCATCATCGCTGTTGGATGACAGATGGCACCGTGCCCAGCAAGAATGGATTGCTGGATATCATCGTTGGATGAAGGCGGGGAAAGCGTCGCAAGTAAACGGTCCGCCTCGTCTATCAACTGGAAAGCCCCCCCAAGGCACACTGTCTCGGGATGTTCGCGCAGGAATTGAACCTGCCAGGCAAAGCGGTCCGGCAAGGCGATGTCGTCCGCATCCATGCGCGCGATGAATTCACCCTGCGCCATCTGCAGCATTTCATTGAGGCTGACCACTAATCCCCTGTTCTCCCGGCTCACCAGACGAATGCGGGCATCCCGTGCGGCAAAAGACTGGAGTATCGGCAGCGTACCGTCTCGGGAACCATCGTCGATAAGGATGAGTTCGAAATCGGTAAACGTCTGATCGAGTATGCTTTCGACGGCCTGAGCGATGTATTTTTCGCCGTTGAAAACCGGCATCAGGACTGAAATCAAAACCATCTCAGCCATGCAGCTCATCTCTCTTTATTCAGTTTCGGAGGCAACAATGAATTATCGAAATCATATTCAAGTAGCTCCACATCTCGAGAATAGACATCCCGCACTATTTCTTTAGTTATTTCATTGTAATAATCGGTATAATTTGCACCCTCACTCGCCCCCTTATTTAAGAACTCCAGCGAGGCTGACACACCAAGCCTATCAACAATCCCCTTGAAATCCTCACCCAGCGTTTCAAAATAAGCAACAAAATCAACATCAAGACGCCCCCTACAGTCACAAATATAATGATATTGCGGCCTAAAATGATAATAATTCCAAATATTCTCTTTACTAACCCAACCTAGTACGAAGCTCTCAAAGTCATGAAACTGAGCTAGATTTTTTTCAGCCCACAACCGGTCCTGCGAATTGAAGCCTCCTGCCTTGAGAAATTTGAAAGCTGATACCAGCCTATCCCAAGGGTTCCTAACCACAGTAAATTTAAAATAATTAGAATACTCGTCGTAATCAAAAGCAAGCCTGTAATGAGAGGCCGTTTGATGCCCCCCACCCAGATTTCCGAACAAGGATTTACACATTGAAACGCCTGCGCATTTAGGTATGTGCACAAAAATACATTTCATTCTGTCGAATTGAGAGTAGGAATACCCCTCTTCTGATATCGTTTTTCTTTTTAACTGAATTGCACAAAACTCATCCGGGTAACGCATCTTAAACAATCTTTGTTTAATTTTATGACGCGCCCTTATTGGTAACGTACAAATTAATTTATCACTCAAAGATGAAAACACCTTAACCCCCCTTGGTTAAAACCAAACAAGGTGATATTTGACATTAAACCCCAACCCAGTACAGGGCCACGAAAGCCACCATTGCCGAGCACAGGATTACTAAGATATCCACCTCGGGCTGCCAAACCCCCAATTTCTTATATACCAAGGCGTGCAATGGGTACATAGCCCAACCGGACATAGGGAATGACAAGATCACTCCACGCATACCCCAAAAATAGTGACCAACTAACATTGCGCTCCATTGCACAATCACTTGAGCACTCAGCAGCTTAGTATTGGTTGAAGCCAGCCCTTTTGCCCACAGGATGCCTCCATATGATCTGGACAATCCGCCAACCAACGGCCCCATCGCCACTATCTGGAGCATCCAGCCGGCCTGCGCATACCGTGGGTCATAAAGCAACCCGATCAGCCAACCGCCTAAAAAGACAAATCCTACCGAAACCAGCCACGAAGGCACAATCTGCACCATCCGGCTCTTGCGCAGGGCGCGGTAGAGCCGCTCAGGGTCTTCCCGGTTCAGTTTCGCGTAGGCAGGATAGAGCGCCTTGTCGCCTACCTGGGTGATCAACTGCTGCAGCATGAGGTTGAGAGTCATGGCGATGGTGAAATACGCCATGTGCTCCATGCCCAGGAATTTGGCCGCCACCAGGCGACTCCCCTCTCCTGCCAGGAAAGTCACCATTGACCCCAGCATGACCCAGCGGCCGAAGTGGATGAGTTCGTGCAACGACTCCTTGTCCCAGGCAAAGGTATTATGGGGACGACCAAAGACCAGATGACTCAGAACAGCCTTGCTGGCCGTTCCGATCAGACCACCCCAGACTAGAGCCCAGATTGACCTGTCCAGCCAGGCGATAACCACCATGGCAACCAGCCCGATGACATAGGACCCCACCTCTAGCAGGGTGACCTTGGACAGCTGCATATGGCGGTTCGCCAGAGGCACGCGCGTCGAAACGAGCCCATTGAGGATCGCCGTGAATCCGACCACGGGCAGCAGTTGCATCAGCATCGGCTGGTTGTAGAACTTTGCCATTGGGATGGTCAGCAACAGCAGCACCAGGTACATCGAGACACCGCGCACTGCCTGCAGCGTCCAACCGGTATTGAGGAAACGGGGTTGTTCGCCATGCTCATGACGAATGATGGAGGGCGTGATGCCAACGTCCGACAGCAAGGCGATGCCGACCATCACCGACTGGACGATAGCCATCAGGCCAAAAGCATCCGGGAACAACAACCGGGTCAATATCAGGTTGCCAACAAAGCGCAGCCCCTGATTCGCCAGATGGCCGCCAACGGTCCAATAACCAGCCCGGATGGTGCTCTTGCGTAGGTTCGGGGTACTGCTGGACACGATGCTTCCCTCTAGTTCTGTTTATCTGGCTGGCAAATTAAGTCTTTGAGCCGGACCCTGCCTCGGAACCGAAAGTTCCTGGGAAACATGCACCTGCGATGTTGCCGCAGCCCCGGGCATTCAAATAATGCGACGGCACATGGCCGTCCTTTTGTCTGCCATCTCAAAGCATGTATGATAAGCCGAAACAGCGGCGGGCATTCGCCAGCCCGATCTGGACAGATACGGGACTAGAGTACCAGAGTACCGAGGATGTTTGCCCAAACACCGAGAACTGAAACCCCGCCCCAGGGTCGAATCCTCTGCTCGACAAGGGCCCCCAGAAAAGCTCAATTGCCCTCACCCAGAACGACGTTCGTAGAGACCGCGCCACTGAATCCAAATGCCAGAATATATCCGCACCCTGATCGTCATCCTGTTTCTGTCGCTGATCGTGTTCGGCATGGCCAAACGTCCGGCCAATTCGATCATGGAACCGAGTGATTTCGCGAGACGGCGCAATCTCTGGTACGTCATCACCCTTACCGGGTTCCTGTCCCCCAATTTCTGGTTATTCGTCGCTGTGAGCGGCATGTTCCTGCTCGCCGCCAGCAAACGGGAACACAACCTGCCCGCCCTCTTCTTCTCGGTTCTATTCGCACTGCCCATTGCCTATGCGCAGATTCCGGGCTTCGGGCTGATCAATTATCTAATCGATTTCAACTACCTACGACTACTTGAACTCGTGGTCTTGCTGCCCGCATTTCTCCATTTGAGCCGCAGTCCGGCCACGCCAGGCCTGGGCCGTCTGGCCACCGACAAGTGGCTATTGGGCTACGCCTTGCTGTCTGTCCTGCTGTTCCTGCGCGAGACGACGATCACCGACACCCTGCGGCAGGCAGTCTACGTTTTCATCGACGTCGTGCTGCCCTACTACGTGATCAGCCGCCTGCTGGCCACCACCGAGAAATTCCGCGAGGCCCTGCTGGCCTTCGTCATCGCAGTGATGATCCTCTCGCTGATCGGAGCTTTCGAGACGGCGCGCCACTGGCTACTGTATGCGCCGTGGGCGCATGTACTTGGTCTCAAAAATGAGATGACGGGTTATTTGGGCCGCGATTTTCTGCTGCGCGCCTGTGCCAGCGTGAGTCAGCCGATCGTACTGGGATATGTCATCATGGTTGCGATCGGGTTCTATTTGTTCCTGCAGAAATCGATTACCAACACGATCTACCGCCGTCTGGGCCTGGCCCTGCTGGTTGGGGGATTGCTGGCACCCCTATCCCGCGGCCCTTGGCTTGGCACTTTGGTCGTATTCGTCGTCTTTTTGGCCACCGGGCCATCGGCATTGCGGCGCATCATGATTCTGACCATAGCCGGCGCACTGGCCCTACCTGCCATAGCGGTCCTGCCCGGGGGTGAACGCGTCATCAACCTGCTGCCATTTATTGGTAAAACCGATGAAGGAAACATCGAATACCGGGACCAGTTGATCACCAATGCCAGCATTGTGATCAGGCGCAACTTTTTACTGGGTTCGGTGGACTATATGGAGACACCCGAAATGTTAGCCATGCGCAATGGAAACCATCAGATCGACGTGGTGAACAGCTATATCGGCATCGCACTCGAGAAAGGCATGATCGGTCTGGGATTGTTCGTCGGCTTTTTTGCTTCGGTGGTGTTCGGGATTTACCGGGCTCTCCGTTCCTTGCCTGACGGCGACGAAAAATTGCTCGGTCGTGTTCTGCTTGCGACCTTGATCGGTATTCTGTTCACGATCATGACCGTAAGCAGCATCACGTACATTCCCGTCGTGTACTGGTCTGTGGCGGGACTCGGCGTGGCCTATTTACAGATGATCAAAAAAATGAAACTGGAGGTTCGGCCATGAGAAAAAACAGCATGGTGAAGGTGATTCTAGGCACGCTACTCATCGCCATGATTGCCATCGCCGTCACGACCCGCATCCCCCGGCTGACCAAACCCGCCGAGGCGGCAAGCCAGAACCCGGCCATCAATCCCGACTCGCTAGACACCGGCAAGCTCAGCAGCCTGTGGTCAGTCCAGGTCGACCAGGCCACGGGCATGCCCATGCTTTGGAAAGGAGGCCGGAACGGATTGAAGGAGGAATATGTTTTTTGGGGCTCGAACTGGGCCTGGACCAAGCTCAACACTAAACTGGATATTCTTGGCCCGCTCCATTACCAGGTCTCCGGTGACAACAAAGGCTTGGGCTTTCAGCTGAAAGGGGATATCGCAAAAAAAGCCGACCACAGTCTGGTCTGGAACCTAGACTTCGATTCGCCCAGCGGACAAAGCAACATCATTGGTGGTGGAGTGGTGTTCCACTTCGATTTGACGGCTTTCGGCAAGGAAATGGGGGCGCCTGACATCCTGCCTGGCAAAGCCGGCTGGACGTGGGGCAAACCAGGCGGCAGCCACATCGAAATGCGCTTCGATCCACCGCTGCCGGACATGTATTTCGATGGGGGCAGCAAAACGACACTCCGAGCCTTCTTGTACAAAGGCTCCATGCCGCAAGGCATCAGTCACTACACGGTCACGCTCCATGTTAGCCCGGACATCGCGATCACCCCTACCAACAAGGAACGGTTCGGGAGTACAAACACCACTGGCTGGTATGACAACCTAGTGGATTGGCGAACTTCCCCCATCGATCTCTCGTTCCTGAATGCTGATGACAAACCGGCCGGCAAGCACGGCTTTGTACAAGCCAAGGGCGATGAATTGGTTTTCCAGGACGGTACGAAGGCCCGATTCTGGGGAACAAACCTGTCCGCCTATACCTTGTTCAAGACCCCTCACAGTAACGTGAAGGAGCAGGCAAAGCGGTTGGCTGCACTAGGATTCAACCTGGTCCGGATACATCATTTCGATTCCTCCTGGGTCAGTCCCAACATTTTCGGCGACAAGAACGTAGCCGATACCCAGACAATCAACCCGGATGCCATCGCCCAACTGGATTGGTGGATCAAATGCCTGAAGGACGAAGGCATCTATGTCTGGCTCGACCTGCAGGATCTGCGGGGGTTGAAACCCGGCGATAACATCGACGGTTTCGATGAGATTAGCAAAGGCCGGAACAGCGTCAGCGTCAAGGGCTACGACTATGTCAACCCGTCGATCCAGGAAGCGATGAAACGGTTTGACGATGCCTACGTCAACCACGTCAACCAATATACCGGGGTGGCTTACAAGGACGAGCCGGCCATCGCCGCCATGTTGATCACCAATGAGGATGACCTCACCCAGCATTTCGGCAACTCACTGCTGCCGGACAAGAAGGTCCCATTCCACGACAAGATCTACATGCAGGCGGCCAAAGAATTCGCTAAGGCCACCGGCTTACCACCTGATCAAACATGGCGCTCCTGGGAGCCCGGCCCCTCCAAGATTTTCCTGAACGACCTGGAGCATCGTTTCGATACCGATATGATTACTTACCTGCGGGCACAAGGCGTTAAATGCGTGATCGCGACAACCAGCACATGGGGTGGTGATCCGCTATTTTCCTTGCCTGCGCTCACTACGGGCGACTTGATCGACGCCCATGCCTACCAAGGCCCGAACGTCCTGGAGTCGAATCCCCTAGTCAGCGCAAATCTGACCGACTGGATTGCCGCCGCTCAAGTAGTAGGCAAGCCGGTCAGCGTCACAGAATGGAACTCTGACTCGTTTCCCATGCCCGATCGGCATGTGTTGCCCTTGTTCGTCGCCGCCCAGGCCAGTCTTCAGGGCTGGGACGCGCTGATGCAATATGCCTATTCCCAGGAACCCATCAAGGGCCCTGGCAGCCCCAGTGTCTGGCATTCATACAACGACCCTTCCATGCTCGCCACCATGCCGGCCGCGGCACTGATGTACCGCCAGGGTGACGTCAAGGAAGCAACCAGAGCCTATGTGTTCGCCCCAGACAGCAAGCAGTTGTTCTATCAGGCGCTTCAGCCCGGCAATTCTCCCGCCCTGCGTACCGCAGTGGAGAAAGGGAAACTACTCATCGCCTTGCCAAAAACCAAGGAGTTGCCTTGGTTGAAGCCGGCCGGCATACCCAGGAATGCAACCGTATTTACGGACCCGAACAAGCCTTTGATCGACATCAAGTCTAGCCAGGCCATATCCGACACCGGTGAGCTGGATCACAACTGGGACAAGGGCACTTACACCATCAACACGACCAAGACCCAGGCCGCAATGGGCTGGATAGGCGGAGAAAAGGTTGCGTTGAAAGACGTAACAGTCGCGATAACGACCCCCAATGCTACCGTGGCGGTGCAAAGCCTGGATGGAAAACCTATCGACTCGTCCGGCAGGCTGCTGATATCACTGGGCGCACAGTCAATTCCACACAGGGATGAGTCCAAACCGCCTTGGGTCCCACCCAAATTCCTGGCCGAACCTGTCGAGGGCCATCTGTCGATTCGGGCAGCCAAAGGTTTGCGGCTCTATAAGCTGGGTAGCATTGCAACGAAGCAGGAAATACCGGCGGCATACCGCAATGGCAAGTACGAGATCGATCTGGATCGGTCGCTCGATACTTATTGGTTGATGCTATCGAAAGGTTGACACTATCGAAAGGCAGTGACCGAGGCGCCGGAAAAGCGCCTCGGTCGATCAATAATAGTAAGCCCGCGGCATCGCCTCGGCCTTGTTGAGCACGACGCCCAGCAGGTTGCTGTTCGCCAGGTGGTGCATGGACTCTTCGATCTCGGATTTTGATGATCCGCCGTTGGCCACGACCATCAGCACGCAATCGATCTTGGGCAGGATCGCGATGGCATCGTCCGCGTTCAACAACGGCGGCAGATCGAAGATCACGATCCGCTCGTCGTATCGGTCGCGGAACTCGTTGATCAGACTCTCCATCTTCTTGGATGACAGCATTTCCGACGACTTTGGCACCGGTTGACTCGCCGGCAGCACGACCAGCCGGGGAATGCCCGGATTGACCAGGATGTCGGTCAGTTCGGCCTTGCCGTCGAAGAATTCGTTGAGCGACTTCTCCATCGGCAGGCCAAGATAGGCGCCCACCTTCGGACGCCGCAGGTCGAAATCGACCAACATGGCTGTCTTGTTGGTCTGCTGGGCGATGCTCATCGCCAGGTTGATCGATACCACTGTCTTGCCGGCTTCCGGCGTCGGTGAAGTGATCGCCAAGGTGCGCCAGCCGTTCTCTTCCATCTTCTGCAGCACCTGGGTGCGCAACAGATCGAATACCCAGCTCGTCGGCGCATTCTTGTTCAGGGCCACGATCCGATTTTTTTCCAGAAGCGTCGAATCCAGGCCGACGACCTGCGTTTCCTTGTAGTCCAAGTCGCCAATTTCCTCCGCAGTGGCTGAAGTCACGGCCACCGGCTTGAGGCTTGCCGCCGTGCGCGCCGGACGTTGCGTGGCCGAGTTCTTCTTGGCCTTTTCGATAGCGAGTTTGATGCGCTCCATGTCGGTTCCTTATCCGAGCCTGCCCATGATCTTGAAGAACAGAATATCCAGTGGCATATAGAAAATGTGTACGGCGATAGCGACCAGGAATAACAAGGCAACCGCCGCCGCCGCCGCGTATTTCGTCATGGATTTTCGTTGCACGAGGTTTTCCTGCGTGGCGATGAATGGGATGGAAACCAAAGGCCTCTGGTTCATGATCAGCGCCAAGGCATCCGCGCCACGCACACGCTTGTCGAACGATTCCAACATCATGGCCATACCACCGGAGCCGGCAATTGCCAGGAAGAAGCCGAGGATCAGGATCTTGTAACGATTCGGTTTGATCGGTTTATCCGGCATGAGCGGCGGATCGATCAGGCTGAACCGCTCTCCCTTGTTCTGTTCCTGCAGATTTTGCGCCATCTGTGCACTCATCTGACGGTTTTTGAGGTCGTCATACTTTTTCTGTGCATTGTCGTAGTCGCGCATCAGACTGGCCAGTCCCATCGCCACCTGAGGACTATCGGCGATACCCCGCTCCAACTGGGCAATCTGTCCCCTCAGCGACTGTGCCTGTTGCAGCAGAGAGGTGAGTTGCGAATTTCCAGATTTGATCTTGGCGTTGATCTGCGCAACCATTAGGTCCGTCTCGCTCATCGCAGAGGCGGGGCCATTCTTGGATGACGCATTAACCGTCTTCTCCAGCGCCTTAATCTTGCGCTTGAGCGCAATGACATCAGGATAGTTTTCCGTATAGGTGGCTGACATGCTCGCATACTGTGCACGCAGGCTCTGCAATTCAGCTACCGGGTTTTCCGTTCCCGAGGCGGGCGCCACCCCTACCCCAGCCTTGGCCGAGGTCAACTGGATTTCCAGGAAACTCAGGTTGTCCTGGGTTGTCTTGTATTGCCGCTCCACGTCCGCCAAATCGGACTGGGCGCGTTGCAGCATGGTCTGCCGCAATTCCTGGTTTTCAGGCAGAGAGTTGGCGTATTTCGCCTTGTAGGCTGCCACCTGGTTTTCGATCGAAACCAATTGAGTGTTGAGTGTATTGGCCTCATCGCTCAGGAACTTGGTGGCCTCGGCGGCACGTTCCGTGCTGCTCTTGGCGTTCTCGTTCAAGAACAGTGTGACCAGATCGTTAGCCACCTTGTTGGCGATATCCGGATAACGGTAATCGAAGGACACCTTGAAGGCGATCGTCGACATGCCACGCTGGTTGCCGCGCATATTGGAGTCGATGATTTCGACTCCGATTGCATCCCGCATCCGGTCCAACAGTTCGGTAGTAGTCATCGACGGATTCTGATCCTTGAACAACTGGTATTTGTCGATGATCTTGAGCAGGTTGTCACGAGTCATCACACGCTGCTGGATGACATCCAGCCGGTTCGAGACGTAAGTGGGAACGGCGTCAGGCACCAGATTGGTCGGAATGTCCGAGGACTCCACTAGTATCGTGCCAGACGATTCGTAAACAGGCGGAATCACTACGGCCGCTATGGCGGCAATCGCGAAAATCACCGCGAACGCCACAAAAATATGGAGCGCACGTCGGCGCAGGATCAACAGATAATCGTTTAGGGTCAGTTCGTATTCCGTAGCCATAGCCATAGATCTTAAATGTTTCAGAAATCAGACCGCTGATAGGCGAGACTAAGGCCAATCATATCTGATTGCGTAGTGCTGCCCGATTGATCGCGGGTTCTGTGTCGGTACGTCAGTTTGGTCGACCAGTCCTGTGAAATTTCATGGCTAAGCCACACACCAACCTGAGAGATTGTCACGCGATCAAAATCCTGAGTTTTGTGCCAGGACAGGTCGGCACCAGTCCGGTTCTGTTCGCTAAGGGAGTACGACCAGTAGCCAGTCGCCTGATCAGCCTTGACGAAACCACCCAGGCCGCTGGGAGCTACCATATGGTTCAGCTTGAAACCCAAATCCGAACGATCACCAGCATGGTGTATACCGACCCCTCCCACTGCACCGGACCCTGTCTGATTGCCAGAATAACGCTGCGCGCCGACAAACACAGTCGCATCCCATGTGTCGCTGAACAGCCATTTGACTCCACCCTGCCCCATATACTGAGTCGATGAGGTGGCACTCGACACATCCTGATCGTAGCGGGTTGCATACAAACTAAAGAAAGGTTGGATCCTTTCAGTCCACGAGTAATTCAACGTCGCGCTGCCCGACGTCGTTTTGTAGTTAGTCAGGCTGTTGCTGCTATAGCTAATCCTGTCATATTGGAGATGCCCAGCAAGGCTAGTCCGCTCCGAGATGAGGTATTGGCCGTCAGTGAACAGTGACTTGGTTGTACGTGTGCTGTCAGTGAGTACGTAGCCAGTATCTTGAAGTTCTGTCGTCCGGGTCGATGCACGGTCGTATTTACCGGAAAACGAAAAATTGCCTTTGTTCATCTGATGCTGCCAATTGAGCAGCACATAAGGATCGGTACGATTGGCACTGAGTGTGGTATCTGAGGAGCGTACCTCGTCTACCGCAAGATCGGCACTTAACTCATCAACGTCCATGACGTAGTCGAGTTTCAGCTTTGGGCTGACGCTCGTACGCCAAACACTACTGCCGGAACTGGTCATCCGTGGATTGCTGTCATAGTCGACCGACAAGGGTAGGCTAACCGTTTTCTGCAAAGTACCGGCGTACACATTCGACACTCCCAGAAACAAGATCGGCAAAAGCAGCAGAGAGCTGGGCGTTTTTTTCATGATCCCGAGATTATTTAATGGAAGGAACGTGCAGGCGCGCAACGGGCTGAACACGCCCCGATACACACCACGGCAGTTTACTTGGCGCGCTCCGCTATGCAAGACACTGGATGCACCTGAAATACCGACACTACGGAACCATGATGGTATCACCAGCCTGCAACATGATATTGCCGCTCAGGTCACGGCCTTTCAATAGATCGCTGTAATGGACAGGCAAGACCTGTTGAGCGTTCCCTTGGCCGCGCAGCACCTTGATCGAATCGCCATCGGCAAACTTGTCGAGGCCACCAGCAATGCTCAGAACCTGCAACACTGTCATCGGACCATCGAGAGGCACCACGCCCGGCTTGAGCACCTTGCCGAGGACATAGACACGATTGCCATCTGTTGCCGCCACGACGACGGTCACGACCGGGTCCGCCAGATAGGCCTTGAGTTTTTCGGTGATTTTCTGCTCGACCTCGGTCGTAGTCAGACCTGCAACATCAAGCCGGCCAACCAGGGGATAAGTGATGCTTCCGTCCGGCAGCACATTGACCTTGAGTTGCAAGGCGTCTTCTTTCCAAACAGAGACTTGAACGGTATCGCCCTGATGCAGCCGATACACATCGCCTGCCATGGCTGAGAAAGGAAGGAACAACGCCAACGACCACACGGCGAGCTTTATCAATTTCAGAACAAATCGATCCATGCTGATCCAATCAAGTTAGCTTGATGAAAAAAGGGGGCATATAGCCCCCTTCCACGGCCACTTAAATCGCTTTTCGCGAATCAGGCAGCGACGGCGTCAGCTTGCTCAGCTACACGCTTCTTGCGACCCAGGCCGGCGGCGCCCAGCAGAGCAGTACCGAACAGCAGGCCAGCAGCCGGCAGGGGAACGGCACTTACGAAGTAGCTGTAGCCCGCACCAGCCTTACCACCCAGTTCGAGCAGATAAGTATGGCCGGTGGCCAAATACGTCGAAATATCGAACGTGGTTGCGGGATTGGCCTTCCCAGTAGGGGACTGGATCAGAGTGGATATCTGGCTGCCTTTGACGTTGCCATCATAGTTCCAGAGCGTCGCGCTTGTCATGCCATTGCTGTTTGAGTCGGCGCTCAGGTAAGTCAGAAAGTTACCGGTGCCACCGGAAAGGTTAAAGTACAGATCAGCGATGTTGCTGGTGAAGCTACCGCCACCTGAGAGGAAACCTCCCGGGTTCAGGGTGCCCATATTGACCGTACTCGCCATGGAAGAAGAGGCAGCCATAGACAGGCCCACCGCCAACATCACATTCAACAACTTACTCATGATTAACTCCTCGTATCTAAGGAAACCCAAAGGAACTTCAAACCAGAAAACATCAAACCCGCCTACGGTTGGACATCGTGATAAAACCGACCAATGCAGAACCGAACAACCAAATCGCCGACGGTAACGGAACAGCGTGCGAACGATCTGCATTGGATTCACCCTGAGCCACCTTCAACGAAATTCCGTCGGTTACGGATGAAAAGGATGCGGCATCATAGGCCCGAGTCTGCTCCACCTTGGCATCCTTGATCGGGGTGGCCATATCAATCACGGGATCGGCTACCACCTCCCCCGTGGAGAGAAGCACAGACTGGGAAGAAATTTCGGTGGAACTCAAGGAGGCGGCATATGCCCAAGTACTCGCCATGGCGGCGGTGCCGAGCAGCAAACCTGCAAATAAGGTACGGAAGCGCATGTCCGGGAACTCCCTGATTCGACGGTTCCCAGAGTAGAGACATCGGGTATTTACCTCAATGGCCCGATCAGGCTACCACTTTGGTTATAATTTTTTTATTAGTCCAATGCGCTTGATGAGGCAGTCAAACACACGCTATCTGTGCGTTCTCAATAAGCGTTTTTACCGGTCAACGCGCCCATTGTCCGCATAATTATCGCCAAGTCGAGCCAAACGGACCAGTTGTTGATGTATTCGATATCCGCCTCGATGCGTTGCGCCATCAGCCTGATATCCCTTGTCTCACCGCGGAAACCACGCACCTGGGCCAAACCGGTCATGCCCGGCTTGATGTTATGGCGAGCGAAGTAATCCCCGATCCGCCTGGAGTATTCCTGGTCGTGCTGGATCGCGTGCGGCCTCGGCCCGACCAGCGACATGTCTCCGGCCAGCACATTGAACAATTGGGGTAATTCGTCCAGACTCGTCTTGCGCAAAAACGCTCCCACCCGTGTGATACGCGGATCACCCTTTTCCGCCTGCTTGATCACGCCAGCCTCAGGCTGGTGGACATACATGCTGCGGAATTTCCAGATCCGGAAAAGCTTGCCGTTCCAACCGGCACGGTCCTGCCTGAAAAAGATCGGCCCTTCACTGTCAAGTTTGATGGCAATGGCCACGGCCAACAGGATGGGACTGATCATCAGCAGAATCAGAAGGGCGAGCAGTTTGTCTTCCAACGACTTCATGACCAGCCTCGTCCCGACCAGAGGCGTTTCAGACAGGGTAATCAGGGGAATGCCCGCAATTTCCTTGACGTGATAGTTGATCAACCGCAGCGAGAAAATGTCCGGGATCCAGTGGACTGACACATGCTTGTCCAGCAGGGTGAAATAGACATCCTCGAGGACCTTGGACGAGGCTAGGGCAGTGACGATATAGACGGATCGGATGTCGTATTCGTTGATCAGCCGGAGTACATCCTCGAGTTGCCCCAGAACGGGAATGCCGACAGTCGGCTCGTCCGCCTCTTCATTCGGCTCGACCCTCACCCGCCCCACTACATTTTGCGCAAGCCAGGGATTGCTCGAGATCTTTCGGGTGAGCACGTCGGCCAGCTCTCCATGCCCCACGATGAGTACGTTTTCCCTGTTTGCCGGATCCTGAATCCATTTGAGTTGGAAATACCGGATCAGCCAGTGCAGGAAAACCTGCACAGCGAGTCCCAATACATAAAGCTCCCCCATGAGCAGCCGTGAATAGACTTCGGACTCCTTGGCCAGGAACGAGACCAGGAACATGGACGCGAAGGTGAGGGTCCAGGCCCTCAATAGTTTCAAGGTCTTGACGGTAAAGCCGCCATTGCTGCGGTAAACCCCGAACTGGTCATACACCACCGCCTGAATACTCATCAGCAACAGCAACATGATGGTGTAGTCGGTGGTCATGAAACCGAAACGATAGGTCACCAGAGTGATCGTGAGGAGAATCACGGCCAGACCATCCAGACCTGCCTGTACCGTGTTGCTGAGACTGCTGCGACGCTGAAGTACCGATCTATTGCTATTGCGCATATGGGGTTTTATTTGAATTGGCCGATACCATGACACCGCCTCGCTCGTAAATGGACAAAAGCCAACCTAATGTAATTCAACATATTGTTTTTATTTATAAATTCGAACAAAAAAGCCTAGCCGAACGCCGTTGAATAGTACTATCAACACATGACAAATGCACTTACGGATTAGGGTGTGTTCACACTAATCTTCCGAAGCCAAACAACTCACTTGCCGAAGGACAAATACCTCTCGGCGAGCCGGGACAAGATGCCCCTCACCCTGCATCACGCGAGAGCCGACCGCATCTCGCTTTCGACTTCGCTGATCTCATCCAGACAATCCTGATAGATATCGTAGGCCTGTTCCACCATGGCCTTGCTCGCCTCGGTGTAGTCTTCCAATCCGAGCCAGTCGGCCATGCCCTCAGCCAGCAGATTGCTTACATAGATCACATCCGCCAAGTCATGCGGCTGCGCTGGCACGGGACGCAGACTCTCGTGATCCCGGACCGATTCCGTGATTTCATCGGGCATGCCCAGCGCCATCAGCAGGGAGTGGCCGATGCTCTCATGCCACCTGGCCAGCAGGTATTTGACGGACATGGGCCGGGCCAGCAGATCTTCGTAGCGAGTGAAGCGGTACAACAAATAAAAGGCTCCCAAGTCATGGACCATGCCGGCCAGCAATGCCTCATCGGGATTGATCCTGGTCTTGCGCTGGCTGATCACGAAAGCGGCACAGGCGGCATGAAAGGAATGATCCCAGACCCGCTGAGGCAGGTCGCCGAACACGATCATTTCCTTTGAGCGCAGCAACTGGTTCATCGCAATCGCCATGGCCTGGGTCCGGACATTGTTGAGCCCAAGCCGGTTGATCGCCTCTTTCAGGTCTTTGACTTCTCGGCCCCGGTTATAGATGACCGTGTTGGCCATGTGGAGCAGGCGCACTGGAATCAGAGGCTCGTTACTGAGCAACTTGGTAATATGGTCCAGCGTCTGCTCCGGGTTCTGCAGCGCCTTCCTGAGTCGGACCACGATGTCGAAACTGGTTGGGAAAGTCACCTCTCCCGACAACTCCTCGGCGATACTCCGCAACATATGGAAACGCTGCTCTTCGAGCGCTGCGCCTTTGAGATCGGGTCCTGGATTCGACATAGTGTGGCCTAACTTTCGTGGCCAGGTTGACGCTGCATGGTCGAGTCGGCCGAACGACGGGAACACTTCCGACGCCGTCCGCGGCAATACGCTGGCCGACACTGGGATCAATGGATCAAATGCCTGACCAGATTGTCCTGCGTAACCGGATGGCTGTAGTAATAACCTTGACCCTGCAAGCATCCTTCCTGGATCAGAAACTCGCGTTGAGCTTCAGTTTCGATCCCTTCTGCGACGACGTTCAACTGAAGGCTCTTGCCCAAGGCCAATATAGCACGCGCCAAAGCGGCATCATTGTCGTTGCCCGGAAGCTCCTTGACGATCGAGCGATCCAGCTTCAATTGGTTGATCGGCCACAGCCGTAGATTGCTGAGGGAAGTAAAGCCGGTACCGAAATCGTCGATCGAGATGGTCACGCCCATCTCACCCAATTTGCGCAGGACCTCACGGGTCCCTTCGACATCGGACATCACGCTGACTTCGGACAATTCCAGCTCCAACCCGGTCACCGGACAACCAGTGATGGCCAGGATACGCGCCAGCTTGCCGGGAAAATCGCCGCGTAGCAGTTCCTTGGCGGACAGGTTCACCGATATCCTGGGCAGATTGAAACCTTGTTTATGCCAAGCAACCAGTTGGTTGCATGCAGTCAGAAGGACCCAGTCGTCCAAGGAACGGATCAGCCCGCTTTCTTCGGCTATGGAGAGGAAATGCTCCGGGGAAATGATGCCCAGCTCGGGATGGTTCCAGCGTAGCAAGGCTTCCACTTTGACGACCTTGCTGTCCGACAGATCGACGACGGGCTGATACAGCAGGAAAAAGTCGCTTTCGTTGGCCACTTCCAGGGACTTGCGCAGATTGAACTCGAGCGACATCTTCTCCGTGCTCCAGTCGTCGGAAGATTCGCTGAAAAGCTGGGGTTTGCCGCCCCCGGTCTGCTTGGCCCGGCACATGGCCGCGTTAGCATTCCTCAAGAGAGTCTCCGCATCGTCGCCATTGCGTGGGAAAAGGCTGATGCCCAGATTGGCGCTGATGTTCAACATCCTGGAATCGAACAGCATGGGCTCGCCGATGGCGACCTGCAATTTCTTGGCTACTTGATTGGCGCCTTCCGGGGTATCGATACGGTCGAGGATGATGATGAATTCATCGCCGCCCAAGCGCGCAACCGTGTCCTCCGAGCGAACAGCAGCGGACATCCGTTTTGCCAGCTTGATCAGGACGGCATCGCCGACCTCATGCCCCATGCTGTCGTTGATCTGCTTGAATTGATTCAGATCGAGGCAAATGACGCCGACCAGATGGCCGCTCCGCCGCGCCCGTCGAATCGCAAAATCGAGACGTTCCATGGCCAGTCCACGATTGGCCAGCCCAGTCAGCGAATCATGCCGCGCCAGTTCCAGGAGCTTGGCATCCTTTTCCCGTAACAGGGTCAGCGCGGTCTGGTATTCCGAGACGTCATTGAGCACACCGATTACTCCGATGAGATCGCCATCGGCCGTATGCAATGGAGTAGAAAGCAGTTCGAAATGCCTGACCTTGCGGTCGGCCCCCGTCCGTTCATGCAGCACTTTCAGAGGCTGCCCGGCTGCATTGATATGTTCCAGCGGACATGGGTAACCGATCTTGCCGCATAGCTCAGGCGCGCCGTAGCATAATCCTTGACAGGCCCCTCCATCGGGGGCTGCCTGCCCGAGAGGTGCGGCAGCGTCGTTGTGCCAGATAACGCGGCGATCCAAGGTCAGTACGAAGGCAGGATGAGGGAAGTTGTCGGCAATCGCCTCGAGCAAAGCTTTATGCCTGAGACAATCCGCATAGAGTTCAGTCACATCCGCCAAGGCATTCCCCTGAAATTTGAGCTAAATAAGCCGCTTGTTAGTCCTGTTTTGATCGTAACCAACAGGTATGCAATACCAAATAGCCCATTCGGGCCAACCCATCTCCGTTTCATTAGCCCTAT
The DNA here is from genome assembly GCA_036391875.1 of Parasulfuritortus sp. Classification (GTDB taxonomy): domain Bacteria; phylum Pseudomonadota; class Gammaproteobacteria; order Burkholderiales; family Thiobacillaceae; genus Parasulfuritortus. Next base: position 174,510 of record DASVZA010000044.1, read on the forward strand.
CGATCCGATTGCACGGCTTTGAGGTGAGCTTCAGAGAGCGATCTCGATCGCTCTCATCTTGTCCCGCCGCCGATCAACGGCGATGTCTCACTTGGCCGCACGGATTCGAAGCGGGACAAGTTTGCGTCAGGCGGCTGACGACGATGGCAGATTCGGCGCAACCGATGCGAACTGCAACCCAAATTCACACGAGGCAATCGCTATAACGAATGAACACGTCCCGCCATGAGGGCACGAAATGCACAACGAATTCATACTCGAAGAGCGCATCGCCTACTTCTCGATGGAGATCGCTCTGCGCAACGACATTCCCACCTATGCGGGCGGCCTGGGTGTGCTGGCCGGCGACACGATCCGCTCCGGCGCCGATCTGGAACTGCCGCTCGTAGCCGTGAGCCTGGTCAGTCGCGCCGGCTACTTCCGTCAGGAAATCGATGACCAGGGTCGGCAGGTGGAACATCCGGACTCCTGGGACCCCAATCTTTTCGCCAGTCCGTTGGATGCCAAGATCGCCGTCCCCATCGAAGGGCGCGAAGTCTGGGTGCGTGGCTGGCTGTACGTGCTGAAAGGCCAGGTGAATGGTCGCGAGCCGGTCATCCTGCTGGATACCGACCTGGACGAGAACCGCGCCGACGACCGCGAGATCACGCACCATCTTTACGATGGTGATGCCCGCTACCGGCTGAAACAGGAAATCGTACTCGGCATCGGCGGTGTCCGCATGCTGCAGGCCCTGGGCTTCAACATCCGCCAATACCACATGAACGAAGGCCATTCGGCACTGCTGGCGCTGGAATTGCTGCGCCGTCACGCCTATCCGCCCGAGGAGGTGCGCCAGGGCGAATCGCCTTACGACATCCTGCGCGTGCGCGAGATGTGCAATTTCACCACGCACACGCCGGTCGAGGCAGGCCACGACAAGTTCCCCTATGATCTCGTGCAGGATGTACTCGACGCGCTGGTCGACCTCGCCACATTGAAACGACTGGCCGGCGACGACGCCCTGAACATGACCCGGCTGGCGTTCAACCTAAGCGAATACGTCAACGGGGTCGCCAAGCGCCACGCCGAGGTGTCACGCCAGTTTTTCCCCGGCTATCACGTCCATGCGGTCACCAACGGCGTCCACCCTTACACCTGGACCCATCCCAGCTTCATACGCCTATACGACGCACACCTGCCGGGCTGGGGCCACGAACCCGAACTCCTGGTGCGGGCCGACCGGATCCCCGATGCCGCCATCTGGGACGCCCATGTCTCCGCCAAGACCCTGCTGATCGGCAAGGTCAAGGCACTGACCGGTGTCGAGTTGCATCCGAAAATACCGATCCTGGGCTTCGCCCGGCGCATGACGGCCTACAAGCGGGCCGACCTGCTGTTCTCCGATCTTGACCGCATTCGGGCCATCGCCCAGCAACGCCCATTCCAAGTGGTGCTGGCCGGCAAGGCCCACCCCCGCGACGACGGCGGCAAGCAGTTGGTCGAAACGCTGCACCGGCACATCCGTGAACTGAACCCGCTGATCCGCATCGCCTACCTGCCGAACTACGATATGGACATGGCGCTGGCCATGGTCTCCGGTGTCGACGTCTGGCTGAACACGCCGCTCAAGCCCTTGGAGGCATCAGGCACCAGCGGCATGAAGGCCGCCTTCAACGGCGTGCCGCAATTGAGCGTACTGGACGGCTGGTGGATCGAGGGCTGCATCGAGGGCGTGACCGGCTGGGCAGTGGGCGACGCCACCAGCAACGGCAACGACGCTGCGTCGCTCTATGACAAGCTGGAACAAGTGGTGCTGCCGCTTTATTACGGCTACGCGGACGATCAGGCAGCCTGGATCGCGGTGATGAAGGGCGCGATCTGCAAGAGCGCATCGTTTTTCAACAGCCACCGCATGATGCGTCGCTACGCCACCGAGGCCTATATCCGCTAGATCCGAAGACTCATCAGCGGCTGTTGAACTTCTCGGCCAGTTGCTGGAGCTTGGCTTGATGCTGCTTGGTCTGCTCTTCCGCCTTGCGCCGCTCGGCGGCCTTCTTGAATCGATCCTTGACCAATTTCGTGGCGGCATCGCGTTGTTCGGCCGTCACCTCCCCGGCCGGATTGCCGTCCAGGTCGAAGCGCTGTTCGGCATTCGACAAGACCTTGAGGTAACGGGTCGAGCCGGTATGGATCTTCAGTGCACGACCGACCTGAGCTTTGGTCAGTTCGGGCATTCTTTCGAGGATTTTTTTGTGGATGCCTATGGCCAGCGGCTGGGCATCGCGGAATACGGGAAAGGAGGCCACGAGGCTGTCCAGAACATCGTCTCGAAAAGACTTGGGGGTTGGGTTACCGGTCATCGCAAAGAAAAAACAAATCTTGAAGGCCGGCATTTTACCCCGCGCCTGCGATCCGTCCCGCATCATCTTTGACGATCCAGCCGGCCTCTGATCTTTTTGGCCGAACTTTTTCTCCTTGCCCGACTCTGATCTATGTCACCTTCGCAGGCGGCAGTTTTTTCGAGTCTCCTCCATCGGCTCGACTTCGAGCCAAATTTCATACGGGGCCCTGTGCCCCGTTTTTTATGGTCCGGCCGCCGCTGCCGCACTGCACTCCGGAACTGACCCCTGCGGATTGCAGGCAGTCCTAAAACAAGCCCAATCAGGATCGGACAGACGACGAGGAACCCAAACGTGAACAGCGAATCCGACCACAAAGCCGCCTTGGACCCCAAAAGCGTAAAAATCGACGCTGAGCATGCGACCGCAAACGTCATCGTGAACGGCGCGTTTCAAAAACGATACGTTTTCAGCATCGCCTGGAAACCGGGCCACGAATCCGACTGGTCATGGCAGGGTACCGAAAGCTGGCTGCAAACCGAGTTCAACGCCGAACATGCCGGACTGGAGCCGGCCCAACTCGTCGCGTTGGTCGGCACCGCCGTGATGGATTACGCCGAGGAACGGGCCCAAGGGCAGCATGTCGCCCCCGTATCACGATAAGCGATCCGGTTAAGGCTTCGTGTTTTTGGGTCCTGCATCAGCTCGGGCCGGCTCATAACGCGCCGCGCACGTACGGCAATACGGCGCCGCGAGTGGTTCGCCGATAAACAGGCCTTGCGCCGGCCAGGCAACGCTTTTCCAATATGCCTCGATTGCCGTCTCACCGGCCAAGTAATACTTGAGCAGGACGGCGGGATTGGGGAATTTCTGCCAATAGTTGCACGGCTCGGACACCGTACCGTAGCTCGCCGTCGCCCCCGCCTCCAGCCATTTCAAGCTGCTCATCTGGCCCTTGCCCAGCAGATCCCCCCCCGAGGAAGTCAGATGATCGGCCAATGCCCCCGGTAGGAAAGTCAGGGTTTCCAGCTTGGGAACCCTGACCAGCCCGGTCTCGTAGATCATGACGTCGCGCCTGTCCTCGATGTAGTCGGCATGCAGGTTGTATATCGTCAGTTGCTTCCAGGCCATGCGGCCCGATTTCGGGAAAAAGGCCACGCGTGAATCCCGCGCCCGATCCGAGGTCACCAGGAAATAGGCACCACCTTCGTTGACGCGGAAACCGCTCAGCACACCGCGGTCGATCAGTGCCTTGGCCTGCTCGACCGAGTCGGCCGGCAACAACATGGCCAGGCGCAGACCGCTCTGGCCCGGTAGCGTGGCCGGACTGTCGTAATAGGGGCTGGGCTTGCCCGGACTGCAGGTCGACTTGCATTGCTGCGCATCGAAACCCAGCGACAGAGCGGATGTGATGGAATTGCACTCGACCGCATAGGGCGCGGTCCAGACCAGGACGATTACCTGAATCGAGGGATCGAGCCGTGCCTCTATCTGAGCCTTGATTTGCGCAAAACGTGCCGCCGAGAGCCGCTTGGGCCTACCCGGAATGTTGACCTCGATGAGGTGGGTTTTCGGAATATGGCGTGCCGCCAGATAGTAGCGGCCGACCTTGAGGCTGTTGGCATCGGCGCTGTTGACCACCACGGCCACCTGTTCCGGCCCTATCTCCGAGTCGGCGGCAATCGCGAAGCACGATGGCAACAGCAAGAGAAACACCAGGGTTAAGTTAGTCAGGGGATTCACCAGGCCAGTATACCTCTCCGCCCGAGCCTTGCCAGGCGCCCTCTGCCGGTTCGGTGAATGAACCAGACGGGTAAAACGTCTTGGTGCTTCAGTCCGCTGACCTCCAACGAAGTATTAATTCGGCTACCCGAAACGCGGTAGACTGCCCCGCACTATTTAAGCCAACCTTGCCGTTAAAGCTCGGCATGTACGGCAGTAGACACGCGGAGGAAAAGAATGGGAAATTTCATCCAAAGGATAAACAACAGCGCAGTTCGAGATGGAACGTATCTGCCCACACTCGACGGCTGGCGAGCCATAGCTATTCTGTTGGTGATCGCTGCCCATGGCTCGGACTCAATTGCCCGCTTCCTTCAATCCATTGAGGGGTGGCAAGTTGACCTTAGTTCGACCCGGCACATCGGCCTATTTGGCGTCCAGATCTTTTTCGGATTAAGCGGCCTGCTCATCACCAGCCGGCTCATTGCGGACGAAAAGAAACACGGGCGAATCTCACTGCGATCGTTCTACTTACGGCGTGCCTTCCGCATCCTTCCCGCATCGCTGGTATTTCTCGCAACCATTGGCCTCCTCGCATTGTCAGGTGTCCTGCCAGTTAGCCTCGGCCGCTGGTTGAGCACCTTTCTGTTCTTCGCCAACTATTCCACCGCTAAGGGGACCTGGTATCTTGGCCACTTCTGGTCGCTGGCCGTCGAAGAACATTTCTATTTCATCTGGCCTGTCGCGTTTCTCGCACTCGCCACTTTGAACAGACGGATTGGAGCCACAGTCGCTGCCGCATTGATGCTGGCCTTGTGGCGAGCCCTCGATTTCAAGTTTCAGATTACCGGCTCGGTCCCAGCAGTATTTTGGGGGCGCACCGATATCCAGGTGGACAACATCGTTTGGGGCGTAGTCATCGCGTTACTTTATGGGGATACCACGTGGCGGACTCGGCTGGAAAACTTCTTGCGATATCCGATAGTAATTCCAAGCTTGGTGATCTTCCTCATCGCTTTTGCCATCGTCCCGATCTATGACTGGAAAATAGATTTCATGTTGTTGACGATTAAGGCCATAGCCATACCGATGCTGATACTGGGCACCATGATCAACGGCAACCAGATACTCTCCTACCTACTCGAAACCCCTGTTTTCAAGCTGATCGGCCGGCTCTCGTACAGTATTTATCTGTGGCAACAACTCTTCCTGGTATGGAACACCTCGACTGTCGGCAGTATGGGCATTCTGCAAAGCTTTCCGCTCAACCTTATTGCCGCCCTGTCTTGTGCCACTCTCAGCATGCTATTTATCGAAAAACCGCTGATTAGCATCGGCCATAAACTTGCTTCAAGATTGGCCACACTCAACAAACAAACCGCGCGAACTAGCCCAACCGCTCCGGAGTCGGCTACTTAGGCCGCATCGAAATTGCATGCACCCGCCATCGCAAGGGTGGATGCATGGAAAGTTTGCCCGCCATGCCACCCGTTGCCGCGAGTAGTTCGGCCAACCCTACGGACGCATCCACGCCCAGCATCCGGGCCGCCTGGCGATCGGCCTGCAGTTCGAAAAACCAATGCATTGCGAGCCAGGCGACCAGGAAAATGGCCGAATACATCAATGTTGTCCAATTGAAACCATCGGGGAACAGTACAGTCAACAACAGCACTGGAATCAATGCGACCAAACGTTGGGGCAGCAAACCATGCGCCGTGGCCCGGGCAATCTGAAAGCTCAGCCCATCCGGCCCCAGGCGGCGGGCCAATTCGGTGGAAATAAAAATCTCGCACCGGCTCGGCAGCATGCCGGCCGTCAGGATGAAAGGCTGCGGGTGCTCGAACAGCGTGACGGGCAATCGCCTAATGGATCGATCACGGCCGATTTCATCCAGCGCCTGGCAGATGGCGTCATGCACGGGGCCGGCCTTGACTTCGCCGACGACCATGGCCCGGCATATCGCCGGCCCGAACCAGAAGCCTGCGACGACCAGAAAAGACTGGTATACATTGGAAACGAGCAAATAGGCCGGCTGGTGTTGCCAAGCCGATGGCACCACCAGGTCCGGGCCCCAAAGGGCGATCGAACTCAGGATGAGGAAAACCCACGTGCGTCGGCTGGAGGACGGGATCATGAGGTGTCAGTGTAGAAGAGTTCCGGCCTCCGGCCACCTCTACATAAGATTTCCGATTGTCTAGCCGGCCGGATCAAGCATTTGCCTACGCATCGGCGCCTGCAGAAAAGCCAAAGCCCGACTTTGCCAACCTGTTGATCGGACTACAAAATCGGGCTTTGCTGGAACCTGGCGGAGAGGGCGGGATTCGAACCCGCGGTAGGCTATTAACCTACACACACTTTCCAGGCGTGCGACTTAAACCAC
>DASVZA010000045.1:0-12318 GCA_036391875.1 Parasulfuritortus sp.
CGTTGACGCCGTTCATGACCACCATGTTGATCTTGATCGGCGCGAGGCCGGCGGTTTCCGCCGCCCGGATGCCGCTCAGCACCGAGTCGAGCGTATCCCGCCCGGTGATCTGCTCGATGCAGCCCTGGTCGAGCGAATCGAGGCTGATGTTGACCCGCTTGAGGCCGGCCCGGACCAGGGCCTCGGCCTGCCGGTCGAGCCGGCTGCCGTTGCTGGACAGGGCGATGTCCTCGATGCCCGGCAGGGCCGCGATGCGGCCGACCAGTTCGGCCAGATTGCGGCGCAGCAGCGGCTCGCCGCCGGTCAGCCGGACCCGTCGCACGCCCAATCCGGCGAAGGCGCCGACCACCCGGGTCAGCTCGTCGAAGGTCAGCCAGTCGGCCGGGTCCTCGTAGTCCGTGAAGCGCTTCGGCATGCAGTACGAACAGCGCATGTCGCAGCGGTCGGTGACTGAAACCCGCAGGTAGTCCACCCGACGGTTGTAGCGGTCGATCAGCCAGGATGAGCTAAGCGGTAATGTCATTTCAGATTCTCGATGCGGAAGGAGCCAGGCTCTCTTGCCTGGAGTGATTAATCGACTGTGCCTGAAAAATATAGGTAATCCGCTGCTGGAGCCTTGATCTTGGTTAACTGCCACTTTCCATGCTTGGCATGCGGATTGCTGTCGCCGACTGCGCGGCTCGGCCAATGCGGGAAAGATGCGCTTGCTCCAATCTGCGGTGGTGGGGTGCCGGTTTCCCCGCTTCTGAATTTCGGGCGGAAGATGGCCAGCGATGATGGCTCTTCACTAGGACGGAGAAAAAACTTGATGCGCGTCATTGAGCGCCCAGGTTGGGATTCGGCTTGCTTGACATTGCCATGTCCCCTGCCTAGTTTGGTTGCAGGCACGTATTCACGCCCTGATAAGTTAAATAGTTCCAAAGCAGGAGGAGCAAGTCGGCTATGTCCACCCGAAATCAACCTTCGGTAGGTGTGCATGGGGACGCGACAAAATCCTTGATCGGTGCGACTGCGGGGTTCTTCATTGGTTTCGGAGCGGTGTCGCTGTTTGGACCAACGGCATTTGATTTCATCAAAGTAATGCAGTTGACGCCCGGCCAAGTAGGATTCCTGGTCGCCATACCGATGCTTACAGGATCGTTGCTGCGGATCCCTTTCGGCGCGTGGGTAGACCGGAACGGCGGCAAGCTTCCGTTCGTGATTCTGTTGGTCGCTTCGGTCATCGGGATCGCGGGCCTCTACTGGATGCTCTTGACCCTCTACCCGGATCATCTCACCCAGGAAAGTTTCCCCTGGCTGCTATTCTTCGGCGCCCTCGGAGGCTGCGGCATCGCAACTTTCTCAGTTGGCATAGGACAGGTTTCCTATTGGTATCCAAGGCATCGACAAGGGCGTGCGCTCGCGGCATATGCGGGCTTCGGCAACACCTCCCCGGGTCTCGTGGCGCTCATCCTTCCATTGATCATCGCCTGGGGCGGGCTGTGGATGGGGTATCTGGTCTCGCTGGCGATCGTCCTGGCCGGGATCGTCCTGTACCTCGCCATCGGCTACAACGCACCTTATTTCCAGCTTCGTCGTCGCCAGATCCCGCCGGCGGAGGCCAAGCGGTTCGCCCAGGAGCAAGGGCAGGAGTTGTTCCCGGCGGACAGCGTCATCAAGACCCTGCGGGATTCGGCGATGAGCTGGCGGACCTGGCCCTTGGTAGTCCTCTACTTCACCACTTTCGGCGGTTTCCTGGCGCTCACCGCATGGCTGCCGAATTTCTGGCAGAGCTTCTACGGCGCTTCCCATGTCGTTGCGGTCGGATTGACAGCGGGATTTTCCCTCTTCGCTTCCCTGATACGGGTCCCGGGCGGGAGTTGGTCGGATCGTTTTGGCGGCGAGATCGTCTCGGTGGCGGCCTTGCTGATCCTGTTGGTGGGCGCCTTGTGCATGAGCCTGTCCGGTACATTCTGGGTCACGGTGGCCGGAGAGGGGCTTGTCGCGGCCGGGATGGGCGTGAACAACGCGGCCGTCTTCAAGCTGGTTCCCCTGTATGTGCCCGATGCGGTGGGCGGGACGGCCGGCTGGGTAGGCGGGCTGGGTGCCCTCGGCGGCTTCGCCGTTCCGCCGATGCTTGGAACTATTGCCGGGTCGATGGGATCAATCGGCTATGCCCGCGGCTATCTGGTCTACGTCGCGCTGGCGGTGATCAGCCTGCTGTTCACGGCGCTGCTGTATGCGACACGGCATGGAGTCGCCGGGCAGACGAGCGGGGCGAGCGGGATTTCGCCGGCTGCCGGCAGTAGTTAGAGGAGTGCGGGGCCCGATCCCGTTGGGCATGGTCCATCCGCTTCCGAGATCCGGCTTTCGGCCGGGGCACTCGGGGCGACTGAAAAATGCCGGCCTGCAATCGAGGCCGGCAGGTTGCCGATCCAAGGCTGCCGAGAGTGCAGCCATGCGCGTTGCTGAGGAGGTGTGATGAGCCATTTTCTCGACCGTTTGCTGTTTTTTCGCAAGGTACAGGACCACTTCGCCGAGGGCCACGGCCAGACCACGCTGGAAGACCGTTCCTGGGAAAAATCCTACCGCCAGCGCTGGCAGCACGACAAGATCGTCCGCTCGACCCACGGCGTGAACTGCACCGGCTCCTGCAGCTGGAAGATCTACGTCAAGGACGGCCTGGTCACCTGGGAAACGCAGCAGACCGACTACCCGCGCACCCGCCCGGACATGCCAAACCACGAGCCGCGCGGCTGCCCACGGGGGGCGAGCTACTCCTGGTACCTGTACAGCGCGAACCGCCTGAAGTACCCGATGATCCGTGGCCGGCTGCTCAAGCTGTGGCGCGCGGCGCGCCAGACCCACGCCGATCCGGTTGATGCCTGGGCCTCGATCGTAGAGGACCCGGAGAAAAGCCAGAGCTACAAGTCGCGCCGGGGCCTGGGTGGGCTGGTGCGCAGCGAGTGGGACGAGGTCAACGAGCTCATCGCCGCCGCCAACGTCTACACCATCAAGAAATACGGCCCCGACCGGGTGGTGGGCTTTTCCCCCATCCCGGCCATGTCGATGATCTCGTATGCCGCCGGGACCCGCTACCTGTCGCTGATCGGCGGCGTATGCCTGTCGTTCTACGACTGGTACTGCGACCTGCCGCCGAGTTCGCCGATGACCTGGGGCGAGCAGACCGACGTGCCGGAGGCGGCCGACTGGTACAACGCCAAGTTCATCATCCTGTGGGGCTCCAACGTCCCGCAGACCCGCACCCCGGACGCCCATTTCATGACCGAGTCGCGCTACAACGGCACCAAGATCGCCGTGGTGTCGCCCGACTACGCCGAGGCGACCAAGTTCGCCGACGTCTGGCTCGCGCCCAAGCAGGGCACCGACGCGGCGCTGGCCATGGCCATGGGCCACGTCATCCTGCGCGAGTTCCACCTGGATCGGCCCGACGATTACTTCCTCGACTATTGCCGGCGCTACACGGACCTGCCTTTCCTGGTCCGGCTCGAGCGCGGTCCGAAGGGCCTCACGCCGGGCCGCTTCCTGCGTGCCGCCGACTTCGTCGGCGGACTGGGCCAGGCCGAACACCCGGACTGGAAGACCGTGGCGCTCGACGAACTGACCGATGAAGTCGTGGCGCCGCAGGGGTCCATCGGCTTCCGCTGGGACGGCAGCGGACGCTGGAACCTGGAGGAAAAGGAGGGCGCCGCCGGCGCGGCGGTGCAGCTTCGGCTGTCGCTCATCGCCGGGCGCGATGCGGTGGAGGAGGTGCTGTTCCCGTACTTCGGCGGCACGCCGCACCAGCACTTCCGCCACACCGAACACGACAGCGTCCTCGCGCGCCGGGTGCCGGTCCGGCGGCTTTCCCTCGCCGGCGGCGAAGAGGCGCTGGTCGCCACCGTCTACGACCTGATGCTGGCCCATTACGGCCTGGACCGCGGCCTGGACGACCCGGGCGCGGCCAAGAGCTTCGGCGACGACCAGCCCTATACGCCGGCCTGGCAGGAACGGATCACCGGGGTCGACCGGACCAAGGTCATCGAGACGGCCCGGGAATTCGCCAGGACGGCGGCCAAGACCCGCGGCCGCTCGATGGTGATCCTGGGCGCCGGCCTTAACCACTGGTACCACATGGACATGGCCTATCGCGGCATCATCAACATGCTGATGCTGTGCGGCTGTGTCGGCCAGTCGGGCGGCGGCTGGGCCCACTACGTCGGCCAGGAGAAGCTGCGTCCCCAGACCGGCTGGCAGCCGGTGGCCTTCGCCCTGGACTGGGTGCGGCCGCCGCGCCACATGAACGGCACCTCGTTCTTCTACGCCCACACCGACCAGTGGCGCTACGCGACCCAGACGGTCGCCGGCCTGGTTTCCCCGCTGGCCGATCCGGCCGACTGGCAGATGAGCCTGATCGACTGCAACGTCCGGGCCGAGCGCATGGGCTGGCTGCCTTCGGCGCCGCAACTGGAGCGCAATCCCCTGGCCGTGGCCAGGGAGGCGGCCGCCGCCGGACGGGATCCGAAGCGTCATGTGGTCGAGGAACTGAAGAGCGGCCGGTTGAAGCTCAGTTGCGAGGACCCCGACAACCCGGCCAATTTTCCCCGCAACATGTTCGTCTGGCGCTCCAACCTGCTGGGGTCGAGCGGCAAGGGCCACGAGTATTTCCTGCGCCATCTGCTCGGCTCCGGCGACGGCGTGCAGAGCGTGGAACTGGGCACCGAGGACGGCACCCGGCCGCAGGACGTGGTCTGGCATGAGCAGGCTCCGCGCGGCAAGCTGGACCTTTTGGTGACGCTGGACTTCCGCATGTCCACCACCGGCCTCTACTCCGACATCGTCCTGCCCACCGCGACCTGGTACGAGAAGGACGACCTCAACACCTCGGACATGCATCCCTTCATCCACCCGCTCTCGGAGGCCGTCAACCCGGCCTGGGAATCGCGCAGCGACTGGGACATATTCAAGGGCATCGCGGAGACCTTCTCGCGCGTCGCCCAGGGCCATCTCAGCGTCGAGCAGGACATCGTCACCCAGCCGCTGCTGCACGACACCCCGGGCGAGCTGGGCCAGCCCTACGACGCGGCGGACTGGCGGCGCGGCGAGTGCGAGCCGGTGCCGGGCAAGACCATGCCCAACATCATGGTGGTCGAGCGCGACTATCCGGCCACCTTCGAGCGCTTCACCTCGGTGGGGCCGCTGCTGGAGGAACTGGGCAACGGCGGCAAGGGCATCGCCTGGAACACCAAGGACGAGGTCGATGACCTGGGTGCCCTGCATGGACGCCACCACAGCGGCGACGCCAGCCGGGGACGGCCGAAACTCGAGACCGCCATCCAGGCCGCCGACACCATCATGGAATTGGCGCCGGAAACCAACGGCCGGGTCGCGGTCAAGGCCTGGGAGGCCCTGTCGAAGGCCACCGGCCGGGAGCACGCCCACCTGGCCCGCCACAAGGAGGACGAGCGGATACGTTTCCGCGACATCCAGGCCCAGCCGCGCAAGATCATCTCCTCGCCGACCTGGTCCGGCATCGAATCCGAACAGGTGAGCTACAACGCCGGCTGGACCAACGTCCACGAACTGATCCCGTGGCGGACCCTGACCGGCCGGCAGCAGGCGTACCAGGACCACCCGTGGATGCGGGCCTTCGGCGAGGGTTTCGCCACCTATCGGCCGCCGATCGACACCCGCGACATCGAGCCGCTGTTCGAGCGGCGGTCCAACGGCAACCGGGAGATCGCGCTCAACTGGATCACCCCGCACCAGAAATGGGGCATCCACAGCACCTACACCGACAACCTGATCATGCTCACGCTGTCGCGCGGCGGCCCGATCGTCTGGCTGTCCGAGACCGACGCCAGGACGGCCGGCATCGTCGACAACGACTGGATCGAGGTGTTCAACCGCAACGGCGCGCTGGTGGCGCGTGCTGTCGTCTCCCAGCGCATACCGGCCGGGATGGCGATGATGTACCACGCCCAGGAGCGGATCGTGAACACGCCGGGCTCCGAGATCACCGGGGCGCGCGGCGGCATCCACAACTCGGTCACCCGGGTGGTGCCGAAGCCCACCCACATGATCGGCGGCTACGCCCAGCTGAGCTACGGCTTCAACTACTACGGGACGGTCGGGTCCAACCGCGACCAGTTCGTCATCGTGCGCAAGATGGCCGAGGTCAACTGGCTGGAAGGCGACGACGAGAGCATCCTGGCACAGGAGTATCGGCGATGAGAGTGCGCGCGCAAATCGGCATGGTCCTGAACCTGGACAAGTGCATCGGCTGCCATACCTGCTCGGTGACCTGCAAGAACGTCTGGACCTCGCGGGAAGGCATGGAATACGCCTGGTTCAACAACGTCGAGACCAAGCCCGGCATCGGCTACCCCAAGGCGTGGGAGGACCAGGAACGCTGGAAGGGCGGCTGGCGGCGGGCCGGCAAGGACGGCGAAAAGCTGGAACCGAAACAGGGCAACAAATGGCAGGTGCTGGCCAAGGTCTTCGCCAATCCGCATCTGCCCCAGATCGACGAATACTACGAGCCGTTCAACTTCGACTACCAGCGCCTGCACAATGCGCCCGATTCCAAGGCGCAGCCCACGGCCAAGCCGTATTCGGCCCTGACCGGCAAGCCCATGGACAAGATCGAATGGGGGCCGAACTGGGAGGAGATCCTGGGCGGCGAATTCGAGAAGCGCGCCAAGGACTACAACTTCCGCGAAATCGAGAAGGAGATCTTCGGCCAGTTCGAGAACACCTTCATGATGTACCTGCCGCGCCTGTGCGAGCACTGCCTGAACCCGACCTGCGTCGCGAGTTGTCCGTCCGGCGCCATCTACAAGCGGGAAGAGGACGGCATCGTGCTGATCGACCAGGACAAGTGCCGCGGCTGGCGCATGTGCATCTCGGGCTGCCCCTACAAGAAGATCTATTACAACTGGCAGTCGGGCAAGTCCGAGAAATGCATCTTCTGCTACCCGCGCATCGAGTCGGGCCAGCCCACCGTCTGCTCGGAAACCTGCGTCGGGCGAATCCGCTACCTGGGTGTCCTGCTCTACGACGCGGACCGGATCAAGGAGGCAGCGTCGGTGGCGAACGAGGCGGACCTGTACCAGGCGCAACTTGACGTCTTCCTCGACCCGGACGACCCGGAGGTCATCGCCCAGGCCCGCCGCGACGGGGTGCCGGATTCCTGGCTGGAGGCCGCGAAGCGGTCGCCTGTGTACAGGATGGCGATGGACTGGAAGGTCGCCTTCCCGCTCCACCCCGAGTACCGGACGCTGCCCATGGTCTGGTACGTGCCGCCGCTGTCCTCGATCAGCGCCGCGGTGGACAAGGGCCAAATCGCTTTCGACGGCGATATCCCCGACGTGCGCTCGCTGCGCATCCCGGTCCGCTACCTCGCCAACCTGTTGACCGCAGGCAACGAGGCCCCGGTGGTCGAGGCCCTCGAGCGCATGTTCGCCATGCGCATCTACAAGCGCAGCCAGGGCGTGGACGGCGTCGCCAATACCGCCGTCCTGGAACGGGTCGGCCTGGCCGAGGCCCAGGTGGAGGAGATGTACCGGGTGATGGCGATCGCCAACTACGAGGATCGCTTCGTCATCCCCACCAACCACCGCGAACTGTCCACCGACGACGCCTACGGCGAGCGCAGCGGCTGCGGCTTCAGTTTCGGCGACGGCTGCAACACCACCGGCGTCAACCCGACCAACCTGTTCGGCTCGAAGAATCCCCGCCGGCGCAAGTTCCCCGTGCCGGTTCGCGTCGAGACCGGCACCCACGGCGACGAGAAGTGAGGGTACTGCCATGCCGATCTTCAAGATACTTGCGATCCTGCTGCATTACCCCGACCAGGCGGTCCAGGAACACGGTGGCGAACTGATCGAGGCGCTCGAGCTGGACAGCTTGCTCGAGGCGGCTGAGCGTGCCGGCATCGCGGCGTTCGTCTCACGGCTGCGCGCGGCCGATCTGCTCGATGCCCAGGCCGCCTACGTCGAAACCTTCGACCACGGCCGCGCCCGTTCCCTCCATTTGTTCGAGCACGTCCACGGCGAGTCGCGCGACCGGGGCACGGCCATGATCGAACTCCTTGAGGTCTACCGGGATGCCGGCTTCGCCATTGCCGTTCCCGAACTGCCGGACTACCTGCCCCTGTTCCTGGAATTCCTGTCCACCCTGGCCGCGGATCAGGCACTCGCCTGGCTGGGCGACACAGGCCACCTGATCCAGATGCTGCACGCCCGCCTCGTCGCGGACGACAACCCGTACTCTGTGCTGCTCGCTCCGCTGGTGCGCCTCGCCGGCTTGGATCCGGCCGACGATGAACTGTGCGCGCGCCTAGCCGCCGAGCCGCCCGACGACACCGCCCAGGCCCTCGACCGGGCGTGGGACGAGGCGCCGGTCACCTTCGGACCGGCTGCCGGCTGCGGCAGGGCGGAACCGAGCCCGATACGCTGGCACGATGCGGCCAGCCGCTAAGAGGAGGCAGCCATGGACTATCTCGACAATCTGCTGTTCGGCTACTACCCGTATCTGGCCGGCACAGTATTCCTGGTGGGCAGCCTGGTCCGCTTCGACATGAGCCAGTACACCTGGAAGACCAACTCCAGCCAGATCGTCGACAACACGCCGCGTTTCCGGCTGGGCAACAATCTGTTCCACATCGGTGTGCTGTTCCTGTTCTTCGGCCATCTCGTCGGCCTCCTGATGCCGCATTTCCTGTACCCCTACCTGGGCCTCACCCCCGCCTCCAAGCAGGTACTGGCGATGGTCTCCGGCGGCCTGGCCGGCCTGTGTGCCCTGGCGGGGGGCACGATCCTCCTTCAGCGCCGGCTGGGCAACCCGCGCGTACGCGCACAAAGCTCGCAGATGGACATTCCGATCCTGCTGATCCTGTACCTGCAGCTCCTGCTCGGGCTCTTCACCATCTTCTTCTCTGCGCACCACATGGACGGCTCGCTGATGATCCTGCTGAGCGACTGGGCCCAGCGCATCGTGACCTTCCGGCCGGACGCCGCCGCCATCGTTTCGTCCGTTCCCTGGGTCTACAAGGCCCACCTGTTCCTCGGCCTTACGATATTTCTCCTGTTTCCCTTCACCCGCCTGGTACACATCTGGAGCGCGCCGGTCTGGTATCTCGGCCGCAGCTACCAGATCGTGCGCAAGCGCCACGCCTGAAGCCGCACTGGTCGTCCACCGCACCGCGCCGGCGCAGTGCCGGTCGGCGGCCATGGCTGCATGGCGATTCCTCTGGTGACTGGGCCGGCAATTGACCGTCGTCAATTGCATGGTGCCGCCGGTCTCTTAAGATGAATGCCGTGGATGAGCGGTTCGTATGGCGCACTTTGGTCGAGGCGTTTCCGTGCCATGAAGGCGGGTGGCGTCGAATGAGGAGCTGGTCGGGGGGCCTTTTTCGGACAGCATGGGATTCGGGTACGGCCCAATGGAATCGGACCTTTCGAAGTGCGCCGCATGCCGCTCGAGTTTTGCGAACGTAGTACCGATTGCCTTTCGGTCTCGGCCAGCCATCGCCGTGTCAGCCGCAGCGGGGGGAGTTCCGTTTCGGTTCTGCGCGCTCGGGCGTTCAACAGGGGACACCATGTTCTTCACCAACCTGGGATGTGCTCTCAACGAGGCTGGGATCAATATCGCGCAACAGAAACGGGAGAGGGCCGGGCTACCCGTGCGGGGCGCCCAGGCCGAGTCGGAAGTTTCCAGACAGGGTGGCGAGGCAGGGCGGTCTGCGCCAGGAACGCGTCAATCTCGGCGGTGTGTTTGCCAACCTCGGCAGTTTCGGCAATTCCCTGCGCGGCGTCAGCCAGCCCTTCATCAATCTCGCTACAACTATCAACCAGCGTGCCGGCGACACGGTGTGGCGTGAACCATGGATTGAGACATGTATGGATATCGAATTCGCACGTACCTTTCTTGCCGTAGCGGCGTCCGGAAATTTCAGTTCGGCGGCCCTGCGTCTGCACGTCACGCAATCGACGGTCAGCGCCCGTATCCAGGCTTTGGAAAGCCGCTTGGGCGTTCTTCTGTTCCGGAGAGGGAAAGGGGGCGCAGACCTGACCCAGGCCGGCCACCGATTCTTGCGCCATGCCAACAGCCTCGTTCGAACCCTCGAGCAGGCCCGGCATGATGTGGGCCTTCCGGCGGGATTTCGGGGAAGCCTTACTTTGAGGGGGCGGATAGCGCTTTGGGACAGCTTCTTGCCGCAGTGGGTCGCGCATATGAGGGCGGCCTACCCGGATATCTCGTTAAGGCTGGAGGTCGGCTTCGAGGACGACATCAAGCAGGGGCTCCTGCAAGGCATGGTGGACATCGGGGTGATGTATACCCCGGAAGCCCGCCCTGGCCTTGGAATAGAGCGGCTATTCGACGAGGTGCTGGTTCTGGTGTCTACGGAACCGGCCAGAGCGTGGCCAGATACAGGTTACATTCACATGGACTGGGGACCGGAATTCCAGGCGCAATTCACCATGGCGTTCCCTGAAATTCCGCCCCCGGCCGTCACCGCGAACATCGGCTGGCTGGTGATGCAACAAATTCTGCATTGCGGAGGGTCCGGCTATTTTCCCTGGCGTATCACTCGGGAATTGATCGAGCAGGGCCAGTTGTGGCGTGTTGAAGGAAGCCCGACCTTCACTATGCCAGCCTATGTTGGTTATTCGCTTCATCACGACGAGGATGTTCTGGATGAAGCCCTGATCTCCTTGCGTAGCTTGGCAAAGAAGATCGTTTCCGGGCGGTAGGACATCGGGCGTTGGTGTGGCATGGAGGCTCCACGTGGTCGTGGCTGCCCCCTTTCCGTTTTTGGCCACCTGCCGCCATGATGACGGCCGGCATGGCGGGAGGGTGCCATTTTCGGAACACGGGCCAGTTCGCGCACCCTCACGCCGAGTGGAAGGCCTACAACGGCAGCACCCACATCAGCAGCAGAGCCCAGGCGATGAGTCCGGCGCCGATCACCGTATGTACAATACCCGCGGCAGTCACATCCTCGTGTGTGTGGCACAGCCCCTCGATGCCATGGTAGATCACGCCGCAGGACAGCCCCAGGGCGATCAGGGAAAGGACCGCGTTGAAACCCAGGCTGGGGGCGAATAAACCCAGTGAGGATAGCCACAGGGGAATAGGAGCAATGCCGGCTAGAAGAAACGAATCGTGGTAGTCGATGCGCAGATTATTGGTTTCAGCCACCTGCTTGATGAGCCAGCCCATAGCCAGCAAAGTGAACAGTTCGGTCAGGAAGAAGGCCGCGGCAACCTCTCCCCAGTTCTTGTTCGCAGCCTGGTGCAGAAATGAGTCAGGATATTGGGTACCGGCGTAATACAGCATGGCCGGGGGCAACAGTGACAAGGGCAATACGATGAGGGCATACAGCTTCACCAGGTGGGGGTGGGCGCGTTCGATTTCTGGCCAGCCCTGGTCGGCGGAAAGCGGCAGATGGGAAATCGTGCTCAATTTCATGTTTCGGCTCCTTTCAAGAATGCCGGGCGGATTGCCCAGGGTATCATCGTCACCCCGCACAAACATCACGTTGTGATATTTATTGCTAGACCACCATTTTCGACATGTCAAACGCCTCCAGACCTTCATCGACGGAACTATGCAAAGCGGATTACGTGCGCCTGTCCCGTTTCCGGCATAAATTGCGCTGCTTCTTGCGGGTCAGCGAACGTATCTGCCAAACCCAAGGACTGACTCCGCTGCAATACCAGCTACTGCTTCATGTGCGCGGATCCCCTGACCGGGACTGGGCCTACATCGGCGAGTTGGCCGAGCGTCTGCAAGCCAAGCACCACGGCGTGGTGGCTTTGGTCGATCGATGCGAAAAGCTTGGTTTGGTGGAACGTCGTCCGGGGCGTCTGGATCGGCGGATGGTTGAGATCCACCTGTTGCCGGCGGGTGAGGAAAAACTGGAACGCATCGCCTGTCTACATCAGGACGAGCTGCATCAGCTGCTGTTGGAATTCGGCCGGGCCGAGGCCGAGTCCTAGCGCCAAGGAACAGGACGGCCTGCGTCTAACCCCGCAGGCCGCTCTTCGTAGTCTAGGGAGCAAAGTTCGCCGAGTTCGCGCCTCCCCGTCAGGGGGAACACGCCCTAATCGGAAACAAGAACGCAGGGATAGCGGAAATATCGAAACGAGCCATTACGAAGCCGATCCAGCCGGGTGAACCGACTTTTCATGTCGATATCCCGGCTGTCCTGGGTTTGTGCTGATCAGTGCTTGGCGAGCTCGATGTCCTTGAAGTCGTCTTCGGGGATGAACTTGAGGACGTGGACGGCGACGGTGTTGATGAGGAAGGCGATGGCGATGCCACCGAGCCCCA